>JAHBYF010000004.1:0-97500 GCA_019636095.1 Hyphomonadaceae bacterium
CAACGAACCCCGAGCCCGCCGGATGGTGGGCGCGACAGGGATTGAACCTGTGACCCCTCCCGTGTGAAGGGAGTGCTCTCCCGCTGAGCTACGCGCCCGGAAACCAGGGCTTCCGAAGGGCGCGGACCATAAGGTTCGCGGCGCCTGCGTCAAGCTGCGCCGCTATTGAGGGTTGACCTCCGCGGCTAAGCAGGCGCTATTGCGAACCGTTCGCAATATCGGCCAAGGAGGCCCCTCCTGTCTTTTCATCTCAACCGCCGTGGCCTGGTCCTGGGAGCTTCCGCCACCGCGCTTGCCGCTTGTGCTGGCGGCGGCGGCAAGTTCGTCAACGTCTATACCGCGCGCCATTACGATGCCGATCGCGCGCTTTACGCGGGCTTCCAGGAAGCAACCGGTATTGAGGTGCGGGCGCTCACCGGCAGCGCCGAGCAATTGCTCGAACGCCTGCGCGCCGAGGGCGATCAGACTGAAGCGGACGTGTTCATCAGCGCTGACGCCGGAAACCTTTGGAAGGTGAAGGACGCAGGTCTCTTTCAGAATGTCACCACGCCAACTTTGCAGGAAAAGGTGCCCGAGCACCTACGCGATCCAGATGGCGCCTATTGGGGGTTCACAAAGCGCGCGCGGATCATCGTCTATCGCAAGGACGCGGTGCGGCCCGAGGAAGTTGCAACCATGGATGCGCTCGGCACGGCTCGCTTTCACAACCAGATCGTGATGCGTTCGTCATCGAACGTCTATCAATTGTCGACACTGGCGGCGCGTATCGAACGTCTCGGTGCCGAGAACGCAAAGGCGTGGGCGGCTGCGGTGCGAGGCAACTTTGCGCACGATCCGCAGGGGAGCGACACCGACCAGATCAAGGCTGTCGCCGCTGGTGAGGCGCAGGCATCAGTATGCAACCACTATTACTACTTCCGCATGATGCGCTCAGACGATCCGGCTGATCGCGACGTTGTCTCGAAGGTTGGCTTTGTTTTTCCCGACCAGGCAGGCGCGGGCACCCACGTCAACATTTCAGGCGGCGGCATCACAGCCCACGCACAGCGGCGCGACCTTGGCATTCAATTCCTGGAATATCTCGTTAGTGACGCGGCGCAAACCATGCTGGCGCCGCTCAACACCGAATTCCCGATCCGACCTGAAATCCCAGCGGCGCCAGATTTGGCCGCTGCAGGGCCCTTTAAGGAAGAAAACATCCCGCTCGATGCGCTGGGGCGCCATCAGGCCGAAGCCGCTCGCATCTTCGAAGAAGTGGGTTGGAGCTAAGCGAACACAGGTTAGAAGCAGCGGCGCATGAGTTTGGCCGCATCACCTTCCCGCCTTCGGGCGACGCGCTTCGACGGGGTGGCGATTGTCGCCGCCATCGCGACGTTGGTCTGCGCCGCGCCGGCTGTGGCTGTCCTGGCGCTGGCTTTGACGCAAGGCGGCGACGCCGATTTCGGCGCGGCGCTGATCGCAGAGGGCGCCGTAGGCACAACCACCTTGGTGCTCGCCGGCGGCGCTGGGGCGCTTGTGTTTGGCGCGGCGGCGGCTTGGCTGGTGACGCTATGCAACTTTCCGGGCCGGCGCGTGTTCGAGTGGGCGCTGGCAATCCCGCTGGCGGCGCCGAGTTACATCTTGGCCTACGCCTATGCGAGCATGACCTGGGCAGGCCGCTCGTTCATCCCGGTCGAGGGCATGTGGGGCGTGGCGTTCATCTACGCGGTGGGGCTCTACCCTTATGTTTATCTCGCAGCCCGCGCCGCGTTTGCGAGCCAATCGGCCTGCGCGCTTGAGGCCGCGCGTATGTTGGGCGCATCGCCGATGCGCGTGTTCTGGCGCGTGGCGCTTCCGTTGGCGCGCCCCGGCATTGCTGCAGGCGCCGCGCTCGCCTGCATGGAGATTGCGGCCGACTATGGCGCCGCTCAGCACTTCGGACTTAGCACGCTCTCAACGGCCATCTTTCGCGCCTGGTACGCGCATGGATCACCAGCCGTCGCGCTACAAATCTCCGGCGTTCTACTCGTCGCGGCGATGGTGTTTCTCTTTGTTGAGCGCAGCGCGCGCGGACGAGCCTCGTTTGCAGGCGGTTCCTCGCGATGGCGGCCGCTGCCGCGGTACAATCTCAAGTCGCTCGCGGCGACGGCGGCGGTTATCTTTTGTGCGTTGCTGATTGTGTTTGGCGCGCTGCTGCCGCTGCTGTGGTTGGCGCGGCTCGCCGTTTTGCACGCAAACGTGCAAGACATTGCCGGGCCCTTCGCAAACTCTCTTCTGCTATCGACGCTCGGCACTTTGATCACGCTCGCGCTTGCGTCGGCGATCGCGGTTGCCGCGCGGCGGGCGTCAGCATGGGGCAAGACGCCGTTGTTCGCCGCCGGAATGGGCTATGCCGCGCCGGGCGCCGTCATCGCGCTCGGCGCACTCTCACTCTTTGGCCTTGCGCGAGACGCGGGCTGGGTTGGCGGCCTGAGTGCGGCGCTTTCACTGACGGCATTGTTCTGGACCTACGCGGCGCGCTTCTCAGCAGCAGGCGTCGGGCCTGTCGACGCCGGTCTCGCTCGGCTTTCGAAAGGCCTCGATGCTTCCGCGCGCACCTTGGGCGCGGGACCGTGGCGGCGATTTTTTTCGATTGACCTGCCAATCGCGGCGCCAAGCCTCGCGGCGGCGGCGCTGATCTTGTTCGTCGAAATCCTAAAGGAGTTGCCCGCGACGCTGATCCTGCGCCCGTTCAACTTCGATACGCTGGCGGTCAAGGCCTATTCCTATGCAAGCGACGAACGTTTGCTTCAGGCAGCGGCGCCATCGCTGTTGATCTTTCTTGCTGGGCTAGCCCCAATCGTCATCCTCGCGCGCAGTATAGAGCGCGGGCGCGCAGGCGTGACGCCATGAACGGCGTGAAACTCCGCAACGTGCGGCGGTCGTACGGCAAGACACCGGCGCTCGACGATGTGTCCTTCACCGCGCCCGAAGGCCAAGTCGTGGCGCTCCTGGGAGCGTCCGGCTCGGGCAAATCAACAATACTGCGCCTCATCGCAGGCCTTGAAGCCGTCGACGCAGGCGAAATCCACCTCGGCGGCGCGCGCGTCTCAAGCGTGGGATTCATGCTGCCGACGGAAGCACGCCGCATTGGCATGGTTTTCCAAGACTACTCGCTGTTTCCACACCTCACGGCGGGCGCGAACGTTGCGTTCGGTCTCGACAAACTCGGACGCGCGACGCGCGACGAAACAGCATTGCATTGGCTCGATCGCGTCGGGCTCAAACATCGCGCCGGCGCCTATCCGCACGAGCTCTCCGGCGGCGAGCAGCAACGAGTAGCGCTGGCGCGCGCGCTCGCACCCAAACCGCATGCGATATTGCTGGACGAGCCCTTCTCCGGCCTCGACGCCAGCCTACGGGCCGAGTTGCGCGACGCGACGCTCGCAACTCTTGGGGAGGCGCACACGACTACCTTGTTTGTCACGCACGATGCAGAGGACGCATTGCAAGCGGCGGACCGTTTGGTCATCCTGAAAAGCGGGCACGTCTTGCAGGAAGGCCCACCGCGCGAAGTGTACGACGCACCGGCTTCTGTCGACGCCGCGGCGGCGCTTGGGCCGATCAACATTTTCAAAGGCGTCATCAAAAACGGCGCCATCGATACGCCTTTTGGTCCGGTTGCAGCCAAGCATTTGCCCAACGGTTCGCAGGCGACTGCCGTCGTACGCGCCGAGGCACTGACGCTTTCCCCCGGCGGCGGTGCGCGTGTGGCGGCGCTACGGCCACATGGCGCGCATGACTTGGCGCGCATTGAAAGCCAAGGCGCGACCTGGCGCGCCCTTACCCCGGCGCGTCAGCCGCTTGGCGATACGGTGTCGGTTGAAATTCAGTCCGCCGGCGCGTTCGCGTTTTCGGACTGATCTTCGAGCGGCTTCCGCAAGACGAAGCGGCGGCGCTCCAATCGGCGTGTCACCAGAAGCTGCAACCGCACGCGCCACGCCTCTGTCTCCCACGCCAACTCGCGCGCGACCGCGACCTCAAGCGCGCCGGCGGCGGTCAGGCGCTCACCCAATTGCTTGAATGCGGCGCGCGCCGTGAAGAGAAAATCCTCGGTCATGTCCTCGTCGGCTTCGAGCGTAAAGCCAATGTCGGAGAAGACCTGCAACAGGTCGCCGTGCGCGCGAATTTGCGGCTCGGCGAATGATGAGGCGAATGCTGTCGCAAGTTCTGGAGTCGTCAGGCCGACATAACACTCAACGACGGCGCATGCGCCGGGCTTCAGGGTTTTTAGAAGCTGCCCCGCCAAGTGCGGCGGGAAACCGCAATAGGCAAAATCGTCGATGCTCAACAGGCCGTCATAGGCGCCGGGTGTGAAGACGTGCGCCTCAAGATCAATACGCGTCGCCGTGACACGTTCGTCGAGCTTGGCCTTCTTCAGCCCATATTGCAGAGCCTCGAAGGTCTCTTCGCGCCATTCAAACACGTCAATCTTGCCCGGATGCGCGGCTGCGACGGCGGACATGACCCCGGCGAGACCAGGGCCGAGCACTGCGAGCGCGCCTTCGGGCGCAAGGCCGATGCGGGCCGGCTCAAGCCTGTCAGAAGTGGCGTCGCCTGGGCGGACGCGATCATCGCCCCAAAGAACGGCCAGCGCCTGTAGACGCGCTGGCAACTCGTACGGCGGCTCATCGAAAAGTTCGTTATCTACGGAATCGTTGGCGGCTGGCTCGGCAGCGAGTCTTGCTTCGATCTCAGCCACCGCGGCCTCTTCGTCGAACACATCGCCGTCCCACCAGGCGCGGAGCTTTGCGCGCGTCAGCGCTATGCCCTTTTTGTCAAAGAGAGCCTTCTTGGCCGCCATAGTGGCCCAAGCCTAGGCCAATCACGTTAACGATTTGCTTGGACGACCGGCAAAAGTGGCGGCGACTGTGACGGGAGCGGCGCGTCCGGATCATCGATAAATGCCAAAATATCGTTGAAAACGACTTCGCGCTGGAGGTCACGCAGCAGCCAATGCCAGCCGTTCTCATAGAATGCGGTGCGCGCCGTGGAAGGCAGTCGGCGCGCTGCCGCGACGGCGGAATTGCGCGGGATGATTTGATCGTGCGCGCCATAGAGGAAGAGCACGTGACCATCGAGATTGGCGGCGTGTTCGGATGCGGTCTCCATAAGGCCGACGAGCCCGTAGACAGCGTCGATGCGTGTGGACCAGATCATGTACGGCGCGCGCCCAGCCTGCAGCAGCGCTTCGCGATTGTCTGACGCAGTGACCCGGCGAACGACGCCACGCGGCGGCTGCACGGCGCGCCACGGGAAGGTGTGGGCGCCCAGCCAAAGCGCGATCGCGTATTGATCTGGCAGCGTCGACCAGCCCCACACCGCTGGCGCCACAAGCACGAGGCGATCGACCGTAGGCGCGCCAGGCGCGCCGAACGTCGCCATCGCTTCCGCCGATCCCATGGAATCGCCGACCACGACGATCTCAGCATTCGGATACGTGTTGCGCGCCACCATGACAGCGGTGCGCAGGTCTTCCGTCATCAGGCGCTCGCCTGCCCACACGCCGCGACGCGGCGAGCGACCGAAGCCACGCGCATCGTACGCGAAAAGCGCAACGCCATGTTCCGCAAACCAAGGACCCGCGAGATAGAAAGTGTTGGCGTAATCGTTCATGCCGTGAAGACCGATGATGACCGCGCGCGGCTCAGCATTGTCCGGCGGCAACCATGCGGTGAGTCCGAGTTCGGCGCCATCGAATGAAATGAAGCGCTCCGCCGCTGGCTCGAAGCGCGGCCCGGTGAAACCTTCCAGCGGTGAGGCGGCGCGTTGCACCGTGGGCACACACGCGGCCAGCACCATCAACGCAAGGCAGATGAAACTCTGCGCCGTAACTCGGGTAGCAAATCTGTTTCGAACCATGGATTACGCTTCAGCCAGCCGGTATTTCGCCATGACGGATGCGGCAAAGGCATGACGTTCGCAGGGTAATCGCGCCATGCGCCGACCGTCTCCGCCAAAGTCTTCTTCACCGCAGCACCTAAATGATAGCGTTGCGCAAAGGCGCCGACCAGCAGCGTCAATTGTATATTCTTCAGCAGTGGCAAGAGGCGCGGCCGCCACAGCGGCGCGCACTCCCGCCGTGGCGGCAGGTCGGCGCCGTTCACTGTTCCGGGAAAACAGAAACCCATAGCCGCGACGGCGATGTTTCGCTTGTCGTAGAAGTTTGCGCGGTCGAGCTGCATCCAGTCGCGCAGGCGGTCACCGGATGCATCGTCCCAGGGAATACCGCTCTCGTGCACGCGCCGACCTGGTGCCTGGCCGGCAATGAGAATACGCGCGCGCACATCGACCCAAACAACGGGCCGCGGCTCGTGCGGCAACGCGCCTGCGCAAACGCGGCAGGCGGTGATTTCTGCAATCATGGTTTTGAGTGCGCGCGACATGCGTCGAGATAACGCGCACAATGTGCGTGCGTCGATCCACAAGGACGGCGGCCTGCTCGAATCCTACGCCAGCGTTACTGGAAAATTGCGGAGCGTCGAATGGCGAGCCGCGCTTCGACGGTCGTCGGAAGCGGGGTGTAATACCCTACAGCCTCCAAATAGACCGCGCGATCGTCGTCCCGGGGTTGGTAGCTTGGGAAGCTGACGCTCACCACATCGCCCCGTTCCAGCCGCGAATAGTCGCCGTCGACCGCGCGCAAGGAACGTTGCGCCGGCTCGAACATCCGTTCGCGGCCATCGCCGCCAACGGCGATGAGACGCACCCTGTTGAGATAGGATATCTCGGACTCCCGCTCGTGGATTTCTATCTGACCCACGGTCCGACCAAGATAGCGCCGGCTCGCGCGTTCGGCGCTCAGCCCGATCTGATCGGTGATGATTGTACCGCGGTTGAGCATGGTATGGTCGCCTGGCCGCGCTGCGTAAACGAACGGACACGAACCAACTCCACTGCCAAACAAAATGGCCAAGATCGCGCCGCTGTCATCGCGCATGTCGAAGTCCACATCGTTGATGCGTACAGTAAGTGCTTCGACGCTTGGACCAATCACGTATGGCGTCGCCAACGGCGTCCTTATGCCGTTACTAAGATCGATAAAGCGCACCTGCCCACTTCGCACCATGATCGCGCGCGCGTTGTTCGTGACCAGCGGGTCGTTGGGCCCGTCAACCTGAGGCTGCGTCTCAGGGTCAGGCATCACGTCAAACGAAATCGGATTGCCGTCGCCGCGCGCGCGCCACCTCGCGACGTCATCCTCGCTCAATCCATCTTCGACGATGAGCCGACGCGGCACCGCAATGGCCTCACCCGGCGCAAGCATGCCCCCCGGCCACGGGGTCTCGACAGTTCGGTCAGGATCGCTGTGTGCCCACACCTCAATCGCCTCGCGATCGGCCATACCGTCCAAGATCGCGGTGATCGGCAGCGGTTCATCCGATACGTTTTCGATAAACGAAACACGAAGCGCGAGGGCGGGGAGCGCAATATCGATCGAGGCCTGCAATTCTTCGCAATTGCTCAAATTCAAGGACCTGAGATTGAGCGTTGCAATCAGAACGCCGCCAGATGGCCGGTGCTCGGTCAGAAATTGCAGCGTCTGGAGGTGGTCTCGGTTGCCCTCACCGGCGATTTGAGGATTGTTCGCCAGCAACGGGGCCAAGAAGTCGTAGTCGGCAAGCCGCATCAAAGTCCCGCGTACGCCGCCGTCCTCGTCGCGCACGCCCTCCAGTCCGCGCCCACTCAGCGCGCGCACCGCTTCGGGATGCGGCTGCAAGACGTTGTCGTTGTACCAGCGGTGGCTATCGCCGAGAACGAGTTGATAGTTGGCGTCCAAAGGTTGGTTGATAGGGCATCCGTAGATTCCGCTTGAGAAATTTGCGCGCAAAGTAACCAGAGCAGCGTCCGCCATGCGTAGTCCCATCAGCGATCGGGGATTGACGCTCGCATCCCAGACTTCGCTCTCTGGATTGGATGCTTCTCCATCCTGGCCAACCTGGTAGCCCAAGCTGCCCTCTCCCATTCCCTGAAAAACCGGAAACGCACTGAGATATTCGTCTGCCGCATCCCACACCTCGTTGCGCACTACGCCGGCGAGCGCCGGGACCAGGCGTGCGAACTCCGGCGGGCGAATACCGTGAAGCACCGCATCCATGGCAAGACCGCGCACGGTGATGTGACGCACGCGCAAACGCTCAGTGCCGGACGGCGTTCCCAAAGTCAGGTCGGCAAAGCGAAGCCCCTCCCGCGCAATCTCACGAGCAGTCTCATGGTCGCGGTGGCTGAGCGTCACCGTCCCTTCTTTTGCGCCCCAAAACAGCGGATACTCCATGTGACCGACGCCGTTTTCATCAAGTGGTACGCGTGTTTGGGTATCGCCGAATGTGACGGTAACTTGCGCGTCAGTGACGGGTGTTCGCAGCTCGTCGATTACGGCGATGGAGAAATTCTGGTAAAGCGCGCCTCTTGCGTATGGATACGCGCCCGCGCCGATCGCAGCACACCACACGACGATATTGGTGACGGTGGTGACCCAGCCCACCGCGAATGCGCGGCGAAGGAAGGTGGCAGCAGCACGATCGTTGCGCCGGCGGCTGAAAAGCAAATTCAGCACCAGGTAGGCAAGAGAAAGGCCACCCACGAGCGCCGCCGCGGTAAGGGGACCAAAGGCGACTGCACTGGTGACGATTAGGGTCGCCAAACCGAGCGCGAGGAAGAGTTGCGCTACGCGTCCGCGAAGACTCGCCTTTGCTGTTTGGGGACCGGTGTCGCGCGCAACGCGCGCGTCGACTGCGCGGCCCTCAAGCTTCGCGCGAACAGTCTCTACAAAGCCGATCCAGCGCGGATCTTCGCGATCACCGCGCCAATCCACCAAGTCTGCCGTCTGCACATGGCGCAAGCCGAGCGGCGGCAAGACGTCGTCGATAACAACTGGAACCAAGCCGCCGCGCGCATCCGCTTCCTCGGCCTCTTGGATCACCCACTTCCCGGTGTCGTGGTCTGCGCTGTTGCGCGACCAGACGACGATTACAACTTTTGCTGCGTGAAGTTCGCGTGCAATGTCGGCGCGCCAGTCGGCAGTGGGCGCGATCCCTTGATCCCACCAGAGGTTGATACCTTCGCGCTCTAGCCCACGAACGATATCCTCGACGGCGCCACGGTCGTCGCTCTTATAGCTGATGAAGACATCCGCCATAGGCCTTCCCCCGGAGCCACCCTATGATCACAATGACCGGATAACAACCGCTGGCGACCACCGCTCACCAGGATAGAGGCGCTTTCATCGATGGCGCGAGTGCGCCTTCTGAGGCATCACTTGCCGCGACCGTTAGATGCGATAGGGTTTCGCTGTGGACTGATATCTGCAGCCGCCCTCAGTTTGAGGTTCAACATGCGCGCAGCTCTCGCCTTCTTGTTTTTCTCGCTCGCTTTGCTCGCAACTACCGCGGCGAGAGCACGGACACCTGAGAACAACGCCACCGCAGCTCCGCAAGCGTCCTCCTGCGCTGCACGCATGACGACCGACTTAGCTCCACTTGGCCGCTACGAGCCGCAAAGGCTCGTCGTTGAATCTTACGGCGGATGCGATGATGCGATGGTAGCGATCTGGATCGATCGAACCGGGCGCCGCGACATTCCCGGAAGCGTGCAGGTCCTGCACTTAGCCCGGCTCGCAGATTTCGACGGGCGCACGCCAGATGTCGAATCCGCGGCTGCCGCCATCCGTTCAATTTTCGATCGCATCGAGACAGACGGCGCCCGCCATGTTGAAACTTGGTCAGCGCTTCAACGTGCTGGTGATCAACCTAACGGAGGGTCGTGGCGGGGCACCACGCTGTCGCGCAGCGAGTACCAGCGGATCACATCGTCTTCTTCACGGCTGATGCTCATTCCCACCGACCGCGGCCGCGCAAAATTAGTTGCGTGGGACGACGACAACGAGGTTTGGGTCGATCTAATCTACTATGGTGATTAGACGCCGCGCGCAGCCGCACCGGGCCTATTTGCCCTGCTTCATCATCTCGCGCGCGATAATGATCCGTTGAATTTCGCTGGTGCCTTCATAGAGGCGGAAGATGCGGACATCGCGGTAGAAGCGCTCGATGCCGTGGTCGGCGACGTAGCCGGAGCCGCCGAAGATTTGCACGGCGCGGTCGGCGACGCGACCGACCATCTCTGAACAGAAGAGCTTTGAAGCGGCGGCGTCCATAGTGACGTCCTCACCGCGGTCGCGCTTGCGGGCCGCTTCGAGCACCATGGCGCGGCCGGCGTTTGCTTCAGCGCGGCAATCGGCGAGCATGGCTTGGATCATCTGGAAGTTGGCGATGGGTTGGCCGAATTGCTTGCGCTCGGCGGCGTAGCGCACGCTCTCTTCAATCAAGCGCTCGGCAACACCAACGCAGACAGACGAGATGTGCAGACGGCCGCGATCGAGCACCTGCATCGCAATGCGAAAGCCTTGCCCCTCCTCGCCAAGACGGAGATCGGCGGGCACGCGCACGTTGTCGAAATTCACATCGCAGATGTGCGCGCCCTGCTGCCCCATCTTCTTTTCAGGTTTACCGACCGAAACGCCTTTGAGATCGCTTGGCACCAGGAACGCGGAGACGCCGCTGCCGCCTTTCGCCTCTTGGTTGGTGCGCGCCATTACTGTGAAGATGGAGGCGCGGTTGGCGTTGGTGATGTAGCGCTTTGTGCCGTTGAGGACGTAGCCATCCCCATCACGATCGGCCCTTGAGCGGACGGCGCCCGAGTCTGAACCCGCTTCCGGCTCGGTGAGCGCAAATGAGGTGACGATTTCGCCCGAGGCGATACCAGGCAGCCACTTCTGTTTTTGCGCATCGCTGCCGAACATGACGAGGCCTTGGCTGCCGATGCCGACATTGGTGCCGAAGGCCGAGCGAAACGCCGGCGAACAGCGGCAAAACTCGAACATCGTGCGGCACTCTTCCTCCATGGTGAGGCCGAGACCGCCGTATTCTTCGGGGATAGAAATCCCAAACATGCCGAGCGCGCGCATTTCGGCAAGCGCATCAGCCGGGATGGCGTCATCTTCGGAGACCTTCGCCTCGAGTGGAATGAGGCGCTCATTGACGAAGCGGCGGACGCCATCGAGGAGCTGTTCGAACGTATCGTGATCCATCTGGTCAGCACACCTGCCGCTGAGAAACTGTATTGAGGCGGAACGGCGTGCACGGAATGCTGCGATCCGGCGTGTCAACGATGCTGATGCCGCCCTCAACGGGATCGACGGCGCGAATGACCGCGTCAAGATCACTACGTTCGCGACGCCAAGGCCGCACGGTGGCGAAGGCCTCATCGAGGTTTACTTCCCAGATGCCGAGATAGACCGCTTCGCCGGCGCGCACCTCAAAGGTCGGCCGTTCAGGGCCGCGCACGAGACCGTTTGCGACGTAGTTCACGCGCCCGTCGCGCAGAACCGCAAAGACGCTATCGAGCGCGTATGTGCCTGGCTCGACTTCGGAGAGGATGAACTCCCCTGGAATGCCCGGAACCTGGACACCGTCGCCTGACTCCGAGCGCGCCTCAAAGATGCGGCGCGCACCATAGCGCATGAAGTGACCGTTTTCGTCCAGGCGCCGCCATAGGACGGTGTAGCTGGGCGAGGTATTCTCACTTGCTTCTGCCACGCCAATGATGACGTACCCGCCCTCTGATTGACCGACTTGAAAACGCTTGTCTTTCGGCGTCGCGCATTGCGCCACCGCCACACATGCCAGGATCGCAAATAGTACGCGCACGTCGAGCCCCGCCTTGCCGTTGCCGCTACACCATGCCAGCACCGGCTCGTGGAGGGAATGCCATGAACGGCGAGGGAACGCCTCAAACATCTTTCAGCGGGGGCGTCACATTGACGGAGGGCCCGTTCGCCGGCTGGACCACCTGGAGCGGAGGCAGCGATCCTTACGAAACGCTCATCGGCCCGTTCTATTTTCGGCAGGAGAATGGCGGCGCTCGCTGCGTGTTCGAGCCCAAGCGTCATCACCTCAACGGGGGCGACTCCATCCATGGCGGCTGCCTGATGAGTTTCGCCGACTTCTCGCTTTTCGCCATTGCTCACAACGTGTTGCAAGATGCGCGCGCAGTCACGATGACGTTCAACTCGGAGTTTATCGGCGCTGGCAACCTTGATTGCTGGGTAGAGGCTCGCGGTGAAGTGGTGCGCGATACGCGATCTGTCATCTTCATCAGAGGAATTGTGACACAAGCAGAGCGGCCATTGCTTTCATTTTCGGGGACGCTCAAGAAGATCGCGCGACGAGAATAGTCGCGGGCTTTGGGGGCATTGCCATGCGATCGCCAAGACCGGCGTTCGATCTTCGCGCGGCGCTGACGGCAGAATTGCGCGCGGCGATCGAAGAGCTGGATCTCATCCAGAACGACAGCAAAGCCACGCATCGCTGTCGGGTGCGCGTGAAGCGGGCGCGCGCGCTTGCGCGGATCGGGCGCGCTTGTGCGCCGGGTCTCTCATCGGTGTTCGTTGACTCAGCACGTGTGCTGATGCGCAATCTCGCGATGGCACGCGATCCTGCGGCGCTGAGCGAGGCGGCGCACAACACGGCGCGCAAGAGCAAAAAGCGTGCAGCGGCCACGTTTTCGCTAGTAGCGCACGGCATCGACGAAATTGCCTCCTCACATCCGAGCCTTAACCTTGAGGCGACACGTGCAGGGATGAAGGACCTGCTTGCGCTGGCGCAGGTTTGGCCGGAAGCGTCACACCGCCAGATTCGCCGTGGGGCGAAACGGTTGGATCGCAGGGCGCGAAGAGCGCGGCGGCGCGGCAGGGCGACGTTTGATCCGGTGGTCCGCCACAAGTGGCGCAGCTGCGAAAAAGATCGCTTTTTCGCAGCGCTTCTCTTGGGTGACGATTGGCCCGGCAGAACACGAAAGAAGACAGCAGAAAAGATTGGCATCGCCCTTGGACGCGAGAGGGACGCGCTTTTGTTGATGGAGCGGCTGGTGGCGGAGCCGGAACTCGCTGGCGATGAACGCGATCTCGCGCGCGCCCTGAAAACCCTGAATCGCCGCCGGTCGAAACTGGCGCGGCAGGCTGACCGCCTGGCGAGACGCGTTCGATAGCACACAGCTCAGGTTTAGCCGAGCGCCGGGTACGCGTTGAGCCCTTGCTTCAGTGCGACGCTATGGGCGACGCAATCACTTGACCGATGGACAACTGAACGACGACAAAACCTCCAAAACGGAGACACTTCAGATGAGCGACGACATTCGCTTCGATGGCCAGGTTGTGATTGTGACAGGCGCCGGCGGCGGCCTTGGACGGAGCCACGCGCTGGAGTTTGCAAAGCGCGGCGCAAAGATCGTCGTCAACGATCTTGGCGGCTCGATGGATGGGTCGGGCGGCTCGTCCGCAGCCGCCGATGCGGTCGTCGCAGAAATTGTTGCCGCCGGCGGCGAAGCGATTTCGGACGGCGCGTCAGTCACCAATGATGCAGGCGTTGCGGCGATGGTCGAGCGCACAATGGCCAAGTGGGGCCGTATCGACGTGCTGATCGCCAATGCTGGCATCCTGCGCGACAAAAGCTTTTCGAAGATGGAGATCGCGGACTTCGCCGCCGTCGTCGATGTCCATCTAATGGGCACGGTAAAGCCGCTGAAGGCTGTTTGGGAGATCATGAAGACCCAGAACTATGGCCGCATCGTCGTGACGACCTCATCAAGCGGCCTCTACGGGAATTTCGGGCAGGCGAACTATGGAGCAGCGAAGCTGGCGCTCATTGGCCTTATGAATACGATCAAGCTCGAAGGCGCTAAGAACGACATCCGCATCAATGCAGTCTCGCCGGTTGCGGCGACCCGGATGACCGAAAACCTGATGCCGCCCGCAATGCTCGAAAAGCTCGGACCGGAACAGGTGACGCCGGGCGTCGTTTATCTCGCATCGAAGGACGGGCCGAACGGCGCCATCCTAACGGCTGGCGCAGGCGTGTTCTCGCTGGCTCAGATCACCGAGACCGAAGGCGCCTATCTCGGCCACGGTGCAAGCGCAGAGGCGGTGCGAGACCATTGGGCCCAAATCACCGACGAGACGGGGCGCGAGGCCTACACGGGTGGCCACATGCAGACCCAGAAATTCATGCGCAAGCTGCAGGGCTAACGCGGCGTAAATTGCTGCGCTGCGGCAACAGGTTGTGTTCCGGATGGGAGATGACCCGTTTTGGGCATGCCCCCGGCGTCAGTCTCGTTTAGTAACGCCGCCGCATGGAGCTGATTTTCGCCCTCCTCGCGATCCAGACAGCCGCAGCTCTCGCGGCAGGGTTCTGGTTCTGGCGCAAACTCGAACGGCAGCAAACCGAGATTGCGGCGCTGCGCGAGTTGCTTGCGCTCAAAGAGACGAGGCGCGCCAAGATTGCAGGCGCGCGCGGTGCGACAGCGGAAGTCATTCCGCTCGTCAGCGCGGATACCGAGGACGCAAAGGCTCCGCGATCCGCGCGGGCCTGGACTTTGCCAGCGGCGCCTACGATCAGCGTGCCGACACCGGGTGTTTCTTCCGAGACCGCGCGCGGCCTGACGCTCGGCATTCTCGCAATTGCTCCGGCCTTGGGTTTTGCATTCAACGCTGGCGCGGCGACGATCATCGCGTGTGGGTTGGCAATCGGCGCAGCCATGATGTCGATCGCGCATCGGCCAATGTGGCGCGCGGCGGCGTGGACGGCAGTCGCCACATCTGGCGCTTGGGCGCTCATTGGTTTTGCCGTCGGCTCCGCTGGCGCCGATCCCGCCAGTTACTCCATTTGCGTCGCGCTCGCCGCCATCTGCGGCCTCGGTCACGCGCACCTGCACCGCGTCAGCACCGGCGTCACCATGGCACTGTCGATGACCATCGCCGCCCTCGCACTCGCTTTGCAAATCGGCATGGTGAGCGTTGCGGGGATCACGTTCGCCATCCTCGTCGCCGCCAGCGCTATCACCGGCGCCTTAAGTTTGCGGCTTGAAGGCATGCACTTCGGCGCGTTCGGTGCTGCGCTGCTGGGCTTGTTTGTGTTGAGCGGCGAGCCGAGCGCGGCCATATGGTTCACGCCGGCGACCGCGTGGGCCGGAGCTGTCTTCTTCGCCATAGCCGCCATTCGCGTCCCGCAACTCGGCGCGCGCGGGCTGTCGCTGGCGGGGACAGGTGCGGTTGGCCCGCTCGCGGCGATCGCTGCCCTCTATTTTTCGCGGAGCGGCCTTGCCGATGACTATGCCGCGGCGGCCGGGTTCGCGGTGCTGTCGCTGTTGCTCATTGGCGTCATCGCCGCCGCGATGATGCGCCACGAGCGAGGCCTCAATGCGTTGAAGGCAACCCTATGGGTGTTGATGGCGGGCGTGTTCACAGCATTCGCGGCCGCCGTCGCGCTGGCGCTTCCGGCCAAGTTGGCGGCGCCCACGTTTGCGGTTGCGGCTTTGGCCTTGAGCGCCGTCGACCTCGGCTTGCCGGCACGCGTGCGGGGCGCTTTCGCCTGCCTGAGCGGCCTGTGCGCGGCGACCTTCGCCGTTGCGGTGGCGCAAGTTCTTCTGAGTGAGAGCGGTTCGTGGCCGGCGTTCGCGCTCATCGCAGCGGGCTTTGCAGCGCCTGCGGCGATCATAGGCGCAGCGGCGTGGGCGGCGACCCTACACAGGGCGCGTGTCAGCGCTGGATTTCTGGAAAGCGTGGCGATCGTGCTCGCAGTCGCGGCCGCCAATCTCGTGGTCCGCGTGGTGTATGCCGGCGGCGCGGTAATGCTCGAACCGATAAGTTTTGCGGAATTGGGCGCCCACGCCGTTGTGTGGCTGACCGCAGCTTTCATTCTGCGCGCGCGCGCACGCTACGGCGCACGCCGCATCCGCATCGTCTTCGCAAATGCGATGCTAGTTGCGACGCTCGGCGTTCTGCTGACAGGCATCGCCCTATGGGCGATGCCCTTCTGGGCGCCGAGGCAATCACACGCGCCGTTCATCTCGCGCGAGACGTTCGGCTTCCTGTTTCCGGGCCTGGCGCTTATGGGACACGCTCTGCTCTGGCGCCGCCGTGGCGCAGATGTGCAAACGCGCCTTACCCTGGCCTCGGGCGGACTTCTACTCGCGGCATTCGTGACCGTGGAAGTTACGCGCGCCGACGGCGATGCAGATTGGCTGGGCGCCGTTGTTGGCGCTCTCTCGTTTGCGGCCGCAATTGGCGTGAACTTCTTACCAGGCGTCGTTCGCCGGCGTCACTCGGCGTCCAGATAGATTTCCATCGCAATCGGCGACGCCAACAGCGGGTTGATGCGCCCCATCGCGCGCTTCAGATGGGCAGTATCCGCATGCCCCTTGAAGGCAGCCCAGTTCTCGAACCTGGCATGCACAGCAAAATGGTCGGTTGAACCGATCGCGCGGGTCACGTGATAGAAGGTGCAGCCATCTTCCTCGTCGCGCACACGATGCGCTAGATCGCCGAGGATCGCCGCGAACTCGCTGGATTTGCCGCTCAGCGTTTCTACACGGACGACAGCAACGACCGCCCCTTGCGGCGGCCGGCGCCCCCGCTGATCTGATTTCTGATCACCCATTGCGATAGCCACCCCCCGGTGAGCAATGCGCAATGTTAGGCGTCAAATTTCGCCCACCGCAACCCTTGGCGACAGCTGAACCTCAGCCGCCCCAGCATGCATAGGCCACTTCGCGCATCCGCGCTGGGCCACCCTCGGCATAAGTCACCGTCTGGTTGTTGACCGTGACGGAGAGGCGGTCATTCGGTTGCACGGCCGCCAGGATCGGCGGCCGCTGCGGGAGATTGATGACGACGGCGCGATTGCGACCGCGGCCCTCGACAGACATCGGCACGTTCACAGCCATAGCGCCGATCCTGACGGACGCCTGCCTTGCGCCACGCGCGCTGCGGGGCAGCGTGAAGTCGCTGAGCACGATGTCGCCCGTCGGCGGACGGCAGGTCAAAGTCGCTGTGGTGCGGCCATGGTTATCGTGGAGCGTGGCAGTCGCCACGCCTTCCAAATACGCGTAGCTCCAGCCCTCTTGCTGTTGTGCGGGTGCGACGCTCGGCGCCGCCAAAGCCACCGCACAGACGACGCCAACCAAAAGCTTCCGCATCAAGACACTCCTCCCGCGCGCTCGCGACGGCTGCTTAGCACGCCGTCGGGCCTGCGTGCGATGCCTCAAAGCGGTTTAAGCTTCGTAATGATCAGCTGGCGCGCGCCAATAAATTGCCACCTTGTTCCAGCTCCAGCAGGATTTGCTTGCGCTCCATACCGCCGCCAAAGCCGGTGAGACTGCCATTGGCGCCGATCACCCGGTGGCACGGGATAATCACAGGGATCGGATTGCGGCCATTCGCGGCGCCGATAGCGCGCGTCGCTTTGGGTGAACCGATGGCTTTGGCTTGCTGTGCATAAGAGCGCGTCTCGCCGTATGGAATTGCTCGCAGAGCCGCCCACGCCCTGCGCTGGAACTCGGTGCCCTGCGGATCGACCGTCACCTTGAACTCGCGCAACTTGCCCGCGAAATAGAGATCAAGCTCGCGGCAGGTTTGATCGATGATTTTGTCGTTGCCGAGTTCGTATTGCGGCAGCGGATACTTGCCGCCTTCGAATTCGACCTGGATGAGCGCCTCGCCGTTCGAGGCGAGCGTGAGCGGGCCGATTGGGCTGTCGTAGATTGCGCTGATCATGTCTGCAGTCCTTTCTTGGCGCCGCGCCGCCACAAGCGGATCGCCGCATAGGCACGCCAGGGCTTGATATGTTCGAGTGTCTCGCCTTTGCGCCCGAGTGCATTGATGAGCGCAATGTCCGTCGCGGGATAAGCGTCCGGATCGCCGAGCGCTCGCATAGCGACGTACTCGACCGTCCACGGGCCGATGCCCGCAATTTCTGCAAGCGCAGCGCGGCCCGACGCGATCGCGCCGCGCGCTAACGGAAGCTTGCCGTCGCAAGACGCCATTGCGAGACGATGCAATGTCTCCGCGCGCTTCATAGGCAAGCCGATCTTCGCGATTGCGCCAGCGCCGGCATTGGCCAACGCCACCGCGTCCGGGAACGCGCGGCTCAATCCTTCTGGGCCGCGTTCCAGAGGCGTCCCATACTTTGCCACCAAACGATCCGTCAGCGTTCTCGCGCCCTGCACCGTAACCTGTTGGCCCAGCACCGCACGAATGGCGGTCTCGAAGCCGTCGAGAGCGCCCGGCACGCGCACGCCCGGCTCGCGTTTCACGTCTTTCGCCAGAGAAGGATCGGTTGCCAGATGCGCATCAACGGTGGTCATTTCCGCGTCGAGATCAAACGCGCCACGCACGTTCGCCACCAGCGGCCGCAGATGTGGCGCGAGGTTCTCCGACAGGGTGAGCATCAGGCCCTTCTGGCCCATTCCCACTTCGAGCCAACCCAACGCGTCGCCCCACTTCAGCACGCGCGCGTAGGTTTTGGCGCCTCCGATTTCGACGCCTGGCAGAGCGCGCATGCTCAGGAAATCCAGTATCGGGGCGATGTTGTAATCACCGCGCGGCGAGAGGCTGACGGTGAATGTCTCGCCGCGCGTCAAGACTTTACGGCCACGCATCTTTGAGGGCGGCGCGCCGTAGCGATCCTTCATCGTTGCATTGAAACGGCGAAGCGAACGAAAGCCCGAAGCAAAGGCGATCTCGGTGATCGAGAGCGCCGTTTCGTTCAGCAAGCGCCGCGCGGCGAGCAATCGTCCCGTCTGTGCGATTTCGATAGGGCTCGCGCCGAATTTCGCGTTCATTACCCGGCGCAGATGGCGCGAAGTGACGCCCAAGCCATCGGCCAAGGCTTCCAAGCCTTGCTCTTCAAGTGCGCCCGCTTCGATCCGCGCGTAGCCAGCAGCGGCGAGGCGTGCAGGCGCATCAATGGGCGCAAGTCCCGGCGCCCGTTCGGGTCGGCACAAGAGGCAAGGCCGAAAGCCAGCGGCCTCGGCGGCGGCGGCGGACGGCCAGAACGTCCGGTTTACCCGCTTGGGCGTGCGCGCCGGGCAGATACAGCGGCAATAGATGCCCGTCGACAACACGCCGACATAGAACCGCCCATCGAAGCGGCGGTCCTTCGCGTCACAGGCCGCGTGGCAAGTGTCGGCGTCCAACATCATGGGCGGCAATATGGGCCGTTTCCCCGCGCTCGTCTCGCCGGATTCGGACCTACTTGCCGACCGCAAGGTCATGCCGTTTAGCTGTGTGGCTCAGGGGAGAGATGGCGTTGAAGATCATTGAACTGAGCCGAACGCTGGCCGTACTTGCGGTGCTCGTTTTGGCAACGCCAGCCGCGGCGCAACAGGCGCCAACGCAGCGGCCGAACATCGTCGTCATCCTGGCCGACGATGTCGGCTTCACCGACCTAGGCCCCTATGGCGGCGAAGCGCACACGCCAAACATTGATGCGCTCGCCCAACGCGGCGCGCAGTTTTCGCGCTACTATTCTTCGCCTTTGTGTTCGCCGTCGCGGGCGATGCTGCTCACTGGGATGGACAACCATCGCACCGGACACGGGACGATCATCGAAGTGCTGCCGCCAGAGATGCGAGGCCGCCCCGGCTACACGATGCATCTTGAACCAGGCGTGGTGACGCTGGCCGAGCGCCTGCAGCACGGCGGCTATCGCACCTACGCGACCGGCAAATGGCACCTGGGGCACGGTGAAGGCGATCTGCCGAACTCGCACGGCTTCGACCAGTCGTTTGTGCTCGACGCCTCTGGCGCGGACAACTGGGAAGAGCGCGCGTATCTGCCGTATTACGACACGGCCGATTGGTTCGAGAATGGCCGGCGCGCACACCTGCCTGAGAACTTCTATTCGAGCGAATTCATCGTCGACCGCATGATTCAGTATATGAACGCGGACGCGAACAACGCGAACCAGCCCTTCTTTGCCTATCTCGCGTTCCAAGCGGTACACATTCCAGTTCAGGCGCCGGCGGAGTATCGCGATCATTATCGCGGCGTCTATGACGGAGGCTGGGAGCAGCTCCGCGTGCAGCGTTGGCGGCGAGCACAGGAATTGGGCCTGCTTCCCGCGAATGCACAAATCGATCCGTCACATCCAAGTTTCCGGCCATGGTCAGCGATATCACCCCATGAGCAGGCGCTTTATGCGCGCAGCATGGAAGTCCACGCCGGGATGATCGAGGCCATGGATCATCACATCGGCCGCTTCATTCAATATCTGCAGAGCCGCGGACTGGCGGAGAACACCATCTTCGTCGTGACCTCCGACAATGGCCCAGAGCCCAGCAACCCAATCGCAGATCCTGACTTCCGGCGCTGGATGCGTTTCACCGGATACACACGACGCCTGGAGGACCTGGGTGAGCGCGGTTCGTTTGTGATGATCGGGCCCGAAAACGCGAACGCCACCGGCACAGGTTATCTGTTCAAGTTCACCTCCGGCGAAGGCGGCCTGCATGTGCCGTTCATCATCGCGGGACCGGGCATCAACCCGACGCGGATCGATGCGCGCGCGTTCGTGACTGACGTGGCGCCTACGCTGCTCGAGCGCGCCGGCGTGCCGCTTGATGCCCCGGCAATGGATGGCGTCAGCATGAACCCGCTGCTGACTGGCCAATCGACCTTTGTGCGCGATGAGAACACGCCGCTTGGCGTGGAGGTGTCGGGGCACTCGGCGCTCTATCGCGGCGACCACAAACTCGTGCGCACGCCGCTGCCGCTCGGCGACGGTACTTGGCGCCTCTACAACATTGTCGAAGATCCCGGTGAAACGACCGACCTCGCAGCGCAACAGCCTGAACGCGCCGCGTCGATGCTCGCGGATTATCAGGCGTACGCAGAGCGCAACGGCGTGTTAGAGCTGCCGCCGGGATACGACCCGCAAGCGCAAGTCGCGCACAACACGCGGATGAAGACCTACAAGCGCTATTGGTGGATCTTCGCCGGCATCGGGCTGGTTGGATTGTTGTTGCTGGGCGGCCTGGTCTGGCTCGCGCGGCGGCTGTTTTTCAAGAGGCGCGCGACCTAGAACGTCTATTCGGGACTCAGCGGAGCTGAGAGCCCGGAACTACGCCGCGCTCTTCTGACTAAGCGCCGTGAACCGCCGCAGGTGGTGGTCGACATTGCCGAACGTGGCGTCGAGCATCGTGACGCGCTTGAAGTAATGACCGACACGCATTTCGTCGGTTACACCCATGCCTCCGTGAATCTGCACCGCCGCCTGGCCGACGAAGCGCGAGTGCTTGCCGATCGAGACCTTCGCGGCTGACACCGCTTTCGCCCGCTCTTCATCGCTTTCGCCGAGCAAGATTGTGGCGCGGAGGGCCATCGAGTAGCTCTCCTCCGCCGCCATGAACATGTCGACCATGCGGTGCTGCAACACCTGGAAGGTTGCGATCGGCTTGCCGAATTGTTGGCGCGTCTTGGCGTATTCGCGCGTCAAATCCGTCATCATGCGCATGCAGCCGACGGCTTCTTGATTGTAGGCCGCGTTGGCTTCATCGACGATCCGTTCAATGACGGGCAGTGCGCTGTCCGCAGCCCCGAGCAGCGCTTCGGCTCCGACGCTGACATTCTCAAAATAGACTTCCGAGGCGCGCGTATCGTCCATGGTCGGATAGTCGCGCGTCGTCACGCCCTTGGCGCTCTTCGGCACGAGAAAGAGCGAGATGCCTTTGGCGTCGCGTTGGCCACCGCCGGTGCGGGCGGTGACAAGCAGATGGTCGGCCTGAGGCGCGCCAAGCACGACGGCCTTTTGGCCGCTCAGCATGTACCCAGCGCCATCCTTCTTCGCGGTCGTGGAGACGTCGTTCAGCGCCCAACGGCTCTTCGGTTCGGCTTGTGCGAACGCGATGACCCGCTCGCCGCCGGCGATGGCGTTGAGGTGTTCTTCCTTTTGCGCAGCGGAGCCCGCGTACTTGAGTGCGCCGCCGCCAATCACGACTGTGGGAATGTAAGGCTCGACGACGAGCGCCTTGCCGAACTCCTCAGCGACCACGCTGACATCGATCGGGCCGCCGCCCAGGCCGCCGTATTCTTCCGCGATCGGCGCCATGAGGAGGCCGAGTTCGGCGAACGTCGCCCAGTTTGATTTCCAGGCGTCGTCGCTCTTCAGCGCTTCGCGGCGCTTGTCGAAGTCGTATTGCTGCTGCGCCCACTTCGAGAGCGAGTCACGAATGGCGTTCTGTTCGTCGGTGTAATCGAAGTTCATGACCTATCGGGCCCCTATTAGTTTGCACTGCTTCGTTTGTTGAGCAGCGCGAGAATTTCTGCGACGGCGAGGATCACCAGAGGATTCACCAGCAACTGAGCGGTGCCGTACAACGTCGACAGCGGCGGATTGTGCGCCGCATCGCGAATGGTCAACGCCAACGTCCCGAGCGTGCTCACAAGCACGACCATCGCGCCAACACGCAGCACCCACACCAGTGTTGTTCGGTACGCGCCGAGTGCCACCTTAGAGCCCCAGCACCATCTTCGCGATGATGTTGCGCTGGATTTCGTTGGAGCCGCCGTAGATCGAGGCCTTGCGCCAGTTGAAATAGACCGGCGCCGCCGCCGACGCGTACTCCGGACCAACCGCGAACTCGTTGCCGCCGAGGCCGCGCGGATAGGGCTGCGCATAATTGCCGACGGCTTCGAGCGTCAATTCCGTAAGCCGCTGCTGAATCTCGGTGCCTTTGATCTTCAGCAATGAGCTCTCAGGACCGGGGCCCTTGCCGGCTTGCTCACGGGCGAGCGTGCGCAGTTCAGTCATCTCCAGCGCCGAAAGATCGATCTCAAGTTCGCTGAGCTTGCGCTGGAACTCATCATCCTCGATCAGCGGCTTGCCGTCATCGCCGATCTCGGCCTTGGCGATCGACTTCAGCCGTTCCACGTTGCGCTTCGAGCGCGCAACGCCAGCGATGCCGGCGCGTTCGTGGGCGAGCAGGAATTTCGCGCAGGTCCAGCCCTTGTTTTCTTCGTAGATGCGCTGATCGACAGGCACCTTCACGTTCTCAAGGAAGACGTCGTTCACCTCGTAGCCACCGTCCAAGAGCTTGATCGGCCGCACCGAGACGCCCGGCGACTTCATGTCGATAAGCAGAAAGGAGATGCCTTCCTGTTGCTTCGCGTTCGGATCGGTGCGGCAGAGGAAGAAGCCCCAGTCGGCGTGTTGGCCGAGCGTCGTCCAGGTCTTCTGACCATTGACGATGTAATAGTCGCCTTCACGCACAGCGCGTGTCTTCAATGATGCGAGGTCGGAGCCGGCGCCTGGTTCGGAATAGCCTTGGCACCACCACACGTCGCCCGAGAGAATGCCGGGCAAGTACTTTTGCTTCTGCTCCGGCGTCCCGAACGTGTAGATCACAGGGCCAACCATCGAGACGCCAAACGGCAGCGGCGGGATCGTCTCGCCACGCGCGTTCTCTTCAAGCCAAATGTAGCGCTGCGTCGCGGTCCAGCCGGTGCCGCCATATTCCTTCGGCCAAGCTGGCGCTGACCAGCCCTTCTTGCCGAGGATTTTGTGCCAGGCGAGGAAGTCTTCCTTCGAGAGATCTTCGCGCAGCACCTTGCCCTTGAGGTGCTTCGGATAATTCTCTTCGATGAACGCGCGCACCTCGTTGCGGAACGCAATTTCTTCCGACGAAAAATTCAGATCCATGATTGTCGACCCACGCACGCAAACACTGCGCGCGGGCGACTATAGAGACGTTGTTTTTTGCTTCAACTCAGAGCGCACCACGCGGCTGGATCAATTGCGCGTCGGGAATAGGCTTGCCGCTGCGGCGCCGTTCAGCCGCCGTTGGGCGCGGCGCATCCGCCGCCTCGCGCTGCACGACATTGGGACGCGTAACCGGGGCGGCCGGAGATTGCGGCGCCTGATCGAGGCGTTCCTCGGCCTGAGTACGGAGGACATCCGTCGTCTGGCAATCGATCGCGGTTTCGGCGGCGGCCGCCAGCGGCACGGTCGCCGCGGTGATCAATCCGGCCAGCAGAAGCACTCTCATGACACTTCCCTCCGCGTGTGGCCCCAAACATCGTCCACACGCCTCTCGTGAGTTTCAGACTGCGTTCGCCTCCTGCCCGCCCGCCGCGAAGTCGGCCCCCGCACACGCTGCGGCGCGCTGCGCACGCAACATAGCGCGGTCCTCAGGGGTTTGGCTGTTCACGGCTTGGAGAGCGATCGCGCCGATCTCGGCCTCCGCGGTCGCAACCGTTTCAGCGGTCTGGCGGCGGCTTTCGGCGTTGAGCTCATACTTCGCCTCTGTGATTTGGACGCCAGAAGCGTCCTCGTAGGCCGCACAACGGACAGCAGCGAGGAACTCGTTGCTCGACATCTGTGGCCCGGCCGCCGCCACGGCGAACGGAACAGCGACCACAGCTGCGGCGGTGGTGGCGATGAGAGCAAAACGCATAGAACTGACCCTCCAAGTCGCAATCTGGTTATTTCCAGCCCTGTCTCGCTTCTTGGATGCCCCGCCAGTTGGCGTTGGATGCGTCCTTGCCGCGATTTCAGATTGATATCGATATACGATAAGGCTCATCGATAGTCAATGTGAATTTATCGAAAAACGATGCCATCGCGTCGGAGACAATTTGCTCGGCGAAATTCAAGCGCTTAGCTAGGCGCTCCGCATGTCCCAGCAGCCGATCTCAACGCCGTGTATCAAGGTCTGCGCCGTCTCTGGTCAGACAGGACAGTGCATTGGCTGCGGCCGCACGCTCCAAGAAATAGCCCGCTGGGGCGCCATGGAAGAGGCAGAGCGCCAGGCTATCATGCGAGACCTTCCCGACCGGCTCGCGGCTCGAACACCGGCCTCATGATTGGCAACGGCATTGATCTTCAAACGGTGATTTGGGCGGTGATGGCCATCCTCGTCACTGGCGGCGCAGCGATTTGGGCGCGCAAGCGCGCCGCTGCAGAGAACGCCGGCGGACCGGGCGTTATCGCCTCGCTGCTGATCTGGGCCGCGACCATCGCCTTCGTTGTACTCCTCGTCCAAGGCGTCGACTTTTGGGAGCGGTTGTTCTCAATCTTTAGCTGAACGCTTCGCGCAGCATATTTAGCGCCAGCACCGCGAGCACCAAGGCGAACGTCCGCTTCAGCGTGAGTTGCGGCAAACGATGCGCGAGGCGCGCGCCGATTGGCGCGGTTGTCATGGTGAGCAAGGCCAAGAACACGAAGCCGGCAAGATTCACAAAACCAACCGACCAGGGCGGCAGACCTTCACGGCCGAAGCCAACAATCGCATAGCCCAAGGCGGCCGGAATCGCGATCGCCGCGCCAAATCCCGATGCGGTCGCCACCGCCTGATGAATAGGCCGTCCGCACAGAGTCATCACCGTCACGCCAATGGCGCCGCCACCGATCCCCATCATCGCTGACAGCAAACCTAGTACGCCAGCGATCAGCGCGCGCGGCAGGCCAACCGGCAATTCGGCGAACAAGCGCCAGTTCGGATTCGCGAGCCCCATCTGAGCTGCAATCAACAGCAACCCGCCGCCAAAGATCACGAGAAGAACTTCCGTATTCACGATGCCTGCGACTGCGGCGCCGGCCAACGCGCCCAGCGAGATCCACCATGTCCAGGCACGCAACACTGTAAAGTCCACAGCGCCAGCCTTGGTGTGCGCCGCGAGCGACCGCCACGAGGTCACGATGATCGTTGATAACGAGGTGCCAACAGCGACGTGCATGCGCACCGCTTCGTCAACGCCCAGCGCAGTGAAAACGAAATAGAGCGCCGGGACGATAACGATCCCGCCGCCAATGCCAAACAGGCCGCCGACAAAGCCAGCCGCCAATCCCGCTACGACCAAACCCGCCGCGAACCAGAGCAGCTCGGGGCTCATGCGGCCTGAGTGGGCGCACGGATCACCTGCGCCAGCGCCTCGCGTACGACCTCAACGCCGGCGCCGGGCCGGACCCCACGTTCCGAAAGCACGCGGCGCCACAGACGACCGCCCGGTTGAGACGCAAATAGGCCGAGCATGTGGCGGGTCATGGCGTGCAGCGGGACACCGGCAGAAAGCTTGCTCTCAATGTACGGCAAATAGGCTTCCACGGCCGCCTCACGCGAACAATGGCGCGCCTCGCGGCCAAACACGCGCGCATCGACATCAAGCAGAATAGCTGGCGTCTGATAGGCGGCGCGGCCGAACATGACGCCGTCAAGGCCCTCACTTTCGGCCAGAGCGTGATCCAGATCACGAAGTCCGCCATTGAGAATGATCTCCAGATGCGGACGCTCACGTTTCAGTTCACGCACGAGCGCGTAATCCAACGGCGGCACGTCACGATTTTCCTTCGGCGACAATCCGCTTAGCCATGCCTTGCGCGCGTGCACGGTAAAGCTCGTGCAGCCCGCGCGCGCACACGCGTCAACCAGCGCCAACAATGCTTCGCGCGGCTCTTGCTCATCAACCCCAATGCGGGACTTGATCGTCACTGGCGCTGCTGGGGCGCCTTCCTGCGCCGCGGTCCAGAGTCGCGCGACCAAATCCGGCTCCAACATCAAACAGGCGCCGAAACGCCCTGCCTGCACGCGATCCGATGGGCAGCCAATGTTCAGGTTGATTTCGTCGTAGCCGAGCCCAGCGCCGACGCGCGCCGCCTCCGCTATCTTCGCGGGTTCGCTGCCGCCCAGCTGCAATGCGACCGGATGCTCAACCTCCGAGAAACCCAGTAACCGTTGACGGTCGCCATGGATCACCGCGTCGGCAGTCAACATCTCCGTATAGAGCAGCGCATCCCGCGTCAGCCCGCGATGGAACGCCCGGCAATGCCGGTCCGTCCAATCCATCATGGGGGCGACTGAGAACCTACGCGATTGAATTTTCATGTTTTTTGAGCGATAACAAAGTGGTCGTGTGCGCTGCGTGTGCACCTCGGTTCTGCTTGTGTCCTCTCAATTCCCCTCAAATCCAATGGGGGTGCACACAGAGCGCACACGATCTGTTCTGACGCGGAGGCGTGTGCAGTGGCAGTCATCGTTCAACTCAAGTCCGGCAGCTGGCGCGCACAGGTTCGGCGCAAAGGGCAATACGCGTCTCAGACCTTCTTACGCAAATGCGACGCTGATGATTGGGCCGTCCAGGCCGCTCGGGACATCGATAGCGGGAAGACGCCCTCCCCCCGGGTCCGCGCCGCTGCCAAGAACACGTTCGGCAGCCTCATCGACATGCACCTCGATGACCTGGCCGATACAGGCAAGCCGCTCCGGCGCTCCAAGGAAGCCGTGCTCCGGCGCTTGAAAGAAGACATTGGCGATCTCGCCGTCGGCGACCTCAGCAAGCAGAAGCTCGTCCAGTTCGGCCGCCGGCGCGCCAAGGAAGGCGCAGGCCCCGCGACGCTCGCGATCGACTTCTCGTTCATCGGCACGGTGATGACCAACGCCGCCGCCGTGCATGACGTGGTGTTGGATACCGAGCAGCTCCGGCTTGCCCGCTACGCGCTGCGCCGGCTTGGCTTGATCGCAAAGTCGATTGAGCGCGACCGGCGTCCCACGAGCGATGAGCTCGGTGAGATTCTCCACTACCTCGACACAGCCCCGCGGGTGATCATCCCTATGGGACGCATCACCCGCTTTGCCATCGCGACGACGATGCGCAGCGAGGAGATTCATAAGATCCTCTGGGCGGAGCGCGACACGGCGCGAAAGACCGTGCTCATCCGCGACCGCAAAGATCCTCGAAAAAAGGAAGGCAACGATCAGGTCGTGCCTTTGGTTGGGTTCACAGGCTTTGATGCTTGGGAGCTCTTGGAGGAACAGCGCGAATGGACGCGGGTTCGCGACCGGTGCTTCCCCTACAATCACAAATCATCCGAGACCGCGTTCCGGCGCGCGATCGAGGCGCTGGGCATCGACGATCTGCACTTCCACGATCTGCGGCACGACGGCATCAGCCGGTTGTTTGAAGCAGGCCTCGCGATCGAGCAGGTCGCGCTGATCTCGGGGCATAAGGATTGGAAGCAGCTCAAGCGCTACACCAATCTGCGGCCGGAGACGCTGCACGGCCTTCCCAACAAGCCGCTGGTGATCAACGCACCGAAGAAACCTAGCCGAGAGTCGACGAACGCTGCTGCGCTTCCAGCCAACGTCGTACTTCTCCACACTCGTAGAGAATCCGACGCCCAGCCTTCATGAAGCGTGGGCCCTTGCCGCTCATGCGCCACTTGGCGAGAAGCGAGCGGCTCACGTGAAGGAGCTCCGCCACATCGTCGATTTCCATTAGCGCCGGTGGCGATCTGACTGGTCGCGCGGGGTCTAACTGCATCTCGCTCATGTCACGTCGCCTTCTGCGAATGTCGTTCGATCGCGGAAATAATCGGGAGACGGAGCCGCGACGGAGTGGTCCGGAAACCAACGGGCACGCCGATTGGTGAGAACTCTGGCGCCCTCTTGTTTCCGCTCGTTTCCGGCCCGCGCAAATCGCACGAGGACACGCGCGACCATGGAGCATCGACATGAGCAATGCCGCGCTCGAGAAAGCCTACGCATATGCTGCGGAATTGCAGGCAGCAGCTGCCGCGAACGCCTTGCCCCGCTACATCCGCCGCCATGAGTTGCGGCAGGTTGTGCCGGTTGCCGACACGACGATCTACGAAATGGAGCAGCGCGGTGACTTTCCGAAGCGCTTCTATCTGACCTCGCGTTGTCCGGTGTGGGATCTGAGCGAAGTCGAGGCTTGGATCAAGCAACGAAGAGCCGAGGCGGATTCCGATAAGACGAAGTCGGGCGCGCCCGACGTTCGCAAACGCAAGCGACGCCCGGTGCGGAAGACTTGACGGATAGCGAGCTAGCGCACGCCGTCAGCTCTTCCGGCTTCGACGTCTCCACTCTCGCGCGGCCTCCTGCGCACGACGCGTAATCTCAGCGTGCGCCTTCCGTATTGCCTCGTGATCAACCGTCCACTCGCCCTCATCGTCTTGAGTGGGAGGGCTCGATATCGACTTGCCCGCCAAGCGCGCTTCGACCTCGGCTCGATTCCAGCGGTCGAAGTCGACCTTCGCCGGAAACTTCCCAGCCGCAATGCGCCGACGCAATTGCTGCGCGTTCCATCCCGTGCGCTCGCGAATTTCGGCGCCTGTAATCCAATCGGTGGGTAGGCTCACGAAAGGGCCTCCTGAGCGCAAACCGAGAATTTGCGCGCCACTCCTGAAGCGATGCAAGAGCCCTGCTGCAAAAGCGCGGCTGCCAGTGCGCTGCCTGCTGTCCGCCTCACCGTCACCGCCCTCAACGGTGGAGCTTCGTTTCCAACGCGTGTGCCTCAGTCACACCGATCGCCACCAATCGCGCCAATAGTAGATCAAGCGTGGCGCGATCGCCTGTAATAACTTCCGGGTGTGTATCGAAGAGGGTCTCCAGCCAACGGCAGACGCGACGACCGACGCCATGGTCGATCCAGAAGGAACGGTCAGAAGGATAGGCAGCGACCGCGGCTTCAGCGAAAGCCAAGAGCAGAGGCAACTGCTCGGCCCGCGCTGATACCTCGAGATAATTCATCGTGATAATCGCCACGAACGGCGACGGAGCTGCTACCGCAAGGTCTTGCAGCACGGGCAAGAAGATCAGTGAACGATCCACCATCGCTGCTGGCAGATAAGACCGCGGCGTTTGACGGAATTCGAGCTCGTTGAAGAAAATTACTGCGCCAGCGGGACCAAGGTGCATCTCGACACCATCGGACTTGGTGCCGCGCAGACCCCGCCACGCATAAAATTGGCCGAGTCTGTCCGCGATCAAACGCCGCCCGGCGAGAGCGACGTCCGGTTCGATCCCCGCATCGTTGAAAAACATCACGTCGATCGAACGGATAAGCTCGGCAGTGACGTCGAAGAAGTTGCGCTCCGGCAATTCGACGATTGGGCGCATCGCGGCTTCCATCGTCGCGATGTCTGCACCCTTCAAACTCTCGGCCATAGTGACAAAGAAGATGCGGTTCCAGTCGCGGGGCGGATCGGTCACCTCCTCTCGTTCTTCGAGACCCGCGCCATTCGCGGCGAGCGTCCAGCCCGTGTAGGCCTCCACGAAGTCGCGTAGCCACGAGGGATCATTGGCGGGCCGCCACAACGCCCTCAACCATATGGCAGCCGTCTGATGGTTGACGTATTTGTCGATCGGCGGACGTTTGCGCTTGGGCTCTTCTACTTCATCACGCGCTGGCCCCAGACGGATATAGTGCCGCTGCCGTCGTCCAACGCTTTCGCTTGGGAACGACGGCCAAGCCGGTTCCGGTCCGTCGTCGAGCAACCAGCTCAGTTCTGCTTCAACACGTCGCTCCAGTTGTTGTCGCTCTTCGACTTTGGAGGCAGCCTTCACCTCAGCTGGCGTATCCCATTTGTGACTCACGCCGACGCATGCCGCGAACGCGACCCGCAGCACGGCGCGTGGCAATCGCGGATGGAGCGCGCGAAGGGCCGCCGCGGCCGGCCCGGCCCCGCGCGAAGCGGCTGCATCGCCGGCCGCCATATCCAGCAACCGTTTGAGATCATCTCGCGTGGGCGTGGCGTCGGTCAGCGAAAACACGCGGCCAGCGAACGCCATCGCAACAGGATTGTACTGCAAGCCTTCCCGCATCTGGCGGGCGACGTCGTGATCTTCCTTTAGCGCCGATGCGAAACGTTCTTCGGCCCAGGCGGCATTTGCGGCGCGCAGCTCGGGCGTCCCATCACGCATGGCGATCAGCGCCGCTCCGGTCAGCGCCTGGCCAAGCACAATCGATGCATCCTCATCGTCTGTGGCAGCGCGCTCTTGCTTTGCCCAAGCAACGACACGCTCAGCGATGTCGGCATTCGAGCGCTCTTGGCGATCCAGAACGCCGTTTATGAGCGTGGCGAAATTGGCGTCATCAGAGCGTTGTTCGACCCCTTTTTGAAGTGGCGCAAAGTGGTCTGCCTCTTCCTTCGGCGGTGCGTATTGCAGACCAGGCACTGTCGTCCCGTCTTTGCGGGCGATTTCGACCGACTTGTAGTTGGCGGGATCGAGGCGATTGAGTGCATGAACCGCCATCAAACGCGGATGGCTGAGAGAATCGCCCGCTTCGTAGGACCCGAGACGAGCGCGTGCGTTTGTCAGTCGCGCGACAATTGCGGCGCGGTCTCCAGCCAACTCTGGATCTCGCGCATAGTAGAAAAGAAGCGCATCAAGACTAAAGCGGCGCGATGGACGGCTCTTGAGCTCATCGAGCTTCGGTCCCGCTGGCTCCTTTTGTAGCGCCTTCAGTCCGAAGTAGTCGGGGAACTCAAAATTCTCTTGCACAGGCCGTCCGAGATCGGTCGCCAGCAATTCGGGACATCCGACAAACGGCACGCCCGCCGCGTGCGATGTCGGCCAATGCGACAACAGAAGATCAATGACGATCAGCAGATACGCGGCAGGTGTCTCGGGCGGGCCGATGACGTCGGCGATTACGGCCTCGATTGACGCGCCGGCTTCCACACGCGCGTGCGCCCACGCTTCGAGCGCCATCAGAGCGGACGTGATGCTGTGATATTGCGAAGAACGCGCCCAGCCATAGGTAAAGTGCCACAGGAAGCGCCGCGGGCCATCGGGCATCTCAACGATGAAGACGTTGTACCCCGCTGGCTCCGTGTCTTTCGCGTGATAGGCCACGGCCTCATCGATCAAATCGCGTATCAACTTGAGGCCGACCGCGGGGGCTTCATTCAACAAGTCGAAGAACGGACCCTGCGCCGGCGATTCCGGCAGGAACCGATGATCAATGAACTTGAAGGCGCCGTCTGGATAGCGCCCGTGACGGTCTTTGCGCTCTTCGGGTGGCTTGACGAGCGCATCGAGAGTAATGGCCGCCAATTCCTCCGGCGCGGCGGCCGCGATCTTGCCGTCGAAGCCGAAGATCTTCTCGTAGATCGCGTCGTTGCGCTCCAACGCGGGCAGCGTCCTAAGATACCTCTTCACGTCATCGGGTGCGCGCGTGGCAAACAGCGCCATGGTAAGGCGCATCTCTTCTTCGAGCCTGTTCAATTCCTTGCCTTCGACAACGCCGCCGAATGCCACCTTCCGATCGTGCCACCCCTTGGTCTCACGGGATTGATCGATCTCGATCAGCCACTCCACAAACCGGTGAATGATGGTCGGCGTGAAGGGGTCCGGGTAGACAAGGTTGATCTTCGCCCACCCTCCAAACAGATCCACAATCTCGGGAAGCGCTTTGAGAGGCAACGCGCCACCTAATTCCAATTGCCAGCCAACCAAGCGCCACCACGCGCCCCCCGCCGGCACCGTGAGTTCTTCCGGAATTGCCGCGGCATCCAAGCCGGCCACCGAATAGAGCGAACGCAACGGCTGGACGTCGACCGCCAGTAGGATGCGTATGACCTCGCGCAGAAGCGTGGCGTCGTCGGCAAGAAGCGGCGGTGAAAGGGCAGGCAACAGTTCCTCGAAGATCTCCGAGCGCAGCGGTGCGAGCACCGCTGCACGCCGCCATGATGGATGGCGCCCTGGGCCACTCACAGCGTCGAGTGTTGCCCGCCAAACCGTTGGATCACCGTCCTTGTCGAGCTTGAAACGAGAGGCAAGTTGCAGTCCACGTGTGAGCGCAGGAGAGCCAGCGCGATCCAGCGGCAGCTCAGCTACGTTGGCCACGTCATCGACGAGAGCGTTCGCGATCGCCCACTCGCGAAGCACGTCATGGCGAAACACCATCTGGTCGTGACGAAGTTCCCGCAGCGTCTCGCTGCGCACAAGCGCGTCGAGGGCGCCCGTATCCTGCCCGCGGACGTCGAAGACCTGATCGCCCTTGAGCGACAACGCGCCGAGGTGGCGGAGTATTCGCGCGCGCTCACGTTTGGTAGCGTCGTCCGCGCCGTCGGCAGTGCGCCACCACATTGCGGCCAGGTCGGCCTCGGTTCGGGGCGATGGTTCATCCAGCGGCGCCCGCGCTAATCGCGATAGGCGGAAAAGATTGCGCGTGACGGCTTTGGCAGGATGGTCGGGTGCCAGCAACGCGTCCAGCCGCGGCGCCCCTTCCCGCAATTCCTTGATCTCGTCCCCATCAAGCTCGCCGATCTTGACGGGCTCTGTCCCTTTCAAACGAGCGATCGCGTCCGCTGGTAGCCAGCTCGGCTCTTCAACGCCGAAACTATGGCGAGCGCTCACAACGACAATAATGCCCGGGACGTGCGACGCCGCACGCATGAGATCCTCGACCGTCGTGCGCTCATCGCCGGTAAAGAAATCCACGTTGTCGACAAACAACCAGCCGCCGCCGTCTGCGGCGAGATCGCTCATCAATTCTCGCGCGGTCCCGTCGAAACCGAGCTGGGCCTTCAGGGCGGCCCACCCGCCTTTGGCTATGCGCTGCGGCGCGACGATGAGAATTCGTCCCTCGCGCGCCACTTCTTCGGCGAGATGGCGCAAGAGGCCTGACTTGCCGACGCCCGCGTCACCGCGGACTTCAACATAGCGCCCCTCATCCGCGGCCGCGCGGATCAGGGCTGCGCGTTTCGCCCGCCCGAGAACCACGTCGTCGATCTTGTCGCCCATGGCTACGAGTGTGAATTGTGCGGCTTCGTCGAGCGCGTTCCGAATGAGTGAGTAGCGGCGATCGCCCTCGAAACGAAACTCGGTGAGTTCGCCGCGCAAGCTCTCACGCGCAAAATCCCCGCCGCCAGCCGCAAAAGACGTCGCCTTGGTGATCAAGACGTTCCACAGCGTTCCCGCCTTCGCCTTGTCGTCAGCGTGCAGAACGTCGGCCGCCCGATCTCGCGCATAAACTTCGCAGCCGGAGCCGGGCGCGTTGAAATCGTAGACATGAATTTGCAGGCGGCGGAGCACGGTCCACACCGTGGTGTCGTCATTGCCTGCCCCAGCTTCAGCGAGATTGGCGCGAAGCGTTTCGACAAAATCGCGCATCTCCTGATTGCCAGAGCCAGGCCGCTTTATCCTCTCGAAGAATTCCGCAGGCGACTGCATCTTGCGCGCCCAGCTCAGCACCTCTTGATACGCGCCCGTCACCGCGCGTTTGGTATGTTGTGTGGCAATCGCGAGTTCATAGCGCTGCGTGTTGAAATCAGGATTCTGCAACACCTCCGCGATCTGACGCGCCACAGACTTGAACTCAGCGTCCGACGGCGCGAACGTCATCGACCGTTTGACTTGCACTTCGAGCACGGATCGAACGCCATGCGCGTCATGAGCGTCGAGGATCACATCATCAAGCGGATGGCCCTCCGCGCTCCGCTGAAACTTGACGCGATCGATCATGAACCCGGGCAAGCCGCGCGGCTCTGCGCCACGCAGCATGGCGAGCAGGTAATTCGCTCCCACTTGCGCTTCGAAGAGTGGACCGGCGGGGCCGGCGGCAGATGGCGGTGTGACGTGCTGAGTCACGGCTTCTCTCAAAAAACCAAAGCGAACAGTCGAAGGGCAAAGTGGGGTCGATGGGGCGGCGCCGGTGAGCACGCGATGCTCGCGAATGCACTCAGCCCGACTCACATTTTAGAACAAATCACGAACTATTTCAACAGCCGGCGGGATAGAACGCCCTTCGCCCGCACAGCCACGCGGGTGCAAGCGCCTTCGACATTGGAATGCGGCGGTTACGTTCGCGCGCCGCCCCGCCTAAATGAACTCAGACCGAGATGAGCGAAGTTCACACGCATACGATCGAGCTCTTGCTGAAGAGCATCAGCACAGCCGTTGGAGACGACGGCCTGCGGCACGACTTCTTTTTCTTCCAGCCCGGTACGCCAAAAATTGGGCTTGGACATGCGGGCGTTGAGATCTTCCATAGCAAGAAACGCCTGACGCTCGCGGCGCTCTATGTCCGGCGGCACGGGCCCGCATATCTCCGGGCCATGGCGATCAGCGACATCAACAGATTGCTGACGTCGTTCGTCTCGGACAATTATTGGTACATCGCCGAGGACACGTTTGGGAACGGGTCCGCCGCCAGCTTCGAAACGCTTGTCTCGACGGGCACGAAGGCCAAACTCGCAACGTTGCTGGAGACTTCGTCCATCTTCGTTCCAACAAACGAGCTCTTGTTGTTTCCGCTCGTGCCGGTGGTCGTGGAAGCTGATTTCAGCTCGCCGGCGTTCTTCTTCCGGAAGCCGGAGACCTTGGCCAATGAAGTTGGACCACCGTTGACCGGTCTCATCGATGGCGCCTTCTTCCCACCGTACAAAGACACAAAGGCCAAGCGACAAATCGCTGAATCTTGGCTCGGCGTTCGCGCGCCCATTGAGCAGGCCGCCAAGAAGACGCGCGCTGCAGTCCTTGGCGCTGCGGCGCTCACGCTCACAGAAAACTATCGCTACATGTTCTCAGGCCGAGAGATGTTTGGCGGCATAGCGACAATCAAAAGTACTTACGGTTTTCAATTCGGCCGCGCGCATACGCCGCCTGTGATGCATGACTTGCGTATTCGTGATCTCGATCACGCCTGGCTCTCAACGCTAGCCCAAAAAGTCTCGTCGGATGATCCGGTCGACCAACGTCATCTGCGCGCGCTTGAGTATTTCTATCGCGCCTGGCCGCTATCCCCGCCCGAGCGCTATCCTCTCCACTGCATGGCCTTGGAGGCCATCTATAGCCAAAAGGGCAAGACCACGCAGTCGGTGAAGGACGGCGTGCGCGCCACGCTTGGCGCGCATATTCCTGCTGACCGCATCGGCGACCTATTGAAGGTGCGGGGCGCTGTCATTCACGGTCAGGCGCCCGATGTCTACGATGCGGAAGAGTATGACGCCTATTACAACACGTACTCTGCCGACCCGGTGCGTGACCTCGCTGCGCTCACGGCCGCTGCGCTACGCCAACATCTTTTCGGCGCGACGATGATCGATCAAGTCGAGCCGCATCTTGATATTGTTGCCAAGGCGACGGCACAGGGAAAATTGCCGAAAAAGCTCGGCGATCCGCACAGCATCCTTGCGATGCCGCCGACGCCCTAAGTTTCGCAAGGCGAAGCAGGAATTCTCTTTCTGTTGCGCTGGCTGTGCTAATTTCCGGCCATGTCAATCGAGACCAAAGGCTTTCTGTCATGCAAGCTCAAGCGCTACATCAGGCGCTTCCGCAGAGAACACTCTGAGGCGTTTGCGCTTGCCCGTGGGCTGAGTGAAACCGCGCAGCGGCTGATCCTCAGCGTCAGTTTTCCCTCTTCCGACGCTGACGCCGATGCAAAGGCCCTGACGGCTCTTTTTCTGCCTCGCGCAACCTCGACTTTTCAGGGCGTCATCCTGCTGTCTGAGCGAGGCATGGTGGTCGAGGCGCGAACGCTTTCGCGCGCGTGCTTCGAGAACGCCGCCGCCTTGTCCGCAGCCGCGCACCTCAAGGACGCCATCTTCCAGAAACTCATCGCCGCCGCTGAATACGAAAAGATCAAACTGATCCAAGATCTGCTGGCGCCCGCCGCTGCTCAGTATCTCGACGAAGCGCAACGCATTGAGCTCAATGCCAAGCTCGCCGAATTGACGGCCAAGAAACCCGCCAAATATTCGGTGTTCGATATGGCGCGGGATGGAACGATCGTGAATTTGTATATGCTCTATCGCCGTCTTTCGGCCGACGCCGCCCATCCAGGCATCGACGCGCTGGAGCGATATTTCGATCCCGCGGTCCGTAAAGGGACCCGCACTATCAAGTGGGGGCCGGCTGAATCCGGCGGCGAACTCGCCGATACCCTGCTCGGCGCTTGCGCGTTTTTTCTCGCTGCCCTGACGGCGGCCAATGACGTTGTCGGCACCGTTCAGCTGGGCGATGAAATCGGCGCACACTTTGAGGAATACAAACGGTTGCTCGCGAACGAAGAGGCGCAGGATGACCTGCGCGCGCTCGGCGCCACCCAAACATAAGGCGAGTCCACCAATGGTCAGGCCGTTCGAGAAGATACTTGAACCCGATGAGCGTTTCGGCGGATTCGTCCGGCATTCGGATCTTCAACCGATGACGCTGAGGGATCACTACGACAGCATGGCGGAGCTTGCGTTGCAGGCCGCCGTCCCCACGAAAATTACGACGGCGTTTGATCGGGCGCGCGCGGCGTATCTTTATGCGTGGTTCTCGTACGAACTCACGACGCTCGCACAGTCGCAAGCGTGCGCGTCACTCGAGATGGCGTTGCGGGACCATCTTGGCGCCCGTTACCCCACCCATTCTTTCAAGAACTTGAACACCTGTCTCGAAAAGACAATCGCCGATGGCGACTTCGACGATTTTCGCTTGCGGCCAGGGCACCATACGTACTCGCCTGACGACCTAAGGGCGCTGCGCGAGTTGCTCGTTTACGTCCGCAATGATGTCGCGCACGGCACTGAGATGGTGGTGATGCCTTCGCATGCCCTTGTCGTGATGGAACCATGCGCCCGCATGATTGATCGGATCTATGGCGTGCGAATGCCATAGGAACTCATCCAAGACCGTTGCCATGCTCTCTACTTGATGTAGCCCCCGACATATTGGCCGGCTTCGTCGTCCGGCACGATCTCAAGCACGTCTTTCAGCAGCACCCTCGCCTGGATGGCTTCAATCTCCGCAGGCGGCGCATTGAGCCAGCGCTCGCATTCGGCCTCGTCTGTTAAGATCACCGGCATCGCCTTGGCGTGAACGGGACGGACGAGATCGTTGGCTTCGGTGGTCAGGAAGCTGAAGAGGACGTGGTCGCCTTCGTTCGGTTCTTTCTTGGAGCCATAGTCACCGCTCCACGTATTGTAGAGGCCGGCGAAGAACAGGACGCCACGATCCGGTGGCGCGAACCAACGGATTTGTTTCTTACCTTTCGGCGAAGCGTCTTCGTACTCGCTGAACGCTGTGAACGGCACGAGACAGCGATGCTCGACGCCGAGCACCGGACGCCAATGCGCACTCTTGATGTTGCGGATGTTGGTGACTGGCGCGCCGCCGAATTGCGGCGGACCAGGCAAGCCCCAGCGCATGGTTTGCCATTCGCGTTCGTCCGTGCGTTTGCCGCCAATCCATCTGTTGCGGATGATCGGGGCTTGGCTCTTTGGGAAAACCTCCAAGACAGCGTTGCCGAGGATCGGATTGATCCGGGTCTCCGACCATTCTTCGTGGCCGTAATATTCCTTCTCCATGCCGGCTTTACGGATGTCGGAGGCGTATCTGTTGCACATGCGGAGAACTTAGAGCGCTGGGCGTCGCCTCGCTAGCACGAGGCGGGGCTCTCGTCGCTCGGGCGACCGAGCCGCTGTGCGTCTCGGCCCTGGCGGGCTTCGATCCCGGACGCGCCACCTCTTGATGGTCCCAATTGCGCTTCCTATCCTCTTCTCTGCGCTTGTGAGCATAACGGCGACGCCCGGCGCTTCGATCGATCAGTCGCCCAATTAAGAACCCAGCGTCGGCATGGCCCCCGATTAGGCTGATGAGGAATGAGGGCCCCAATCGAAGTGAGCTATCACATGTCTACATCAATGATCACGGCGCTGCCGCCGAGCGGCGTGGACCGCATTGCATTTATCCAGTGCGCCAATGCGACGTTCGAATCCGTGCTTCTGCGCATGGAGCCGGCAAATGAAATAGCGATACGCAAGCTTTGGAATGTCGAGCACTATGTCGACTCGTTTCTGCGAGACGACATGCTGCCAATGGAGCGCGGCGAAGCTTTGGGACTTATCGAGGCCTTTCTCGTCCATCATGTCCTCGATCTTATCGAGACTGCGGACGACATAGGCAGCTCCCCCATCCACTAAGGCGTTGGCGGCCGGACTCAACTGAATGACGCCCTCCACGCTTCTGCGCGGAGATGAACGGCTTGAGCGAGCGGCGGCTCTATCGTGAAGATGCGCGGCGATTGCGCAAAGAAGTGCACACGATAGAGCCGCCAGTGCTCGGCCTTTTGTTCGGACACTTCGTGTTCTGTTCTGGTCAAAAAGAACGGGGTCTTCGCCGCCCCGTTGGTGGTCTTGACTTCGATCAGCCGTTCGCGTCCGTCAGGTTCGAACGATAGAATGTCGTAGCCTGCGCCATCGCCGTCTTCATGCGAGACCCAACGGATATTGCGGGCCAGATCTTGGCGCATGGCGCGCTCCAGGCGGTTGCGTTCGACGCCGAGCACAAACGCCTCGCCTGCCTTACCAAGCGAGCGATTGCGGAAGTCGCGCTCCACGGGATCGAACTTGCGCACCAGGCGCTCCAGCCGCGGCGGACGTTCAATCGCGGCCTCCATCGGAGGCGCTGGCACGAAGATGTCGATGTTGGTTTTGGCGACTTCGATTGGCGGCGCGGTGGGCTCAAGCGCCGGCTGTCCCAGCCAGTTCGTGCGCGTCAGGTAGCGGTCGATCGCGTCGAAGATGGCGTTCTGATAATTGCGCTTGGGCTTGTAGCCGTTGATCCACGGAAGCCCGAGCTCTTCCATCACCGCTGAAATGTTCTGGTGCTTGAATTCCACCGATCGATGGGTCCTACCGATCTCGGCCATCAACGCCGCGCTATGATGGGACTTCACGTACGATTGGCCGGAGAGCTCGGCCGTCAACATTGCGAAATAGTCCGCGACGATGGCGTCGAGTTCGTTGTCATTCCACGGCTGGCCGATCTTGTCTTCGTCGGCCACGATCGCGTCTCAGCCTAACAAAGCGACGAAGGCGGTCTTCAGAACCGTCCAGATCCAATAGAGATAGAGAGCAAGCAGCGGTCCAAAGACGGCGATGCGCATCGCCCAATCGACAAAGTCGATGGGTTCATCCTGGAACGGCGCGGGTTCGTGATCCGGGTCAGATTGGCGTGAGGCGTCGAAGGCCATGAAGGGACGCTAGCCCATGCCGGGCACTTGAGCCAGGCGCTGAAACCCGGCGTCAGCTCACCGGCGTTCTCGTGGCGGGCACGTCGCCGGGATCAAGCGCTACCGGACACGCAGGCGAGGTGATGAGGCACGCCACCGTGATGTCTGATCGGGATAAGCGGATGCGAACGTGTCCTTGGTTATAGGTCGATATGAGCTGGGCCGGCGTTGAGATGGTGCGCAGCACGTCCTCGCGCACTCCGCATCTGATTTGTGTCTCACGGCCCTGCGCAACCAGGTGCTGCGTCCGCTCGATCATGGAGCAACGCGGATGCGCGTGCCGATAGGTCGGTTCGGCGCTGAAGATGAGATAGCGTGGCTCCCAGAACGCAAAGAAGGCTTCGTCGTTGCTGCCCTCTTCGTCGGAGCCGTGATGAGAGGAAATGACCGCTGTCGTTTGGTTCTCAAACCTATTAGCGCGCCGGGCAGTGGCGACAGCGGCGGTTTCGTTTTCGATCTCCGCGTCGCCTGGGAGAATGAGGGTCGTCGACCCCCACGAAATGGCGATCACAAGGCTGTCGCCGTTCTCGCTCGTGTGTCCGCTCGCGTTCGCCGATAGTACGTCCACCGTCGCGCTGCCGCATGAGAGCGGTGCGTAGTCCAATTGGCTTGATTGGGCACTGAAGACCTGAAGTTGGTTGGTGCTGCCAAACCAATTCAGAAACCGCCTGTTGGTGTAGTCGCTACGACGGCCGCCCGCCGTGGCGCTCTCCACTCTCGCGCGTTCGATGCCCGGAAGGACGTCATAGTGATCGGCATGCGGGTGGGAAATCGCGAGTGCGATTGATCCGGCGGCTTCTGCGCCTTGATCGATCCAATCAGTGATCTGCCTGCTCGTGCTGCGCCCAAGTTTGTCTGAGCCACAATCAATCAGCAGCGGGCGGGCCTCGTCGGGGCAATCGACATAGACGCACAGTCCCTGACCGATATCGAGCACGTAAGCATCGAGGTAGGCATCGCGATCGACGCGCTCGCTCATGGTTGCGAGACTTTGATCTCTGCTCCAGGGGATGGCGCTCTGCGCTTCCGGCTGTGACGTCGTCGGCATTGGAGCAGGCGACGTCGCACATCCGCTTGCGAGCAGCGCAAACAATGCAGCGCTGAGTGAGATGCGTGGTTTCATCAATCGCCCCTCCACACGCGCCGTGCGCGAGCCATTCGCGCCGCAGAACCCGCTCTGCAGTTTTGAGTCTTCATCCCGCGGCACGCCACCCAACATGATACTCGTAGGTGGAGGAACTGCGTGATTACCGCATAGCAACACTGGCGCGGTGCGATGTTCAATCGCTACCGCCTTCCGCACCCAACGCGGACCCCTCGTTTTCGGCAAACGTTTCGCATCTGGCGGCGCCTTGAAGGAGTGCCCAATGAGCACCCATGCCCAATTCCGACAGTTCCGTGACAATGGTCGCGGACAGATTTTTACGCGCCCTTTACCGGCTCAGCCCAGCGACGATGCGATGGGCAAAAGGCGCAACAAACACGGTGGTCAAACGGCTGAGACGGCGCTAGGGAACGCGCGTTCAGAATTTCGGGGACGACCAATTTTGCAAGTCGTATCGACCGGCGACGCCGACATTTTGTCGTCGTCGGTGGCCTTCGATCGCAGCGAGAAAGCGCGATCTCGGCCTTTGCGCTTCTTCGTTCGGCATGACGCTGACGCGATGCGCGTTTGCCGCATCAGCGGCATTTTCGAAGCCGAGCCTGAAGTCGACCACATCGTGATCGGCATGATCCGCAACGGCTATCAGAGCGCTGGCGATCTGCATGGCGCTGCTGTCGCCGACGTGTTCGCCGACGTCGACGCCACCCTCTCCGATCAGCGTGCGGTCATCGAGGCGCTGAAGGGCAATCTCGGCCTGACCGTCGCCTATTAGTCGTCGCGGCCGGCGAGATATTGCTTCACTGAGGGATATTTCCGGTCGCGGCTAAGGTAGAGCGGCTCGGTTTGGATCGCTTTTGGGTTTTTGCCTGCCGAGCATTCCACGGCGACCTCAAAACCCTCGTTTTCCAGCCAATCCTTGATGATTTCCGCCGTTCGCCAAGTCATCCGCTGACCGCCGTCGAGCGCGGCCTTGATCACTTTGTCGTCCGCGTGGCCGAGCAACTTCACGAGCTTTGCGATGCGGTCGGTGCCCTTCATCTCGCGATCCCAGAACTTCTTGCCGACGTCGAGATGGTAGACGACAGGCACGATCTTCACGACCTCGAAGTAGTCCGCCGGCACCTCCACGTGCAGCACGCGCTCGATAAATTCTGCGACGTACGCGATCGACATGAGCGCGCGGTCAAACGGCACGGGCTTGGATCTTTGCAGATGGTTGCTGATCTGCGTCTCGCCGAGCGGCTTCCAGGCCGAGCGCGCCGGATAGAACTGTTTCCACTTCCGCGGAATCTGATTGTCGAGCGACTCGATGATCACCCGCAGCGGCTGCACATACTGGCGGCCCTTTACGTTCGCGCGGGCGAGCGCGTCAGTGATCCCCGAAACCCGGAAGACGGGCACATTGTCGAGCCTCGCCACCCAATCGTCGAAAACGAAACTGTCGCCGCTGTGAACCAGCTCGAGTGGGTTGGACGGGAGGGTGAAAGACGGCTTGTACATGCGGTTTTGGCCTTAAGGCTTCTCTTCCTCGCATTAGGCCTGTTTAGCCCAACGGAGGCCTATCAATGTCTCAATCGTAGCGAAGCGAATGAGCGCTAGGAAGCCCTGTTTAGGCCTGTCTTGTGAAGGTTTGTGACAGTCGCGGAATTGACGCACTCGCACGCTAAACAATTGCAGGCGCGTCTGATTCCTTCGAGCCATGCACGCGCGCGCCGCGCCATTCGCACACTCGGCGCCGTAATCACCGTTTCGTGTGCGCTCTTCCGAAATTATTTCGTTGCCGAAGTCGATCGGGCGTTCAGGCCTAATGAGGCCTAGCCACAGCTTTCGATGCAGTTTTTGCGAGGCCTGTTGAGGCCTCCGTGCGCCTGTTGAGGCCAGCGTGCGCGCAGTTTTTCGAGCGCGTTCAGTGAGATGAGCTTGTCACATTGGAGATGTTGGTGTGGGGCTGCCCCGGCGTGCGGCGACAGCCCCACGGACCGAGGCGGATTGCTCCACCTGCAGGTCCTGGCAGACTGCATAGAGCGCGAAAGCCCCGCCGGGGCAAGCAAAACCGGCCCTTTCGCCTGGAGCGTCCGTCTCAAAAGAGAAGGACGTTGCCAATGTGCGACGAACGCAAGGCCGTGCCGCGGCTGATCGAGCGGCAAAACCAGAAGCGGACGTTCATCATCGCGGCGATCGCGATGTATCTCTGGAGCACCTGCGGCCCGATCGCGAACGCGGACACGCCGGCGGCTCCGGCGAGTGTCGTGCAAGGCTGCGCGATGGATGCCGGTGATGAAGGCATCGTCGGACCCGAGGGGTCGGACGCGCCGCTCTGGGTGAAAGACGGCGCTGACGTCCGCTGCGTGCAACGCGATATGCGCTCGGCGTACCCGCACATCATCCAAGTGTGGGCAAGCGCCGACGCGCCGACGCCGGTGATCACTAGCGGCACTGACGGCCGACACATGATCGGCTCACGACACGCGTATGGCGAAGCTCTGGATCTACGCTTGAACAACGTGTCGGTCGCGGAGGGCGAACGCCTTTGCCTCGCGCTTCGCGACGCGTTGGCGGCGCTATTCCCGCGCCAATATGACGTGGTGTTCGAGTTCGACGCGGAACAGCCGCAACGGCGGCATTGCCATGTCGAATTTGACGCGCGCGTCATTTAAGCTGCAGGGCGCGCCTAGCTCGCGACCCGGGCCGTGGCGCGCCCGCCCTTTTTGTTTCCACCGCTGAAACTCCCCATTTCCGCGAATGGGTGGCGCTGTCGCACCCCCGGCTGGATTGACAAGGCCTGCGGCGGCAACCCAGGGTGTAACACAGCGGTCATACTGGCCGCGGCGGGGTTTCATCTTACGTATGTCTCAGGTCGTTCCGGGTTGCGTTCAGCGTCCCGCGCGCTCAAGACACGTCGGGTCGAGTCCCGCCTGCCGAGCGCATTAATCAATCCGTTACCGGAATCCGACCAGCAGGGGGCGTTGCAAATGGCCGTGAGCGCTATGAAAGCCAAGACCGACTATCAACACGATCACGACGAGATCGATGCGGAAACAGCAGGCGGTTGGCCGCCGGCGGTGGCGGAAGCGATCAAGATCACGGGCCGCAAATTCGCGAACGGCGAACTCAACGACCAAGCTGCGTTTGATGCGCTCTTGGCGGCGGGCATCTCGCAGCAAGACGCGAAAGCCTTGCTGCGGACCTTCATGCTCGTCAGCGCGCAGTAGCGCGTACTCTCTTTAATTTGACGTCAGCCAACACCAGCGTCCGCTGACGCATTCGTGGTTTTTCGCGATGTCTGATGGATTCAATCATCTTTCCTACAAGGAAAAGATATTTCTGATTCATATCATCGGCAAGATCGGAGCCGATTTGCAGGCCAAGGAAGGTTGGACCGAGCTGCGGGTCAAGCAGACGTTGGATTTCTCCCTTATCCCCGGCACGTTCTACGGCGCGTACATGTCGTGGCCAGAAGAAATGCGAGAGGACATTGCTCGCATCGTCAACGGTGAAAAACCGAACCAACCGCTCTCCATTCTTGAACGCGCCTACGAAAATGCTTTCCGCGTCGCAGAGCAGCGCCTAGCTCAGCTAAAAGCGACGGAGGCGGCGAACGTTCAAGCCACGGCGACGGCGGCGCCAGATCCCCGCGCGACCACAACTGACGACCGACGCAGTTTTTGGCTCGGCGTATTCGTCGGCGCCGCGGCTGCTTTCGCTGCAGCAGCGGTCGGATACACGTTCCTGCTCCCGCACTGACGCCACCGCCGAGCAACGATCGGGCGTAAGCCCGGCTTTGAATCAAAACGCCGCCGCGAGATGAGCTCACACGGCGGCGTTCGAGAATCGGACGTGGGGACGCCCTACTTCTTTTTCTTGGCTTTCTTGGCGGCTTTGGGAGCGGCCTTCTTCTTGGCTTTCTTGGCCATGGGTTCGTTCCTTCAGTTCATGAGCGTCAACGCTTGCATGATTGCGATCTGAGTCGGGACTCAAACGTTAACGCCGCTTGTTCGCGCGTCGCCGCCTTCGGCGGCCGCGCTCTCGTGGCTTCGCCATCGAGCCGCGCCGCGAGCCCAAGATTTTTTCAGGCGCGTCTCGCCCCTTCGGGCTTCGATCGCTGACGCACTGAGACAAGAGCGCGGCGCATCGAGGTGTTAGACATTTAGTCTTCCGGATCCGTCAGCTGGTCCTTCATCGAGGCGATCGTCCTCGCAAGCCGCTCCGTGTCTTCGTCGTTTGTGTCGACGTACTTTCCGTTTCTTTTTGTCCCGGTTTTCCAACGCCCCAGTTTGCGTTGTTCAAGCATCTCCTCGTGCTTTGCTATGTCCTCGCGGAGACGCGCTTGCGTTGCTTGATTCATGGTTTTTCCTTCACATTTCATGCGATGCAAAAGCACCAGCGTTCCTGGCGCAGTCTTGCTCGATTCGAGGAGAAGTGGGTGAACAGCGCCGATCGCGCCCATAAACCAAAGTTAACTGACGTGATCAAAGCCACCGGCGTCTGTGGTGACAACTTCCAATGCCCGAGCCGGCCGGTCCGGGTCGATCACGACGATGCGATCGAATACATGGGCAACGGCGACGTCTAGGCGTTCAGGTCCACTCAACACGTGCAGCACGTTGTTGGTGAAGTCGGGCATCACCAGCCACCATTCCGCGTATTTGTGTTTGTGCGGCGCGATCTTCGCGGATTTCTCGGCGATGCAATGGACGAGGTTTTCTGTGACCATCGGAACGACGTAGCCACCCGCGTCAAGATCGTGTTCGCCTAGTGGGACGTAGCGCTCAACGCCAGGCGTCAGCCGCCGAAGCTTTAGCCTGAAGCCGCGCTCCAGCTGAAAGTCTTTGCGGTCTCCCTCTTTCGCGCCGCCGAAGCCGTCGAGCACGCTGCGGATTGGGCGCTCCAGCGTTCGCCATGTCGAAATCGGCCGCCTGAACGTGTAGCCGACAGCCCACGTCTCACCCGATGTTGATGGCCCGTAGCTCTCCAACAGCTTCAACATCTTGCCGCGCAGCGAGATCGCCGTCTCTTCGAGACCTTCCATGCCCTTGCCAGCGTCGACGCTGACGTTAAGCCGGCGCACCTCCACTGCGATGCGTCCGCCAACTACGAAGTCGGGCGCGATGTTGCCGTCCGGCTCGAACACCACCTCGCCCAGCCCGAGACTGAGCAGATAGCGTTCGACGAGAACTTCTGTCGCATCCATGTCAGACGCAGCTTCGCGCGATTCAGGCGGCGCTCGAAACCGGCTCGATGCCAAACGCGAAGGCGAGCCGTTCGATCTGAGCGAAATCCACCCAAGCCGCCTTTACGCCGCCTCCAGGCGGACGAAAGAGCGTGATGCGTTCGCGATCGGGTTGGCGCATCACCCAAGCGACCGCTTCTTGGAGCGACCACATGTCCGTGGGCGCCTCGTGCTTGGCGACCCAGACGGTGACGTCTTCCGCGCCGTCGAGGAGCTCAAGGTCGGGGATCATCGTTGCCGTCACGCATCAATCGATCCAATCGAATCGGTTGCGCAACAGTTAACGCAGCACTCGACGGCGGGCCCGACCCCTCGCCCATTGTCAGCGGCCTATGCCGCTTTGGCTTTCTTCGCTTTCGCGCCAGGTCCGGTCACGAGAATGGCCGCCCAATTCTTGTCGGCGCCGACCCCAGCAAATTCGGCTTCCAACTTCTGCTGGTGCAAGAGAGGCTCGGTTGTGTAGAGGACGGCGAAGAAGTTGCGCCATTCGTGACTGCCGGAATAGCCGCGCATGTCGCTATAGAAACCGTCCAAGGCGATTTTTACCTCCTGCTCGGTTGTCGCGAACTTGTACTCAGCGGCCGCCATCAGTGAGCGCACGCCGAACTCCGGCTTATAGTTTTTCACCAACTGCGGAATGGTCATTTGCGCCACCGCGTCGTGGAAGCACCAGCTCACGACTTGATAGATCGCCTTCTCAACCTCCTTTTCGTTCTTCGGCTCCAAGCCGCGCGCTGCGATGATCGCGCCGGAATTGCGCAGGATCGTCTTGAATACTTCGAGGCCCGATACGCGCGTGCCCAACGTCATAGCCGAGAGCGAGTCAAAATAGATGCGCGCCTGCCGAAGCGATGGTGCGTACTTGCCAGGTTCTGAGAATGGAAACGGCTCGACCTCGGAAAAGCTTGGCGTCTCTTGGCAATAACGCGCGATCTCGGCGCCCAGGCTCTTGAGGCCCAGGCGATCGGTCAGCATCCGCATCTCGCGGAACGCGCGATCCAGTTTGAACTGGAGCGAGGCTTGGACCTCCCACAATTCCTCGACCATGTCTGGATCGCCGTCTAGCGCAACGACGGCGTTCTCATCGCCCGCCGCTTCGGCCAGGATGTTGGCGATCGACAGTGAGAGGAGCCGCTCCTCCTGTCCGACGTCGGTCATTGTCTAAACTCCACTGGTCGGATCGCGCGCGCTGGCGAATGTCGTCTTTTTTTGGTCGCGCGGCGGCGCAATCCTATCTGCACCACCCGCTCCCGTCATCGGGCTGGCTCCGCTATTGGCAAACGACGATGGTGTTTCCGCTGGTTTCCGGAGGCTTGCGCGTTCGCGCGGAGCTTCGTAGCGCGGTCCAATGAACCAACCATCCGACAACTGGGACGATCTGCTGACGGACGAAGATATCGTTGAGCGCTACCGGGGCAGGATTACGATCGGCACGCTGCGCAATTGGCGCGCGGCGAAGAAGGGGCCGCCCTATCTCAAGATCGGTAAGGCCGTGCTCTATCGGCGTGACGATCTCACTGCATGGGAGAAGCGGCACGCGGTGCGATGCGATGGCAGCATGTGAGGTGGGCGTCGCCGCCTATCGGCGGCCGGGCTCTTGCGGCTGCGCCGCGAAGCCGCCGGCGTCTTCGCCCTTCGGGCTGCGATCCCTGACGCGACTCCGACTATCTACAATCGCTGCTCGAACTTGCGCACTACGTCCAGAGCGGCTTGCCCGTCGGGACGCGCCGCGGCACGCCTCAGTCGCGTTAGATCGGAAAGGTCACCGTGCTGGGACACGATTTGCACTGCAAACAAGAATCCCATCTTGCGATCTCGAAACTCAAAGTACCCATGAGTTTCGATGCCCTCGTCCAAAACCCTGCGCGCCATTCTGAGCAACGGTTGAGATATCGGGACAGCCAAGGACGGCTCGCCGAACACGCGCCTCGGCGTTTCGTCACGCTGCGTGATAGCTTCTGAGACGTCAGCAAGAATTCCAACCACGCGCCCCACATCCTTCGCTTCAAGGCGCGTCCAAAGCGCCGTCAAAGCGTCCTGCACCTCGGTCGTAATTTCTGGAGCGCGCGCAACTCGCAATATACCGCCGACGGTGATTAGAATGTCTTCCACTTCATCCTGGCCTGTTTCGCTCTGATCGTGCTGCCCCAGCAAACCGAGCGCCATATTGGCGACGACGAACACCTTCATGGCATCTTGCGGAATCGAGTTGCTCTGGTCGGGCACGCGTGCATGCATTCGAAAGATGTCGATGTCGTTCACGTCACGAAGCTCGGCGAGCTCCGTCAGGCCGGCGTTCAAGAAAAACGAAAACTCTGGAGCGCCCTGGACCGCCATCCGCAGCAACGTCGAACGTAGCGATGGTGTGAGGGCTTCCCACTCCTCGTAATATACCCAGTCATAGGGGTGATCGAAACGCGATCCATACGCACCCCAGGCTGCTGGATAGAGGTTCGCGTCATCGGCGTTTGCGGCAAGCCTTTCCAGCTCTTCGCGTATTCCTTCGCGAGCCGCCTCGCCGTCCTCTTCAAGCGCGCCCAACGACCGCAGCGCGTCCACGGCCGAGGTGGTGATGAAGACGTGCTCCGCGTTGGAGACGTGGCGATTGATCGCGTCCACAATGGCCTGTGTGACCTCGGCGTCTTCGGAGCGGCAAAACTGCGCTGCGCCAAGCAAATCCAACTTGAGATGATAGGGAGCAGTGCGCCACAGTTTGTCGAACAGCGCCGGCAAGACGCGCGCTATGTGTTTGTCGCCCCATTGCGTGCGCGCGATGCGCAGCAAGATGTAGGCTTGGCCGTCTGTGAGATCGTCCGCCGCCAGTCGCGCCGCGAGCATGCCGGTATCGACCCTTCTATCGGTACTCCAATCCGGGGTAGCGCTGACAAGCACTTCAAAGCCCACCTCGCCAGCCAGCGCCATCACATAAGTGCTTTGGAAGAAGGCGCTGCGGAGACCTCCCAGGCCAGCGTCTCGTGCTTCCACGAGGAGTCGCTGACGCTCAGACCGCAGCTTAGTGTCGAGCAGTGCGCTTATGGCGAGGACACGATCTAAGAGATCGTCCCTCGCGGCCAGCTTCGCAATAGCGGAAAGCCGCGCGCGATCGATTGGGCTCCAGGGCTCCAGCCCCTCGAACTGTATGCGCGCTCTACCCTCCTCCCAAACGATCTTCGCTCGCAAACTGGCGATCTCGCGTTCTAGCTTGCGGAAACAGGCCTCGAACAAATTCGCGGTCACGTCCGCGGCAAGTCTCCCGCACTCACCGCTGCCAGCTGCCGCAAGGATCGATGTATCGCCGGACCCCGCCAACACCCGCTCTACGACATCGGCCTGGTCTATGGCCCCAATGATCATGGAGCGCCGCTCGATGTTGATGGGCTCGCTCAGCGCCAGTGCGATGAGACCGGCGTCTTGGTTGGCCCAACGCACGAGAGACTCTGCCCCGAACGCTTGCAGGAAGAGCTCGTGCACGAACGAAACGCGCTGCGCACGGCGCTCGATGAAGCCGGCGCTTTGAAGCAGCGCGCCAACGCCGCGTCCAATACTAAGTTCGAGTTGCTCAAACGCGCGTTCGCTCAAGGAGAACGTAACTTGATCAATGAGCATCGCGGCGAAGTTCGCCAGCAAACTCACGCCTTCGGCGGCCTTCTCAGCTAGGCGCAGGCGCGCAAATCGCTCAAACAGCGCGTAACGGCCACGTTCCAGATCCCGAGCACCAACCTCAGCCGCGAGCTTCGCTTCGAACCCGGTTTGCACCGCGCGCAACAAGTCAACGAGAAGCGGCTCCGGCTGACGTCCCAAGACCTTGGTGGCGATCGCTTCCTTTTGCTTCGCTGATGGCGCGCGCAGCTCGATCCGCCGAGCGGAAGGTATGACCGTCGCGGGTGGCATCGGATTTGAAGACAAAACGAAGCGCGCCTGATTGCGCCTGGATAACGCTGTCAGCCCTCTCAGCGCGTAGTCCCTTCTGTCCGATGCAATTTCGTTGAGCGCATCGAGCACAAATAGAACTTCGCGCCCCTGGCGCCTTGCGGATCTGAGCAGCGCGTCGGGCGTGGCTTCGACCAACAGCCCGACCTCGCGTGCGATCGACTCTCGCCAATTCCCGCTGAAGTTCTTGCCGGCCAGGAAGATTGGTATGCCACCGCGATCGACGATTTCGACGGCCAACTTTTGAGCCAGGAGTGACTTGCCACACCCTGAAGGTCCGCCGAGCAGTATCCCCGGAGCGCCGGCAAGCACATCATTTACTGCGGCGTCCGGATCGGGCGTCCATTCAGCTGCCGCCGGCCCGTATTCAGCCCGAAACGCCTCAGCGTAGAGCGACAACAACCGCCCCTCGGTTTCTAGCCGCGGATCGAAAACCTCTCCGACATCGTCCACTTCCTCCAAGCCAAGGCTTTGAAAGAAGGCGCGCCAATCGGCTAGAGGCAGCGCCACCTCCGATGCGCGTACAAGCTCGGCGTCTAGATCGGATAGCTGCGCGAGATGCACTCGATAGTCGTCCACCGGGAGATTGGATCCAGCTGGAAGCGCGGGCGCATACACAACGGCGGCATTGGGATAGCCGACCGGCTGTCCACGCCAGGCGATCAGCGCATCTCGCAGTGCATACTTTGCATCAAGCGCTTGTCGATATGCGTTGCGTGTCGGCACTGGCCGCTGAGGTGTGACGACCCGCCAGGCGCCGTTCTGAGCGCCCTCGATCGGCCAGATGCTTTCCTTGGCTTCAATAACCAAACACAGCGTGCTGGTAACAGCGACGAGGTCGATCTGCCGGCCGTGAACGACGAAGTTTACAGCGACTATGGCCCCATCCGGCAGCAGGTCGTTCAATGCCCGAGCAATCACCATCTCCGACTTCACGTCGACAGGTGCTCCCCGAAAGAAATGAATCCTACCGGTCATTGCTTGCTCGCGCGCCGATTTCTCGCTCCATGCCGATCAACGCTGCGGCGCATATCGGAGCGCTTCGAAGATGCTATATAGTAGCGGACTCTTATTTGTGAGCACGAGCCGTGTTTTCATCCCCGACTACGTTAATCCTCGGCGCGGGCGCCAGTTTCGATTTCGGCGCCCCGCTCGGCGAGCCCCTGTGGCGGAGAATAAGCCAACAAACCGGTGCGCTAACCGGCGCGTTCGACGCTGGGGACAGGCCAGATACTTCGCAACACCAGATACGATGACCCGAAGGCCTACGCCTATTACTCAGAGGTCTTCTCGCTGCACGACGATCCCGAGACGCTTGCGGCGATCATGGGTCATCCGATGGGCGCGCTTAACGCCCAGCAATCTGGTGAAGTGCTGCGCCGGATAGCTTCGCGCACTGGTTCTGCCGATGTGCACACCAGCGTCGATGATTTCCTACGTGACAATGCCTCGCTGTTGCGCCCTATCCGCACGCTGATTGCTGGCCTGCTGTTTGAGTCCCTCTACGAGCGAGACAACGAAAATCACCAACAATGGAATCTGCGGCAGCAGCTGACGCGTTTCAAATTCAATGCGCCAGGCGACGGGCGGGAGACTGACAACTGGGTTCGCCTCTTCGTTGGCATCTGCCGCCCAATGCTGAACAAGGTGGCGGAAGGGAAGCTCTCGCCCGTCACCGTCATCAGCTTCAACTATGACCGCGTGATGGAGACGGTGCTGTCGCATTTCTGGACGCAGACCGAGCGTCCCTACCCGCCGCTCGATCAATGCTTCAAGTTTCTGCACCCGTACGGCGCGTTTGGTGAACTTCCAGCGACGGTTACTGATGCCGGTGAGTGGATCAAGGCGCAAGCCGCCAACATTGGCTTGGCCGACGGCAAAGGAACTCAAGAAGCCACGAACATCGAAGCGGCTCTGACCGAGGCCAAGCAGATCTTCTCGCTTGGATTCTCCTTCACGGACACAAATACTCAATTGCTGGGACTGACCAATGCACACGGGCCGCGGCTCTTTGCTCAGAACTTTGGAAAAGATCAGCGGGTCACGCGCACTCTGCACCGGCTTGGAGCGGCCGCGACCGAAGCAGGTTCAATTCCACAACTGGTTAGAAGCGGCTTCTTCGAGCTTGAAGGACCTTGAAGCACGCGACGGGGCTTAAAGCCAAGGATTGAATTCCTTGCCGTTGGCGACACGCCAGGCTTTCCGCAGCGCTTTGTGTCCAGCGTGCGTGACCTTTCGCGAAGCGGGCAACGGCCGCGCCTTCACCGCTTCCAAGATGAGCGGAATGGACAGAGCTTTACCCGTGTGCGCGTCGGCTATCAGTAGGGTTTCTGTCCAATAAAATCCAACAATCTCGCCGTTATGCAGGAGAAAGACATTTCCGGGATCATCGGTGCTCGCGTTCAGCGAGTACCCATCGCGCAAAGCTCGAATTGACGCTCCGAGAAACGGTGAAATCGCAATCGCCAGATCATCAAAGCCGAACGCGCTGGCATCCCCATGCGGCGTCGCTCCGCACAGAAACTGGTCCTCGGTCAGCGCGGTTAGATCCATGACGCCTCTATAGCACTCCTCTCACGAGGCGACACGGGCTGCCATCGTGCTCGCCATCGTCAAGGGACGCTTACGCTCTCACGCCCTTGACGCCAGCTTGCGCGCGATGGCGGCCTTGAGTTTGTCGGGACGCGGGGCGCGTCCCTTTGCTTTGAGCGAGCAAGCGCCTCCGGCGCGGGCCGAACTCGGGGCTCGGGGCGGTCATGCGCGACGGCTTCGGCGTTTGCCGCCCTTTTCCAAGCGCCAAGAGAATGCTTCGCTGTTTCATCGATTAGGTGGGCCGATAATGTCAGAGCCGAATGCGTGGGTGTTGCGGATAGCGCCAAGCCGAATTGACCGCCTGCCGCTTGCTCTTGAGACAGATCAGCTGATCATCGGCTGGGCCGATCCGGATCTCACCGATCCGAAGCTCACCTGGGCGGATTTCGTCGATCGTCTTAAGGCGGCCTACGACTACGACAATCAGCAAGCCGGCTCCGCCACCGGAAACATGATGCGCTTTCTTCGCGAAATGCGCGAAGGCGATCTGGTGGCCGTGCCTGCGGGCGCCAAACAGTTCAGGGTGGCGGAGGTCGCGGGACCCGCCACCTACGATAAGAACGATATCGCGAACGACACAGCCTATCGCCGTCCCTGCAAGTGGCTCAACGGCAAGCAGCCGATCGCTCGCATCCGCGCCTCCTCCGCATTGCAGTCTCGTCTGAAGGCCCGGCAGACCTGCGTCGCGGCGACGGACTTGATCGCGGACCTCCGGCGCGTCCTCGACGACACGGCCTCCGGCGTCACGCGCACGTTTCTGACCGATTTGAGAGAAGCGACGCTCGTACAATTGCAATCGCCATCATCGCATTTGAACGAACGCGAATTCGAACACTTGGTGCGAGACATTTTTCTGCGGCTTGGGGCGTCGCGCGCCGACATCACGCCGAGGCAGATGGATAAAGGTGACGACATCGTCGCGACGTTCAAGCGGCTGGGCATCACTATCGTGGCGCAAGTGAAATACCATCGCGATCCGAGTTGGAAGACCGGAGATGACAGCCTTGAGCAGCTCATATCGGGTATGGACGCCCGGGACGCCGACATGGGCTGGCTGGTGACATGCGGAGAGTTTGACTTCGACGTTGCCGAGCGCGGCCGTGACCTTGCCGCCCGTGGCAAACGGATCCGATTTGTGGACGGCGCCGAACTCGCCGCTCTGCTCTTGGACGCTGGCGCGGGCTCGCCGGCCGAAGATGACTAGTTAGGTACTCGGCTCGAAAAGATCGGGCTCCGAGGGTTTCGTTCGCGACGACAGTTGGCGTGAGCGTTTGGCTGGCGCTCTTGACTTGCGCTTCAGGCGCTCGATCTTCTGGGTCGCTTCACGCTGACGCTCGAAGTGCACGCGGCCGAGATAGCGCATGAGGGCTGCGTCGAGGCGCTCCAAGTCGTCGCGTCGCCAATAGACCAAGCGCCGGATAACGAGCGGCGCGGGGAAATCCGGAATGTTACTCCGGCACGCGCGCCAAAGGCTGGTGCGGCTCATGCCCACTTCTTCGGCGACTTGCTTCAAGGGAACGAGATCGTCGCGTTTCTTCATCGCGGCCGGTACGGACGCAGTTGAATATCGCGCGTGACAAGCACGCGAACGGCGCCGCCGGCGCGGATGCGCAAGGTGGGCCGAACATTGAGATCGCGTTCGACGATGCGCGAGCCGGTGCGCGCCGCTTCGCTTGCGGCGGCATCGCCCACGCTTTGGCTTAGGCTGTTCTCGTCATCGTCCTCGGCATTGTCGGCGACGACCGACATGACCGCCGAGAGCGCAATCGCGCCAGTCAGTTGGCCTAGGTGATTGTCGACGCGATCGTGGAGACCGGCGGCGCCGGATGGATCTGCGCCATCCATGCTGCGAAGACTTATGGACCACCCGTTCGGAAAAATGAGCCGATCCCAGCGTAGCACGAGGCGGCGATCGCCGTAGTTCGTCTCACTTTCGTACGTTCCCATAAGGCGAGAGCCCTGCGGGATGAGGAGATGCTCGCCGCTCACTGTATCGAAGACATTGGCGGTGACCTGCGCGATCGCGCGGCCAGGCACATCGGAATTGAGCTCGGTGACCAGAGCGGCGGGAATAACTGAACCCGCGATCAGTTCGAAGCGTGAACGCGGCGCCTGCAGCCGTGCGTCGAGGCGGTCATCATCGGCGACGGCGCGAGCTTCGCCCTGCGCACGCTCGGTGCCGAACAGAAGAGCCGACGTCCGCGCCACAGCTTGGGGATCAGGCGGCGGCGTTGTCGCCAGTTGCGCTGCGTTGCGCTGGGTTGGCCCTCCTGACCACGCGGCGTCCTGTGGCGGTTGGAGTGCTGCATCGTCGGGCGGTTGGTGATCGCCCCAGAGCATGTCGCGTGGTTCTGTCAGCTCAGCGTTCGGGAGATCACCTGCTTGATACTGCGCCGAGGCGTTCCGGATGGATTCCGGCGGTCCGCCCGCCGCGGCTTGCGCATCTGCTTGGCGAACGGCGCGATCGGGCCGTTCGCTCAGGCCGAAGAAGAGCGCGAGCGCGATGACGCCGCCGGCGATGATGGCGCCAGTCAACAACACCTTGCGCGAGAGGCGCCGCGGACTGGGCGGGCGCGCACGGATCGATAGGTTGGGCGGCGGCTGGCCCGCGTCGGCCTGAGCAGCGTCCGTCATGGCCGCGCTCCGAAACGGCGGCGCGGCGGCGCTGGCGTCGACGCGCGCTCACGTTCAATCCGCACGATCACTGGCGCGCGCGTGCCGAGCCGGAGTTCGGCGACATCGAACACACGGTCGACCATGTAACGCTGGCCTTGCACGCGATAGTTCACCAGTTCGGTCCCCTCGCCAGTGATGACGAAGAGCGGTGGTAGATCGGTTGAAGCCACATCCGCCGGCATTTCGATCCACGTGCGGCGGCCATCATCGAACACGCGTGTCGGGAGCCAACTCGGCCTTGATCCGCGCGTGGTGCGGATACGGTAGCCAAAGTCGAGGCGGTCGATTGTCGGTATGACGCCGTTCGACGTGGATGTTTCCGGATAGCACCAGGCGACTTGCGCCGCGTATGCCGACCCGCCCTGCGCGATTGCTTCGATCGTGTAGGTGCGCCTGTCCGTCACCAACACGATGTTGGTGCGCAGGCCGATCGCTTGCGGCTTCACCAACACGACAGTGCGCCCGTCGATCTCGGATTCAGCGTTGGTCTCCTGCACCATCCAACGCGAGGTGTCGCCAGCGGCGACATCGTTCAGGCTTTCACCCGGCTCGAGCAGGATCGCCGAAATGAAATTGGGGTTGGCGTAGAGTTCGTAGATCGCGCCTGGTGCGTAGGTGTAGATCTGCCGCGCTTGCACGAAGCTTGTCGTTTCGGGGCGCTGTCGTGCTGCGCTGTTCGCAGCAGCCAGCATTTCAACTGGCGAGGGCGCGCGGCGTGATCGAGGGACTTCTGGCGCATCGGGCGCGCCCATCAAGGGCGCGGGGCATTGGACCGGCGCTTCTTGCGCTGAGGCGTTGCTGACAAATGCAAGGCCGCAGAGCGCAACGCTGACAAGGACACGCATCATCGCACGCGGCTCCATGAGAAATCGGTGATGAGGACGCCCAGAGGGTTGGAAGCGATCTCGTCGGCGGTGCGCGGACGTCGCGTCGTGACCGAGAAAACGCCGCTATAGGCTTGGCCGTCGGGTGAACCGGTCGCGTTGGTCTCGCGCTCGACCCAGCTCACTTCCCAGGATCGATCACCGCGCTGAATGATCGAACGGATGTGCACGGTGCGGCCAATGCGGCCGAGACTGAGGAACGGATCGTCGCTTCGGGCGATTTCATTCAATTGCGCGGCCGCTTGCGGGGTCAGGAATTTGTACGCCTCCAGCCAGTTTTCGCGCAGCACCACGCCATCGGTTGGCAATGAGCGCACAAGACGAACGAAACGGCCGATGTGATAGGCCGTCTGCGCTTCGGTTGGACGCCACTCCCCGCTCGCGGCGCGCACATTCACCACTTGGCCCTCGGGCGACACTTCGACGACGTGAACGAACGTGCGTTGCTGCAGAGCGACTGTGGTGAGCGCAATCGCAAGGCCAGCGGAAAGCGCAAGCCCGGCCATCGCCATGATGCGCCAGGCGCGTGCAGAGATGACGGCCGCGCCCATGCGGCGATCCCATTCTTGCCGCGCGCGGCGGTATGGCGTGTCGGGTTCGTCGCCGGCGAAAGACTGCGCCGGCGCCGTGAACGGCGTTCTCATGTCGTCTGTCCCCCAGATGGCGGCGGCGGTGGCGGCGTAAGCGGCGGCGTTGACGCCGCGGCCGGTTTGGGCTGCATGCCGGAATAATTGATTTGAGGCCGCGCGCCGGACGATCCTCCGCCGCCACCGCGATGTGAGAGCGCGCGACGCGCGCCGCCGGCAGCGCGCGAACTGAACTGCCAGACCTTGGTTGCCGCGTAGACGGTGGCCGCGCCACCGGCGAGGCCCATCACCGCTGCGCCCGTGCCAGCACGGAATGCATCTCCGCCTGATAGATGCGGCTGACCCTGCACGACTTCACTCGCGAGCTGTGGCGCAAACCACGCGAGCGCCAGCACCGTCAGACCGAAGAAGAGCACCTGCAGCGCCCCGCCCGCATCGAGCGTCAATGTCGCTGGCAGCGTGTTGACGAAGGTGATGGAGACGGACGCGACGAAGGCGATCACGAAAAGCCGGATCGCAGAGCCGACGACCCAACCGAGTGGGCGCTCTGCGACCCACGCGGTGCCGTTGAAGACCCCCCACGGGAGCGCCACGAATGCGGCGAGGCTGCCGAGTTTGAAGGCGATCAGCATGACGAAGAGCTGCAGCGCCAGGACGAAGAACCCGAGCATGACGAAGAAGGCGGCGAGGTAGATCGTCACCAGCGACACGAAATCAGTGATGATGTTCATGCCGTGCCCCAGAGCTGCGGTGCGGCCGAAGAGTTCGATGCCGATCTGGCCTACCCGTCCGGGGTTGTGCAACTCGGCCATGGTCATGCCGCCGCCGCCGGCGCGGAGGCCAAGCATCGCGCCGGATTCGTTGATGGCGCCGGCGATGGACTGCCAGTTGTTGATCAAGAACGCGAAGAAACCGATGAACAGCACCTTGCGGAAGAACGGCGCGAGCGGCGCTTCCTGCGCCAGCGCCCATTGCGCGCCGGCCAAGACGATCGAGATGACGATCAGTGCGTTCAGCACATAGGTCACGTCGCCTTGGATCAGACCGAAGCCATTGGAGGCGACAGCGAGGAATTGATCCAGGAACGAATTGACGGATGAAGGGTCCATGAGAGCTCAGTTCTCGAAGGCGGTGCGCGACGGCGAGGACACGTCCACGCGTTGTGTCGGGAAAGCGCGGCGCTGGATTTCAAGCGCGCGATCCTCGCGTGCGAGACGCTCCATGCGCTCAGTTTCGAGCGCGCGGCCTTGGACTATCAGGAGTGCGTGAATCTCGGCGAGTTGCGTGGCCTGGATGCCCAGCAATTGGTTGCTCGCTTGGATCGCACCCGTCTGGCCCTCGGCGCCTCGAGAGGATTGCAGGGCGCGATCGATGTGGCCGCGCGTTTGCTCAATTCGCTCAGCAGCGCTCGCTTCAGCCTGCATCGCCCGTTGTAGACTTTGGCGGCTCTCCGACATCCAGCGATTGGATTGTGAGAGAACCTGGTCGAGGTCGAATTCGTCCCAGGTCTCGGGGTAGAGCGCGCGCAAATCATCTCCGAGCTGATGGGCTTGAAAGGCCAAGCCCTGCACGGATTGGAAGAGCGACCGGGCTTCGTTGATCGATTGCGACAGTTCAGGTGAGAGCTGCAGCGGATTCTGCCTGAGCATGGCCGCTGCCTGTTCGATCTGCTGCACCTGGTTGTGCAGCTGCTCAACCATGTGGCTGACCTGGAGGATGTTCTGAGCAAGGTTGCTCGGATCGATGACGGTGATCGCGTTCGCCTTCGGCGCGGGCGCGATGGCCAGGCTCAGCGTCATCAGGAATGCGCACGCCGTGCGCAGCAGCTTGGATTGCATCTTCCCCTCCTATTCCGCGGCCAACAGCTCTCGCGGTGTTGTGTGTTTGGATTGCGTGTTGAAGCGCCGGATCGCGTTCGCGGCTTCGCGCTGACCGCGAAGCTCAAGCCAATGCTCCGCAAAGCCGGCGCGCCCGTGCTCGGCAAGAGCTCGATCTATGAGCGCGTGGTCTTCGGGGCGCGACGCGGCCACGAAGGCGAGCGTAGCCGGCCCCAAGCCCAGTTCGAACAGCCGGCAGCCGTCGCGGCTGACCAGATAATAATCCCGCTTCGGCGTCGCATTGGCGATAACGTCGATCTGGCGGGCGTTCAGTCCGAGGCTCACGTAGAACGCTTGGCTGTGCGGCTCCCGCGCGCGATCGTTCGGCAGGTAGATTCGCGTCTGACAGGCTTCGATGATGGTGGACGCGATCGGCGAATGTTCGACGTCGGCAAGCTCTTGGCTTGCGAACACGACAGCGACGTTCTTCTTCCGGAGCGTCTTCAACCAATCCTGAATCTGCGCGGCGAAGAACGCGTCCTTCAGGAAGAGCCAGGCTTCATCCAAGACGAGCATGGTGGGCCGACCATCGTAACGCCGTTCCAAAGCATGAAAGAGCGCGCCCAGCACCGCGCCCGCCGCTTCCGGGCGGCGCATGAGATCGTCCATTTCGAACGCTTGCACGGCGCCATAGCCCAATGTCGCTTTGTCGTGATCGATCAAGCGTCCGTGGGCGCCGGACTGCGTGAACGGAAAGAGCGCAGCGCGGACGCGCGCGTCTTGGATAAGGGCGGCGAACAACGTCATCGTCCGGTCCTCGGCCGTGCGCTGGCCCAGCAGTTCAAGCACGCGCCACACTTCGCTGCGCAGCTCGGGCGAGATCGTGAGGCCGGACGACGCGATGAGGCCGATCAGCCAATCCAGCGCCCAAGCACGTTCGTCGGGGTCGTCGATCGTCTCAAGCGGTTGGAGGCCAAGAGCGCCCTCTTCGCCAAGATCGAAGAAGTCACCGCGCAGACCGAGTATAGTCGCGCGCGCGGAGCGGCCTTTGTCGAAGAGATAGAGTTGTGCGTTTGGATAGCGCAGCCATTGCGCGGCGAGCGTTGCCAGCAACACGGATTTGCCGGCCCCGGTCGGGCCGACGATCATGCTGTGACCGACATCGCCGACGTGCAGATTGAGCCGGAACGGTGTAGCGCCGTCGGTGGCGGTCAGCATGAGCGGCGAACCGTCGAGATGCGTGTTACGCTGCGGGCCGGCCCAGACAGCCGACAGCGGCAGCAGATGCGCAAGTGATGGCGAGAGCAAGATCGGCCGGCGTGCGTCGGCGTACGCTTGGCCTGGCAGCGATCCGAGCCACGCTTCAACGGCGTTGACGTTCTCGACTTGGGTGACGAAGCCCAGGCCGTCGGCGATCTGTTGGATCTGACGGACGGCATCGTCGGCGAGGTTCTCGCTCGCCTCTGCGACGGTGATCGTGAGCGTGGCGTATCCCGCGCTCACGGCATCGGCGCCGAGTTCCTGCAGCGCTGTGTCGGCGTCCGCAGCCTGGTTGGCGGCGTCGTTGTCCACGAGCAGCGCTTCTTCCCGGAAGAGCGCTTCACGCAACAATGTGAGCAACCCCTTGCGTTTGGAGAACCAGCGCTTCCGGGTCTTCTCAAGTTCGCGGCGCGCCTCTTCCCGATCGAGAGGTACGAAGCGCGTCACCCACCGATAAGATATTGGCAATCGATTGAGCGCGTCGAGGAAACCCGGCTCTGTCTCGGTGACGAACGACCGCACTGAGATGACGCGAAGATGATGTGCGCCAAGTCGTGGCGAGAGGCCTCCAACCAGAGGTGCATCGGTGAGGAGTGCGTCGAGGTGAAACGGCGTCTCTGGTTTCGCGACACGGTGCGGCCGGTCGGAGACGCAATCGTGCAGGTAAGTGAGCGTCTCTTCGTCGGAGAGCCAGCGGGCCTCCGGGGCCAGCGTTTCGATGAGCGCGAGGATCTGATCAGTTTCGAGCTGGAAGCGTTCGAGGTGCTGGCGATAGTCGATCGGCGCGGCGCGCGAACCTGCCTCGGCGCCCTCGAACAGGAAACTCTCGAGTTTGGTTTGACGCTCCGCAGGCGGGAGCCAGGTCAAGGTAAGGAAGTAACCGCTCTCAAAGCGGGCGCCCGCAGCCTCGAAGACCGCGCGGCGTTCTTCGTCGATTAGCCACGAGAGCGCGTCCGGCCAAGTTGCGTCCGGATAGCCCGGCGCTGGCGAACGACGCGCTTCGACATGCAAGCACCAGCCCGAACCTAATCGCCGGAACGCATTGTTCAGACGAGCAGTCGCGCCAATGAGTTCGGACGGCGTCGAGGAATCGAGGTCGGGCCCGCGAAACGCCATCGTCCGCTGAAACGCGCCGTCCTTGTTCAAGACAAGGCCCGGCGCGATGAGCGCAGCCCAGGGCAGGAAATCGGCGAGCTTGGCGCCGCTCTGTTTGTAGGGGCGGAGATCCAACATCGGCTCGCCCTCAGGTTCCGAAGTAATGCGGCTTGGCCATGTGCCGGGGCCAAGTGTCGAGAAACCATGGATCGCGTGCCGCAGCCCATGCAGCCGCGCCTTGCAGCACGGCCCAGAGCGGAAAAGCGATGAAGGGTTGCTGCAACCCAAAGCCGATTGCCGCGCCAACAGTCGCGTTAAGAATCGCGAACGCGCGCGGCACGCCGCCCATCAGAATGGGACGGGTGAGCGAGGTCCGCAGTGGGATGCGATAGCCTTCGGGTTCGATGTCGGTGGCGGTCATCAGATCAGCGCACCGCCTGCGAAGCCGAAGAAATCGAGGAAGAACGACACCGCGGCGAACATGACGGCAATGCCCAAGCCCACGAACGCCAGTTTGCGCACGCCGCCTCCACCTTCGGAGAATATGATGGTGACGCCGGCGATGACGATCGCGATGACGGCAGCCGCGCGTGCGACGGGTCCGGTGATGCTGTCGACGATCTGTTCGAGCGGGCCTTCCCAGGGCATGCCGGAACCAGAGGCGTAGGCAGGCGCGGCGAGCGCTGAGACCACGACCGTCAACGCGGCAATGCGAATGAATGTGCTTGAACTCATGTGGCCTCCCCCAGGACGTCGTCCGTCTCAATGATTTCGGTGATGACGCGTCCGCCTTCGCGCCTGGCAATGAAGACGATGAGATCGACGGCGCTGGCGATCAGGCGCTTGGGCGGTGTGGCGCGCGCTTCCATGCAAAGGTCTTCAAGCCGCATCAGTGCGTCCGCGGCGGAATTTGCATGCAGCGTGAGCAGCCCGCCGGGATGACCCGTGTTCCAGGCCTTGAGCACTTCGAGCGCCGCGCCATCGCGGACTTCACCAACGACGATGCGGTCGGGCCGGAGGCGCAACGTCATTTGCACCAGGTCGCGCATGGTGATGGGCGGGTCGGTGCGCTTGGTCAGAAGCTGCACCGCATTTGGGCTGACGCATTGCAGTTCCGCGGTGTCTTCGAGAATGATGACGCGCGATGAGCGGAACGCCTCCTCGGCGAGGAGCGCATTCAGGAGTGTCGTCTTGCCGCTGCCGGTGCCGCCGGCGACGATGATGTTGCGTTGTACGCGCACGGCGTCCGCAAGCATCGCCGCCTGCGCCGAAGTGGCGATGCCCGCTTCGACATGGTCCGCGAGCGTGTAGATCGCATTCGGCCGTTTTCGGATGGCGAAGATCGGCGCCTCGACGAGCGGCGGCAGCAGCGCCTGCACCCGCGCGGCGCTATCGGGTAGGATGGTCTGGAGTGCTGGACGATCTTCTCCCACCGTCTCGCCGGCTTCGTGCGCCAAGAGACGTATTGCCGCTTCGCGGTCCTGCGGGGACAGGATGTGCGACGTGGCGATGAGGCCCACGCCGATGCGATCGAGCCATACACGGCCATCGGCATTGACGAGCGCCTCGACTACGTTATCGGCGTCGAGCGCTTCAGCGATCGAAGGACCGAGCGCACGGGTCAGCGCCGAACGCCGGCGCGCCGTCACGATGGACAGGGCTTGCGCGGTCATGCGCGCGCCTCGCCGTTGATGGTCGACGCATCTTCGGCCGCCGTCAGCGTCATGTCTGTGCCGACGAGTGATTTGCCGGGCGCCAGGGCTTGGGCGACGAAATCAAGGAAGCGCTCAAAGCGCGCTTCGGCGCTCGCGGCCGCGCTCTCCTCCAACTGCTCGTCGATCGGAGGGTTGTGCTCCAACCAGACGCGGATGAAGAGCAAGACGATCTCTTTGAGGATGAGCGTCTCGCCGATCGCCTTTGAAAGGCGCGCGTCGACGCGGCTGATTTGCCGGCGCGCGGTTTCTTCGATGGCCTCGTTGGTGAATTGATTACGCTCGTATCGCGCCTTCACCGCATCCGCCACGACGCTCGAATCCGAGCGGTGCTGATCCTTGGCAATACGCCGCACGCGCATTTCCAGATCGCGCGGCAGATAGACGGTGATGCCGTTCCTGGCCATCAGATCCCCTTCGCTCTGCGGCGGCGCGGTTCGGCGACGGCGGTTACGGCCGCGGCGTCTGCGGGACCGGCGGACGGGTGCGGCAAGGCCGAGCCATCGGCGGCGCGAAAGCCCGCCATGGCTTGCTCGGAGATCTTGGGCCCGCGTGTTGCGGCGTGCGCAAACAGGTCAGGCGTATCCGCCAGAGGCTTCGACATCGCGGGCTTCGCCGGTGCGCGCTTGGACTGCTGTGGAATGGATCCGAGTGAGCGAACCGCATGCCAATCGTGCGCGGTCGTCAGCGTGGGGCGCTGCGATGATGGCGGGCGCAGACGTTCGAGGAAGACACGTTCTTCGTCGAACTTGACCTTCTTGGCGCGAATCGGCTTCGAGCCGGAAACGAAGATCAGTTCCTCGTCCCTCGGCAACGCGCGCACATCAGCGGGCAGCATGAGCGGGCGGCGTTCTTCACGGATGGTGGTCGAACCTTCGCGCCAACCCAGGATCGGCTGGGGACGCTTGCGGGTTTCGCTTTCCCGAAGCTCCCACACTTCGCCGGCCATGTCGGCGATGCGTTTGGCGGTGTCGCCGTCCGCGGCGGCGAACGAGGTTACCACGTGGACGTTGTCGAGGATGACGTTGTCACGGCCGTAGGGCTTGGTCAGGTGGTTGAGGCTCTGCGTAACCAGGAACGCCTTGAGGCCATAACCCGCCATTGCGCCCATCATGGTCTCGAAGAACGGCATGCGGCCGAGCATCGGAAACTCGTCCAAGCACATCAGCAGGCGATGGCGCTTCACCCGGCCGTCATTGCCGTGCGTCTGGCTTTCCATGAGGCCCCGCGCGATCTGATTGAGCACGAGACGCAAGAGCGGCATGAGCCGCATCGCGTCCGACGGCGGCGGCTGCAGGAAGAGCGTGACCGGCTTGTCGCCGCACATGAGGTCGGCGATGCGGAAATCCGAGCGCGACGTTTTCTCGGCGACGATCGGGTCAGCGAAGATGCCGAAAAACGATTCCGCCGTCGCCTTCACGCCAGACTGCAGGCGCTCTTCGCCAGCAAGGAAGCTCTCGGCGGCGTGGAGGACTTCGGCGTGCACCTCTGGCTGATTGGTTGTTGGGTTCAGCCGATGCAGGGTCGATTTCATGACCTGCGCGGTCGCGTCGAGATCGCGGAGCTTTTCACGCACCACAGCGAGCGTCTTGCGCTCAGGCGACTCCGAATAGAGTACGTGCAGAATGAGACCGACCAGGATGTTCTTCGCTGAGCGGTCCCAGAAATCCTGATTGCGACCGTCGCCGTTGGGATCAACCAGGATCTCGACAATGTTCTGGACGTCGCGCACCTCGTTCGGGCCTTTGCGAACCTCAAAGAGCGGATTGAACGAGATCGAGTCGGACCGCGTCGGCGCGAACCGCAGCACTGGCCCCAGCGTCTCGCGGAATCCAGACGTTCCAGGAAAGTGATGGCGGGGATCACCGTCGGCAAGTTCGCCCTTGATATCGAGCACCAAGGCCGATTGCGGCCAGGCCAACAAGCTCGGGACGACATGGCCCCGGCCCTTCCCCGAACGCGAGGCGCCGACCAGGAGCTGATGTTCGGGCCCATCAAAGCAAAGTATCTCGCCGTCGAGCTTGCCGAGGACGGTGCCGGATTCTGCAAAGAGCCCAGCGTCGGTTGCGTCCTTGAAGCATCCCCAAGCCTTTTGGCCAAAGGGCTTGATCTCCAGTCTGCGGCGGATCGCAAAGCAGAGCGGCGCTGCGCCAACCAAGAAACTCAAGAAGATGATAAGGCGGGCGATGGCGAAGGGCCTGGGAAAAGCCATCCCGTGAGCCTCGGTCCAAGCGAAGATCGACCAAGGAGCGTAAATCGGTGCGGCCCCGACCTTGAAAAGCGGCGCCCCGAGACCCGCTTGACGCGCGAATACCTCTGCTATGAACGCCGTGGCGAGCCAGAGGCCTGCGAGCGCAATGAGCCCCGAACCAAGCAATGCGATCAAGAACCGCTTCATACACCATGGCCTCGTCGCGAGCGCGGGACGATCCCGCACGCGCGACCGAAGGGTCATGCTGACCTTGCGGCGCCGTGAATCGAATACACGCAGCGCGCGCGCACGGCCGAAGCACAGGCGAAGCAGCTATGGTGCCGTTACTTTACTGTCCGACCCTCCGAAATGCACTGTGTGCACATTTCTGGTTCTTTCGGTTCATATCCTGCACACCCTGCGACGCCTCCGCGCATCCAGGGGCGCGCGCCATCTACAACGGGAAATTAGTGTCTGCGGTGTGTCGCGCCACACCTAAGGGCCGCCGATTGCACGGCGCTTAGAGCGCGCACTCAAACATCCTTGGCGTTTATTTGGTGTCGCCCAATGTGAGCAAAGGATGCAGGCGCCTGTCCTTCGTCGTGCGCAGGCCCGCGAAGATGTCCACGGACTTGATGAACGAGTTTTCCGGGTCGAGTTGTGTGCGAAGGTCGCTCCAGGCAGCAGTGGACGGCAAGGCGGCCTTCAGCAAATAGTCAAACCGCCCCGCCACCTCATACGCTTCCATCACCTCGGGCGCCGCTTGTACGGCCGCCTCGAAGTCGTCACGCCGCTGTAGTGCACGACGGCGAAGCTTCACTTCGATCCACAACAACGACCAAATGTCAAAGACACGATCCTCCGCGACAGCGACATAGCCACGAATTACACCGCTCTCCTCGAGGCGGCGCACCCGCTTCAGACAGCCACTAGGAGATAACCCCAATTCACGCGCGAGCACTTGATTCTGAACGCTTGCGTCAGTCTGCACGCGGCGAAGAATTTCTAGATCGACGGCATCAAGGCGCGCACCATTGGGCGCGTACAGCGGCGGCGCCGGTCCCATCCGCCGAGCCCTCACCTCTCCACCTCGCTCGATAGTGGGCTACCAGCCGTACGTTCCCGTGCATGCCTCGCGCAGCGTCCGCTTCAGTACCTTGCCAATAGCGCTTCTGGGCAACTGATCGATCATTCGAACTTCTGCTACGCGTTGCGAGCGGCCGAGTCTCGCATTGGCAAACTCAAGGACATCCGAAGCCGAGACGCCCTCGGCAACTACAAACGCCACGGGCGTCTCGCCCCATTTTGCCGATGGCGCGCCAATCACCGCCACCTCTCTGACGTGAGGATGCGTCAACAGCACTTCTTCGATGTCCGACGGATAGACGTTGAAACCGCCCGAGATGATGACGTCTTTCTTTCGGTCCATCAGAATAAGAAAACCGTCTTCATCGAACCGGCCAATGTCGCCCGTCCGCATGAAGCGACGGCCTTCGCCGTCGCGCCAGAACGCTGCTTCAGTTTCGTCGTGCCTGTTGTGATATCCTTTCATCAAACTGCCCGAGCGGCCAACCACTTCTCCGGGTTGCGTGCTGGGCACCTCGCCGCCATCATCGTCAATAAGGCGAATGTCGTTGTCAGGAGCAGGACGACCGACTGTGTGCAATTTGTCGAGGTGCTCGTGCGCGAACAGAATGCACAGTCCCCCGCCCTCGGTCATCCCATAGTATTCAGTGAGACCGCCTGGCCATCGGTTCAGAATGTCGCGCTTCAAGTCGGCCGAGAACGGCGCGGATGTACAAAATTTGTGCTTGAACGACCGCAGATCGAAGTCATCAAACCTGGGTGACGCCATCAAGCGCTGGTACTGAACCGGCACCAGCATCGCGTGCGTGACGCGATCTGTTTGCGCGCGCTGCAGGAAGCCCTCGACGCTAAACTTGCTCATGATGATCGCGGTGCCGCCGAGCGCAATAGTTGGCAAGAAGCTAACGAGCGTCGTGTTGGAATAGAGAGGCGTCGAAAGCAGCGTAGTGGATTGCTCGTCGTAGCCGCACGCTTCCGCCAACCGCACGTGCGCGATACGCATGGCGTGGCTCTGGACGATGCCTTTTGGCGTTCCAGTCGTGCCAGAGGAATAGATGATATTGAAAGCATGATCTTCATCGACCACAACAGCGCCACGCGGTTGAGCGCTCGCCGCCCACGCGTCGATTTCCTCTAGCTGAACAATTCTCAGCCCCTGAATCCGACGAAAACGCGCCGCATTTTCGGCATCGGCGAATAGCACTTTTGCGGACGCATCGGCCGCCATCTTGATGATGCTTTCGTCCGTCGCGCTCTGAGGAATCGGCGCCGTGACTACCCCAGCAGTTGCCGCAGCAATGTAGACGAGACCGTAGGCGACAGAATTCGTCCCGCAGATGGCAATGACATCCCCCAACCCAACGCCGTGCCAATGAAGCGCGCCTCTGATCCGGCGGAGCGCTTCACCCATCTGGCCATAGGTGAGCTCCTCACGATCATCCCGCATTGCAACACGCGCAGGGTCGCGTTCGACCGCGTCCCGGACACGCTCGGCGAAAGGTACAGAACTTCTCAACGTCGATGTGGGCAACGCCTTCCTCCCACTTCCACGGTCAAATGTGGATGTTCATCACTTGATGAACTAGAGGGAGAGCAGGAGTCAACGGCGTTTGCGTTCGCACAGCTCCCTGAATCCTGCGGCGGCGTAGCGGACCAATCTCTCGCCGAACGCATCAACGTCGTCCGACCGGCACTTACCCTTTGAGAGTAGCTCTATGCGTCCGGTTTCCGCTTGGATCAGCATCAGTGATCCGGACAGCATTTGATAACTCCAGTAGAGATCCTCGTCTTTTGCGCCAGGAAGGCCCTTGCGCAGCAGACCAATCAACCGATGAATCACAGCGTCGAAATAGCGGCTCATCATTTGACCGCCCCACTCCTTGCTGTTGTTCGCCAGCGCAACCAGCGCCGAGAAGTGACGCCAACCTGGGTCAGCGGTTCGGTCGTTCTCGAAAATCGGCTGCAGAAAAGCGCGGATGGCGCCTTCCACGGTGACGCTTGCACCCACTTTTGCTTCGTAGGCGTCCATCGCCGCCATTCGCGCGGCGTTGATGCCACCCGCTCGACGCTCGAACACGGCATCGAACATCCCGCGCTTGGTTCCAAAATAATAGTTGATGAGGGCCTGGTCCGTGCCTGCGTGATCGGCAACGTTCCGGACAGTCACGCCATAAAGCCCGTGTCGGGCGAACAATTCTTCTGCCGCATCCAGAATTCTGTCTCTGGTTTCCTGACTCTGAAGCGCCTTCTTTGATTTTGCCGGTCCCTCCTGGGGGCGCGGCTTCTTGTGCTGGCGACTCCGCTCGCCAATCCGCCGCCCGTCACGCCGCCCGGCGCGTTGTTGCAAATTGGCCGCCGCTTTCGCCACCCTGGTCTCCATCGTCTTGTCACTCAAGTTTCGCCACAAATACAACATTCAGCAACCGCTGAAAATGGTTGACTCACCCTCCGGCTCTGCGCATTGATGCTCATCAAGTGCTGAACAAAGGGCACGGGGAGGACACTATGCGTTTTAAGTCGGATCGGAATCGGCTTTGGCCGCGCGTGAGCGCACTCGGTCTGACCCTTGCAGCAACGCCTTTGCTCGCAGCAGCGCAAACTCCCGCAACAAGCGAGGATACCGAGGAGATCGTCGTCACGGCGGAGCGTCGTGACGTCGACTTGATGAACGCGCCGCTCTCGGCAAGCGTCTTTTCCGGCACCGATCTTGAAGAGCGTCAGATCGACGATGTCGACGCGCTTCAGTTCCACACTCCATCGCTCAGCGTTAGCACTTACGGCCAGGGCAACCTCATAAACATCAGAGGCGTTGGCCGGACAGAGGTTGTGACGCAGTCGGCGGCGGGGGTGCCCATTTACCGAGACGGCGTCGCCACCTTCAACGCCTATTTCGCTAACACAGAGCCTTACTACGACATCGCCAACGTGCAGGTGCTTCGTGGACCTCAGGGTACCTTCGCAGGTCAAAACTCGACCGGCGGAGCGATCTTTATCGAAACGATCAACCCGAGTGTTGCGGGCTTCGATGGCTACGCCCAGCTCCAGGCGGGAAACTTCGATCAAATCGCCGGCCGGTTCGCTCTCAATGTGCCTATCAGCGACACTCTCGCCGTTCGCTTCGCGTTCGATGGCGAGGATCGCGACGGATTTTTCAACTACGGCGGCACTGGAGATGCTGACGCGAGCTTGCAGCGTGCCGCTGGACGCGTGGGGTTGCTGTGGGCGCCAACGCACAATTTCGAGGCGGTTTTCAAGGTCGACTACGACTACTATAACGGGGGCGCGAACACCTATGCGCCGATCGCCTCGACGAACGACCTGTTCGATGTCGACACCGATCTCAATCTCTACGCCGTCGATCGATTTCTGCGTGCCACCAGCAACTTGACTTACACCACCGACAGCGGCTGGGCGTTTCGTTCGATCACCGGCTACCAGGACGGCCGCACTCGTCAGCTGAGCGATTCCGATGGAACGGCGCTTCCGATAGCCTCGCTCGAATACGATGCGACCGAAGAAATTCTGTCGCAGGAATTCAACATCATCTCCCCGGAAGACCGGCCGCTCAAATACGTCCTTGGCGCTTACTACTCGCGCAGCACCGTCGGCATTCCGTTGTTCAACATCGACGCGGCGCCGGTTGAAATCGATCTCACCTCGCAGCTCGTTCGCGAAAATACGGCCGTTTTTGGCCACGTGAGCTACGATCTGACGCCGCAGCTCCAAGTCGAACTGGGCGCCCGTTACAACCATTCAGTCGTTGAGCAAGATCTTTCTACGGAGGTCTTCTTCTTCGGATTTCCGCTCGGTGCAACGCCAGGCCCGTCAACGCTGCCCGATGACAACAGCACCACCGGGAAACTTGGCCTCTCCTACCAACTCAACGAGGACAACTTCTTTTACGCCTCGATCGCAACCGGGCACAAAAACGCCGGCCTCAATACTAGCATTACGGCGCCACCTTCGTTCGAGGGCGAGGATGTCCTCGCCCTCGAGGCCGGCTATCGCGTGCGCCTGCTTGATGACCGCGTAACGGTTCAGCTGAGCGCCTATCACTACGACTATGACAACTATCAGGCCGCTCAATTCGATGTGGACACTCGCCAAACAGTAATCCTGAACGCACCCGAGGCCACCAGCCAGGGCATTGAACTCCAGATCGATGGCACGTTTGGAGCGACTTCCTTCAATTTGGCGGCCGCTTATGCCGACAGCGAACTCGGTCGATTCTTTGCGGTAGATTCACGCAACCCACCGCCGCCGCTCTCGCCAGCTTGTCCCGCAGGCGGTCCCTCGACGACACCGCAATGTCTCGACCTGACGGGAAATCGGCTCCCCTACAGCCCCGAGTTCACCGCGAGCGCCGGCGTCCAGCATCGGTTCGACACTTCGCTCGGCTCGATTACCCCACGTGTCGATGTTTCGTATCTCGGCGAGCGCTATGTGAACATCTATCAAATTCCGGGGACCGACGAACTTGACGACTTAACGCTGGTCAACGCGCAAGTGGCGTTTACGCACGACGATTGGACTGTGACGGCGTTTGCAACCAATTTGACGGATGAACACTACATTGCAGCGAAGTTGAGCGGCCTGCGCGTCGCTGGCGCGCCACGGCAAGTTGGCGTTCGCGTCTTCCGAGACTTCTAATCCCTGAAGCGCCTTCCCGAGTTGGCGGCACGCCGCCAGCTCGGGGATATTTTCTACCCGGCAAACGCCGCGACACTTATTGCCATTGTCGGACCGAAGCAGCCACTGCCGCAGACTCCGTGTCATCTGCCAGCGCATCAAACCGCTTCATCTCAATCCGTTCGCCCAGCAACAAGGCTTCCGCATCAGCCACGCGCACCGCATCCCACCTGGGGGCGTCAGCGAGATTCGGGTTTCCCGTGCGCGCAAACGTCGTCCAATATCCGATCATCGCTTCCGACACGCGTCGATCCGACTCATCCCATTCGGATAACGCCGCCGCAGGCCATTCAGTAAAAAACTGCTGCGGCGTGGCGAACAGGTAAGGCAACTCGCCGCCGTGAGGCGCGCCATGCGTTCGGCCACGCTGAGATATGCGGACTTGGTCGAAATAGTAGAGAAACGCTGGCGCACCGGCGCGTGCGTGCTCTGTTGCGATAAACCGCGAAGGCTGCCCCCCAAACACCTCGCCAATCAGAGTCTGCCTGGCAGAATCAACTGGTTCACGCTCTGCGTATCTCGCAAGCAGCGCCTCATACGTGTCGCTGCCTATCGTCGCTCTCGTCAGCCCCTCGGAGAGCAACTCAGTCAGACTCGCTTCGAACGAATTGGAGCCGATGATGAGCGGAATGCGCGATTGCTCGCCGCGTCGAAACGCATCCCCCGGGCTTCGAACAACCACAACACCGTCTATGACCGGACCCGCATAGGTCTGGCCTTCAAGCACTTGGTCAACTGTCAATGCACGTAGCGCTTGCGGCGTTGCATCTGAAATGCCTCTGCTTGCCGTCCACGCCGCTCCGAGCGATTCAGCCGGAAACGCGCCGTCCCGTAAGCGCGAGAGGGATGCGAGTCCTAGACCCGATTGCACAATAGCCTTGTCGAAAAGACCAACGCCCATCGGTGAGGTCATCAATGCGAGAATGGACAAGCCGCCAGCGGATTCGCCAACCACAGTCACGTTGCTTGGATCGCCGCCGAACGCAGAGATGTTGCGCCTAACCCAGCGCAGCGCCGCTATCTGATCCATCAGGCCGTAATTGCCCGACGCCCCACGCTGCTCTGCGGAAAGCGCCGGATGCGCAAGAAATCCAAGTCGGCCGAGACGATAATTGATCGACACCACGATGACGTTGCGCCGCACCAAAGCGGACGCGTCGTAAAGCGGTAGCGAGCCCGAGCCGATGATAAACCCGCCGCCGTGGATCCAAACCATGACCGGCAAGGCCGCTCCAGCGCCCGAGCCTGCTGGTCGCCAAACATCGAGATAAAGGCAGTCTTCGCTTGTGGGGCCAACATCACCCCACCTTGGTGTGAGGGGCTGGGGGCACGCACGACCCGCTGACGTGGCGTCCCTTATTCCGTCCCATGCCGCCGCCGGCGCGGGCGGGCGCCAGCGCAATTCCCCAACGGGGGCGCTTGCGTACGGAATACCGCGGAAAACATCGAACCCAGCGCCGGAGACGCCGCGCATTGCTCCGGACTCCACCTCCGCAACGGGTCGGTTGCGATTAATCGCGCCGGAGGACGCGCACCCGAGGACCGTCGCCACCATGGCAAGCGCCCAAGCTCTCAGCCACCACGGCCTCTTCCCGTTCATTGCGATCCTCATCAAACGCTGAACATTCTTGACAGGGCGGCCAACCCCGCACAATCTGTTGTTGCTCATCAAGTGCTGAACAACAAGCGCTGATAGGGGGAGGAACCATGGAAAACAATCATCGTGGGCTGCGCTTGGCGCTTTTTGCTGGCCTGGCGTCTTCGGCGTTGGCGGCTCCGCTGCCTGCACTGGCTCAGAACGCGTCTCCAGAGGCGACCGCGGACAACAGCGAAGAGATCGTCGTCACCGCACGTCGCCGAGAGGAACGTGAAATCGACGTCCCGATCGCGATGACCGTCAATACCGGCGAACAACTCGAAGAACGTGGCGCGGCCGACATCACGGCGCTTCAACGCACAACGCCCAATCTCACTATGCAGGTGTCGCGCGGGACCAATTCCACGTTGACCGCTTTCATCCGCGGCATCGGCCAACAAGATCCGCTGTGGGGTTTTGAACCGGGCGTGGGCTTGTACGTTGATGACGTTTATATTGCTCGACCGCAGGGCGCCGTGCTGGACATCTATGACGTGGACCGCATCGAAGTGCTCCGCGGTCCACAAGGGACGCTCTACGGCCGCAATACTATCGGCGGCGCCGTGAAATACGTGACGCGACGTCTCGATCCGGACGAACCCATGCTACATGTGCGCGGCGAGGCCGGCTCCTACAACGAACTCAACACCATCATCACCGGATCCGTGCCCCTTACCGAAGAGTTGCGTGTAGGCGGCGCGTTGGCGCGCTACACACGCGATGGCTACGGCGATAACGTGAACCTCAACCAGGAACAAGGGAACAGAGACGCTCTCGCGGGACGGTTGAGCATCGAATTCGAACCAACTTCCCGGTTGTTCTTCCGTTTGGCCGGCGATGTGTTGTGGGATGATTCCAATATCAATAACGGCCATCGCGAAACACCAGGCATCGGCGCTGGCGGGACGCCGCCTGTGCTCGATAGCCCTTACGACACGCGCGCTGGCATCGGCTATCGGGGTCAAGTGGAGACGCGCGGCCTGTCTTTGCTGTCCGAATGGGAAGTCAACGACCATCTGACGTTCAAGTCCATCACTGCCTATCGCGACGGCAGCACGCATGGCGACGGCATCGACTTCGACGGCCTGCCCGAACCCTACTTCGACATTCCGGGCTTCTACGAAGATCATCAGCTCACCCAGGAATTCCAAGCACAGTTCGACTACGGCCGGCTTCAGGGCGTTGCGGGCGTCTACTATCTGGATGGAATGGCGCGAGGCGAGTTCGACGCTATCCTTGGCTTGTTTGGGATAACGCAGGTCACCAGCGGACAAGTCGACACCACCAGCTTGGCTGCATTCGCCGACGTCAGCTACGACTTCACCGATCGCTTCTCTGTCTCCGTCGGCGGTCGCTGGACCCGAGATGACAAGGAAGCCGAAGTATTCAAGGCGAACTATTTTGGATTGGGCATCCCAAGCCCGTCCGCGGTCCCGTTTGGTATCCTCACAAACTACACGAACGAACGCACATTTGAGGAATTCACTCCGCGTTTCAGTGCGTCGTACTCGCTCACGCCGGACTTCAATCTCTATGCTTCCTATGGGCGCGGCTTCAAGTCGGGTGGCTTCGACATGCGCGGTGACGCCACCGCAACACCTGACACGATGCGTGGATACGACCCGGAAATCGTTGATTCCTACGAGATAGGCTTCAAGAGCTTCTTGTTCGATCATCGCCTTCGTCTGAACGGCGCGGTATTCGATGCGGCCTACGAAGGACAACAGGTCCCAGCAGCTATTCCGGTTGGCGCCACCGTCGTCAGTCGCATCGACAATGTCGGCAGCTCAACGATCCGCGGCGCGGAGCTCGAAGGATCCGCCACAATGACAGACTGGCTCACCGCTAACTTCTCTGTGGGCTATGTCGACGCGAGCTTCGATGAATATGTTTCCTTCACCGCCGGCGCGCCCGGGAACGGAATTCCATGCATCGCAAATCCGCCGAGCCCGCCGACCGCCGTCGGTTGCTACGCGGATGTCGCAAATCTCCGAACGTTCCAGAATACGCCTGAGTGGAATGGCTTTCTTGGAGTGACCGTGCACGGCCCACTTTGGGGCGGCCAGATCGCGGTTACTCCCTCGCTTTCCTTTAGAAGCGACACGAGTCTTTTCGAGACGCCGAACCCGCAACTTGACCAGCCGGCGTATCAACTCGTCGATCTCAGCGTGGTATGGACCTCGGAGAATGACCATTGGCGTATCGGTCTCCACGGTCGCAACCTGACCGACGAACACTACAAGACGGGCGGCTACTATTTCCCGACCGCCGCCTTCGCAAACTCGGTCATCAGCTTCTACGGTCCCCCCAGAACCGCCAGGCTGGCAGTGGAATACCGGTTCTGAAGTCAGTTGAGATCGGATCGATTCAGCATGGCCTCGGCGCCCTCCCTCCCGGACCAAGCGCCTGCACTGAGGAGGACGAGCAACCGTTACGTGGTGCTCGTCCTCCTCCTCTTGGTCTACGTTTTCAACTTCGCTGATCGCGTCTTGCTTGGCGTGATGGCAACGCCGATCAAAAATGACCTTGGGCTGACCGACACGCACCTTGGCTTGCTTGGCGGCACCGCATTCGCACTATTCTATGCGACGCTTGGTGTTCCTATCGCGTGGCTCGCGGATCGTCACAGTCGCTCGTGGATTATTACCATGGCGTTGGTGATTTGGAGTGGGTTCACTGCTCTTTGCGGTTTCGCGACAAATTTCCTGCACCTGTTTCTCACGAGGCTGTGCGTGGGCATCGGAGAAGCGGGCGGCGTCGCGCCCTCCTACTCACTGATCTCCGACTACTTTCCTCCTGAAGAGCGAGCACGCGCGCTCGGCTTCTATTCGTTCGGCATCCCCATAGGAAGCGCACTCGGCTTGGCATTCGGCGGCCTGGTCGCGAGCATGCTAGACTGGCGCGTCGCGTTCATCGCGATGGGCATCGCAGGTGTCGTCATCGCACCTCTATTCAAGGCGCTGGTCCGCGACCCTGTCCGCGGTGGGTTTGAACCTCACAGCTCCAGCCAACGACCGCGCTTTGGCGAGGCGCTGCGCATGCTCAAGAGCAAGCCGTCATTCTGGTTGCTTTCAATTGGCTCAGCGCTCGCGGCCACCGCCAGCTACGGCATATCCTTTTGGATTCCGTCATTTTACGTCCGCTCATTCGGCATGTCCCTTGCCGACGTTTCAATGGCCTATGCGGCGCTGGTGCTTGTCGGAGGCGTTAGCGGCGCGTGGGCAGGCGCCTGGATAACAGATCGCTTCGGCCCTTCGCGCCCCGCCAGCTACGTCCTGGTTCCTGTCTGCGCGATGCTGATCTCCATCCCGTTCTACGTCGCCGCCGTGACCGTGAATTCTGCGCTCTACTCGCTCTTGCTTCTCCTCATTCCGACGACTTTGGGATCGATGGGATACGGCCCCATCTTGTCAGCCATCCAACATGTCTCCCCTCCATCTCTGCGAACCACCAGCTCGGCAATGTTCCTCCTGATCAACAACCTCATCGGTTTGGGGCTTGGCTCCGCCGTTCTTGGATTGATCTCTGACGCATTTGTGGCGCGATTTGCGGAGGACTCACTCCGTTACGCGTTGCTGGCCGGTACCGGCTTCTACGTTCTAAGCGCACTCTCGTACGTGTCCGCCTCGCGCCTGATCGCGCGCGATTGGGAAATTCGCCGTTGATATTGACGCAAGCGACCGACGAAGAGCGTGTCGTACAGGAGTGAAGATGACAGGTCTGCAGCGTGAAGAATCCGCCGCCGAGCGGTGGGCTCGATTCAGTCCAATCAGCTCAGGCCAAGACTACATCGAAAGCCTACGTGGGCGAAAGCTGCGTGTATTTCTCTTCGGCGACGAGATCCAAGAGCCCGTTGATCATCCGATCATACGCCCCTCAATAAACGCGCTCAAAGCCACGTACGATCTGGCCATTCAAGATCCAGCGTTGGCGACAGCGCACTCTGATCTGATCAATGGCCCCGTGAATCGCTTCCTTCATCTCGCTACGTCTGCCGAAGACTTGGTGATGAAGAGCCGTATGCAACGTCGCCTCGGTCAACTGACGGGCACCTGCTTTCAGCGCTGTGTTGGGATGGATGCGCTTCACGTACTCCACTCCATCACCTACGATCTCGATCAGAAGCATGGAACCCCCTATCATCAACGGTTCCTAAACTTCATGAAGCTCGCGCAGACCAATAACCTGATCATCGCCGGTGGCATGACCGATCCAAAAGGCGATCGCTCCAAGCGCCCAAGCGAACAAGCTGATCCCGATCTCTTCCTGCGGGTAACCGCTCGGACGCAGGACGGCGTCTATGTCTCCGGCGCAAAGGCGCACATGACCGGAGGTCTCAACTCGCACTGGATCTGCGTGTTGCCGACCATGAACTTGGCCCCAGCGGACCGAGACTACGCTGTAATCGGCTTGGTGCCTTGCGATGCTGTTGGCCTCACTTTTATCTACGGTCGCCAATCTTGCGACACGCGAGCAATGGAGCCCGGGCAAATCGATCAAGGCAACGCATGCTTTGGCGGTCAGGAAGTCCTTGTCGCTTTCGACAACGTGTTCATCCCCAACGATCATGTCCTGATGGACGGTCAGCACGACTTCGCGCAGGAGCTCGTGGCGCGCTTCACCACCTATCACCGTGCGAGTTACGTGTGTAAGACTGGGCTCGGCGACGTCATGACGGGCGCAGCCGCGGCGATCGCTGAATTCAACGGTGCGGACCAGGCGAGTCACGTCCGCGACAAGCTCGTCGAAATGACGCACCTAAACGAGACGATATACTCCTCTGCAATCGCCTCCAGTCACGAAGGCAAACGCCTTCCCTCCGGCGTTTTCATGCACGACCCCATGCTTGCCAACGTCTGCAAGCACAACGTTACGCGCTTTCCTTACGAGATCGCGCGCCTCGCTCAAGATCTAGCGGGCGGCCTGTTGGTGACGCTTCCTTCAGAACAGGATTTCGACCATCAAATCGCAGGCGCCATCCTTCGGAAGTATCTCAAAGGGCGCGCTGAAGTTCCGACGGAGCATCGCCAGCGTATGCTTCGATTGATCGAAAACATGACGTTGGGTCGAAACGCGGTTGGCTACCTAACCGAGTCCATGCACGGGGCCGGATCTCCTCAGGCGCAACGAATCCAGATCATGCGAAGCATGGATCTGCCAAAGAAGAAGCTCCTTGCGCGTCAGCTCGCTGGCATCGACGACCAGAGCACCACGAGGCCCCCGATTGCGGAGCGTCCTTGAATTGAGGGGATTTGCACGGCGCACGCACCGATGGGACTAAGCGTATGACAAAGACATTCACGCAGGGGCATTTCACGACGGACGACGGCCTGCGGCTCGAATACAGAGACTATCCAGCGCGAACGCGTGTCAGCGGCCGGCCCGTCCTGTGTTTACACGGTCTCACGCGAAACCTCCGCGACTTCGAAGAATTGGCTCCGATGATCGCCGGACTGGGGCGCCGCGTTGTCACCGCCTCGCAACGCGGGCGTGGAGCATCAGACTACGATGACACGCACGAGCGCTACAATCTTGCAGTTTATGTGCAGGACATGCTCGATTTGTGCTCCGCTCTCGGCATCGACAGCGCGGTCTTTGTTGGCACTTCGATGGGGGGCCTGATGACGATGATTGCGGCTGCGCAAGCGCCTAATCGTCTTGTCGCAGCGGTTCTGAATGACATCGGCCCAGAGATTGACCCAGCGGGGATTGCCCGCATTCGTTCCTATGCAGGCCGGACGGGACCTGCCGTTTCTTGGGAGGAAGCGGCGCGTAGAACCCGTGACACCCAAGGTGTCGCCTTTCCAACCCAGACAGACAGCTCGTTTTGGCTCGACTTCGCGCGCAAATCTTATCGCGAAGACTCAAGCGGCGAGATTGTGCCTAACTATGATCCGAACATCGCACGTACCGTGCAGCAAGGATCATCCTCGCTTTCCGACTTGTGGTCGCTGTTCGACCGCCTAGAGCCTGTGCCGACGCTGCTCATTAAGGGCGAAATTAGCGACATTCTTGCTGCGGCAACAGTATCGGAAATGCGTCGGCACAAGGCAGACTTGGAAGTTGCGATCGCTGCACAGGTGGGGCACGCGCCCCTTATGACAGAGCACGACGTTTGGCCCGCGCTTGCGGGCTTTCTCGCACGCAATCCTTAGTCTGGCGCTGGCAGCGCGCAGCCGAGCATTGCATTGAAATCGGGCCCGCGACTCGACTTCAGCACCGTTGCATGACGCTCAACGGAGTGCGCTGCAGCCGAGGTCGCACGCACGCCCACAGCGACTAGCCCGCGCGAGCGCCCGCGTCGAGGGACGCTGCACTCTAAAGCCCTCGACCCGCGCGCCCTAATGCGCGGGCAATTTCGAAAAAGGGTCGCGCGAGCGACCCCGGCCAGGTATTTCGCCCGCCGGGAGCCGAACGAGGTTCACATGACAAACGCAACAATCAACACACCCGCCTTGGACGATCGCCCCTGCTATGTGCCGATCTCCAAACTCTCCGTACATCCCGGCAACGTGCGGCGTACGGACCGGCGCGCTGACATCGAAACGCTGGCCGCGTCCATCGCAGCGCATGGACTGCTTCAAAATCTGTCCGTGATTCCAATCGAAGACGACCGCTACGCCGTTGTCGCCGGCGGCCGACGTTTGGCTGCGCTGCGGCTCCTCGCGAGAGAAGGAAAGATAGCGCGCGACTACGCCGCGCGCTGCACTGTCCTAGACGAAACCCTCAGCACCGAAGCGTCGTTGGCGGAAAACATTCAACGCGTCGCCATGAACGCCATGGACGAGATGGAGGCGTTCGCCGCGCTGGCCGACACCGGCATGAGCGCAGATGACATCGCAGTCCGCTTCGGGGCAAATGTTCGTCACGTCGAACAACGTCTGGCGCTGGGCCGTCTCTCGCCCAAGCTCCGCGCCGCCTACCGCAAAGCGGAGATCACGCTCGATGTGGCGCGCGCCTTCTGCCTGACCGACGACCATGCGGCACAGGAGCGGTTGTTCAAGCAGTTCGGCAAGCCGATCACGCATGCAGGCAGCGTGCGGGCCGCTCTCGCCGGCGGCCGTATTCCGGCGACCGACAAGTTGGCGCGCTTCGTTGGCGTCGATGCTTATGAGGCCGCGGGCGGGCGGATCATGCGCGATCTGTTCGAAGACAATGTCGTCTTCCTGGAAGACGGCGACATCCTGCAGCGCCTCGCCGGCGAGCGCATAGAGACCATCCGCCAAGAGGTTGCCGGCGAAGGCTGGGGGTGGGTCGAAGTCCAACTGCAACACGGTCTGATCGAAGGCTGCGCATCAGAGCGGCTCCGTCCGACGGCCCGCAAGCTGTCGCGGAAGGAGAGCAAGACGATCGCGGCATTGGAGGCCGAGATCGAAGCGCTGGATCAGCAACTGGAGGAAGCCGACGATGACGATGCCCGTTGGCAACAGCGGGACGACGCTGAGACCAAGCTCGATGCACTTCGCCAATCGGCTCAATGCTTCGACGCCGAACAGATGGCGCTCGCCGGCGCGGTCATTGCGATCGACCAATCCGGCGCTCCGGTGATCACCCGCGGACTTATCAAGCGTGGCGACGTGAAAGCTGTACGGAAGTTGCAGCAGGTTAGCGCGACGACCGACGCCGCAGCCGGCGAAGACGAAACGGACGAAACGACGGGACCGGTTGGTCCGCGTTTGCCCAAGACCTTGGTTGAAGACCTGACCAAGGCGCGCACACGGGCTATCCGCGATCAGTTGGCGAAGTCTCCGCATATCGCGCTGGCACTTGCGGTCTATGTCCTGCGCGAGCGGAGCGTTGGCTCTTCGTCCGTGCCGGGCGTCGAGATCGCCACGCATCCCGTAGGCTACGATGACGTCGACGCCTTCGAGCAGTGGCGCGTGCAGGTGTCCGAGCAGGCCTCGGACGACTTGGCCGGACTGATTGCTACGGACGACACCGCCCTCAGCGACATGCTTGCGGTGTTTGTGGCCGAGACGCTGGAGTTCTCACATCAAGGCGCGTCGCCACATGATGCGCGGCTTCAGCGCATGAGCGACACGCTGGCGTCAGCGCTCGACCTCGACATGAAGGTCTATTGGGAAGCTTCGGTCGAGTTCTGGGAGCGTGCACCCAAGACGTTCATCATCGATGCTCTCGCTGGCGCTCCGCCCATTTCGGAGATGTCGGAAGCCGCTCGTAAGGTGCGCCTCACCGCACTCGCCAAGATGAAGAAAGCCGAACTCGCGCGCACGGCGGCGAAGGCGCTGCAATCGTCTGGCTGGCTGCCGGATGAATTGATCACGCCGCCATGCGCCGGCTCGTTGGCGGTCACGCCGCAAGGCAAAGCGGTCGTCGCCAACGCCGAGGCCTACGCAGCCTAAGCGTCCCTTCCTCTCATCTCACTTTGCGCCGCCGGTTCATCCCGGCGGCGCTTTTCGTTCTGGAGCTTCGTCATGACCTCTTCATCCGCTTCCGTGCGCCGAGACGTCGCCGCCGATATCACTGCGAAGATCCGTCGCGAGTTGGACGCTGGCGTGATGCCTTGGCGCAAGCCCTGGGACGGCGCACGCACGGGTCTTGCGCTGCCGCGCCGCGTCACCGGCGAAACGTATCGAGGCGTCAACGTCATCCTGTTGTGGTGCGCTGCGGTTGAACGCGGCTATGGCTCGCCCTATTGGCTCACTTTCAATCAAGCCGTGAAGCTGGGCGCGCACGTGCGCAAAGGCGAACGCGGCGAAGTCGTTCTTTACTACGGCCAAGGCGTGCGCAAGCGCTTGGACGAGGGCGGCGCCGAAGTCGAAGATCCGTTTCGCTTTCTGAAGAGCTATGTCGTCTTCTCCGCCGATCAGATCGACAATCTGGCTGCGCGATTCTTTCCGGAGCCTAATGTCGGCGTGCTGGCGAACGCGGCGCATGAAGCCTGGTTCTCGAAGCTAGAGATCATGCGCATCCTCACCCGCGACCTCGCCTGCTACATCCCGAGCAAGGATGTCATCGGCATGCCGCCGGTCGCAGCGTTCGATACCGCAGACGATTATTCCGCCACACTCAATCATGAGAGTGTTCATGCCACCATGGCCCCGCACCGGGTTGGCCGCGACATGGGCAAGAAGTTCAGCCAACACGCGATTGCTGCCGAAGAACTCGTTGCCGAGATCGGGGCCTCGATCCTGGGCGCGCATCTCAACATGCCACCGCATCACATCCATGACCATGCCTCCTACATCGGGCACTGGATGAAGCTCCTTGGCGAGGACAAGCGCGCGTTTCTGACAGCAGCAGCGCAAGCACAGACAGCCGTCGACTGGATTCTGGCAAAGAGCCCGTCACCATTCGCTGAGCGCGAGGAAGATATCCATGTCGCGGCATGAGCGCATTGGCGCCTTTAGGTCGATTGATCCTCGCCGCCGGCTCGCATTCGCCACGGCGTCCGCTGGCCGCGGAAACGGCCAAGCAGATCAAGGTAGAGCTCATTTGCGAAGTCGTTCACCGCGTCCGCATTTATCTGCGGTCGATCGGTCCACCCCTCACGCGATCTGTCGATGACGGCGGAGGTGGTGAACTCCAATTTCGGCGCAACAGGCAAACCGGCGCGAACCGCCCAAATATGCGCAGGTGCCTGCAGATAGGCAGCGGGGTTCGTCTTCCACTGCTCGTCGATAAATGACTGTGTCCGTCGATACTGCTCGGGCCCGAACCACTCGGTCGTTAGGTATCCATCACCGGTTACACCGACCAATAGATGCCGGCCAAACCGGATGAACGTGCCCAGGATTTGGTGCTGGGTTGAAAAATCAAATCGCGTTGGTGAAACCGCGTCAGGCAGACGGAAATAGTAGAGCGACGACGGAACGTTGAAGCTGTGAAACTGGCAGAAGCAACGCTGAAGCGCCTTGACGACGGGGGTGTCCAAATATTTTGGAAGGCGGCTCTGGACGTCCGGCGCAGGGTGGCCCTTCAGATTCACTTCCCAATAGATGAGCCCCAAGTGCAGTTTGGCGAGCCATTGTGAGAAGGCCTCTCTGATACCTTCAACAACCTTGTCCTGTCCCGCGAGATGAAGGCGTTCCAGCACATCCAGGTTCTGATCCATCGCGTGGGCCAGCCCGAGCACATAGTTCTCAAACCGCGATCCTTGCTCGGAATTGCACGTGGGATGCGCAGAGACCTTGATCCGGCTGTATTCCATCGGCGTCTCGGCGCCGTACCACAGAGCCTCCCGCTTCAAGTCGAATTCGCCGAGGAATGCGTCCGCAAAGATGTGCTCCTTGGTCCCCTTTCCCTCGATCGGTTGGCCGCAGAGGAAACACTCGCGTCGATGCATATTCGATCCTGACTGGGGCGCGTACGTTCATTGCCTTCTGTGCAAGCGCTTGAGCAGCCCGTCGTTTATCGCCGCGATCCGCACCGTGCCAAGCCGCGTGCCTCACCCACGCCGTCGCCAGTGACGCCCGGCCGTCGCCGCGCTCAAGTAGAAAATCGTCTCCCCGCCCCGCTGACGCGGGCTTCGGTCGCGTGCTCCGCACGCGACGCGGGCCCCACCATTTTCCACTTGCCCGCGCCGCCTCATGGCCGGGCTCGAAGAGCGCCGTCGCGGGCGACGCCCGCGGCCCCGGCGACAACCGGGAACGCTCATCGGAGACACTTCCATGCTGAACCGCGTCACCCTCACCGGCAAACTCTTGGACGCGCCCAAGGTCCGCACCATCGAAGCCCGCGGCGGCTCGTTCGAAATCACCTCGCTCTGGATCGAAGTCGCCAGCGAACATCGCGCCGATCGCTTCACCGTCGAGATCAATTGTCCGAAGGCCGCCAAGGACGCACGTGCGATGAAGGCAGGCGTCATCGCTGAAGTGGTTGGCGTGCTGCGTCACGACCGCTGGAAGGCCAAAGGCACCGGCCAATGGACCGGCAAGGTGTTCGTCGCCATCGATCCGGGCGAAGGCACGGTCCGCTCCAGAGGCATGGCTGCTGACGCGGGGCGCGCGGAAGCCGCCTGAGTCACATGCGCGCGGCCGCGCAGGGCGCGGCCCGCGCTACTCCGATTCCCTGGGTGGCGCCGGTCACCGCAATCCCTATCTACCTTGCTTGCAGGATACAGAGGGTGGAATCCGTGCCGGGAAAGATTTTCGTCAGTCACGCGGTCGCCGATAGGAAGCTCGCCAAGGCCTTTGTCGCGTTCTTGCACGAGACGTTCGGCGTTCCGGCCGACGATGTGTTCTGCTCCAGCCTCCCGGACAACGGCATTCCGCTGACCGAGGACTTCAACACTTACATCAAGGATGAGATCAAAGGACCGGCGCTCGTCATCATCCTCATGACTGAGGCTTATCTCGAACGCCATTTTTGCCTGATGGAGCTTGGCGCCGCGTGGGCGACGGACGCCAAGGCGTTGGCGATCGTGGTGCCGCCGGTGCCATTCGCGACCGTCACTAACACGCTCGGCTTGAAGCAAGCTTGGGACATCACGGATTACAGCGGGCACAACAAGCTGCGCACGCTTCTGCACGCCGCGATAACTCCGGAAAAACGCGGCGCCGATACGTGGGACGAGAAGCGTAAAGCCTGGAAAGCGGCGCTGCCGGCGCTGTTGAAGAAACTGCCGGGCGCGACCAAAGTCGACAAAGCCGTACACCAGTCAGCTCTCACCCGGGTCGAGACGCTGGAGGCGCAAGTCGCCGATCTCGAGGGTCAGCTTGAGCGCGCCGAGGAGCGCAACACTAAGCTTGAAAAGCTGAAGGATGCCGAGGCGGTCAAGGCGTTGAACAAAGACATGGGCGACACGTCCGCCGAGGACACGTTTGAGCAATTGCTGGAAGATGTGCGCGATGCGCGGCCGGACAAGATCTCCGACCGCGTGTTCCTGCATATGGTGCTCGACCATTACGGCAAAGCCGGGTCGATCGATCGCGACGACTACGAAGAATTCCAGCGCGCGGGTCAGTATAACCTTTTCGACTCCGACGGTGAGCCCACTTGGGGCGGCAAACTGGCGCCGCTCGCCCGCGCCTTGCGGGCGCTCGACAAATTCCTCGTGAGTTTCGACGGCGCCGCCTTCGCGGAGACGCAAGGCGACACGCCGATGGATTCGGACGATCGCGAATTCTGGGAACATCACCTCAATCTGTGAACAGCGGCAACGTTGTCGACATCAAGCGCCGATGTCGTCACCTCAGATGTCAATGTGTCGAACTACTACGAATCCAGCACGCGTCTGCAGCGCTCGGATCTCACCTTCGTCGAACACTGCGCTGAGCCCTGCGTGTTCATCGGCGACGGCGACCTCGGCGCCGGGGCCGTGGCGTCCCGCAGTGATGTAGTCGACCAACGGTCGGGCCGTGGGTTCCAGGCAGAGCCAAGCAACACGGCGCAGCATGTGGGGATCGAAGCCGGTCTGCATCAGCCGGTATTGCTGTTTCAGCCAGTCGAGGTCTGCGTTGCTGATGGCGCTTACGCTCACGTCCTTGGCGAGAACGCGCACCGTGTCTCTGGCCGCCCAATCGGGGCGTTCTGCGTGCACGGCCGCGAGCTGGCGGAGTTCCGGGGGCGTGAGCTTGCCGCTCATTTCGCGCTGATCCGGACGTGGCGTTGGTGATTTCTGGTTCGGCCGTGAGCTGTTGTTGAGAAATCACAACGCGCACGCCAGCGCCTAGAGACGATTGCGAGCTGGCGCTGGCCTCGTTTCCAGACACGGCCGCTTCGCGGCGCGCTTGCCTGACGCTTTGCCCGCCCACCCACCCTCTGCATACGCGCCAGCGCTTAGCGTTGCTGATCACGCAGTTGCTGTTGCTTTTGGTCTTCCGTGGTTTGGGCGCGTCGCTGGCTTCGCCATCGACCGGGCTGTCGTGAACCGAGCCCGTTGGTCTCGGCCCTTCGGGCTTCCATCCCTCGCGCAAGACCCCGCCCACCCGCCCCTTTAGCGACGTGCACCCTGCACATGGGGTGGACGCGAAAAGCGTCTGGCGTTGCGAACGGCATTGGCGACTGCACCGTCTGCGCATGAGATCGCGCACCGTGATCGTGTTGGCAGCGTCGGCGATTGGCTTGTTGGCGATCGCTGAGATGTCGCTGCGCGACTGGGTGCTGTTCAATGACAGCCCGTCTGTCCCTACAGGTTTCTATCGACGAGTGGACGAGCCAGTGGGCCGAGGTGCGTTTGTGACCGTGCGAGCGGTCGATGTGGCGCCTGGCTATGCAGAGGCGCGTGAGTTCACCGATGCCGGAGACCGCTTCGTCAAGCGTGTTGCAGCGGTATCGGGTGAGCGCGTGTGCGCTGAAGGCAGCCGAGTGGCTGTTGGAGCCTTACAGTTTGAGAGAGCGAGCTACGACAGCAGCGGACGTGCGTTGCCGTCCTGGAGTGGCTGTCGGGTTCTGCGGAGCGATGAGGTATTCCTGTTGGGAGATACCGCGGACAGTTTTGACAGCCGTTATTTCGGTGTCGTGAGGCTCGAAGAGATTGAAGGCGTCTGGTTGCCTCTTTGAGCATTCTCCAAACGAGAGCGCCCTACTTTCAGGGTGGATGGTTTGAATTCTGATTAGGTTTGAGGGCGTTGGAAGAAGGAGTGGGGTGTAAGGCAAGATAAAGAGAGGGTCGCTTCGTTCGCTTTGCGCTTGTTATCGCTCGCACAAACGCAGGGTATTGGCGATCATCGCAGGGTGCGCATCACCTCGCGCGCAATCCACACCCGTTTCGCATGACGCCGAATACAGAACCGCGTTTCCGCTTCTCCAAATTGCTGCGCGATGCGTCGCGTGGCGAAGTGTTCTCGCCTGGCGCTCCGCTCAACATGGCGCGCTCGATCAATGCGGAGAGTCTCAAGGGCCGTCACGAGGGACGTGGGCGGAAGATCGCCGGCGGCGCACCAAAGACCTCGCTCTCCTCGGCGCTCCAAAAGCGGACCGGAAACGCGGGGAAACTGAAGCAAGGCAGGTTCGGCAAATTCGTATTCGACACCCGGCAACGCGCCGTCGTGAAGGTTCACTATTTCAGCCACGGCGGCGGTGGTGCGACAGCGCTACGGGCGCACACCCGGTATGTCGCGCGGGACGCTGCGGCGCGGCCGATCGAGCTACCGCCGGAGCAAGCGGCGCGCGAGGGAGAGCCGAGCGCCGCGGAAGCACGCGCGCAGGCCCATGCCCGCTACCTTGAACGCGGCGCCGAACTCTCCGTGTTCTACGATGCGCTCCAAGACGGCGTGAACGGAGGGCTCCGAGCATCTGAATGGGCGCGCGACGATCGCCGGCACTTTCGCATTATCCTCTCGGCCGAGAACGGCTCACGGCTGGCAGAGCTGCGCGCCTACACCCGAGAAGTGATGCGCCGTGCCGAACTCGCGGTGGGGACCAGCCTCCAATGGGTCGCTGTCGATCATTGGGACACCGACAACCCGCATACGCACATCGTCATCCGTGGCCGCACTGCCGATGGACGCGATCTCTTCTTACCCAAGGAGTTTGTTTCCCACGGTTTCCGCTCCATCGCGCGGGATGTAGCAACAGAGCGCCTGGGCAAACGCGGACGTGACGATGAGCGGCTGGCGCTCGAACGTGAAACGCGAGCTCACCGCCCCACACGGCTCGATCGCATGATCGCGGCTCAGCTGGATGTGAACGGCCGCATTCGAGTCGCGGCGCTGGAGGCGCCGAACCGGGCCGCGGAGATGACCGATGCGCTCAAGGCCCGCGCACACGAACTCCGCCGCCTTGGGTTGGCTACGGAAGCCCGCCGCAACATTTTCGAGTTCACGCCGGGCTGGCAAGACGCGCTCAAAGCGATGGAGCTCCACCTCGATATCCGAAAGTCGCTCATGCGATCGCGGACGCAGGACCTGGCGCGCACCGCTGAGCGGCAGTTGTCGAAGGCGCTGCGGGTGCCGCTCGGCCGCGGGTGAGGCTGCCCTACTCGATTTTGGGCTTCGGCTTGAGCGTTTGGATCTTGCGGACCAGCGCATCGATCTCATGCACGGACCCGAGCTTCGCTTTGTAGGGCGCCAGCACAACCGTGTGCCCGCGTCGCTTGCGCTGATCGCAGCGATCGTATCTGCAGCGCGTGCGCTTCGCGACCTCCTCAATGATGCCGAGCCGGCCCCAGGCTTCGAGCGCGCCATCGCGCGACACCGCTTGGTGTCGTCCGCAATGGATGCAAGTGAACACCAGGCCGTGCCCGAACGGGATTTGGCCGAAGCGTTTTGGAAGCGGTGGTGTCCAGTAGGCCATCGCCCTCGTGTGTTGACACATCGCGTCGTTTTGTGCTTCTTTTGTTCTCACGATTTCTGGGGACCGTTTGGCTCGTCTCAGAGCCATTCCAGTGACGCCGTAGCGCCCCATCGCTTGCGATGGAGGACGTCTATGCGCCGTCTGTATCTGACCGCGCGCGAGTACGAAGCCTTGCTCTTGAAGCAAGGCGGCACGTGCTGCGTCGAGGATTGCGACGTCAGCGAAGACCTGATCGCGGAACACTCGACGCCGAACACCTGGCGGCGCGCCAAGCCCGATCAGTTGATGTGCACTGGCTGTCACAAGGTGAAGACGCTCCGCGACATCAAGGCGATCTGGAAGGTGAAGCGGCTGCGCGGCCAGGACGTGCTCAGCCAGTACCACCGCCGCAAGAAGTTCGGCGCTCGCCTGCGCAGCCGGAGCTCGTGGGGCAGCCGATGACCCTCGTGCTCATCTTGGTGGTGATCGTCGTCCTGGCGCGCTGGGGCGGGCTCATCTTCTTCGCCTACGCGTGCTGGCACTTGGTGGCTGCGAATTGGATTGAAGCAAGCATCGCGTTCGTCATCGCCTGCTTCATCGAACTCGTGCGCTCGCTCGCTAGTTGGGTCGATTGGAACCTCAGCGGTCGCCGCAAATGGCTTCGACAACGCGGCGCTCGCTCCCCCTTGTTTCCCTGATTGGGCGTTCGATTTCGGCGCCTGCGGATGCTGCTTAATCCACATGAATTCCATTCTGACTGCACACGGAGCGCACACGAAATCGCGCAAGCTTTTGATCAGAAAGATTTTGTCGTCCAATCCATCATGGGTGCCACGGAGAAGCGGCGGTTTGGCGCACGGGTCACGGGCGCTGTGTATAGCTCATGGGCAACGTCAGCAATTCCACATCGCTGCTTGGCTCTTCCCCGATCTGGCGATGGCTCTCACCATCTTGGCGAGCCATCGCGTCGCTGGCGGCGCCGTTTGCGCGCGCGCGCCGCCCCCTCTAGAGAGGACACAATGTCCAACCGCCGCGCCCAACCCGATATGCTTTCGCCGGCGCGCCTGACGCACTTGCAGCGTCTTGAGGCTGAAAGCATCCACATCATGCGCGAGGTCGTCGCTGAAAGCGCCAGGCCGGTGATGCTCTATTCCATCGGCAAGGACAGCGCCGTCATGCTGCACCTGGCGGCGAAGGCGTTCTATCCCTCACCACCGCCATTTCCGCTTCTCCACGTTGACACCACCTGGAAGTTTCGCGCCATGTACGAGATGCGTGAGCGCATGGCGTCGGAGCTGGGATTCGAACTCCTCGTGCACAAGAATCCGGATGCGCTCGCCCGCGGCATCAATCCGTTCGATCACGGCGCGCTACACACCGACCTCTGGAAGACCGAAGGCCTCAAACAGGCGCTTGATCTCTATGGCTTCGACGCGGCCTTCGGCGGCGCGCGGCGCGACGAGGAGAAGTCACGCGCCAAGGAGCGCATCTTCTCCTTCCGCTCGGCCAACCACCGTTGGGATCCGAAAAACCAGCGCCCCGAACTTTGGCGCCTCTACAACGCCAAGAAGCACAGAGGTGAATCGATACGGGTCTTCCCAATCTCCAATTGGACCGAACTCGACGTCTGGCAATACATCCACCTTGAGAGCATCCCAATCGTGCCGCTCTACTTCGCCGCTGAGCGTCCAATCGTCCGGCGCGACGGCGCGCTGATCATGGTCGACGACGAACGGATGCAGCTTCGTGACGGTGAGAAAGTGGAGAGACTCAAGGTCCGTTTTCGCACACTCGGTTGCTACCCGCTCACCGGCGCGGTTGAGAGCAATGCAGAGACATTGACGGCGATCATTCAGGAAATGCTGCTGACGACGACGAGCGAACGCCAAGGCCGGGTCATCGATCACGATCAAGCCGCGTCTATGGAGAAGAAAAAGCGCGAGGGCTATTTCTAATGGCCCACGTGTCCAACCTCATTGGCGCTGACATCGAAGCATACCTTGCGCAGCATCAGAACAAATCGCTGCTTCGCTTCATTACCTGCGGCAGCGTCGATGACGGCAAGTCCACGCTGATTGGCCGCCTGCTGTACGACTCAAAGATGATCTTTGAGGATCAGCTCGCGGCGCTTGAGGCAGATTCCAAGAAAGTCGGCACGCAAGGCGGCAGCATCGACTTAGCGCTGCTCGTAGACGGCTTGGCCGCCGAGCGTGAACAGGGCATCACAATCGATGTCGCCTACCGCTTCTTCTCGACCGACAAGCGCAAGTTCATCGTCGCAGATACGCCAGGCCATGAACAATACACGCGCAACATGGTCACGGGCGCCTCTACCGCTGATCTCGCCGTCATCCTCATCGATGCACGCAAAGGCGTACTGACGCAGACACGCCGGCATTCCTATCTCGTCCAACTCATGGGCATCCGGCACGCCGTGCTCGCGGTGAACAAGATGGATCTCGTCGGCTGGTCGCGCGAGACTTTCGATACCATCGTGGCGGACTACAACCGCTTTGCAGAGCGGATCGGCCTAACGAGCGTCCTGCCCATTCCGCTCTCTGGTCTCACTGGCGACAATGTCACCACCAAGAGCACTCAAACGCCTTGGTACGATGGTCCTTGCTTGATGGAGCATCTCGAGACGGTCGAGATCGACGAAGCTCGACGCGTCGCGGGCCCGTTTCGGCTGCCGGTGCAGTGGGTCAACCGGCCGAACGCAGACTTCCGCGGCTTTGCGGGGCAAGTCGTCAGCGGCCGCGTGAAGCCTGGCGACGCCGTTCGCATTGCACCTTCGGGGAAGGTAAGCACAGTTAGTCGTATCGTCACCAAAGACGGCGACCTGTCGGAGGCTGTCGCCGGTCAATCGGTGACGGTGACACTGAAGGACGAGATCGATTGCTCGCGCGGCGACGTCATCGCCGCTGCCGGAGACGCTCCGGAAAGCTCCGATCAGTTCGAAACGACGCTCATCTGGATGTCAGAAGAGCCGGCGTTGCCAGGACGGCCCTATTGGCTGAAGATCGGCGCCCGCACCGTTTCAGCGACGATCACCGAGATCAAACACAAGATCAACGTCAACACGCTCGAAGAACTCGCGGCCAAGGTGCTGGAGCTCAACGAAATCGCGGTGTGCAACATCAGTTTGGACCAGCCAATTGCGTTCGACCCCTACGCGGTGAATCCCGATATGGGCGGTCTTATCCTCATCGACCGGACATCGAACGCCACAGCAGGCGCTGGCCTCATCCACTTCGCACTGCGCCGCGCGCAAAACGTGCATTGGCAAAGCCTCGATATCACACGCGAGGCACGCGCGGAAATCAAAGGACAAAAACCCGCGGTGCTATGGTTCACCGGCCTCTCGGGCGCGGGAAAATCAACGATCGCGAACCTGGTAGAGAAGAAACTTCATTCTTTGGGAAAGCACACCATCGTCCTTGATGGCGATAATGTGCGCCACGGGCTCAATCGCGACCTCGGCTTTACCGACGCTGACCGCGTCGAAAACATTCGCCGCGTCGCTGAAGTTGCGAAACTGATGACGGACGCCGGCATAATCGTGCTCGTGTCCTTCATCTCGCCATTCCGCACAGAGCGCGACATGGCGCGCCGCATGATGGCGGATGGTGAGTTCTATGAAGTGTTTATCGATACGCCACTCGCAGAAGCCGAGAAGCGCGACGTGAAAGGCCTCTACAAAAAGGCGCGTGCTGGACAGCTCAAGAACTTTACTGGTGTCGATAGTCCCTACGAGGCGCCGGAAACCCCCGAAATTCGGATAGACACGACAAAGCTCGATGCGGCGGCGGCGGCGGCGTTGATCGTAGAGAAGATAACAGGCTAATTCGGCGGCCTAGACCCGTCCCATCACCGGGATCAGCGCGCCGGTAATGTCGCGTGCGCCATCCGACGCCAGAAAAAGCATCACACGAGCGAGATTTTCCGGCTGCACCCAGGCGCTGAAGTCGGCGTTTGGCATGTCCTTGCGGTTTGCTTCCGTGTCGAGCGTTGATGGCAGCACCGCGTTCACGCGCACTTTGCCCTTCAGCTCTTCCGCCATCGCTTCGGTCAATTTGTGTACGCCCTGCTTGGAGGCTGCATATGGGCCAAACCCCGCACCCGCCTTCAGCGCGCCGTTGGCCCCGACGTTCACGATGGCGCCGTTGCTTTCAAGTAGATACGGCAACGCGGCCTTACTGGCGTTCACAGCCGTCTTGGTGTTGATGGAGAACATCTTCTCCCACTGATCTAGGCCGCCGTCGTCGACTCTGGTCCACGTGAATCCGCCGGCGACGTTGAAGAGCGCGTCGACGCGACCTGCCGCGTCGCGGGCCGATTTCATCGCCGCTTCCGCAGCTTCTGGTTTGGTGAGATCGACGCCGCCTAGTGTCAGTGCGCCATCCACGCCGGACGCTGGCGCCGGTGCGTAATCAATCAGGACGGTCGTCGCGCCGGCCAGGCGCGCGACTTTGCCAACGGCGCGGCCAAGACCGCCAAAACCCCCGGTAATAACAACAACCTTGCCCTGCACGAACGCCTCCCGCTTGGAAGCTTTCTAGCGCGCCCTACTAACGCACGCATCCGAAACCGGGCGCCGGCGCATCCTTATGCTGACGATACGTATCGTTGCATGAAAACCTTGAGCGGGCGGGCAACCGCCCGCTCCCTTTCAACCCCGGCTCTTCATCTCCTGCATCACGCGTTGCGCGTAAGCGCGACTGACCGGCACTTCGTCGCCGCTTTCAAGCACGGCCATGAGACGGCCATTCGCGTCGCGGCGTACCGCTTTGAGGCGCTTCCAGTTCACAAAGGCAGAACGGTGGACACGCAACATCAGGTTTGGATCAAGCTTTTCTTCGAGATTTGACATGGTCTCGCGATGCAACAGCGTGCGGCCATCCCAGTAGAGACGCACATAGTCGCGTTCGGCCTCGATGCGCTCAACGTCGGAGACCGGAACCCGCAGAAAGCGACCGCGATCGCGAATCCAAAACTCCTTGTCATAGCGCGGACCTTCACGCTCCTCGGATTCGCGCTTAAGCGCGTCCAGTACTGCGGCCAATTCCTCGGCGCGGCGGCCCGCATCCTTAGCGGCGCGGCGCTCGCGCGCACGACCCAGCGCAGACGCTAGGCGTTCGAACTCGACTGGCTTTAGGAGATAGTCGACCGCGGAGGTCTCGAACGCCTGCAGGGCATAGGAATCAAACGCCGACACAAAAATCACCTCGGGACCGCCGGAATCCTCAACGGCATTGGCGACCTCAAATCCGTCTGCCAACGGCATCCTGATGTCGAGGAGCACGACATCGGGGCGCAGATCGCGCATCTGCGTGATCGCCTGTGCGCCATCGCTTGCGGCCCCTACGATTTCGACGTCGGGGATTGCCTGCAACGCAAGCTTTATGCGTCGAAGCGCCAGCGGCTCGTCGTCAGCTAAGAGCAGGCGCAGAGGTTGGGCGGACACTCTCTTCCTCCAGGGGCAGATAGAGTTCGATGCGGCAGCCGCGTGGCTCGCGGTTGCGCGCGACGAGGCCCGCGCGCTGGCCATAAATCAGTTCAAGCCGTTCGCGGATATTGGCGAGGCCGACGCCTCTGCGCCGCGGCAGGGCCTGCTCACCAGGCAGACCTGGCCCGTCATCTTCCACAACGATGCGCAACACGTCGCCGTCGCGCCGCGCCGACACGGATATCGAGCCGCCATCAATGCTCGGCGTGATCGCATACTTGATGGCGTTCTCCAGGACGGGCTGCAGAATGAGACTTGGCAATTTTGCACCCTCCAAGCCGGGCTCCACTTCAAACTTGACCTTCAGTTTATCATCAAAACGCGTCTGCTCGATTTCCAGATACTTGCGTTGCGCCTCCAACTCTGCGCTCAAGTTGGCCAGCGCAGTCGGCTGCCGGTCGAGCGAGTACCGCAAGAACCCCGCAAGCTTCAGGATCATGCTTTCGGCGGCTTCGTTGCGCTTCTCCAAAACGAGCGTCGAGATCGCGTTCAGCGTGTTGAAGAGGAAGTGCGGATTGATTTGATAGTGCAGCATGCGCAACTGCGCGTCATAGGCGAGCGCCTGAGCCCGCGTCACCGCTCGCGCCTGCGCCATCGTTTCGAAGTGGTAGCCGAGCAGCGCTTGCGTCAGACCCCAGAGCGGCAACGCCCAGCCGAACTGGAAAAGATAAATCACGAACGGATAGGGATCAGGCGAAAATCCCGCGAGCCTCTGCGGCCAGAATTGTTCGCTGTATTGCGTCAGCGGTGCGACCGCCAACGCGCCGAGCACCAACGCCAAATTACGCGCCCAGTTTGAGCGCGCTGCTCGGGGCCCGGCGATAACGGCAAGAAGGATGCCCGTGAGCACGAAGTAAGTCAGAACGACGAGCCCGCGATTGAGCAGATACGGGAAGTCGTTGACGTCTTCCGGGGGATCGGCGCCAGCAGCTGCGGTACGCACGGCGAGGTAGATCAACCAGAAGCCAACATGGGCGCCCCAGCGCGTCCAGGCTGGATGCTCAAGCAGGCTTTGGCGCACGCCCGCATCTTGCACTGGTTCAGCTCCTTCCCTCATGTCGACAGATTACCCAAGTCCTGCCCGCCGGTGACGTTGTGGCCTGCAGTTGGAACCCCTCTTCATCGCAATTTCCCGTCGCTTCGTCGTAGCTCTCGGTAAGTTTACCGAAATGGCCTGGAATCTGAGAGTTCGGGCCTCTCGCTGATCAGGGCACACGGTTCTTAAGCGTCTGCAACAGCAAGTACCGAGCGGGCGAACACATCATAGACAGGTCGCCGCACGCGCGCCTTCGGTTAGCTCTGCGGAGTGGGCTCGTGGGCAATTTCGAATGCGTATTCAACGAACATGTCTTCAAGCGGAGCAACTGCCGCCTGTAGCCGCCGCCCGAGCATGGAGACGTCGTAGGCCAATTTTCCGGACTTCGGCTTACGAAGTAGCGGCCACCGCAACTTCGTAAGCCGCATGCCAGCACGCCACACGAGCTCGTGCATGTTCGAAATCGAAACCCAACGCGTGTGCTCGAGGTTGGCCATGACATAGCGGGTTTGGCGTTGACTTCGATGTTGTCGAAAACGCGGCGCAAACGGGTTTGGTGTTGTCACCAGCACACGTCCGTCAGGCTTCAGGTGCCGCTTGGCGAAGCGCAACAAGGCCACAGGGTCATTCACATGCTCGATCACATCACCGATGAAAATGCGATCGAACCGGTCTCCGAGGTCGACATCGCTTGTCGCATCGACATGCCGGAAATCGAACCCCTTGGCGCGGTAGTGCTCGACAAGGTGCGGCATGATCTCTGCGGCCACCGCGCGCTTGGCCACGCCGGCAATACGTCCATGCTCCCAGCTCGCTTCAGAATAGAAGGCGATGTCATGCTCGCCCGCGCCGATATCCAGGACCTCCTGCCCGCGGCAAAAATCCAGCACCATGTCGAGACGCGTCGTCTCTTCAACCGATGTTATCGAGCGAAAGAAGCGATCTAATTCAAGCGTCGCCGCACGGTTGGTCGGATCGCCGGAGATTTTCCGCCAATCAAGCATTCCCGCTCACCTTCTCAAGTTCCGCCGTCAGCGCGCGCCAAAATGGCTCTGCTCCGTAGCGCGCTCGGAGCGCGGCGCGGCCCTTCTCAGCCTTAGCCCTGAGGCCGTCAAGATCAGCGAGCGCCGCCCGCATTTCCTCTGCCAACGCCGCCGCGTCTCCGACAGGGAAAAGCCCGCCGTAGGCGCCATCCGCGAGAGCGGCGCGGTTACCCGCGTTTCCTGCAGCGATCGTCGCGACGCCGTGATCCAACGCTTCCTGGAGCAGGTAAGGCAATCCTTCCCAATGCGACGGCAGCACCAAGATGTCGTTGGCGTGAAACGCTGCAAACGGCGATGGCAACCAGCCTGGAAACTCGACACTGGCCAGACCGAGATCAGCGCACAGCGAGCCGACCTCATCGATCAACTCTCCATCGCCGATGAAGCGAAGCGAAGCATGTGGCGTCATCTGCGCGGCGGCGCGCGCGAGCAGCATCGGATCCTTTGTGTTGATGAAGCGGCCGACGAAATTGAACCGGGGCGGGGCGCTGGTCTCCGGCAACCGAGGCGGTTGTTCAGCGACATATGGATTGCCGAGCAGCGCCACCCGCACGCTGGGCAAGGCAGCCGCGGCGCGATCACGCTGTGTTGGGTTCAATGCGATCACGAGATCGGCGCCGCGCTTGTGTTTTACTTTGTCGGAGTGACACGGCGTCACGAAACGTGCGTTTGGCGCCAATCGGCGCAATGCTGGGATCGTCAGATCACTATGCGCAATCACCACAACAGGCTCCGCACCCGCCCGCGAGGACAATTGCGCTCTGAGATCGGCGAACAGCGGCAACACGCCGGCCAAGGGCGATGTCAGCAAGGGCGGCGCTTCCAACACATCGGCGCCTTGCTGGCGCAGCGTGTCGATCGACGGACCCGAGAACAAGACGGCTGATCGCACGCCGACGGCGCGGAACATGCGCTCATAGTGCGCCACGGCCGTCGCGATGCCGCCACGTCCTTTCACCACTGCCGCTTGCACCACAAACATGCGCGCTCTCTACCACGGGATCACATGCCGCGAGCGAGACGCGCAAACAAAACGGCCCCGCGATCGCTCGCGGGGCCGTTCGTATTTGGGTGCGGGAGTAGGATTTGAACCTACGACCTTCAGGTTATGAGCCTGACGAGCTACCGGGCTGCTCCATCCCGCGGCAAACTTTCTGACGCTTGAGTAGCAGCCCGGTTCTTTCCGGTCACGGCCTCGCTTTCGCTCGGCCTTGGGCTGCTCCATCCCGCGGCAATTTCGATCTCTGATACGCAAACGGCCGCGTGTTTAGCGCGGCCGGGTACGTCACGGCCGAAGCCGTCATTGTGAAGTGAGGGTTCTTTGGACTTTTGCGTTCACGCGGATCCAGCAGACCCGGCAGCGACCTACTCTCCCATGCCTTAAGACATAGTACCATTGGCCCTGGGGGACTTAACGACTGAGTTCGGGATGGGATCAGGTGGGGACCCCCCGGCATAGCCGCCAGGTCGGCAAGACCCGCGCGAAAGCTCTTGTACAAGACAAGAGAAGACATTGTCTGAGGTTTGCTTGCGTTACGTCGGCGACGCAGTCGTCGCCGTGCATGAACAATGATCGTTCAAGCCGATTGAGCGATTAGTACCAGTCAGCTTCAAGCCTCACGGCTCTTCCACACCTGGCCTATCAACGTAGTAGTCTTCTACGGCTCTCAAGGGAAACCTAGTTTTGAGGGGGGTTTCACGCTTAGATGCTTTCAGCGTTTATCCCGTCCGCACTTAGCTACCCAGCTGCGCCATTGGCATGACGACTGGTGCACCAGAGGTGCGTTCATCCCGGTCCTCTCGTACTAAGGACAAATCCTCTCAAGTTTCCAACACGCACGGTAGATAGGGACCAAACTGTCTCACGACGTTCTGAACCCAGCTCACGTACCACTTTAAATGGCGAACAGCCATACCCTTGGGACCTGCTCCAGCCCCAGGATGTGATGAGCCGACATCGAGGTGCCAAACCGCTCCGTCGCTATGGACGCTTGGGAGCGATCAGCCTGTTATCCCCGGAGTACCTTTTATCCGTTGAGCGATGACCCTCCACACACGGGATCACCGGATCACTATGACCGACTTTCGTCTCTGCTCGACTCGTCAGTCTCGCAGTCAGGCAGGCTTATGCCATTGCACTCAACAACCGATGTCCGACCGGTTTGAGCCTACCATCGCGCGCCTCCGTTACTCTTTGGGAGGCGACCGCCCCAGTCAAACTGCCCGCCATGCTGGGTCCCGGATCCAGATGATGGATCGCGGTTAGACGTCACCGAAAATCAGGGTGGTGTTTCATCTTACGGCTCCACGAAAGCTGACGCCTCCGCTTCAAAGCCTCCCACCTAGCCTACACAAATCGTCGATAACGCCACAGCAAAGCTGCAGTAAAGGTTCACAGGGTCTTTCCGTCTAGCCGCGCGAACTCCGCATCTTCACGGAGAATTCAATTTCACTGAGTCTACTGTGGAGACAGCGGGGAAGTCGTTACTCCATTCGTGCAGGTCGGAACTTACCCGACAAGGAATTTCGCTACCTTAGGACCGTTATAGTTACGGCCGCCGTTCACCGGGGCTTCGATTCAAGGCTTGCACCTCTCCTC
>JAHBYF010000004.1:102500-545010 GCA_019636095.1 Hyphomonadaceae bacterium
ACATTAAGGTCACTGCGATGGCAGCTTACAAAGACCGCGTGAAAGAAGACCTCGATCGTTGGATCGGCGCGGGCCTCATCGATAGCGGCAAGCGCGACGCCATCCTCGCGACGATCCCTGAAACGCGCCGCATGGACGCCGCAACCGCGCTCGCTTGGGTTGGCGGTGTTTTGCTTGGCATCGCCGTCATTGCGTTCGTCGCCGCCAACTGGGATGCGATGCCAAAACTTGTTCGCTTTGCGATGCTGCTGGCTGCGTTCGTCAGCTTCGCAGGCGCCGCGGCTTGGGCTTCGCACAAGGCGCGTCCCACGCTTTCGAACATCCTTCTTACAATAGCTGCACTCGTTTTCGCCGCTTCGATCGGATTGACGGGTCAGATCTTCGACATCGTGGGCGATCCGCGCAACGCCGCTTACGGCGCCGGCATCGCGGGCTTCGCACTTGCTGTTGCTGGCCGCTCAACCGGCGCCGCACTCGTTGGACTCATCTTCATCGCCATCGGCGATTTCACCGGGCGCCAATGGTTTTCCGACGCAGACTCCGAGGTGCCATGGATGCTGATCGGCGCGCCCCTCGCCGCTTATCTAGCTTTGCGTTGGGGGTCAGCTGCGCTCGCGCACGCGTCGGCGCTTGCGATCATCTATTGCTTCATGTGGTTTGGAGCAAAGGCGGAAGCCGAGGGCGGTGTCTTCCTCTTCCTCGCAATTGTCATGGGCGCCGTGGCCGCTGCCGCGCGCTGGCTACACGCTCAAGAACGCGCTTTTGCCGGCGTCTTCTACGGTTGGTTTACAGCAGGCGCACTGCTGCTCTTCGCGATAGCGGGGTATCTGCCCTGGTTTGGAAACGAAAGCGGCGCCGGCGGCATCGCTCATCGCATTGCGCTACTCGCCATTTCTGGTGGCGTTTTGGCGCTTGGACGCTTCGACAGACACGCCCTCGTCACAACGGTCGGCGTCTTTGGAGTCTTGGCTTCGATCTGCGCCCTACTCAGCGACCTTGGATTGGATCTGCTTGCGGCGGCTGGCGTCTTCCTCGCGTGCGCCGCCGCAGCCCTGATCGCCGGCCTGGCGCTCCGCGCCAAGAAAAACGCGACATGAAAATCGCGGCGCCCACTCGCATACTCGCCGTCTCCGGTCTTTGCGCCGCCGCTCTTATTGCGCTCGTGGCGACTGAAGGCATCGCCCGCGCGAGCGGCCAAGAGATCACACTGCCTATGGAAGCGGTGGATCCGCGCGCGCTCCTCAGCGGTCATTACGTCCGCCTCAATTTCACCCATCAGCTCGAAGCGCCAGAGACCTGCCCGCCCAACAGCTCAGGCAAGTGGTTGGCGCTTCGTCCTGAGAATGGCGTCTACGTCCCCGCTGGATCAGCGGAGTCGCGAGACGAGGCGGAGCGTCTCGGCCAAGTGCCGGTGAAGGGCGCGTTCACATGCAGCGCGCCAACGCCGGCGGGAGCTGGCGTTGAGGCTACGCCGGGATGGTTATCGCTCGATATCGGCGTCGATCGCTTCTACATCAACCAAGCTGACGCCACGCGAATTGAGCGCGTACTGCGCGACCAACGTCCCGGCGAACAACCGCGCGCCTTTGCCGTACTGTCCGTTGGTCGCGATGGTCGGGCGCGCCTGCGCGCGCTTGTGATCGATGGCGAGCGCTTCGATCTCAGCTGGCTCTAGGTAGAGACACTGCGAGCGCGCGGCTGCAACAGGGCGTAGGCGACGCCGCCGCCGACAAAGCCGCCGAGGTGCGCTTCCCACGCGATTGGAAAGATCCCCGCCTTCGACGCAATCCCCATGACCACCACGTTCAAGACAAAGAGCGCGCCAAGCGGACCACGCACTTGCGGATCCGCGAGTGCTTCACGCCAGGTGCGCCGGGTTGAAAAGAAGAACGCGGTAATCATGCCGCAGACGCCGCCCGAGGCGCCCACGGCAACCGCCTCGGCGTTCCAGTTAAGCGCGAGAAAGACTGCGGCGCCGGTGAGCACCGCCGAAAGGTAAACGACAAGATAACGCGCGGTCCCCAAGCGCAACGCCGGCCAACGCGACGCGCCAAAGAGGAAGAGCGCGTTGGCGCCAAGGTGTAACCAGCCGGTATGCAAAAAGGTATGACCAAGCAGCGGGCCGAACGCCTCCCACCAGTGCTGAAACCGGTAAGGGCTATCCGCGTGAAAGCGCTCCGGAATTAATGCGAAGGTAAACTCGATGAACCGCTGCGTATCGGCGGGCGCAAATACATAAGCGAGATACGCCAACACGATTGAGCCGGTTAACAGCCACACAACGAGTGGCGTCCTCGGCCGTTCATACGCTTCCAAGTTCGTCTCCTCGCACCGTTCCGGCACGCTACAGATGCTCGGACCAAGGTGAATTTACCATGACCGCGGCGATTTCGCGTCAGAAGCGCTCGCTTCAACGTGGCACGTCCGTTGCTTTCTCGCTTTGCAGACGAATTTTGCGGAGCACAAGACGTGCGTACGTTCATCATCATTGGCGCCCTCGCCTTCGCTAGCGCGGCCCAGGCAGATCCGATTCCAAACGGCGCCGGCGATTTCTCGCGTGGCTTCGGCATGGGCTACGACTCGTTCGACACGCCGATCAACCCCGCCACGCGTGACGAGAACGGCAACCGCACCATCGTCAACGGCCGCATCGACATCGAAGGCACTCTTACGGGCGGCCTTCAAGACAGCTTCGCAACCGGCCTCGGCGCCTCGACCGCCATCGGCAACCAACTCAACGTGATCACCCAGGGCAACTACAACACGGTGATCGTGGACTCCACTCAGATCAATAACGGCGACATCACCGCCGTCGTCGGAGACGAATAATGCGCGCGCTGAAAACCCTCGCCGTCCTCGCGGCCACGACCGCTCTCACCGCGTGCGTCACACCGTTCTCGGGCAATGATGGTATGTACGCGCTGCCAATTGGCGACGCACCCGTCACCGCAAACCCCACCGCCTACACGCCGGCGCTTGATTGTTTGCACAGCTACGCCACCAGCAACAACGTCACCGCGCCGCGCATCGCCGTCGGCCGCATCCTGGATTATACCGGCTCCGTCTCTGAAGAAGGCGGGCGCCGCATTACGCAAGGCGCGTCGCTGATGGCGATGTCAGCCTTCAACAAAGCCGGCGCGCGTCTTGTGGAACGCTTCGACACCTCAGTGACAGAACTGGAACTTCGCTACGCCAATAACCGCCTGATCGGCCAAGAAGGCGGCGAAAACGTTCGCCGCATCTACGCCGGCCAGATGCCGGGCTCAGATTACTATTTCGTCGGCGGCATTACCGAACTCAACTATAACATCCGCTCCACTGGCGTTGACGCCCAAGGCGGCCACACTGACGCTCGCGACGGCGTCGGCAACGTTGGCGCGCGTCTTTACGTCATGAACATCGCGCTGGATTTCCGCCTCATCGACACCCGCACGCTCGAAGTTGTCGACGTCATCTCATACCAAAAGCAGATCATCGGCCGCGAGCTGCGCGCCGGCGTGTTCTCCTTCTTCGGCGATACGATCGTTGATATCGCCGGCGGCGAACGCGCCCTTGAGCCGGTCCAGCTCGCGGTGCGCGCCGGAGTGGAACGGGCGGTGGTCGAGGTGATGAGCCGCTTCTACAACGTCACCGACAGCGGCGTCTGCGCGACGGCGATCCAAGCTGAAGGCGATCCGATGGGACCGGGCGCCACGCAAACCGCCACGAATGTCAGCCCGGCAACCGCCGCCATCGAACAGTCGCGCGTCAGCCCGGACACCTGGAACGATCGTCGTGACGACAACCTGACCGGTCTACGCGGCCGCTCGTAAGAGCGGCGAAACGGAGATCGCCTCATGCGCGCCGTTCTTTCCCTACTCATCACTACAGCACTGGTAGGCGCCCCGGCTGCCTACGCGCAATCGAACAACCAGTACCAAAGCGGCGACGCCACCGCGGTAACGGATGTGCAGGCGGGTTACGCAAACGACGCCGGTGCGACGGTTGTCGCCAGTGGCAACGCTGTGTCCACGACGCAGGAAAACAACGACACCGACCTCACCAGCAGCCAGCACATGGACGGCGACACGACAGCGCAAGCAGACGCCACCGTTTGGACTGCGACGAACAATGTCGCCATTACGTCGGCAGCTGTAGGCAACGGCGGCACCGCTGTCATCAGTGGCGGCACGAGCAACATCGAAGCCGAACAATTGGGTCACGGGGACGCCAACGCCACGGCAACGCTGCGCAACGGCTATTCCTACAACGCCGCCGTCTCCTCCTCGGCCAGCAACAACACCGCAGCTGTCTCGGCGGAAAACGCCGAAGTGCGCGTGCTAATGAATCAAGAGAGTACCGGCTCGGTAAACGCATCCGCCGAAACGGACGCGGACTACGTCGAAGACCAAGTGGTCTCGGGCGTCATCGCTAGCGCCAACAATCTCAGCATCGGCGGCGAAACCGCCACCATCCTGAACGCCACGCACCAAAATGCGACCGGCGCCTCCGTCACCGCGCGCTCGGATCTCTATGTGGGATCGGCAACCGACGCCTCCGGCAACGCGACCGCAAACGCCAACTCCACCACGATCGACAACCAGTGGGGTTATGTAAACGCCGCGATTGAACAGAACGCGACATCGCAAGTCCAAGCAGACTCCTACGTCACGCTCGACAGAGAATTCACCGGCTTCGCTTCCGCGGGGGCGTACGGCGTCGGCAACCAGACGAGTGTGACGAATGTCGGCTCCGACGCCGTGCTGGACGTAACGCAATCGAACAGCGGTGGTGTCTCCGCAAACTCGGCCCTGGCCGCCGATGGCGGCGGCATGGCGCTCGCCTCGTCGGCCGCCTACGGCAACAGCATCACAGGTGCAGTCTGCAACGGTTGCGATGCCAACGGCGGCGTGCCTGGCCTGTACGCATCCAGCAGTCAAACTAATGATGGCAGCGTCTATTCGTCGTCCACAATCCGCACGAGCGGCGCTAGCACAGTCGGCGCAACTGCAACCGCGATCGGCAACGCCGCAACCTACTCCGCTCGCCCGCCGGGTGGTTGAGCAACCCAACTAGGTTGGCGCAAGACTGCTGAGGGCGCGCCGTCTAGTCCTCCTGGATGGTCTGATCCATCGCCTCGGCGGGCGTCACGCCGTCGCAACAGGGGCCGCCAATCGGCCGCGCCGGCACACCCGCCACCGTGCAGCGCGGCGATACATCTTCGAGCACCACCGACCCCGCGGCGATGCGCGCATCCTCGCCGACTTCGATATTGCCGAGCACCTTGGCGCCCGCGCCGATCATCACGCCACGGCGGATTTTCGGATGACGATCGCCGCCCTCTTTGCCGGTGCCGCCGAGCGTCACCGAGTGAAGCATCGACACATCGTCCTCAACGACAGCCGTCTCGCCGATGACGATGCCATGAGCATGGTCGATGAAGACGCCGGCGCCGATCTTGGCGGCGGGGTGAATATCGACCGCGAACAGCTCGGAGACGCGGCTCTGCAGATGATAAGCAAGCACCTCGCGCTCCTGGCGCCAGAGCCAGTTGGCGATGCGATAAGACTGCAAGCCACCATAGCCTTTGAAGTAGAGGAACGGCTGCAGATACGTTCTGCACGCCGGATCGCGCTCTCGCACGACACGCATGTCACGCGTCGCCTGCGCCACCAACTCAGGTTCGGAGGCGTAAGCCTCACGGATCACTTCCCGCAGTTGCAGCGCTGGCAGATCGCCCGCGCCGAGCTTTTGCGCCAAATGGTAGGAGAGCGCGTCCTCGATCCGATCGTGGTGCAAAATCGAGGCATGCAGGTACGACGCCAGCAGCGGCTCCTCAGCCGCGGCCTGCATTGCCTCGACGCGAAGCTGCGCCCAGACGCCGCCTGATGCTTCAAAAACGCGCGGCTCAGCCATCGCCTATTCTCCTTGCCGCAGCATCGCCTCACCTAGCGCTGTCGGCAATTGACCGGTCACCGCCATGTGGTGGGCCCGAAGCACTGCGGCAACTGTCAGCGAGTCACGAATTCGTCCATGGGCGACACGGTTCAGCACCTCGCGAAAGTGAGCCTTTCGGCGCTTCAAGACTTCTGTCGGGTCAGGATCGGCCTCGCCCGTGGACAAACCCGTCGCAATGAAGATAACCGCCATCTCATCGGTCAGCGAGTTGGATAGGTCCATTTCCAGGACTTGCGTCCACACACGTGCGCGCAATCCGGTCTCTTCCGCCAACTCCCGCGCCGCGCAAGCGCGTGCCTCTTCGCCGGGTTCGGCGCCGCCTTCCGGCATCTCCCAGGAATATCGCCCCAACGGAAACCGCCATTGACCGACGAGATGCACGCATCCCTCATCGTCAATGGGCAGCACCCCTACCGCCAAGCGCCGCACTCGAATGACGCCGTAATAACCCTTTTCTCCATCGGGGCGTATGACATCGTGTTCGTCGACGCGGAACCAATCGTTCTCGAACGCACAGTTCGCGCTCTTGACGATCCAAGGATTGCCGCCTTCATCCCATGTATCACTCATCCTATCTGCTTAGCCTCGGGCGCGCGTCGGCGCCACGGAGACAACATGCCCCTTCCGCCGTCCGCTATCCCCGCGCAGCCGCTCGAAAACCAACCCGCGAACGCCGCTCGCAAGAGCCCGGAGACGCTCGCCTTGCTCGCGCAGCGGCGTTCGTCGAAGCTCATGCAACTGACAACGCCGGCGCCGAGCGCTGACGAACTGGAGGCGTTGATCACGCTAGCGGCGCGCGTTCCCGATCACGGCAAGCTCGGCCCTTGGCGGTTTGTCATTATTGATGGCGACGGGCGCATTCGCGCTGGCGCGGCGCTGGAGCAAGTCATTCGCAATGACGAGGGCGTCGACGATGCCCGTCGGGAGTTTGTCCGCGGTTGGTTCACACGCGCGCCCGCCTGCGTAATGGTCGTCTCGTCGCCGCGTCCGAGCCCCAAAGTGCCGGAGTGGGAACAAATCCTGTCTGCTGGCGCCGTGTGCTTCAACCTGCTGCTTGCGGCGCACGCCCTCGGTTACGCGGGCAGCTGGTTGACCGAATGGCCGACTTTCGACGAGCGCGCACGCGCCGCGCTCGGATTGAACAGCGAAGAACGTATCGCGGGGTTCGTTTATCTCGGCGCCCCATCGCAGGGCGCGACTGAACGCGTCCGCGCTGATGTCAGCTCGCGGATTTCACGGCTCTAGAGCGGGCGACTGCAGGCGCGTCAGTATCGTTGACGGCCTCTGGCTTATCCGCATCAATCCAACAGCGCGCGACATTGCTCCAGCGCCGGTCGGCGCCATGCCACAGCACGTACTGGTCAGGCCGATCGCCGATCCGGCGCTCTATCCAGTCGAGAATTTCGTTGGTGATGCGAGCGTCGGCGGCAGAATCGTCGCGCGCCGGCGGCTGAATTACCGGGCTCCATTCCATAACAACATGTCTGTCATCGACCAAGAATGGCACGCAGGTCACAACCGGCCGTTGGCTCATGCGCGCGAGACGCGCCGTACCGAGCGCAAAGTCCTGCGTCGCGTAACCCGCGAAAGGCCGCGTCAGGCCGCCGCCCTTCTCAGCGCCCCACGCGGCATCCGATGCAATGACAACGACACCTCCCGGCTCACGCAGATGGCGCAACAGACGCACAAGAAACGATTTGCCCGCCACCTCAGCGATGTCCACGTCACCCTGACGCAGCGCGCGGATGCCATTCACCATCTCCCGCATCTGCAAACGCACGCGCAGACCACGCGGCGTCTTTGATTGCGTCATCGGCGCAATCACGGTCGCCAAACGACGGGGGAGGGTTTGGGGCATGTATATTGAGGACATTGCCTCGCGCGAAAAATGCCCTGTCGCCATGATGAACGAGATGCTTGGATCGTCGAGAAATGCCGGAGCGCCCAGCATCTCGATCGTCCAATCGCGGCCGCGCTCGAGCCCGGCGGCCATCCGGGTTGCGTTCACGTGATCCCGAAAAGGCCGGCCGAGCCACCTCACGGCAATCTCATCGACGTCCTGGCCCGGGAACGCCACACGCATGTCTCGGCGCGCGCGCGCCCCGATCGGCGAGACCGAGAGCAGCCACTGGATCCCATCCGCCATGCCATAGGCCCATGAGCGCGGCAGACAGAGGGCGGCGAGACGCAAAATCATGAATAAGAGGGCGCGGAACGCCTCAACGGCTTGCGTCAGAGCGACGCGGCAAGAATGCACGCTTCTGGCCCAAACTGATCGCATTCCCGTCCGCATAGGGGTAACCCGCTGTAACCCCGCCTACAAAGCAATCACTGCGCCAAAGCGTTCGCGGCTATTGGGCGCCTTGCGACGGCAAATCCCTTGCATAAGACCGGGCTGCCTGCCTGGCGGCGCGGCTCGGAGTTAACCGGTGGCCTTGAAGAGGATCGCATTCGGCGTTGCGACGCTCTCGGCCGCGCGCGTGATCCAATTGGCGTCGAGCTTCGTCGCCATCCCCTTCCTGGCGCGCATGCTGACACCAGTCGATTTCGGCCTCGCCGCACTCGCGCTGTCGATGGTTATGTTCTTCACCATGATCGGCGACGCAGGCTTAGGCCGTTCGTTGGTGCGAGTGGACGCTAGCGACACCGAAGCCTGGTCGAGCGCGTTCTGGGCAAGCGTCGCGCTCATGACGGCGCTGTCGCTGTTGTTCTTTCTGATCTCCTGGCCGGCGGCGGCGTTCTTCAACGAGCCGCGGCTCGTGGAGATCATGATGGTGCTCTCGCTCGCACCGTTGCTCATGGGTTTGGCCGAAATTCCAGCGGCCTCGCTCTTACAGAAGGAAAAATTTCAGTGGCTAGCCGGCGCTGAGTTCGCGGCTGCGCTTTCGGGTATCGTGGTTGCGCTGACCGTCGCCTTCAATGGCGGCGGCGCCTGGGCGCTGGTTTGGCAACATCTCACGCAACGCATCGTCAAAGGGGTCGTCGTCCAGTTGGCGAGCCAACTCTATCCGCGCCTCACACTGAACCTCGACAGGCTCAAAGAGCACATGCGCTTCATGGTCGACACCGCCGCTTGGTCGATGACGATGTTCGTCAACCGACAGGCGGACACGCTCGTGGTCGGCAAATTTCTCGGCGCCGCGACGCTAGGCCTCTACAACGTCGCCGTTCGCATTATGCAATTGCCGGTGAGCATTCTTGGCGGCTCTCTCCATAGCGCGGTCTATCCTCGATTTGTGAAACTGCGCGAGGATAACAAGGCGCTGCGCGAACTCGTGCTGTTCACAACAATGGCGCAGGCGGTTTTCGTATTTCCGCCGATCGCGGCGGTCGCGACGGCGAGCCACGCCTTCTTCACGCTCCTTCTCTCCGAGCGCTGGCAAGCGTCAGGGGAGATCTTCACGCTGCTCGCCGGTACTGCCGCTATTCAAACGGTCGTCGCGATCAACGGCTCATTGCTGCAAGCCATTGGCCGCACGGGGACGCGGCTCCGGCTCACGATCGAGTACGCGATTCTGTGGACGATCTCTGCGCTCGTAACAGCGCAATTCGGCATCCAGGCCGTCGCGCTTGGCTGTACGGTGACCTCGATCCTCTATCTTCCGAGATTGCTGCATCTCTACCTGCGCCCGATTGAGTGCTCGCCGGTAGACTTCATGCGCGTACTTGCGGCGCCGACCGCCGCCGCGCTGGCGCTCTTCGTCGGTCATCGTTTGCTGATGAGCTTCATCGACGTCGGCCTTTGGACGGAGATCGGCGTCGTCGTGCTGGAAACGATCATCGCCTATGCGGCGCTGGTTCTCTTTCAACGGCGCGAACTCATGGGCCAATTGCGCAGCGTGCGCGCCCTGCTCTCGCCAGGAACAGCCTAGCCTCGCGCCCGATAGGTGGCGACACCCTGATCGGGCAACCAAAGACCTTCTGGCGCAGATCCTGTCTGCCAAAACACGTCGATCGGCATTCCACCGCGGGGATTCCAATAACCGCCAATGCGCAGCCACAGCGGATCAATCGCCGCGACGACGCGCTTGGCGACGCCAACGGTGCAATCCTCATGAAAGGCGCCGTGATTGCGGAAGCTCTGGAGGAAAAGCTTCAGGCTCTTGGATTCCACGATCCAATCCTTCGGCGCGTAGTCGAGAACGAGCACGCCAAAGTCGGGTTGGCCGGTGATTGGGCAAATCGAAGTGAACTCAGGCGCCGTGAAGCGCGCGAGATAGAGCGTGCCGAGATGCGGATTTGGCGCGCGCTCCAGCTTTGCCTGATCTGGGCTTGCCGGAATTGCCGCAGCGTGACCAAGTTGTGTAAATTCACTCATGTCTAGGGCGTAACCCGCCTGAGGCGACTGCGACAAGTCCACGACTGACCGGACGGTCTTCTCCCGGCTGACGTTACGGTGCGCCCAGGCTGCAACACCGGTGCAAGTTCGTGTTTCGCCCGAATTCACATCACATCGCACAAAACGCGCCGCCAAATTAGGCGAGTTGAAGAGCGGCGCAGCAAGTTCCGCCCAAGGCGCTTTGCCACCGAACACCCACTCTTGAAGCATCGCCGCGAACTCACAGCAACGTGAGTCCTTGGAGCAAGCGGGGAAGCAAATGAAGAAAAGTGCAAAGCTGTTGGGTGCGGCGGCCATCGCGGTCGGCGCCATGTTCGTGGGCGGCACGGCTCAGGCGGAAACCGAAGTTTCAGCCAACCTGGGCGTAGCAACCGACTACATTTTCCGCGGTGTCGACCAGACCGGATTCTATGATGAGGGCGAAGTCTTCGGTGGTGTCGATGCAACCAGCGGCTCGTTCTACGCGGGCGCCTGGGTCAGCAACACCGGCCCAAACCCGGCTCAGTTTATCGAGTACGATCTCTACGCCGGTTGGAAGCCGACGCTCGGCCCCGTCGCCCTCGACCTCGGCGTCATCTATTACGGCTACACCGACAGCGACGCTGGCGGCGGCGAGTCCGATCTGAGCACCTTCGAACTCAAAGCGGCAGGCTCAATCTCGACTGGCGGCGCGACTTGGGGCGCAGCAGTCTATTGGACGCCCAATTTCAGCGGTGATTTCGACGGCTTGGACGACAATGACGGCTTCTACTACGAGCTGAACGGCGCCTACACATTCTCGAACAACGCTACGCTCAGCGGTGCAATCGGGGTGGTCGACGTCGACGACTATGCCGTCGATGGCTACACGACCTGGAATCTGGGCGTGACCTATCCAATCCTCGAAAACCTGTCGATCGATGCGCGCTATATCGACACCGACAACGACGCCTTCTTCTATGGCGCTGCCGGCGATCGGCTGATCGGCACGCTAAAAGTCACGTTCTGATCGCTTCCATCCTGTAGAAAACAATCCCGTTCGTGAAACGGCGCCATGCCCACGCGTGGCGCCGTTTTACATGTGGCGGCAACGCAACACCACCTGCCGCTCAGCCGAATCTATCTGAACTCGTCACACTGCTTAACCAGACGTTTACGTTACCGGGTGATTTTCCAACCCACACGCGGGACACGCCTCGCGGCATTTAGGGGAAATGATCATGAAGAAGATCCTCGGTCTCGCGATTCTTGCGACGGCCGCGACTGCCGGCGTCGCAAGCGCCGAAGGCGTCGTCACTGCCAATGTGGGGCTGACCAGCGACTACGTTTTCCGCGGCATCTCGCTCGCCGATAACGGCCCCGCCCTCCAAGGCGGGCTCGATTACGTTGCTGACGCCTGGTACGCGGGCGTCTGGGGTTCAAACGTCTCCGAAGGACTCGAACTCGACCTCTATGCTGGCTTTACGCCCACCACAGGCCCTATCGATTGGGACCTCGGCGTTATTGGCTATTTCTATCCGGGCGCCGACGATGACGCCGCCGAATTCGACTATTACGAATTGAAGGTTGGCGCGAGCCACGACTTCACCGACCAGTTCACGGCAGGCGCCGCCGTATACTACTCGCCGGACAACTTTGGCGACACCGGCGATGCGACGTATTGGGAAGTGAATGCGTCCTACGACATCACCGACGCGGTCGCGGTCAATGGCGCCTTCGGTAATCAGAAAATCGAACGGCCTGCCGGTCCCGGCACCGAAGATGACTACGACACATGGAACGTCGGCGTGGCCTGGGCCATGCACGGCTTCCAACTCGACCTGCGCTATCATGACACCAACATCGATGCAGGCTCGGACATCGAAGCCTACACCTACGGTCCGTCAAGCTACGACAGCGCGTTCGTCTTCACGATCGGCCGCGAACTCTAGAACCACCGCGAACATCGCAGTTAAGCGGCCGCTCTTCGGAGCGGCCGCTTTTCTATGCCGGCCATTTCGGCGCGCGGCTGACCATGCCGGGCGTCTTCCGTCCGAGCACGCCGCTAATGAAATGCGCGCCCTCGATAGCGCGATCCAGATCGACGCCAGTGTCGAATCCCATACGGTCGAACATGTAAAGCAGATCCTCCGTCGGCACGTTTCCGGCGGCGCCGGGCGCAAACGGACAGCCTCCGATGCCGGCAAGCGATCCGTCGAGCACACGCACGCCTTCCTCCACCGCGGCGACAGCATTCGCCAGCGCCGTGTTGCGCGTATTGTGGAAGTGCGCGCGCAACTGCACGCCGACCGGCACAACGCTCTTCACGCTGCGAAAGCGTTCGTGGACGTCACGCGGGGTAGCAACACCAATCGTATCCGCAAGCGCCAACTCAAAGATGTTCTCGGCAAGACAGCGCTCAGCCACCTCGACAACCCGCGCAACTGGCACTTCACCATCAAACGGGCAGCCAAAAGCGGTGGAAACAGTCGCCGATAAACGCGCGCCGCCGACTTTCGCCGCGGCGGCGACCTGCGGCCAGACATTGAACGTTTCGTCCACCGTCCCGCCATTGTTGCGCACCGAGAAACCGTCAGAGGCGCAGAAGACGTAATTGATTTCTTTGGCGCCTGCAGCGATCGCGCGTTCGACACCGCGCAGATTGAGCGCGAGCGCGATGAACGTTGCGTCGCTGCGCTTCGGCACGCCGGCGAATATCGCGTCGCCATCGGCCATTTGCGGCACCTTCTTCGGATTGACGAAGCTACCCGCTTCCAAGCGGCGAAATCCTGCCGCCAGAATGTGATCAATCAGCGCAAGCTTGTTTTCGGTGGAGACAACGTCCGGCTCATTCTGCAGCCCATCACGCGGACTGACCTCCACCAGTTCAAGCTTTTCCTTCTGCACGTTCGTCTCCGAAGGCAGGCAGCGCCCAGCCATAATGTATGGCGCCGGCGCGCAATCCGAAACCCGCCACACTACCTGCAACACCCGCCCACAGCGGTGGAACACCGGCAAGTGTGAGCGCAACAAAGCCTGCAGCGGAGAGCAGCGCGGCAGAGATTGTGATCTCCCGCTTCAGCAACACCGAAGGCTGCCCAGCCAGCACATCGCGAATGACGCCGCCAAAGCACGCGGTCAGCACCCCCATCGCGATCGAGACAAATGGGCCAACGCCGAATGAAATCGCCTTCGCAGCGCCAATCACCGCATAGACCGCAAGCCCAAGCGCATCCAACCAGATCAAAGTCTTGGCGCGCTGGAGGTGCGGTGCGGCAAACCAGACCGCGATCGCGGCGATCAATCCGATACCGAGATATGTTGCGTTGCCGATCCAGAATACCGGCGCATCGATGAGCAAATCTCGCAACGTTCCGCCGCCGATGCCGGTCACGACGGCGAAAAACCAGAACGTGACGATGTCCTGCTTGTCACGCGCCGCGGCAAGCGCGCCGGTAAGTGCGAAGACAGTAAAGCCCGCATAGTCAAGCGCGGGCGGCAAAACGAGAAGCGACTCAGAACCAAACACGCCGCACCCTGCCGCGTTTGCGCTGAATCAGTCCACCCTGGCAGGGCCACACATGGAGGCGCCGAAATGTTTTTTGCTGAGACGCTTGGTCCCGCCATCACCCGTCGCGCGGGCGCTGCGCTGTTCGAGCATGTGCAGGTAAAACTCGGAGCGCGGAAATCCGCTTCGGCCGAGGAGTTGCGCGCCATCGTCACGGAGTTCATTGTCAGCCATCACATGACGCTGAAGCCGGATGCTGCAATCCAGTATCTCGCCGCCAATGGCCAGCTGGCGCAACACGATGCGATGACGTTCCGTTTAGCCGCTTAGCTCTTGCCAAGCTGTTCGCGCGCCCGATAGTAGCGCGATGAAAGCGCAAGCAATGACGGCGTTCGGCGAGCCGCTGAAGGCCATGAATCTCACACCTCGGAAGCCAGGCGCCGGCGAGGCGCTAGTGCGTGTTACACGCGCGGGGCTCTGCCACTCGGATCTGCACATCCACGACGGCTATTTCGATTTCGGCGACGTTCGCCAGCCCGTCGTGGTCGACATGCCGGCAGTCCTCGGTCACGAAATTGAAGGGGAAGTTGCAGAACTCGGCGAGGGCGTAAGCAGCCCTGCGATTGGCGCGCGTGTCGCTGTATATCCGTGGCTCGGATGCAATGCGTGCGAAACCTGCCGCACCGGCGATCAGCAGCTTTGCATCGCGCTGCCGCGCCGCGCACTCGGCGTCGCGCAATGGGGCGGCATGGCTGAGTACGTCCACGTGCCCTTCGCCGATGCGCTTATTCCGATCGGCGATCTGGCGCCGGGTTTAGGCGCGCTGGCGATGTGTTCGGGACTCACCGCCTATTCCGCGCTAAAGAAAATTGGCGCGCCGCCGCCAGAGCAGCCGGTCGTGCTTCTCGGCATGGGCGGCGTTGGCCTGATGGCGATGGCGCTTGCAAAGAGCGTGCTGCCTAACCCAATCATCGCAGTGGACATCGACCCTACCAAGCGCGACGCAGCCCTGAAGTACGGCGCCGTCGACGCCATCGAACCCAGCCCCGAAGCATGGAAGCAGGTCGCAGCGCAACGCGGCGCGGCGGCGGCGGCAATCGATTTCGTCGGCGCGCCAACCACGTTCGGATTTGGCACTGCCGCAGTCCGGCGCGGCGGCAAATACATCATCGTCGGACTCTTCGGTGGCAAGGCCTCGCTGCCACTCGCGTCGCTGCCGCTGAAGCCGTACTCAATCATCGGCTCTTACGTTGGCCGCCTAGACGAGGCGCGCGAACTTGTCACGTTGTTGCGCCAAGGCGCGGCCCCCGCGCCGCCAATGCATGAACGCCCGCTGGACCAAGCCAACAGCGCCATCGACGATCTGCGCGCCGGCAAAGTACTGGGCCGCGTCGTGCTGACGCCATGACGGCTGGACTAAACACGGCAAACTGAGACATACCGCCCGCGCGTGCGAGCGTGGCGAAACTGGTAGACGCAGCGGACTTAAAATCCGTAGGTCGCAAGGCTATGCGGGTTCAAGTCCCGCCGCTCGCACCACTCTCAGGCAGCAGCCAGGCGCGCCTCAATCAGCGCCAAACGTTCCGGCGACGCCTGCGCCTCGCCGATCGGCGGTACGACCAATGTCGATTCCTGCGATATCTCCGCTTCCGCCAGACGGCTGAGCGCGATCGTTTGCACTTGCGGTTGGCTGACGGGCAGCGTCGCCGCCCGATACACAATCACCTCATGGTCGGCGGGATAATCCTCCATCAGCACTTCGGCCAGCACTGCAACGCGACGCGGATCGGATTTGAAGACTCGCAACGTCCGGTCGCCGACCAGCGCGATCTGCCAAAGAATGAGCACGGCTGTCGGATCGAATTTGCGCGCGTTGATGACAAAGTCCGTCGCCTCGAAACTCTGGCACCCCAGCCAACCTGGGTCGAACCCGAGATCGGCAAAGATACATGCGTCCGCCGAAACCGCCGGCAACATCTCAGCTTCGAAGCCTTCCGCGCAAGCCCGCCGCACGCTCTCGTGTGAAGGATATACATAGACGCCGGGGTGGCCGTAGAACGCCGCGCATACACGTTTGCCGGACCGGACGGCTTCAAGGATCGTCTCGATCATGGTTTCGTAGGTCTCGCTTCGCGCCCGATCCGGGCCGTAAAGACCTTGGAGAGACACCACGTTCTTGTTGAGCGAATGCAGAAAATTCTGCGCCAATTGATCGCCAACCACCTCGAACACGACGTCGGCCGCCTCGATATGATATCGCGCCTCGATCGTGCATTGGTTGGCGATTTTGATGCCCGTCCCGACGACAACCAAACTTCCGCGCGTCATCTCGTACCTCACAGTTTCAAAGTGTCGGCTTCAGCTTCTTCGATCAGCTCATTCAGTTGATCCCGCACAGTCATCGGCGCCAAGTCCGCCACATCGCCGCCAGCGATCTGCTCCGACAGCGCATCGAAATCCGCCTGCATTTCGCCGAGGTCGCTGCCGCGCAATGCGCTGAGCAACCGCCAAGCGACCTCGCTATTGCCTGCGGCAAGTTCAATGCGCGCGAGTTCCAACAGGCCGCGCGCCAACGAGGGTTGCATACCGAGCGTCATGCTCAAGCGGACGCCCTGCAATAAGCTCCGCTTTGCATCCGCCAAATCGCCAAGCAACCTCTGATCATTGCCAATTTCGATCAAGGCATGCGCCCGCATCCGCTGGTCACCCACGTCGCGCGCCAAGTCATGGGCTTGCCGGTGATGCACAAGTGCGGCGCCCGGATCGCCACTGAGCGTAAACAGCGTCCCAAGACGGCGATGCAACACTGAGCGAAATTGCGGGTGCGGGGCGGCATCCTCCAGCTTCAGACTCATCTCGTAATTGTCTCTCGCATCATCAAGACGCCCCTCCACTGCCGCAATATCACCGGCGTAGACATGCGAAGCCATCATGCCGAACGCGTCGCCAATCTGCCGTGCCAAGCGGAACCCGCGTTTGACGTGAAATCGCGCGCTATCCGTGCGGGAGAAGACCAAGTGGAGCGCCGCCGCTGAGGTGCTCGCATAGCAACAACCGCGCAGATCACCGACGCTCTCGCGTAAAAGAAACGCAGTCTCGTAGTGGGCGTCACCGGCCTCGAAGTCACCGCGCATGTGAGCGAGATTGCCAAGCGCGTGGTTGGCGTGTGCGCGGGCGAGTGCGGACCCGGCCGCCGCCGTCAAGACGCTCGCAGCGGCAGCGCTCGCTCCCTCCGCGTCCCCTTGGTGCACCAGAAAGTTTGCGAGAATGCCCGCGAAGTGCTGCTTCAGCTCGGAGTTTGTGACGGTCGCAGCAAACAGCTCCGCAGCCTCGCGCATCATCGAACGATTGTAGAGGAAATAGCATAGCGGTTCGACGACGCTCTGAAGCAATGCATCAGCCTGCACCTTAACGGCGTGAAACCATGCGGCGCGGACCTCAAGAAACCCCAAGCGCAACTGTTCGAGCGCGGCGCCACGCGTCGACACGGAGGCACCCTGCATGCAATCGCGAATAGCTTCCAAATAAAACATAGCGTGCCGCGTCCGCGTCGCTGCTTCCACGGATTCGTCTTCCGCCAAGCGCTCTCGCGCGAATTCGCGCACCATCACATGCATGGCGAAGCGGTCATGCGACGCCCGCACCACCACCCCCTTGCGTTCGAGCGCCAAAAATGTCGCGAGATCGGTCTCCGCAATGCTCAACGCCGCCGTGAGCTCAAACGCCTCCACGAATACGGAGAGTCTTGCCAGCGCCTGTCGCTGCTCAGGCGTCATCAATTGCCAGACACCTTCAAAAACGCCGCGCAAGCTTTGCCGCCGCTCGTCCGCTGCGGTTGGCGCGAGAAACGTGATACTCTCCCGTAGGCGCTCCAGAATGCCTTCAAGAGAGAGAATGGGCGTCCATTCCGCCGTTAGTCTGAGGGCGAGCGGCGATCCTTCGACAATTCTGCTGATCTCAACGAACACGGGCAAGTCAGACTGTGTGACGTTGAAGCGCGGATCCTTTTTGCGAGCCTCATGCACGAACAGTTCAAGCGCTGGAGCATCGTCCTCTGGCGACGATGACAAGCCAGGCACAAACTTCAGCATCTCGCCCGAGAAGCCCAGCGGCTCCCGGCTGGTGGCGAGGATGGTAAGCAATGGGCAATTCGCCATCCACTCACCGACAAAGCCAGCCTCACCGGCTATCGTCTCGGCGTTGTCCAAGACAAGCAGGATGCGCTTGTCGCGCAGATAATCGACAATCTGCTCGTCTGCACTTCGCCCAACGTTCAAGCGCAATCCAAGCCTCGACGCGACGCTTCTGGCCGCGTCTAAGGCGCTCGAAGCGTTCTCCAGTGACACAAAACAAACGGGCTGGCTGGCGACCACCTCATCGCCGGTCCGCAGCGCCAAGCGTGTCTTGCCATTTCCGCCTGGTCCGACAAGCGTCAGCGACCGGGTTTGCGTCAGCTTGGATAGAATGTCGCCGAGTTCTTTCGTGCGGCCGAAAATCGGTCCGGCCAGCGCCTCTGGACTGGCCCCCTCGAACAGCAACGATCGCAGCGGCGGAAATTCGGTTCGCTTAAGGTTGGCATGCACCAACGAGGAAAGGCGCAGAGGTTCCTTCACCCCTTTGAAGCGGCTCAATCCCAAATCGAGCAACTGGGCGTCAGCAGGCGCCGGAAAGCCTGCCACCGCGTCGTCGCTCACCACAATCTGGCCGCCCCATCCGCTCGACATGATGCGGCCGCCGCGATTGGCGACAGCCCGGTCGACCTGGCCCGAACCGTCGTCCGCGCAGGCGTGCACGCCAATGCGCAGGTCAAGGCCGCCGACGGACGACCAATCCTGACGTTGCATAGCCAGTTGCATCTCAAGCGCGCACTGCAATGGATTGCCTGACCTGAAAGTTGCGAAAACGCCATCGCCGGAGCGATCCTGGATGACCCCGCCGTGGTGGGAGATCAGTTCTTCAACGAGGGCGTCCAGCCGCGCGACAGCGCGTTGCATTTGCGCCGGCGCTCTTTCCCAGCGCTCGGTGCTGCCCTCAATGTCTGCGAACAGGTACCCAACCGGCGGCCCTGACGATCTCATCGCGATCTCCTGCGAGAGGAGCCGCCGGAAGGGTGAGGCGCCTACTCGCTCTTTGAACTTCTGGTCAGTCCAAGAATGAAGCATAGCGGCTGTTCGCCGGTCAGCAATTTTCTGATCTCGGAGTCGCCGCCGGAGGCGACGGCCGCCGCATCCGCCCGACTCAAGCCGAACGCGCGCATGACGCTCTTCTTGTCCTTCGCGAACTTACGCTGCAGATCCATGTCGGTGGACAAGGCGTTGAACATTTCCATCGTTGCTGTGGTCATTTTCTCTTACTCCTCTGTCGTCGACCTCGAACTGAAAGTCAGGATCGGTGATCCAGCCCGGCCGGGAGAGGCCGAGCCGTTCGAGCGCCAGTTCCGCTGAGTTGATTGCGCCTTCTACCCAGCCGTTACGCTGGGCGTACGCCTCGCCACAGATAAAGAGGTCGAGGCTGGGATTCGGCTGGCGCATCCTTGGCCGAATGTCCCAACTCTTGAAGTGCGGCGTCCACGCGTGCCAAGCGCCGCCATAGGGGTCGCCGCTCCAATCGAAATGCAGCGCGCCGAAGGGTGCGGGGACGCTATCGCGACGGTTCAACTTTGAAAGCTGTTCTTGTAAACATTGAACGAGCGCCTGAGATGTCTGCAACGACTGCGCGTCATCGCCGCTGTCAGCGCATGAGGGGAATTTCGTGCCGCCGCTTGCGAGCGAAGGCCAAAACGATGCGGAGACATCGTCGGCGTACGCAGCCATGAGAACCGCTGGTTCATCGAACGCCGCGCGTCCAAAATAGTAACATTGCTGCATCGGCAGATCGGTAAATTGCGCGGCGATGCGCGTTGGAGCCGCATCGCTGGCGGACCACCAGGCCTGATCGTAAGCAAGGAATGTCTTGCTGGAGCGCATCGGCCGCACCGCATTGTCGCGCAGGTGCACGAACGCTTCGACGTTGTCGAAGAGCGCGGGGTCAAACATGATCAGCTGCAACGATCGCTGCGGCAGGGCTAGAATGACTTGCTTTGCCCGGATTTGAACAGGCGCGGGGGACTGGCCGGCGACCGACAGCTCGAAATGGCTGTTCCGCCGTGTGATCGCGGTCAGCCTTCGATTCAAATGAATTTTGGCGCCGGCGGTTTCAGCCCGTTGAGCCAATTCGACGGGAAGGCGTTGATAGCCCGCCACCAGACGAAAACCCTGTCCGTCGCCAAGCTCGTGCAGCAGGTTCCAAACGCCGTCAAAAGCATTGACCGTACGGATAAGTGACGCCGACCCTAAGGACGAGGCAAGGATCGCGTATGCTTCCGCACTGATGACGTCGCTCAGGACGTTCCACAGTGCGTATTCATGAAGCGGTCGCCCTTGGTGACGAACCCGGCGGAGAAAGGCGAACGTCGCTTGCGCGCAACGCGGCGGCGCTCGGTTGATTGGCCATTGGTCAGCGGCTCCCGGCGTTATCTTATCCAGCGCGTGAGCCAGAAGCGCGGCCGGTCCGTTCTTGCGCTCGGCGTCCGCCAGCGCGAATGGCAAAGTTGGTGATCTGAATTCACTGTCGCTGAAGAACTGCCCGCGCGCGAATTGGCCATCACGCCTGAATTCGACCGGTTCGAATGCGAGAGCAAGCCGCCGTACAAGCGCCCGCACACTGCGATGGTTGTCGCGGAAGAACATGCCGCCAATTTCGGCAAGTCCACCACCAGCCAGCGGCGCGGACCACAACCGGCCACCGATCCGCCCGCTCGCCTCAAAGAGCGCGACGCTCCCGCCCTGCGTAGCCAGCCGGTCGGCGCAGTAGCAGCCCGCTATGCCTCCACCGATGATCGCGACGTCCAGCATCGACCGTTCGCTCCCGTTGACCGGGACAGGTCGTAGCACTAAACCTTAACGTGTTCTAGTGTACCGCTGCAATTTTACGGTGTAGTTCGCAATGGACGCCGAAATGGCGCCGCCCGGCTCAACCGCGCCGCCGCTTCCGCTTGGCTTGAGACATTGAGCCGTTCGAACATCCGCTTCGTCTGTGAGCGGACGGTTTCGATTGAAACGCCGCGCTCTGTCGCGATGTCATTGATACGCCTTCCCGACACCAAACCCTCGGCAATGATCAATTCGCACTCTGTGAGATCAAACATTGCACGCCAGATTTCGGATCCCGGCGATGGCGCTTCGTCAGGATCTGCGACCATCAACAAACAATGCTCGGACGCACGCCCTTCTCCGCGGGGGCCCACGAGTCTGATCACGTATGGCTGCGCGCCACTCTCACGTTGGACCTTCACAAGCGCCGCGTTGAGTTCCCCGTCGAGGACACTCGACACAGCCCTCAGGAGCGCTGCTTGGTCGCTGGGTTCGTAACAGATCAGCTTGTCCTGGCTGGCGGTCAATCCGTCCGCCCGCGCCAACAACGCGCTGAAGGCCTCGTTTTGCTCAGCGATACGCACCTGGCGATCAACGATGACGGTGCCGAACGGCAGTTGATCGAAAGCAGCCGTCTTCAGTTCGGATGTCGCCCGCTCGTGTCGCAGTCGCAGGCGCGTCGCGACGGCTATCGCGGCAACGAGCGCAGTCTCGCGCATCAAGACGGGATCGACAGGCGCCCCAGACAGGACAAAAAATCCAAGTTCCCCTGCTGTTTCGCCGTGCAGCCGGACGTGGGTCCAACTGAGCTGTCCAAGGCTCGTTTCAATGCAGGAGAACACATCTGAGTTAGCCTGGGATGAGATGCCGTCACAAAGACGCGCAAAATCCGTTGCTCCGTGAAGGCCCAGATGCGTGGCCGCAACGGCCCCGGCGTCCGCCCAACTCATGAGCCCGGAAACTGCCCCTAGATCACGCACACTTTCGCGGACCGGGCTTATCCAGTCCCCGTCCTGGACCGCCCGGGTCCAACCTTCTAGTGAAATCTTTCCGCCGACGCTGCCGTTGGGCATGGTTTCCTCCGACCCTCTTGTCGGCGAAGGCAGTCAGGCGCCGCCACGTGAAATTTCGCACACTGCGATCGCGTGGCGTCGGAAGGATCGACAATGGTTGAGGGACTGACATCGGGGCAAAAGCGGGCCAAGCTGCGCCAAGTACATATTCTGGCTGCGGCGAAAGACGCCGATATCGATACGCTTGAAGAGACCCTCACCTGGCGACGCGTCCGCGGCGGCGATGAAGTCGTTTCACATCTCGACCGCGGCAAGCAGGTATTTTTCGCAGTCGAGGGAGAGTTCTACGCCAAACTACAAACGGCGTTCGGCCGCGAGGTTGCCATCCGGCAGCTCAGCGCGGGCAGTCATTTTGGTGAGATTGCGGCGCTCACCGACACGCCGCGTTCGGTCGCCATCGTGGCGGACACGGACGGTCTACTCGCTGAATGTCCTGCCGAGGCTTTCCTGGCGTTGATGGCGCGGGACGGCGCCTTCGCCACGGCCGTCGCGGCGCACCTTGCGCGCAACGTCGTTCAACTGACTGACCGCGTTTTCGAACTCGCGGCGCTTGAGACCCGATTCAGGGTTTATGCAGAGTTGCTTCGGCTCGCCGCGAGCGGCGAAGCTGTCGATCGCGGAATACTTATCCGCGACGCGCCTACACACGAGACGATTGCGGCCACGATTGGCGCGCAGCGCGAAGCCGTGAACCGGGAGCTACGTGTGCTCGCGAACGCAGGCCTCATCGAACAAGGCCGGCGCGAACTCCTTATCTTGGACGTGGACCGATTGCGGGACGCCTTGCGACGCCGCGCTGGCACGACCACGTCCGACGCGGTCGATTGGCGTCTTTGACGTTACGTCGTCACCCAAATGCGTGAAACGTCCAGAGCGACTTTATCCCAAGGTGACGGTGGGGCTGCGGGAATGTGCGGCGGTGTCACCCAGTTCTCACCGCCGCACGGATTCCGCCGCCGCTCCTTCCCCGGGCGGGACAACCGCCGGAACGAACCCCTTCGTTGACTTGCGCGGCGGCGCCTAAAAACGCCGCCGCGGCCCTCTCTTTGCCACAGCCGCGTGCGGCGATATGAAGGCTTTGTGAGCGGCCACCCTCTCGACAATCCAATTTGGAATGCGCTGCGCACGCGGCTCGCCCGCTTCGGTGAGGGCGGCCCAGACGCTAGGCGCTTCGTTGAGGACGTGAGCCCGTTCGGGGCCGCTGCCAATTCCTCTTCGCTTGCGGTCGCATCGCTTGGCGCGCTTGTTCCCGCCAACGGCGACATATCATTACTTCAAGTCGCTCCGCCCGCGCCGCCCCCGGGCGTCACTGTCGCGTCGAGCGCGCTCGGTTTGCAAATGATAGCGCGCTCGATGACTCGAAACGAAAAGGCGCTTCCCATCGAACCGCTTGGCGACGCTGACGCCGCCGACATGCTTGCGCTCGCCACGCTCACCCGGCCAGGACCGTTTCGCGCACGCACGCACGCGCTTGGTCGCTTTGTCGGCATCCGCGACAACGGCATGCTCGTCGCGATGGCTGGAGAGCGCCTGCAGACGGATGAGTTCATCGAGATCAGCGCGGTGTGCACTCACCCAGACTACCGGGAGCGCGGCTACGGCGCGGCGCTCATGCGTACTGTAGGCGCGCGCATTCTTGCGGATGGCGCAACGCCCTTCCTTCACAGTTACGCCGACAACACCAAAGCCATTGCACTCTACAAGAGCCTCGGTTTCGAGCCTCGCTGCGAAGTCGTTCACGCGGTGTGGACCCACTCATGAAGCTGCCGCTCACCGCAAGCCCGTTCAGCTAGGCTCCACAACCTCCTCGGACTCCGCACCGCGCGCGCGGATAATATCCATCAGATCGGCAATTGCCTTTTCGAGCGCGGCGGGATCGGCGGACCGGGCGACGAGATGCACGCCGAAGCCCTCAGGCGTAAACCACGGGTACGATCCGAACGTCACAGCGCCGTTCGCGCCACTTTCCAGTTCGCCAAGTGCATCCGCGATGTCGCCCTCAGGCACGCCTTTGGCGCGCACGGTGCGCGCGCGAACGATGGCGCCGCCTTCGATGCGGTGGCCGACGTCTTGTAACATGCCGCGGGTGATCGATGGCACGCCTGCGAGAACAAAAACGTTCCCGAGTTGGAAGCCCGGCGCTTTCGAAACGGGATTGGCGATCAACGAAGCGCCATCGGGAATGCGCGCCATGCGTAGACGCGATTCATTGAGGCTCGCGCGACCTTTGTAGTGGACCTCCAGGATTGCGCGCGCATCTTCTCTGACATCGATGTTGACGCCGAAGGCGGCGGCGACGGCGTCCGCGGTTTTGTCGTCATGAGTCGGGCCGATGCCGCCGGTGGTGAACACGTAATCGTACTTCGTGCGCAGAGCGTTCACCGCGGCGCTGATCTCTTCTGGGACATCCGCCACCACGCGCGCTTCCGCGACCTGTACGCCGAGCGGCGCGAGATATTTGGCGATCGCCTGTAGGTTCACATCTTGCGTGCGGCCGGAGAGCAGCTCGTCCCCGATGAGCAAAACGGCGGCTTTGACTTGGCGCTGCGTCATAGCCCCATATTAGCAGCGCAGCGCTGGAGTGTCCCGTGAGCGAGATCGATTACATTTCCGGTTTGACCGAACGCCAAAAGGGTCATCTCCCAGACTATCTCAACATCGAATGGTTGGAGGGGCGCCCCGGTTTCATGCGCGGACGCTTCACCGCCCAGCTGCATCACATGGCGCCGAACGGTTTCCTGCACGCCGCCAGCGTCATCGCCATGGCCGATAGCGCCAGCGGCTATGGCTGCGTCATCTCGCTGCCGAGCGGCGCCTCGGGCTTCACCACGATTGAGTTGAAGTCGAACTTCCTCGGCACGGCGCGCGTCGGCGAAGGGGTCGCCTGCACAGCCAAGCTTTCTCACGGAGGGCGCACGACGCAGGTGTGGGATGCGGAGGTCACAAACGAAAACAGCGGAAAAGCGATGGCGCTTTTCCGCTGCACGCAGATGGTGCTCTACCCGAAGTGAGCGCGGCGCTCGCCTGCTTACTTGATTTTCCCTTCGACGAACTCGACGTGCTTTTTCGCAATCGGGTCGTACTTGTTGAATTTGAGCTTTTCCGTCTTCGTGCGCGGGTTCTTCTTGGTCACGTAGAAATAGCCCGTGTCCGCGGTCGAGTTCAGGCGGATCTTGATGACTGTCGGCTTAGCCATGGTCGGGCTCGGAATTCTCTAGGTTCAAAGGAAGCGGCGGAAAATACGGGCGAAAGCCCTAAAGTCAACTCGTAAGGCGCTCCAGCGTGTGCGAACCGCGGCTCCATCGCAGGAACGGGGGCTGGACGGCCTCCCCGGCGAGGCGCGCTTCGACCTCCTTAAGTACAAACCGGGTGATCGACGGCAGGTCGAGGGCGTTGGCCTCGGCGAGGCTAAACCACCGTACGTGCAGCAATTCTTCGCCAATGGCAGGCTTATCGTCGGCCAAAACCGCTTCGGCGTCGGCCATGAAAAAGCGGGCGTCAAACCTGCGCGGACGGTAAGGCGGCGTGATCGCCCGGGCGACGAAGTTGAGCTTATCCAGCTCGGGGCCGGACGGTCCGCCGACCGTGAGCCCGGTCTCTTCCAGGGTTTCGCGGGTGGCGGCGAGCGCGAAGGCCCGGGGCGGTCGGCGGCTGACGGTCCCCTGCTTCAGCAGCGCCTCGGTCTCGGCGGTGAGTTCGGTCGCGGCCTTGGCGCGGGCGTCACCCGGATCAACCCGGCCACCGGGAAACACCCATTTGTCCGGCATGAAGACGTGCCCCTTTGAGCGCTGGCCCATCATCACTTCGCGACCGGCGCGAACCAGGATCAACGTCGCCGCATCACGCGGACGCGCCGCCTTCGGCTTTTCAGCGTCGGGCGGATCGAACGGCTTTTCGTCTTCGTTGAGCTTGAACTCATTGGCGCTCATGCGCCCTCCCTAGCACGGCGTCCGCCTCGGCTTGGAACAGGAACCACACGCGCGTATCGTCGCGCGTAGGAAACGGGAGAGGCAAGATGGCGCGACGTAAACCTGGCGAAGGCCAAACGGCATTGGTGACCGGCGCCTCCGCTGGCATCGGTGTCGATTTGGCCGAATGCTTCGCCAAGGACGGCTACGACCTCATCCTGACCGCCCGCAACGAAGGCGCACTGCAAGAGGTGGCGAACCGGCTTTCGTCCGCACACGGGGTGAAGACACACACGATCGCGCAGGATCTCGGCGCCTATGGCGGAGGCTCGGCGGTTGCCGCAGCGATCGCGGCGAAGGGTTTGAACGTCGATGTCGTCGTCAACAATGCGGGCTACGGGCACGCAGGCGCACTCACGTCTTCCGATATGCCAACGCAACTTGGAATGATCGACCTCAACGTACGCGCGCTGGTTGAACTCACCTACATCTATTGGGACCGCATGCTCGCCAACAAACGCGGTGGCGTTTTGAACGTCGCGTCCACCGCGGCGTTCCAGCCGGGCCCTTTGATGGCGAACTATTATGCGTCGAAGGCTTATGTGCTCTCCTTCTCCGAGGCTTTGTGGGAAGAAGCGCGCGGCACCGGCGTTCACGTGAGCTGCCTCTGCCCTGGGCCGACGGTTTCGAATTTCCGTGAGCGCGCCGGCACCGGCAAAACGCGGCTGGCGAACGCCAGCAAAGTTATGGCGTCAGCCCCGGTCGCGCGAGAAGGCTACAACGGCTTCAAGCGCAATAAGCGCGTGGTCGTCACCGGCGGCAACAACAAGTTCATCGCCGGCGTTGGCAAATATCTACCGCGCGAGACGCTGCTGAAAATGGTGCGCAATATCCAATCGCCGGCGGCATAGGTGCGCCGACGGCGCCGCAGGCGTCTGCCTTCAGCGTCGAACGTTCAGAAGACGTGCGGGCGATTTCACGACGTGTCTGCGCAAAACTGATTGAGGTCCGCGCTGCTAGCGGCGAACGCGGTGCGCGGTTCAGGCCGCGCACCGATGGGGCGACGGCGCGTGAGGCCGCGCGGGATGCGCCGCAGGATGCGCGCGGCAAGAGGCGCAATCGGTTGCGACAGCGCTGCGATCCGCCGGCGAAGATCGCGTGGACGCAGCGCCCGGCGCATGGCGGCGCCGACGATGGCGCGCGCGAGGTGCGTTTCCCGGCGGCGGTGCGCTGTGTGCTTCAGCGTGGGGATCGTGCGCACTTGGCGGGCGGCGCGAATGAGGATGAGTTCGATGAGATTGCGTTCGATGCCGTCGAGCCATTGGTGCGCGATCTTGGCGGCTTGGCGGGACAGCGGCGCAACAGCGCCAGCTTGGGTGAGGAAGGCCGCGAACCATGCGAGCCACAGCAAAATCCAGCGGTGATACCGCTGGAGGCGTAGCTCGGAAATGGGCGGGACGTTCAAGCGCATGAGCGCCGATTGTACGGTCGCCGATAGACCGGTCGGATAGATTTCGGTGCGAGCCTTGTGGGACAAGAGCTCCGCGGCTGAAACCTGCGGGATAGAGGGTGGCTGAATCCTCCGTGATGTCCGTTGTTGGCCCAATTTAAGACAGTCGTCCCAACGTGCAGTATCTGCCGCGCAGGGCTTGAAATGGACGTGCGGATTTCAGTTTGAGCGCGACTCTGGATCGTTATCCGTATTGCGACTTGGGCGCTCTGGACATGGAGAACGAGTACTTCGCTTGGAGCGACATGGGGCATTTCTCTTCCCGTTGATCGGAGACGGCTCGTCTTCGTGGCGATGATGCTAGCTAGTAGCGTGACGCTTTGGTTTGGGGGCCGCTAAAGGCGCTGACCGGTGTTCCTCGGCGACTGGGCTGGCGATGCGGGCGCTTCGATCGAGGGCCACCGAACTCGCGCAGTAGTTTGAGTATCTGGAGCACCCGTCATTCCCCGAATAGCCTTGCGGTTGCATTACAGGCTGCTAATGATGCCCTGGCGGAATGTCGGCGTCCGATGCCAATGGGGGGCAAAATGCCAGACGGCACACCAAATTTTTCGCCCGCTAGTCGGCCGCGGCGGCTCGGAATTCTTGCGGCCTTTCGCAATACCGACGCGCACACAACTTTTTACGAAGACGAGTTCGTCCAACTCTTCATTCCGAAGGGTTGGGGAATGCAGCAATTGCGAAATAGGGTCCACGCCGAGGTCGATCGTAGAAAATTTGAGGTCGAGGACCGCGCCGCCGTTCAAGAGCGCATGAAAGACTACTTCCACCACAAGATTGAGATGTTTGAAGACGCCGGCCAACCGCCTCGTCTTCCAGACTCGCCATGCATCGGCGAGGCATGGCGTTACATGTCCACGTTTCTGGCAATTGGTTTGTTCAGCATCGTTGGATTTTTAGTTTGGCTAGCAATCTGGTCGAACACGATCTGGCTCATAGGTCCGGCTCTGGCGTTGAGCCTTGGGAGCATCCTTGCTTTTGCGTTTGCGACGATGCTGATGCGGCAATTTTCGAACAAGGGGCGATGGCCCGGTCTCATGGAAGATCGCATTGGCGCCACGATCGACAAGAAGTTTCCAGACGACGCCGATGTTAGGTATGTTATCGACCGCTACATAGAGGTGTTCCTAGACAACAACTGGATGTACGGCAGGCTGAAGCGAGTGTTTCAGACTGGAGCGATACTGTGCTTCTACGCGGGGCTCACGCCGCTGCTTTACCTGGCGATGGCAGAGCCTGCGCGACTTAACGTGGCGACACTCGGTGGCGCGGGCGCGGCCGCAGCGATCGTGGTCGTTATTACCCTAATAGCGTACTACGGCCTCAGCGATCACATTTTTGAAGACAAGTACTTCCAATCGCTCAAGAACTCGACGCAAGATATATCCCGAGTAATACAAAACCGGATGATGTCGATCACGGTGTTGTACAAACATTTCGACACGCACATTGCCGAGTTGCAAGCGACCGGAGAAGAATATCTCAGCGATAAACCGCTTCAGCAAGCGGAGGATCTGGATCTCAAGCCATATGTGGCTTTCTTCGACACGCAGATGTTAATCTGGCTCGCAAAGAGGCTGGAGTACATCGAATTCCATCTTTTTAATAAGCTGCATTCCGCGCTCACAATTCACTCCTTCCTGCGCGTCTCTGGTCTCGTGGCCACGCTCTCCATCTTGATCGTTGGTTTGCTCCCAGCGGTGGTCCTTGGATTGCACGGGTTGGCAGAGCTGAGCCGAGCTGACGGTTGGAACGCAACTGCGCTAGCAGCGTCGGTGAAAATCGGCTCCGCGATGGCGCTAGTCGTCGCGGCGAGCGTCGTGAGTTATTTGTCTTACTTCAACCGGGCGTGGACCTCCCTAAATGGAATGGGTGCCCGGCGCAGTATTATCGAAGAACATTTTGATGCGGAAAACTTGGAAGGCTGGCAGACATTCGAAAAGCTGGCGATTGATGTCAATTTGGCCGGTCAATGCCAGCGCGCTATGATCAGGATACGTACATTCTTCGAGCGCTTGGGGTTCGGTGGCGGCAAGCAGTAACAGAGGCGGCATTGTCAGCGCACGGATTGGACCACGGAAATATCGCTGCTCTTGGCTGTTTCGAGCGGTTGGGACCATGCTGACGTCATCGACGAGTGGGCTAAATTAGGAGCCGTGGTGAGCACGGTAGAACAGCGCATCTTCCTCAGTTATCGACGTGACGATACGGGCGATGCGTCCGGCCGCATCTATGATCGTTTGTGCGCCGCGTTTGGGGCCGATGCGGTCTTCAAGGACGTAGACAAGCTCAATCCTGGCGTGGAATTCGGCGCGCATATTCTGCAGGTATTGCAGGGCTGCCAGATTTTCCTCGCCTTGATTGGACCGCGCTGGGCTGATGTTCAAGATGACTGCGGTAATAGGCGTCTTGACGATGCTGATGACTGGGTGCGGCTAGAATTGGAGGCCGCGCTCAAAGCGTCGGGCGTGCAGGTCGTACCGGTCTTGGTGAATGAAGCAAGGCTACCGGAAATCGGGACTTTGCCGGACAGTATACGCAGGATCCGCGCGCTTAACGTCGCCTACGTCCGGCGCGACCCGGACTTCCACCGGGACATGGATAGGTTGATCCAGGCGCTGCGTGGGAGCGGGCGCACTGGCCCGATGCCATCCAGGCCCGGCGCACTGGGGGTACCCGCCGACCACGCCTTGCCGGAAATGGTGTCGATACCACTCGGAACGTTCACCATGGGCTCAACTTACGAAGAGAAAGGATCGAGCGATAGCGAGCGTCCACAGCATTGCGTGCACATTCGCCATGCGTTCGAGTTAGGGAAGTATCCTGTGACTTTCGCGGAGTGGGATTGGGCGCGGTCTGCCGGCGCTAAGCTGCCGCGACTAAACCGCGGGTGGGCCCGCGATCGGCATCCGGTAGTTAATATCTCATGGAACGATGCTCAAGCTTACATTGCGTTCCTGAATGCCGCTTGTGGTCTGATTGGCCGGGACGACGCCTATCGCTTCCCGAGTGAAGCGGAGTGGGAATACGCTTGTCGAGCTGGAACCACGACCTCCTATTGGACAGGTGAGACGATCGGACCATCGCAAGCATGTTTGAGCAGCAAGTTGGCTGTGGTCGGCTCCTACCCGGCCAATTCGTTTGGTGTGTTCGACATGACTGGCAACGTCTGGGAGTGGTGCGAGGATGTTTGGCACAACAACTATGTGGGCGCGCCGAGCGACGGCTCGCCCTGGGTTGCAGGGGGGGGGGCGGTCGAACGGCGCGTGAGACGCGGCGGTTGTTGGAGCGGTTATCTTCCTCAAGACCTTCGATCAGCAAGCCGCAGCGGAATCGATCCTGAACAGCGCTCCTTCGATACTGGCCTTCGTTTGGCCAGGACCGCCGGTTCGGACTTGGTGTCGTTCCCTTGAATGGCCATGCACGAGTGGCGGCTTTCGGCGAAACCGGTCGTTCGAGAGTTCAAAAGCAGACGAAAGTCATGAATGTCCGTCTCTGGCCCGGCGCGGTCATTGCGACGACCTGGGTGGACATCATTGCTCCGCTTGATCCAGCGCCGCAACCACGGCCTCCATACTTTCCGTGGTGCGATGAGCGAGGGCTTGTTGATTGGTTTGGGTGACGTAGATGCGCTCCAACCCCGCGATAGCGCGGCGGTCATTGCGGAGGCCTTCGATGTCGACTGACCTGACGCGTGGCCGAAAGTCGATGGACCCCGGCTGGGGCGCGCGCTCATAACGAATATAGGTTTGAACCACAGTCAGATGCGGGATCATTGAAGCGTATATTTTATCGGCCGCACTTGTCGCGATGCGTACTTCGCGATCATATTCCCGCAACGCCTCTCTCAGATTGGCGTCCCTCAGCAGGCTTATTCCACCAGTCGAAAGCATCTGCGAGTATGAGGGCGGAGGGGTGACGCCGAAGCGGAAGACAACGGCGCCGGCGATCAGTTCGCAAGCGTCCGCCTGCGAAATGGGCTCGCCGGAATCAAGCTTCGTCAAAAGGGCATCGAGCCCGACAGCGTATTGATAGGTCTCGTTCTCGGTTTCGCGGGCCAACGCAAGCCCGGTCTCGAACTCGGTGCTCAAGCGGCTGATCAGCTGACGCTCCTCAACAGCCGCCTCGCGCGCGTCGTTCCAGTTCGACGCCTGAATCCCGATAAATACCCCCACCACAACGATCAGAAGATCAAGCGCCACTACCGTCCATTCCTGCTTGCGCAGGTGTTGCATAATTCGACGTAGCAGCATCTTCTTCCCCTCCCATCGCAGCGATAGAACACTTTGGGAACGTCCACCGTCAGCGAGAATCGGACGTTATGCGTGAGCGGCGCCTCTACGTCCGCTTCTTATCCGCTGCCGCAAAATGCGCCATTTGATCGGCGTGCGCTTTTTTGAAGCCGAGGCGGCCTGTGATGCGGGCGACGTAAGCTTCGGTGGCGGGGCGCTCGCCGAAGGCGCGGAGTTTTTCGACACGAAGCACATCGGCCATCAAGAGATCGGCGACGGTGAAGCGATCGGCCGCGAGATAGTCGCGCGTTTTGAGAATGCTTTCGACGTGGCCGAGGCGGCTTTGCGCCCATTTGGTGAGATTGTCGTTCTGACTGCCGGTGACCTCGAAGAACCACCAGGGCACAGTGACCATCTCGATGGAATTGAGCGCGGCGATTGTCCATTGCAGCGTCTGCGCTTCACCGGCCGGATCGCGCGCCATGAGTTTCTCGCTCTTACGCGCCAGATGGATGAGCCCTGCTCCGCTCTCGAAGAGTTCGACGTCGCCATCGGTCAGGAACGGGACTTGGCCGAAGGGTTGGCGTGCGAAATGTTCGGCCCCGCGATCTTCGAACGGGACTGTGCGTACAGCGTAGGCGAGACCAGCTTCCTCGCAGGCCCAGCGCAAGCGCAGGTCGCGCACAAAGCCGCGCGGACCTTCAGGGACCCAATCGTAGGTCCAGATAATGAGTTCGCTCATGGGGCCATTCCTGGATCGTTGGCGTTGACGGGCGCGCCGCTGTTGGTTGTATCGCAGATATCCTAAGCGGGCGGCGATTCAAGGATTGGTGAGTTGATGCAATACGACGACGTGGTTCTCGGGCGGCGGAGCATTCGGGGCTACAAGCCTGATCCGGTGCCGCGCGCTTTGATCGAAGAAATTTTGGCGCTGGCAATGCGGGCGCCCTCTTCGATGAATACGCAGCCCTGGAATTTCTACGTCATCACCGGCGAACCCCTGAACCGCATCCGCGCCGGCAATACCGAGCGGATGGTGAGCGGCGTGCCGCAATCGCGTGAGTTTCGCACCGGGCCGGCGTTTGCCGGGCAGCACCGCGAGCGCCAAATTGGCGTGGCGAAGCAATTGTTCGCAGCGATGGGGATTGCGCGCGAGGATGCCGAACGGCGCCAGGATTGGGTGTTGCGCGGCTTTCGCCAATTCGATGCGCCGGTGTGCGTGATCGTAACCTACGATCGCGTGCTGGATGGCAGCGATGATACGCCGTTCGATTGCGGCGCGGTGACGAACGCGCTGGTGAACGCGGCATGGTCGCGTGGCTTGGGTGCGGTAATCAACAGCCAGGGCATTATGCAATCGCCCGTCGTACGCGAGCACGCGAGGATTGCCGACGATCAGGTGATCATGAAGAGCATTGCGCTCGGGTGGCCGGATGAAAGCTTTCCCGCCAATGCGGTTGTATCTGAGCGCAAGCGCGTTGATGAGGCGACGACGTTTGTCGGGTTCGACGACTAGCCTTTGGCGTAAGCAAGCTTGAGCAGCCGTTTCACCTCAGCGTCGACCTCCTTCGGCGTAGAAAGCAGAAGGATAGCGGTGTGCTTCTCCGCCCAAGGGCGGCGCTTCATAGGCGTGAGGCGTTTGCTGGCGCTGAGCGGGAGCGGCAAGCCAAGCTCGGCTTTGCCGCCACGCGCGGGGAGAATGCCGGCGAATTGGATCTTGCGCGAGAAAGAGACGAAGGTTTTGCGCGGCCCAATGACGGCGTCTCGAAATTCTTTGCGCACCAGCTTGGCTACTGCGTCGTAAATCGCGCGCCCTTCTTTTTCCTTCCAGAGCTGATCGAGAAGCGCATCTGGTTCATCCCAACTCGGGCCATCTGGAAATGCCACCGAGACGATGTGGGCGATGCGGTTGACGCCAAGGCCGTAGTTTTCCCGAAACCATTGTGTGCGCTTACGTGGGGCGGTCTCAGGGCATTTCTTGGCGATCTTGACCCATTCGGCGATCGACTTGCCGGTATCGCGTTCCAGGCTAGCTTCGACGCTGGCGAACCATTTCTGCTGACGCTCGGTCAGGACCGATTTGGCTCTCCTCGCCTTTTCACCGCTGACGCCCATCGCTACACCTCCGCACATAGGAGCTTCGCCCCATGAGCCTGCACGGGACCTACGACGACGATAACCTGTTCGCAAAGATTCTGCGCGGCGAAATTCCGTCGGTGAAAGTCTACGAGGACGACGAGGTGCTCGCGTTTATGGACATCTTTCCGCAAACGCGCGGGCATCTTTTGATTGTGCCGAAGAATGTGCGGGCGCGGAATTTTTTGGAGCTACCGAGCGAGCGCGTCGGGCCACTCATGGAGCGTGTGCATAAGCTCACCATCGCGACGGAAAAGGCGTTGAAGCCCGATGGCGTGACTGTCACGCAGTTCAATGGCGAAGATGCCGGGCAGACCATCTTCCACCTGCACTTCCACATCATCCCGCGTTACGCGGGCCAGAGGCTGGCGGGCCACAGCCACGGGCAGAAGGCCGACATCGCCGAGCTCGAGACGATCGCGGCGCAGATCGCGGCGGCGCTGTGATCGTTCGCTTCACGCGGCTCAATCCGACGCATCACCGCTTCGAGATCGTGCGCGACGACGGCAGTCGCGAAAGCCGCGAGCTTGAGACGCGCAGCTTGCTTGCACACGATCTCGTGCATTTCGCACTGGAGAGCGAGGGGCGCCTCTCGCATGGCTTCTATGGCGCGCTGGCGCGCGGGGCGGCGTACGAAACCGAAGCGGCGATGGAAATCGAATATGTCGTGGGACCGCTGCAGGGTTTGCTCAAAGGCGATTTCGACCCCCCCGCCTTCGTTGAGCGTTTCCGCGCTGTGCGCGAGAATACCGAGGCGCGCATGCCGGAATGGCTGACTGCCGATTTGATTGCGCGCGTGAGGGACCGCTACCGCCGTTTGCAGGGTCAATGGCGCGCTACGCCGTTTGGCGAGACGATGGAACTGCGCTTCGAGCGCATAGGGTAGATATCACTCAGCTGCCATGCGCGTGAGAATGACCAGCGTGGTGTTTGCCCCGAAGACAAAGATGAAAGCCAGGAGCCAGACGATCGGATGACGCTTAGTGTGCGTCACTTCGATGCCGAGCCCCTTGTCCCACGCAGTCTTGCCTTCGCCAGCGAGCGTCACGTTAGCGAAGAACATGCACATCAAGGACAGAAGCGGAATGCCAAGCCCCATGCCCACGGCGTAGACCCAGAGAAAGCGTCCCATCGCGGTGAAGAAGCCGATCTTGCTTCCGTCTGGACGAAGCACACGCACGCCCATGATCCATTTGCCAGGCGTTGTACCGGTATTGCTCAGAAAGAGCGGCTCCCACAGCAGCCATAAGACAAGCGCGACAACAATCTCGGCAATCGTTGCTTGAATGGGGTTGTCAGCAAACGCGATAAACTCTGGCGGCAAGCGTCCGAACTCGACCAGCGCGCCTGTGACGATGAACACGGCAAAGACGAAGGGCACCATGAGCAGGCGATCGATGAGCCGACCAAGCCAACGCGCCCACGCCGCTCTCTCGCCTTGGCGTTCGAACGCAGGCGGCGCCTCAAGTGCTGCTTCTGTCATGCTGTCTTCCCCGCTAGAGACGCTAGCAGAGATCAGCGTGCGCACAATCCCGGCGCGACAGCCTCTGGCGGACGCGTATCTGCGTACTTCTTTTCGATGATCAGATAGCGCGTGGTCTGATCGCCGACATTGAGGGCGGCGTGTTGGATTTCCGAATCGTTGGAGAATGAGCTGCCGGCGTGGACCGGGCGATCGACGACGCCATCAGCGGTGGTGATGCGCATGACGCTATCGCCTTCGAGGACATAGCCGAAGTGCGGCGGGTGATAGTGCATCTCATGGCCGACGCCTGGCGGGAACGTGCAGCGGAGCACACGGATTTGAGTGTCCTCCTGCAACAGCTCGCAGACACGCTCACCCTCCCAGCCGGCGCAGAGCGCCATCGGCAGCGGTTGCACTTGCGCGGAAGCTGTGGCGCAGGCCGCAAGCAACACGGCGGCCAGAGTCGATTGGAGCTTCATGCGTCCCCCAAAGCAAAACGGCGACCGTGTAAGCGGCCGCCGTTTGCTAGCACATCTGTCTCGAAGCGTTAGGCTTTCTCTGGTTTGCGGCCGAAGCTCAGCAACCCACGCGATTCTTGGCTGTAGGTGAATTTGAGCTTGTCGGCGTCAGCCGGATCGATGTCGATCTTAACGATGCCGCCGTCCTTCAGCTTGCCGAACAGAAGTTCGTCCGCCATCGGCTTCTTCACCTGCTCGTTGATGACACGCGCCAGCGGACGAGCGCCGAAGCTGTCGTCGTAGCCACGCTTGGCGAGCCAATCGGCGGCCTTGTCGGTGATCTCGATCTGGACGTTGCGCTCGGCGAGTTGGCCTTCGAGCTGGATGATGAACTTCTGCACGACGTTGCGCACCACTTCCGGCGGCAAGCCGTTGAAGTGGATCACGGCGTCCAGGCGATTGCGGAACTCAGGCGTGAAGAGATTACGGATCGCCTCTTCATTCATGTGATCCTTCTTGCCGGCGCCGAAGCCGATGCCCTGCTTAGCCGCGTCCGAGGCGCCGGCATTGGTGGTCATGATCAGGATGACGTTCCTGAAATCAACTTTCTTGCCGTTCGCATCGGTCAGCGAGCCGTGGTCCATCACCTGCAACAGGATGTTGAACAGATCCGGGTGCGCCTTCTCGATTTCATCGAGCAACAGCACGCAATGGGGATGCTGATCGACACCATCGGTCAACAGCCCACCCTGATCGTAGCCAACATAGCCCGGAGGCGCGCCGATGAGGCGGCTCACCGTGTGCCGCTCCATGTATTCCGACATGTCGAAGCGCAGCAGCTCGATGCCCATCACGTTGGCGAGCGAACGTGCGACCTCGGTTTTGCCGACGCCGGTCGGGCCCGCGAAGAGATAATTGCCGATCGGCTTTTGCGGTTCGCGCAGGCCCGCGCGCGCCATCTTGATGGCGGCGGCAAGCTGATCAATGGCGTCGTTCTGACCGAACACCACGCGCTTCAGATCATCCGGCAAGGACGCCAGCATTTCGCTGTCGTTCTTCGACACCGACTTCGGTGGGATCCGCGCCATGCGCGACACCACTTCTTCGACCTCGGCGACATCAATTATCTGCTTACGGTCCTTCGCCGGCAGCAGCATCATCGAAGCGCCGGTTTCGTCGATCACGTCGATGGCCTTATCCGGCAGCTTGCGGTCACCGATATGGCGGGCGGACAACTCGACGGCGGTTTTGATGGCGTCGTCGCTGTACTTCACCTTGTGATACTCTTCGAAGTAGGGCTTCAGACCCATCAGGATCTTGATCGTATCCGGGATTGAAGGCTCGTTGACATCGATCTTCTGGAAGCGACGCGCGAGGGCGCGGTCCTTCTCAAAGTGTTGGCGATATTCCTTGTAGGTGGTCGAGCCCATGCAACGGAGCTGGCCGCTTTGCAGCGCCGGCTTCAGCAAATTGGAGGCATCCATCGCGCCGCCGCTGGTGGCGCCGGCCCCGATCACAGTGTGAATTTCATCGATGAAGAGGATCGCCTTGGGATGGTTCTCCAACTCCTTCATCACGCTCTTCAGACGCTCCTCGAAGTCACCGCGATAGCGCGTGCCGGCGAGCAAGGAGCCCATGTCGAGCGAGAAGATGGTCGCGTCTTCGAGAATTTCCGGCACCTGCTTTTCGTTGATCTTGCGCGCCAGGCCCTCGGCGATCGCGGTCTTGCCGACGCCTGGATCGCCGACGAGCAGCGGGTTGTTCTTTTGACGGCGGCAGAGAATTTGGATCGCGCGCAGAACTTCAGCCTCGCGGCCGATCAGCGGATCGATCTTTCCTTCTTTCGCCTTCTTGTTGAGGTTGACGCAGTAGGCGGCGAGCGCCTCCGAGCCCTGCTTCACGACGCGTTCGCCATCTTCGCCTTCTTGCGCGCCGCGCACCGGGCGCGGTTGAGCGGCGCCAGCGCGCTTGGGCATGCCGTGAGCGATGAAGTTCACCGCATCGTAGCGGGTCATATCCTGCTCTTGCAGGAAGTAGGCGGCGTGGCTTTCGCGTTCGCTGAACAGCGCGACAAGCACATTGGCGCCGGTGACCTCGCGGCCGCCGCTTGAATCGACGTGCAGCATCGCCCGTTGCAGTACGCGCTGGAAGCCGGCAGTCGGGCGCGGCTCTTCGTGCTCGCGGTTGTTCACGCGGAGCGCATCAAGCTCGTTCTCAAGATACGCCTCAAGGTTTTGCCGCAACTTGTCGAGATCGACCTTGCAGGCGTGCATCACGCCTGACGCATCGTCGTCGTCGACCAGCGAAAGCAGCAAGTGCTCAAGCGTCACGTACTCGTGGCTGTGGTCGGTCGCCAATGAGAGCGCCCGGCGCAGCGTGTGCTCAAGCGTACGGGAGAATGTCGCCATTCGACGTTATTCCTTTTCCATCGTGCATTGCAGCGGGTGTTCATGCCGCCGCGCCAGATCCAAAACTTGAGCGACCTTCGTTTCAGCCACTTCGTACGTGAACACACCGCAAACCCCGACACCGTTCTGGTGGACATGCAGCATGATCGTGGTCGCTTCCTCTTGGCTCTTCTGAAAGAAGCGCTCCAGGACGTAGACGACAAATTCCATCGGCGTGTAATCGTCGTTCAACAGCAGCACACGGTATAGCGATGGCTTTTTTGTGCGGGTGACAGTTTGGGTTCCGGCGCGGCCATCGACCCCGCCGTCCCGCTCTTCGTCATCCCAATTGCCACCGCTCATTGAAGCCCGTTTCGCTGGAGCTTGAACCGACTCGTCCACCGGAGCGTTCGCCCATCTGCTGAACAATTTATGGATCGCGCCGGTGTATGGAAGACCTTGCGGGTTAGCCCGGGCAGCCCATGGCGCAGTTGCAAAAGAAATGGGCCCGGCTCCAAGAGCCAGGCCCATCCCTATTCAGCCCCTCGAGAGCGCGAGGCTCCCGAAGCGGTATTCTTAGCGACCCGCAGTCTGGATCAGCTGGCCAACGGCGTTCACGCGCTCATTGATCGGCTGCAGCGTTTCCTTGGCGAGACCTTGGAACAGCTCAGAAACTTCCGTGACTTCCGCAACATAGGCTTCGAACGCGCCCTTGGCGTAGTCGTTTTGCTTCTCAGCGAACTCTTGGACGCTCTTCGAGGTCATCAGCGACTTGGTCGCCGCGACGTGATTTTCGATGGCGGCCTTTTGGAACGCCACGGCGCGCGCCGAGAGGGTCTCGAAGCCCTTCTGAGCGGCGGTAGCCGAAGCAACCCAAGCTTCCATGTTCTGCTTGCCGAACGCTGAGGCTTCGGAGAACGCGGCGATGCCGCGATCAAGGTTTTCACGGACCGTTTCGGTCGACGTCGTGGTGAGGGTTTCAAACGCTTCCGTGGCCGTCTTGGCGGCGCGGGGGGCGGTCTTCGCAGTGGCCATTATGGTCTCCGTTCAGTTCCCAGGGGCCGGGCCGGCCCACAATCAACAGGGTAGCCGCCCGTGGCGGGCGACTCGTGAGACCTATATGTTATGCTGCACCTGCGAAGTCAACAACAATTTTGCTGCACCGCAACATGCAATGCGCACTGATTTCCTCACCCCACCGGCGGGAATATTCATCTCGCGTTAACCACGTTTTCCACACCTTCTACGTGTAGGACTGAATCAGCTTCGCCAGGCCGGAGACATTAACCCCCTTGAGGAACTGCATCTTAAGTGGGTCTAATGAATCTGTAAGCTGCACACGGCACGCGATTTGCCTGAAATAGTCCGTGTTTGTGCGGGATTGGTCAGCGATGACGGCAGCGGGATTCTCGAAGATGCGGCTAGTTGCGGGTGCCTTGGTGGCGCTCTTTGCATTGGGCGTGGCGGCGCCGGCGTCGGCGCAAGACCGTTACGCGGCCATCGTCATGGATGCGCGCACCAACGAAGTGCTGCTCGAAGATCAGGCTGACGAAGCCCGTTTCCCTGCGTCGCTTACCAAGATGATGACGCTCTATATGCTGTTCGAGGCGATTGAGCGCGGCGACCTGACCCTGGACACCCGTCTCACCGCTTCACGTAATGCAGCGCGCCAGCCACCGTCGCGTTTGGGGCTAGCCTGCTCTCGCCGCCGCGGCTGTGACTCCATCACCGTCGACCAAGCAATCCGCGCCCTCGCCGTGCAATCCGCAAACGACGTGGCCGTTATGGTCGCAGAGCGCCTGGGCGGGACGGAATCCCGCTTCTCAGCCAATATGACAGCGCGCGCACGTGAACTCGGCATGAGCAACACCCGCTTTGCCAACGCCAGCGGCTTGCCCGATACCGCGCACCGCACGACAGCGCGCGATATGGCGACGCTCTCGCAGGCGCTGTGGCGCGATTTCCCGCAATATTATCATTACTTCCAGACACCCAGCTTCGCTTGGCGGCGCACCAGCGGCCGCAACCACAATCACCTTCTCGGCAGCGTTGAAGGCGTCGACGGCATCAAGACTGGCTACACGCGCGCCTCGGGCTTCAACCTCGCGACGATGACTGAGCGCGGCGGTCGCCGGGTGATCGTGGTGGTTCTCGGCGGTGAAACGGCTGCGGCTCGCGATGCACAAGTCGCCTATCTGATCGAGGGCGCCTATCAAGAATACGCGCGCCGCGCTGACCCGAATGCCGCGCAATTTGCGTCAATGCCGACCCGCCGCTTGGACGTCCAACTCGCGCCGGGCACGCTGCAAGCTAACAGCGTTCGGCCGTTGCCGCCGTCGCCATACCAACTCTCGCAAGGCATGGTCATCGAGACGCTGTCACCGGTGCGGGCGCCGATCGACGAGCCGGTAGGCCAAGGCGACGAAGGCAGCACCGAAGAAATGGAATAACGCGCCTCAGCGCGCCTTCCTCAGTAGACGATCCCGCGCGGCGGTGAGCCGCGCGGCTTCGTTGTGAGAGCCACCTCGGTCGGGGTGCGCCTTGGCCATCTTGGTGCGGTAAGCGCCACGAATTTCGGCAGCCGTCGCATTTGCCCCAACGCCGAGGAGGCGGCGAGCTGCAAAATCTTCAGGCGTGTCTGATGGCGGCGACGCCGCCAGTGGACGGCCCCAGCGCTCAATCTGTGGCCACATGATCCAAGTCAGCGCCGCAACGCTGCCGAGCACAATGGCTGGGCCAACCAGGCCCCTAAGCAGGGCAAACATTGCTGCACCTGCGAACAGGGGCGCCGGCCAGCGTCGCATCAGCTCTCGACGATGGATCCCGCCGAGCCGCGTAAGAAATAGCACCCCGAAGATGAGGGTTAGGACGAGTAGGACCGGTACCACGACACCTCCGTGACCGGCGCGAACCGGTCCCACCTGGCGGCGTTAGCACGAGGGCGTCAGAATTTCAGCGCTTCGCCGTCGAAGCCAGGGAGTTTGAGACTGATGAAGAGGTCCCGCAGCTCCTGACGGGCGGCGACATGCGCCATGCGCATTTCGACCGGAACACCGTCTCCGTCGAGATCGAGCAGCGTGAGACCTTGCGGGAAAAGTTCCCGAAAGATGACCCGCTCTGAAAGGCCTGGCGCGAGGCGAAAGCCGATGCGGCTTGAGAGCGTCGACAGGGCCTTGCCGACGCGCTGCTTGTTTTTGGCTTCAATCTTCGATGTCGCGGTCCGGTTGCGCAACACCACCCAGTCGATCGGCGTGCGCGCAGAGAGAGCCTTCTTCTTGCGGCTCTCCCAAACCATCTCGCTGTAGATCGACGGGCGCACGATGTCGGCGCAGCCCTCATCGACATCGCCCAAAAGGTCGAAATCAACGAAACTATCGTTGAGCGGGGTGATCAGCGTGTCGGCCCAGGCGTGCGCGAGGCGGGCGAGGTAAGAATCGCCGCCAGGACTATCGATAACGATGAAATCGCAGGTTTCGGCGAGTCGCTTCAGGGCGGCGCGGAACGCCGCATCTTCCTCGGCCTCCGCCTCATCCATGGATCGGAGGGCGCTTTCCTGCAGCTCCAGAATTTGCGGTGAAGGCAACTGCGCGCCGCGCGCCGCGATCCAACGCGCACGGTTTTCGATGTAGCGAGTGAGCGAACGTTGGCGAACATCGAGATCAAGCACGCCAGTCCGGCGGCCCATCCGCATCAGGGCCACGATGACATGCATCGCCACCGTAGACTTGCCGGCCCCGCCTTTTTGGTTGCCCACCACGATTACGTGGGCGCGGCGCGGCTCGGTCTCTGGCGTGTGGACATAGGCAAGGCTCATCGGCGCGCCCCGCCCAGCTTGGCGGGCGCTGCGCTCTGAAGTTGAGCTGCTGCGCCGATAGACATCGTTTAAGGCTCGTTGATCGAGGTTAAGGCACACTTAAGCGGCTTGACGCGCACGCGGTGTGATTGGATTGCCAAGCGGAATGACCAGTTCTCTCCCCGTCGTCCGAGACGTACCCTCCCTTCGCCGAGAAGTCGCCGCTTGGCGGGGTTCCGGCCGAACGATTGGGTTGGTCCCCACGATGGGCGCGCTGCATGAGGGCCACCTCTCGCTGGTGCGGACCGCCAAAGAGAGATGCGACCGCGTCATCACGACCTTGTTCGTCAATCCGCGCCAGTTTGCGCCACACGAAGATTTCGAACGCTACCCGCGTGACGAGGCGGGCGACTCCGCGATGCTGGTGGCTGCCGGCTGCGACCTGCTCTACGCCCCGGAGCGCGCGGTGATGTACCCCGAAGGCTTTGCGACGAACGTGATCGTCAGCGACGTTTCAACACCGCTCGAAGGCGAATTCCGACCACACTTCTTTGGCGGCGTCGCAACGGTGGTGACAAAGTTGATGCTGCAAGCACTGCCGGACAGGACTTATTTCGGCGAGAAAGATTATCAGCAGCTTCAAGTCGTCAGACGGATGACTCGCGATCTCGACATTCCAGTTACAATTGAGGGCTGTCCGACAGTGCGTGAGGCAGACGGCCTCGCAATGAGTTCGCGCAACGCCTATCTGAGTCCAGATCAACGCCGCGTCGCCGCACGCCTCAATCACATCATACATGACACGATCAAAGCCGTGCACGCTGGCGCGCCGATCGAGGCGGCTGAACAAGAAGCCGCCCAACATCTGATCGCAGCGGGCTTTACGAGCGTCGACTATGTGGCCATTCGCGATGCCGAGACGCTCGCACCGGTCAACGATCTGGCCCGGCCCACACGTATCCTGGCCGCGGCGTGGCTTGGAAAAACGCGCCTCATCGACAACATGGCGGTGTGACGACAGCGTTCCCCAGGCGTATTTCGTCCGTCCGCGCTAAAAAATTTCCCCGCTCAGGCGTTTCCAACGGAAGTGCGAGGCTCCGTTGTTAATCCTTATCGTCTTGGCGCATTGGGAGAAGCGCCGGCCGAGGGGAGTTCACAAAATGGCCCGCAGACGCACTTGGGCGTACGCCGTCAGCGCAATCGCGATCGCGATGCTGACAACGTCCGACTTTGCATTGGCGCAGGATGCCGCGCCGGTCCAAGAAGAAGAAATCGTCGTCACCGCGACGCACCGCGCACAGTCGATTCAGGATGTGCCGTTCTCGGTGAACGCGCAAACCCAAGAAGCCATTGAGCGCAGCGGCGCGACGAACCTCGAAGACCTGAGCCGCAACGTCGCCGGCATGAGTGTGCAGAACCTCGGCCCAGGCCAGAGCCAAGTCTCGCTCCGTGGCGTCTCCGCCGGCCAGATCGTGCGTGACCAACCCGGCGTCAAAGAACAAGTCGGAGTCTATCTCGATGACTCGGTGATTTCGCTCTCGCTGTTCACGCCGGATCTCGATCTCTACGATCTGAACCGCGTTGAAACGCTGCGCGGTCCACAGGGCACGCTATTCGGCTCCGGCAATGTCGGTGGCACCATTCGCTACATCACCAATCAGCCAGACCTCGACATGTTCGAGGGATCACTCGAAGGCCAGCTCAACATGATCGACGATGGCGGCGAAGGCGGCCATCTGAAGGGTATGATCAACGTGCCGCTGGTGCCTGGCGTGCTCGCTATGCGCGCCGTCGGCTATCACACCGAATACGGCGGCTTCATCGACGCGCTGCGCGAAGGCGGCGGCATCTCGGAAGACGTGAACGATGGCGAGCGCTCGGGCGTGCGCATCGCGTTCGCCATGCAGCCGACGCCGAACCTCTCGATCACGCCGCGCTTCATCTATCAAAATGTGCAGGTGAACGGGTTCAACCGCCAAGAGGTCTTCAACCTTTTCGCCAACCCCTACACGACCACCCGCCCGCCAGTGACGTTCCAGGAACGGCAGCAGTTTCTCATGCTGGATGAAGAGTTCAGCGACGAGATGTTCCTGGCCGATCTCAACGTGACCTATGATTTTGGCAACGTCGAACTCACGTCCGTCACCAGCTACATCAACCGCAGCATTCTTGCGAGCCGCGACGCCAGCGCCCTCACCGGCAGCGTCTCGATTGATCTGGGCTTCCCGGACGCGGCGGTGCTGCTGCCGTCGAACCTGCGCGATACGACGGATCTGGAGCAATTCACCCAAGAAGTGCGATTGGCTTCCGACACCGACAGCCGTTTCCAATGGCTCGTCGGCGCGTTCTATTCAGACGTGGATCGCGTCTATCGCCAACGGCTGCCGACGCCCGGCTATGACGCTTTCGTCGACGCGCCGGCGCCGGACGGCCTGGGCGCAGGAACGTCGGCGGCGGTCGCGAACGGGTTCCCGTCTGACTCGCCCTACAATTCGGACCTGCCCTACAACATTCGCCAATGGGCGCTGTTCGGCGAAGCCAGCTACGACGTCACCGATCGTCTGACGGTGACGGCTGGCGCGCGCTATTATCAGTTTGATGAAAAGCGCGACTTCATCTCGGGCGGCCTGTTTTCGAATGGCGACAATCGCCATGACGAAACGTCTTCCAACGGCATCACGCCGCGTGTCATCGCCAGCTATGATGTGACGCCCGAAATCGCGCTTAACGTTCAGGCGAGCCAAGGCTTCCGTCTCGGCGGCGTCAACGATCCGCTAAACCTCCCGCTCTGCTCGGCGGCGGACGAGGCGATCTTCGGGGGCTATCAAAGCTACCAGGACGAAACATCGTGGAACTACGAAGCCGGTGTGAAGGTCACGCGCCCGCGCTACACCTTCAACGGCGCCGTCTACTACAACGACATCAGCGACCTGCAGGTGACGCTCGACGCCGGCTCGTGCTCCTCGCGCGTCGTCTTCAACGTCCCGGACGCTCATGCGGCAGGTGTTGAAATCGAGTTTGGCTGGGAACCGATCAGCGGCTTGCAACTGACCTTCGCCGGCGGCTGGACAGAAGCAGAGTTCGACTCGACGGTTGTCGATGGCGCCAACAACGTCCTCGGCGGCATCCAAAAGGGCAACCGCCTCGCCTCTGTGCCGGAGTGGCAAGCGGCCGCCACAGCTGCCTACTACTGGCCAATCAGCTGGGGCGAAGGCATGGAGGCCTTCGTGGCCGGTTCCGTGCAACACGTCGGCAGCCGCTACACGCAGCCAGGCGACCAAGTCCCCGGCGCCGGCAACTTCGTCTCGAACCTCGCCTTTGGCGGCGCAAGCGGGACAGATGTGACGGCGCTCGACCTCGAGTTGGAGCAATACACGCTCATCAATCTCAACGCCGGTATCCAAAATGACGAATGGGGCGTCACGCTCTTCGTCAACAACGTCACCGACGAGAACGCCAATCTCTCGTTCGACCGCGAACGCGGCGGCCGGGCGCGCCTTGGCTTTGCGACCAATCAGCCGCGCACCTTCGGCGTCACGGTGCGTCGCAACTTCTAGTCACGTAACGCAACCTACTTAAGGCCGCGGCGAAAGCTGCGGCCTTTTTCTTTGCGCGCAGCCCGCTTAGGCTCGCGCCATGAGCTGGGACAAAGACATCGAAGAATTGCGCCGCCGCGAGGCGCTGGCCGAACAGATGGGTGGCGATGAGCGCGTGGCGCGGCAAAGGGCGTCGGGCAAGCTGACGGCGCGCGAACGAGTCGATGCGCTGCTTGATCGCGGCAGTTTCCACGAGACCGGCAAGATCGCAGGCAAGGCTGAGTATGGCGCCGACAACGCGTTGGCGTCGTTTCGCGCCACGCCGTTTGTGATCGGCCGTGGTGAAATCGATGGCCGGCCAGTCTGCGTACAATCGGACGACTTCTCCGTGCGCGGCGGCGCGGCAGATGCCGGGATTTGGCAAAAACTCGTCTTCGCAGAGCAGATGGCCAACGAATATCGCATGCCGCTCATCAGGATGGTCGATGGCACGGGCGGCGGCGGTTCGGTGAAAATGCTGGAAAAGGATCCGCGCACCTACATTCCGCAAACGCCGGGTTGGGAATGGGTCGTGGCCAACATGGCGAGCGTGCCAGTGGTGGCGCTCGCGCTTGGGCCATGCGCGGGCTTGGGAGCGGGGCGGGTCGCTGCGAGCCATTACAGCGTTATGGTGCAGGGCCTCAGCCAGGTGTTCGTCGCCGGCCCGCCAGTTGCGAAGGCGATCGGCGAGGATGTCGACAAGGAAGCGCTCGGCGGCGCCGACATCAACGGCAAGAATGGCGTGGTGGACGATATCGTTGGCAGCGAAGCAGAAGCGTTCGCTGCGACGCGGAAATTTCTATCGTACTTGCCCGCTTCGATCCACGAATTGCCGGCTCGTGTTGAAACCGGCGATCCGATCGATCGCCGCGACGAGACGCTGATCAACGCCGTGCCGCGGGATAGGCGCGTGCCCTATCGCATGCGGCGTATCGTTGAAGCGTGCGTGGACGCAGGCACGTTCTTCGAAACCGGACGTCAATGGGGCCGCGGCCTCATCACCGGATTTGCCCGCATCGACGGCTATAGCGTTGCTGTACTCGCGGGCGATCCGCACTTCATGGGCGGGGCGTGGACGGCTGACGTGTGCCGCAAGTTGATCAAGCATGTCGACTTGGCGCAGACGTTCCATCTGCCGGTTGTCCACTTCGTTGATTGTCCGGGTTTTGCTGTCGGCGTGAAGCACGAGCGCGCGGCGACAGTGAAGCTCGGCGTGCAAGCGATGGCGGCGGTGTATCAGGCGCGCGTGCCGTGGTGCTCGATCGTCGTGCGGCAGGCGTTTGGCTTGGCAGGCTCGGCGATGATGAATCCGACGCGCACCAAACTGCGCTATTGCTGGCCGTCAGGCGATTGGGGCTCGCTGCCGCTCGAAGGCGGCATCGAAGCGGCGTTCAAGGCGGAGCTCGAAAGCCATCCCGACCCCGACACGCGGCTCGCCGAAATTCGCGCATGGGCGGAAGCGTTGCGCTCGCCGTTCCGGACAGCGGAGAGCTTTTACGCCGAAGAAATCATCGACCCGCGCGATACGCGGAAACTGTTGTGCGATTGGGCCAACCTGGCGCAACGCATGAATGAAACGGGGCCAAGCAGCTTCGGCATGCGGCCTTAGGTTGGATGTCTGCTTTTCGCCAGAAAGCGACGCTCCTAACGATCAGTCCGCGAGTGTTTGCTGCAGACCGCGACCCACATTGCGCCATTGCCCGCCAATGTTCCCACTGTGACGATCAATAGAGCCATACGCCGCTCGTTGTCGGTCGGACATATCGCAGTCCCGATGGGAAAACACTCGACCATCACTAGTCCAAACAGAGTTACGAAGGCCACGGCGACGGACACGATAGTCAAAAGGCATCCGGTGCCAATTCGCGGAAACACGATCGTCAAAAGCGCCATCGCGGCAGCGACGACCAGCAATGGGATTGTCAGTTGGATCAAAAACACAGCCCGTCACCGTTAATCGGACACGCAATATTCCGTCAACGCGAATGGCTGCTTGGGGCCAACAACGGACTCCCAATACAAAAAAGGGCCGCTGGCTTTTGCCAGCGGCCCTTCCGTTTGGTTCGGAAAACGCCGTGTTACGGCGTCGCTGTTGCGGGTTCCGGCGTGGTGGTGGTGGCCGGGGTTTCCGTTGTCGTCGCGGGCGTCTCAGCCGCCGGTTCGTTGGCCGGGACCGGCGCCGCTTCGCTCGGCGGGAAAACCCGCGTCAGCGCACTGATGTCGGTACCCTGCGGGATGACGTAGTAGATTTCGCGGTTACGCGAGCCGCCATCTTGGGTCGCATCGTCGTGATAGACTTCGTAGGTGACCCAATCGTCGTCACGAGTCGCCGGATCATCGAGGTGCGCGGCGCCGAGCAACGCATCGAGTGGATCGTAGACCTGATGGATCACGTCCGCTTCCGTGCCGGTGTAAACAACGCGAAGCGCTTGGCCGGACGGCGTTTCACCGGTCTTGCCGATCAGCAGCGCGCGCGGCTGACGGCCCGAGTACGGATAGCCGACCTGATAGCAATATTGGTTTGAAACGACGCGCGGCTCGACCGCCATCAGTTCGCCGTTCACCGTGAGATGGCTCGTGCGCATCACAGCCGGGATCGCAGCGACAGCTTGGCTAATGATCGAGGTCACTGACTCCGGCGAGGTGTCAGAGCAATTTTCAACATAGAAGAACGGACGTGCGGTCACGTCGACGATGCTGTATTGCAAGCCGGAGAACGAAGCGTTCGGCAGCGCATTGAGATCGGTCTCGACCGCGGTCGCCGCGCCGGCGATCAGCGGGCCGACTTCGCCGCCAGTGAACGCGGCAAAGCGGTTCATCGGATTCGAGCCGAGATCTTGCTCAAGCTTCACGTTGACGTTCGACCCTTCGCCATCGGCTGTGACGCGATAGGTCACGTGGCCAGTGCCACCGTCAGCGAACGCAACCGGTGCGGTCACGGTATCGCCTTCGGTCGTCGGCGCTTCGGCGATGGTCACGCCTTCAACCACCGTGGCGCCAACTGGCGTCGAGGCCAGACGCGCAAGCACGACCGGCGCAGGCCGCTCAATGTCGAGCGTTTGGCTGCGGCTGGCGGTTTTCGGTCCCAGGAAGTAAAGCGCAGCGCCAAGTCCCAGCACTACGACGATAGCAATGATAAGTGTGCGTCCCACAGCGGCCATTTGCGCCTGCCCTCCTTCGGCTTCTGCCCCCTCGGCGGCGCTTCCCTACCAAATTGGGTGATCTGACCAAACCGAAAATGTGGGGACCTAGGTTGCGGACGGGACCTCCAGAAGCTTTTCCGCTGCGGCGCCACATGCTCTAAGCTCGTGATTCAAGGGAAGGAACGCCGACAAATGAGCACGGGCGTCACATACGGCAGCTATCTGCGGTTGCGGGAACTTTTGGCGGCGCAACGACCCCAAACCGGCGAACACGACGAGCTTTTGTTCGTCATCCTGCACCAAACCATGGAATTGTGGATGAAGCAGGCCATCCACGAAATCGGCGCGGCGCAGGCGGAGATTCGATCCGGCAACCTTGTGCCTGCGTACAAGCACTTGGCGCGGGTTTCACGCATTCAGGCGGTGATGACGCAGACCTGGGACATCCTGGCGACGATGACACCGGCGGACTATCTCAACTTCCGCGATTTGCTGGGCACCAGTTCAGGCTTCCAGTCGGCGCAATTCCGCGTGCTTGAATACAAGCTCGGCCTCAAAGACGCGGCGTTCCTGAAATTTCATGACGCGGGCAGCGACGATCGCAAGATGCTCGAAGACGCGCTCAATGCGCCGAGCCTCTACGATGACGCCCTGCGCCAACTCGCCGCCGCCGGCTTCAACATTCCGAAATCAGCCTACGAGCGGGCGCCCGGCGCGCCGTATGAACCAAGCCAAACTGTTGAGGACGCGTGGCTCGAAGTCTATCGCGACACGAGCAAACACTGGTCGCTCTATCAGCTCGCGGAGAAGCTCATTGATCTCGATGATGCCTTCCTCACGTGGCGCCACAAGCATGTGTTGACCGTCGAACGCATTATCGGCCGCAAGCGCGGCACCGGCGGGACGGAGGGTGTCGGTTATCTGCAACAAACGCTCGCGCGCCGCGCCTTCCCCGAGATCTGGTCGCTCCGGACGAAACTATGAAAAGCTACAAGCATCTCTTCTCGCGCGCGCTTGCCGCCTCGCCGGGGCGCATCCACTTTGCGGCGCACTCGCACCACCTCTGGCCGGACGCTTCTTATGAAGGCCATCTCGCCGCGTGGGACGATGCAGCGCTGTTGGCGGATCGCAAGTGGGAGAAGGTCTTTGGCGAAATCATCCCCGAGGCGCAGCAGCACGTTGCAACCGAACTCAAATTGCCGGACCCAAAGACGCTATCGTTCACCGCAAATACGCACGAATATTTGTCGCGGCTGTTTGTCAGCAAGTGGGCAGAGAAGCCGATTGATGTGCTCACGTCGGATGGGGAGTTTCACTCCTTTCGCAGGCAAAGCGCCCGCTGGGAGGAGCGCGGCCTGATCAAGCGGCGGATCATTCCGTGCGAGCCCTTCAACACGTTCACGCAGCGCTATCTCGCGGCGATGCGCGAGCAACCGGCCGACATCGCTTTTCTCAGTCATGTCATGTTTCGCACCGGCTTGCGGTTTGATGGCGCCGAAGAATTAGCAAGCTACGCTTCGCCCGATGGCACATGGGTGATGCTCGATCTCTATCACTCGTTCATGGCGATGCCGTGCGACTTCTCGCGCGTTGCCGATCGCGCCTTTCTTTTGGGCGGCGGTTACAAGTACGCGATGGCGGGTGAAAACGCCGCCTATCTGCACGCCCCAGCGGGCTTTGCGCCTCGACCGCTGCACACAGGTTGGTTCGCCGACTTTGGCGCGATGGAGGGCAAACAGGGCGAAGTCGGATACGGCACAGATGGCTCGCGCTTTCTTGGCGCGACATATGATCCAACCGGGCTCTACCGCTTCAATGCCGTTCGACGTGCGCTGGCGAACGAAGGATTGGACACCGCTACTATCAGCGCGCGTTGCGCTACGCTGCGTGCGCAGATGGTGACGGCAATCGAAGCGGGTGAAGCCGGTCACGCACTGCGCGAAGCGGAGTTGCTGAAGCCAAACGCCACCGGGTCACAATCGCGTTTCATCTCGCTACGCCACCCAAAGGCGGTCGAGTGGAAGACTGCGTTGATGGCGAACAACATCTACACCGACGCGCGCGACGATATTCTGCGGATAGGTGTGGCGCTTTATCATGACGAAGCGGATGTCGGCGCGTTCTGCGCGGGCGCGGCGAAGGTGCTAGGCTAGCCTACCAGGCGCCGAGTTCAACGAGTTGGCGGCGCAGGTGCTCGGGCAGATCGGCGCCGCCTTGCGCTTCGCCTAGATCGGCCGGCGCGTCCTTCACATCGAGATAGCGCCAACCCTGAAACGCGCGCCTTGGCTGTGGGACGGTGCGATAGAGATGTCCGTCGAGATAGAGCCCACAACGCTCGCCATGATCGTCGGTCACATCATCGATGGCGATAATCTTTTGACGCACGCTAATCACGCCCTTGATCACCCAGTAGAGCGATCCGCCTGCGAGCACGTCATCCACGCGCTTTGGCCACATGCGCGTACCGCAAACCGGGGCTACGATCTTACGTTTTTCCTTCTTCGCGCGTTTGATCTGGCCGATTTGCCACTCGGCCAGATCTTCGACGCTATCGGCGCCGACGCACAGTTTTACGATATGGACCGTCAATAAGCGGCAAGTGCCTCAACCCTGCGTCGCAAGGCAAGCGTCACGCGCACGCCATCCGTCAATTTCCGTCTGGATCGCCGGCCGCGGCGCGGGTTTCTCGCATGAGCGCGGCCACCTCCTCGCCCATCGGATCGCCGCTCGCCGCCAAACCATCGGCGACGCCGGCAAAATCAGCGGCGCTCTTGTTCTGCGAGAGCTTGCGTTTGGCTTCGACACGCTCCGCCGTCAGAGACACGCCAACGATGCCGCGCAGCAGCGCGTCAATGTAGGGCCGTGGCGCGTCGGCTATTGTCCACGGCTCGGCGCGCCCTTGCTCGTGGGCGCGTGACAGTTCGGCGACAACAGACTCAAGACGACCTGCATCTTCAAACCACTCGACCTGGCCGCTGATGTGGACGGCTTCATAGTTCCAAGTGGGGACGGTCTTTCCGTGCTCGGCTTTCGACGGGTACCAGGCGGGCGTCACGTAAGCCTCAGCGCCACCGAGTACGATGAGGCCCTTGCCTGGGCCCTGCTTCCACTGCGGATTGGCGCGCGCGATATGGCCGGTGGCGACGCGCTTTTCAGCGTCCCACAAGATCGGCAAATGCGTCGCTACCGGGACGCCGTGTTCATTGACGGTCACCAACACGCCAGACCAACGGCGTGTGAGACGCGCGATAAGATCGTCCGCGTCGTCTGTCGCGAAATGCTCGGGGACGTACACCTATTCCGCCGCAACGACGGAGGGCGATGTTCCTTGCTGGCGCTTGGCCCACTCCGCTTTGATTGATGCGGACGTCTTGCGCGATCCATCGGGGCTCCAGCCTGGCGGACCGAAAACGTATCCGATCATCTCGCCGAACGATCTTGCGTGTGTCACGTCGCGCCAGATGCCGAGCCATTCGTGGAAGGCGACGCGGAACGGATTGAAAGTGCCGAGTTGGCTGACGATGCCGTAGTGCGGCTTCTCGTTATCGTCTTCCGGAACGAAGCTGCCGAACATGCGGTCCCAAATGATCAGCACGCCAGCGTAGTTTGCATCGAGATATTTGGCGTTGGTCGCGTGATGGACGCGGTGATGCGACGGGGTGTTAAACACCCATTCGAACGGCCCCATCCGGTCGATCAGCTCGGTGTGAATCCAGAACTGATAGACGAGGCTGATCGAGGAGAACATCAGCACCATGAGCGGCGGGAAGCCGATATACACGAGCGGTAGCCAGAATATGAAATTGAGGCCCAGCGTACCGGTCCAAGTTTGGCGCAGCGCCGTCGTCAGATTGTAGTGCTGCGACGAATGATGGACGATGTGGCTGGCCCAGAAGAAGCGGCGCTCGTGCGCGATGCGATGGAACCAATAGTACGCGAGATCTTCGGCAAAGAAGCACGCGACCATCACCGGCCACGTCCAACCGAGATTGAACAGCCGGAACTGATAGACGGCGAAATAGGCTAAGACAACCAAGCTGCCGAACGCGATGCCGAACACACGATTGCCGAAGCCCATAGAAAGACTTGCTGCGCTGTCGCGATATTCGTAACGGCCTTTCTTGGTGAGCTTCACCGCAATCATTTCAATGATGATGAGCAGCACGAAGCCCGGCACCGCATAGGTGACGATGGGGGGAATTTCGAACGGCGCTGCTGGAGGCGTCACGGCTTATCTCCGCCGCCGCTGAACTCGTTCAGCCAAGCGGGCGAGTCATCGAGGCGCATGTTTAGCGGCGGGAACCCAGCGTCGGCAAATGTTGCATTCAGCCGCCGCGCTTTGACGTTGAGTTTGACGGCGTTCGCAGGTGCGAAACGGGCGCTCACGTCCGCCCCCATGACGCGCGCCACCATCACGCGCCCGTCGCTCAGACGCGCAAGCGCGGTGCGTCCATTCTGCGCGATCACCGCGCCTTCGACCCGGACGCCCTCGTCATCGGCCAAACGGGTCAACTCACCGTCATCGATCCGCGCAGACATGCGAAAGCCCAACACGGCTGCAACACCGATCATGAGCAACACGACCGCCGCTGAGCCGCCCAACTCAATGAGTTCTGCAATGCCGAAGGGATTCTCGAAGTGCATCAATTCCCCGCGAGGCCGAGCACAACAACGAGCACTGTGAACACAGTTGCGACAATGTAGGCGAAGTTCACCATGAAAAAGGTCCGCCACGTCGCCGACCACCAACCCAGCGCGTAGGCCCCCTTTAGGTGGAACCACATATGCACTGGCAGGGCGAGCAACAGCCACGCCGCGCTCCAGCCGATGAAGGGAATCTCACCAAGAAGCACGGCGGTTGAAAACAAGAGCGCCGCAAACGCCAGCGCATAAAGAGCATACGCCATGTGGTCATAAAGCGTGACCCCGCGTTTCCATAGGAACAGAATCGCAATGAACGGCAGCGAAAGCGGGGCAAGCAAGAAAGAGAATTTCGAGGCCGCATCCTGGATCTGATAGAGCGCCAAGTCAGGGTTCAGGAATTTTTGCCTGATACGCTGGTTCAGTTCTTCGCTGGCGCCGCCGAACACAACGAAATTGTCGCTCGAACCGAGTTCACGCACGGCATCCTGCCAAGTCTCGATGTCGTCTTCCGCCGCTGGCGGGGTTGCCGCTTCTGGTTGCGGGGGCGCCGCGCTCTCGGTTGCCGGCGGCTCCACCAATGGCGTTTCGGAGGCCGCCGTGTCGCCACGATCGATCGTCACTTCGACCGGCGCATTTGCCGCCCGTTCACGCGCTCTGCGTTCTTCCCGCGCTTGCGCTTCGGCGAGTTGCCGTTCGAGCCGGTCGACTTGCGCTTGCGCTATCCGCACTGCGTTCTCGCCTAGCCTGACGCCGAGGCCCGCAGGCTCATCCGGATCCGGGTGGACGCGAGCATCCGCGAGTTCGGCTTGCACCCGCGTCAGTTCCTGGCGCGCTTCGATCAGATCTTGCTGTGTAACTTGGACCTCGTTGTCGCGGATGTTCTGCGGCGGGTTGATCGTCGAGAATGCGAAGAACATCAGGAAAATCGCGAACAGGAACATGGTCAGCGGCGCGAGGTAGCGCGCGCGTTTGCCGTAGACGTAATTGCGGGTGAGCGTCCCGGGGCGGACGATCAGCATCGGGACGGTGCGCCAAGCTTTGGTGTCGAAGTTCCAGACGCCGTACATGAATTCGACGAACACGCCCGTCAGCTTGCGGTTCGGATGCGCATGCTGGCCGCAATTGCTGCAGAAGCGCCCAGTGAGCGGCGTATCGCAATTGGCGCAATTGCCGTCGCCTGGCGCGCCGCCTTCACGGCCCTCCAGTGCCGCGCCAACGGCGCCCGCCGTCGCCAAGGCGCCCGCTGCTTCTAGTTCCCCGCTCATGGTTCAGAGTCTCCCGCGTGGCGCGGGCCGGATCAAGCCCGCGCGTCGCGGCGCGAGGGGCCCTCGGCGCCGGTTTCGCCGTCCAGGCGCGGCAAGAACCCCAGTTCGCCGCGGGCCACGGCCGCCGGCTCGCGCCGGGGAGCAGCGGCCGGAGCGCATTTCTTCGCATCACAGGTCAACGCTTCCAGGCCCTCGCCTTCCACAGCCAGCGCGGCCAGTCCTTCCGCCTCTTCAATCGTCCGCGCCCAGACATAGATCGGCGCCACGGCGCTTTCGAAACGGCGGGGCCAGGTCTTGGCCCGGCGGTCGAGGCGGGCTTCCACTACCACGCGCCAAAACGGCATGTGGGCGCGTGCGAGTTTGACACGATAGAGATACGCCCAAATCCGACTGAGACCGCGCTTCAGCTTCACGAATTCCACTCCGGCTTGCGCTTCTCCAGAAACGCGGCAAGCCCTTCACGTCCTTCCGATGATGCACGCCTTTTGGCAATTCGGCGAGCCGTTTCCTTCAAGAGATGGTCATCGATTGCATGCCCAGCGACATGCCGCACTAGCGCCTTCGAATCCGCAACGGCGCCTGGAGCGGCAGCGAGCGCCAAATCTGACAAATGTTCCATCATCGCAGTCAAACCGGCTTCGTTCTCGACCGCGTACTGCACCAGCCCGATTTTTTCCGCGTATGCGCCGTCAAAGCCTTCAGCGGAGGCAAACAGAGCACGCGCCATGCGCGGGCCAATCGCCTCGACCACGTAAGGCGAGATGGTGGCTGGGGTGAGGCCCAACCGGACCTCACTGAAACGGAACTTCGCAGTCTTCACCGCGACAGCGACATCGCACGCGGCAACAAGCCCGCCGCCGCCACCCATTGCGGCGCCTTGCACGAACGCAACCGTCAGCTGAGGCAGATCATGTAAGTGCTTTAACATGCGCGCGAGCGATAGCGCGTCAGCTTGATTGTCTTCCTCGGTGCGCTCGCCGCCACGCTTCATCCAGTCAACGTCGGCCCCAGCACAGAAGGTCTCGCCGGCGCCACGAATGAATATGGCGCGCACATGATCGGCGCCTTTCAGCGTTTCAAAATGCTCGCTCAGCGCGGCAATCATCAACTCATCGAAAGCGTTGCGCTTCGCCGGGCGGTTCAGCGTGACGACGGCAATGCCCTCAGCTGAAACATCTAGGAGAATAGGTTCCGGTTCCAGGCTCATGCTGCGGCTCCCAGGATGCGAACAAGAGCGTCGGAGCGCTCTTCTTCCGGCGTCTCGTAGAGATTGAGCTGTTGAACGCCAGCAAAGAAGTACTCGAAGTCCTCCGGCGGTTCGGCGAACTCGATAAACACCGGCACCAGCTTCTTCTTGTAGCGATCAGCTAGGTAGATTTCACGCTTCACGTGATCGCTCTCGAATGCCGCTTGCGAGCACATCACGACCACACCGCCAGCGGCCTTAATGGCGCGGACGATTTCACCGGCCCAACCGTCGCCCGCGTTGACGCCCTGCTGGTCGAGCCAAAACTTACGGCCAGCGCGCTTGGCGGCCTCCACCAACGGAAGAACCGTCATGTCGTTGGCGCGGGCATAAGAAACAAACACCGCGTCGGCGGAAGGCGTCGAACGTCGCGGACGGCGGGTGCGCGGGCGCGGCGGCGTCCGCCGCAATCCGTCGTCGCGCGCGCCGCTGCGGTTGACGAGCCCAAACACGATCAGAGCGATCACTCCTAGGAACAGCGTGATCGCAAATGCGAAAACCCAGGGCGTCACACCGCTCGGCAAGCCATAGCGTATGCCGAAACTGTCGATACCGCTCACGAGTTCGCGCCAACCTCCGGGCGTCGGGCCGACACGATTAGCTAGATAGATGGAAACAACCGCGGAAATCGCGAGCAAGCCTGGCAGCAACAAGATCGGATAAAACAGCGCACCTAGACCTACGCCACGCCTCTTCGCATCGACCTCCGCTGGCGGCGCCGACGGCTGAGAGGGAGGAGGCCCCTCGTGCTCCTCTTCCTCCGATGCGTCCGCATCCGGGGGCGCGCGCACCACCTTCGTGACGGCGTCGGCGACCTCGTTCCATTTGAACTCGCGCGCCGCTTCGAACGTCCCGTCAATCGCCGGCAAGTCCCGCAAGCCAACCGGCGCAATGCCGTGATCGAGTCTCACGACCACGAGCTTGCCTTGCGCCCAGGCATCGAGCGCACGTTGTTCAAGACGCAACCGCGCCGTAGCGAACGTCAGCGCCTGCGAGGCCAACAAGACAAACGCATCGCCATTGCCGACCGGCTTCAAGGCGGTCTGTCCATCGTCGAGTTCACAGAACTGACCCCGGCGCTCGATGATCCTTTCCAGCGCCTCAGCGGTCTGACGGTCAGCGGGGGCGTGGGCCAGAAAAACGGTCATGGGAGGTCTTTAGGGCCCCGACCCCGGGCCCGCAAACCAGCTGCGGCGCCTAGCCCACACTTGTTCTCATTGCGCCTTAATAATCGCTCCCTATCCTTGGTTTGAAGCCCCGCCATGAAGCCAAGTCTCGCCGAAGCCACCCCCCTAGAAGGCATCCCGCCCGACGTCTTGGGCGCGCTCGACGCCGTGTCCGAATGGTTTTCTGTGCCGGCGGGCTGGCCGCTGCTGGCGGCGGGCGAGCCCCCGGACGGGGTTTATTTTTTGGTCTCGGGATCGCTGGCGGCATTCAAGCCGAGCGGCCGCGGCGGGCACGCGCTGCTGGGTTACATTCGCCCCGGCGAACCGGTCGGGGAAATGGCGATGATCGCGCGCGAGCCGCACTCGGGCAGCGTATTCGCGATGCGCGACAGCGAACTTCTCAAACTGCCGCCGAGCGCATTTGATCTGCTCGTGCATGCTCACCCCGCGATGATGGAACACATTGCCCGCATCATGCTGACGCGCGCACGGGCCGCCGGCAAATCGAGCCCGCGCGCAGATCCCAAAGTCTACGCGATGATCGCCACGTCGCCGACGATCGATATCGAGTTGCGCGCGCGCACGCTTCAGGCGGCTTTGAAGCGCCTCGGCGCTCGCGCCGTCGTCATTACCGAATCCGACGTGCTCGCGATTTCGAGCGAGGGCATGAACAGCGCCTGGTTCGACGCGCTCGAGCAAAAGAACGACGCGGTGTTTCTGGTGTCGCCTATCTCGGATACGCGCTGGTTCCGGACCTGCATTCGCCAAGCCGACCGCATCTGGTTCTTCGCACGTGCAGATGCGATGCCCTCGACGCCATTACTGCCGCCGGAAGAGCCATCGCCAGCGCGCCAGTTCCGCCTCATCGACGTCGTGCTTCTCCATCACGGCATGGATCGAAAAGCGGCATCAACGAATGAGTGGCGCCTGGCCTGCGATGCGGCGCGGCTGTTCCACTGGCGGGGCCTTGAAGATGCCGACGCGGCGCGCTTGGCGCGCGTCATCGCGCGGCGCTCCATCGGACTGGTGCTGTCGGGAGGAGGCGCCCGCGCCTACGCTCATATCGGCGTCGTGCGTGCGCTTCGAGAGGCGGGGCTCCCGTTCGATGTCATAGGCGGCACATCGATGGGCGCCGTTGTCGCGGCTTGTGTCGCTATGGGGTGGACCACCGAGGAAATCGAGCGGCGCATCACAAAGGCGTTCGTCGAGACCAATCCCCTCGGCGACTACATCCTTCCGGTCGTAGGGTTGGTGCGCGGAAGGCGGGTTGATGATCGCCTTGAGGAAAATTTCGGCGAGACGTTGATCGAAGACTTGGAAGTGCCGTTCTTCGCCGTCTCGACCGACCTGGTCTCGGGTACGCCGCGCATTCATCGCGGTGGCTCGCTGCGCCGGGCGCTGCGCGCCTCGATCTCGTTACCTGGGATTCTGCCGCCTGTCGTGGACGGTGACCACGGACTCTTGGTCGACGGCGCAGTGCTGCGCAACTTCCCGGTTGACACCATGCGCGATCTGCATCGCGGGCCGATTATTGGCGTCGACGTTGCGCGACGCGATGGCATCGATGTCGAGGACTTCCGCTCGCCACCGGGTTTCTTCGGTTGGATCGCCGCGCATGGCTGGCAAGCAGCACCCCCTATTGCGTCTTTGCTCATGCGCGCCGCGACACTGACGGTCGATCCGTGGGAAGGACGTTCCGGCGCCGACTTGCTGATCGCGCCGGAAATGCCGGATATCGACATGCGCGATTGGAAGCGCTTCGATGACGCTGTGACGGCAGGCTACGAGGCCGCAGTCGCCGCGTTGCAGCGCCCGCACGGCTTGTTCCAACAGCCTAAAGATGACGCGATCGGTTCGCTTGCGGGTTGGTCATCGCTGGAAATCGCCGAATAGGCTGGCGCGCTGGCGTTCGTTTTGTATGGTCCGCCGAAATTCTTAGGGCGTTCTATGCGATTCTTGTTTCTCGCTGCGGCTCTCGCATTGAGTGCGTGCGGACCTGTCACCAATACAGCCCATACCGACACGGCGTGCGCTCGAAGCGCAACGCATGACGTGATCTGGTCAACCGAAAGTGCGCCGGACACGATAACGGCGCGCTCAGACGGGCCAACCTGCGAACAAGCGATCGTGACGTTGGTGGTGCGCAGCTCGGCCGGAGACCCGTTGTGGGCGTTTGCGTCAACCTATTACGACTTGACGATGGGCGGCATTCCGCCAGAGGGCGCGGCCCCTGTGAGCGATGAGCAGATGGATACATTTCTCGCGGGGTGGGCGGACGTCACGCTACAGCGCTCCAGCGCGTTGCCCGAATGGCGCGCAGGGTTCGACACGCTGAGCGCAAGCGCGCAGACATTTTCTTACGAAACACCGTTCGATCGCGAGACTTATGAGACGCTGCGCGAGCGCAATATGCCGATGATCTGTTACGCGGCCGCTGTCGAGGCGACGCAATGTCTGATTATCGACCCGGCCTCGCATGCGCCGACCATGATCGTGGCCTACGGCCCGTGATACGCCTGCTCGCTCTCGGCGCGTTGTTACTTGCCGCGTCCTGCTCACCGCAGATGGAACGCTGCGATTTCTCACACACGCGCGACCTCTCCTTCACCGGCGGCGACGCTCCTGATCGCGTCACTGTGCGGACGTTCGGCGTATCCTGCGACAAAGCGATCGGGGTCTATGAGATCATCGACGGCGAGGGTCACCCAATCTGGGCCTGGGCGACGCCTTTGCCTCGCGCCTTTGGCGACGTCTTCACGGCTGAAGAGCCGGAACATGTCGAAACGTTCCTCGAAGAATGGTCGCAGCCTGTGATCGCATCGACGCAATCAGCGCCAGAGTGGCCGCTGCTCGCACCGGGACAGACAACGCTCGACGAACTCACATATGCGGACATCCGCGCGCGTGACTTGCCGATGTTATGCCACTTTTCGGGAACAGCACAGCAGACCTGCGTGTTCTGGGAGCCTGCGGCCGGGGGCGCAGGACATCTGTTTGATCGAGACGTCGAGGAGACGATGGAATGATGCGAATTGGCGTGAGTTTGCTGGCATTGGGTTTAATGGCGTGTTCCCCACCTGCGTCTGAGACGCCCGCGACGAGCACTGCCGAAATTCCGGCTGCGAGCACGCCAGGCCGTCTTGGCTGCGACGCCAACGCTTCGCGCGACTGGTCGGCTGTCGGAAGCCAATACTACATCATCGAGACCGAAGCGCATGGCGCAACATGCGGCGAAGCCATTGCAACGATCCGCATCAAATCGACTGAGGGGCAGGTGCTATTTACGCACGATTACCCCACGCGCGACGTGGCGCTGGCGTTCAATCCGAATAGCGCCCAGACCGGTCTGCGCGAAGAGATCGACTCCTGGGCGCAAAACGCTTCGGAGACCGGCAGCGCGGCCGAGTTGCCGGCTTGGCCTGCTGGTGCGCACGCCCCGCCGGGGTTTCAGCCAGCGGTTACGCGCAATGTCTATGAACAAGCGCGCGGCAATCAGAGCGCCCTCTTCTGCTATCCCGATGGCGTCGAGAGTAACGCGTGCGTTGCGGTTGCGGGCACGCATGCGACGTTGCTCGGATCGAAAACACCAGAGCGGCCTTAGGGCTCGTTCTTTTCGCGATCGTAATAATCGACGCCGGTCTCGGCGCGGTACATGCCGCGGAATTTACGCTCGCCGTCGATGTCGCTGACGATCAGTACCTTGTTTGAATCCGGATATTCGCAGGCTTCGAGCTCAGCGAGCGTTGAGATCGAAAGATACCGCATCGTGGCGCTGCCAGTGTTGATGATCTGGTGAGCGACATCGCGGCCGCCAGGCGGACACGCGATGACATCGTGCGTCCCTATCGCGTACCGCTGATCGCCGAAGCGTAGTTCCCCTTCCCCCTCAAGGATGAAGAACATTTCTTCCTCCGCGTGGTGATTATGAAATGGACACTGCGCCTTGCCCGGCGGCAAGACGGTGAGATTGTAGCCGAGCTTCCGCGCGCCGATGTGCTTGCCAATGCTAGCGCGGCTTGAGGTGTAGACGCCGTTCTCCTCCACATCGTCAAAGACGGCGTCTGCGAGATTCATGATTGGCTTCAGGATCGCCTCCCTGGCGGAAGAGGCGCGCGATGAGGCGAGCCGTACAAAGTCGGACGGACATCACCTGCCGCATTTTCGCCTCGTGTCGTCAATGTGCCACGACTGCTCGCCTGCTGCACCACGTATTAGCTATGGCGCTTGCTAGGCCGACCAAACCACTTATCTTGAAGGCCCCGGCAACGTCGCTGGGCTTGTTTAGGAAAGGAGGTGATCCATGTCTCATTGTCACTCTGTAGGGGCATTGTCGCGGGCTTGGACCACCTCGGGTGGGATCATCGCTTAAGCTTTGCCCCGCACGGGACAGACAATGGAAGAGCCGCATCGAGATCCGATGCGGCTCTTTTTTGTAGCGCGCATGCGTCACCGCACCTCCGTTGCGCACAAAAAAGAGGGCGGGATCACTCCCGCCCTCTCAAGGCTCACCAGCAAAGAGGAATCTGTTTAAGCTTCGACGCTGACGGGCTTGATGCGCGGCGCGCGACGGAGACCGAAGGCCGACAGCGCCACAGCCGCGATCCCCGGCGCCCCCAACGCGGCGGCGCCCGCATAGTCCGCGAGATCCCCGATTCCGGTGAGCAATACCGAGACGGCGGCCGCGACGAGCCCGAGGCCAAAAAGCATCAAAGCAGCAAGTCCAAGTGTTTCGAACGACGGCAATTTCGCCGCTTCGCGCAGCTTGTGGATGCGTCGATCGGCGCCGTATGGCAAAGAAAGCTTTGCGTTCGAAAACCAATTTTGCTCGGCCTTCGGCTGCTCGCTGCGGCGCCGCGCAACGCGGGGCTCGAAATCAAAGCGCGCAACGGGTTTGGCGTGCGCTGTCGTGATCTCGCCATCGCCTTCCTCGGCTTGCGGCAGAACCACTTGCGTCAACAGCAAAGCCTCGGTCGCAGGCTCACTCTTCAGAATTTCGGTGAGCCGCTGCGTGGGTTCCGGCTTCGGCGCCGGCGGCGTGATCGAGCCCACTTCCGGCGTTGCGGCATAAGCGACTGGCGCGCCAAGGATTGAGGCCGCGTGGTCAAGCTGCGCACGTACGAACACCGATGGCGCGGAGACCTGTGGCAGCTCCTTCAGAAACAGCGCCTTCTCGGCGGTGCGGCGGCGCACCAGTGCATCTACGATGACGAGTTCGCCGCTAACATCGCTCTTGCGCCAAGCGTCCATAGCGCAGGCGGCAGAGACGTAGTCGCCCGCATTTACGCGGCGCAGCACTTGGCTCTTGCCGAAGGCTTCAGCGCCTACGGAAAACGCGAAGGAGACGAGCGCGTCAAATTGGGTTTGAGTTAGCGCCTGGGTAACCAGTGTGTTCACGAGGGTCTCGTAGGACGCGAGATCTTGGCAGAGCAAATCGCGCGCATCGTTCTCGTTAACCGCTTCGCCCGGCTCAGTGGCGCGAACGTGACTATGGCCAACGACCCAACCGCCTGTCGGCAACTGTTTCGGTTCGGCCTGAAAGCCTTCAAACTCCTGGATAAGAGCGAGGCCGCTGGCGGAAAGAGCGTTCGACATGAGACTTGCCTTCGAAAATTTCGTGCTGCCGTCCCGTTTCGGTGCTGGTGGACTGGCAGCTTTCCCTTTTCAGGCAAGTCAGGCGCCAAATGGCGCGCGTTCGAGGTGAATTCGCGTTAGTCATGAACGCGCACGGCGCGTGCTCAGCTCAGCAGGATCAGCGTGGCCAGGCCGAGGAAGGCCATAAATCCCACGATGTCAGTCACGAAAGTGACAAACACCGAGGACGACACGGCGGGGTCAGCGCCGAAACGGCGGAGCGTCAAAGGCACAAGAATCCCGGCCAGCCCTGCGCAAGCAAAGTTGATCAGGATGGCGATGGCGATGGCAGCCGACAGAAGCGGCAAGTTAAACCAGACAAGCACTACAACTGCGAGAACCACCGCAAAGATAAGGCCGTTCGACATGGCCGTCATCGCTTCACGCAAAATGTAGCGCGGCGCGTTGCTCTCAGTGAGATCGCGCGCGGCGATGGCGCGCACCGCGACGGCAAGCGCCTGGGTGCCGGCGTTTCCACCCATGGACGCAACGATCGGCATCAGCACCGCGAGCGCAATCAACTTGTTGATGGAGCCCTCAAAGTTCGAGATGACCCACGATGCGATTATGGCAGTGCCCAGATTCACCAATAGCCAAGGCGCGCGGGCGCGTACCGACTTGAAGACAGAGTCAGTTTGGGCGGCTTCGCTAACACCGGCGAGTTTGAGCAAGTCTTCTTCCGACTCTTCGGTGATAACGTCGACAATATCGTCAACGGTGACCATGCCTTTGATGCGACCGGCTTCGTCAACCACCGGCGCCGAAGCCATGTGATACTTCTGGAAGGTCTGCGCCATTTCTTCCTGATCCATCTCAGGGCGGATAAGGATAAGTGGCGTGCGCATGATGGTGACCAGCGGCGTTTCGCGCCGGGCGCGGAGCAAACTTGAGACGCGTACCGCCCCGATTGGGCGCATCAGAGCATCGACGACATAGATTTCAAAAAACTCGTCCGGCAATTCCGCGGAATCTTCACGCATGCGGTCGATCACATCACCGACCGTGTCCCCTTCGGGCGCGGCGACGTATTCGCGCTGCATGAGACGGCCAGCCGTCTCTTCTTCGAACGACAACGCTTCTTCGACCGCGAGACGGGTGTCTTCGTCAGCGGCGGCGAGAACCTTGCCGAGCTGCTTTTCATCGATGTCGGCGGCGACAGCGGCAGCGTCATCGGTGTCGAGCTGTCCGAGCGCGCGACCGACATAATCGGCCGGCAATTCAGGCAGGATTTCTTCGCGGCGCTCCCAAGAGAGATTCGCAAGAAATTCCGGCGGCAGGTAGCGCCCTGCCATCCTGGCGATGGTAAGCGCAGTTTCGAGCGGGACATGCTCGATGACATCGGCGATGTCCGCGGGATCAAGGTTGGCGAGCGACCGCCGCAGCGCCGGGCCGTCGTGATCACCGGCCGCGGCGATCACGCCAACGATGAATTGGGCGTCCTCAGATGGCGCGCTGCGCACCTGCTCGGCCGCCGGTTCGTTTTCGATGCTCATCGGCGGGCTTTGGCTCGGAGGTGAATAGGATGGGTTCGCGCCCGCTAAACGCCGCGTTGCCCGCCACGTCAACCCCGGACATCAACTCGGCGCTGGGAAATTCCGCCTTCTATTGCATGTATGAAGACTCGAACTCAGAACGAGTTACGCCATGAAGGTCCTGATCGCCGCTCCCGCCGCCTGGCTCATGTTCGCTACGCCAGGATGGGCGCAGGACTGACGAACTCGGCGCGCACCATCACGGGCCGGTCGAGGACGCGGCGCGGTTGAGCGCCGGCGCGATCCGCGATTGGCGCATCAACGAACATGCTGTTTTCGGCGTAGGGGCGCTCGTGCAACAACATTTCGCGTCCGATGCTCTGGAGCCGCTTTATGGCGGGGATCCGCAAGGCGCGATTGGCTTCGTTCGTCTAAAGATCGGCTGACTCGCAAGAAGTCTCACGACTTTGTCGGGAGGGGTCCGTTTGGGTCGTCCTTGGGGCAGAAGCCGGGAGACATTTCAATGAACGCTAGTGCATCTGTTTGGGTCGGGCGTGTGCTGAGCGGCCTGTTCGTGCTGTTCATGCTCGGCGCATCCGCCGCGCCGAAGCTGATGGGGATGCCGATCGCCGATCAGATCATGCACGATCTCGGATGGCCGCCCGGGTATGTGCTCGGCATCGGCATTCTCGAACTGACGCTGACCTTGCTCTACATCTATCGGCCAACAAGCGTGTTTGCGGCCGTGTTGTTTATGGGATTGTTTGGCGGCGCGATGGCGACGCACATGCGCGCAGAAAGCCCGCTCTTTAGCCACACGCTCTTTGGAATCTATCTCGGGATCATGATGTGGGGCGGGCTGTGGCTCCGCGACGAGAAGCTGCGGACGCTGTTCCCGTGGCGGCACAAGGACAGCTGAGCGCGTCATGCAAAACAAGCTGCGACCGAGTTTGGCGCTTGGGTGCGCAACCCTCACTCCGCTGCGGGAGCAAAGGCTGGTGCGCTCGAGAGGACTCGAACCTCCACGATGTTACTCGCTGCCACCTCAAGGCAGTGCGTCTACCAGTTCCGCCACGAGCGCATTCAGGCGCGGGGGGTTACCAGAGCCGCCCCCAATGAACAAGGCCCAGGGTCGCCCCTGGGCCTTGAGGATCAAATTTCAGCCTGAAGCCTAGTGACTAACGATCTCGGAGATCGAGAGCGTCGCCGGGGCGTAACCACCGTTGTAGGTGCCGACCCAGATGTCGTAGAGGCCAGACTGCGGATTATCGATGCGCATACCCGGGTTCAGACCGTTAAAGCCGCCATCGTCCTCGCATAGCCATTGGCCACTCGGCGTGTGAACCACCAAGGTCGTGTCAGCTTGCGAATCGGCGGAGATGACGAGCGGCAGACCGCTGTTGCCAGCTTGCCAGTAGAGATCAAAGTCCGGCGCATTGGCAATAAAGCCAGGGCAAGCATTGCCAAGCGCCGCGCGGGCGTTGACTTCGCCGCCCGCGGTCATTTGGATGTTGTGCGGGTCGGGTTGGAAACCGGACCTCAGCTGGACCGACCCATAGGTCGGATTTGCTTGCCAATTTTGTGCGGAGGCCGCGCCAACGCTGAAAACGAAAGCAGCGCCCGCGACAGCGGCGAAAATGCTAGATTTGATGGTCATGAACTTCCCCGTCGGTGGCGCGCCGGGCTCTGGCGCGCGGTAGCAATTTGGCGTCCCACGCCTGAGCCCAACATGAACGAGCGGGAAAGATTTCGTCTAGCCCAAAAAGAATATTTGCCTAGGCTGCCGCATTGAATTCATGGACGTCGGCAGGCTCAGTCACCGTGATGCAGAGGCGATCGCCCTGGATGGTTATCTCGCCGCGCGCGATCGGGTGGCCGGAGGCCAGAATCCAGAGCTCGTCGCTCTCCTTGGTGTCCAGCGGGATGACTGCCCCGCGGCCCATCCGGAGAAGCTGTTGCATCGGCATTGAACAGCGGCCAAGGACAACCGACAGTTCGATATCGACATGATGGACTTGGCTTTTACCGGACACGCGACGACCCCATTTGATTCTGCTCTAGTCGACCCTGAAAGGGTTGCGGGCGCGTGAACGAATGATCGGCTGGGCTATTTCTCCAGGGCTGGTTGAGTACGAAGCGGCAGTTGCAGCCATGGAAGCGCACGCGGCGAAGATCGCCGCTGGCGAGGCCGGCGAGCTTGTTTGGCTCCTGGAACATCCTCCCCTCTACACCGCAGGCGTCAGCGCCAAGGAGCAGGACCTGCTTGCGCCCGACCGGTTCCCGGTATTCCGGACCGGACGGGGCGGCCAATTCACCTATCACGGACCAGGCCAACGCGTGGCCTACGTCATGTTGGACCTGCGTGAACGCGGGCGCGACGTCACCAAGTTCGTGAAGGATCTTGAGACCTGGATTATCGGCGCACTCGCCGACTTCAACGTGAAGGGCGAAATTCGCGAAGGGCGCGTTGGCGTCTGGGTCGAGCGCAAAGGGCCGGGCTGGGCGAGAGAAGATAAAATCGCCGCCATCGGCGTGCGCTTGCGCAAGTGGGTGAGCTTTCACGGCATTGCATTCAATGTGGAGCCGGACTTGGAACATTTTTCCGGCATCACACCATGCGGAATTTCTGCGCCGCAATTTGGCGTCACAAGCTTGGTTGATCTTGGACTGCCGGTGACATTGACGGATGCAGATGCGGCGCTGCGCGCTTCGTTTGAACGGATTTTCGGCGCAACGGAACCGACGCCGCCTCTAGCTTGACCGTACCGCGCATCAAGCGACAGTCGGCCTAGATCGCCTGTGCTAATTGCATCTGCGCGCCGCGTTCGCGACATCTCCCTCAGAGACGACGGAGAGAGAGATGAAAGCGCCCGCCGATAGAACCGCCAAGCGCATCAGCGTGCAGGAGTGGTTTGCGCGCTACGAAGCGCTCGATCTTCTCAAGCGCACCCAGCAGCCGGTTGAGCCGCTGATGCGCACTCCCGCGGATCGCACGGCGGTTCGCGCCTAGCAGATACTACCCCTCCTAGAGTGCAAGAACTTCAAAGGCGCGCCCCTCAAGCGCGCCTTTGTCTTTGGGGGTCAGGCAGATAGGCGACAGGTCCGGTTGATGGTGACGCCACTAACCTTGGAAAAGGTTCAACTTTTGCGGCTCCAGGGCGGCGCTGAGGCGGCGCACTGAACTTTTCGACGGGCAGTTGCGTCCAAAGCAGCACGAAACCGCATCTGTGTCGGCAATGGGGCAAAGCCCTGGCTATGGAGCTGACTGACATGGATGAAGGCATCTTTGTTGTTTTCACATTTTTCGGGTTTCTCGCGGCGATCATTCTGGTGCCGACACTGGCGCGCGAGCGCACCAAGCGTTCTGCGCATGATCTTGTCTCGCAGGCCATGTCGCGCGGGCAGCAACTCGATCCCACTCTTGTTCAACAACTGACCCAGAACTTGCTGGAAGAGGGCAATCGCGCCCGCAAGAGCTTGGGCAACGCCGTTGTTTTGCTGGCACTGGCGGGCGGTTTCATCGCCGCTGGCTACGTGATGGACGGCTTCGATCCAGGCGGCGACGCGCGCCACGGCATGTGGATCCCCGCTGTGATCCTGGGGTCCGTTGGCACAGCGTTCTTGCTGCTCTCGATCATCGACTACGTCACCAAACGGCGTAACCCCGGCTAACTTCCGTGCTACTGCACACAGCGGCCAGAGGCGCCTCCCCGCCTCTGGCCTTTGCTTTTGGAGATCATCAATTCTCCGCATTTTCGCGCTGTTCACGCCTTGGCGGGCGGATTTGATCGCCACGAGGTTAGGGCGCGGAGTGGCCTATGGGCGGTTTGAAGGCATGGTTGGCAATCGCAGCGCTGGCGCTCGCCAGCGGCGGCGTTGCGCACGCCGATGCGCCTGGGGAGACGGCGCTGCAGCCAACCGCTTGGGTGCAAATCACCCCCGCTCCAGTGCGCCTCGATGGCCGGCTTTATGAGGCCACCTGCTCGCACGCGGCGGGCACAGATCCGGCATATCGCTTCTGGTTCCATCGCGGCACGTCCGACGGACTGGTTATCTTCTTCGATGGCGGCGGCGCATGTTGGGACGACGTGACATGCGCCATCCCAAGGCGGCGTGAAGCCGAGCGAGACGACGACGGCTTCTACAAAGCGGAACTGATCCCCGCGGACAATCCAAACCGTTTCAACGGCATTTTCGATCTCAACAATGCGCGCAATCCGGTGCGCGACTGGAGCTTTGTCTACGTCCCGTATTGCACTGGCGACGTGCACTCCGGCTCGAACACCGCGCACTACACCGATCCTGACACCGGCGAGCCCTACACAATTGAGCATCGCGGCGCGGACAATTTCCGGGCGGTGCTTCAGTGGATGAAGGACAATCTCCGCCAACCCGCGCAAATCCTGGTGGCCGGATCGAGCGCCGGGGCCTACGGCGCGTCAACGCACTATCCGCGCATTCGCGCAGCGTTTCCGCGCGGACGCGCCCTTATGATGGGCGACGCCGGCCAAGGCGTCATGACCCAAGCCTTTCTGGATCAACGCAACAGCAGTTGGCACATGATGTTGCCGCGCGAGATTGTCCCTCGGCGCCTTGCCATAACGCCAAACGTCGACATCGTGGCGCGTCTGGCTGCTCGTTACCCGCACGACCGCTTTGCCCAATACACCACCGCGCACGACATCACGCAGTCGAGCTTCTATGCGCTTATGGGCGCTGAAAACGCCTGCGTCGCTTGGACCGATGCGATGGTGACCGGACTGGCGGAGCGCCAGCACGCACCGAATTTCCGTTCCTACCTGGCGGCAGGCGAGATGCACTCAATCCTGCGGACGCCGCGCTTCTACACGGAGACGAGCGGCGGCGCGCCGCTGGCGGAATGGTTGGCCGACGCGCTTCGCCCGAACGCGACCGGCTGGGACAACCGCGCCTGCGAGAACTGCATGGTCCGGCCAACGCGGTGTCTCTATTAGAACACCGCCTGCGCTTCGCCGCCCATCATTTGTTGGCGCACCAGCGGGATGGGCGGCCCGCCATAGCTCAGGAACTGGTCGTGGAAATCGTGCCAGCCCTCTCGCCCCCCATGTGAGGCGGTCCAGTCTTCCCGCAGGCGGCGGATCATCAGCTTGCCAAGCGTGTAATTGAGATAGGCCGGATCATAGGTTCCACGCGCGGCTTGTTGGCGGGCGTTGCCCTCATCCTGGTAGCACTCATTCACGAACATCTGGCGCGATTGATCGACCGTCATGCGGCCGGTGTGCATGAGGATCGCCGAGAGGAAGCGGCAGTCGCGACGAAGCGCGTTCGAGATTTGGCCGACGTGGATTTCCGCATCGCCGTTTCCGAGACCAGCGTCCCACATCATTTCTTCGGTGTAGTGCGCCCAGCCCTCGGCATAGGCGTAACCTACAAAGACGCGACCGAACTGGTTCGGTGAGCGATTGGCGTGCAGGAAGTTGAGGAAGTGGCCGGGCCACACTTCGTGTGCAGAGACGAACAAGAGTTCCGCCTGACCTGGGACGAAGTCACGCTGCACTTGCACGGGCCAGCTCGGGTCCGGCGGCGCGATGTAATAGACCGACGGAAGGTTCGTCTCGTAGGGACCAGGAATTTCTATGTAGGCGAAGTTCTGGCGGCGGAACGGCGGCGCCTCGTCCACCTGCGCTTCCTCCGGTCCCGGAATGGTAACGAGGTTGTGGTCGATGATGAACTGACGCAGTCCAGCAAGCTGGGCGCGCGCGCCCTCAACCGAACCGCCTTCGGGCTTATGCGCGCCCATGCGGGCCATGCATTGTGGGATCGTTGCACCCGGTGCGAATTGCGTACACGCCTCGCGCATCGCCGCTTGATTGCGCGCAAGGTCCTCGCGGCCAATGCGTTCGATCTCTTCGAGCGGCAGATCGACCATTTCAGTATCACGCAGCATTTGCGAGAAGCGTTCGGCTCCAAGGGCGAAGTCGTTGGTGGCGTTAGGGCGCTGAGCTTCGACCCAGTCGGCCAGCTCGCGCATCGCAGCGGAAGCTGTGTTTGACGCCTCGGTGAGTTCGCCTTGCAACGCCGCGTCATTCACCTCCGCAAACGCCGCTTTGCCGTCACCCTGAAAATATTCCGCAAGACCGCCGAACGAAGCGCGGCCATAGTTCACGAACGTCAACGGCATTGGCGTGCGTAGATTGGCGCGGATTTGCTGCGCAGCCGTCGGGATCGCACGGAGATATTGAATGTAGCCGCGCAGCCGGACATCAGCCGCCGCGTAGGGGCGCGCAACGTACATGGAGGGGCCGAGAGCGCCCATGTAGTAGGCAGGGTTGGTGTGCGGCTGATCGGCCGTATCGAGCCAAAACAATTGGCCGCGCGCGACAGCGACGAGATAGTCGCGCTGAAACGTCTGTTCTTGATTGAGACCGTGCATCGCTTCGGCCTGGGTGATCGAATCCCGCAGGAATGTCTTGGCGGCTGTGAGACCTTCCTCGCTCCAATCCGGCAAACGACCGTCGAACTCGTGACGGCCTTGCCCAGCCGCAAACGTCGGGTCGAGCTCGAAGGCGCGCTCGATAAAGTTGTTCTGGAAGTCCGCCCAACGCGTTCCGCTCTGGTTGCATCCAGCAAGCGCCAGCAATGCTGCGGCCGCGAGCACGAGAAACTTGTTCATGGCAGCGATCCCCCTCACCGCCAAAACTGCCGCAAGTATGGACAATTCGCCACCACGAAATCGACCAAAGGCTTTCGCCGCGACAATCGTGATGAAAAATTCGTGGTTCCGCGCATCGCCGTCGGTTTGCGTGACTCTGCGGCATCCAAACCATACACTCACTCGTCACCACTCGCCGCCGACAATGGGAGCAACGAGAGTGAGCACAGACGATCAGCAAACGGGCCACAAAGGGCTCGCATCATTGTGGTTTGGAACCGCGCTGTGGAAACGCATTCTCGCGGCGGTGCTGCTCGGCGCGATTATTGGCTATTTCTGGGGCGAAGGCGCCACGCAGATCAAATGGATGGGTGATCTGTTCGTGCGTTTGATCCGCATGATTGTTGTGCCGCTCGTCTTCGTCACGCTGGCCGCAGGTGTCGCGGCGATGGGAAACCTCCAACGCCTGGGCTCGATTGGCGTCAAGGCGCTTGTGCTCTACATGTTGACGAGCGTGGTCGCGGTCGTCATTGGCATCGGCTTTGGCGTTCTGCTGCAACCGGGCGTTGGCGTCGAGCTCTCCGGGGCGACGCCTCGCGCCGTTGAGACCACCGCCTCGGTCGGCGATCTGCTGATGAATATCGTGCCGACAAACCCGATCGCGGCGCTGGCCAGCGGCGACATGCTCGCGATCATCTTTTTTGCCCTCATCTTCGGCGCTGGCATTTTGGTGCAAGGTGAAGGCGCACGCCCAATGGCGGATATTTTGAACCAAGCGTCCGAGGCTTTGCTTGGCGCGACCCGGATCGTTATGGAAGCGGCCCCCTTCGGGGTCTTCGCGCTGATCGCCTGGGTGATGGGCACCAGCGGGCCGCAAGCCTTCGCAAGCGTCTTCAAGCTCGCCATCGCAGTCTATGTCGGTTGCGCGCTTCACATGCTGTTGGTGCAAGGCGGCGTCGTGCGCTTATTCGCCAATCTGCGGGCGCTGCGATTCTTCCGCGACGTGACCGAAGCCCAATTGGTGGCCTATTCGACCAGTTCGAGCGCGGCGACATTGCCGGTAACGATGCGTGTGGCAGAAAAGAATCTTGGTCTGCGGCGGCCGGTGTTTTCGTCAGTGTTGCCGCTTGGCGCGACCATCAACATGGACGGCACAGCGCTTTACGTCGGACTCGTTGCGGTGTTTTCGGCACAAATCTTTGGAGTGCCGCTCGATGCGGGCAAGTACGCCATCATCATGCTCACGACAGTTTTGGTTTCGATCGGCACAGCGTCGGTGCCCTCGGCATCCCTCTTCCTGCTTGCGGCAGTGTTGACGGCCATCGGCATCACGCCAGAGCAGACAGCATTGGTTGTCGGTTTCATCCTTCCGTTTGATCGCATCCTCGACATGATGCGCACCACCACGAATGTCACCGGCGACCTTGCGGTCGCAACGACAGTCGGCAAGTGGGAGGACGAAATCGACCTCGACGTGTATCGCGCGCCGTCCGCCGGCTAGGCTACGCCAACTCAATCATCACTTCATCCGCCGCCACGCTGGCGCCGGCGGAGACATTGACTTTGCTGATCACACCGTCGCGTTCAGCGCGGATAATGTTTTGCATCTTCATCGCCTCGACCACCGCCACACCCTCGCCGGACTTCACTTCCTGGCCAGGTTTCACATCAACTGTGATGACAAGGCCGGGCATCGGCGAGACAATGAGTTTGGAAGTGTCGGCCTTCTGCTTCTCGGGAATCTTCTTGTAAAGATCGGCGCCGCGCGGAGTCGCGACCAAGGCGCGGGCGGTGACGCCGCGCAGACGCATTGTGTAACCTTCGGGAGACGTCTTGATCTTCACCGAGAACGGCTTGCCGTCAAACTTACCAGTGATGATACGCGCGCCGGGGCGTGTTGTTGTCTCGTAACGGTGCTTCTTGCCATCGATGACGACATCGGCGCCACCGGCGTCGAGATCCACTTCGGTGTGATGGTGCGCCTTATCCAGGACGACCACCCATTCGCGCTGCCAGGAGCTGGCGCCGTTCACTTGGCCGCTGACTTGACGCGCGCGGCGGGCGGTGAATGAGCGAACGATTGCGGCTGTGGCAATGAGGAGTTTCTCCTGCTCGGCCGTTGGCGGCACGCCTTCGAAGCCGTCAGGGAAATGCTGCTTGATGTAGGCAGTGGTGAAATCGCCTTTGCGGAAATCCTTTTCCTCCATCACCGCGCCGAGGAACGGGATGTTGTCGGCGATTCCGTCGATAAGGAAATTATCGAGAGCAGCCGCTTGCGCGTCGATGGCGGCGATGCGCGTCGGACCGTGGGTGATGAGCTTCGCGATCATCGGATCATAGAACATCGAGATTTCGTCGCCCTCACGGACGCCGGTTTCGTTGCGGAGCGTGATGTCGCCGATTTTGCCTTCGACGGGCGCCTGGTAGGCGCGGAGACGACCGATCGAGGGCAGGAAGTTGCGGTACGGATCTTCGGCGTAGATACGGCTCTCAATCGCCCAGCCTTTGATCTTCAGATCCTTCTGCTTGAAGGCGAGCTTTTCGCCGGCGGCAACGCGGATCATCTGCTCGACCAGATCGAGGCCTGTGATCATTTCCGAGACCGGGTGCTCGACCTGGAGACGCGTGTTCATCTCCAGAAAGTAGAAGCTCTTGTCGGCGCCGCTGGCGACAAACTCGACGGTGCCGGCGCTGTCGTAGTTCACGGCGCGCGCCAGCGCGCATGCCTGCTCGCCCATCGCCATGCGCGTCTTGTCGTCGAGCAGCGGCGACGGCGCTTCTTCGATGACTTTTTGATTGCGGCGTTGGATAGAGCATTCGCGCTCAAACAGATGCACGACATTGCCGTGCTTGTCGCCCATCACCTGGATTTCGATGTGGCGCGGAGCCGTGACGAACTTTTCGATGAAGATGCGATCATCGCCGAAGGCGCCTTTGGCCTCAGCGCGCACGGCCGGAAAGCCCTCTTCCACTTCCTTGCGATTGTAGGCGACGCGGATGCCTTTGCCGCCGCCGCCGGCGCTCGCCTTGATCATCACCGGGTAGCCGATGTCTTCGCTGATCTGCACCGCGTGCTCAACGCCTTCGATCTCGCCGATGAAGCCGGGCACGCAGGAGACGCCCGCTTCAGCGGCGCTCTTCTTGGACTCGATCTTGTCGCCCATGGCGCGGATGGCGTGCGCATTGGGGCCGATGAAGACGATCTTCTCGGCTTGGAGGCGATCAGCGAACTCGGCCTTCTCGGAGAGGAAGCCGAAGCCTGGGTGGATGGCTTGCGCGCCGGTCAGCTTGGCGGCTGCAACGATCTTGTCGATGACGAGATAGGATTGCGCGGCGGGCGGCGGGCCGATGAAGACGGCTTCGTCAGCCATATCGACGGCAAGGCTATCGGCGTCAGCTTCGGAGAAGACGATGGCCGTCTTGATGCCGAGGCGGCGGGCGGTGCGGATGATACGGACGGCGACTTCGCCGCGGTTGGCGATCAGGATCTTGTCGAACATTGCGGGCGTGCTTACCCATGTTTCACCGGTACGTCATCCCGGATCGCGCTTACGCGCATCCGGGATGACGTATAGTGGGTGAATGAATCGTAGAGAGATCCTTCTGGGCGGCGCGGCCCTCGCCGCGTGTTCTCGAGAGGCGGAGAGCCAGGCGCCGCCCGCGCCCTTCCCGATGCGGCGAGGCGTCAATCTTGGCAACGCGCTTGAGGCGCCGAAAGAGGGCGACTGGGGCTATCGAATCGAACCGCCTCACCTCATCGCCATCAGTAATGCTGGCTTTGACGGCATCCGGGTTCCGATCCGCTGGGACCTCCACGCCGACGCAGACGGCAACGTGCGGCCAGATTTCCTGATCCGCGTTGCGGCGATCGTTGACCAGGGCCTCGCCCTTGACCTTAAGGTTCAGCTCGATTGCCACCACTACGAAGGTCTGATCGTAAACCCAAATGCTGAGCGCGCGCGCTTCCTGAACATCTGGCGCTCAATCGCAGAGGACCTCCAGGATGCGCCGCCCAACCTGATTTTTGAGCCGTTGAACGAACCGAACGGGGCGCGTTGGACAGGCGCCTTCCTGCGAACGCTTCAGCGCGATGTGATCGAGGTCATTCGAGAGCACAACCCGAACCGACTGATCGTGCTGGGGCCAAGCCAATGGCAAAACATCGACGCACTGCACGATTGGCGTCCGCCCGAGGACCGCAACATTGCAGTGAGCGTGCACTATTATGAGCCGCATGCATTCACGCACCAGAATGCCCCGTGGATGGCGAATGCGCCGAACTTCGGACGCGAATGGGGAACGGACGCCGACCGTGATCGCGTGCGGCAGCAGGTTCGCGCTGCGGCCAGCTGGGCCCAAACGCAAGGTTACGCCATGCAACTTGGCGAATTTGGGGTGAACCGAGCGGTCCCGATCCAACAGCGCGCCGCGTGGACCCGCACCGTGCGCGAAGCTTGCGAGGCCAACGGCATGGCGTGGTGCGCCTGGGATTTCGCTGGCGCGTTTCCGGTGTGGGATCGAGAGCGAAGAGAGATGATCCCACAAATGCAAGAAGCGCTCTTCGGCGTTGTCGAAGACCGGCTTGGCGAGCGCTAGTAATCGAACATCTTTTCGTCGCGCTCGGCGCGGCGCTTCGCTTGCGACACGATATGGGCGGCGAGTTCGTCGCGGGTGAGTGAGGACGTTACGCCGCTGGGATCAAGATTGTGTTCGGCAACGAGCGCGCGGAGCGCACCTAAATCTTGATCGGCGAGCGCTGCGGCAAGACCATCTTCGCCGCTTTTGCGGAAGATGCCGGCGGGGTTGATGTCGGGCGCCAGCCCGACCGGAGGCGCAACGGGTTCCGGCGGTTGCGGCGCGCTTGGAACAACAGCGTTTGGTTTGTTGCGCTTGGACTTGGAGGGCGCAGCAGCAGGCCCTTCCTGAACGGCGTCTTCGAGCACTTCATCGGGAACGTCGCGCCGCGACTCGTGACGTTGCAACACCGCATCCAGCCGATCCGCGAATTCCGGGTTGCGCTTCGCTTCGCGGCGGATTTCGTCAAACAGGCGGTCGAGCGTTTTGTTGAGGCTCATAGACTGGGGGCGACCTCGACCTTGCTCTGGAATTCTTCGCCGAGCTTTTTGATCGTGTTGGCCATCGAGCCGTACTTCTGCTCGAAGGTGCGGGGCGTTTCAGACCATTCCGCCGCTTTGGCGATATCGACGTTTTGCGGGATGCGGACATCAAACATCGCGTCGCCGAGATTATCCTTCAGCAAGGACGCTTCCGAGCGGTGCAGCGAGAAGCCGTCTTCGTACTTGGTGGCGAGCACCATGAGCTGGCTTGGCCCGCCGCGGCGTTCGTTGATGAGACGCAGAGCCCGCTTGCGGAAGGTGATTAGGCCGAGGCGCGAGACGTAGTCTGGGATCGACGGGACCAGGATTGTGTCGGCGGCGATCAAAGCCGCTTCCGCGAAGAGCGAGATACCTGGCGGGCAATCGATCAGGATGTAGTCGTAATCGTTCAGAACATTCTTCAAGCCGTTGGCGAAGCGTTCGAGTATCCACTTTTGGATCATATCGATCTGGAAGCCGCGCTTGACGAAGCTTTCGATCATGTCGCGTTCGACGATTCGGAATTCAGGCGCGGAGGCGCAAAGCGCAACGTCGGGCTTACCCTTCAGGTCGCTGACGTTCTTCTCGATCAGCTGCTTGAACGGCTTCGGCTTTTGCTGAACGATGTAGCTCTCGAAGTAGAAATCTAGCGTGCGCTCAGCTTCGCGCATGCTGTTCCACTTCTCGGGGCCAGCAACCATGATCGACGCGTTGGTTTGCGGATCGAGATCGATGACGAGAACACGGCGGCGCTGGTGATGCGCAAGCGTTTCGGCGAGCGAGACAGTCGTCGTCGATTTGCCGACGCCGCCTTTCATGTTGATCACCGAGATGATACGCGCGGGCATTCTCGCCCCTTTCTGTTCGTCCATAATTTTTGAACCCCGGACGGTCGGCGCGGGAGGGTTAGTTTCTGGTAAATTTGGGTCAAGCGGCAGGCGCAGTGTTCCTCACTGCAAACCCAACGCAAATCTCAGTCAGGGTTCAGCAGCCCGGCGCCAATGTGTGTCCCGAGGGTCATTGAGACATGAGACGGCAAAGATCGTCTCGGGAGCGCAAAGTACCATGAAGACGAAGTTTTTTGCCGCAGCACTCGCGGCGCTCACGCTCGCGACAGCCGGCGCGGCTTCGGCCCAGGATTTCCGGCGCGGCGACCGCGACCGGATGCATCCCGGCTTTGCGCCCGGCCTTGAAATCACGATCCGTAAGGATGGCCGCACGATGCAGTTCGATCGCAACGACCGCATGTTCTACCGGCTGATGGAGCGCCCGTTCAATTTCGTTCCGGGCATGACCTACAGCTACACCGACCGCTGCAATCGCCAGGGCTGCATCGCCTTCGTGTTCGATGGCCGCCACCCCCGCCCGGTCGATCGCATCTTCGCGCCACACCTGCAAATGCGCGGCTACGCTTGGCGCGAAGCACGCGACTTTGACCGCAGCTACAACCGTTTCGGCAGCTACGACCGCGACGACCGCAATTGGAACAACGAAGATGACCGCAATTATCGGGATGGCCGTGACGGCCGCTACGATGATCGCCGTGACGATCGCAACAGCCGCGATCGCGGTGATCGGCTCGAAGGCGGACCGGCACAACGCCGCTAAACGCCGGCGCTAATGTGGAGCGACGCGAGGCGTCCGCCTAGGCGGGCGCCTCGTTGTCGTGGCTTACGGGTTCGCCCATGAGCACGAGTTCTTCGGCGGCGGTTGGATGGACGGCGCAGGTTGCATCCCACTGCGCTTTGGTGAGCTTGGCTTTCACCGCGATGGCGGCAACTTGGATGATTTCCGGCGCATCCGGTCCGGCAATGTGAACGCCGAGCACCTGATCGGTCCTGCTGTCGACCACCATCTTCATCAACGTGCGCTGTTCGTTGCCGGCAAGGATGTGCTTCATCGGCCGGAACACGGACCGATAGATTTTGAGCTTGTGACCCTTCTCTCTCGCGGGCTCTTCCGTGAGACCAACTGCGCCGACGGGCGGACGCGAGAACACAGCGCTCGCAACATCTGCATGATCGAACGCTGTCGGCGTGTTCAGAAACTCGGTGGCGACATAGGCCATCGCTTCCCGGATCGCGACTGGCGTAAGATTCACGCGATCGGTGACGTCGCCCACCGCTGAAATGTGCGGCACGGTCGAGCGCGAATATTCGTCCACGGCGATGGCGCCACGCTCCGTGAGGCGCACTCCGGCGGCTTCCAGACCCATGTTCATTGTGTTGGGCACGCGCCCGACGGCCCAAAGCACCTGATCCGCCTCGAGACGCATGGAGTTCGAGAGCGTCACCAGTTTGCGATCATCCGCAAGCGGCGTGAGTTCCTCGATGGTCGAACCGCAGATGATGCTGACGCCGCTACGCGCCAGTTCGGATTGCACATGGAAGCGCACGTCGTGATCGAAGCCGCGCAAGATGCGCTCGCCCCGATAGACGATCGTGGTTTCCACGCCAAGGCCCGAGAAGATGGTCGCAAATTCGCAAGCGATGAAACCGCCGCCGGCAATCACAACGCGCGATGGCAAATCTTTGAGCAGGAAGGCGTCGGTCGAGGTAATGCCATGCTCTTGGCCTGGCGTTTCTTCGGGTCGGTAAGTGTGACCGCCGGTCGCCACAAGAATTTTGTTGGCTGAGAGATAGCGTCCGTCCCGCACCAGCCGGACGGTGTGTGGATCAGTGAGCACTGCGCGATCTTCGAAGAGGTCGACCCCTGCGTTCTTGAGATTTTCGAGATAGAGCCCGGAAAGCCGGTTGACTTCGTTTTGCACCGCCTCGCGCAATGTCGGCCAATCGAAGCGCGCCCAATCGACGGTCCAGCCAAAGCCCTTCGCGTCCCGAAACGCCTGCGAATACTCAGACGCGTACACCAGCAACTTCTTCGGCACGCAGCCACGCAACACACAGGTGCCGCCGACCTGCACCTGCTCGGTGATCGCAACCTTCGCGCCAGTCTTCGCCGCCAGCCGCGCCGCGCGTACGCCGCCGGAACCTGCGCCAATGACGATGAGATCGTAGTCGTGTTGGGGCATCTAATCCTCCCCACCTGTGGGGAGGTGTCGAGCAGAGCGAGACGGAGGGGCGAGTCGTGCGCTGATGGCGCGCCACACGCCGTCCATGTTTTCGTAAATGTCGGTATTGGTCACGCGAAAGACTGTCCAACCCTGTTGTTCAACGTATTTGGTGCGGCGGGCATCGTATGCCAACTCTTCCGGTGTGGAGTGTGTGGAGCCATCGACTTCAACGATCAGCTTAGCGGCCGGGCACGTGAAGTCTGCAATGTAGGGGCCAATGGGATGCTGGCGCCGGAAGCGAGCGCCATTCAGGGCGCGCTTGCGGATGTTCACCCAAAGGATCACTTCCGCTTTCGTCATGTTCTGACGAAGTACGCGGGCTTTTTGGGTGACGCGATACTCTTTGCGCAACGCACCCCTCCCCCTCGCTTCGCTCGGGACCTCCCCGCGAAGCGGGGAGGATAAGCGCCTAGTGCGCCACTTTCATATAGGCAGGCAGCCAGCTCTCGTGAGCCCTGCGGAGATCTTCGAGCGAGACACTGTCGCGGTTACCGGAAACGCCGAGGAAGTTGATCTCAGGTCCACCGGCTTCGCCGACGACGAGATAGCTGACGCCGGCTACGCGAGCGCGCTTGTCGACCACATCGAGCTTGTTTGACGGCACAGCGATCAAATACCGGGCCTGATCCTCGGCGTAGAGAAATTGCGCGTCAGTGAGATCGCCCTGGTAGCCCAGCGTGACGCCAACATTTGAGCCGAGCGCCATTTCGGCGGCGGCGAGGCCTAGGCCGCCATCGCTCAGATCGTGCGCGGCCCGGACCGTGCCGTCAGAGATAAGGCCGCGGACGAAGTCGCCGTTCTTCTTTTCGAGCGCGAGATCGATCTTGGGCGCGGCGCCGCCGAGCTTGAAGAGGTCGCGCGCGTAGATGGATTGGCCGAGATGGCCGGTCGTATCGCCGATGAGGACGAGCGTGTCGCCTTGCTGGAGCTTGTCAGCAGTGGCGCGGCGTTCGAGATTGTCGAGGATGCCGACGCCGCCGATCGCCGGCGTGGGCAGGATCGCTTGGCCGTTGGTCTCGTTGTAGAGCGAGACATTGCCGCTGATCACAGGGAACGAAAGCTCGCGGCACGCTTCAGCCATGCCTTCGATGGCGTGTACAATCTGGCCCATGATTTCGGGCTTTTGCGGATTGCCAAAGTTCAGGTTGTCGGTGACGGCGAGCGGACGCGCGCCAGTGACCGTGAGATTGCGCCACGCTTCGGCGACGGCTTGCTTGCCGCCTTCGTAGGCGTCGGCTTCGACATAGCGAGGCGTGACATCGCACGTCATCGCCAGCGCGCGTTGCGAGCCGTAGAGGCGCACAATCGCCGCGTCGCTACCGCTGTCAGCCAGCGTGTCGCCCATGACGTGGCGATCGTACTGCTCCCAGATCCAGCGCTTGGAGGCTTGATCGGGTTGCGAGAGCAACGTGGTGAGCGAATTCACAAAGCCAGGATATTCACTGACGAGGCGATGTTGTTCGCCGTCGGTGAGCGGAATAGCTTTCAGCGGCTGCACGTACGGGCGCTCGTACTTCGGCGCTTCGTCGGCGAGCGGCCCCAGCGGGATATCGCAGACGATCTGGCCGTGCCAGCGAAGCGTGAGATTGCCGGTGTCGGTGGTTTGGCCGATGACGGCGGCGTCGAGGCCCCACTTTTCGAAGATGCGCTTGGCCTCGTGCTCGCGGCCAGGCTTCAGCGTCATGAGCATGCGCTCCTGGCTTTCGCTGAGCATGAATTCGTACGGCGTCATGCCCTCTTCGCGCGCGGGCACGGCGTCGAGATCAAGAAGGATGCCGGCTTCGCCTTTTGACGCCATTTCGACTGAGGAAGAGGTGAGGCCCGCCGCGCCCATGTCTTGGATGCCGATGATGGCGTCGGTAGCCATCAGTTCGAGGCAAGCTTCGATCAGCAGCTTTTCGAGGAACGGATCGCCGACTTGCACGGTGGGCCGTTGCGCATCGGAATCGTCATCGAACTCCGCGCTGGCCATGGTGGCGCCGTGGATGCCATCGCGGCCGGTCTTGGCGCCGACATACACGACGGGGTTGTTCGCGCCTTTGGCGGCGCTGGTGAATATCTTGTTCTTGTCGGCAATGCCTAGGCAAAACACGTTGACGAGAATATTGCCGTTGTAGCGCGCGTCGAAGTTCGTCTCGCCTCCAACTGTCGGTACGCCCACGCAATTGCCGTAGAAGCTGATGCCGCTGACGACGCCGTCGACAAGCTTGCGCGTCTTGGGGTGATCCGGCTCGCCAAAGCGCAGCGCGTTCATGATCGCCACCGGCCGCGCGCCCATCGTGAAGACGTCACGCAGTATGCCGCCGACGCCGGTCGCGGCGCCTTGGAACGGCTCGATGAAGCTCGGGTGATTATGGCTTTCCATCTTGAAGATGGCGGCGAGCCCCTCGCCGATATCGATGGCGCCGGCGTTCTCGCCGGGCCCATAGATCACGTGCGGCGACTTGGTCGGGAATTTCGCCAAGTGTGTGCGCGTGGATTTGTATGAACAGTGCTCGCTCCACATGACCGAGAAGATGCCAAGCTCGGTCGTGTTCGGCGTGCGGCCGAGCTTCTTCAGAACAAGGTCGTATTCGTCCTTGGAGAGGCCGAATTCTTCGGCGAGGGCCAGGGTTCCTGGCGCGAGCGGGTCTAGGGACATGGGGCGCAGATAGCGTGTGTCGCCAAAGGCGGCAATTGGCCCGCCCGGCGCATCGGTGCAAGGCTCCTCCCCGATGCGGAACGTGGCGGCAACTCGACAAGTTCGCCCCTCAGGCTTACTCCCAAAATCACGAGGAGACCTCCCATGCGCGAAATTCCGATTTCTGAAATTCAGACCCTGGTCGGCCAAGAGATCGGCGTGTCCGACTGGCTGGAAATCACCCAGGACCGGGTCAATCGTTTCGCGGACGCCACGGGCGATCACCAATGGATCCACGTGGATGTCGAACGGGCCACCAAGGAACTCGGCGGACCGATCGCGCACGGCTATCTCGTGCTCTCGCTGATCCCGTTCCTGGCCAAGAACATCATTAGCTACACAGGCGTTTCTCGGGGCATCAATTACGGATCGAACAAAGTCCGTTTCACCAACATGGTGCCGGTGGGCTCGCGTCTGCGTATGCGCGCCAAGATGCTCTCATGCGAGCCGCGCGGCGGCGGCTATCAAGTGACCAACGAGTTCACGCTTGAGCTTGAAGGCCAAGAGCGGCCCGCGTGCGTGGCCGAAGTGGTCTCGCTGGTTTTCCCTGGCTGATGCTTACTTTCGTTGAGGCGATCTCCCTCGCCGGGGACCGCGCCAAGCAGAACGACGACACGCTGGGCTTTCAGCACAAGTCGGCCTGGGTGATTGATGGTGCGACCGATCTCTCGGAAACGCCGCTGACCAAGACAGCCTCAGACGCCAGCTGGATAGCGCAAGTTGCGAATACCAGCTTGAACGCGTGGACGTATGGCGATCTACGCGAAGCTGTGCGGACAGCAAGCGAAACCGCGGCGAGCGCTTTTTCATACCTGACGCGCGGGATGAGCGTGGAACGTTGGCAATTGCCGACAGCATCCTTGCTGATGATCGCAGAAAACGAGCGCGGCGCGATCGAGGGGATCGATCTCGGCGATTGCCGGATTTTCGCGCTCGACAGTGACGGCGTGCAGGTCACCGGCGGTCATGGCGGCATTGACGACGAGGTAAAACTGGCGGCCATGCAGCCTGAGGCCGACAAACCGCTGCTCAAGCGCAAAGCCGCCATTGAAACCCTGAGGCGCAATCGCGCTGCGCTCAATCAGGAGAGCGGCAAGGTTTGGACTTTCGGGCTGCACCCCGCCTGCGCCGATCACGCGCGCTCATGGACGTTGAGGCTGAAGCGGCCGGCTCACCTGCTGCTGATGACCGACGGATTTGCCGCACTTTCCGACCGCTACAACGCCTACGAGCCTGCAGAGCTGGTGACCGCGGCGATCGGCGCTGGCCTACAAGAACTTGGCCGTGAATTGAGAGCGGTTGAGCTGGCGGACGCGGGCGGCTCGCGCCATCCGCGCTTCAAGCAGAGCGATGACGCGACCGCCATTCTGCTGCGCCTTACCTAGCCAATTGACCCGACCCAATCATTCCTCGCAGAAGGCGATCTATGAACCGTCGTGAACTTCTTCAGGCCAGCGCCACTGTTGCGGTCACCGCCCTCCTTCCTGCTTGCGCTTCAACGGATGCTCCCATGCCAGAAACGCCACCACTTGCGCCGCCCGTGGCGCGCATCGAGCCAAAGACAATCACCCAACTCGGCCGTACACGGACCGACAATTACGCCTGGCTGAAGGACGACAATTGGCAGGAAGTGATGCGCGATCCATCGCTGTTGAAGCCAGAAATCCGCGCCTACCTCGAAGAAGAGAACACCTATCGCGAACAGCAGATGGCATCCACGGCGGCGCTGCAGGAGCGCATCTACCAGGAGATGCGCGGTCGTACGAAAGAGGACGATTCATCCGTGCCGACGCCAGACGGCCCGTGGGAATATTACCGGCGCTTCGAAACTGGCGCGCAGCACCCTAAGTACGCCCGCCAGCCACGCGACGGCGGCGCCGAACAAGTGCTGGTCGATGTCGATGCGCAGGCGCAGGGCAAGACATTCTACAAAGTCATCGCCGCCCAGCATTCGCCGGACCATTCGCTCTTTGCATACGCGGTCGATGAGCAAGGCTCCGAGATTTACACGGTCTACGTGAAGGATCTCGCAAGCGGCCAAACGCTTGCTTCGCATGTCAGCGATTGCACCGGCGACTTCTGCTGGTCGCCGGATTCGCGCTACATTTTCTGGACCTTCCGCGACAACAACGGTCGCCCGGCAAAGATCTATCGCCGCCCGGCGCGCGGCGGCGAAGACACACTTGTGTACGACGAGCCCGATGATGGCTTCTTCCTCAGTGTCGGCCCGACCGAGAGCGAAGACTTCATCCTGATCAGCGCCGGCAACGGCAGCCAATCCGAGTATTACACGATCCCGGCATCGAACCCGACCGCGACGCCGACGCTCTTCAACGCGCGCGAACCAGACATGCTCTACACGCCGACGCACTGGGATGGCCGGTGGTACATCGTGACCAACGCCGATGGCGCTGTCGATTTCAAGATCATGACCGCTGAGCCAGGGCGCACCGCGCGCGCGAACTGGCGGGAATTCATGGCGCATGAAGAGGGCCGATACATCTTGGGCCTCCACGCAACCAAGGATTATCTCGTTCGCTCCGAACGCGTGAATGCGTTGCCGCGCATCGTCATTCGCCAACGCGGCGACGGCGCCGAGCATGACATTTCGCTCTTTGAGCAGGCCTACAATATCGAGGTCGCTGGCGGATACGAGTTCGACACGACAACGCTGCGTTACGTGTACGAATCTCCGACAACGCCGCTCAAGTGGTTCGACTACGACATGAGCGCGAAGACACAAGTACTGCGCAAGACTCAGGAAATCCCGTCCGGCCACAACCCAGACGACTATCAAACCGGACGCTTCTTCGCGACGGCGAGCGACGGCAAGCGCATCCCAATCACTATCCTGATGAAACGCGGCACCCCACTCAACGGCACCGCTCCGCTCTTCCTCTACGGCTATGGTTCATATGGCATCTCGATGGACGCGGATTTCTCGATCCGGCGGTTCAGCCTTGTCGATCGCGGCTGGATCTACGCGATCGCGCACGTGCGCGGCGGTTCGGAGATGGGGTTCGGCTGGTTCCAGGATGGACGCCGGTTCAACAAGCGCAACACCTTCACCGATTTCATCGCAGTGGCCGAAGAACTAATTGGCGCCGGTTACGGCCGCCCCGGCAACATCGTCTGTGAGGGCCGGTCCGCGGGCGGCTTGCTCATGGGGGCGATCAACAACATGCGCCCCGACCTATGGGCGGGTGTCATCGGCGGCGTGCCGTTCATCGATGTGATCAACACGATGAGCGACACCTCGCTGCCACTGACGCCGCCGGAATGGCCTGAGTGGGGCAACCCGCTCGAAGATCCCGCGGCGTACGACTATATGGCGTCGTATTGCCCCTACACGAACGTTGCGACGAAAGCCTATCCAGCCGTTCTTTCGACCGGCGGCCTCACCGATCCGCGCGTCACCTATTGGGAGCCTGCAAAGTGGGCGGCGAAACTTCGCCCGCACACGACGAGCGGCCGGCCCATCCTGCTGAAGATGAACATGGGCGCCGGCCACGCGGGCAGCGCCGGGCGCTTCGAGTTCTTTCGTGAGCTCGCACACGACTATGCGTTCGCAATCAAGGCGATTGGCGCCGAAGAAGCCGGTGGGCCGTTCTAGGTATTCCTGATCCCGAACCAGCGTGCGCGGTGATAGTCGTTGATATTATCCTCGTAGCCGGTGAGATCGGGGTGAACGAGGTTTGTTGAGTTGATGAACACGCTGGTGCAGATCGGCGCCTCATCGAGAGCGATTTGCTCCGCCCGCGCCATCATCTCGCCCCGCCGTTCGACATCCAGCTCGAAATCGCTATCCCGCACCAGACGATCAAACTCGGCGTTCGAATAACTCGGATAGTTCTGATCGCCCGTGCGTGTCTCCAAAAGGTAGAGATAGTTTTTGGCGTCGTCGAAATCGGCCGACCAGGCGCCGTCGCCGATGTCGAAATTCTTGGCCCGCAGGTTAGCATAGTGCACTTGCGCCTCGACGCCGCGCAGTTCAACGGTCACCCACGGCGCGATCTGGCGCCAATTGTCCTGAACGATCACCGCAACGCGCGGATTGTCGCTGCTATTGCGGTGCGAGAACTCGAAGCGCAGCGGGTTGGCGGGGCCAAAGCCCGCGGCTTCAAGCAAGCGTCCCGCTTCCTCGCGGCGCCGATCCATCGGCCAATCGGCCCACCGGTACCGCGCGGTCCCCGGGTAGTTGGAAATGCCCGGCGGCACGAATGAATATGCGGGGTGCTCGCCCGTGCGATAGATGTTGCTGGCCACCCAATCGCGATCATAGGCCATACAGAGCGCCTGACGCACGCGCACGTCGTTGAATGGCGCTTTGAGTGTGTTGAAGGAAAAATAGTTGCAAGTCAGGTACTGCGCCACGCGGACATAACCTGGCAACGCGGCACGCAATTGATCGACTTGATTTGACGGGAAGCGCGTTGACCAACCCGCCTCGCCGCTTTGGACGCGGCGTGCGGATGCGTTCACGTCATTTGATGGATAAAAATACAAGTTCTCCATCACAACATTGGCGGCGTCGAAAAAGTGCGGGTTGCGCTGCAGATGAACGATGTAGTTCGACCACCATTTGATCAGGGTGAAGGCGCCGTTGACGGCAATGTTATCTGGATGGATCCAATCGTCGCCGTAGCGCTCGACGATGTGCTTCGGCACCGGATACGTGGTGTAGTGCATCAAAAGCTGCGGCAGATATGCTGCTGGGTGCTCGAGTTCGATTTCGAGCGTCAGGTCATCGAGCGCTGTGACGCCGACTGTGTCCGGCGGCATCCGGCCCGCCTGAATCGCCTCGGCATTCTTGATCGGATAAAGCAGCGACGCGTATTCGGCCGTGTTGACCGGGTCGAGAATACGCCGGAAGGCGAACTCGAAATCGTGCGCGTCGCAGGCTTCGCCATCGGACCATTGCGCGCGGCGGAGGAAAAACGTCCACGTGCGCCCGTCTTCGCTGGTTTGCCAACGTTCGGCCATTCCGGGAATCGGGTTTCCCTTGGAGTCTTCAGTCGTGAGACCGATGAACATGTTGCCGATGATGTTGTTTTCCCAGGTGCCTGAGGCCTTATGGGGATCAAGCGAGAGCGGCTCACCCTGATTGCAGATGTCGAGCGAGCGATTGGCCTTGTCGAAACCAACGATCTGGCCGTTGGCGCACGCGCCGAGCGAAGCCGCTGCAGTAAGCCCACCCGCTCCCAGCAACAGTCGCCGCCGATCGGTCCAAAACGCCGCCATAATCGTCTCCGCGCCGCCCTGCTCACGCGGGCTGACAAAGTTTGCCCGCACAGTCTAGGATGATCCGGCTTCCGACGGGAGGGGACTTTATGCGCATCATCTTGGCCAGCTTGGCCTTCATCGCTTTGACTGGATCAGTTGCGGCGCAGGAACAACACCCGACGCCGGACGTGCTCAACCAAGTCTATGCGTGCCGGAGCATTGCCGACGAAGCCCAGCGCCTCGCCTGTTATGACGGCGCCGTCGGCAATCTGCAGTCGGCACAAAATGCTGGCAATCTCGTCGCTGTCGATCGCCAACACGCCCAGGAGGTCGATCGCGAAGCATTTGGTTTCTCCTTGCCCTCGCTCTCGCGCATTTTTGGCAGCGCGAATTCCGCGAGCAATCCGAGCGCGCCGCAGTTCGAGCGCATCGATAACATTCAGATGGAAATCGCCGGCGTCACAAGGCGGCGTAACCTTCCCTCAACCTTCCGCATGACGAACGGACAGGTGTGGGTGCAGATCGACGACGAAGTCGCGCGCAACGTTCGCGAAGGCGGCACAGTCACTATCGAACGCGCATCGCTGGGAAGCTATTTGATGCACGTCGAAGCTGGCGGGCCGGCGATTCGCGTGCGGCGTCAGCAGTAGCTGACGTCAGCGTTCCTTGGGATCGAGCGCGTCGCGCAGACCATCCCCTAGAAAGTTCAACGCCAGCAGCGTGATCAACATGGTCACCGCGGGTGCGATAAGCATCCAAGGCGCGGTAGTCATCTGGTCTTTGCCATAGGACAAGAGGCTGCCGAGTGAGGTCAGCGGCTCCTGCACCCCTAGGCCGATGAACGACAGAAAACTCTCAGCGAGAATGATCACCGGGATATTCAGCGTCGCGAAAACCACGACCGGGCCCACGACGTTTGGCACGATGTGGCGCAGCACGATCTGAAGGGGCTTTGCGCCAGCTGCGCGCGCAGCCTCGACAAATTCCTTCTGTCGCAGAGATAGTGTCTGGCCTCGCACAATCCGCGCCATGGTCAGCCACTCAACCGCGCCAATGGCGCAGAAAATCAACACCAAATTGAGCACTGGGTCATCGAACTGGACCACCGTCATGAGCACGATGACGAAGAACACGAACGGGATGGCGTAGAGAACGTCGACAAAGCGCATCATCGCGTCGTCCAACCAGCCGCCAATGAAGCCGGCGATGGCGCCCCACAGCACGCCAATCGTAAGCGCCACGACCGTCGCCGCGAGCCCCACCAACATCGAAATGCCGAGCCCGAGGATGAGGCGCGCAACCATATCGCGGCCCTCAGTGTCCGTGCCGAGAAGGTGCATGTTCTTCCAAGTCGGCGCGATGGCGACGCTGTCGCGGAAGATCGTATCGTACTTGTGAACCCAGAGGACCGGACCAAACACCGCGATAAGCACGAGGATTGCAACGACGTACAGGCTCGTCACAGCAGCAGGATTACGCATCAGACGCCGGCGCGCGTCTTCCCAGAGTGAACGTCCCTTCACCGCCTGTGGCTGAGGCGCGTCGTCGATCAGGATGTCGCTCATGCCGTGCGGCTCCGCGGATCGAGCGCGCGATAGGTAAGATCGGCCGCGAGGTTCAGAAGAATAATCAGGAACGAGTAGATGAGCACCACGCCCATCACGAGCGTGTAGTCACGCTGCTGGGCCGCAAGCACGAATTGCTTGCCGATGCCGGGAAGCGCAAACACCGTCTCAATGACGAACGAGCCGGACATAACGGCAGCCAAGGCGGGACCAGCGTAAGAGACAATAGGCAACATTGCGATCGGCAAGGCATGGCGCCAGATCACCTGCCGTTCTGGCAGACCCTTGGCGCGCGCGGTGCGAATGGCGTTGGAGCGCAAGGCCTCGATCATCGATGCGCGCATCAAACGCGACACCACTGCGATGATCGGCAGCGAAAGCGTAAATACTGGTAAGATCAAATACCGCAGACCGTATTCGTCGCGGTGAAGGCCAGCGGTGGGCAGGAGCTGCCATTCAACGCCGAAGAACAGCTGCATGATCGGACCGACAACAAGCGGCGGCAGGCATACCCCCGCGATGGCGAACGCCATCACCAGATAGTCTTGGCCCTTGTTCTGCCGGAGCGCAGCGATCACGCCGAGAAATGTCCCGATCACAAGCGCCAACGCCATCGCACTAAAGCCAAGAATGGCGCTCGTCGGCGCGCCTTCAGCGATAATCTCTCCGACGTTCTTGTCCTTGTAGGTCATCGAAGGGCCAAGATCGCCACGGATCAGCCCACCCCGCCCTTCATCGCCAACGAGGTAACGCAGCAATTGTTGGCCAATCGGCAGATCAAGGCCGTACTCAGCTTCGAGGCGGCGCTCGATCTCTGGCGGTACTTGACGCTCCTTCGTGAACGGACCGCCAGGCGCCAAGTGCATCAGCACAAAAGCAGCAGCGACAATTGCGAGGAGTGTTGGTATCGCTAGGGCTAGGCGCCGCACGGCTTGAGCTAGCATTCTCAGGTCGTCCTGGTGGCGCCGAAGCAGTGGCGAGGCGTGCGAAACCTTGCGTCCCCGCAAGGCCGTGTCAACTTGGGGATGTAGGGTGAAGTGATGAGCAACTTCAAACGCGTGACGCCGGACTTCGCTGTCTCAGTACAGCTTGGGATAGAAGATGTCGCGCGCGCCGCGGCCGAGGGCTTCAAGACCATCATCGCCAATCGCCCCGACAACGAAGCCCCGGATCAACCTTCCGCTGCCGAAATCAAGGCAGCAGCTGAGGCCGCGGGGCTCGATTTCAGATCGATCCCGTTTTCAGGGCTTCCGCCAGCCCCTACGGTAGTCATGGAGACCGCACAGGCCCTGGATGAGGCAAAGAGCCCTGTCCTTGCCTATTGCCGAAGCGGCACCCGCTCAATAACAGCCTGGGCTCTGGCGCGGGCGTTGGCGGGGAGCCATACGCCTGACGAAATTATCGCCTTGGCTCAAAAGGCAGGTTACGACTTATCGGGGGCGCGGGGGGCGCTCGAAACGCTGGCGCCCAAGGCTTAGCCGCCGAAGGTCGGCAGCAAGAGTATCCAAGCCATCTTCAACAAGACGATCAGGGACAGGGCGAGCAGCACGGTGCGCACGCGATCCAAGGTAAACAGACAAACAGCGACGGCGCTTTGCATAGCGCGCCTCGCTGCAAACGCGGCGCCGCGGAGCCTTTGACCCGGTGACTGACGCAACACCCCGCGTGTTCCAGACCTCTGGATCTGTCTGGCTTAAGGACTTTGAGTTCGGCCTAACCGGCCTCACGGTTCGAAAGACCGGCGCGCGGGTTCCCTACTCGCCGTCAGTCATCAATCAGGTTACGGCGTGGTTTCGCTATTTCTTCGCCGCGAAAGCCGTCAAACCGCTCGAACCGCGCTTTACCATCTTCTTCACTCCGGAGCGCGCACGGCCCTGGTATTTGATTTTCTCAGTCTCGCGGACGGCCGGAGCCCAATTGGCCAAGGACGCATCCCAAGCCGACGTTGTGATGCAGTTCGAGGACGCGACATTCAGTCCAAACGACCCACCGGCCAAGTTGAAGTCGGGTGCTAAGCTCGTGAACTTCGGTTGCCGCGATGTCTCGAAAACGAACGTCTCGCGGGCATGCGCCGCCGCCTTTGGCAATCCGCTGGCGGTTGATCCGGCGACATTTACTGGTTTTGCGGTCGAGAAGTCGGAAATTAACGCGGCCCATGACGGGCGCATTGTCCAGTGTCCAACGTCGGCCGTTCCTGGACGTGTCTATCAGCGCGTCGTCGACAACCGCACCCACGCCGATCTGAGCCTTGTCGAAGACCTCCGCACTTGCACGGTGGGCGGCAGGCCGGTCTGCGTCTTTATCAAGCGGCGCGAAGTAACCAAGCGCTTCCTCAATACGAACACCGAAGTGCTGCTGAGGGCGCCGGAAGAAGTGTTCAGCCGCGAAGAGATGGATCAGATCAGCGCCTTCACGCGCGAGATTGGCCTGGATTGGGGCGGTGTGGATGTTCTGCGCGATCGCAATGACGGTAAACTCTATATCGTCGACGCCAACAAGACGGACATGGGCCCTCCCATTGGCCTCAACCTGCCTGACAAGATCAAGGCTACCTACATGTTGCGGGATGCGTTCCGTAAGTTCGTTCTTGGCTGAGCCGCGCTGATGGCGGCCGCGATCCCATTCGTCCGTGACATGGACTTCGAATACGAGAAAGCGCAGCAGGTTTCCCCGCTGATCCGCCGGCTTGTCGCCAACAATCCCGGGCCTTTCACATTCAAGGGCACCGGGGTGTACATCATTGGCCACGGCGAGGTCGCGATCATCGACCCCGGCCCTGACGCCGCCGAGCACATCGACGCACTCTTGCGAGCGGTCGAAGGCGAAAAGGTCACCCACATCTTCGTCACCCATCGGCATATGGATCATTCGCCAGCCGCGCATCCGCTCGCGGAGCGCACCGGCGCGAAAGTCTACGCCAGCAAGCTGCCGCCGAAGCCGAGCGACTGCGACGAGCTACGGTTGGAAGCAAGCGACGACCACTACTTCACACCAGACATCGATGTTGAAGACGGCCAACGCTTTACCGGCCCAGGCTGGACGATCGAGGCCGTGTTCACGCCAGGCCACACGACGAACCACATGGCCTATGCGCTGATCGAAGAAAATGCGCTCTTTCCCGGCGACCACATCATGGGCTGGTCGACAACAGTGATCGGCCCGCCGGATGGCGACATGACCGATTACTTCAACAGCCTAGAGAAGGTGCTCGACCGCGACTACGCCGCGTTGTGGCCCACGCATGGCCCGCCCGTGCACGAGGTACGCCCGTTCGTACAGGCCTTCATCGACCATCGCCGCGCGCGCGAGGATCAAATCATCGCACAGATGCAGGCAGGCCATACACGCATCAAAGACATGGTCGCAGTCATCTACGCCGACGTCGACAAGCGCCTGCACCCAGCAGCATGTCATTCAGTGCTGGCGCACATGATTCGTTTGGTTCAACTCGGGCGCGTCGTCACGCTTGATCCGCCCTGCGTCGATACCGAGTATCGGCTAGCCTAGGCGAGATTAACGCCAGTAACCGTGACAAAGCTGTTGAGGGCGAAAGCCATGCCCAGCAGCAGCGCCACACCGACGACGCCGCCGAATGTGCGCCACAACACAGACTTGAGAGCGGACTTGTTCATGCTCTCAATATAGGGGGCGTGCAGATAAGAATTTGATACGACCGATGCCGATTTCGCAGCAACGTCCCGTTAAGCATCAGTGCAGCGTGGGCGGCGGATCGTTGAAATCCTCAAGGGTGACGATGCAGCCTTGATGGCGCAAATCGCGGATTTGAAAGCCCGTGGCGCCGAGGTCTTCTCGAACGCTGGCGCCCCAGATGATCGCTTGCAGGCGCGCGGTCGCCAACTCCACATCCAATGGCGGACGGACGTCGCACACGAAGTTCTCGCCAATTGTCTCCTTCAGAAACTCTATCCGGTAGCGCATCTCGCAACCCTGCCTCGTGGGTTTCGATGCTAGCCGGGCGCCGGAAGGCTGCGAATTCGGGCTGGCGGCCTATTCCGTTGGACATAACGCAAGGCACAGAAACGGCCCCGGTGGCCCGGAGCCGTTTCAATGGCGTCGATTGACCATCTCCAAAGGGTGGGGCCGTGGGGTCGTGCCTTCAGCGCGGTCTGGCGTGGGAACGCGCCACCCCAGCCTCGGTTCCACCGCTACTCCGCCGCCTGCGTGGTCGGCAGCTTGTAGTCTTTAAACTGCTCGCGGAGCGCCAGCTTGTTGATCTTGCCGGTAGCGCCCAACGGAATGGCTTCGACGAATTGGACGTCATCAGGCGTCCACCACTTCGCGATCTTCCCTTCCAGGAACTTCAGCACGCCTTCCTTCGTCGGCTTGGCGCCGGGCTTCGGTTGGATGATCAGCAAGGGGCGCTCGTCCCATTTGGGATGCGCGACGCCGATCACGGCCGCGTTGGCGACGCCTTCCGCCCCCATAGCGATGTTCTCGATATCGATCGAGCTGATCCACTCCCCGCCCGATTTGATGACGTCCTTGGCGCGATCGGTGATTTGCATGATGCCAAGCGGATCGATGGTGGCCACATCTCCGGTGTCGAAGAATCCGCAAGTCTCCAGACATTCGCCACGTTCGTTCTTGGCGCCGGCATTCTTGAAATAGGCCCGCGCCACCGAGGGCCCGCGCACCATGAGGCGACCGAACGCCTTGCCGTCGTGCGGCATGGGTTTTCCTTCATCATCGACAATCTTCATCTCGACAGTGAACGGCACGCGTCCCTGCTTCATTTTCGCTTTGATCTGCGCCTCGTGGTCTTGCGCGTAATGATCGGGCAACAGCTTGCCGGTGGTGCCGACGGGGCTCATCTCGGTCATGCCCCAGGCATGGATGACTTCGACGCCGTATTCTTCCTCGAACGCGCGCAGAACCGTTTCGGGAATGGCTGATCCGCCGATTGCGACGCGCTTTAATGTCGTCGGCTTGAGGTTGTGTTCACGCAGGAAGCCCAAAAGCCCCTGCCACACCGTTGGCACCGCCGCGGTGAAAGTGACCTTCTCGCCTTCCAGCAATTCGTAGACACTTTGGCCATCGAGCTTCGCCCCTGGCATAATCAGCTTGGCCCCGCACATCGGCGCGACAAAAGCGATCGCCCACGCATTGGCGTGAAACATCGGCACGATCGGCATCACGACATCTTTGGCCCCGCAGCCAAACACGTCGGTCTGATTGGCGGCCATGGCGTGAAGCACATTCGAACGATGCGAATAGAGCACGCCTTTCGGATCGCCGGTGGTGCCCGATGTGTAACAGAGCCCACACGCGGTGTTCTCATCGAAGCCGCCCCACCGCGCTTCACTCGATTGGCCGGCGATGAAATCCTCATAGGCAATCATCGGCAAGGACGATTGCGGAAGGTTCGCCCGGTCCGTGAACGCCACATAGAGCTGAACGCTCTTCAGCAGCGGCGCGATCTTTTCGACGATCGGGGCGAAGGTGACATCGAAGAAGATGATCTTGTCTTCAGCGTGATTAACGATCCAGGCAATCTGTTCTGGGAAAAGCCGTGGGTTCAGCGTGTGTAAGACAGCGCCCATGCCCATCGCACCGTACCAAGCTTCAAGATGGCGCTCGGTATTCCAAGCCAGCGTCGCGACCCGATCGCCCAATGCGATCGAGCGTTCGCGCAGCGCGTTGGTGACCTGCTTTGCGCGCGGGTAGATGCTCGCGTACGAGGTTCGCCGGAGCTGACCGTCTTCGACGGCCCGGGTGACGACTTCGCGACCTGGAAATGCGCTGTTGGCGTGATCGAGGATCCGATCCACCGTCAACGGCCAATTCTGCATGAGCCCGAGCATCGCCTTTGCCTCCCGTTATGTCGTTGGGACAATTAAAGCGGCGCCGGGCGCTCGGGGTCAAATGCTCAGGACTGAATCGGGCCATAGCGGCCGTCAGGGGTAAAGGCGCGCCTTGCGCCAAGGCTGACTCGGATCGTCACGCGTGAATGTCAGCCGGTCGTGCAGCCGGAACGGGCGATCGCGCCAGAATTCGAAGCTGAGCGGCGTCAGCTTATAGCCGCGCCAGTAGCCGGGCCGCGGCACCTCGCCCACGCCGTATTTCAGCGCATACTCGGCGATGCGCTTCTCCAGCGCCAGACGATCCTCCAGCGGCCGCGATTGCGCACTGGCCCAGGCGCCCAGGCGCGCGCCCCGATCGCGGCTCTTGAAATAGGCGTCGGTCTCAGCATCTGAGACAAACGAGACTACGCCGCGCGCGCGCACTTGGCGGCGCAGCGACTTCCAATGAAAGACAATTGCCGCACGCTGGTTCTCAGCGAGTTGGCTGCCCTTTGCGCTTTCAGCATTGGTGTAGAAGACGAAACCGCCGTCCTCGAAGCTCTTCATCAGCACCATGCGAACATCGGGAAACCCCGACGCGTCGGCGGTGGCGAGCGCCATGCCGTTGGGATCGTTCGGCTCCTTGTCCTTCGCCTCCTTGAACCAGCGCTCGAACAGCGCAAACGGTTCATTCTCGGCAAACAGCGCCGCATCATCCGGCGGCGACGGGGCCGTAGGGTCATACTTGGGGGAAGGCGGGATGAGGTCGTCGCCGGACAAGGAATCGTGCTCCCCTTCTATGATCTATCGATATAAGTGCTTTGAGTGAGATGTCCCACAATACGTTCGGCCACCTTTTCCGCGTCACCACCTGGGGCGAAAGCCACGGACCAGCGCTTGGGTGCGTCGTTGACGGGTGCCCGCCCGGCTTACCGCTGACAGCCGCCGACATTCAGTATTGGCTGAACCGCCGCGCGCCCGGCACGAGCCGCTTCGTTACCCAGAGGCGCGAACCCGATGAGGTGAAAATTCTCTCGGGTCTGTTCGAGGACGATCGTACGGAAGGTCAGGTTACCACCGGCACGCCGATCTCGCTGATGATCGAGAATATCGACCAGCGCGGCAAAGACTATGACGACATCCGCGACCTGTATCGGCCCGGCCACGCGGACTATGTGTACGACGCGAAGTACGGCCTGCGCGACTATCGCGGCGGCGGCCGCTCATCCGCGCGCGAAACAGCGGCGCGTGTGGCTGCAGGCGCGGTCGCTCGCCGTGTGCTCGGCGACGTCCAAATCCGCGCCGCGGTCGTGCAAATCGGCAAGATCGCCATTGATCGCGGCCGCTGGGATTGGGCTGAGACCGAGAACAATCCGTTCTGGTGCCCTGATGCCGAGACGGCAAAACGCTGGGAAGATTTGCTCGATGCTACGCGCAAAGACGGAAACTCCGTCGGCGCCATCGTTGAAATTGAAGCGACAGGCGTCCCAGCTGGTTGGGGAGCGCCAATCTATGGCAAACTCGACGCCGAGATCGCCGGCGCGCTGATGAGCATCAACGCCGTGAAAGGTGTTGAGATTGGCGCCGGCTTCGGGGCAGCCGAATTCACTGGCGTCGAGAACGCCGATGAGATGCGCGCTGGCAACGACGGCAAGCCGGTGTTTCTCTCCAACGCCGCCGGCGGCGTACTAGGCGGCATCTCGACGGGCCAACCGATCATCGCGCGCCTTGCGATCAAGCCGACTTCGTCGATCCTCACACCGCGCCAAACCATCACGCGCGACGGACAGAACGCCGATATCTCGACCAAGGGCCGCCACGACCCATGCGTGGGCATTCGCGGCGCGCCGGTCGCGGAAGCCATGGTGGCCTGCGTCCTCGCCGACGCTATGTTACGCCATCGCGGGCAGACTGGCCGGAGCTGAACTCGGCGCCGGCATTGCGGCGTGTGCGCTCTCGCGAACGGTCCGCGCAATGTGATCGCCGATAGCGGCCGCCACCTCCGGCTGATCGAAATAGGTCGTGTGGATCAGGCTGTCCCATGTCATCGCGTCAGTGGTGATATTGGTCAGCGAGGCGCTTGAATCGCCACCAACGCTGAACAGCGCCCAACGATATTTCTCAATCAGCTTGCTCGCTGCATCGTTGGCGCCCTCCTGCATGCGAGCGGCGCATTCGCCGGTCAGCACGAGTTCCTGCGTCGCATGGGTATGCGAGCGCGGCGACACGTTGCACAATACCTGATCGCCGTCCCGTCCCATAGCGACGCCGCGCAGCACTCCGCCTATGAATCTATTCATCGACCCTCTCGCCCCGATCTCCTGCGCGCCGCCCACAAGAAAGCGGTAGATCAGATAGACCACGGTAAACGTGGCTGGCGCGATCAACAGGCTCATGACTGCAACAGCGATGATATTGCTCGCGACGTTTTCGTCCGCGCCCGACGTATTGAAATTCAGCATATCCGCCAATCCAAACGCATAGAGCAGTGGATTGGCGAAGCCGATCAGAAGCACGGCCAACACGCCAATGCTAACTGCGGCGCCCCGCGAGCCACGGAACAATGATCCGCGCGGAAAAGGTTCGAGGTTTACCTCTTCGACGCGCTGCAGAAACGAGATCGCCTCGTCATTATCGTGCCAGATGCTGAACACCGAAGTGCGCGTCCGTCCGCCGGAGCGCGGGCGCAAGATTCGGCGAATGCCTTGCCGCGAAAGCTGCAACATGAAAAGCGTGCATGGCCCGACGATAAGCACATAGGCCAACACGACGAAAATCTCCTGACCCGCCGCGATCTCCATCGAATTCTCGCCACTCGCGACATCATAGATCATGTAGGCGGCGATCAGCGGAAACACGACGACGCTGGCCCACGCGATGATCAGAAACAGAATGCCTGCGAGCTTCTGGAGCCAACCTGTCTTCACGTTGAAGAACGGCGTGCCGACGGTGGTGAGACTATCGAACTTCTCGCGCTGCGCGGTGCGGCGGAGTCCCCACTTCAGCAGCACCGCAGCGTCGTTGGCGACATTGCCGCCGTGGCTGTGGCCGACGACGTGGATCGTGTCGTAGTGCCTATAGAGCCCACGGATCCGGCCCGCGAGCTTATTGGCGCCGCGCTCGCGGTCCCAGGCACTGTTCGCGCCGCTCCACAAATGCGGAACGATTTCGCCGGCTATTCCCTGGCTACTGAGGTGCTGGAGCAGCCGCTGAGTGAATTGTGAGCCCCGCTGAAACCACTTCGCGCCGTCCGCGCTGTCCGCCGTGTCGCCGGTGCCGTGCACTGTGACGATGGCGACCTTGCCTTCTGACATGTCCCCCCCTCCAGGGGCCGGACGTTACGGCTCCGAAAGGTTCCCTGCAACGTCCGGGACTTCGGATTTAGCCGCCCTTGGCGGAGGCGATGCGATTTCGGAGCATGGTCTGAAAAAGGACGTCGTGCGTGAGGCGGCGAACAATCACTTCCGGCGAACCCTCGTCAACGAGATCTGCGCTGATCGAAGCCCAATCAATGTAGCGACCCGTGTCGGCAAGTTCGTAAGCGCGGGCGCGGAGCCCGGCGAGAGCATCGTCTTTGTCTGGCATTGCGCCACGAACGCGCGTACAAACCGTGCCGTTCCTGTGGGGATCGGGAAAATGGTACGGACGCAAAAACAAGGCCGTCGTCGCCAACGCATTTCCTTCCAGCAGCGCGTTCGCGAGATCGGCCCTCGCTTGCGCACCGCCTTCCGCAGAGCACGAGTGGCGCTTTGGCGGTTCAAGCGCAGCCCGAAGCAACAGGATCGTGCGGCAATGTACGCGACCTTTGCTTTCATTACACTTTTCGCCATCGGCAGCGTTGACGCCGTCGTCACCGGAGGGGCGGATTTCGCGCCTCACTCGGCCTACGCGGCGGAATATACGCCCGCACGCGTTGCAACGGTCTCCCGGCCAGTCGAAGAACCCGAAACGGTAGTGGAGGAGGTCGCGCCGAGCGAGAGCATGAAGGCTGCCGCCGAAGTGGACTACAGTTTCACCACCGAGGAGTTGCTTGGCGGTCCGCTGGTCGAACGCGCTGTGGTCGAAGCACCTGCAATCCCAGACGTCTCATTTGAGATTCTGAAGATTGACCCGAGCCCTTCCGAACCCGCTGTTCTCCAACTGCCTTTGTAAACGGCACGCAGGAACAGGGGCGGAGGCCTCGTCGTTTGTCGAGCGGAGACCGATGGTCATGCTCGACGACAACCCAGTTCTAAGAGAGCGCTTGATGGCGTTTGGCGCATTCGCGGGGATCGCGACGTTCGGGATTGCCTCCGTGAACGTGATGATTTCCGGTGGCTTTGACTTCGGGTCAGAGCGCGCGCCCTACCATCGCGAACAGCCCATCACTCACGTCCGCGTCACTGACGCCGCGCAGTATGTGAGCGACCGCGTGCAGCGCGCTTCGTGGGACGAGTCCTTGCCGATCACCGAAGCGGCAACAGTCCCCGCCGAGGATCTCGCCGGCGAGAACGACGGCACGCCTCCGCCCAGCATGGAGCAGACGTCGGACGAAGATTTAAGGCGAGCGATTGCCGATCTTTACGCTGGCCAGTCCCGGTCGTCGTACGACGATTATGCCTATTCAGCTGAAGCCGCCGGCGCAGCGAAGCCCGTTAGCGCTTCCGAAAACGCGTCACCTTGGTGAGGAAGGCGAGCTCGGTCTCCTCAACCTCGAACCCATTCTCAGCAAATAGCCCGACAAAGTCTTCCTTCAGGTAGGACGTGAAATACGGCTCGTGAAAGCCCACGGGGAAATATTCCAGCATGCGGTCGAGATCGGCGGCGTCGCCGGTTTGGATTGAGTCTGCCAACACAAAGTTTGCGCCAGGCTTTAGGATGCGTCCAATTTCACGCGCCGCATCACGGCGCACGCGCGGCGGCAATTCATGGAAAAGATAGATGCAAGTTGCGGCGTCGAAGCTCTCATCGTCGAACGGAGCATGTTCGATGGCGCCGGTGACGATCTCCACTTGCGGCCAATCGGATAGCCGCTTACGCGCCTCTTCGCAGTAGGCCGGCGAAAGATCGAGCCCGGTTGCGGGAATGCGCGGGAACGCGGCAAGCGCTTGACGCAGGAAGCGGCCATTGCCGCTCGCAACATCCAGCAACTTTATGCGACGCTGATCGGTGCCGCGTATCGCGCGCGCGAGCGAACCGAGTGCAATACGCCGCATGGCGTCGGCGGCGCCGCCGAACAAAATCTCGACCTGCGTATCGTAAAGCTTGGCGCTGTCTTGGCTGAGCCAACCGCCAGTCTGATAATGGAAGTTCTGCAGATAGTAATTGGGATATCGGCCCTCGCCGTTTGCCCCTGCACGTACTTCCGTACCGCTGCGTTCAAGCCGGCGTTGATCGACTTTCGGCAAGTCGCGAAAGAAATTGGCAGAGCTACGCAACGCCTCGATAGCGCGCGTGACGCGAATATCGTTTGGCGCAGGATAGAGACCAGCTTCGATGTTGGCGCGATCCCGCGCGAAGAGGTCGAGAAATGCTGCGCGGATACGCACAGTATCGCCTTCAGCAGCTTGCGGCTCAAACTTGGGTTCGCCGGGGCGATCGAACGGGCCGGAAATGCGGCGCGCAAGCAGGTACTGGCCCATGTACCAAGCCACGCGCGCGCCTTGCGCGGCGGCGTATCGGGCGCGGCCAAGATCGCGCATCAAGCTCATGGACGCCATTGTAGCGCCCGCAGGCTCGCATCTCTACCGTCACGAGCGTCGCAGGAAAAGGTTGCTAGTGGCGGCCAATTTTCCAACGCTGACCATCGCGACACCGTCACGCTACTTGCAATGGATGACGATGACATCGACGCCGACGACACGATCGGACAAGGCAATCGCACAATCCCATCGAACGGATGCCGCCTCGGCAGTGCGTCCATCGACGTGCGCGAAACGCCGTGCGGCTAGCAGGCGCGCCTAGCGCCTTACCCGTTTACGCCGGCGATACTTGGCAGGCGGCTTTTCCAGCGGCGTAGGCCAACGGGTGATGCGCTTGATTAGACCGGACATTTGCAACCTGCCTTCGGGACGCGTCTTGTTGCGCACCGAAGCTTTGGCGATGTGTACGGTGTTTTCGTCGCCCGAGACCAACGGGTGCCACCAGAAGAGATCCTTGCCTTCTGCGACCAAGCGATATGCGCAAGTGCGCGGCAGCCAATCCAGCTTCGGTACGTTCTTCGGCGTGAGCTTGACGCAATCGGGCACGTATTGCTTGCGATTGGCGTAGTCGCTGCAACCACAAGTCTTGGTGTCGAAGAGTTTGCAAGAAACATCGGTGAGATAGAGTTCACCAGTGTCGGCGTCTTCGATCGAAATCACGCAACACTTGCTGCAGCGATCGCAAAGCGCTTCCCATTCCCGTTCCGACATTTCGGTGAGCTTCTTGCGCCGCCAGTAACCATCCTCTAACGGCGCGACGTCAGCGACCGGATCACGCTTGCGCCGCGAGCGCTCGCAACCGAGGAGCGTCGTCTTTTTGCTCATCGCTCGAATGCCCCGACCAGCTCGATGTGTGGACTCCAGCGGAATTGATCGACGGGCGTTAGCTTGGTTAGCGTAAAGCCATGCTCGATCAGCACTTTGATGTCGCGCGCAAAGCTTGCGGGATCGCAGGAAACATAAGCCAACTTGCGGATGGGCGCCCGGGCGATCTGCTCGGCCTGCTGGCGGGCGCCGGAACGCGGCGGATCGATCACGGCGGCGTCAAACTTCTTCATTTCCAAGGTCGAGAGCGGCGTGCGCAGCAGATCGCGGCGGAGAATAGATATTTCTTTCAGCGCGCCGCCAGCGCCGTCCGCCGCATTCTTCAGCGCCGCCAGCATCTCAGTGTCGCCCTCGGAGGCCAAGACTTCGGCATGCTCGCCAATCCGCAGAGCGAAGGTGCCGATCCCCGAGAAGAGATCGACAACGCGCTTGGCGCCCTGCAAAGCTTCAAGCGTCAGGTCGGCAAGTGTCTCCTCGCCGAGCACCGTCGGCTGCAAGAATGCGCCTGGCGGCGGACGGACGATTGCCTTTCCCATGCGCAATATTGGCTTTGTGCGCTCAACGATCGGATCGCCGTCGAACGACAGGCGCGCGAGATCGAGCGCATTTGCTTCAGCAATCAGTTTTTCAAGCTGCGCGCGGCTCAGCAGATCGACACGACCGGCGCCTTTGATCGAGATGTCGATCCCGCTGTCGGTCAGCAAACATTGCATGGTGATTTCGCCGCGCTGTGGCAACGCGAGTTCAGCTAGCGGGCCGAGCCTCAGCACAGTGGCTTCGAGTCGCGGTGCGAGCACTGGGCACTGCGTGATCGGCGTTAGGCGCGCGCCGCCACGTTCAATGAAGCCGATGCGGACCTGACTATTTTGCCGCGCCGCGTGAACCGCAGCGCGGCGCCGGCCTTCGCCCCAAGCAGCGATCGTAGGTTCAACCGCAACGCCGCCGAACCCGCGCTTGGCCAGCGCCTCCACCACTTGCTCGCGCTTCCACGCCAGGTACGGCGCGTCCGCCCAATGTTGTAACTGGCAGCCGCCGCAGCGGCCAAAGTGCCGGCACGCGGGCCCCTGGCGCTCCGGGCTGGGACGCAGCACCTCGATCAACTCTCCCCGGCCGCCGGCAACGCGGGCGCGCACCTGTTCGCCTGGCAGCGCGTAGGGGATGTAGATGGGGCCGCTTTCTCCCCCAGAGGTGGAATCGCCACGCGACCCCATTGCCGAAATCTCCAGCACCCGCTCTTCCGGGGCTGGAATTTCGGCCTTCCGGGCCTGTTGGGGCCGGGATCGGGAAAGGCGGTTCATACGCTTCATGTGCCGTTCAGACTGAATTTGCTTTTCTCTGGCCCACGTTAGAGGAGCCACCCCGAATGCGCCGTCACCTTCTCACCGCAGCCGCTGTCGCGACCGCCCTGATGGCGTTTGCCCAACCGGCGGCGGCTCAGCAATACCGCAGCTACCACGAAGAGCACGTCGCCAATCAGCAATGTGAACGATCGCGCCAAAACCGTACCGTCGGCGGCGCCGTGATCGGCGGGGTGGTTGGCGCCCTTCTGGGCCGCGAAGTGGCCGGAAATCGCGGCGTCCGCGACGAAGGCACCGCGCTTGGCGCCATCGTCGGCGCGACGGCCGGCGGCGCCATCGGGCGCAACAGCGCGCAAGATTGCTATGGCGTCCAAGGTGAGTACGACCGCTACGGTCGCCCTGTCGCCTACGGTCAACAGCCCTATTACGGCAACGAGAACGAGCGTCGCGATGACGATCTGTACGGCGGCCCGAACGATAACGGCTACTATCGCCGTGACGGTCGCGACTGCCGCATGGGAGAACGCATCACGCGCGATCCATACGGCCGCGAATACAGCGAAGATGTCTTGATGTGCCGCGGACGCGATGGCGTCTGGCGCGAAGAGTAAGTCTCCATAGGTAGAACCCAACCTAGTACGCAGTGACTGAAACCCCGGCTCCGCAAAGAGCCGGGGTCTTTCTTTGGCGCGCTAGCGTTTAAGGTGGGCCAAGCGCTCAAGATTGCCATCACCGCCGCGTATGGGTGAGTCGATGCTGGCGGTGACGCAAAAGCGTTCTAGTCCGTCAAGCGCAGTCATCGCTGAGTGCGCGGCGGCGCGAGCGGCGGCCTCATCAAGAACGCCATCGCGGCTAGCTTTAGGGCCAGCTTCGAATTGCGGTTTGATCAGCACAATAGCGTCGGCGCTGTCGGCGGCGAGCGCGAATGGCGTGGCCAACACCTTGGCCGAACCAATGAAGCTTGCATCGCAGACGATCAGCGATGGCGCTACGCGGACGTCCCCGCGCGTGAGGGAGCGTGCGTCAGTCTGTTCGAGGCTGATGACACGCGGGTCGGCACGCAAGGAGGGGTGCAGCTGATCGCGCCCCACGTCGACGGCGTAGACGCGCGCAGCGCCGCGCGCCAGCAGGACATGTGAGAACCCGCCGGTCGAAGCGCCGACGTCCAGGCAGACGCGACCGGCGGGGTCGACGCTGAATGCATCCAGCGCGCCCGCGAGCTTTATCCCGCCACGAGACACCCAAGGATGCGGCGGCGCGACTTCCAACTGCGCCTCTTCGTCGATCAGATCGGAGGGCTTGGCGACCGCAACCCCGTTCGCCGACACGCCACCCGCTTCAATAGCGGCGCGGGCCTTGGCGCGGCTCTCGGCGAGGCCGCGCGCGACAATAAGCAAATCGGCGCGCATCCGGGACATCGCCGCCTCCTCGCTCGCGCTTGACGCCAAGGCAAGGCCTTTTCCCGGCTTGCGAGTGGGGCTCCGCTTGCGCCAAGCTCAGTTAAGGCCGCGCACAAGGCCATGAGGGGGAATCCGATGACCGTTTCACGCCGCGGCCTGATGGCCAACGCCGCCGCCCTTAGCACCCTCACTGCTGCGGGAGCTTGTGATCAATTGGGACTGAACCGCACTTCATCCGATGCCCTGGGCGATCTTGATGCAACTGGGGTCGCTGCCGCCGTGCGCGACGGACACGTCACCGCCGCCGAAGCGCTTGAAGCGGCCATCGCGCGCAGCGAGCGCGTCAACGGCGAACTGAATTTCATCGCAACGCCCCTCTACGAGTACGGACGCACGCGTGCCGCCGAAACGCTGAGCGGGCCCTTTGCGGGAGTGCCGACACTGATCAAAGATCTAATGCCGATGACGGGCCAGCCGACAAAATATGGCTGCCGTGCTTTCGCAAACAACATCGCGCAAGAGCAACCGCCCTACATGGATGCCATTCTCGCGGCTGGCCTCGTGCCGTTCGGCAAATCGACAACCCCAGAGTTCGGCCTTACCGCAACCACCGAGTCATTGCTGACCGGGCAAACCAAGAATCCCTGGGATGTGACCAAGTCGAGCGGAGGCTCCTCCGGCGGCGCCGCCGTGGCTGTCGCTTCGCGCGTTGTGCCGATAGCCCACGGCAGTGATGGCGGCGGCTCCATCCGCATTCCATCTTCCTGCAACGGCTTGTTCGGCCTGAAGCCGTCACGCGGCCGCAACGTACCGCAAGGGCGGCCTGACAATGGCATCGAGATTTCCGTCAGCGGTTGCATCAGCCGCAGCGTGCGCGACACCGCCGCGTGGCTCGCGGCAATGGAAGCCAGCGGCGATGGCGCTGCGTTCCCGCCGGTTGGCGTCGTAAGCGGCCCTAATACGCAACGTCTGCGCATCGCGCTCGATATCCCGAACGCGCTTGGCCATGAGCCCGACGCGGAAGTACGCGCGGCTGTCGAAACAGCCGCAGAACTCTGCCGCTCACTTGGCCATACAGTCACGGAAGCGAAACCAACGATCGATGGCGCGCAGTTCAGCGCTGATTTCATTCTGCTCTGGGCGGCGGGTGCTAACGAGGTGGAACAATTGGTGCGCAGCCAAGCCGGCCCGGACGCGCCACTCGATCAATTGCTAGAGCCGCTGACGCTGGAACTTGCGGCGCATGCGCGTCAGCAAGGTCTGCCCGCGCTACAGGCGGCAATTGGCAGACTGCGCGCCGTTGACGCCGCCTATGCCGCGTTCTTTGCAACCTCAGCCGACATCTACCTCACGCCCGTGCTAGCAAAACCGCCGGTGCCGCTCGGCACTATAGACGGAGCCAAGGGCATGGCCGTCTTCGAGACTCTCTCCGACTATGTCGGCTACACGCCGTTGCAGAACGTGGCTGGTGCGCCAGCTATGAGCGTGCCTCTGGGCATGTCGTCCGGCGGGCTCCCCATCGGCATCCATTTCTCGGCGGCAAAAGGCGAGGAAAAGCGCCTGCTGGAACTTGCCTATGAGCTTGAACAGGCGCAGCCATGGGCCGATCGCAAGCCGGGGGTGAATGCGGGCTGAAGCGCCGTTCCATACTCCCGCCCTGTTTGGGAGCTAACGGCACATCCATGAAATTGCGTACTTTGTTCTGCGCAGCTTTGATTGCGGGCGCCGCTTTTCCGGCGGCGGCGCAGCAGCGCAATCAGCCGCAGCAGCCCCCCCCGCAAGAACAACCAGCGCGAGGCGACGATTGGTATCGCGGCCAATTGGTCGAACTTTCAGAAGTGCTCGGCGGCGCCCATTATCTGCGCATTGTCTGTGACGGGCGCGGCGACCAGCAATGGCGCAACTACATGCGCGGCGTGATCGAACGCGAACCGCAATACAACGCCCTGCTCGTAGAAGGCTTCAACCGCGGCTATCGCCAGGAAGAAGCACGTTTCCCGGTTTGCGATCAGACGACGCGGCAGATGGAGGCCGAGCTGCGCGCACGTGGCTTGCGTATTGCGCAAGGGCTCCGCGCCCGTCACGCGGGCTCCAATGTCCACTGACGATCCGGAGAAAAAGGGCCGCGCGCTACAACTCATCCTCGATGCATGGGATACGGCGCTGAAGGAAGGCGCCGAAGCCGAGGTAATTGCGTCTGTCGCGATCTACGCAGCGCTCGCCGACATGGTCGACCGCTACGGTGAAGATGCAGTGGCGGAATTTTGCGCCTCGCTGCCGGAGCGCGCACGTCGCGGCGAATTTACGCTGCGGGCAAACGAGCCTTAGCGCGGCGTCTCAGCGGCTAGCCCACGTCTCTTCCAGCCACTCCTTCGACGGCGCACCAATTTCGGGCGAGCCTGCGCGCGCGAGAAAGAGATGGCGTACAATTTCCGCTTGGCGTTCGATGTTGTAGGCGCTGAGCTTCGATGCACGCGGTTCATAGGCGTAGGCGGCTTTGCCAAGCGCATTGAGTTTGGCGGCGGCAAGTACGATGCCGCGCTCCGCTTGCCAGACATGGGTGAGTTCGTGAACGAACCAGCCTTGATCCCACAGCGACGCCGCGCTGAAATCGCGCACCGCGCGCCATTTCGAGAAGACGATGGTACGCCCGATCGGCACCATGGCCCCGAAGCCCAAAGAAGGCGCCTGGTAGATGCGTATTTTCGACCACAGAATCTCATCGCCAAACACCGAGCGCCCGAGCGCGATTTCGCCAATGGTAGGCGCGCGGCGTTGGCCAGGCTGCATGCGGTCCAGTTTTTCCACACGCGGTAGTGTGGGCGAGAAAAGGCGGCCCGGCCAGTGAGGTAAGAAGCGGACCGGGCCGCAATGGGCGCTCTGGGAGAGAGCGGTGCCGAGCGCTCCTGGCTCTGAAACGCGTGGCGCGGCAAAACCCGTCGGCCTAAGTTGGCGGCGCATGAGCGCGCCGTTTGAAATCATGGTGGGGCGGATCGAGACATTGGCGCTCGATGCGGTCGTGAATGCCGCCAACCGGCAGCTGATGCCCGGCAGCGGCGTCGATGGCGCGCTACGCGCGGCGGCGGGCCCGCGGCTCACCGAGGCGACATCACGCATTCCCCCGATCCTCACCGGTGAGGCAGTGATCACGCCGGGCTACGATGCGCCGATGAAGTTCATCATCCACACGGCGGCGCCGATTTGGACCGAACCGGGGCCCGAAGGGCCAAAAGTCGCGGGATTGGCCAAGTGCTACATGTCGTCGATCAAGATGGCCGCCTCACGTGGGTTCGAGTCGATTGCGTTTCCGTGCTTGGGCACCGGCGTCTACGGCTGGCCTCGCGGGTTCGCGTGCGGCATCGCGGTGGCGGCATGCGAACAAGAATTAGCGAGCGCGCCGAAATTGAAGCGCGTCGTGTTCTGCTGCTTCACGGAAGATGACGCGAAGATTTATCGCGATGGGTTAGGCGTGAGTTGATGGCGGCCCGCCCTCCGACAGGCTGTGAGCCTAGTCGAGGTTGTTGTCCGCGCCAGCGAAGTGCCAGCCAAGCGTCGCCCCCGCGTGGAACGGCACGATTTCCGTGCCGCCGGCGCTGATGCGGTCGGGGACGGGTTGAGGCTCGCGCACGAGCGTGATCCGCTCTTCGTTCAGCGGCAGGCCGTAGAAGCGCGGGCCGTTTTCTGAGGCGAAGGCTTCGAAGCGGTCCATCGCGTTTTCTTCATCGAAGACCTTTGCGTAACTTTCGAGTGCGTGCGGCGCACTGAAGACGCCGGCGCAACCGCAAGCCGTTTCCTTGGCGTGGATGGCGTGCGGTGCTGAATCGGTGCCGAGGAAAAACTTGGGTGAGCCCGAGATAGCGGCCTTTCGCAGAGCCAAGCGGTGGTGTTCGCGCTTTGCCACCGGCAAGCAATAAAAATGCGGACGGATGCCGCCCTCGAACATAGCGTTGCGATTGTAATCGAGATGATGAGCAGTGATCGTGGCCGCCAACGTCGCTGGGCCCTCCGAGACAAAATTCGCCGCCTCTTCCGTCGTGATGTGTTCAAGCACGATCTTCAGCGCCGGGAAATCGCGGATGAGCTTTGACAAGATGCGTTCGATAAACACGGCTTCGCGGTCGAAGATGTCGACATGCTTTTCGGTCACCTCGCCGTGCAGCAGCAGAGGCATGCCGATGCGCTGCATGGTTTCCAGGGCTGCGTAAATGTTCTTGATGTCCGTCACGCCGTGGCTGGAATTGGTCGTCGCGTGCGCGGGATAGAGTTTGCACGCGGTGAAGACGCCGGCGGCGAAACCGCGCTCGATCTCGGCAGGGTCGATGCTGTCCGTCAGGTAGCAGGTCATGAGCGGCGTGAAGGAAAGGCCTGGCTCAAGTGCGGCAAGGATGCGCGATCGGTAAGCCTCCGCCGCCGCGACCGTGGTGATCGGGGGCGCAAGGTTGGGCATGACGATGGCGCGCGCGAATTGCCGCGCGGTGAAATTGACCACGCCTGCGAGCATGGGGCCATCCCTGAGATGGACGTGCCAGTCGTCGGGCCGACGCATCACGAACGAACTCATCTCAAGCCTCCGGCGCGCAGCAAATCGAGCGCGGCCGCCTCCACCGCGTCGATGCTGATGTCGTCCATCGCGCCGCCCGCGTCCAGGGCGGCCTCCTCAAAACTCTTGCCGCGGAGTGTGCGGGCGCGCGGCCCGCGGGGGCCGCGCACGCGTTCGTCGGTGGGGCCGAACAGGGTCAGGGTCGGCGCGCCCATGGCGGCGGCGATATGAGTGAGCGCGTTGTCATTGCCGATGCACAGTGTCGCGCGCTCAGCGAGCGCGGCGGCGGCGAGCATGTCAAGGCCGGCGCCGCTGGCGCGAACACCATCTGCATCGAGGCTAGACACGATACGCGCGGCGATCTCGTCGTCGCGCGTGGCGGCGCTCAGAACGACGATGCGCGCGCCGGTTAGCGCTCCCGTTGCGAGACGCCGCGCGATCGCTGCGAAGCGCTCCTGCGGCCAGCGTTTGGCGCCGCTCGCGCCACCGGGCGCGACGAGGAGGACAGGCGCTGCGTCCGACGCGACATTCGCCGCCGCCTGACGGGCGCGATCATCGAGCCAAATTGTCGGCGCCAGTGTTCGCGCGCTGCCAACCAGCGCGCTCACGTCTTCACTGAAGTGGCGCAGCACCTCCGGCGTAGGCAGAACGAACTTCTGCCTAGCTGGAAGCACAAGCGCGGCGGGTGTGCGGCGCATGTCGAGCAGCAGATCGAAGCGTCTGGCGCGGCGGCTCCATGCAAGCTCGATGAAGCGGCCGACATCGCTGATGCCTTCAACCGTGTATTGCGCCTTGAGGCCCGGCGACGCCCGGAACAGCGGGCGTGCGTCTGCGCTTGTCAGCACTGTAAGCTCAGCGCCCTCATCTAACACATGCGCCAATGCCCCGGTGGCAAGCACGGTTTCGCCAAGGTCGGCAGGAGCGAGGAAAAGGATGGACGCCATCGCGCCGGTTAAAGGCGCAGGGCAGGTAAATGTGAAGTCAACAAAGCCAGTGTGGTGGGTTGCGCGGCAACACGGCGCGGCCCAAGTGGTCGCCATGACACGCCCGAGCCGCATAGAGCGCAGTCTGATCGCCGTAACCGGTCCGGACGCGCGGCCATTCCTGCAGAATTTACTGACCCAGGATTTGGACAACTTGGATGGCGCAGGCGTCGCATATGCAGCGCTTCTTTCTCCACAGGGCAAGGTCAGCGCCGACATGTTCGTCTGGGCGCGCGGGAACGACCTCCTGCTGGATGCCGACCCTTCACGCGGCGCCGATCTGTTGCGGCGGCTCTCGATGTACAAGTTGCGCGCGAACGTGGCGTTGGCTGACGTGACCGACGCGTTTGACGTGTTGGTCAGAGACGCGGCGTTCGAGGGGGCGATCATTGACCCCCGCCTAGCGGCGCTGGGCTTTCGCAGCGTGTCGCCGAAGCGCGACGCCCTCGTCATTTCACCTGACGACAACCGCATCGCGCTAGGCGTCCCAGATTTGGCGCGCGATGCACAACCAGAGGAAGTCTTCGCGGGCGAAGCGCTGCTCGAAGAATTGAACGGCGTCGACTTCGACAAGGGCTGCTTCGTCGGCCAGGAGAACGTCAGCCGCATGAAGCGGCGGGCGACAACGCGGAAGAAGTTCTGCCCCATCATCTTCGAGGGGACGCCGATCGCATTTGGAACACCGGTGCTCGCGGGCGAGGTTGAGATCGGTTCGGTGCGCACAGGCGTCGCGGGGCGCGCCATCGCGCTACTGCGCTTGGACCGCGCGCTCGATGCACTCGCCGCCGGCAAGAGCCTGAGCGCCGGGGACCGCGCGGTGCGGCTCGATCCGCCTCCGTGGCTCATCTTGCCGCAACGCGAGGATGGCGCGGATTGAACGCGGTATGGGGAGGCAGATTGACGCCTGAGGCCCCCCGGGTTTAACCGCGTGCTGCAATCCCCGCTCGGGCGGGGCGAACGGGGACATGCTTTGACAGTCGCCATTTCCGCGACCGGCCTTTGGACGCCGTCGAATTCCATCACCAACGCCGAGCTCGTCGCTTCCTACAATGCGTATGTGGAGCGGTTTAATGCTGAGCATGCGGCCGAGATCGCCGCAGGAACCAAAGCTGCGCTGCAACCCTCCAGCGTCGAGTTCATCGAGAAAGCCTCGGGCATCAAGCACCGCTACGTGCTCGACAAGGAAGGCTCGCTCGATGTGAACCGCATGGTCCCGCGCATTCCGGAGCGGCCAAACAACGAACTCTCCCTCATGGCGGAAGTCTCAGTGAAGGCGGGCACGCAAGCGCTGGAGCGGGCCGGACGTGATCCGGCAGACATTGGCGCTGTTATCTGCTCGTGCTCGTCGCTGCAGCGCCCCTATCCGGCGCTGGCGATCGAAGTGCAGAACGCTTTGGGCGCTGGCGGCTTTGGCTATGACATGAACGTCGCCTGCTCTTCGGCGACGTTCGCCATCCAGAACGCCATCGACATCGTGCGCGCCGGCCACGCCAAGTCAGTGCTGGTGGTGAACCCAGAGCTGACGACGGGGCACCTGAATTTCCGCGATCGCGAGACGCACTTCATCTTCGGGGATGCCTGTGTGGCGGTGCTCGTCGAGCGCAGCGAGATCGCGCCCAAGGGGGCGTGGAGCGTGCTGGGCTCCAGGCTCAAAACGCAGTTCTCTAACAACATCCGCAACAATTTTGGCTTCCTCAACCGCGCCGACGAAACCCATCGCGACGATCCAGACAAGCTGATCACGCAGCAGGGCCGCAAAGTGTTCAAGGAAGTGGTGCCGCTGGTGTCGGAAATGATCCTGCAGCACATGAGCGATCTTGGGCTGAAGCCGAAGGACATGCGCCGCCTCTGGCTGCACCAGGCCAACTCCAACATGAACCGGCTCATCGCCGAGCGCGTGCTCGGCCACGAGGCAAGCCAAGACGAAGCGCCGACTGTGCTTGATGTTTACGGCAACACGGCTGGCGCAGGCTCGATCATCGCCTTCCATAATCATAGCGACGATCTCAAAGCCGGCGACAAAGGCCTCATCTGCTCCTTCGGCGCCGGCTACAGCGCGGGCTCAATCTTCGTACAAAAGAGCGCCTAGCGACGTCTGCTATTCGCCGACAACGGACATTAGGACCGCACGCAGACGCCCCACCGGACCGATAGGTTGGTGTCTTCGCCGCCAGGATACTCAAAGCCTGAGTGATAGAAACGAAGCGATCCGTCAGTCATTGTGGTGATGCGGAGAAAGGCCCGATCTTCGACGGCAACGAAATCCTGTCCGTCGTCGCTCTCGTACGCGCTGTGCAGCACAGTGTTTGACGTATGCCATTCGTAGCGGTCGCGATCTGTACCCGAGTATGGCGTTTCAATCGCTACGAAATGCTGGTCTTCGCCAGTAATTCGCATCGCAAATCGCGTAGGTGTTTCAGTGGCGATGAACGCTTCCGGCGCGCCAGCGCCTTCCAGGTGCACCGCGCCGATACCTGCCTTCTGCTCGACCGTGCAAACGTATTCCCGAGTGTCGGCGCTCCACGCCGGACTTGTGGCGCATGCCAGAGCGACAACGACAGCAAGGGTTATGAAACCTCTCATGGCTTGAAGTCGCTCCGAACCTGCCAGCGGCACTGCACCGCCCCGTCGATCGAGCACCAAGTTAGTCGCGGCGGCCAACACACCGCAAAGCGTTGCCCCTAGCAAACGCCTACCCTACAATTCCATTGTGCACAAAGTATTCCGCATGCGGCGCTCTAGGCTCGAGCGTCGAGGGGCAATGCGACCATGGCCAAAATATTCATTAGCTACCGCCGGGACGACTCGAAATGGGCAGCGGGACGCGTTCGTGAGGCTCTTGACGCCTTGCTTGGACCAAACAGTGTCTTCATGGACACCGCCGACATTGTCGCGGGCCAGACATTCAAAGACACGATCACAACCCAAATCCGCAACGCGAACGTCGTCGTTGCTGTAATTGGGCAAAACTGGGAGGGGCGAACTGCCGGCTCCATGCTGCTCGGTTCCAGCTACAGAGGGCCAGACGTACTAAACGTCATTGAACTCACAGCAAAGCTCCCTTTTCAGCTTCTTGGCGCTCTGCATCGTAGCCACAAAACGGGCGAAGATTTTGATGACGCGTTCAAAAACGTCGAAGCCTCTAATCGCCTCTGGCAAAGTGATGACATGGTCAGGCACGAGCTTGAACAGGCCCTAGCACTAAAAAAGCCGATCTTACCCGTGCTTATCGATGGCGCTTCGATCCCAGAAGATATTCCGTACACCTTGGCACCGCTCAGGACATTGCATCATCTCAAAATGACGCACGAAAGTTTTCACGAAGCGCTGCCAACGTTGCTCAAGGCGATCCAACCCAATCTCTAGCGCCGCAGCCTCTAGCAAACTGACACCCTTGCTGAAAGTACCAAAGACGGAGCGCGACAGAGCGCCAAAGACGCTCTCCAAGCACGAAGTTCCACATTAGTAGAATGAACTTCGTGGGCACTATGCGCAATGAGGCGAACAAGAACCCGCCTGAAGCGCCCATCATTGAGAACTTGAAGTTTTGATCGAGCGGACCCGTCCGTCCTTTTGCTCGTGCCAGATACGAATGTACGACCCGCCATCAAACTTACTCTGAACTCTCCCACTGCGCCCCGGAATCGCCAAAGAAGTGTTTCTCGGTAGCAAAGCGCGTAGTTCGTCAAGCAATTCCCAGCGCGGGTTGTTCATCAATCCAGAGATCGACCTCCTCGGGATCCGCTCCAACCGATACCTTCGGATCTAACTTTTGGCAGGTGATGCCATGCGCCCTTGCTCGTCAGGCGAGCGCCATTTTTCTCCACGTCGACCGGCCGCTTCGGGCCAGCAACGGTCGCTCGCGCTTCTGGCGCAAGCGACCGTCGAGCTCAACTCACCAGCCGCAGTGCTGGCCGCGATTGCGGCGTTCGAGATCGTCCATCAGCGGCTGGAAGTAGCGCACCATGGCGCCGCCATCCATTTGACGCGTGCCGGTGAATGCTTCGAGCGCGTCCGGCCATGGGTGCGAGGCGCCCATTTCCAGCATGCGTGCGAAACGTTGGCCGACTTCGCGGTTGCCGTAGATCGTGCAGCGATGCAGCGGGCCTTCCCAGCCAGCTTGACGGCAGGCGGCTTCGTAGAACTGGAACTGCAGCACGTACGACAGGAAGTAGCGCAGATACGGCACGTTGTTGGCGATGTGATATTTGGCGCCCGGATCAAAGAATTCCTCACCACGCGCATTCGGCGGACGAATACCCTGATAGCGTTGGCGCAGCTCCCACCACGCCGCATTGTAGCGATCCGGCGTGATGCGCCCGTCAAACACCTGCCAGCGCCACTGATCGACTGTCAAAGCAAACGGCAGGAAGGAAATTTTCTCCAGCGCACGTTCGAGCAGTAGATTGGTGTCGGCGGCAGCCGGCGGGATCTGGTTGCGACGCAGGAGATTGATGTCGACCAAATATTGCGGCGTGATGTTCAGCGCGATGAAATCACCGATGGCTTCATGGAAACCATCGTGCGCGCCGTTTCTGTAGAGGAACGGCTGCTGATTGTAAGCGCGCTGATAAAAGTTGTGGCCGAGTTCGTGGTGGATGGTCTGGAAGTGCTCCGCGTTGATCTGAATGCACTGCTTCACGCGGAGATCATCGACATTGTCGACGTCCCAAGCTGAGGCGTGGCACACAACATCACGGTCACGCGGACGCGTGAGCAGCGAGCGTTCCCAGAACGTATCCGGCAATTCCGGGAAACCGAGCGAGGTGTAGAAACGCTCGGCCGTCTGGGCCATTTGAACCGGGGTGTAGTGCGCGCGCGTAAGCAATTGCGTCGTGTCGTAGGTGGCGCTGCCGCCGGCTGGCCGGACCAGCGGCATCAATGTCGACCAATCCTGCGCCCACATATTGCCGAGCAGATCGGCCCGGATCGGCTGATCCAGCGGCACAACCGCGTCGCCATAGCGATCATTTAGACGTGCGCGGACATAGCAATGCAGTTGCTCGTAGAACGGCGAGAGCTGCCCCCACAGGCGCTCCACCTCCTGTTCCATGTCGGCGGCCGGCATATCGTAGTTCGACAGCCACATGTTGCCGACGTCTTCGAAGCCCAGGTCGCGCGCGCCCTCGTTGGCGATCTCGACCATGCGCGCGTAGTCTTGGCGCATCGGCGCGGCGACCGCGTGCCACCTGGTCCACATCTCTTCGAGACGCGCCGGATTGCGCTCGGTCCCCATCAGGGTTTCCAACTCATCCAGCGTGACCTGACGGCCCTGGTAATCGATGCGCCCGGTTGAATAGATCGACGCCAAGCGTGTGGTGATTTCCGAGAGCTGACTCGCAGCGCCTTCGCGTTGCGGCGCGGGTAGCGTGAGGCTCAAGCGCAGGAGATCGATCTTGCGGCGCGTGTCTGGCGGCAGTTCGACGTTGGCGTAGCGGCCGGCCTCGCTGGCGAGGCGCACCCGCGCCTCGGTGCCCTCGGCGTCACTGCGCTGGAGCAGCCATTCGGTATCGTAGGTGATGTTGGTGTTATAGACCCAAGCGACGCGGCCCTCGTATTCGGAGCGGCGCATCAACTCATCTTCCGCCGCCTGCACGAAGGCGGCAGCGGATTCCGCGGTCAACGGGCCGTTGCGCGTAGTGGCGGTCGTGCCGCCTTGCGGCGTCGCACACGCCGCGGCGAACGCCGCGATGGCGATCCAGGATACAGCGGTCCTGAGCAATGGTTTCGCGATCATGGTCTCTCCCTGTTCCAGCTTGAGCCGCGACTGCGCGCGGCGCCCCCTAATTGCCTTCCGCAGCCAGCCACTCGATGCCGTCCGCCGACATCATGAACACCGCCGCCTCGCGCCGCTTGGCGCCCACCGCGTTGAAGAATCTCTGCGCAACTTCATTTTCGACGCCAGTTGTAATCGCGAGTTCGCGGGCGCCGAGTTCGCGCGCACGGCGCGCCACAGCGCTCATCATCTTGCGGGCCAGCCCAGTGCGTCGCAGTTCGGGCGAGACATAGAGTTCGCAAAGAACGATGTTCGGCGTCCCGCGGCGTATGTCGTAACCCTTGGTGATGATCGCATGCGCAACGATCGGCGCGCTGCTGCGCGCCTGCGCGACCCACGCCTCGAACAAGGCGTTCGAGCCGAAGGCGTGCGACTTGATCCGATCGGCTTCCAGGCTTGAGAGCGCCCCCTCCTCGCTCGCCGCCAGCGCGGAGAGCTTGGCAATCGCGTCTGCGTCACGCGGGACCGCGCGCCGGATGGTAAGTGGCAATTCCATAATGCGCCGTCATGTAAGGCGCGGAAGCAAGCTGGACGCAAGCAAAAGCGAAACGACGCAAGAACTTTGCGGCGCGTGGGCGATCAGTGGTCGACCCAGGGGCCCATCGGGCCACCGTCGTCGTGATCCCAACCGCCCGAGCGGCGGGTCATGAAGGCGCCGAGGAGGGTCAAACCCACCACCACGCCGACGGCAACAAGGAACCAGAAGAACATTCGCGCTCCATGGTTTCAGGCGGCTGCGAGCGGCTCAAGCGGCCTCCCGCACAACCTGTCCCGGTAATGTAGCGGCCTTCTCCTGGCTTTTCGAGGGCAAGCCTATCCAAACGCGCAGAATGGGAACTCGGCGCCCCACATCGTAGAAAAGCCAGCACCCCAGCGCGGTAACGCCGATCAGCAACGGCGCCTCGATGGCGAGCGGCAGTTGCAACTCGTCGAGGTAATGGCCCGCGACGACGATGATCGTCTGATGGATCAGGTAGAACGGAAAGATCGCCTGGGTGAGCATCCGCCGCATTGGGCCATCCGCATTTCTCAGATGGCGATGCGCGAAACCGAGCGCGGTGACGATTGCGCACCACGCATCAAGTTCGCGCACGCCGCGCATCACCGTGCGCAGCCAATCGGGCGGAGTCACCCCATCGGGGTAGGCGCCATAATAGGCGACGATCGCCGCCCACGAGATCAGAGCGATGGGGAGAGCAATCCAACGGAGTCGCACGCACTGATCGAAGAATGGCTGATGCTTGGCAATCGCAAAGCCGAACAGAAAAACACTGAAATAGAGCGCATGCAGATACCAATCTTCGCGGAAGTCGTGGCTTTCGCCGAACATCGGAAACAAGGTCATGCGCAGCGCCGCCATGATCAGCCATGGCGTGAGGATGAGAAAGGGGCCGGAGATCAGCCTGCCGACGGTCTTCGGGACCCGGCGAAGCAGAGGCAGCAGCGGAATAAGCGCCAGCGTGTAGAGGATCAGATAGGCGACGAACCACATGTGGTTGTAGGTCGGCGTGGTGAGGCAGCCCTCGCCGTCGCACCAATGACCTGAGGCCGTCACGTACTTCACGTAGAAATTGTCGAGCGCGAGAGGATATTGCGCCGCCACGGCCGCGGGTAACGCTTGGATGGCCTCCACCACCTCATAATAACTCTGCGGCGGAACGATCACGAACACCGCCAGGAGCAATGGCGGCCAGAGCCGTCCCATGCGCGCGATTGTCAGCTCTCCCGCGTCCATCTTATCGGCCATGAACCGGGTGGCGGCGCCCGAGATGAGAAACAGGAGCGTCAGCCGCCACGGGTTGGTCAGCAGCATCAGCGGCTCGATAGCGTCGCTTGCAGCGCGGGATTTCACGTGCCAGTCCCAGGTCACGTAAAACATACCGCAATGGTAGAGAATGAGCAGGCCGAACGCGATGATACGGAGCCAGTCGAGGTCATAACGGCGGTTAGTCACGGCAGGTGGACCCTCCATTGAGCTCCCGCTTCTTTCCCGCTGGGCCTCGCCCCGCTAGTTTGGCGCCACGCTCGGCAAGCGGGTGGGACGAGCGGGGAGCCTTCGGTGACCACCGGCGACACAAAAGGGACGAGCGGCCTGCCCCGGGGCGAGTGGCGACCATGGATTTTGGTTGCCTTGGTCGCGGTCGTGATCGTCGCCGTGAATGCGTCCTCCGACTATCTTGAGATGACGCGCTCCAACCTGGATTTCCAATGGTGGGAACCGTGGCTTTGGGAAGTGACGAGCGCCATCGTGATCGTCGCTCTCGCCCCTTTGATCGGCAAGGCGGTACGGCGCTGGACCCCCGCCCGAGACCATTTGATCCGGCCAGCCCTGATCCATTTCGGGCTGACGATCCCATTTGCCGCCGTCCACATCATCGCCATTTGGGTCATGCGCGAGAGCTTCTATTGGGCCGCGCACGAGCATTACGGCTTCTTCGACGACGGCGTCGCTCTGGTCAGTTTCTATGAGTGGCGCAAGGACGTCTTGACTTACGCCACCATCGCGGCGGTCTACTGGATTTTCCAATACATCGCTCAGCGAAAAGCTGCCGCAACTGTGACGACCGCGGACGAACGCATCGAAGTGCGCGACGGCGGCGCGGCGGTGTTTCTCGCGCCAGCCGACATCACTCACGTGGAAGCCGCCGGCAATTATGTTGAGTTCCACACTCCCTTGAAGACGCATCTCGTGCGCGGCACGCTCGCCTCATGGGAAACGCGTCTCCTCGCCCGCGGCTTCATCCGCGTCCACCGTTCGCGCCTGGTAAACCGCAGCAAGATCACCGCGCTGAAGCCGACGCCATCCGGCGATCTGGAGATCACGCTGAGCGACGGCCACACCGTGCTCGGCAGCCGCCGCTATCGCGCGGTGCTGGCCTAGCCCTCCATCTCAGCACGGATTGATTTGCGCGCGAGCCAGAAGAGACCGGCGGCGACGAAGCCGGTCAGCGACGCGGTAATGAGCGCCCAGCGCACGCCCTCCCCCTCTCCCATCCCGAACGTGATCGCAAACATATCGGAGAGCGCACCCGTCGCTAGCGGACCGAGCCCCAAGCCAATCAGGTTGATGATGAAGAGCAGAATTGCGGAGGCCGTTGCGCGCATATGCGGCGGCGCGATGGTCTGCGCCGTCGCATAAACCGGCCCGTACCAGAGTGTGCCGATTATTGCCCCGAAGAACAGGCTCAACAACGCCACCACCGCCGACGGCGAAAGCACGCCAAACAAAAAGACAGGCATGATCACAACCGAAGCGACGGCCGGCACGCTGACATAGGCGCGATAATCGCGGCTGCCGTATCTGTCAGCGATTGCGCCACCGGCAAAAGCCCCAATGGCGCCTCCAATCCCGGCCATCAAGCCAAGCGACAATCCCAAGAAGCCGCCTGGCGCCAACCCGAACATCGCGCCCAGCGCCGTCACTTCCTCCAAGTGATTGCGATAGAAGAAGGACGCCGCAAACGGCGCTTGACCGTAGCCGATAAACGCCTTGATCGCAGCCGCGAACGCCACCAGCCAAAATGTCCGCTTCTTGCGGAGCGTAGCCAGCGCCTCGCGAAACGGCTTTGCGTCGCGCATCTGTTGCGCACGCGCCCTGAGTTCATCCGCACTCGCGCGAATGCGCGGCTCAATCAGCGTTAGCCCGGCAATCGCCGCTAACAGCAAGCCCGGAAGCCCGCAGACAATGAACGCCATCCGCCAGCCGTAGGCGTCCGCAATCAAGCCGCCGAGCGTCATCCCGACCAATCCACCCAGCGGCGTTCCCATGGCGTAGAACGCCAACGCCGATGCACGTTTCTCCTTGGGCACGTAGTCGACGATCAGCGAGTGCGCCGGCGGCGTACAGCCGGCTTCGCCAACACCGACGCCGATGCGGGCCAACAGCAATTGCGCAAACGTCTGCGCAAAGCCGCAGAGCGCGGTGAACAGAGACCAAAGCGCCAACGCTGCCGCAATGATAAACGGCCTGTGCCCGCGTTCAGCGGCGCGCGCGATCGGCAGTCCAAGCACAGTGTAGAATAGCGCGAAGGCAAGGCCGCTCATCGCCCCCACTTGCCAATCCAGCAGGCCTAGTTCGCGCTTGATCGGCTCGGCGAGGATATTCACCACCTGCCGATCGACGAAGTTCATCACGTAAATGAGCAGCAAGAGCCCCATCGCGTAATTGCGATAGCCTCTCCCCACCGCTCGCACGGCGGGTTGCATTGAAGCCTCGCTCAAACCGATGTCCTCCGCCATTTGTCTTGTTGGGAGCTTAGGCAAGTTTCACGACCGCGCCAGCACCCCCAAATGTTCCCGGACGCGGGAAGTCGCTTATAGGCCGTCGCGTGTTTCTCTACAGTCGCGCCAGATTGGAATCACATGGTTCGACCGCCTCACCCCACGAAGGTCCAAGCAACTGACAAGCCGCGTGCTTGGCAGCGTATGCTGTCAGGACGACGCCTTGATCTCCTCGATCCTTCGCCGCTCGACATTGAGGTGGAGGACATCGCGCATGGCCTTGCGCGCGTCGCACGCTGGAACGGACAAACGATCGGCGCTCACGCGTTCTCTGTTGCGCAACATTCGCTCATTGTCGAAGAGATTTGCCGCAAGCTCGCGCCCGAATGGGACAAAAAGCGCCGCTTGCTTGCCCTACTCCACGACGCGCCCGAGTATGTGATCGGCGACATGATCTCGCCGTTCAAGGCCGCGCTTGGATTCGACTACAAGGCTTTTGAGGCGAAGCTTGAAGCAGCGATTCACATGCGCTTCGGTCTGCCCGCGCATCCGCCTCCGGCGGTAAAGGGCGTCATCAAACGCGCCGACATCATATGCGCCTACTTCGAGGCCACACAACTCGCAGGCTTCACCGAAGCTGAAGCCAAGCGCTATTTCGGAGCGCCGCCGCGCGGCATGAAGCTGAAACTGACGCCAAAACCCACCGGGGATGTGCAGGAAGCCTTCCTGAAGCGCTTCCGGTCACTGATCGATCCGGCCTAAGCTGGCGGCATATGACAATCATCGTTTGCCCCCTATCCCGCGCGTCAGAGATGGCGCGAGTGAACAACGCGTCGCACGTCGTCAGCCTACTCGACCCGGACACGCCGTTTCCTATCATCCAGGAAATTCGCGACCGGCATTTGTGCATAGAAGTTCACGACATCGAAAAAGACGAAGACGGCATGGATGCGCTTTGCGCACTGCGCACCAGGAGAATTCTCGACTTCGTCCGCAATTGGGATCGACGGCAGCCGATTTTGATCCATTGCTACGCTGGCATCTCGCGCTCAACTGCGACCGCATTCATCACGGCATGCGCACACAATCCGGGCGCCGACGAAACCGCGATCGCGCAAATGCTTCGCCAAGCCTCGCCAACGGCTTCGCCAAACCGCCGCTTTGTCGCAATGGCGGATGCAATGCTCGGGCGCAGTGGACGGATGAGTGCGGCAATCGAGGCGATCGGGCGCGGTTATCCGCGCTGGCCGGAGATCCGCGAGGCTGAACCGTTCAGGCTCAACTCCCAGTTTGCGGCATGAGCGAAGCGCGCGTCATCATCGGCTTGTCGGCCGCCATCGTCGCGGTGACGGAGGACGCGCCCTACGTTGTCGTGACGCGCGATGGCGGTGATGCGGCTGGCCTACCATTCGGCCCGTTCGATCCAGCCGGCGACAGAACGCTTGAGCTTTCCCTGCGTGGCTGGGTGGCGGAGCAAACCGGGTTCGACATCGGCTATGCCGAACAGCTCTACACCTTCGGCGATCGCGGACGCGAAATGCCGATGGCGGCAAGCGCGGGCTCGGACCGCGTGATTTCGATTTCTTATCTCGCCCTCACGCCAACGCGCGCCGTGCTCGACCGTGCATCGGCCCAATGGCGGACCTGGTACGAGTATTTTCCGTGGGAAGATTGGCGCGACGGGCGCCCGGCTGCGATCGATGCAGTGATCGCTCCACGCTTGCGCGCCTGGACACAGAAAACGCACGACACAGACGCCATCGCGCAGCGCAGATCACGTGTCCGTTCAGCTTTTGCGCTCGATGGCGCCGTTTGGAACGAAGAACGGGCGCTCGATCGCTATGAGTTGCTCTACGAAGCCGGTCTCGCGCCGGAAGCCGCGCGCGACCGCGCGCGCTTTGATGGCAAGCCGCCGCCGGCAATGGAAAGCCAGCCGGGTCTGGGCGAACCGATGGCGTCTGACCACCGCCGCATCCTGGCGACCGCCATCGGGCGGCTGCGCGCCAAGATAAAATATCGCCCCGTCGTCTTTGAACTCGCGCCGGACCAGTTCACGCTGCTGCATCTGCAGCGCGTCGTTGAATCCATCGCTGGGCTCGAACTGCACAAGCAGAATTTCCGCCGCCTCCTCGATCGCACCGGCCTCGTCGAGGGCACCGGACAATTCGACACCAGCGCTGGCGGACGCCCGGCGGAGCTATTCCGCGCACGTCTCGAAACGCTCAGCGATCGCTCGGTCGGCGGCGTGCACGTACCCGCGCCGCGCGGCGAGTGAACGGACCGCGGCCGCTAATATCCGTCTGGGCGCTGCAAGCGCACTGGTTCGGGATAAGGCTGCGGCGGCGGCTCAGGCGGAAGCGCGACGCTAGGTTCGCTCGGCGCCACCGGCACGGGCTCTTGATAGGTCTGCGTCACAGGCGTCGTTTGGAAAGCCTGCGGCGCGCCATAGTGGAGCGGATCGACCACCAACCCATCGATGACTACCTCGTAGTGCAGATGCACGCCCGTGGCGTTGCCGGTCATGCCCATGCGCCCGAGCGGTTGACCTGCAGCGACGCGCACGCCGGATCGGAGGTTGGAGTCGAATTCGGCCATGTGGCCGTAGCGCGTGCGAACGCCATGCCCATGATCGATTTCGATGTAATTGCCATAGCCGCCCCGATAGTCGGCAAAGGCAATCCATCCGTCGCCAGCCGCGTAGACAAAACCACCGTCATGGTTGGCCAGATCAACGCCATTGTGCTGCCGCCCGCCGCCAGAGGCGTTACGATAGCCGAACCCCGACGACAGACACGCAGCCTCCGTTGGATTGCGCAGCAGCGGTCCGGCTGGCGTATCGATATAGGGCGTGTAATTCGTGGCCTCGCCGCGTAGGCCTATGAGACCCAAATTCGAGCCGTAACTGTTGCAGATAAAAAGTTCGCTGTGCAGCGGCGCGCCCGGGCGGTCGTGTAGATGTTCGGCTCATAGGCCACAGGCGGCGCAATCGTCGTCGTGATCGGCCGCGGATACGGTGTATTGGAAACGGCGCAGCTCGCGAGCGCACAGCTGGCCGCCAAGCAATAAGCGATACGTCGCATGGATTCCCGCCCAATTCGACCGCGCGCCCCGCGCTACCTTTGCGCCGGCGCCTGAATGCTAGCTGAACGAGCATAGCTGAAGAACCGCCAAGCGCAGTTAGCGCATGCGATCTCGAAGCAGAGCGCTGTCGGCATGCGGGCGACTGGAGATGCCGAGCGACGTCGAGCGGCCGAAGCATTCTCCGTGAATGGTCGCAAAACCCGCTGAAATAAGGCTTTCACGCTTGATGCCGCGGCTGTCGACATAGCTGGAATGAATGATCTCGGGTTCAAAGGTTTCGAGAATTTCATCTCCGCCATCATCGGCGTAACAAACGTATTTCCAGCGCGCGCGCACCTAAGAGATGGGCGCCCCGCGCGGCGTCAGCGTCCACCAGCGCGCCGGCGAATTCATTCGCTCGGCGGCGCGGCCCGCCTCGGGGCCGGAGCCGAAGAACACATCACCTCGCTGGGGCCCGCGCCGAATGGCGCCGCCGGTGTCTTGCGCGACCAGAAGATGGCGGAAGGGTTGTCCATCGTACTCAGCGTCAACGAACACGACCGCGCCATATGGATGATACGCAGGATCAACCGCGATTGACCCCATCGGCGTGAGCGGCACGCCCGCCGCTCCGCGCGGGCCGGCCGTCACATCTTCAATGCGTTCTTCTTGAAAAAAGACGTAGGACGGATCGGCGTTCAAGGCCTGCCGCGTCGCATCGGCGCCGTTGCGATCGCTCCAAGCACGGAAGTTCTGCCAGGTTGCACCGCCCTGCAATTGGCCTGAGTCGCGCAGCGCGCCGAGCGCGGAACGCCAGCGGTATCCGTTCTGCGCAGCGAACGAGGCGCGCGATTGCTGCCCATCAGGAAACGCGAGTCTCCCCGACCCCTGAATCTGAAGATTGTAGACATCAACCGGATTGGCCCATGCGAACGCTTGATCGGGCGTGGGGTTCAACTCCTCACGTTTCGGATACGGGCGCACTTCCGTGCCACGCAATTGTCCGGTCAGCGCGCGCGGCGCGCCACGCAGTGCTTCGTTGTCGTACGCTTCAGCGAAGGCCGCCACATCGACGGTGACCATGTCTCCGGGCTTGCGAACGAGCGGCGCTGAAAAGACCACGTCGGGCGAGCGCCGCGCTTCAATGATCGGCTCGTAATAGGCCGTGATGCGAGCCTCACCAGAGCCGCGAACGAAATTCGGAATGAAGTTCGCTTCGAAGAAGGCGCGTTCACCACCGGGCGCAACGCTCTGCGCAGCGTTACAAGCTGGTTGCCATTCGGCGACCGTGCCTCCATAGCGCCCACCGCCGGGTAGGCTGGCGTTGGGATCACGAAGACGCCTGCCCTCGCACGCACGGCGGAAGGCAGTGAGGGCGGGCGCCAGATCAACGCGCGTCCAATCGGGAATGTCTTCGAAGCGCGCAGGCTGAAGCGCAAACGTGACTGCGGGTTCGGCGGGCGTCGTTGGGCCGGTGCTCGGGCGTTCGCCGCCGGTGCTTGCGCACGCCGACAAGATCGAAGCGGCGGCGACCAGGGTCAGCGTATGGCGCATGAATCTCTCCGGCAGGGGCGTCGTCATCTTCTACCGCGCGGGCAACCTGCGCGCAGCCTGGAACAGCGGCGGCGACCACGCGTTCTGCTTTCGCTTGCGTGGCGCCCCTGTTGAGAGTAGCGTGCGCCAAAAGGTTATGCTCATTTGTAGCATAAGGGTGGGCCGAAGCTCTTTTCGGCCGGTTTTTGCACCCTATATATGCTCCAATAGAGCATAAGTCGCCCATCCGGGGTGAAGGAGGCCAAACATGGCCCGCATTATCGACGCTCCGCTTACCGCCAGTGAAGGTGGTTGTGACCCGCGCGCCGTCCATGGCACGTGGGGCGCTCTGGACGCCGCCCAACGCCGGGGCCTGGCCTACACGCCCGAAGTGGCCGCGGAGACGTCCGCACTCTACGAGCGCGTGAAGCACGTCATCCCTGCGGTCGAATGGCCGGCCTACGCGCCGCTCATTAGCGCCATCAACAAGATGAAGCGCGCCAAAAACGCGGTGATCCTCGCGCACAATTACATGACGTCTGAGATCTTCCACTGCGTTGGCGATTTCCGCGGTGACTCACTCCAGCTCGCGCGCGAAGCGGCCGAGACGGATGCGGCGGTGATCGTACAGGCTGGCGTCCACTTCATGGCCGAGACCTCGAAGATTTTGGCGCCTGAGAAGAAAGTGCTGATCCCCGACATGCGCGCGGGCTGCTCGCTCGCCGCCTCGATCACCGGCGCAGACGTGCGTCTCATCAAACAACGCTATCCCGGCGTGCCGGTCGTGACCTACGTGAACACGTCAGCTGACGTGAAAGCCGAGAGCGACATTTGCTGCACGTCCTCGAACGCTGCCGCGGTTGTCGAATGGGCGGCGCGCGAATGGAAGACGGATCGCGTCATCCTGCTGCCGGACGAATATCTGGCGAAGAACGTCGCGACGCAGACGGGCATCCACATCATTTCCTGGCACGGCCGCTGCGAAGTGCACGAGCGCTTCACGGCGGAAGACATCGCCGAATTGCGCGAAGCGCATCCCGGCGTCGTCGTGCTTGCGCACCCGGAATGCCCGCCAGAAGTAATGGCCGCGTCGGACTTTGCTGGTTCGACGGCGGCGCTGCAGGATTATGTGGTCGAGAAACGACCGGCGAAGGTCGTGCTGCTGACCGAGTGCTCGATGAGCGACAACGTCGCGCAAGCAGCGCCGGACGTAGACTTCGTCCGCCCCTGTAACCTCTGCCCGCACATGAAGCGCATCACGCTTGAAGGCATCTACGACGCGTTGGCCGAAATGAAGCACGAAGTGACGATCCCCGAGGACGTGCGGGTCCGCGCAAAGCTGGCGATCCAACGCATGCTCGACCTACCCAAAGAAAAGCCGCGGGCTTTTGCGACGGGCCGTGAGCCTGTGGCGGTAGAACTCGTCTAGCCCGCGCGAACCGCCAAATTGCCGCCGTTTTCGCCGCCCAACACGCTCCGCGAAACAGGAGCGGACTATGCGTGGATTTCTGGTCGCGGCGCTGACCTTGGCTGCGTGTTCGGCCCCAGTGGCGCAGGCGCAGTCGGGCGATGCGTTCGAGGGAACGTGGGCGTTTCAGACGGCCTCATATGGCAACGAACAAGTCGGCGGCATCATGAGCGGCGCGGCGGTGATCACCCGCGAAGCGCCAGACCGCTATGCAATTCGCCTGCTCGCGAACGAACGTCTGGTAAATCGCGATACCGGTCAGAGCGCCTTTCTCACGGCGCGTCAGACTTGCACCGGCGAGAACGATGGCGGCCAATTCACGATCACTTGCCAAATGGCCGAGCCGCTCGAAGGCTACGAGCCCGATACCTTCGTGCTGCAAGCGGGCGAAGCGGATCAGCTGGTCGGCGTGCTGAGTTCAAACAATTCGAGCCAAGTGACGTTCTCGCGCATGCGTTGATCTCCTCCTCGATGGAGGAGGTGCGCGTTGCCTAGAAAGGATCGCTCAGCCTCCATCCTTATCATCGGCGCGGGCCTCGCCGGCCTCTTCCTCGCGCTAAAGCTGGCGCCGAGACGTTGCGTCGTGCTGAGCCAGGCGCCGCTCGGCGAGGCGTCGTCCTCTGCATGGGCGCAGGGAGGCCTCGCTGCGGCGCTCGCACCTGGCGATGAACCTAAGCTGCACGCTCAAGATACAATCGCGGCAGGAGCTGGCTTGGTCGATCCGGCCGTCGCCTCGCTTATCGCACGCGAAGGCCCAGATCGCGTCCGCGATCTCATCGCGCTCGGCGTACCCTTCGATCGCACATCCGATGGCGCGCTGGCGCAAAGCTTGGAAGCCGCGCATTCGCGCCCTCGCGTGGTGCGGGTTTCAGGCGACCTTGCCGGCAAGGCGATCATGGATGCGCTGATCGCGGCGACGCGTGCGGCTGAGCACATCGACATCATTGAACACAAACGCGCGCGAGCGCTTCTACGTGATGCGAACGGACGCGTGTGCGGCGCGCTCTGCGATGACGAGGAGACATACCCTGCGAGCGAAGTGATTTTGGCCACAGGCGGCGTCGGCGGCCTCTACGCGGTCACGACCAACCCCATCGAAGCCCAGGGCCAGGGCTTCGCAATGGCCGCGCGCGCCGGCGCGCTCATTGCCGACGCTGAGTTCGTGCAATTCCATCCAACCGCCATCGACATCGGCCGCGATCCGGCGCCGCTCGCAACGGAAGCGCTGCGTGGTGAAGGCGCTCACATTATCAACGCCAACGGCGACTCCTTTGTCTCCGACCTCGCACCCCGCGACGTGGTGGCCCGCGCCATTCATCTTGAGCGGCAGGCTGGGCGGGGCACTTTCCTCGATGCGCGCAAAGCGGTCGGCGCAAAGTTCCCCGCCCACTTCCCCACAGTTTTTGCAGCCTGCATGAGCGCGGGGCTCGATCCGCGCGAAACGCCGATCCCGATCGCTCCGGCAGCGCACTATCACATGGGCGGCGTCGCAACCGATATTTGGGGCCGAAGCAGCGTTGAGGGCCTGTGGGCGGTCGGCGAATGCACCTCCACCGGCGCGCACGGCGCCAATCGCCTCGCCTCCAATTCATTGCTCGAAGCAGTGGTGTTCGCGCACCGAATCGCGGCCAGACTGCGCGATGACGCTGCACACCTTCCCCTCCCCCCGGAACCCACCGCCGCGCCGCCAACACTCGCTGACGGACCTCGCGCTGAACTTCGCCGGCTTATGGAAGCGGACGCGAACGTCGTCAGAGACGGCGCCGGACTCAAGCGCGCCCTCGCCCACGTTCACGCGCTCGGCGAAAGCCATGGCCAAGCCAATGCGCTTGTCGCAAGCGAACTTATACTCAGCGCCGCGCTCGCTCGAACCGAGAGCCGCGGCGCGCACTTCAGGAGCGATTATCCCGATGTCGCGACACCGCAACGCACCTTCGTCACGTGGCGTGGCGTCTCAAGTACGGCCGATGTTGCCGCCGCTTCCTGACATCGTGCTCGAACCCATCGTCAAGCTCGCCCTCGCCGAGGATTTGGGCGTTGCCGGCGATGTGACAACCGACGCACTGATCGATCCAGAGACGCAAGGCCGCTGGGCGTTGCGCGCACGTGAAGCGGGCGTTGTCGCCGGCCTCGATGCAGCGATCCTCGCCGGCGCGATGATTGATCCGGATTTGGTGTTTACGATCCGCGCGCCCGATGGCGCACGCGTGAAGACCGGCGACACGATTATGGAAATTGAAGGCGCCGCGCGTTCGATGCTGATCGCCGAGCGCACGATGCTCAACTTCATCGGCCGCCTCTCCGGGATCGCGACGCTAACCAGTGTCTATGTCGACGCCGTCGAAGGCGCGAACGCCATCGTCGCCTCCACCCGCAAAACGACCCCCGGCATGCGCGCGCTCGAAAAGCGCGCGGTGCGCCTGGGCGGCGGCGGCGCACATCGCTACGGCCTGGACGACGCGATGCTGATCAAGGACAACCACATCGCAGCGGCGGGCGGCGTCGGCATCGCCCTCGAACGCGCCCGCGATGCGGCGCCCCACCTGATGTGCATCGAGATTGAGGTGGATACGCTGGAGCAGCTGCGCGAAGCGCTGCCCTATGGCCCCAGCGCAATCCTGCTGGACAATTTCTCGCAGGCCGACATGCGGACGGCGGTGAAGATGGCGAACGGCTCGACGCTGCTGGAAGCTTCAGGCGGCATCACGATCGAGAACGTGGCGGCTGTGGCCGAAACGGGCGTCGATGTCATCAGCGTTGGCGCACTCACACACTCAGCGCGATCGCTGGATGTGGGACTCGACGCGCTCTAAACGCCGCTATTCACGATCCCGAACAGCAAGTGATCGCGCCACGCGCCATTGATCTTCAGATACGCGCGCGCCACGCCTTCGTGAGTGAAGCCACATTTTTCGAGCACGCGGCGTGAGGGGATATTGTCAGGCTGGCACGCAGCTTCGACGCGGTGCAAATCCAAATCTTCAAACGCGTAGCGCACGACGGCGCGGACGGCGCCGGTGATGTAGCCATTGCCAGTGTGCATCTGGCCAGCCCAATAGCCGAGCGATGCGGTCTGGGCGACGCCGCGGCGGATGTTCGAAAGCGTTACGCCACCAACCAACGCGTCGTCGCCCTCGCGAAACACGAAGAGCGCATGGGCTTTGTCATCGCGCGCATCTTCGGTATAGCGGCGCAGCTTGTAGCGATAAGAGCCGCGCGAGGTTTCGTCTTGCGCCCAGGTGGGCTCCCACGGCGTCAGGAAATTGCGGCTGGCTTCGCGGATATCGGCCCATTCTTGGTAGTCGCGCAGTTCGGGCGCGCGCAAATAGACGCCTTCCCCGTCGACCCGGCGCAAGCCGTCATTGTCCTTCCGCATCAAAGCCATAACGGCTCATTTTGCCCCAAAAGCCTCAAGCGCGCCATGCCCCGCCTTAGGACCAATAGCAGCCGCACATGCCGGGCCCTCTAAAGCCTTCGCGGCGATGGCCTGGACTTGCCCACACGTCACCGCATCCATGCGGGCGCGCAGCTCGGCGAAATCCGTGAGCTTGTCGCGCAGGAAAAGTTGACTGACCCGCGCTTCGGCGCGGGCGCTCGGCGCCTCTAAACCCATCAGCATGGAAGAGCGCGTGACCGCCTTGGCGCGCTTGAGTTCAGCCTCCGTCGGCCCCTTTGCCGCCATTAACTCTAGCTGACCGCGCACGACTTCCGCCACCTCGTGCGCATGCTGTGCCGAACAGCCCGCGTAAACGCTGAGGCGCCCGTCATCCTCAAGCGTATCCGTAGCGGAATCGATCGCATAAACGAGCCCGCGCGTTTCACGTACTTCCTGGAAGAGCCGCGACGACATCCCGCCGCCGAAAATCTCCGACAGCATCCGCGCTGCGTGGAGTTGATCGCTGCCAGCCGGCGGCGATGGCCACGAAAACACGAGATGGGTTTGCTCAAGCTTGCGCGTCTCGCTGGCGTGCCCAGTTTGCGGGCGGGCGGCTTCTCTCTCCGGATCAGGCCTTGCCTTGAGACCGCCGAACCGGCGCGTCGCAGTGTCGATGATCGCATCTCGATCAAACGCGCCCGCGATGCTGACGACAACGCGTTCCGGTGTCATGTGCATGGCGCGGAAATTGATCAGTGTATCGACGCTGACATTCTTCAACGCGGCCTCAGTACCGAGGATCGGACGGCCCAGCGGTTGATCTTTGTAGAGAGCCGATTGATGCAGTTCGAATACGCGATCGTCCGGCGCATCGAAGGCCTCGCCGCGCTCCTGCGCCACGACGCCCTTCTCTTTTTCCAAATCGTCCGGGGCCCAATGCGGCTCGAACAGAATGTCGGCGATCAGATCGAGGGCGAACGGCGCTTGCTCGGCAACGGTACGCGCATAGTACGCCGTGCGCTCATAGCCCGTGGCGGCATTCATGTTGGCGCCGGCGTTCTCGATCGCTTCGGCGAACTGACGCGCGTCGCGCGCGCCCGCGCCCTTGAACGCCATGTGTTCAAACAGATGTGCGACGCCGTTCAGCTCCGCCGGCTCCCAGCGCGCGCCAACCCGCTGCCACACGCCCAGCGCCGCCGTCGCCAAACCCGGCATCGGATCAAGCGCAATGCGCACGCCATTCGGCAGGCGGACCAGTTCTAGCTCCAAGCACGGCTCCGTTCGCGGATGTATTGCTTCACCGCTTCGGCGTCGGCGGGCAGAGAGTCAAACTTTTCACTGCGCTGAAAGAGATCGGCGCACTTCGCGGGCAGTTGCGGACGCACGCCGGTGGCCCGCTCCACGGTGTCCGGGAATTTCGCCGGATGGGCGGTGGCGAGGTACACGATCGGCGCGTGGAACTCTTCCTCGAACGCGAATTCTTCCTGCGGCGCATGCAGACCGACTGCCGTGTGCGGGCACGCGAGGTAGCCTTCGCCCCACCGAAACCCAATTTCCTCGATCGTGCTCTCGTCGCTGACTGACGCTGCGTAGAAATGTTCCGCCAACGCGGCGCGCGCGTCCGCTGGAATATCAAAGCTGCCCTCACGAGCGAATTGATCATAAAGGTTTGACGTCGCGCCGCTATCGCGACCAACGACTTCGAACACGATGCGCTCGAAGTTGCTGGCGACCTGAATGTCCATCGCGGGCGAGAGCGTCGCCAACGACTGCGTCGCGCGCTCATAACTACCGTTCAGAAGCGCTCGATCCAAAATGTCATTCGCGTTTGTCGCCAACGCGATCTTGCCAATCGGCGCACCGAGTTGCTTGGCGACCCAGCCCGAATAGGCGTCACCGAAATTACCGGTCGGCACGATGAAGTTGACCTTACCCGGACCACTCAGCAGACACGCCGTCGCGTAGAAGTAAGCCGACTGCGCAACGATCCGCGCCCAGTTGATCGAGTTCACACCGCTCAGCGAAGCGCGTGCCGAAAAGTCCTGATCTGCGAACAGCGTCTTCACGATCGCTTGGCAAGCGTCAAAGTCGCCATCGACCTCAAGCGCGTAAATATTGCTCGCGCCCGACGTGGTCATAAAGCGCCGCTGCACTTCTGACACCCGCCCACGCGGCGTCAGCACAAACAGATCCGCGCGCTCGCGTCCCTTGAGCGCTTCAACCGCCGCGCCACCAGTATCGCCAGAGGTCGCGCACACGACCGTCAACCGCCGATCGCGCGCCGCCAACGCGTGATCGTAGAGCGGGCCGATCAGCTGCATCGCTATATCTTTGAAGGACAGCGACGGGCCATGAAAAAGCTCGAGCACCCAGTGTCCGCCGCCCAGCTGCACGAGCGGCGTCACAACGCGCGAGTCAAACGCGCCTGCATTGAGAGAATAGGCCTTCAACGCCAGCGCGTAGGCCTTTTTTATTGTCAGTTCGTCGCCAGCGAATGCGTGCAGAATATTCGCCGCAACCTCAAAGTGCTCGCGCTGGCCGATATCCGCACGCGCCTCATCGCTGTCTAAGCCATGCGGCCAACGCTCCGGCACATAGAGCCCGCCATCCGGCGCCATGCCTGCGAGCACAGCGTCCAGGAACGAAACCGGCGGCGCTTGGCCTCGCGTTGAGATGTAGCGCATCAATCCTCGCGTGGGCGCGGTCGCCGCAGGGCGAGCCGGCCGACGCTGGTATGGTAGGCGAAATAGATCACCAGGAGAACGATCGCGAGGCCATACCAAGTCAGCGCGTAACCTAGGTGCCGCGCCGGCGGCATCACATCGGCTCCGGCGGCGAGTGCAAATGGGTTGGCGGCGGCGCGGCCGTCGGCGCCGACGTAAGCCGCGGCGACATAGTAGTCGGCCACGTTCTCCAATCCGGCATTGCGTCCCATCGCAGCGAGATCGACGGCGTACCAACGTCGCGCCAGCAGCCGCGGCGGCGCCGTGAGCGGGCCGGGACCTTCGGGGCGGATGGATGCGCCGCTAATCGGCGCACCGAAACGCATAGCGGCGGGCACGCGCACTTCATCTGGATTGGGCGAATCTTTGCCTGGCGCGAAATCGCTATCGACAAAGATGACACTGTCGCCCTCTTGCACCGGCGTAAACACCCGCCAACCCTGCTCGTGCGTGTCCGGGCGAACCGCAAAGACGAACTGAATGCCAGCCTCGACGGGCTGGTAGCTTGCAATCGTCATTTCAGCGACGGGCTCGTGCGCCGCAGCACTCTTGATCTCGTACTTTTCCCACTGCCAGCGACCCAACGCGATCAGCACCGCGAATGCGACGACGGTCAGCAAGGACATGAGCGGCAGCGGCCTGAAGCTAATCATTCCACGTCCTCGTGGGTCGCCTCGCGCGCTTTGTGCTTCCATTGCAGCGCAAACAGCGTCGCCTTGAAGGGCGGCAAGAAGGCAATGCAAAGCACGATCGCGGTTACGATCGTGATGCCAAGCGCCAGCGTATCCGGAAGATCGAGCCCGACCTGCAGGATGATAAGCAACGGCGCAACGATTGCGCCAACGATCAGAACCACAAACACGGCGGGCCCATCGCCCGCGTCGGCGCCTTTGAAGTCAGCCCCGCACGCCGGGCACGCCTCGCGCAAGCGCAGATAGGCGCTGAACACCCCCGCTTTGCCGCATTCGGGGCAGCGCAATGTAAGACCAGCTAACCAGGGCGACGGTGATGGCATCTAATCGGCGCCCGTCATTCCGGACGAACGCTCAATTCTGCATCGTCAGGTAAGGCATCACGTAGACGAAGGTGAAGAGGAAGAGCCACACCACGTCAACGAAGTGCCAGTACCAAGCCGCAGCTTCGAGGCCGAAATGTTTTTGCGGCGTGAACTGACCAGCCAACACACGCAGCAAACAGATCGCGAGGAAGATCGTGCCGATGATCACGTGTGCGCCGTGAAAGCCCGTCGCCATGAAGAACGAAGAGCCATAGACGGTGGCGTTGTCGACATTGCCCTGGTTGCCGAAGGCAAAGCCAGCTTCCGGATACTCAACGCCGAACTGGATGTAGCTGAACATCAGGCCAAGCAGCACCGTCAGGATGAGGCCGTTGCGCGCGCCCTTCCGGTCGCCGCTTTGCAACGCATGGTGCGCCCACGTCACCGTCGTGCCCGAGAGCAGCAGGATGAGCGTGTTCATAAGCGGCAAGTGGAAGGGATCGAAGGTTTCAACGTGCGGCGGCGGCCAGTTGGCCCAAGCCGCTGTCGTCGCCGCATCCCAGGTCGGCACAATCCAATGCGCGCGTTGACCGTGATCGATCGCCAGTTCGAAGAACATCCAGAACCAAGCGACAAAGAACATCACTTCCGAGGCGATGAAGAGGATCATGCCGTAGCGCAGGCCGATATCAACGACCGGCGTGTGATCGCCTTGGCGGCTTTCCTTGATCACATCGCCCCACCAGCCGATGCAGGTAAAGACCAAGATGATCGCGCCAGCGCCGAAGAGGTACCACTGGCCTTTCGCCAGCATGCCTTCAGCGGCGATGCCACGCATCAGCACAACCGCGCCTACCGCCGCAATCAGCGCGCCAATAGAGGCCACAAAAGGCCACGGGCTTGGGTTGACCAAGTGATAGTCGTGCTTGACGTCGCCGTGCGCCATTTCAATCCCTCAGCGTTAGCTCGATTGCCCGTCCGCCGCATGCAGCAGCGCCTGTGCCTCAGGCGAGGCAGAGCGGAAAAAAGTGTAAGATAGAGTTAGTGTGTCGATGTCTCGGGTGTCCGGATCGTTGACAATGTCGGGATCAACGAAGAACACCACCGGAAGATCGGCCTCCTGCCCCGGCCCGATGACACGGTCGGTGAAGCAGAAGCATTCAAGCTTCGCAAAATATGGGCCCGCCACATGCGGTGCGACGTTGTAGGTTGCACGCGCGACGAGAGCCTCGTTCGACAAATTGCGCACGTGGTAAAAGGCAAGCCCCGTCTCACCGATGCGCAAAGTTTCGGACATTTGCTTGGGCGCAAACTCGACCGGCAGATCCGGGGCGTGATTGGCGTCGAAGCGCACTTCAATGCGGCGATCGAGAATGTGATCGGGCGCGGCGTGCGCTTCCTGCGTCGTGCCGCCATAGCCAGTCACGCGGCAGAAGGCTTTGTAAAGCGGCACCGCCGCGTAAGCCATGCCGGTCATGCCAAGCACGACTGCGGCGGCAATGATCGCCGTATGGGTCTGGCGCTTCTTCTCCGGCGTCATGACTGACCCGCCGCGATGCCGTCGCTTACCTTCACCATAGAGATCAGAAACACCAGCACAACGAACGCGCCTATCGCCAGGGCGATCCAGAGATTGCGGCGGTTGCGCGCCTTTAGCTCATCCGGCGTCAGCGTAACGCTATCGGGAAGCTCGTTGTCGGCAGTCATCATGCGAACCCCCGCTCAGCGAGGAGCGCCGCAAACAACGCGAACAGATAAAGGATGGAAAAGCCGAAAAGATCGCGCGCGCGCTTGTCTTCTGCCGGCATGCCTTCGCCAGCGCGCGACAGCAGCACACGCGCCGCGAGAACCACGAAGAAGGCGCCGCCAAGCACGGCGGTCGAACCATAGATCAGGCCGCCAAGACCGGTGAAGACCGGGACGACGGCGAGCGGCGCGAGCAACAGGGAGTATCCAAAAATCTGGATACGCGTTGCCTTGGCGCCGTGCGTGACCGGCAGCATTGGCACACGCGCGGCGGCGTAATCATTCTTTTGCAGCAGCGACAGCGCCCAGAAATGCGGCGGCGTCCAGAAGAAGATAATCGCCACCAGAAGCAACGGATCAAGCGAGAGCGAACCCGCCTTTGCCGCCCAGGCAATCGCCGGCGGCAGCGCACCAGCCAAGCCACCGAGGACAATGTTCTGCGGCGTCGAGCGCTTCAGCCACATCGTGTAAACGACCGCGTAGAAGAAGATTGTGAACGCCAGCAGCGCTGCCGCCAGCGTGTTCGCCGCCAGCTGCATGGTCACAACGCTCAGAACTGAGAGCGTCAGGCCCAACATCAGCGCTTCTTCGCGTGGCACGCGGCCAGCTGGTATCGGCCGAGAGCGCGTCCGGCTCATCACCGCGTCGATATCGCTATCGAACCACATGTTGAGCGCACCCGATGCGCCGGCAGCCACCGCGATCGAGAGGATCGCGGCAAAGCCCAACACCAGATCACCCTGACCGGGCGCAGCCACATAGCCCACGAGCCCCGTGAACACGACCAACGACATCACGCGCGGCTTCAGCAGCGCGAGATAGTCGCTCGCGCTGGCTGTGCGTTCGTGCGTGAAGCTGACGTCGGCCACCTCATTCCTCTCAGTGGTGCGCGTCCGGCTTGATCACCGGAAGTTCGTTGAACTGGTGGAAGGGCGGCGGCGATGAGAGCGTCCACTCAAGCGTGGTCGCACCCTCGCCCCACGGATTGGCGCCAGCCTTGCGGCGCACCATGAACATCTCCGCGAGCATGATCAGGAACACCGCAACACCGGCGATCGTGATCAGGTAGCCGATCGAGGAAATGTGGTTCCAGTAGGCGAAGCCTTCCGGGTAATCGATGTAGCGGCGCGGCATGCCTTGGAGACCCAGGAAATGCTGCGGGAAGAAGATCACGTTCACACCGATGAACATGAGCCAGAAATGCAGGCCGCCGAGGAAGCCGTTGTAGCGATAGCCGCTCATCTTCGGGATCCAGTAGTAGAAGCCCGCGAAGATCGCGAACACGGCGCCTAGCGAGAGCACGTAGTGGAAGTGCGCAACGACGTAATAGGTGTCGTGCAGCGAGGTATCGATGCCCGAGTTCGCCAGCACGACGCCGGTGACGCCGCCGACCGTGAACAGGAAGATGAAGCCGATCGCCCAGAGCATCGGCACCTTGAACTCAATCGATCCGCCCCACATGGTGGCGATCCACGAGAAGATCTTAATGCCTGTCGGCACCGCGATGACCATCGTCGCGGCGATGAAATAGGCTTCGAGGTCGAGGCCCATACCGACCGTGTACATGTGGTGCGCCCACACGACGAAGCCGATCACGCCGATCGAAACCATCGCGTACGCCATGCCGAGATAGCCGAACACCGGCTTGCGCGAGAACGTCGAGACGATCTGCGAGATCATGCCGAAGCCCGGCAGAATGAGGATGTACACTTCGGGGTGACCGAAGAACCAGAACAAGTGCTGGTACATCACCGGATCGCCGCCCCCGGCCGGCTCGAAGAACTGCGTGCCGAAGTTACGGTCGGTCAGCAGCATCGTCAGCGCGCCGGCGAGAACCGGCAGCGAGAGAACCAGCAGCCAAACCGTGACGAGGATCGACCACACGAACAGCGGCATGCGATGCAGCGTCATGCCCGGCGCGCGCATGTTGAAGATCGTTGTGATGAAGTTGATGGCGCCGAGGATTGAACTCGCGCCCGCGATGTGCAGCGAGAGGATCAACAGATCCATCGACGGGCCGCCGTGGTGCGACATCGATGTCGAAAGCGGCGCGTAAAGCGTCCAGCCGCCGCCGAAGCCATGCCACTCACCGTTCCCCGGCACGATCATCGACAAGATCGCCAGCGTGAACGAAGCCGGCAGCAGCCAGAACGAGATGTTGTTCATGCGCGGAAACGCCATGTCGGGCGCACCGATCATGAGCGGCACGAACCAATTGCCAAAGCCGCCGATCATCGCCGGCATGACCATGAAGAAGATCATGATCAGGCCGTGCATAGTCACGGCAACGTTGTAACTATGGTTGGAATCCATGCCGAGCAAATTGGCCAGCAGCGAGCCTTCGGTAAAAACCTGGACGCCAGGCTCGGCCAATTCCCAGCGGATGAAGCCGGAGAGCGCGCCGCCGATGATCCCAGCGATAATCGCGAACACAAGATACATCGTGCCGATGTCCTTGTGGTTGGTCGAATAGACCCAGCGCTTCCAATCATAGAGGCTCGGGCGGTGATCTTCGTGATGATCCGCGGCGTGAGCAGCTTCGTGCGTCATTGGTCCTTGCTCCTCAGCGCGTCGTGGTCGACGGCGCAGCGGCCGGTTGATTGGTTGCGGGAGGCGTTGCGCCCGGCGCGGGCGCCGCCGGCGCCGGCTCAGCGGACGCGAACGAGCCGCCTTGAGCAGCGATCCACGCGTCGAACTCTTCGCGACTCACCGCGTGAATCTCGATCGGCATGTAGGCGTGATTGATGCCGCACAATTCGGAGCATTGGCCGTAATAGGTGCCAGGCCTGTCGACATTGAACCACGTTTCATTGACGCGGCCCTGGATCGCATCTTCTTTCACCCCAAATGCGGGGACAGCGAATGAGTGAATAACATCGTTCGATGTGACGAGCACGCGCACCGTCGTATTCACAGGAACGAGCAGCGGCTCCGTTGTCGCCAACAAATACGGACGATCTTGCGCGCGCGCATCTTCTTCCGGCAGCAAGTTAGCTGCAATTGTAACGCCCGCATCCGGGTATTCGAAATTCCAGAACCACGAATTGCCGGTGACCTTCAGCGTCAGTTCAGCTTGTTCGGGGATACGTTCTTCCTCGTAGATCAGCGGGAACGATTTCCACGCGATGACGACGAGAATGATCACAGGAACAACGGTCCAAATGACTTCAACCAAGATGTTATGCGTGAACTTCCTGGGCGTCGGGTTTGCGCGGCGATTGTAGCGCACCATGACCCACACCAAGAGCGCAGCCACGAACACCGAAATGCTGACGATGATCCACAGGAGGAAATCGTGAAATGCAGTGATATCACGCATCACGTCCGTCACCGCAGGCTGAAAATGCATGGCGCCGTCAGTAGGCTGCCCCTCGAGCAACGGTGTCGTTGCGTGTGCAGCGCCCGCAAATGACATCGCACCCGCGGCGATGCTTGCGATCCAAGCCCCTCGCTTCACGCAGTTCTCCTCCCTTGAGATTCAGCGCCGGTATGGCGCGCGCCGACGCTGACGCCTATACTCGCCGGGCGCGGCATTCGACCGCGCCTTGCGGGTTTGTAAGTCTCCAACCGGATGGGGTGCTAGCATGAGCCGCGCTTGGCTTCCAAGGCGCTTCTCATTGGTGTTTTCGGCGTTCGCGGCCTTCGCCGCGCTCACCTCGTTTGCCGGTATTGCCGCGGCGCAACGCAGCGATCCCACCGCCGTGACTGTCGTTGGGCGCGACCCGAACGCACGCCGCTGCAGCGATCTCGTGATGCGCGGCGATGTCTCGGACGAAACGATCCGCAAATGCACCGATGCCCTAGGCTACCGGCACCTGACGCAGGCGGCGGAGATTCAGCTGCGCATCAACCGCGGCGTCACCTACATGCGTCGGCAGGAAAATGAGCTGGCGTTGGCTGACTTCGATGCGGTGATCGCCATCGACCGTCGCCAACCCGAGGCTCAGGTGAACCGTGGCGCGGCGTTGTTGCAATTGCACCGATTTGGTCCCGCCATCGCATCTTTCACCGAGGCTCTCGGGCTCGGCGTTCAAGAACCCTACAAGGCCTATTTCAATAGAGGCGCGGCGCGCGAAGCCTTGGGCGACGTCCGCGGCGCTTATGAGGATTATAATACCGCATTGGAGATTTATCCGGACTGGGGACCGGCCAATGCAGAATTGCAGCGGTTTGCCCGTCAGCGCCGCGAACACCTGCAAACCGTGCAAGGCAGCGCCGAAAATCAATAAAATCTGGTGCTTACAGTTTTCGGCCGTTCGAGGTGCGCCGGAGCGCGACTCCGAGACTATATTGAACCAACACTCTAATCCCCCGGAGAAAATCATATGGCCGATGGGCTGTCCGCCACCCCAGAGCATGCAGCGGAAATGGATTGGGATGCGGCCTCGCGTATCCTCGCTGACGCAGCCAAGGGTGCGGACGATGGCGAGATTTTCGCCGAGGACACCCGAGCCGAAAGCTTTCATTGGGATGATGGACGCCTGAAGTCGGCTTCTTTCGACGCGACCCAGGGGTTCGGCCTTCGCGTCGTCGCTGGTGAACGTGCCGGTTACGGACACGCCAGTGTCCTGGAGACGGAAGCCGTTTCCCGCGCCGCGGAAGCCGCCACAGCGGTTAAGCTTGGTCATTCGGGGAGCTTGGATGTGAGCCCGGCCAAGGTGAACCGGCAGCTCTATGCCGACTTCGACCCGATCGAGGCGCCTTCGTTCACCGACAAAACCAACCTACTAGCCGAGATCGACGCCTATTGCCGGGCCAAGGACCCGCGGGTGGTGCAAGTCTCGGCGACCCTGGCCGGGGCCCGCCGTGGCCTCACCATTCTCCGGCCCGATGGCGCCAAGCTCACAGATCACCGCCCCCTCGTTCGGGTGAACGTCTCGATCACGGTCGAGCGCGACGGACGCCGCGAAAGCGGGTCGGCTGGCGCGGGCGGCCGTCAGCCCTACGAAGTATTCATCGCGCCGGAGCGCTGGAAGGCCCTCGCCGACGAGGCCCTCCGCATCGCCCTCGTCAACCTCGACGCTGAACCGGCGCCCGCCGGCGAAATGGACGTGGTGCTCGGCCCAGGCTGGCCCGGCGTCCTGTTACACGAGGCCGTAGGCCACGGCCTCGAAGGCGACTTCAACCGCAAAGGCACCAGCGCGTTCTCAGGCATGATCGGCCAGCGCGTTGCAGCGCCGGGCGTTACAGTTGTGGATGACGGCACGCTCGAAAATCGCCGGGGCTCGCTCACGATCGACGACGAAGGCACGCCAACCCAACGCACCGTTCTGATCGAGGACGGCATCCTCAAAGGCTATCTGCAAGATCGAATGAACGCGCGACTGACAGGCGTTGCGCCAACCGGTTCGGGCCGTCGCGAAAGCTATGCCCACCGGCCAATGCCGCGCATGACCAACACGTTCATGACCGCGGGCGACAAAGAGCCAGCTGAGATCCTCGCATCGCTGAAGCGCGGCGTTTACGCGGTTAATTTCGGAGGCGGACAAGTCGACATCACCTCCGGCAAGTTCGTTTTCCAGTGCACCGAGGTGTACTTCGTTGAAGACGGAAAGATCAAATATCCGATCAAAGGCGCAACGCTAATTGGCGATGGTCCGAGCGCACTTACGCGCGTCACAATGATCGGCAACGACCTCAAACTCGACGAAGGGGTCGGCACTTGCGGAAAGGGCGGACAGAGCGTTCCCGTCGGTGTTGGACAGCCTTCGCTCTACATCACAGGGCTCACCGTCGGCGGCGGCTAGTGCTTGGGTGTAGATTTACTTTTTAGAGAATCGAAGCAGAGCTATGAGCATCCCACTGTTTGGGGAGGTTGATACTATGGCTGCGAAAAAGAAGACGGCGAAGGTTGCCAAGGCTGGCGCGAAAACCAAAGCCAAGGCGAAGAAGAAGAAGTAAGCGTCTTCGACTTCTTGAACTTCGGAGCGCCGCTGGGGTCCCCCCTCAGCGGCGCTTTCGCTTCTCAGCCGTCGCGGATCACCGGCGCTTCGTCGCAAGCTGATGCATTTGCCCAGAAAAAGTCCGCTCCGTCGCATCCAAGAAACATGCTGCAATCATCTTGAAACATGTAGCAGCGCTATTGCACGGAGCCGCACGCCGCGGGAGACGGCGACGGGAGGGGAGTAGAAATGCTTGGCCGCATGATGGTTTCGGCGCTGGCTTTAACCGGCGTCGCCTACGCGCAGGAAGCGCCGCCAGCTGCCGCGCCAGCCACCAGCGAACGCGTGGTTCCAACTTCAACCAGCGCCGACCGGGTGATCTACGAGGCCGCGCAGTTCGCTCAGTTCAATCCGCAAACTGCGCTCGACATGGTCAACCAAATTCCGGGCTTTTCGCTCGACGGCGGCGAGAATCGCCGCGGATTCTCCGGCGCCGTCGGCAACGTGTTGATCGATGGCGTGCGGCCCAGCACCAAAAGCCAAGGCGTCGGTGGAATCCTCTCGCGCATTCCGGCGAACCAAGTCGTACGTCTGGAAGTGTTGCGTGGCGCGGCGGTCGCAGGCGATGCCTCCGGTCAATCGACTCTGCTCAACGTTGTGCGCACTGAGTCCGCCGGCAGCGGTGTCTATGAAGGCGGATTCGAACTCACATCGCGCGGCGTGCCTGCGCCGCGCGGCGAACTCTCCTACAGCGGCCGCAATGGCAGCGTCGAATACAGCCTCGCCGGGTCGATTTTCTCTCAATATCGCGACTTGCCCGGCTGGCGCTTGTTTTACGATGAGGTCGGCGGTGAAACATACACTGGTCGCGCCGACACCCCCTCGCCGCGCGATTACCGCGAAGGCTCCATCACAGGCAGCCTCGCCTTTCCGCTTTGGGGCGGTCGTCTCAGCACAAACGCTCAAGTGAACGCGTCGCGGTTTCACGCCGACAACGATTACTATTTCTTCGACGCGTTCGATATCCCAGACGGCGCACTCCTGCAGGACTACGAGGAACGAAATCGCGGGTACGAGTTCGGCGTGAACTATGACCGAGATATCGGTCCATGGTCGCTGGGCCTCATCGGTCTCATCAATCGCAGCCGCTACGAGAGCGACGAGAACGATGTGTTCTTGAATGGCGCGAGCGCCTTCGATGGCGATTTCCTTCAGGACATCGAACAGCAAGCCGGCGAGTCCATCGCGCGCATCAGCCTGTCCCGATCCATCGGCGAGCATCAGCGCATCGAATTTGGCGGCGAAGCGGCGTTCAACTCGCTTGAACAGCGCCTGGATCTCGAAGGCTCGTTCGCGCCGCCTTCGTTCGACAACGCCAACGTGCTGGTCGAGGAAAACCGGTCGGAATTGTTCGCCTCTCACACCTGGCGTCCCAACACTCAATGGTCGATCGAGACGCGCTTGAACTGGGAAACGTCGACGCTGACCTTCACCGGCGACAGCAATCAGACCGTCGACCTCAGCTTCTGGAAGCCTTCGGTTCAGATCACGCGTACGTTCGCCGGCAATAATCAGCTGCGGTTCCGCGTCTATCGCGATGTCAGCCAACTCGACTTCGGCGACTTCGTCTCAGCCGCCGCGACCGCCGATGCGATCATCTCGGGCGGCAACCCCGATCTCGTGCCGCAAACCGACTGGCGCTACGAACTCGGCGCAGATTTGCACTTCCCCGGAGGCGCTGCGCTTGGCCTAACGCTGACCCGCCACCAGATCAGCGACGTCACTGATGTCGTCTACATTCCAGCCGCCGGGTACGACGCGCCGGGAAATCTGGGCGACGGCGAAGCCACGAGCCTCGACGTAAATTTCTCGACACCGGTTCCGCACATCGAAGGCGCCCGTCTCACGGTTCAGGGGTATCTGTGGGACACCGAAGTCACCGATCCACTGACCAACCGTTCGCGTATTTTCTCGTATCGGCCAGAGTCGCAGATCGAAGTAAACTTCCGTCAGGATCTTCCAGACCTGCGCTTCGCTTGGAGCCTCAGCTTCTTCAAACAGGGCGAAATCCAAGCCTATCGCTTCAATGAGATCGACACGAGCGAAGAGGGCCCGTGGGTTGACCTCACATTCGAAACGACGGCCCTGCCGTATGGCATCAAACTAACCGCCGTTGCTGCGAATATCCTCGATGGCACCGTCTATCGCGACCGGCGCTTCTTCAATGAGGACGGCGATCCAGGTCCCGGTTATGTCAATCTGGGCCGAAACGGCATCAATACGTCGCGCGACTATCGCCAACGCGAATTCGCCCGAGCGCCCTGGTTCATCCTGCAGCTCAGTGGCACGTTCTAGCCCAGCGCCGGGACGCACCTAGGTCGAGACCTCCCCGTTCGCAGGGGAGGCCTGCGCCAGAGTTCCAAATTCGCAGCAAATGTCGCACGCGGCTTCCTTGACCCCCGCGCGACCCCTGCTAGTTTCCGCGCGCGCGAACGGGGGGTGCTCAAGATGAGTCGCCCCTTTGGGCGCGTGGACCGTTCAATGGCTGACAAAAAACCGCCCGAGGACGCCCTTTCCGATCTGCGCCGGCGCGTAAGCGTCGCCCGCGGCGAAGGCGCCTCGAAGAACGCCCCTCCCGACAGCCCAGCTTCGCTGGCGCTTCGGTTCGGAGGCGAGTTCGGCGCGGCAATTATCGTCGGGGCATTGCTCGGGTATGGGGCGGGTTACTTTCTCCACAGCCAATCTGTGGGGCTCGTGATTGGCCTTGTCCTGGGGTTCGTCACGGGCGTCGTGAACGTGGTGCGCGTCGCGCAGTCGTTCAACAAGGCCAACCCGCCGGACCCGAACGCGCCGTCCATCCCGGACGACGACGATTGAGGATTTGAGTTTGTCGAACGACCCGATCCACCAGTTCCATATCAATCCGATGGTCGAACTGCCCGCCATCAGCGGCTTCGACACGAACTTCACCAATGCAAGCCTCTTCATGGTGGCCGGCGTTGGTCTTGCAGGATTGTTCATGGCATGGGCGATGCGTCCAGCGGCCGTTGTTCCGGGGCGCGCGCAAGTCGTCGCTGAGACGGCCTACGGCTTCATCCACGGGATGGTGAAGGACACTATGGGAGAGGAAGGCGTTCGCCGCTTCTTCCCGCTCGTCTTCACCCTCTTCCTCTTCATCTTTGCCGCGAACATGCTGGGCATGTTCCCATATTGGTTCGCGACCACCAGTCAATTGATCATACCGGCGGCCATGGCGATCATCGTGTTCGCAACGGTGATCATTGTCGGTTTCGCCAAGAACGGGCTGAAGTTCCTGAAGCTCTTCGTCCCATCCGGCGTGCCTTGGTACATCCTGTGGTTCGTTGTGATCATCGAGGTCATTTCGTTCTTCTCGCGTCCGCTGAGCCACTCACTGCGCTTGTGGGCGAACATTTTCGCAGGCCACCTGCTGCTCAAAGTTATCGCTGGCTTCGTTCCGGCGATGGCCGCTGCAGGCGGCCTCATCGCTGTCGGCTCTGTGATCCCGCTGGCGATGACGGTGGCCATCTATGGCCTCGAATTCCTGGTGGCGTTCCTGCAAGCGTACGTGTTTGCGATGCTGACTTGCATATACCTCAACGATGCCCTTCACCCTGGCCACTAACGGCCGCTAGTTATGACTTGGAGAGAGACTTATGGACGCTGAAGCAGCGAAACTTATCGGAGCTGGCATTGCAGCCATCGGCATGGGCGGCGCCGGCATCGGCGTGGGCATTATCTTTGGCAACTTCCTGCAAGGCGCGCTGCGCAATCCGTCGGAAGCGCCGAAACAATTCGGCAACCTGATCTTCGGCTTCGCGGTGACGGAAGCTTTGGGCATTTTCTCGCTCGCGATCGCGCTGATCCTGCTCTACGGGATGTAAACCTCATGGCGGTCACGCCACACGACCAAATCGATCCGAACGCCGCATTTGACGCGGCTCACGGCGCGGCGGCGGGCGCGCATGGCGGCGAAGCCGCTGGCGCTTTTCCACCGTTCGACGCCACGTTGTTCGCGAGCCAGATCTTCTGGTTCGTGCTGACATTCGTCGCGCTCTACATCTTCCTCGCGCGCGTGGCGTTGCCCAAGGTTTCTGCAGTCCTCGCCAAACGCGCGGGAACGATTCAGAGCGATCTTGATGAAGCGGCACAGAAGAGCGCCGCGGCGGAACAGGCGCGGATCGATATGGAAAAGGCTGTCGCCAAGGCGCGTGCAGATGCGCGCGCGATGGTCGACGCAGCCCGCGCCGATGTGATGGCCAAGCTGACGGCAGAGCAAGAAGCGGCCGATCAGAGGCTCGCGAAGAAGATCGCGGACGCCGAAACCAAGGTCGATGCGGAGCGCAAGAAGGCGCTCGCGGATGTGCCCGGCATAGCCGAAACACTTGCCCGCGAGATCGCTGACAAGATCGCACCGGCCACCACCGCCGCACCGCGTCAACGCGTGGCCGGAGAAGCGTGATGGAAATCGATGCGACATTCATCGCGCTGGTCGCGTTTATCATCTTCTTCGGCGTGCTGATCTACCTGAAGGTGCCGACTATGATCCTCGGCGCGCTTGACGCGCGTTCGAACGAGATCGCCAAGGAACTGCACGAGGCGCGTCGTCTGCGTGAGGAAGCGGAGAAGCTTCACGCCGAATACGCCGCCAAGCACGCCGCCGCCGAAGCCGAAGCCAAGGAAATCGTAGCGACTGCCAAGGAGCAGGCCGCTCTGGTAGCTGAAGAAACTCGCGCTTCGATGCAGGCCGCCATGGTCCGCCGCGAGCGTCAGGCCGACGACCGCATCGCGGCTGCCGGCGCCAAGGCCGCGGACGAAGTCCGCGCCGCAGCCGCCGAAGCTGCGATCGCCGCCGCCGAGAAGATGATTTGCGACCGAATGAGCGAAAGCGCTCAAGCGGCCTTGGTTCAGGACGGCGCGGCGGATCTGAAGCGCAAGTTCGGCTAAGGCTCCTACGTAGCGAGACAAGATTGACGGGCCGGAGTTAAGCTCCGGCCCGTTCTTTTTCGGAGACGCCGCCAATGGCCGCTCTATCGCGTATTCTCGTGGCGCTCGTCGCCTTGCTGCACTTCGGCTTCCTCGTCCTCGAAATGTTTCTCTGGACCGGCACGATCGGTCAACGCGTCTTCTCAATGACGCCGGAGTTCGCGGACCAGACCGCCGTGCTCGCCGCGAACCAGGGACTCTACAACGGCTTCCTCGCGCTCGGGCTGCTCTGGGGCGCGATCCGAGTCTCGCGCGATTTCATGATCTTCTTCCTGCTCTGCGTCATCGCCGCCGGTATCTATGGCGGCCTCACCGCGAAGATAACGATTCTCTACATCCAAGCCCTACCAGGCCTCGTCGCCCTTGTCGCCGTGCTCGCCGCGCGCCAGAAAGCCACGACCTGATGCTGAAGACGCATCGCTTCACCGATCGCCAACTCGACCGGTTCCGCGAGCTCCAACGCCTGTCCTTCTCGATTCTGCAAGCCGAAGCGCGCGCACTTGAGCCTGGCATGATCGAACGCGACGTCGCGCATCGCCTCGTGCAGGCCTATCGCCGCGAAGGCGCGAAGAGCTTCTTCCATCTGCCCGTCGTTCTTTTCGGCGAACGCACAGCACTTCCCGGCGAGTGGCCAGTTGGCAAATTCTTCCCAAAGAAGCGCCCGCTCGCCGCAAACGAGTCCGTCATCTTCGACGCTTCGCCCGTCTTCGACGACTACTTCGTCGACACCTCATTTTCGTTCTGTTTCGGCGAAAGCGAAGCGCATCGCACCATGATGCAACGCCTATCCAGCTTTCGCGAAAGCGTGCCTGCAGCCGTGAATGCCGGCACGACCTTCGCCGCCATCGCCGAAGACGTGAACACGCAAATTGCAGGCTTCGGCTACGAGCCCGTGCACGGAAAACATCCAGGCGCAGTGCTCGGTCATCGCGCCACCATGCTACCGCGCTTACCGTTCGTTTGGCGCTCCCAAGGGTTCGACACGCTCTCGCTCACCTGGTTCTACGGCATGGAATACATCTCGCGTGCCAAACTCGCGCGCTCGCCGCTCTGGAACACCACCGCGACCTCAAACCACAATCCCTATGACGGCCTTTGGCTCGTCGAGCCTCACGCAGGCGACGGTCCCACTGGCGCGAAATGGGAAGAGATTCTCGTCATCGAAAACGGCAAAGCCCGCTGGCTCGACGACGAGCCGCCGCATGTGAAGCAATGGCGCCTCATCAGCGAACAGCACGACTACGGCCCAAACGCGCTAGCCGACTGACCGCGCAAACCGCTGGCACGTTTGACGTGCACCGCCTTCCACCCTAGATAGCCACCGTTCTCGGGGAGTAGCCGGCCGCACCGTTCAGCGGCGCCCGCGTCAACACACTTGCTGGCGACAGCATGGCGCAGGCGGCGGATCAGACGATCCACTTGGCGAGACCGACGATGCCGCATCCAAGCGAGGGCCGCTTGGACGCACGCATCGTCGTGTCAAAACAGGCCCTGGAAGTCCTCACATGGAAGCGCTCTTCACTTCAGCCGGGCTGGTCGCAATCGCGGAGATCGGTGACAAGACCCAATTGCTCGCGATCGTGCTCGCCGCGCGTTTCCGCGCGCCTGTCCCAATCATCCTCGGCATTCTCTGCGCTACGCTGCTGAACCATGCCGCCGCTGCAACACTCGGCTACTTCATCGCACAATGGCTTACTGGGCAAACCTTCCAGCTCGTCGTTGGCGCGGCGTTCATCCTCATGGCCGGCTGGGCGCTCATTCCTGACAAGGAAGACGATCGCGCAGCTAGCAGCAATGCCGGTGGCGTCTTCCTCACCACGCTGATCGCCTTCTTCTTCGTCGAGATCGGCGACAAGACCCAGATCGCGACATCGCTCCTCGCGGCGCGCTTCCACGATATCGCGCTCGTCACAACCGGCACGACGCTCGGCATGATGCTGGCCAACGTGCCAGCCGTGTTGCTCGGCGAAACGGCAACGCGCTTCGTGCCGTTGAGCTACGTGCGCGCAAGCGCCGCTCTGCTCATGGCGGCGACTGGCGTCGTCGTGATCGTGGCGGCGCTCAACGCGAACGCCGGTTGATCACTCCGCCGCGACCTTCGCGCCGGCGTCATTCGCACCGCGCCGCCAGCGCAGTTTCGGCTGACGGGCGGCGCGGGTGTCGTCCAAACGGCGCATCGGCGTGAGCTTGGGCGCCTGCTTGAAGAACTCGACTTCGCCCGCTTTCACGCGCTCGGCGAGCGCGATCATAACGTCGGCGAAGCGGTCGAGTTCGCGCTTGGGCTCCGTCTCAGTCGGCTCGATCAGCATCGCGCCGTGTACGACCAACGGGAAGTAGGTCGTGAACGGGTGATAGCCTTCGTCGAGCAGCGCCTTGGCGACGTCGATGGTCTCGACGCCCTTCGGTTTGATGCTTGCGTCATCGAGCAGCACTTCGTGCATGCACGGCCGATCGCCGAACGGCGCGCTGAAGTGCGGCTTCAGGCGCGCGAGCAGATAGTTGGCGTTCAGCACCGCGTCTTCAGCGACCTGACGCAGTCCATCGCTGCCGTGGCTCATCATGTAGGTGAGCGCGCGGGTGAACATGCCCATCTGACCGTGGAACGCGCACATGCGGCCGAAGGCTTGCGTGCCTTGCATGTGCTCACGCAGCTCGCGCGTCTCACCGCGCAGCACGATGTGCGGCACGGGCGCGAATGGCGCGAGCGCGGCCGAGAGCACGGTCGGGCCAGCGCCCGGACCACCACCGCCGTGTGGCGTCGAGAACGTCTTGTGCAGGTTGATGTGCATAGCGTCGACCCCGAGGTCGCCCGGGCGCACCTTGCCGACGATCGCGTTGTAGTTCGCGCCATCACAGTAGAAGTACGCGCCGGCGGCATGCACCGCGTCAGCGATCTTCTTAATGTCCGGCTCGAACAGCCCGCACGTATTCGGGTTGGTGATCATGATCGCGGCGACGTCGGGGCCAAGCTTGGCGACAACATCTTCTAGATCGACGCGGCCATCCTCATCACCCTTCACTTCGTCGACAGTGAAGCCGGCGGCAGCGGCTGTCGCCGGATTGGTGCCGTGCGCGGAAGAAGGCACGAGCACGCGCTGGCGATGGCTTTCGCCGCGCGCTTCGAGCGCCGCCTTGATCGCCAACATGCCGCACATCTCGCCATGCGCGCCCGCCTTAGGCGACAGCGCGACAGCGGGCATGCCGGTCAAGGTACAAAGCCAATGCGCCAGCTCGTCCATAAGTTCGAGTGCGCCTTGGATCGTTGACGTTGGCTGCAGCGGATGAAGGTCAGCGAAGCCTTCGAAACGGGCCGCGCGCTCGTTGAGGCGCGGATTGTGCTTCATGGTGCACGAGCCCAGCGGGAAGAGGCCGAGATCGATCGCGTAATTCTTCTGCGACAGGCGCACAAAGTGACGCATCGTTTCCGGCTCGGAGAGTCCGGGAAGATCGAGCGCGGCCTTGCGCGTCAGCGCGCCTAGGTTCGACTTCAGCCCTTTCGGCGCAGGCAGATCGACGCCCGTGCCGGTAGCGTGGCCAGTTTCAAAAATCAGCGGCTCAGCTTGCAAAAGGCCGCGATTGCCGGAGGTGGTTTCCGTGATCATTAGTTCAGCACCTCGGCGAGCGCCTTTGCGTAGGCGGCGATGTCTTCGTCGGTGTTCATTTCGGTGGCGCAGGCGATGAGGACGTTGTCCATCCCCGCCTTCGGATTGAGCCGGCTCATGGCGACGCCGCCGATGACGCCCTTCTCGGCGAGCGTATCGACTACCTCTTGCGCCGGCTTCGTGAGCTTCACCGCGATCTCGTTGAAGAAACGCTTGGTCAGCACTTCGACGCCTTTCACGCCGGCGAGCGCTTCGCCGAGTTGAATCGCCTTCTCGTGATTGAGCGTCGCGAGATGGCGGAGCCCTTGCTCGCCCAGCAGCGTCATGTGGATCGTCCACGCGAGTTGGCAGAGGCCGGAGTTCGTACAGATGTTCGACGTCGCCTTTTCGCGGCGAATGTGCTGCTCACGCGTCGAAAGCGTCAGCACGAAGCCGCGCTTACCGTCAGCATCGAGCGTTTCACCCGCGACGCGGCCCGGCATCTGACGGATCAGCTTTTCCTTCACCGCGAAGAGCCCGACATAGGGCCCGCCGAAGTTCAGCGCATTGCCGATCGATTGGCCTTCGCCGCAGACGATATCAGCGCCCATCGCGCCAGCCGGCTCGATCAAGCCGAACGACACGCACTCGGTAAAGGTCGCCACCATCAGCGCGCCAGCACCGTGCGCGGCTTCGCCGATCTTGGTGAGGTCCGTCACGGTGCCGAACACGTTCGGCGATTGCACGATCACGCACGCCACATCGGCCCCGAGCTCTTCGGTCACCGCCGCCTCGCCATCGACAGCGGCAGGCAGCGCCACGATCTCAAGGCCAAGCGCTTCGCAAGCGGTGCGCGCTGTGTCGATGTAGTGCGGGTGGACGCCACCGGAGAAGACGATCTTCTTCCGCTTGGTGACACGCGCGGCCATCATCGCCGCTTCGGCGCAGCCGGTGGAGCCGTCGTACATCGAGGCGTTGGCGACTTCCATGTCGAGCAATTGCGCAACTTGGCTTTGGAATTCGTAGAGCGCCTGCAACGTGCCTTGCGCGATCTCCGGCTGATACGGCGTGTAAGCGGTCAGGAATTCACTGCGCTGGATCAGGTGATCGACGCTCGCCGGCACGTGATGGCGATAAGCGCCTGCGCCAAGAAAGAACGCCGTGCGGCCCGCCGGCGTGTTCTTCTCCGCCAGACGCTGCAGGTGGCGATGGACCTCGATCTCGCCTTGCGCCTTCGGCAGCGGCACAAGATCCTTCAGCAGCGCACCTTTCGGCACATCGGCGAAGAGATCGTCGACGTTCTTCGCGCCAATGACCTTGAGCATTTGCTCTCGGTCAACGTCAGTGAGTGGGAGATAACGCATTCGCTTCTTAGCCCTTCACAACTTGATCTCGATAGCCGCCCCATTGACCAAAGGCGCGCTCGACAGCACGAAACACGTCGTCCCCCGATTTCAGAACGAGGACAACGTGCTTCACATCACCCACCAACTCTGTCGCACTCTCGCGCTCGCGTACGGTGAGGATCGGGAGCGGTTCTCCTGATGGGATGACCGCGAGCCAACCGGTGCGATCTAGCACATCAAACAGGAACGCCGCCTCCGCCTCACCCCAACTGCGCAGGGAGAGCATGCCGCCAGCCTCGGCGACGCCTGCGTAGAACTCGACACCGCCGCCATCGCGCAAATCGAAGTGATAGCCACTCTTATCCGGCTCTGATGGGCCTCCGTGTTTGACGGACACATCGCTCAGCGCCCGCGCCATCTCCTTGTCGAGCGGCGCGGTTTCTTCGATAGGATGTATGAAGATGTCGAACGACAATCGTTAGAGCCCCTTCACGTAGTCGGCGTAGGCGGCTTCATCCATGAGCGCGTCGAGTTCGCTCTTGTTCGACACTTTGAGCTTCACGAACCAACCGCCGGCTTCCGGCTCATCGTTGATGATCTGCCAGTTCTCGCCGCTGATCGCGGCATTGCCTTCGACGATCTCGCCGGAGATCGGCGCGTAAACGTCGGACGCGGTCTTCGCGCTTTCGACGACGGCCATGTCGTCGCCTTGGGCGAAGCTTTTGCCGGCGGCGGGCAGCTCGGCGTAAACGACGTCGCCCAATTGCTCAGCGGCGTACTTGCTGATGCCGATGGTGGCGATGTCGCCATCGAGGCAGACCCATTCGTGGTCTTTGGTGTAACGCTTGGTCATGGGTCTTATCCCTTCTTCGGGCGGTGATAACGATGCGGAACGAATGGCAGCGGTACGATCGTGGCCGCGCGCGGCACGCCGCGGATCATGAGATCGACCACATGACCGGGCTCTGCGTGCTCGGTTTCGACGTAGCCCATCGAGATCGGGCCATTGAGGATCGGCGAGAAGCCACCGCTGGTGACGACGCCGATCGTCTTGCCATCTTTCATGATCTCAACGCCCTCGCGCGCCGGCGCGCGATCGTTTGGGCGAATGCCGACGCGCTTCTTTGCTGCGCCGAGTTCGTATTCACGCAAGATGCGCTTGGCGCCCGGAAAGTCTTTCGCTTCGCGGCGGCGCTTTTGAATAGTCCAAGCCAGATCAGCTTCGATCGGCGACGTGGTCGGATCGAGATCGTGGCCATAGAGGCAAAGGCCCGCTTCAAGGCGCAGCGAGTCACGCGCGCCCAGGCCAATTGGCTTCACTTCAGCATGCGCGAGCAGTGCGTTCGCGAGATCCGCCGCATTCTCAGCGCGGACCAAAATCTCATAGCCATCTTCGCCCGTGTAGCCGGAGCGCGTCACCGTGATCCGGCCGAACGCGTCGTATCGCTTCACGGTCATGAAGTTCATCTCGGCCAACGCCGGATCGATCACCGCCGCCGCCACGGCATGAGCCGTCGGGCCTTGCAGCGCCAGCAGGCAGCGATCGTCGGCGCGCACGAGATTAGCTTCGCCCTTGGTCGCCTCTTCAATCAGCGCCCAGTCTTGGTGTTTACAGCCGGCGTTGACGACGATGTAGAGATCGCCCGCAGCGCCAGGCTCCGCTGGGCGCGCGATCATCAAATCGTCGAGCACCCCGCCATCTTCGTTGGTGATCATCGTGTAGCGGACTTGGCCCGGCTTCAGACCTTGAATGTCCGCCGGCACCAAACGCTCGATCAGCGATGCAACCTTCTTGTGCGCTTCATCGCCCTCAATCCCATGCCCCTTCGGCAGCGCAAAGAAACTCGGCCCCATGTGCGAGACATCGAACAGTCCTGCGTGCTGGCGCGTCCAATTGTGCTCAGGGATCAGGCCTTCGAACTGAAGCGGCATGTCGTAGCCGGCGAAATCGCCAAACTTCGAGGTGCGCGCGCGCCAGATCGCGTCGAGCGGCAGCTTCTTTGGTGATCCGGCTTCGGCCATGTCCGTCCCAGGTTTGCGCGGCGCACGCGTTCGCTTGCGTGCAGCCCCCGCTGTCCCTGGCGCCTGAGAGATTTACTCCTTCGGCGGCCGCGCCCCAAAAATCCCAACACGAATGGGGGCGGCTCTATCCAGCGTGTTCATCCCCCCGCGGTCCGGTTCCCTGAGAGTTTCCGGGGCGGTTGCTCCTTCGGGGGCGCGTCTTCGGCGCTCTCTCCCACGGGGTTCGCTTGTTTGGCCATGCCCTGGCGGCTCTCGCCGGCTGGGCACGTTGAGCCGGGTGTGGGGTCGCCCGCGATGGGAGTCAACTGGCCGGTTTGCGCACCTTCAGCTTAATGCGGCACTCCGCGATCACATTATTTCGTTCTCGCGCTAACTGGCTGATTTCTTCAGCTTTAAGTTCACCCGCGCGAAACCGGCCAAGGTAGGGCTCGTCCAAGATCATCGTTGCCTCGATCATTTGCAGGTCGATGCTCAAATACAGGCCAAGCGGGGTATTGGGCACACTCGCCCGGACCCACTGTTCGTTCTTTTCTTTGTCAAACATCATCAGCATTTCCGGCGTCACCGCGCGAACATGGGTCGGATCAAAGAGGAAGTTGTCGTGCCGTGGATGGGGCACATTTATCGACACTTCGGCGCCTGGGCGCCCGACGCGATAGACCTCACTCATGATCGCAAGGAACGTCTTCGTGTCCTGCCCCATATGCTCAAGCGAGTGATTGAACAGAAATTCCTGAGCGCTGGAGTCCGGCCACGGCCAAGGCGTCTGCTCCAGGTCCCAGACCTGGTCCGGCTGGCAGACCGGCGAGTTATCCACATTGTGCCAGCCGTCACGCCGGTTCATGCCGCAACCAAGATTGAGCTTCATCGGCTGCCCCAATCCACAAGCGCGTCTCCGCGGAGGATGGCCTCGGCCGCAGCCGTGTATTTTTCCTTCGACTGGTCATGGAGGTCGAGGCCTCGAAGCAACCGGAACGGCGCACGCGACCCTTTTCGCGCTCGGACCAACACTCGCCTCGCTTCGCTTTCGGCGAACGGTCGGACTGGGAACACCTCGACGCCGCCAAGGCGGCCCTCCATCGCTGCCAATATCGCCGGAAGCTTGGCGGCGCGCTGGATCAGGGTCAGCGCCGCGCCACCGGTGAGGCGATCGGCAAGCGATGCGATCCATTCATCGACGGAAACATCGCTGACATGCGCATAACGGCGGGCGTCCGCCGGCGCGCGGCCTTCGCCTTCGGTGTCGAACGGAGGGTTCGCGAAAACGCCATCAAACACACCGAGCCGCAACGAGCGATCGAGTGCATCGCCTGTCACGATTTCGATGCGATGCACCATCGCGTTGGTGGCGACATTTTCGCGTGAGATCGATGCGATGTTCCGATCGCGTTCGACTCCGACCAGCGCGACGTTCTCATTGCGTATCGCGAGGGCGAGCAATGCGGCGCCAACTCCGCTGCCAGCTTCCATTAGGCGCGCGCCATCTTTTGTTTCTATCGCAGCCGCGAGAAGCAGCGTGTCGACATTGACGCGATAACCGCACGCCGGTTGGCGGATACGGATACGGCCGTCGAGGAGAACATCTTCTGTTGTCTCGAAAGCGGCCATAAAGCCCGTGCGACCCTTGCGCGCTACCGGTGGAACCTAGCTTGACCCGCGCGTCGGCCCCCACCATCGTTTGATCATAACAGGAACGTCAAGCGGAGAGAGCCTGTTGGGACCGGCGGCCGGACCAGCCAAGAATGCGCCCGGCGCCCCCCATGCGGTGGACCGGCTGGCTGCCCTATTGGCCGAAGACCTCACAGCCGTTGAAGCCATCATCCATCAATATCTGACAAGCCCGGTAGGCACGATCCCGAACCTGGCGCAGCATTTGATCGACGCCGGCGGCAAACGCATTCGCCCCCTCATCACGCTTGCGGCAGCCCGCCTGCTCGGCGGCGGTGGCGACGGTCCACGCAAACTCGCGGCTGCTGTTGAGTTTATCCATTCCGCCACACTGCTGCACGACGATGTCGTCGATGTCTCGTCCATGCGCCGCGGGAAGAAAAGCGCCAATGTCGTGTGGGGCAATTCGGCCAGCGTCCTGGTCGGCGACTTCCTGTTCGCGCGCTCGTTCAATCTCATGGTCGAAACCGGCGACATTCAGGTCCTCGACATTCTTGCGCGCGCGGCGAGCGTCATCGCCGAGGGCGAGGTCATGCAGCTTGCCGCCGCCAACGACGCCGAGACAACGCGCGAGCGCTACATGGAGATCGTCGCGGCAAAGACTGCCGCACTGTTTGCAGCAGCGGCAAAATCGGGCGCTGTCGCAGCGGGCCGCGCCGGATCGGAGGCCAGCGCGCTTGAGACTTACGGGCGCGAGCTCGGCCTCGCCTTCCAACTGGTCGATGACGCCCTCGATTACGGCGGCGCGAGCGCCACCATGGGCAAGAACGCTGGAGACGACTTCCGCGAAGGCAAAGTCACGCTGCCGGTGATCTTCGCCCGCGACGCTGGCGACGACGCAGAGCGCGCTTTCTGGCGCCGCGCGGTTGGCGGCGAGCGCACCGACGACGATTTCCATCGCGCCGTCGCTCTCGTAAAGCGCCACGACGCCATCGCGCTGACGCTCGACGCCGCCCGCGCGCACGCGCAAGCGGCCCGCGATGCGCTCAGAAAACTCCCAGCCAACGCCTATCGCGAAGCACTGGAAGCGTTGCCCGAGTTCGTTGTCGAGCGCGCCTACTAACTCCTACGATCCAATTGGTGCAGCAAGAGCGCATTGCCTTCGCTATCGAGGCAATTGGCCATGCGACAGTGCGGCCCTTTCACAATGTCGCCCATGAAGCGGACGCCCTTCGCTTTGAGGTCCGAAACCAGCGCATCCAGGTCCGCCACCTCCAGCGCGATTGTGCCGCCACCGCCGGGCGGTTTGCCGGTGACATTGGTTAGGGCGATGCAACCGCCACCGGGGAGATCATACTCGATCCAGTGCATCGAACCATTGCCACCCGCCATCCCCACCTTGAGGCCGAGCGTATTCTCGTAAAAATCTCTCGCGCGCGCTGCGTCCTCGATCGCGTACATCGTGAAGGCCACCTTCTCGAACATCACTTGCCTCCCTTGGCGAAGGCGCGCATCGCGTCCTTGCCATTCCAGCGCTCCGTCGCATCATCCGAATTTGCGAGTTGCTCGGCCAACGCGCGCGCTGCGGCCCGCAGCTTTGGGCTCGTTTTGCCGCCAATCCCCCGCAGCGCCCAATTATTGGCCTTCTTGACGAAATTGCGCGGATCGTTCGCCTCCCGCTCGATCAACTCAAGACCACGCAGGAATTGTGCGTCTGTCCCGCGCCTATGCACAGCACAACTCGCAAGCAGCGCAAACGCAGCGCGTTTCACGAATTCGTCCTTCGCCTTCGACCATTTTTCGATCTTCGCGAACGCGTGAGGCGTCTGATCCCAATAGTGGAAGCACGCCGTGTCGACGAGCGCCCAATTGTCCATGTCCTTGACCCAGCGCTCCATTTGCGCCGGCGTCACGTCGGCCGGATCGTCAATCATGGTCGCAAGCATGCGCGCGTCGTGGATGCCACTGGCCCACAAATCCTCAGCGAGTGCATGATCATATCCGGTTCGCTTGGCGATCGCGCGCAACGCGCCAACAGCGACGCCGTAGACAGGCGCCTTGGTTACGATGCCGAACCGGGCCGACATACCAGCCTTGTATTGTGGCGAGCCGCTCTTCTTCAACTCCGCGACAAGCGCCGCGGCGTTGGGGACCTTCACGCTGACCTTCTTCGGCGCGGATTTCTTCTTGGCCGTCATCAGAGCCGCTTGATCCAGGCACGCACGATCGCTTCCAGCGCCCTGCGGTTCGCAGGAATGTCACGACCGCCGCCGAGAGTCACCATCGCCCGATCTTTGCCAAGCCACTTCATCAGCCCGTTCGGATCAGCCAACTTGAACGCTCTCAAATCAGGGCGCGTCTTGGCGCCGAGATGGAAGATCATCTGCACGCTCTCTAGTGAACGCACATTAAAGGTGGCGAACCATTCCTTCTCCGTCCGGAAGCTCACCGTATTCCACTTGACGCCATCCGTGATCGCCGCATCAGCACCAAGCATGATCAGGCGCACCGCCTCAATTTCTTTCTTCAATGGATGTTTCAGCGCCTTGATATAGCTGGCGATCTCATCATCCTGAGCGACAACCTTCTTCGCAGGCTTCTTCACCGCTTTGGCCACATCAATCTCCGCCAAAGCCCGCGTCCTCGACGGATAACTTAAGCCGCTTGCGCGGCAAACACGCCATCGAGGCGGGCGTAACTGAATTCCATCCCATCAGTCATGCCAGTGGAGATGGCGCCGTCACGCGCCTCTTTCGAGACGAAAGTCATGTTGCAAACCAGCGTCGTAACACCGCCTTGCTCGCTGAGGTGGAGCGAGATGATGCAGGGATCGCCAACGGGCATGGCGAAGTCGAGATCACCCGGATCGTAATACTGGCCGTGCGCGAGGCGGACGGGCTCCTCTACAGCGTTGAACGTGCCGAAGAAGCCGAACGCCTTGCCGTCTTCATCGTTTTTCCACCGCCAGCGATACCTGCCGCTTTCGCGGACATCCATTTCACATATGGGCATGGACCAACCCGGATAACCCTGCCACTTGACGATGAGTTCGGGCTTCGTATGCGCATCCCATACAAGTTTGCGCGAGGCGTTGAATTGGCGAACGACGTGTACTTCGCGATCGCTGGGCAATGTGACTTCGGCGGGATTTGGCATGGATCTCTCCTTCACGCCGCCTGCTTGAACATGTCGTCGAGGCGGGCGTAGCCAATTTCCATGCCGTCGGTCATGCCGGTGGACACGGCGCCATCGCGGATTTCCTTCGACGCAAATTTCATGGTCATGGTGAGCGTCGTGACACCGTTGCTTTCAGTGTAATCGGTGCTGATCAGCGCGGGCTCGCCGCTTTCCATCGAGCCACCGACATCGCCGGGATCGTAGTGCTGCGTGTGCACGATCCGTCCTGGCGCGTTCACTTCCGTAAATTTGCCGAAAAAGCCGAACTCTTTGCCGTCTGCTTGGCTGCGCCAGCGCCAGCGATAGGCGCCACCCACACGAAGATCAACTTCACAAACCGGCATGTCCCAGCCGGGCGGACCGAGCATCCATTTTTTGATCAGATCCGGTTTCGTGTGCGCATCCCAAACAAGCTGTCGTGGTGCGTTGAACGTACGTACGACGCGAACTTCGCGATCGCTTGGTTGCGTGACTTCGAGTGGCATTTTCTTCTCCTTGGTTTTCTTATTGGCCAACACCAATCAGCTCTTTTTTCTCTTTCGCTTCGCGGGTTTTGCTTGCAGCTCCTCCAGCAATGCATCGAGGCGCTGGTAGTTCTGCTCAAAGATTTCCCGGTAGCGTTCGATCCAATCCACCGCTTCCTCCAACCTCTTGGTCTCAAGCCTGCGCGGGCGACGTTGCGCGTCGATATCAGCGGAGATCAGCCCTGCCCGCTCCAGCACTTTCAGATGCTTTGAGATCGCCGGCTGACTCATATCGAACGGCCCGGCGAGTTCCTGAACCGAGGCCTCACCCGTCGCCAATCGCGCCAGAATCGCCCGCCGCGTCGGATCCGCGAGGGCCGCAAAGGTCAGATCCAGGCGTTCCGAAGTTTGCATAACCGTACTTTTATATAATCTTGTGGTTATTTATAAAGCTACGAAACGCTCGCGTCAATGGCAGATGCTGCAATTTAGCCTTTGAGGATGCCTGTCGCTTGGGCGCGTTGGCGCACGACGCGATCAAAGATCACCGCACACACCACCATGGTGGCCAGCGCGACCGCAGGCGCGACCTGCGTTTCGTCTCGGCTCACGAACCAGGCGATCACACCACACACCGCCATGGCGACCCAGTACACGACCCCAATCCGCGCATGGCTCCAGCCCGACAAGATCGCCAATTGGTAGATGTGCTCGGTATGGCCGACGAGAAGCCGCCGGCGGCGGCGCACACGATACAGCAAGGTGAGCAGTGCGTCCGCAAGCAGTGGGAAGAACAGAATTGGCGCAACGAAGGGGGACATCCCGGTCCGCGCGACGGCGATCAGACACCCGAACGCCGCGAGCGCACCCGCAAACAGCGCGCCGGAATCGCCTGCGAACAATTGCCCGTTCGGAAAATTCCAGAGCAGAAAGCCCGCGACCGCGCCCACACCACACAATGCGATCGCTGCACCGCCGAACGAATGCCCGGCAAGTGCGATAATGCTGAGCGCGAAGAGACCGACGGTCACTGATCCCATCGCCATGCCGTTCGCGCCATCCATGAAATTCACGGCGTTTAGCAGCGTGAACACCCAAAGCGCCGTGCCAACGAGGGCCAAGACGAACGGCAAGTGCAGAATGAACGCACCCACCTGCAAGTGATCAACAACACCCATGAGCCAAGCCGCGGCCAACGCCAGCAGCGAGTAAGCGATGAACTTGAACTCGGCGCTCAAGCGCCGCGCATCATCGACAAAGCCAATAAACAGTAACGGGTAGGCAAAAAGCGCCGACACCCACAGCATCGCAATACCTTGCGGGCTGACCTGATAGCGCCATTCGATTGAAAAGAGGCTTAGCACCAGCATCGCCGCGCCATAACCTGCCCCGATCCCGATGCCTCCGCTGGTCCGCGTGGGCGCTCTATCCTTTTTGCGTTCTTCGTCCGGCGCATCGACTGGACCGATCCAGATCATCGCCCAACACACGACAAAGCTCGTGATAAGTCCGACGCCCACGACGATTGATAGATCCAAAATCACGTGCCGCGTCCCTCAGCGCGGGGCTATCGCAGGCAATGGCGAGCGGTCAAGCGCCGCCCAAAGTCGTAGCGCGAATCCACCAATCACGATTTCGCGCGGCAAGTTCCCTCGCCATGGCACGCGCATCATCACCCGTTTGGGTGAGCGCAAAGCAAGTTGCTCCGCTTCCAGATTGCGACGCGCAAACCGCGCGCGCATCTGCGCGCATCGCATCTAGCAACACCACGAGGTCTGGCATCAAAGCAGCCGCAGGCGCCTCTAGGTCGTTTCCATCACTCTCGATAGCGGACACAGCGTCCGCCGCCTGCGTCCACACCGGCGCCAGACGCGCTGCGAACCCAGAACCGAGCCCAAGCTCGTCAAAGCGGCGATAGACAGCTGGCGTTGAAAGCGGCTGGCCTGGATTCGCCAAAACGGCGTAGAGGGCCGGCGCGCGCATCGGCGCCACCGCCTCGCCAGCGCCGGTGATCCAGGCGGGCCGCTTGTTTAGACACACGGGAACGTCGGACCCAAGCTTTGCGGCCATCCGAGCAAGGTCTCCCAACGAATGGCCAAGGCCCCATATCTCGTTCAGTGCGAGCAGCGTTGCGGCGGCGTCTGACGATCCGCCGCCAATTCCTGATGCTATGGGCAAGTTTTTCTCAAGCCGAATGGCTGCGCCCCGCGCCGGATCGAGCAATCGCGCCGCGCGCAGAACCAGATTGCTTTCGTCAGCCTCTAGCCCGGCGGCAAACTCACCCTCGATTGTGAGCGTCAGCGCGTCCGCCGCTTCAACTTCAATCCAATCGCCCACATCGGCGAACACCACTGCGCTCTGCAACGGATGATAGCCATCGGCGCGCGGCCGCCCGACCTGCAGCGTCAGATTGATCTTCGCCGGAGCGAAGACGCGCACGCTCATCGGTTCACGGTCCTCGGCGCCGCCGCTGCCGGCAAGCCGTTTTGCAGCTTCGTCTGGATCGGCTCTGGATCATCCGGATTGAGCGTCAGGGCGCGTTGCCATTGGAAGCGCGCTTCGATGCGTCGATTGAGACGCCAATATACATCGCCCAAATGATCGTTCAGCGTCGCGTCCGCGGGCTCAAGCCGCACGGCCGTCTCAAGCCAATCAACTGCTTGCGAATAATCACCGAGGCGGAAATAGGCCCAGCCCAAACTATCAATGATCGCGCCCGACATCGGTCGGATCTCCGCCGCGCGGCGGATCATGGCGAGTCCTTCCTGCAGGTGCTCGCCGCGATCGACCCAGCTGTAGCCGAGATAATTTAGCACGTCGGGCTGATCGGGCGAGAGTTCGAGTGCGCGCTGAAAATCGGCCTCAGCCTCCGACCAACGGCCTAAGCGCTCCCGCGCGGCGCCGCGCGAGAAATACGAACGCCAATCATTCGGCTGCGTCGCGATCAGCTCGCTGTAGATCGGCTCAGCCTCAGCGAATTGGCCTGCATTCCGGTACATGTCGGCCAACGACCGTCGCGCCCGCGGATTGCCGGTCTCCGCCACCGCATGTGCGAGCGCAATGCCGCCTTCCTTGTCACCGCTATCGTACACCATCCAAGCTTCAAGCGTGCGCGCACTCTCAGCGTATGGTGAGGATGAGTTCAGCTCGTGCAGCATGCGACGCGCGATATCAATGTGCCCGAGTTCCGATTGCTGCTGGGCCAACGCGAGACGAGCGCCATCGAAGGTCGGATCGAGCATTAGCGCCAATGTCAGCGCCGCGAGGCTGCTGGCGCCATCGTGTTCCTGACGAAAGATCGCACTCATCCCATAGACCGCCGCCGCAGCGCCGCGCGCAGGCGTGAGGCGCTCTAAGGATGGGGCTTGGCCCATCTCAATTTGCGCGCGCATCGCAGCAAGCGCGGGATTGTCTCTATTGTTCTCCGTTCCGAGCAACGCCAAAGCTTGATCGCGCGCGCCGGTTCGCATCAGCAAATCCGCGTGACGCGCCACACCGCTCGGCAACCACAATCCGCCATGCGCCGCTACATCATACGCCGCCAACGCTTCCGCCTGTTGCCCTGAATAGTCGAGAACCATCGCCTGCTGGTAGGCAAAGAGACCACCATACGGCCGGACCGAAGCGAGCGGCGCTAGATCAGCGGCGATATCGCCGCTATGGCCCTGCCCAGCGTGCGCCCAATTGGCGACCATGCGCGCAAGCAATTCCTCTGCCGCCGTGCCCTGAACGCGATCTAGCTCCGTATTCGCTTGAGCGTAACGCTGCGCCACCAGCGCGTCCGCTCCGCGCACGATGTAGGCGTAGGCCGGCGCATCGGTCCGGCTGGCCATTCTCGCTGCCCGTTGCGCGCGCTCGACGTCGCCGCCTGCGAGCGACGCCAACAAGGCGCCTTCGACGAGGTTTTGATCGCCGGGATTACGTGAAAGCGCCGCAAAATAGCGATCTGCCGCAGCGGCGTGATCTGCACGCGCGTTGGCGACGCGGCCGATCAGAAAGTCCGCATAGGCGCGGGAGTCCTGCGCTGGCGCTCCCGGCGCAGTTGCGCATGCGGCAAGACTCAATCCCGCCGCTAACGCCGCGAGACGACGCATCTAGAGTTCGTCCCGCTGCGCTGGACCATCCGGCAGCGAAACCCGCGGCAGATCTTGCTGGCGCGGCGCCGACGTTGTGAGTCCGCGCGAAATTTTCAGCTGAATATCGCGCCGACGAATGGCGTCTGGGCGTGCATCAAGCGCGCGCCGCCACGTCGCCCGTGCGTCGTCGCGCCGATTCAGCCGCCAGTAGATATCGCCGAGGTGATCCAGGATTTCCGCGTTCGGATCGTTGGCGGAGAGATCGTTTGCGCGTTCAACCAAGGCGCGCGCTTGATCAAAGTGGCCATAGAGATAGTAGGCCCAGCCCAGACTATCGATGACGGCGTAATCCATTTGGCCGTAGTTGAATCCCCGCCACAACAAGCGGTAGCCCTCTTCCAGGCCTTGTGGACGCTGGATGAGCGCATAGCCAAGCGCATTGAGGCGCAACACAGAGTCCGGCTGCTCAGCGAAGAGTGAGCGCGCCATCGCAATGCCGTCGTTCCACGCAGCGGGATCATCCATCAGGATCGTGACGTAGAGCAGGCGCGTATCAACGCTTGGGTCCGCTTCGTAAGCTGCGCGCATATCGGCGGTCGCCGCCGCGAGGTTACCGGAGAACCTGTGCGCATAGGCGCGCCAACCGAGGACGTCCGCGCGGTCCTTGCCGTTCTGAGTCAGCGTCAACGCACGATCGAAAGCGGGAATAGCGCGATCAGGATGACCGATGCGGCGATAGACGTCGCCGACCGAAGCGATAATCGACCACCGATCGCCAGCGATCGCCAACGCCCGATCCGCCGCGGCAGCCGCTGCTGCATCGTTTCCGCGTTCAATTTGAATGGAAGCACGAACGATCTCCGCGTCCGGCGCGTAGGGGCTCGTCGACGGAATCTGATCGATGATGCGTTGCGCACCGTCGGCGCCGCCGGCGTCCAACGTCTGTTGCGCCGCATAAATCCGCCAGTCGTCTGAATCTGTCGCGAGCAAGGTACCGATCTGCAGCAGCGTGCTGCCAGACGTCGAGGCGAAGCCTTGCGACGGCTCACGCTGTGCGACCATCGCCTGAAGCGTCTCGGCTTGGGTCAGAAATTCAGAAAGGAACAGCATCCACCGCCCGGCGGCGCTAACGGCGGTCAGCGGTTGTTCGAAAGGCGGTTGCCCGGCATTGAGGCGCGCCAAATTGGCGCTCACAGCGACCGAGCGCGGCTCATAACCCAGCACAATATTGTAATAGCGGCGCGCTTCTTCCGTGCGCCCGAGGCGGTGTGAAACCAAGGCGGCACGATAAGCTGCATGGCTGTTGCGCGACGCGCTGAGCACGCGATCGAAGTCTTCGCTCGTCCGCGGTTCGCCGTCGCCCGGAGGCGTCGTATCCATCCGCTCGATCATGAGCGCATAGACCGCCGCCGCTTCCGGCAATCGGCCAGCTGACTCAAACAAGAGCGCGCGCGCCACTTCAGGCAGCGGCTGAGGAAGATTGTCCCCGCCAGAGTCGACCCGCTCCACCGCCCGATCAACGTTGCCTTCGTCGGCAATCAGGAACGGCTCAAGCATGTCGGAGAACGCGCCGTTCAAACCGCCGGGAGCGTTGCGGAGCACGTTGCGAGCATCGTCATAACGGCCAGCAGCCAGATCGTCGGCGAAGGCGGCTGCGAACCAGAGGCCATCCCGCTCATTGCGCAACACCGCGCGATGACCCTCGCGCGCCAGATAGTCGACATCCGCTTCAAGCAGTGCGGCGTCGGCTGACTCATAGGTCCGGTTGGCGGCCGCGTTCGGCGGCGCTGTTGTGCGCAGCGCTGCGACCGGCGTCACCCCGGCTTGTTCACTGCCGCTCTGTTGAGCGGCAGGCTCACGCTTGACCTCCTGCGCCCAGGACGCGTCCGCCGTAATTGCAGCAACTGCAGCACTCGCCGCCAATATGGCCCAACGCATTCTTTTCGTCCCTTTCTCCCGCGTCCGCAGGATGCAGCTCACATGTTGGCGTAGTTCGGCCCGCCGCCACCTTCGGGCGTCACCCAATTTATATTCTGGCTCGGGTCTTTGATATCGCAGGTTTTACAGTGAACGCAGTTTTGAGCGTTAATCTGGAACCGCGGGTTACTCCCTGCCTCATCGTAGAGCACTTCATACACGCCAGCCGGGCAATATCGTGTCGCCGGCTCGGCGTATTCAGGGAGATTCACCCGGATCGGAATGGTCGGGTCTTTCAGCGTCAGGTGCGAGGGCTGATCTTCCTCATGATTGGTGTTCGACAAATAGACCGAACTCGGCTTGTCGAACGTGAGCACGCCATCCGGTCTTGGATACGCGATCGGCTTGAAGTTTTTGGCTTTGCCGGTCGAGGCGGCGTCGGTCTTGCCGTGCTTCAACGTGCCGAAGAACGAAAAACCACCCAGCAGCGTCGTCGTCCACATGTCCATCATGCCGACAACGCCGCCCCAGAACGTACCGAAGCGCGTGAGCATCGGCTTGGCGTTGCGCACGCCGAACAGATCCTTGCGGATCGAGCTCGCGCGATAACTTTCATCGTAACTTTCAAGCGTGTCGCGCTGGCGGCCGTTAGCGAGCGCGTCGAATGCCGCTTCCGCCGCCAACATGCCGGACTTCATCGCATTGTGGCTGCCCTTGATGCGCGGCACGTTCACAAAGCCCGCTGAGCATCCGATCAGCGCGCCGCCTGGGAACGACAGACGCGGCACCGATTGAAAACCGCCTTCGGTGATCGCGCGCGCGCCATAGGCGAGCCGCTTGCCGCCCTCGATATGCTGACGAATTTCAGGATGCAGCTTGTGCTGCTGAAACACGTCAAACGGCGAGATGTATGGGTTCTTGTAATTCAGGTGAACAACGTAGCCGACGTATACTTGGCGATCGCCGAAATGATACATGAACGAGCCGCCGCCAGTATCATCGGCAAGCGGCCAGCCAACCGTGTGCAAAACCAGGCCAGGCTTGTGCTGCTCCTTCGGCACTTCCCACAATTCTTTGATGCCGATGCCGAACTTCTGCGGCTGCGATTTTTCCGCGAGACCGTATTTCGTCAACAGCACTTTCGCCAGAGACCCGCGTACGCCTTCCGCTATGAGCACGTACTTGCCGTGCAATTCCATGCCGGGCTGATAATCCGGCTTTTTGTGGCCATCCTTGGCAATGCCGAACACGCCCGCGACGACGCCCTTCAGCGCGCCAGCTTCATCGAACACCGGCTCCGAAGCGGCCATGCCGGGATAAACCTCAACGCCAAGCTCCTCGGCTTGCGCGCCCAGCCACTTCGTCACGTTCGAGAGCGAGACGATGTAGTTGCCATGATTGCTGAACAGTGGCGGCATCAGGAACATCGGCAGCGACGCAGCGCCTGCCGGTCCCAATATCTTGAACTGATCGTCGGTTACCGGCGTCTCGATCGGCGCGCCCTTCTCCTTCCAGTCCGGAATGAGTTCATTGAGCGCGCAGGGATCAATCACCGCGCCAGACAGGACGTGCGCGCCGACCTCAGCGCCCTTCTCCAACACCGCGACACTGACTTCGCTGCCAGCCGCAGCCGCGAGTTGCTTCAGCCGTATCGCAGCGGAAAGGCCAGCAGGTCCCGCGCCAACGATGACGACATCGTATTCCATCGCTTCGCGCTCTGGGGCTTCTTCGGCCATTTCCATCCCTTCACCTTTGTCCCTACCCCTACCGCTTATCAAAGCGGATGCGATGAGGCGCAAGCTGCCGGGGTCGCTTTGGTGATTCGGCCGAGTCGTTCAATAACGGAGCCATGGAGAACGCCCCCACGCAGGATGCCGCACGCGCGCTGCTCGCCTTCTGGCGCGCCGCTGGCGTGGACATGGACGACGCCGAGGCGATCTTCAGCGCAAAAGCTGCTCCAGCGCCGCGCGCCGCCGCACAGAACGCGCCGGCGCGCGAGCCATTTCAAATTCAACCGCCCGCTCCAAGGCCCAAGCCCAAGGCCAAACTCCAGCCTGCCGACGACGCCGTAAACACCGCAAAGGCCCTTGCCGCCGGCGCAACAACCATCGCCGCACTCCGCGCCGCTGTGGATAACTTCAACGGATGCGCGCTCAAGGCAACGGCGCGGAATACCGTTTTTTCGGACGGTGTCGACGGTGCGCCGGTTTTGATTTTGGGTGAAGCGCCCGGCAAGGACGAGGACGAGCGCGGCAAGCCCTTCGTCGGCCGTTCGGGACAGATGCTCGACAAGATGCTGGCCGCAATCGGGCTGGACCGCCAATCTAGTGTATTGATTTCAAACACAATCTACTGGCGTCCACCGGGCAACCGCGACCCCACCGACGGCGAGACGCTGTCCTGCCTGCCCTTCGTGGAGCGCCTGATCGAACTCTCTCAGCCAAAGCTGCTCATCCTCACCGGCAAAGCCGCAGCCCAAACCGTGCTGAAGCGGGAGGATGGGGTCATGAGGCTGCGGGGCCGGAAGCTCCAATACACGCGTGAGGGGATAACGGCGCCTGTCAACGCCATGGTCATGCTTCATCCCGCATATCTCCTGCGTCAGCCGCAACAAAAGCGGCTGGCGTGGGCGGATTTGCTGCTCGCCGAAGCTTGGCTCGAAGAGCTGGGCGTAGCGCGGAAAGCTCATCCCTAATCAGTTCTGAACACGAGCTCCGATGACGTCGTTTAACTACGCCCTCGCCGCTTTCTCCCTCGCCGCCGTCGTTGCCCCGGCGGCTCAAGCCGAGCCGCGCATCATCGTTCTGAGCGAGCAAGACGAAGCCGCCTACCGCGACGCTTTTGAGGCCATCGACGCGGGCAACTGGCGCGCCGTCAGCACTGCTCTCTCACGATCCGACGATGATGTGCTCGACGGCGCCGTTCGTGGGCGCATGCTGCTTTCACGTTCATATCGCGCCAGCTGGCACGATTACACGAGCTGGCTCAACCGCTACGGCGACTATGGCATGGCGCCTGCCGTCTATGATCGCGCCATGGATTCGCGTTCGCGCCGCGCGCGCCGCAACGGCACGCATGCGCCGGCCCCGATCGCGGGACGCGGCAGACGGCTCCCGGGGACGCCCCCGCCCGTTGCCGGCGACAGCGCCGCCGCGCGGGTCGCCATTGAACGCATTCATCAACGGATTGGCGACGGCGATTTTGAGGGCGCGCGCACGCTTGCCTACGCGCAACTCGACGGGCCGCGCAGCGGCCAGGCGCAATGGCAACTCGGCCTCATCGCATATCGCATGCACGATTACGCCGAAGCCGTGCGTCAGTTTGAAGCTTCGGCGCAGTGGCCCAATCACGGCGGCTGGGCGAGTGCTGGCGTCCATTACTGGGCGGCGCGCTCGCGTCTGGCGGCCGGCGAAACCCGCGGCGTCGTGCAACATCTCGAAGCTGCGGCGGCGCTCCCATGGACGTTCTATGGCCAGCTTGCCGAAGCGCAGCTTGGCCGCGAAAGCTCGCTGGAATTCGACGCTCCTGAAATCACCGACGAAACCATCACGCGCTTCATCGAGCGTTATCCTGCCGCGCGTCGCGCAGCGGCGCTTGCCCAGCTTGGCCGCCTCTCGGAGGTCGAATCCGAGTTGCGCCGCCTGCATGCCGACCTTGATCCGTCAGATGATCGCGCTTTCCTCGCGCTCGCCATCGCGCTGCAAGCGCCAGCTGCGCAACTGCGCGCGGCTGAATATGGCGGTCGCGATACCGCCGCAGGCTTTTGCCCAACAACGTCATTCGAGCCGGAGAATGGCTTCTCTCTCGATCGGGCGCTGCTCTACGCAATCGTGCGTCAAGAGAGCTATTACAACCCCAAAGCCGTCAGCGTCTCTAACGCCCGCGGCCTGATGCAGCTCTTGCCCTCAACCGCGCGCGATATGGATCGCAGCCACAATTATCGCCGCGCGCCGGCGCCGCTGTTTGAGCCCGGCCTCAACATGCGCCTCGGGCAAGATTACCTGCAGTGGCTGATGACCGAATTTCACAGTGACGGGGATCTCGGCCGCGTCTTCGCCGCCTACAACGGCGGCCCCGGCTGGCTTTCGCGCTGGCTCGCAACGCAACCGGCGGACCTCGATCCGCTGCTTGTGCTTGAAATGCTGCCGCGCGCCGAAAGCCGCGACTACGCCGAGCGTTCGCTCTCGCATCTGACGCTCTGCCGCAAACGCTACGGCCAGCCGACGCCGGAAATGGATCGTCTAGCAGCAGGCGGTCCGGCGCTTTACACCCCGCTGGATGGCCGCACCGCGCAGCGCTAATCAGCGTTTCGCCAACTCGACAGGATCGGCGCCCAGAAAATAGCGCGCCATCATGCCGACGCTCGCAGCCGCGTTCGGCGCGTAGCGATATTTGTCGGCGCTCGTAAATGCCTCTGTCTCAAGAAACACCAATCGCTTGGCGCCGATCCGGCGCGCCAAATCGATGTCTTCGTGCGTCACATCGCGATAACCATTTAAGCCATCGTAGAGAAATCGCGAGATCAACAGACCTTGATCGCCATGCGGCATCTTCATCACATTGGCCCGCAAGCGCGCCCAAAATAGTCTGCCCTTCGCGGAGTGATCGTCGAACGCGAGTTTGAACACCGCCGCCCGTTTGCGCGCTTCGTTGAACCGCAAGAAGAGCGACACCTCTTCCGGCCAACCACGCGCAAGCGATGTCTGCGGATGAAGGATCAGCAGCCACTTGCCCTTCGCGTGCGCGACGCCGTTAAGCAATTGCTTGGCGCGGCCAGGCTTGCCCGAAACCAACACGCATCCTGCAGCGTCGGCAATCTCCAAAGTCTCATCGCGCGAACCGCCATCGCTCACGATGACTTCCCGGATGAGCCCCTCTTGCGTGCCATCAACCAACGGCGCCAGCGCGCGTGGCAAATGCCGTGCGCTATCAAGCGTGGGAATGATTACTGAGACCGGAGCCGCCATGCGTACAATGACGCCGACAGGAACAACGCTTGTAAAGTGCAAACAACGCTGACGCGCCTTGTTGTGCGCTAACCTTAAGCGCCGGCTGCAGCTTGCGGACGATTGTTAGGCGCCGTTGCCTGCGGCGCAGGCGCTGGCTGGCCCGGAGGCGTTGTTGGCGCCGTCGGTGGCGGCGGCTGTTGATTGTTCGCCGTGGCTTGCGCCGCCTCCTCGGTCATGTGTGCGCGCATGCGCTCGATGAAGCGGCCCATGAGATCGGTGCGCGCAACCGCGCGCGCCACATCGCGGATCGCCGCGCCATCAGCGTTAATGCCAGCCGCGACAACCTCAAAAGCGTCGGCTTCAGGCGTGTTCGCCATATCGCCAGCATAGTCGCGATAAAGCGCGCGCACGCCAGCGTCGTCGCCTGAAAGCGTCAGGGCCACGCCCATGCGCAGCACAACCTGGCGCGCCTGTTCGTCTAGCGGCTGCGAACGATTGCGTGCAGCCAGCAAAGTCCGAAGCTCTGCCGATGCGCGCTGCCAGTCGCGTGCGCGCCATGCCGCCTCCGCGCGCACGCGCTGGGCGTCCTCGCTGCGGTCGCGTTCAACCAGCTCAACGGCGCCGTCAAGGCGGCCGAGATCCAACAGGGCTCTGGCCTCAAGAATACGCCGGTCGGCTTGCAACGTTTGCGGCAAGTTCGGCTGCCGCGAGCCGGAAATCGCCACCAGCGCGCGATCCGGTTTGTGATCCATCAGATAGATCGCCGCTAGGTCTGCAGCCACCTGCGCCTTGCCGACGCCCTGCAAGCGCTCATCCACTTGGTGCTGCAGCAATTGCGCTGCCTGCTCCAAGAGATCGACGTGGACGAGACGGCCTGCGAGCAACCGCACGATACGGTCTCCATTGGGGCCGACCGGCGTCAGATCGCTGAACTCATAAAAGAGTCCCAGCGCCTGGATCGGCTCCAACTGATCAGCCTCGCCATCGAGGAAAAGCCGCTCGAACAGCGTCGACATGTCCGCGCGCAATTGGCGCGCCGCAGGGTCGGTCGGGAAGCGATCCGCCGCAATGCGCATTGTCGCGAGCGCGTCGCGCCAGCGGCCCAACTCGGAATAGGTCTCGCCGAGCATGCCCACGATCATCAGTTCGGTGGAGTTCCCGCGCCAGCGGAAGCGTAACGCTTCCAGTGGTTCGATCGCGTTGACTGCAGGCATCGCGCCGGTCATGCGGCGAATGCGGATCGCCTCAACTTGCGCGCGGACTGCAGTCTCTTCGTCGCGGGTGCGGCTAAGTTCATCAAGCATCGTCAGAGCGCGCGTTGAATCGCCGCGCGCAGCGACGACACGCGCCTCGATCAGCCGCGCCTGCAATCGTAGCGATTGATCGGGCGCCTCCGCGCCCGCCGCCTGCGCCGCTGCCTCGGCCGCCGCATAATCGTTGAGTTGAATCGCCGCTTCAGCCAATGCGACTTGAAAACGCGCGCGCCAAGCGGGCGGATGTTCTTCCATAGCGCCGGCGCCGCGCTCAAGCTCCCTACGCGCCTCAGCCCATTCCTGCTGCTGCGCAGCAGCATAGCCTCGCCAGAGCGCAGCGGATGGGTTGTTGATGAGCGCCGACGCGGTCAGATCCGTCTGCGCCGCTTGAACGCGCCCCATCATCACGTTCGCGGCACCGCGCAACAAACGATACTCGGGATCGATCTCGACCAATTCACCCTGATTGATCGCCACGATCCGCAGCGCGCCGAGCGCCTCAGCGGCAAACTCATTCTCAAGCAGATAGCGGGCTAGCGCCATACGCGCTTCGACAGGCGCACCCTCCATCACGCCTTCTTCCGCGGCGCGGCGCGTAAGCTCATCGATGCGTTCGCGCACCTGCACCATATTGCTGGCGGCCTCAGCATGCATGGGCACGCCGCCCAGATCGCTCTCCATCATCGCCGCGCTTACCTCGGAGGCGAGCTGCGATTGGTCGGGCGCGGCAGCGATCAAACCATCACCGCGTGATACGGTGAGAACTCCATCTGCGTACGTAGCCGACACACCGTCAGCGCGCGGCTCAACCACGGCGCCGTGCGCGGTTGGAAGAATCGCCGCCTCGATCGTGGCGCGGCGGGTATCGACACCGCGCGCAGGGCCGCCAAGCATGGCCACAGCTATGCGGTCGCCGATTTCGGGATCGTTGATCCAGCGCACGACGCCTTCGCGGCCAAAGTTCACGGTCATGCGCCCTCGGCCGTCGGCGCTTATCTCGCGTGAGAGCTGGGCGACCGCCGGCGGCGTGGCGCGCGGGGAGAGCGTGAACGTCCACGCATTGTCTTCTGCGCTCGCCGAAACTTGCACCTCCGGCGGGGCGGGAACACGCAGGCCAATTATCCCCTGCCCCTGCACCACCTGAATATCGTTGTGGCGTGGACCCACTCGATTGACACCGGTCAAGTCCATGCGTCCGGAGCCGTCGAAGACGAGCCAAATCGCTTCACCACGACGGAACGCTGCAGCGCGCGCGGCGGCTGGCCAAGTCACGGTGATGCGCGTGTCGCTGGCGTTCTCAACCAACTGCACTCGTGCAGTGCCAGCGACGGGCGGACGCGCCGGCGCCGGCGCGTTACTGCGTTCACCATCAGCGGTCATTTGCGCCGTGCCGCCTTCCGGCGGCAGCAAGTCCACGACCACCTGATCGCCATCTACAAAGTGCCGCTCACGCACGCCAGCCTCGAGCGTAAGCTGCAAGCGCACAGGCGCACCCGCGGCGCTCACGCGCCGCACTTCACGCACGAAACGCGGTGGCGACGCACGCAGTTCGGCAATGTCGATATCAGCCGCGCGCGAGAAGCGAAGGTCGAGCCGGTTTCCCTGCTGCAGCGGGGTCACCGTTGTGGCGCCCGCGAAGCGAAATGCGATGCGTGTGTAGTCATTCTGAACGCCTACCGTCACCGTGGCGTCCGGCACTGCCGCCATGCGCGGCGGCGGCGGGGGTGGCGGCGGAGGCGGAGGCGCGGGCGGCGCAGCTGGTGGAGGCGGAGGCGGGGCCGGGGGTGGCGGCGGCGATGGCGGCGCGGTGAGAGCAATATCGATCGCACTCGGCAACGGGCCGCTCGGACCGCGTAAATCAGCCGGTCCTTCAATCGAATTTTGTGTCGGCGCGTCGGCTGCCGCGCTCTCAACAGGCGGCGGCGTGGGCGGCGCCGTCTGCGTTTCCGCGTGTGTTTGCTGAGCTTGCGGCGTCAACGGCATCGGCTGCGCCACCGCCGGCGGCGCAGCTATCACGGCGGCGGCCGCGATCGCAAACGGTGAGCGCAATCCCTTCATGCGTTAAGCGTGCCTTAAGTCTCTCCGGTCGCGGTTAAGCGCGAGTTAGGGTGCTGCGGAAGTGTTGCCGCGCGCGCTATTCATGAGACTGCCGCCATTGGTTGGCGGACGCGCGCGGTCAGCGAGCATTTGCGTGAGCGCACGTGCGCGTGTTGGCTCCATGCGCCCCATCACCTCCGCGAGATTTGCCTCACGCATGCGGCTCGCCACCTGCACAAGCACGTCGTCATCGAGGCCGTCGAATACCGCAGCGGCATCCTTCGCGCGCATGCGCGTGTAAACGTCGACAAGGCTGTGCAGGCGTTGTTCCTGCGCTTCGTCCAACTGGCCGAGCAGATCATTGACGTGCGTCTCCAGCGTGCGCAGCTCGGCAAGGCGCTCATTCAAGCGCTGCTCGGCCGCGAGCATCAGCCCGTCTTGGGTTTCGATCGCCTCACCGCGTGCGTCGAGCTCCTGGCGGCGCGTCCCCAGCGCCTGCAGCACTTGCACTTCGGCCTGACTAAGCCCGGCCATCTCGGCAAGCGATGGCGTCGTGCACTGCGCCGTGTTGGCGAGGTCGGGCGTTGCGCCCTCGCCCGGCGCGGCGGCGTGCTCTGAGGTCTGCTCATGCCCCGCTTCAGTCACGGTCTCGGCAACGCCCTCCGCCATCGCAACGGCTTTCAGGCCCAACACCGCGGCGACGGTCACCATCACCGCCGGCATGAGCCGGACAGACGCTGCGGCCTTCTTCGGGGGCTGCTGCTTCGCCATTACGCTCTGCCGCGAACTGGCGCTACATCGGCCGATGAGCGCATCCTGCCGGCGCCCAGCCCCAACCGATCCGCAGTTGCGCGCGCATCGTTGATCCGCGCTTGCAAATCACGGCCGGCGTCTTGGGCGGTCAATCGCATCGCCCGCACCGCCGCCTCGGCCTGGCTGGTCGCTTGCGCGAGTTCCGCCGCGGCCCGTAGCGCGCCGTCTTGGCCATTGCGCAACGCCTGCAGTTTCCGATCCAGACGCCAGAAGAAGAATAGGCACACCGCCAACATGACGGCGAGCAGTCCTTCGAGCACGAGAGTGATGGGGCTCATTTGCCGCCTCCTAATTTCATCACGGCGCGTTGCATGGCCACGCTGATCGGTTTTTCCACCCGCACCGCCAAGCTGTGTCCCATGCGACCAACACGGCCGACGCTGAGATCAACAGCGCCACACTTGAGCGCCACGGGCGACTCCGGCGGCGCATCAAGCATCAACGTGTCGCCGACTTTCAGATTCAGAATCTTCTGCAACGGTTCTTTGTGCTCATCGAGCACAGCCCGCACTTCGAGTTTGGTGGCCCACAACTCGCTCGCGAGGTGGCCTTCCCAGATATTGTCGCGACCGAACTTCTCGCCCATGAATTGCTGCAGGAGCATCTTCCGGATCGGTTCGAGCGTCGCGTACGGCAGCAACAGTTCAAGCTTGCCGCCGCGATCTTCCATATCGATGCGCAACTTCACGATGATCGCCGCGTTCGGCGGCCTCGCAATCGCTGCAAAACGCGGATTCGTCTCGATGCGATCCAGCACGAAGTCGACTTCAGTCAGCGGCGCAAACGCCTGACGCGCATCGTTCAGCACGACCTCGATCATGCGCGTCACTAGTGTGCGCTCGATTGTGGTGTATGGACGCCCCTCCACCCGCGTCGCCGCAGCGCCGCGACGGCCGCCAAGCAAAACGTCAACGATCGAATAGATTAGCGACGAGTCGACTGTCGCTAGGCCGAAATTGTCGAGTTGCCGGGCGCGAAACACGGCAATGATCGCGGGCAGCGGAATTGAGTTGAGATAGTCACCAAAGCGGATCGAACTGATCTGATCGAGACTGACCTCGACATTGTCGCTCGTAAAGTTGCGCAAACTCGTCGTCATCAACCGCACTAGGCGGTCGAACACGATTTCAAGCATCGGCAACCGCTCATACGAGACAAGCGCCGAGTTGATGATCGCGCGAACGCCGGTGCGATTGGCGGCATCGTCCTCCCCGAGGCCGAAACCAAGCAGGCTGTCGATCTCGTCCTGGTTGAGGATGCGTTCGCCGCTTTCGCCACCACTGTCATTGGCGGCCTCGCCGCCGCCATCACCGGCGGCCGCGTCGGTCGACCATTCCTTGTCTGCGGCGGCTGGCTCAGCGCTCATTACTGCACCAGCATTTCTTCAATAAGCACGGCATTGATCTGCATCGGCGCTATCACGAGGTTCACGCGCCTCAACAGCTCCAATCGCAAGCGATAGGCGCCGGCAGATCCAGACAGATCGTCCGTCCGCATTTCGCGGAGAAATCCGTTGAATTGGTCCGTCACCCTCGGAATGTGTTCGCCGAGCGCAGTGACGGTCGCATCGTCAGGCGCCTCCAGCGTAAGCGTCAGCTTGAGATAAGCTGGTCGCCCTTCTGGTCCCTGAATGTTGACCAGCATTTCCGGCAGGGTCACGAACACTACGTCGTCACCGTGCATGATCGTCGTGCCGTTCGGGCCCGGCACAGCTTCACCGGCGCCCTCCGCCTCGCCGTGGCCGCCCTTCGCCTTGCCGTGTCCTTCATTGGCTTCTGCGTGCTGTTCGCCGCCACCGCCGCCAAGCAGTAGGAATGCGGCAGCGCCGCCGCCGCCGAGCACGAGGACAGCCGGCAAGATGATGAAGAGCACGAGCATCTTGCCCGACATCTTCTTCTTGGCAGGCGCTTCGCCCTCCGCGCCTTCGCCACCCTCGCCTTCAGCCGGCGGCGCCGCGCCGTCAGCCTCGGCGTCAGCCTCCGGGGCCTCGTCCTTTTTCTTCTTTTTGCCTTTGCCGAACATCTGTGAATCGCTCGCGCGTTAACCCGCATCCTTCCTGTGCTGACGTGGTTAAGAAGCCCTCAATAACCGGCAAAACTTGCCGCCCGCCCGGCAGAAACCGGCGAGGCATTCACCACACGAGCAGGTTGACGCCCTTAAAAACCAAGCGGTTAGGCGTTGGCACGGGTGTTGCGTGGTTAACCGCCATGGATAACGCCCTCATGCTCGGATTGCAGACGCAACGCGTCCTGCAACGCAGAATGGACGTTGCCGCCAACAATCTCGCCAACATCTCCACGAACGGCTTCAAGGCTGACGGGCTGCTGCTTGAGGAAGCCGATCAGACCAGCGCCCACGCCGACGCGGACCCAGAAGATATCCGCTTCGTCCGAGACATCGGCATTACGCACTACATGGAGCAGGGCCCGATCGAAATGACGGGCAATCCGCTTGACGTCGCGCTCGAAGGCGACGGCTTCTTTATGGTTCAAGGCCCCGGCGGGGCCACAATGTACACGCGCGATGGCGCGTTCACGTTATCGGGGGATGGACGTTTGATGACCAGCGATGGTCACGCCGTCCTCTCTTCCGGGGGGGCGCCGATTGTGCTCGATCCGCAGGGCGAAAGCCCAACGATCGGACGCGACGGCGCAATACGCGTGGCCGGTGTCGAAGCCGGTCGCATCGGTGTGGCGTCCTTCGCCGCACCAGGCGCGCTCTCAAAGGTCGGGGACAACCTTTGGGACGCGTCAGGTCAAGCACCGGGTGAATTCGGCGGGGTCGTGCTGCAAGGCGCGATTGAAGGCTCGAATGTTCGCCCGGTGGTCGAACTGACGAGGCTCATGGAAATTTCGCGTGCGTATCAATCCGCAGCCAAAATGGTTGCGGGCGCGGATGAGCTTCGTCAGCGCGCAATCCAGCAACTCGGTAGATAGGACTAGTCCCACATGCGCGCACTATCGATCGCCGCCAGCGGCATGCAGGCACAACAGCTGAACGTCGACGTCATTTCGCACAACATCGCGAACATGAACACGACGGCCTACAAGCGTCAGCGCGCCGAATTCCAGGACATGCTCTACCAAAACATGGAGCGCCCCGGCGCAACCTCATCCGCTTCCGGCGGCGTGGTGCCCCTTGGCATTCAACTCGGCGTCGGCGTGCGCGCCGACGCGGTGGGACGCATCACCGAACAAGGCGGCATCTCCTCCACCGGCAACCCCTACGACATCGCCATCAACGGTCGCGGCTATTTTCAAGTCACGATGCCGTCCGGCCAAACCGGCTACACCCGCGCCGGCAACCTTGCCGTCAACGCTGACGGTCAAATGGTCACCGCTGACGGCTACCCGATCGAACCGTCGATCACGGTGCCCGCTGAAGCCACTGCCATTCAGATCACGCGCGACGGCGTCGTTGAAGTGACGCTCGCCGGTCAGACCGATCCGCAGCAAGTCGGTCAGCTTGAAATCGCAAGCTTCATCAATCCGGCCGGCCTCGAAGGCATCGGCGACAACCTGTTCTTGGAAACGCCCGCCTCTGGCGCCGCGACCACCGCGACCCCCGGTTCGCCAGGCCTCGGCACACTGATGCAGGGCTATCTTGAGCTTTCGAACGTCAACGCAGTCGAGGAAATTTCATCACTCATCGTCGCGCAGCGCGCTTATGAGATGAACGCGCGCGTCGTTACCGCGGCCGACGAAATGCTCCAATCCACCACGCAGCTACGCTGAGGAGGATAGATCATGCTTCGTCTTTGCGTCGCCATCTGCCTCTACTTCCTCATCTCTGCCGGGCTCGCGCATGCGCAGACGGTCACGCTACGTCCGCGCATCGAGGCGAACGGTCCCGCTATCACCATGGGAGAGGTCTTCGAGGGCGTGCCGTCCGAGATCGCGGGCCGCGCGCTCTCACCAGCGCCGCAACCCGGGCAGGTTGGTTCGCTGCAAATCTCGGTGCTTGCGGCGGCCGCCTCCGCGGCAGGCCTGGACTTCACGCCGCCACCCGGTGTCCGCACCGTGCAAATGATCCGCCCCGGCGGCGCGCGCGCGACCATTCCCGCCACCTATGATGGACGCACCGTCGCAGATGCAGCTATCCGGCGCGGCGACATGGTCAGTCTTGTGTATGAAGCGCCCGGCTTGTCGCTGTCGATGCGCGCGCGCGCATTGGAAGACGGCGCCGTCGGCCAAGGAATCCGCCTGATCAACACCGCCTCCAACCGCACAATCGACGCTACTGTCACCGGCAACGGCACGGCGCGAGCGAACCCATGAGCAAGGACCACTCCATGCGCCACCTCGCCCTCCTCGCTTTCGCCGTGGGCGCCACCAGTTGCGCTAGCGTCAGCCCGCAACATCTTTCAGAGGACGCGTTGGCTGCGCCGGGCGCCGCCTACGACGCTGCGCGACGCTCGCTCGCGCCGCCGCAATTGCATCCGGTCGCGACGCCCGAGCAGCTCACAGGCGGCCAACAGCAATCGATGCCTCAGCCCGAGGCTGCCGCATACGAAGTGGGGCAACCGAATTCGCTTTGGCGCACCGGTTCGCGCAGCTTCTTCAACGATCGGCGGGCCTCACGCATCGGCGACATCATTACGGTTGAAATCGAAATCGACGACAGCGCCGAGCTTAGCAATTCTTCGAACCGGCAGCGGTCAGCGACGACTTCAGCCGGTGTAAGCAACTTCTTCGGCTTGGAAAACGCCGTAGGACGAGTCTTCAACGGCGCCTTCGATCCCGCAAACATGGTCAGCGCTGACTCAGACAGCAGTCACGCCGGCCAAGGTGCGATCAACCGAGAAGAAAAGATCGAACTCACCGTGGCTGCGGTGATCGTAGATCGCCTGCCGAACGGCAATCTCGTCCTCGCCGGGCGCCAAGAAGTGCGCATCAATGGCGAACTGCGCGAACTCACTGTCAGCGGCATCATTCGCCCCGAAGACGTGACCGCCAACAACCGCATCAACCACACGCAAATCGCCGAAGCGCGCATCTCGTACGGCGGTCGCGGGCAAATTAGTGCAGTTCAGCGCCCGAACTGGGGCCAACGCCTTGGCGACGCAATCACGCCTTGGTAGCGGCGGCCTAGTCGCTAATTCACGCGCCGCTCCTTTTCCGCCCAATACGGTTCGCGGAGTTCACGACGCAAGATTTTGCCGCTGGCGCTGCGCGGCAAAGGTGTCGAGAGGAAATCCACGCTGCGCGGCGCCTTGAAATGAGCGATCCGCGATCGGGCGAAAGCGATGATGTCCGCGGCATCAGGCGTGACGCCGGGCTTCGGCACCACGATCGCCTTCACACTCTCTCCCCAGGTCGCATCGGGCACGCCGATCACCGCGACTTCGGCGACATGCGGATGCCCATGCACGGCGTTCTCGACCTCAGCGGGATAAACATTCTCGCCGCCCGTGATGATCATGTCCTTGATGCGATCCTGGATGAACAGGTAGCCGTCCTCATCAATGTAACCGGCGTCACCGGTGCGAAGCCAACCTTCAGCATCAATCGTCGCTGCTGTCGCATCCGCCTTGCGCCAGTATCCGCTCATGTTCGCGGCGGAGCGTGTAGCGATCTCACCGACCGTATTCGGACCTAGGCGATTTCCCTCCGCGTCAAAGATCGCCATCTCTACGCCCGGCATTGGTACGCCCGCCGAACGCATGCGTTCATTGCCTTTAGGATCGTGATCCTGCGGCGGAAGATAAGTGATCGTGCCGGTGGTTTCCGTCATGCCGTATTGCTGCACGAACTTGCAGCCAAACACCTCCATGCATTCGCGCAGCAAATCGACCGGCATCGGCGACGCGCCGTACAGGATGTGTGTGAGACTCGAATAGTCGATCTCCCGCGCGCGCGGCGTGCGAATGACAAATTGCAGCGCCGCCGGCACCATGAACATCTTGGCGATGCGTTCGCGCGAGATCGCCTCAAGCGCGTCCATTGGATTGAAGTCGCGCGCCACGACGGTCTTCACACCGTTGATCAGACCCACCAATCCCCAGCCTGTCCCACCAATGTGCGCCACCGGCATCGCGCAATAGCTGACCTCGCCTTCTTGCCACTCGTTCCAACCCATTCGTGCTTCGGCGAGTGCGCGGCGTGAGCGAAGCAGGTTCGCGCTAGACAACATGACGCCCTTTGGGCGTCCCGTAGTGCCTGACGTGTACAACAGCAATGACGTCGCCTCCGGCGACACCGTAAGCCCGCTATCTTCCTTGGGTTGCGCATTGCGCCACGCTTCATAAGCCGGGTGCGCGTGCTCGCCGCTCTCCATGGCGATGATCGCAGGCCGCGCGCCGGTTTGCGCTACGGCTTCCTCGGCGAGCGCCATGCACTCCGGACCAACAAAAATCAGGTGTGCTTGCGCATCGTCAATGATGTAGGCGGCCTCATTAGCGGAGAGCCGCCAGCCGATCGGCCCGATGATCGCGCCAATCTTCGCCGCCCCCAGCAAAAGCTCGAAGTAGTGATCGCTGTTCTTGCCAAAGTAAGAGATGCAATCGCCTGGCTCGATGCCAGCTGCGAGGAGCGCAGCAGCCGCCTGGTTTGATTGCGAATCCAGCGCCGCAAATGTCGTCTCGCGCCCCTCGAAGCTCAGCGCCACCTGGGTAGGACGCGTTCGGACATGATGGCGCGGAATATCGCCCAGCGTCGTCATCTGGTCGAACTCTTCCGGCTTCAACGACGCCGCCATCTTCGCCTCCCGCTCTCTGTTTTGGGAGACCTTAGCTCAGGCGCGACGAATGTGGAGCACCTAGCCGCCGATACCGCGAGCCATCAAAGCTGCAAACAGCGGGACCAATGCCAACAGATGCAGTTCGATCATCACGAGCCGACGCATGCGCCGGGCGTCGGCCTCGACAACTGCGAACGCCGCGTCTTGCCCCGCCCGCCTCACCCAGCCGATAAATGCTCGCGTTGGCGCGATCGAGATCAGGCCAATCAGTGCAAGTGTCGCCATCTTCGCCCAGAAAAAGGGTTGGCTGGCATAATAGGAAGCGCCCTTCGCGCCCCAAAACAGCCGCGCAACCCCCGCCACGATCACGCCGACGGCGCTAATGCCGTAGAACAAATCGATGCGCAGCAGGAGCCGCGCTACGCGGCCATCGACGGAGAGCCGCAAGACGAACGCTTCCGCCGCCAACGCGCCCGCTAGGATGAACGCGAATGCAAAGTGCAGGTACGAAAGCGCCGCGTCTTGAAACAGCACTGAAGCCGGGCTTAGTTGCCGCGCGGGCTGGTGTTCACGCCGCTCGGCTGGACCGCCTCTGCGGACTGGTCAGCAAGCGTTTCCCACATTGCGCGCGTGCCGCAAACGCGTTGGCGGCGGCGAGCCAAGCGGGAACCTGTCTCCTGGATGACGCGGCAGATCACTTCAGCATCAGGGTCCGGCCGGGCTCCTGTAGTCGCTGCGTCGCCACCTTCAACGCTGCCATCCTGTTGAACGACAGCGGTGCCGGTCTGCAGGGGCACCGGCGGCCCGTTCGGGTTCGTTTGGGCAAAGGACTCGCCAATCAAGGCAAGCGAAAACACAGCCGTCAAAACGTAGGCACGCACAGATTCTTCCCCATGATGGAAACGAAACGAGCATTACTCTTAGCAAACCGATTATCGTTCGCAACAAGGTAGAGCTGTAACTCGTCGCTTAGTCGTCCCGGTGTACCCGTTCACGGCGCTCGTGGCGTTCCTGTGCCTCAAGGGAAAGCGTCGCGATGGGACGGGCTTCCAATCGGGACAGGGCAATGGGTTCGCCCGTCTCTTCACAATAGCCGTACGAGCCATCGTCGATCCGGCGCAGCGCCTCATCGATCTTGGCGATCAGCTTGCGTTGGCGGTCGCGTGTGCGCAGTTCCAGAGCGCGGTCGGTTTCGCTGGTCGCGCGGTCGGCCAAATCGGCTTCGTTGACCGTATCTTGCTGGAGGGTGGCGATAGTGGACCGTGATTCCTCCAGAATCTCGTCCTTCCAAGCCAGCAGCTTTTTGCGGAAAAATTCCCGCTGACGCTCGTTCATGAACGGCTCGTTGTCGCTCGGGCGATATTCTTTCGTCGAGGTCGCCATACCGGAACTCCCAGCGCCTTAGCGAGGCGCGCGCCTTATACCCATCGTCCTTTGCGGCGTCCATTGAGCAAGTCGGGCGCCAAAGTCTTGTAATTTCTGCACATTGCAGTGCAGCAATCACACTTTTCCAGAGATCCGTTCGAGCTTGGCGGCTTCCACAGCCAACCTGACGTCAATCTCATTTAGGACGGCGTCCAAGCCGTCATCTCCGGTCCTTTCGGAACGGCCTTGCAGCGCCTCAAGCCGCGCCCGCAAGGCGCCCGGCGCGCGCCCAAACAAAAGCCCCTTTTCCAGCTCTTCCAGCGCATCTAGCGCTTCTTGGCCCCGCCGGCGCTGTCGTGCCCGCCTTTGCATCGGGTCTTCGGCCCCCTGCAGCGCTAAGATGGCGTCGAGGGACGTCACCGCGCCCGTTGGCGTTGCGGCGGCGGCCCGTTGTGGAGCGTCCGCCGCCGGTGCGAAGCCAGGCGCAGCCGTCTTCCCTGCCTTCCCGGCGGAGCTTGACGAGCCAACGTTGCGGCCTGGTTCGATCTTCATCGGTGCGGAGACTCCGCTGCTGCTGTTTCCGATCTCTTAACGTTTCAAGCTTGAACCGGTCGTTAACCGAACTGCTGACCTATCGCTCAGATGGGATTTGCCTCACGCGCCGCGCGCTCAGCGCTGCTTGCCGTCTGCTCTGTAGCCGCCATGACCGCGCCAATCGCGGCGCCGGTCGCCTATGCCGGCACGCGCATCAAAGACATCACCGACTTTGAAGGCGTCCGCGAGAACCAACTGGTCGGCTATGGCCTTGTAGTTGGACTCGCCGGCACCGGCGACTCGCTACGGAACTCGGCGTTCACGCGCCAAAGTTTGGAAGCGATGCTTGAGCGTCTGGGGGTTGCAGCCGCTGGCGCGAACCTCAACACGCGAAACGTCGCCGCGGTGATGGTCACAGCAAACCTTCCACCCTTCGCATCGCAAGGCTCACGCATCGACGTCACCGTCTCTGCCCTTGGCGACGCGCGCAGTCTCGCCGGCGGCCAACTCTTGGTGACGCCACTTATGGGCGCCGACCAACAAGTATACGCCGTCGCGCAAGGTCCGCTCGCCATCGGCGGCTTTGCCGCTTCGGGACAATCTGGTTCATCTGTCACACGCGGCGTACCCACCGCGGGCCGCATCGCATCGGGCGCGCTGGTCGAGCGCGAGATTCACTTCGACATCGCCGCACAACAGGAACTGCGTCTGGCGCTGCGCAATCCCGACTTCACAACGGCTCAGCGCGTGGCCGCGGCGATCAATCACCTTGTCGGCGCCAACGCGGCGCGCGCCACCAATCCAGGCTCGGTCGTCTTGTCCCGCCCCTCAGACTACGCAGGCGACATGGTCTCGCTGATCGGCCAAATCGAAAATCTGGAGGTCGAAGTCGACACGCCTGCGCGCATCGTGATTGATGAAAGCTCAGGTATCGTCGTGATGGGCGAGAACGTGAAGGTGAGTACTGTCGCGATCGCGCAGGGAAATCTCACGATATCGATCCAGGAAGATCCCTTCGTCAGCCAGCCCGCGCCACTTTCGCGTGGCGAAACGGCAGTCGTTCCGTCGACCCGCGTAAATGTAGACGAAGAACCGGGCGGCCTTGTTGTGGTGCCGGGCGGCGTGCCTCTGCGCCAACTGGTCAACGGCCTCAATGCTCTCGGCGTGACGCCCCGCGACATGATCTCGATCCTGCAGGCTCTGAAAGCCGCTGGCGCGATCCAAGCCGAAATCGAAGTGATGTAATGACTGACCCAATCGCCCTTCCCGGTGCGCCGCTCCCGCTAAGCACGACGCCGCACCAAACGCCGCAACAAAATCAAGACACCGACGCGCTCCGTCGCGCGGCGCAGGAATTCGAGTCGGTCTTCCTTTCAGAAATGCTCGCACCGATGTTCGAGGGGCTCGACACTGATGGCCTCGGTGGCGGCGGCATGGGCGAACAAATTTTCCGGCCTATGCTTGTCGAACGCTATGCGGAATCGATCAGCCGTTCGGGCGGGGTCGGCATAGCCGAGAGCGTGGTGCAGGAATTCATGCGCATGCAGCAGGCGCAAACGCCACCACCGGAGGACGCCGATGGCGCTCATCGCTGACGACGCCGCACATCGGGTCGAGCAATTACTCCTGATGACCGAACGCCTCGCTGCCTTAGCGGCGGAAGATACGCGGCGCATCCAGGCGCGAGAACCACTTGTCGAGGCTGCCACCGATGAGAAGAACCGGTTGGCAAACGCCTACCGCCTGGAACTGGCGCGGATCAAACAAGACAGCGCCCTCATTCAGGCAGCCCCGGCCGCGCTACTCGACCGGCTGCGCCTCAGCACCATTGCGCTGCACAAAACTCTCGACGCCCATGAACTCGCCCTCAATGCGGTGAAAGTCATCTCCGAAGGGCTGGTTCACGCGATGGCTGAAGAGGTCGTCCGGCAGCGTGGCAGCGGCGCAAACTACTCGCCCTCAGGCGCGCTCGACGCGCGGGTGGCGCCGTCCCCCACGGTGCTCGATCGCAGTGCTTAACAGACACCCCGGACAAACCCTGATCCGGCGACAACTTCGCCTTTCCTGTAATTCATCTTGCCCTGTGACTTTCCTGCCGGTTTTGTAGGGGCGCAGGCGGACTTGGGCGGAGCAATTGAAGCACGCAAAACCAACACGTGCGTGGCGCCCTGTCCGGGCCCATTCGCACCGTGAATATAGGCAAAGACCGCCACGCCCCCTTGGCGTGTGGACCGGGCTTGTCTTCAATCTTTGCCTTTTGCTGCTTCCGCTTGCCGCCGCCGCCGCCGTTTACATTGTCGGCCGCGATCAGCTTTACGCCTACGAGTACAGTGAATCCGGAGCGCGCTCGATTATCGATCGCGTCGAGAGGCTCAACGCCTCCTTGATCCAGGTCGACTTCGATCGCCAGCGCCAGTGGGACAACATGGTTGCCATGGAGCTGATGACGAACGACCCATCCGCCGCACGCGGTTTTCTCCTGTCGGGCGCAACCATGCTGCCGGCGCGCAGCGCGCAAATCTTACGCCGCGCTGCAGCCGAAGGCGCCGGTGACGCCGCTATTGAGGTCGCTGCGCTTCAACTCCTCTTGCCTGGCACGCGCGAGCGTTATCAAGCCAATGTGCGGCTGCTATCCTTACGCCCGAATGGCGCCGCGCCAGCGGTGACGCAAGAAACGCTGGCCGATCCACGCGACTTTGAACTGATGGCCCGCTCGCTTCTGAGCGAGCCCGAGACAGATCCGCTGCAATTCGTGCTCACCGGCTTCAGCCTAGGCCTCGCCGGCGACATGTCGGCGCGCATGAATGATGGCGCTGTCGTGCTGCTTGCAGCAACACGGCGCGAGGAATTTCCCGAACCGTTGTTGGACGAGCTGCGCGCGCTGCTGAGCCAAGCAATGCCGATTCCGACATTCCAAGCGGCGGCGCGAGTCAGCGCCGAGGGTCATGGCCAACCCGGCGACTTCGACAACGCATCGGTCGCGTTCGCGGCAAGCGTCAATCAAACTGCGGCGGCGCGCGTTCGGGCGTTGCTTGGCCAAATCGGCGACATCAGCGCCGCCACATCACCGCTGGCGGCGCAAACCCTGCTTACCCATGCTCAAGCTACCGGAGATTTCACGCGCCTGCGATTGCTTGCGCTCACCGCCGGCGATCGCGCAGCGGCGGCGGCCAAGCGCCTGCCGCGAGATGGGCGCCTGCTTATGGCCGCTCGCGGTGAGCTCACCTTCAACCGCAACCTCACCATCGCCGTCGCGGTAATGGTGCTGACGTTGCTCGGCATGTTGGCGATGATCTTGTTGAAGGCCTTCCAAGGCGCACGTGACGGCATCCGCCGCCTCAATCACGAGGATGAGGACGACTACGGCGATAGCGAGTTGCTCGAAATCACCACCAACAACTGGCGTCCGCTCTAGGCTCGGAAGAGTGACAGCACCGCTTGCGGCCCGGCGTTGGCGATGCTGACGCCGCCAGCCGCTTCAAGCCCCTGGCGAACTTGCAGCGCTAGCAGACGAGCGCCGTCGGCGTCGTAGTCGCCGCGCGCGCCAGCCTCGGCTGCGCCAAGAAAACCTTGATGCGCCTCGAGCGCTCGCGCCGAATCCACCAGGTTTCCCATCGCCGCTTGCAGATTTTCCATGGATTTCTGAGCCAACTGAACCGTGGCCTCGTCCGCGCTTGCGTCGGCGGATACGAGCAGCGTGTCGCCACCAAGTCGCAAATCAACGCCAGCAATTGTGGTCTCTGCTGCGCCGGGCTCTGCTTGTACGCTGACATCTTGGCCGGCGAGCACAAATGCGCCGCGCCCGATCGCGGCATCCACGCGCTGGCCAAACGCCGAGAGCAGGTCCGTGACACCGGCTTTATCGCCGCTCTTCGCCAGCGCCTGCAGCTTCACCAGCATGGCTTGCGCGTCATGGCCGGCAGCCAGCGCTTCGTGTACCTGCGCCATCGCCGTACGAACGCTTTCGCGCGCGCCCGAAAGAGCGGCACTGCTCAGTTCAACTTTATCGCCTTCAACGGCGTCGTCGCGGCGTTGCGGCTGAGTTGGGCGGGAATAACGAGTATCGACGCCGAGCGTATTGTTATTGCTCGCGCCTGGGACGATGCTCGAAACCATGATCTTCCGCTCCTTCGGATCGCGCGCGCAGAGAAAGCGCGCGGCGCGCTTCGCCGCAAGCGTGAAGGAACAGTAAATGCGTTAACGAAACGTTAACGCTGCCGCACCCGAAACAAATAAATTTACGTTCTGTTTACTTGCCGATCTGCGCGCGCAAGTACGCCATGACGGCGCGCGAATACGCAAGCTGTGACTCACTCGGATATTTGCGCAACATCTCCGCCGTCGACGTATCCGTCACCGTCGAAATGAAGCGTTGGCTTTCTTGATCGAGCGCCACTGCGACTTTGTCGGGAACGAGTTCGCTGCGCTGCGCGGCCGCATGGTCTGCGATCCGGCGGTTGGCTGCTTCGGCAGCCGGACCAGGCTCTGGCGTCGCCTTCTGAAGTGATGGCGGCGTCGGCGCCGGTTGGGAAGGAGCGATGGAGGCCATGACTCATGCCCAGTCGAAATCGGCGGGGAGCGCGAGCTCCCCGCCTCTTTCGGTTTCCGCGATTAGCGGAAGAACGACAGCACGATCGACGGCGCCGAATTCGCGATCGACAAGGCTTGCGCGCCGAGTTGCTGCTTAACTTGCAGCGACTGCAGGCGAGCCGATTCCTTGGCGAGGTCAGCGTCGACGAGGTTGCCGATGCCGGCTTCGATCGAGTCAGACAGCTTGCCCAAGAACGTCTTTTGGACGTCGAGGGCTTTCGACTGCGCGCCCATCGTCGCGAGATCGCGGTTCAGAGCGGTCAGCGCCGTGTCAATCGCGTCCACAGCAGCCGACGCGCCGTTGGCGGTCGAGATGTTGAGAGCCGAGGTCACGGTGTTGAGGGCTTGGCCCGACGCGCCGCCGAGGCGGAAGTCGAAGCCAGAAACCGTCAGGCTGTTTGAGCCCGAGCCCGGTGCGACCGATTGAGTCATCTGGGTGCCGGTCGTGCCGGTGGTGCCGTCCAGGAAGCCGCTGTCGTCAGCCGGATCGGTGCCATCCGTGAAGGTCACGGTGAACTGTTCCGAAGACGAGTAGGTGATCTTGCCGGTTTGGTCGTCGTACGCAGCAGAAACGCGGCCGTCCGAAGCGGAGGCCACGCGAGCGACGAATTGCGCAATCGTGTCGGTGGCTTCGACATCGACCGTGAAGGTCGTCGTTTCGTTGCCGTTGGTGATTGTGAATTCGAGCGCGTCGCTGGCGCCAATCGTGAGGCCAGTGGCGTCGTCGAGTTGCGCGGCGGACGAGAAGAAGTTGCCCGAGCCGTCGTCGAAGGCCAAGCCCGCAAGCGTGTAACGGCCACCGCCGCCGCCGGCGCCGTCAGACGTAAGAACGTCGAACTGCGTCGAGGAGCCCGTCAGGTTGCCGCCATTGACCAGGTTCGAGCCGTTGAACGTCGCGGCGTTCGCGATCTGGTCGATTTGGTTGCGCAGGGCGTTGAAGTCGGCTTGAAGCGCGGCGCGCTGGTCGGTCGAAAGGTCGGTCGCTTGCGCGGCGACGGCCTTTTCCTTCAATTGCTTCAGGATGTCGCCGATGGCTTCGCCAGCAGACAGACCCACGTCGATAACCGACGTCGCGCGATCGATACCGTCCATGACAGCGCCGAGCGAGGCGACACGAGCGCGTTGGCCTTCAGCGATGGCGAACACAGCGCCGTTGTCCTTCGCGGAAGCGACCTTCAGGCCGGTGTTGACGCGGTTTTGGACTTCGCCGAGTTCTTTGGTGGTCTGGTTGAGCGATTGCAGCGCAACGAGGGCGCCGTAATTGGTGTTGACGCTAGTCATTTCAGGGTCCTTCTGGACTTGAGTGAACTGGCCATTTTGGCCAGCTGGACGTTGCCGTCCGGTGCCGCACGGAAAATCCGCACGCCCTTCCCCGCCTAAGGGTCAGACGCTTTGCGTTGGTATTGTTTGTAAGGACCGAGGGTTAATAACGCGTCAGCGCCGAAACGATTCTACAGCGGCAAAAATTGCCTAGCTCAACGCGCCGCCAGTCCCTCCATCATGGTGCGATTGATATCGATCAATGGCTCGACATCGGCCCCGTCGCGCAGAACTTCGCTCGAATAGCGCGCCACCCACATAGCAAGGGAGATGATCTGGCCCCTTAGCGTAATCGGCAGCTGGTTCTCTGGCGCGGCGCAATCGGCGGACAACATGTTCCAAAGCCGCCGGTTCGCGTCGATCGCCTCAAGCAAGACAGATAGCGAGCCATCCCCCTCCTTGACGCGGACGAGGCCAGCGGTGACTTGCCCGAACGCTCGGTACTCGAGGTCGCGGGGCTGGTCAGCCTGCGTGGCCCCGCGCTGGTACGCCGGTAGCGACATCCTGCCTCAGTCCCAAGCGCTCGGCCTCATAGGCAATGAGTTTCCGGCAGCGCATTAAGGCGCGGTAGTATTCGCCGCCCATTACTTCTTTGGAAACGCCTATGCATTCAGCAAGCACGGCGGGATCCCTTACCGCACCCATGAAATCTGCAAGGCGGGATGCGAATTCCGCGTAAGCCTTCTCCCGGCCCTGTTCATCCAAATACATCAGCATGATCGGGAAATAGATCCGCTTAGCTGGCGTATCGGCTTCATCGTGCTGCATGATGTCCTTTTCGCGCAGAACGGAAGCCTTATTCTGCAAGACAAGCGCAGCTCGGCGATCACCGTTCTGAACGACCGCGCCGTTGACGACGAACTTCTCGCCCGGCCGCAATGAGAGTTTTAGCGGCATGTGCCCTCCTCCCGCTTCTGGGAGTCCATCCTCTTAAGACTCGCCGCAGATGGTTAACGAGGTGTTGCAAATGGCCCGCGCTCGCGTGTCGTTTCGGTTGCGATTTACAGCGCGGTGCACGCTCCGCGCGATGATCGTGTTGGTTGGGCCGCACCGTTTCACTTTCAACTTTCGCTCGATTGCTCGGTTCGTCACAGAACCGTAAATGAGATCCGCCGCTCGGCTGGGGGCAGTCGGAGACGCGGTTAACAGAAATCGGAAGAACGGAGCCCGGGGCTCCGCGTGCGGGCGCGCAGCTGCATCCGCATGAACGGGGAAAATGCGTCTGGTGAAATTTTAGCTCGCTTCGGCGGGAGAGGAGGAACTTTGCCCAATGTTCTCGACATCGGTCCGGTCGACGCACTCGCGAAGCGGGCCAGCGAACGGATCAGCAATCCCGCCGTCGCCAAGCGTTACGCGAAACTCGCGGCATCGCGCATCCTGCGAAATCCGCGCTGTTTCCGCCCGGCCGCCGAAGCTGAGCTCAGCAACGCGCCCGCTTGGGTCGAAGCCGCGCTGGAGCGCGGCGAGACCATCAGCGTCTATCGCCGCAATGGCGCGATGGCCGCTCGCCTCCATTCGGTCGCCCGCCGCATCAACGACGTGGAACGCCTCTCGGCGATGGACGAAACCGAGAAACCAGAACGCGCGGCTGCGATCAAAGAGGCGCGGCGATTTCTGACCAAAATAACAAACGCCAACTTCGATGACGCCGCGCGCCGGGCGCTGCAGCTCTCCGAAATCCTGGCCGTGTGGGAAGGCGCCGCCGATACCTCAGACGTATGCGAAGACCAATCCATCGTGCTGTTGAGCGGGCGCATCTGGCGGCGCGTCACCTCGGTTGCGGCTCTGCGTGCAGTCGGTCGCGAGTTCGAGAACTGTCTCGCGCGCACGTCGCGCAACAATGGCTATGGCGCGATGCTCTTCCGCGGCACGGCGCAGTTCTGGGTGCTGCGCGATTTCAACGGCGCCGGTCATGTGGTCGCGTGCGTTGCGGCGCCGCTGGCGACGCGCTTCATCGAGGTGAAAGGCCCGCGCAACGTGCATGTGCCGAATGACCACCCCGATCTGCTTCAACTCGCCACCGCACTTGGCGTGCGTCCAACGCAACCCCGCCCACCGATGCCGCCGCGCCCACGCTTCGGAGAGCCGCCAATGATCATGCGCGAGATGATCGAACAATTGCAGCAGCCCTGCCGTTGCTCGCTCTGCCAGCCGCGCGCGGTCCCCTTCACGCTAAGCGAGCGCTTGCGCCGGGGCGGCGCAACGCATTAACTGCCGCTCCACGAAGGAGCGTTCATGCGGTTTGACGGCACCAAAGACTATGTCGCTACGGAAGACCTGAAGGTCGCCGTCAACGCGGCGATCACGCTTGAGCGCCCACTCCTGGTCAAAGGCGAACCTGGCACCGGCAAGACGATGCTGGCGATCGAGGTCGCCAAATCGATCGGCGCGCCTTTGATCGAGTGGCACATCAAGTCCACCACCAAAGCCGTGCAAGGCCTTTATGAGTACGACGCCGTCATGCGCCTGCGCGACAGCCAGCTCGGCGATGCGCGCGCCTCCAACATTGAGAACTACATCAAACGCGGCAAACTCTGGGAAGCCTTCGAAAGCGAACAGCGCCCCATTCTGCTGATCGACGAGATCGACAAAGCCGACATCGAGTTTCCAAACGATCTTCTTCAAGAACTCGATCGCATGGAATTCTACGTCTACGAGATCGACCGCACCGTGAAGGCAAAGGTGCGGCCCATCATCATCATCACCTCGAACAATGAAAAAGAATTGCCCGACGCCTTCCTGCGCCGCTGTTTCTTCCACTACATCCGCTTCCCCGACGAAGAAACGATGCGCGCCATCGTCGAGAGCCATTATCCCGGCGTAAAGACGCGGCTCGTCAACGAAGCGCTGAAGATTTTCTACGACATGCGCAAGGTGCCAGGCCTGAAGAAGAAGCCCAGCACCAGCGAGTTGCTGGATTGGTTGAAACTGCTGCTCACCGACGACGTCGATCCCGAAACGCTAAAGCAACGCGATCCCTCGAAATTGATCCCGCCGCTTGCCGGCGCGCTTCTCAAGAACGAAGCTGACGTCATGCTGTTCGAACGTCTCGCGTTCCTCGCGCGGCGGGAGCAACGCGGCGGAACGAATTGAGCTCCCTGCCTCTGGGCATCGACAGCTCCATCTCCACGCCGTACGCTCCATCGCGGGAGGATGCACTTCATGCGCAAGCTGCTGCTTTCGCTCGCGTTTGCGCTCAGCGCCGCCCCCGCGTTCGCGCAGGGCGCTGAGGAGGCGCCGCAAGCTGCGCCAGCTTCCGTTGCCATCGGCATGATCGAGAACGCTGACGCCGACGGCATCTTCGAACTCGTGCAAGACGGCGGCGTTACCGTTCGCCACGTCCGCAGCGGCCTGACTTGCCACTTCCTCCGCGACGGCGAAGGCGGGCGCCTGATCGTCTTTCCGCCGCAGCCCGGCCCGGCCGGGCGCGCCGATCCTCCGTCCATGCCGCGCGGCGATGACGTGGCTTGTGAAATGGTCGAACGCGGCGTGCAGGTCCGCTACTTCGCCACGCGCTACCCCTTCGGTTCGACGCTTGAAGAGCAAATTGCTGGCGTCGACACCGCGATCCGCCACCGATACCCAGACGCCGTTCGCTATCCCGGCGAAACAACCCGCGCCGCCGATGACGGCCTGCCGATGCGCCGCAGCGCGCGCTTCATCATCTCGCAAGACGGCGCGCGCACCTTCACCCGCGCCAGCGTCGCGCGCATCGGCGATTGGATCTTGAAACTCCGCTATTCTGCGCCGGCGCCCGACAACGCTGCCGCCGCACGCGCCGACGCCGCAGCGGATATGCTTTTTGACGGCGCGCTTGCGGAAATCATCAATCCGCAACGCTGAGCGGCCTCGCTGACCCCGCGGAAGCGACTGGCGCGTCGCCCAGCTCGCCCCTATCATCGAAACATGGCTCAAAGCCTTTCCACCGCACTGCGCATTTTTCTGCTTGTCGCGGTTGCTGCGCTCATCGGGGCGCAGCCATCGAGCGCACAGGACGCCCCCAGCGTCGAACAGCAATTGCCCCCACCCAATCCCAACCAACCAGCGCCAACTTCGCCTGTTCTGGTTGCAGCTCCGCATTTCACGCGCGAACAAGCCGAAGCGCTACTCGCGACCTGGGAGGCAACAGAGCAATTCGAAGTTATCGCGCTTGAGGATGACAACTTCGGCGTGCGTCACCGCAGCAGCGGCATGGTTTGCCGTTTCGCTCCAGACTTCCAAAACCGCATTAACGTGAGGCGCGCTGGGCAAGCGAACAGCGACGTTGGCTGTGTCTCAGGCCCTTGGCCTGAAACTATGTTGGCCGCGGCGCGCAACAACCTTCCTCTGGCCATGTTCATCGCAACGATGGAGCAGAGCTTTCGGCAAGAACATCCAAACGCTCTGCCGTTTCAGGCGAACCAATTCTGGCCAGCGCCGTCGCGCGGTACGGTCTATCTGCACCTGTTTTCGCAAACCTCAACGGGCGAAAGAAGCGTCATTCACGCCGTCGCCTTCCGGCATGGCCGTTGGACGATCATTAGCCGCATGACCTACACCGCCTCAGGCGACTTGCCGATCATGGCCGCAGAACTCGCGGCAGCGTCACACTTCGGAAGCATCTTCGCGGACCTGGAAAACTAAGCGCAATGTTTCAACGCTTCTTCACCGAGCTGCGCGCTGCGCGCGTGCCTGTCACGCTCAAGGAATACCTCGTGCTGGTAGAGGCGCTGGATAAGGAAGCCATCGATATCAACGTCCAGGACTTCTACTACCTCTCCCGTGCGGCGCTCGTGAAAGATGAGCGCCACCTCGACAAATTCGACCGCGTCTTCGGCCAAGTCTTCAAAGGCCTCGACCCCACCGGCGAGGCCGTCAACGCCGAAATCCCGGCTGAATGGCTGCAAGCGCTCACGCAAAAATTTCTGACCGACGAAGAGAAGGCGCAGATCGAAGCGCTCGGCGGCTGGGACAAGTTGATGGAAACGCTGAAAGAGCGCCTCGAAGAACAGAAAAAGCGCCACGAAGGCGGCAACAAATGGATTGGCACCGGCGGCACGTCGCCGTTCGGCAATAACGGCTACAATCCCGAAGGCATTCGCATTGGCGGCGAAGGCGGCCAACGCAAAGCGGTGAAAGTCTGGGACAAGCGCGAATATAAGAACCTCGACGACAGCGTCGAACTCGGCGTCCGCAACATCAAGATTGCGCTTCGGCGCCTGCGCAAATTCGCGCGCACCGGCGCTGCCGACGAACTCGATCTCCCAGGCACAATCGATAAAAGCGCCAAGGAAGGCTATCTCGACATTGTGCTGCGCCCCGAACGTCGCAACGCGGTGAAGGTGCTGCTATTGCTCGATATCGGCGGTTCGATGGATTCACACATCAAGCTTTGCGAAGAGCTGTTCTCCGCCGCGCGCACCGAGTTCAAGAGCCTCGAATTCTTCTACTTCCACAACTGCCTCTATGAGAGCGTGTGGAAGGACAATCGCCGCCGCCACGACGAAAAAACGCTCACCTGGGATGTGCTGCACAAATTCCCAAGCGACTATCGCGTCGTTTTCGTCGGCGACGCCACCATGAGTCCCTACGAGATCACGTATCCTGGCGGCTCGGTCGAACACTGGAATGAAGAAGCCGGCGCCATCTGGTTGCAGCGCCTCACACAAATCTACGAGCGTCTCGTCTGGCTCAATCCGACGCCGCGCGCGCACTGGGACCATACGCCCTCAATCCAGGTGATCCGCGAAATCATCGGCCCCAACCGAATGTTTCCCCTCACCATCGAAGGCCTCGACGGCGCCATGCGCGAACTAAGCCGCTAGCTCGCCAGCCGCGCATGCTTGGCGAACGGGCTCAGGCCCAGCCAAGCCTGTTGCGCGCTGGCAACCTTTTTCGAAGCTATTCGGTAGCCGCGCCTGCTCGTACCAGCGTCCGAGATAACCGGCCTGATCGATGTAAGCGACAGGCAGCGGCGACTCGCTTTGGCGGTAAACCGGGTTCTGGCTGCAAGCGGCGATGAGTAAAGCAAAGGCGAGAACGAGCGTACGCATGCTCCTGCTGCGTCCATCTTGCCGGTTCGGTTCCCTTTTACGACAATAGGGCCTCGGGGAGTCGGATGGATCGGCGCGCCTTTCTGCTGAGCGCTGCGGCCTGCAGTGCAGTGAGCGCTTCAACAGCGCCAATAGCGCTTGCCCAGGACCCGCAGCGCTTCGCCACTGCGGCAAGCTACAGCGCCCAACGCGAGGGCGCGAGTTTCCTCGTCGTCCGCCACGGCGTCGTGCTGGCCGAGCAATACGCCGCCGGCGGCTCGGATACGCGATGGGCGATCGGAATGGGCACGCGGGCCTTCCTGCCGTTGCTTGCCGCCTCGCTCGTCGACGACCGCCTGATGTCGCTGGATGAACCGGTCGCCGCGACCCTCGGCGACTGGGGCGCCGACCCGGTGAAGAGTACGATTTCGATCCGCGTTCTGCTGAGCGGCGCCAGCGGCATAAGTTTCGATCCGAACGGACCAAATGATTTAGCGACCGCCATCACGCTGCAGCCACGCCAGACGCCCGGCACGGCGTTCAGCGACGATGCCGCCGCCTACGTGCTGTTTTCCGAGATCGCGCGCCGCAAGCTCACCGCCGCGAACCGCGAACCCGATCCCGCCCGTTATCTCACCACGCGCACGTTGCTTCCGATCGGTTGCGTGCCGATCGGCTGGGCGCGCTCCAGCGATGGCTTGCCACGCTTCGATGATGGCGCCGCCGTCTCCGCCCGCGGCTGGGCACAGGCCGGTGAACTCATCCGCCGTCAGGGCGTCTGGCGCGCACAGCAAATCGCCAGCGCCAATGCGTTGGGGGAAGCGATGCGCGGATCGTTTGCGGAATCGCGCGCCGGTTTTGGTCTTTGGCTCGCAGGACGAGGACGCAGCAGCGACAATTTCGCGATTGAGACCGATCTCTGGCGCGCGCCCTCGCCAGCGCCGATGGATCTCGCCATGGCCGCCGGCCAAGGTGGCCAGCGCCTCTATCTGGCGCCGACAGATGGCTTGGTGATCGTTCGGCAGGCGCGCTCACTCACGAGTTCGTCGTGGTCGGACGCTCAATTCTTGTCGCTTATCTGGCGCGATCTTTGAGCGGCGCGACAAAGGCGCCGCGCCGCTCAAGAGTCTTAGTCTCTGGAGCGGATCAACAGGCCGCCAATTAGGCCGAGAATGCCGCCGCCGCCGGCGCCCGTGATCAGATTTGCGAGATGCGCGCCGTTTTCGCCATCGATCAGATTGCTCCACATGCCAGTAATGTTGCCGATCGCATCGACGTTTGCGCCGGCATAGCCAGCCGCGACGCCGCCGATCGCGCCGATCACTGTGCGGCCCACAAGTCCGCCGCCGCCGCGCGTAACCGCACCCAGAATGTTGCCGCCAATCGCACCGCCCAACGCTTGCACGGCGTATGGCAAGATAGTTGCCCAATCCATTTGCATTTCCCCTCTTGCTGACGCGGCCACCCACTCCGCACAGAACCCCGAGAATACGAGTTCCCGAAAAATCCACAACGAAGATTGCAGCCCTGTAACATAAGCTGTTTTTCCAAATTTCCCGCCGCCCGCATGCTGCGGGCGCTTTGTCCCCCCAAAAAGCGAGTGCTGTCTCGGCGACACTTGCGGATCACGCTCTGCAGCGAGTGAGTCGTTATGCACACCTGCTTCCGCCGACCGCGCTGGCGTCGCCTAACTGTCATGTTAAGCCAAGCCTCAACTACGCGACTGGCCCCCCACCATGATCGACATCATCACCGTCAGCACGCACGACGCCAAAAAGCTGGCCGCCGATTTGGTGCGGTTGCTGGAGGCCGAAGAGCACGCCGTGCGCATGCTGGTCGGACGCCAGTCACAAGGCGCAATCGAGAGCGCCAAGACTTCGCGCGACGCCGTCTTGATCATCTGGTCCGAAGACGCGCCGAGCCAAAGCTACATGCGCGAGTGGCTCAGTCAGATTGACGCCGCACGCCTGATCGAGATCGCCACTGCAGAAGGTTGGCCTGAGCGCAAGGACCGCAAAGCGCCGGTGATCGATTTCAGTTCTTGGCGCGGTGAACGGGGCGGTCGCGCTTGGAACGCGCTGAGCGATCGGTTGAAGGCTGTCGCGCGTGGCATCGAACCGCCGAAGCCGCCGGCTCGTCATGCTGCGTTCGCGCTTGGCGCGGTCAGCGTCGCCATCGTCGGCGTCGCCGCTGGTGTGCGCGATCACCTCACGCTTACGCCCGAACCAATCGCCGCGGCCGCACCGCAAGAAGAGGTCGTGCAACTCGAAGCGCCAACCGATGCCGTTGGCGGCGTCATCTACGCAACGGAACCTGGATCAATTGACGACCTGACGACGCTGCCGCCACTCCGTCTGTTAAGCACGCAGCCGATCCAAATCGCCCCGGTCGACCTCACGCAAGTCGATCTTGAACCGATCCCTGACGTTCGCGAGCCAACATTGATGGAACGCCTGCAAGGCTTGAACCCGCTGCGCGGCAACGACGAACAGAGCGGAACCTAGCCCGGGCCGCCGCGGCGGCCACGCAGCCAGTGCATGATCACCCACGCATGCGATTCATGGCGCATCTTGAGCATCGCGTCCGCCGGATTCATCCAAACCAGAACATGGTCCGGCTCCGTCGGCGCACTGTCATCCGCTGAAAGCTCGACTTCATAAAACGTCGCCAGCGAATTGCGCGGTTCGCTCTTATTGACCCAATACTGCCCTGCCCGTCCGATGACCCGCGTCGGCCATACGGTGAGGCCGGTCTCTTCCTGAAACTCGCGCATCAAAGCTGCGGCCTCATCCTCATCGGCTTCGATGCCGCCGCCCGGCAAATCGTATTCGTACGGCGCCTGTTTGCCGATCTGGACGACCGCGATATTGGCCTCGCCACGCGGACAAATACCGTAGGCGCTCATTCGTTCGATATATGTCAAACCGGATTGCGTCTGGCCGAATTGCAGGGCGAAGCGGGTCATGCGCCGCGATATAGCGCGCATGATCCCTGATGGCGACAGCAGTTGAGGCCTGCGTCACGGCGCCATAAGCACCTGAAGATGCAGATTCGCCTCAACCCCGTGACGCTGATCACCGGCGCCGGCTCAGGCATCGGCGCGGGCTGCGCGCAAGAGCTGGCGCGGAAATCCACAGGCGGCCTGCTGCTAGCCGACATCGACGACGCAGCGCTTGGCGCAGTCGCCGACGATCTCGACGCCGCCGGCGTTTCGCCCGAGCGCATCTCCACCCTCGCCTTCGATGTCGCCGACACGGCGCGCTGGGCGCAAGCGGCAGATTTCATTCGAAACCAATATGGCCGCCTCGATTGGGCCGTCGTCAACACCAGCGCCGCGAATGGACGCCCCGCCGAGAGTGATCTGGTCGATTGGGGCCGCACGACATCGGCGCAGCTCGAAGCAACGATTCAGAGCCTGCGGACCATCATGCCGCTCATGGCGGCGAATGCGCAGGGCGGCGCCATCGTCGTCACCACGTCGGCCGCCGCCATCAAAGCCGAGCCACTCGCGTCCAACGCAGCGCCGGGCCTCCTACAAGTGATGCGCGCTGCATCGCACGAGGCCGCCCACAGCAATGTCCGCATCAACGCCATCGCTCCCGGCGGCGCCGACACGCCGATGTGGAATGACATGCCTTGGCTGCAGGATCTTGTTCGCGAGGCCGGTAATGAGGGCGCGGCCTTCGACAAAATCGCACGCATGCAACCGCCCATAGCGCGCTATGCACAGGGCAGCGACGTGAGCCGCCTCATAGTCATGTTGCTTGCGGAAGAAGCGCCGATAACCGGCGCCACACTGGTCGTGGACGGCGGCGGAACGCTGTGATCGGATTGGCCTCGCGATTCGCGCGGGGGCACCACAATGCTATCGTTTTTCCAGCGTTTTCTCAGCTTCGACCGTCTCATCGGCCCAATGCTGGTTCGGCTCGTCTATTATGTGGGCCTTGCCGTCATCACCTTTGGCGCAATCGGCGTCTTGTTTGCGGCGCTGATGTCGATCTTCACCGGCAACTTCCCCCAAGGCATCGTTCAATTGATCATGGCGCCGTTGGTTGCGGCGGTCGGTCTGCTCTATTGGCGCTTCGTCTGCGAACTCTTCATGCTCGCGTTCCGTGGCTACGAGCGGCTCGGACAAGTACGCGACCTGATGCGCATCGCCGCCGGCCAGGCGCCGCCATCTGAAGCCGATCCCAATCACCCGTCGTTCTGATCGCGCATGAAGCGCGCGGCGAGGTCTTGCGGCACACGCTTCATGCGCCGGGTCTGCGCATCCAGCATCACCCAGTTCGATGTAATCTGCGCTGCGGGCTTCGGCGCACCAGCTTTGTAGACTTCGACAAAGCGTAGCCACGACGGCCCGCGCGGCGCCTCGTCAACCCAGGTACGCACTTCGACCTCATCGCCCAGCTCCAATTGGGCGCGATAATCGACCTCATGTCGCACCACGACCCACACATTCGCATCCAGCATCTCGGCCGGCGCGCGCGAACGCCAGTGCGCGATGGCGATGTCCTGCGCGTATCGCAAATAGACGATGTTGTTGACGTGGCCGAGTTCATCGATGTCGGCGGCGGCGACGGGAAAACGCTGCGTGAAAACTTCTGCGGCCATGCCGCCAGTTTAGCGCAAAAACGCGCGAAGCATCATCCGGAGAAGCGGATGCCGGTTCGTCAATGATGCTCATTGAAAAGCTAGCGCGTCGTTCCGATCACGCCGCCTCAGCGGCAAATTGCTCCAGCGCGCCCAATGCCTCGTTCAGCGCCTCGCGCACGCCCGCCAATCCCGCCTCGCTATCTTCGGCGGTCTCAGCCGCCTCGCAGGCCGCCGCCAACGCATTGAGGCCAATCCCGCGCGCCGAGCCCTTCAGCGTGTGAACCGCGTCGCGCCAGCCGCTCGAGCGCGCCATCGCGGCGCGCCAGCCTTCGACTTGCATGCGGAAGAGGTCCAGCACCTCGATCTGCAGCGCCCGGTCCGCGCCGGTCATGTGATCGAAATGGGCGCGATCGAGAACGAGCATGCCGTCACTCTCGCGCGCGCGGGATTAAGGTCAGGTTGAGAACGCCGCGACGCCGAACAATTGCCGATGGAACAACGCGATCGCGACCGCGACCGCCAACCCCGCCAATCCGCGCCAACCGATCTCGTTCAATGCAAGCCTGTTTCGGCCCTGCATAATGGCTACAAACGGTGCGTTCGATGTCACAGCCGCGAACTTCTCCCAGCCATCGGGATCGCGCGCCGCGCCTTTGCGGTCGATCGAGCGCGCGCCGAAAATCGCCATCAGCGCCAGCGCGCCAAACAGCATCACCGCAAACCGCTCGCCATTGGCCAGCAAGTGCCCCGCCCCCCAAAGCGTCACACCCCAGAGAAACGGATGCCGCGTGATCCGCAGCACGCCGTACGCAGGCTCGGCCCGCTGCAGCCCTTTTTTCTCAAACCCCGCCGTCGTCGGCCCGGGCGTGAACAGCCCGGTGAAAGCGAGGCTCAGCCCCAACAGAACAAGCACATAGGCCGCCCACCGCAGCCACCCCGGCGGGTCCCACAAAGGCGCGTTCAGCGGGTCGAACGGGTCGGCCCGCATCTGGCCAATCCCAACGATCAGCGCCGCCAACAGCGCCCCGGACGCCAGCGAAAACAGGCCACGATACGGCCATTCGCCGATCATCCCCACGATCCGGGTCCTCAGCCCGGTCGCCGAAATGCCGACATGGATCAGAACAAAGCCAGCCAGGGCCCAGGCAAACAGGTTCATGCCCCACTCCTCCCCGCGCCCCAGACGGCGCAATTGTGCATCCCTCGCACACTGGACGCGCGCGCCCAATCCCCCTATGTCCGGGCGCTCGTTTGAGTCTTGGGTGATTAGCTCAGTTGGTAGAGCAGCTGACTCTTAATCAGCGGGTCACAGGTTCGAATCCTGTATCACCCACCATCTTTGCCGAGGGCCGTGCCCGGGCAGTGTCCGGCGGTCAGTGCGTTTCAGGCAACCCAACAACGCGTGGTCGCTCCACCGAAATTGACGACAATTTTCCCGCGACGCTCAGACCTTCCGCATTAGGAAACTGAATCCGGTCCAGAACAGGCGCAAGAATACAATTGCAGTGAGCAGAACAAGGGCCAGCACGGGAACGTCGCGCACGAAGACGATCGAGTCTATCGAGACGAACAGGGCAAGCGCGGCACCATAGAGCGTCGCTGCAAACAAGCTGAACACGAACCAAAACGCAAACGAGTCGTCAAAGAAGCGGCGCGCGCGTCCGAGCCTCAGCGCGACAGGTTGGTGGGCGACGCGCAGAACCCCAACCACCGGAATGAAGGCAAGCGCCGCGAGCGCCGCCTCGACTGGCTGAAAACCGAACCAGAAGCCCACACCGAGCTGGAGCAGAGCCAAACCGCCACCTGTCGCCGCAGCGCCCGCCAATAGGCGCGTGACCGGCAAACCACCGATGTTGGAGCCAACACTCGATATCAGCATGGCCGCCGTTTTGCCGCCGCGATTTTCCCCCGCGCGGCGACCGATCTCCATCATGGCATTACGAAAGTTGCCGTGGAGAATTTCCGTGATCTTGACGTCGAGTTCTTCCAACTCAGCAGAACGTTCGGCTCCGCCCCAGGCGGAAAAATCCATGACATGAAATTGGCCGAAACCCATCGGCGCAATGATGTTGGGATCGAATGTTACCGGCAGAAGCTTTTCGCCACCGACTGCCTTATCCGCTTCATCAAGCACCCAGCGCGACTGCACCGAGTTTTCACTCCAGATCACGATGGAGGCTTCGCATTCTTTCAGTTGTCGTTCAATCGTATGACGGAACGCATCGCCACTGCCGAGGTTGCGATCCCACCACACTTCGTGATCGCGCGCCGTGAGCGCAAGCGCCAGCTTTTCGGCAAGGTGGCGATCCTGGTGCGAGTAACTGATGAAAAGACGTGCCATCAGCAGCTCCGCGACACGCTCCACGCGCCCAAATACTCGCCGTTGAGCTTCGTCAGCGTGATGTTGAGTGTGTAAGCTGAGCTTTGCGCGCCACCTCTTCCGCGCTCATACGTCGATGTAAGCTGCGCGGCCATGGTCAGGTCTGGGAAATCGGCGCCGGGAGCAAACAACCGCACCGCCTGCGAGCGAATCAAGATGTTGCGAAGTTGGTTGAACATAACGTCCGGCTCGAGCCGGTAGGAATGCGAGTCATTGGACAGATCGCCGATGACGACGCTCGGACGGCCGTTAGCTGTGGCGTCAACAAAATTCTGGTCACTGAAGATGCGCGTGAATAGTTCCTCAGCCATTTCTGCAAATTCAAACTCATCCAGAGTGGCGCAACCTGGGTGATTGTCGCGCCGCTGAGCGTCTGCTGGAAAGGGCGAGCCCGCCACGAACGCCATCAAAATGGCGCAGAAGACAACGCGCCAAAATTTTCCCAACCCACTCATCAATCCGCCCCCCTGATGGTCAGCCGCGCCGAGTACGCACCCGCCGTTTGTCCCACAGACCGGATCGCTTCGAAGGACCGTGGTGAAAGCGTGAGGCTTTGCCAGCTCGACGTGGTCTGCACCGAGAAGCCGTCACGATCGAACCAGTCGATCTTGTATTCAATGCGCGCGTCGCGGCTAGAGGTGTTCTGCGCCTGGACCTCCACCATAGTATAGCGGCCCTGGGCGCGGAATCGCGCTGGCCCCAGTTCGATGCGACGACCGAGCCCATTCGTCTCGAAATTGACCTCAAGCGTTTGTCCTGCGTCTTGCGCGAATGCGACATCCGCCGCCGCGACACCGATCAATGCCGCGGCAAAGGCTCTACGTGACAACGTCATGGCGTGGGAGCCCCCTCTTCTTCTGGTATGCCGCCATCGATCCAAAGGCGACGCGGTTGTTCGACTGTAAGAACGCCGTCGAGTACGCGGCCGTACGCAACGCATTGCTGCAGATCGGCCGCTACGTTGATCGGGCTTTGATGAACGACACGTGAGCCCGCCATCGAGTCCAGCCGAAACTGCGTTTGCCCAGGCGGGAGGCGCACGCGTGCAATGTGGAATTTCGATGGTAGCGTCGACCAGCTGCGCATGTCCGGCGAGTCAAAATTCTGTTTGAATTGCATTGCAGCTGAAGCGAAATCGCCCATATCGGCGGCAAAGCGTTGCTCCGTGCTCGCGCGCCACGCCGATGCGATGACGCCGAGCAGCATTTGCGGCATGCGATCCTGCTGGCTACGCATCACCATTGCTTCCACGTCGCCCACAGCGTCGAGACGCGAGATCGGTTGCCCTCGCGGCGTGGAGAGTTGCAGACGTGTGACGTTCGAGGCGTTCGGTGTGAAGATTGGGATACGGACCGGTACGACTTGCTGGTCGAGTTGAACCCCATAGAGCAAAGCTTGCCGCGAGGGCGCGAAGCCCTCCCCAATGATGATGTGCAAGATGCGTTCGCCAGATTGTGGCGGCGCCTGCATGGCTTGGATCGCGCTTGTCAACTGGGGCGATGTTCCGACAAGTTCCAGCGCCGCCTCGTAGGAAGCGCGAGCGTTCCCACGCAACGCCGGCCGCTCAATGCTAGTAATCTCCTGGATCGCGCCAGAGAGATAAAAGCCCATCGGATTGACGTAGGCGCTCGGCACGCGACCAGAGACGTGTTCGTATTCGTTGAACTCGGAGCGGAACGTGTCCGTTACACTGGCAGCCTTCGACCCATTGGTCGAATCGTTGCGCGCCGTCGTGAGCCGCTCTTGCGCGCGACCGATTTCCTCTTCAAACGTGCGACGCGCGAGATCCTGCTCTTCAATGGCCAAGCGATTGACATTGTAGGCGCGGCGATCACCCGCCGCGAGATAACTCAAAGCCAAATAGTTGAGCTGCAACACCCGCTCGTAGTCGCGCTGCGTGTAGATCGCGAGTTCGTCGCGGCCTGTCACGAACGCCGCGCCACGCCGCGCGATACGATTGGCGAATCGTCTAAGACGCTGAAGACGCGTGCCCGATTCACGCTCCTGATCTGTCGTCACCGCATCGTGAGCCGCACCAAAGTGTTCCGTCGACACGGGGAATGTCGCGTTGTCGAAATTCATCAAGCCGAGTTCGCAATTGCAGAGGAACACGTCGCTCGTAGAGAATAGCGCACGGGGGGCGGCGTTCACGTCGCTCTGCGCGTCGGGGCCGCCATCAGAACCGGTCACCGCCGTCTGCTGTATAGCCGCCGCAGGTGGACCGTTGCGATACGCGTCGATGGCGTCCGTGTAGTCACCGCTCGTCAGCAGAGCGCGGATCGGCGCGAACCCAAGCGCATAGCCAAGCGGCGCCAATTCCTGCCGCCCTGGCCGGAGGGGCGTTTGCGCTGCAGCCGAAGCGGCGGGATTATTCTGGTTCTGGTTCTGCTGACTTTGTTGGTTAGTCAGCCCCGTGAAAATATCAGACAGCGATTGCGCATTCGCCGCGCCTGATGTCACTGCGGCCGCAGCACCCAACATCGCGGCACGCCGAGTCGTGCGTTGCATTGTAGCCCCCTACCAATTTACCGACGCCGGTTGTTGATCCTGCGACGTGTTGCCGGTTGAATTGCCCCGCGCAGGCGCTGGCCGCGCTTGTGGCGCTGCGCCGCCGCTGAGAATTTCGACCTCCACGTTGCCGTCTGTGTTGAACGGTTGCGCCGCAAAGCGTGCGCTCGCGTTGTAGCCAGCGGCCGCATCGGTCACGACCAGTTCGCCGAGGCGTTGTCGTGTGCGCGTTGACGGATCGATGCGGTACGCAGCGAGACGAGCACCCGTGCGAAGGCCCGCTTCCGGACCGCGATTGAGAACGACGTTGGCACCGGACACGCTCACCACCCGGATGGGGAACATGCGCACCAAAAGCGCCGCTGCTGCGTCGGCGGAGGCGGCATCGATCAGGTTGTTCACCGCTGTCGCATCTTGCGGCGAGCCCGGGCGCTCCGTGCGCACCGCCACGCTATAAATCGTGGTGCCACCGACGGTCTGCACCCGCAGAGTCCCAGAGGCGGTTAGACGCCACGCCGTGCGCGTCTGGCGAGATTGCCCTCCAACAGAAACAGTCGGCCCGGCTTGCGACGCGCTGATCTGAATTTCGCCTGTGAGCAAGTTGCCCGCCGTATCCATGCCGAGATCGACGTTCGCGTTGTCGATGCCTTGGGAGCGCGCCATCAGCTCACGTTCTTGGCGCAGACGATCAAGATCACTGCGAGTAAGAATGTTGACCATCCCACTCTCGACAAGGTGCCCGGCTATACCGCGGCTGAGCAGCATGCGGGGATCGCTCGGGCGGCGCCAATCTGGCGGCTCCAAGAGCTCGACGCGGATATCACCAACCGCGAGCGATGCGCGAGCGCCCACTTGCGCCGCCTGCCCTTCGCCAAGCGGAACTTCCGCGCCCGCACGGCCGGTATTAGAAACCATGAGCGCCCGCGTGGTGGACGGGGTGACGACGACAATGTCGCCCCGCGCCAGCGTGCCTTCGACCGGAGCGGCGGTGGCGATGTTGTCTTGAACTGTCAAGATGCGCAATTGTCCGACCCGTTCGCGATGCGGCTCGAGTGTGGCGCCCTCAGAAACACGGCCGGTCTCGGCATCATAATTTACGTCACGCACACCACCTACGGCCTCGCGTTCCACGTCATAAACTTGGCCCTCCCGTACGCCGTCACGGCTGCCGCGATTGATCGTAATCGTATCGTCCTCAGTGCTTGCGATGCGCGCCGGCGCGAGCACGGCGAGCACTTCCGAGGTTACCATGTCGGCGACACGATCGTTGAGTTGGAGCTGGAATTCGCTCGCCATCTGCTCCGCGCCCTGCCCTTCATCGCGCACGACGATTGCTGGCGACAGAGCCACTTGCTTGGCCATCACGACGTTGCCGGTTGACACATTGAATACGCGGAAGATGACAATCGGCTCCCACCGATTGTCGTGATTAATCGTCGTCGAATACGGCTCGGTCGTGTGAACATGGCGGAACGAGCCCTGTGACAATGCAACCACCAGCACGTAATCGGCGCCAAGCGCCCGGCCGGCGCCACGGAGGTCGTTGTTGTTAAATGAGGACGCAATGGTTTGCAGTGTCGCCTCGCCCTCGCGTCGTTCGATTTGCCCACCGGGCGGACTAGAGGTCTGCTTGGTTGAATTGCGTTGGAAGAGAGAGAAAATCGATTGTCGGCTGCCACCGGTCTCCTCGCGGCGATTGAGCTCTTCCAGCGCCGTCATGAACTGCGAACTATCTCGCACCTCGAACCGACGGCTTTCGATCAAACGCTGCGCCAGTTCGTTGCCGAGCGCATCGCGCAAGCTGCTCTGTAAAACAGCGACCCATCCGGCGGCGTTCGCATGCTGACGCGTTTCGTCGTCGCGCGCGGCGTTACTATTGTTGGACGGCGGGTTGGCGGAGCCGGAGCTGGATGTGGTCGCTTGCTCAACAGCCGCGCCACCTTCCTCCGCCTCTTCGGGCGCGGCTCGCGCCGCGTTGGCGACTTGGGCTTCCGCCGCCTCGCGAAATCCGTCCAACATCGACTCGGTAGCGATTGCAATCGTAATTCGGCCATCGCCGCCGCCACTGCCGAGCATACGCATAATCGGCGGGCCGGCGAGCGCAGTGACGCCCACCAAACCTATCAGGACCAGCATCCCAATTAGAACAAGTCTTGTCGGCTTCATCGTCGCTTCCCCACTCAGCGGCGCACGGATGCTCCAGCAGCGATGTCGCCAGAGCTTGAAATGATGTCGGCGATCGCCATGCGCGGCAGCAGCTCGGTGACGCGCACACGACCGATTTCGTTCTCGACAGTGCCTAGCAGTTCATTGGTTTGAGGGTGCCGGATCTCGCGTCCGCCGGGCGCGAAAACACGAAGCTCCGCGCCAACGGCGAGCCCCGTTGCGGGCGTGATGAAAACACGATTGCCGTCCCGTTCTGCCACCAGCATCGGCGTTTCGACTGCAGCGGGCGCCGGGTTGCGCGCGCGAACATGCTCTGCAAGAGCCCTGCCGGCCTCACGCGCGAGCAGCACATAGGCGTTTGCGTTCGCCGTGTTGGTGCCGGCGGGCGCGTTGCGATCAACTAGGCGCCCCTCATCCCGATAGGTAGCTTCGAGCGGGAAGCGCGAAAGCACCGTAGCGTCGCTAGCGTTCATAACCGTGATCTGGAGTGACAATTGGCCGGCGACCGTTATGAGGTCGCGCCCCTGTTGGTACGGCGCAGGCCGACGGCGCTCGGTCAGTTCGATTGCCGTGATGGTTGGCGCAATCACTGTGTCAACGCTGCGCGCAGGCGCGCCGCGGCCACGAGTGCGCTCTACCTCATCCAGCACCCTGTTCAACTCCGCCGCGTCGCGCGTCGGAATGTTGAAGAGTCCTGTGGAATCAAGAGCCAATTCGAGTTCACGGCGCAATATCCCATCGAATCCCGGGGGCGCGGTCAGGGCCGGGTCGATGATGACGCGCGCCACAACAGCTGAGGAGCGCACCTGCGCGAACGCCGTCGGCGCAGCCAGAAAAGCCGCTGTCATGGCGGCCAATGCGCGGCGCGACAGCGCACCGCCTTTTGAATGATAGATCAAGACCGCCCCCGACCGAACAAAGCTCGCGTCTGTACAACATCTGAGGTAACAGGGGAGGGAAAGGCAAGCCGAAAATGCCATTGTCATAAATTCGGGTTGGATCCCCTCGGACAGGGCCCGCGCTCACACATCGCGACACCACTTCCCTTCGAACGCGGACTCACGGCGTAGGTCTGCAAAGTCGCCATTTCGCGAACGGCGCGCTCGATCAATCCGGTCAGTGGCTTGTATCGCGCTTGCGGACATTGCACGCAGCGCTAACTGAAGGGCGTCCTCCAAAGAACGAGGCGGCGACCGGTGCGGAGCCTCCGATGACTCACCCCTTCATCCCGGCGCCGTGCGCGCCGCCAGCGCTTCGCGGAGCTTGGCGGCGAGCTCGCGGCGTTTGTACGGTTTGCGCAGAAGCATGACGCCTGGCGAGAGATAGCCCTCCCGATCCATCATTGTTTCCGGATGCCCCGACGTGTAGAGCACGGGCATCTCGGGCGCGATGGCATGGGCAAGCGAGGCAAGCTGCGAGCCGCTCATCCCCGCCATCACCACGTCCGTAAACAGAAGGTCGAAGCGCTCGCCTTCATTTAGCATTTGCAGCGCCTCGATCCCGGATTGAGCGCTGACAACGCGATAGCCAAGATTTTGCAGTTCGCCGCCGACTTGCGCACGCAGCAGATCGTCATCCTCCACCAGCAGAACGCGTTCACGTCCCGTCGCGGCCGCGGCAGCGACCTCGCTTTCCTGCTCGCGGCGCGCTTCATGCGATCGCGGCAAGTAAAGCTTCACAAGCGTGCCCTTGCCGACCTCGCTATCGATGGCAATGCGTCCCTTCGATTGCGTGACGAAGCCGTACACCATCGAAAGGCCAAGCCCCGATCCTTTGCCGACCTCCTTGGTTGTGAAAAACGGCTCGAACGCACGCGCGCGTGTGGCTTCATCCATGCCGGCGCCGGTATCCGCGACCGATAGCATCACGTATTCACCGCCGCGCGCGTCCGCCTCGCTCCTAAGCACTGCGTTTTGCACGCCAATGCTCAACACGCCGCCGCCTGGCATCGCGTCGCGCGCGTTGATGCAAAGATTTAGCAGCGCGCTCTCAAGCTGCAGAGAGTCGATCAACGCGTTCCAGGCGCCGGTCTCAGCATTGATTTGAATTTCAATCTGTCCGCCGAGCGCACGGCGCAGCAATTGGTCCATGTTCCGAACCAAGGCAGCCACGTCGATGCTCTTAGGATCGAGCGCTTGCCTCCGCGAAAATGCCAGCAAGCGGCTCGTCAGCTCCGCGCCTCGTTCCGCCGCGAGCCGCGTCATCTCCGCCAACATGTGCAACTGATCGTTTCCCGCGAGGCGCGTTTCGAGCAATTCGGCATTACTCAAGATCACCGTCAGCAGATTGTTGAAATCGTGCGCAACACCGCCTGTGAGTTGCCCGACCGCCTCCAACCGCTGTGACTGCCGCAACTGCGCTTCCAGTTCGCGCCGCTGCGTCACATTGCGCGCGACGACGACGATGTGGGTGGTAACGCCCTCATCGGAGATGAGCGGAAACAGCTCGCCCTCGACCCAGATCTCGCGGCCGTCCTTGGTGTAATTGATGATTTCAGTGTGCGCCGACAATCCGCGCGCCAACCGGTCGCGTGATCGCATCAGTTCGTCCGGGTCAGTCTTGGGCCCGTGCAGAAAGCGCAACGTCTTGCCCAGCGCTTCAACGGCTGTGTAACCAGTCATCTCCGTGAATGCTTCGTTCACAAAGACAATGGGCGGTCCCTCTGCGATCGGCCCGGCCTCGGTGATGATCACGACATCCTTCAGCCGCGAAATCGCAGACTGCAGCAACCGCAAGGTCTGGTTGGTCGCGTGACGTTCGGAAATATCGCGCAGATAGATCGCGAGCCCGCCCTGCGATGCGAACGCCCGCACCTCCAGGCGCACCTTGAGCCTCGGAAAGTCGCGCTCGAATGTCGTCGAGCCGCCCTGCGCCTTGATCCGCGCCAACTCTTGATGGGCGATTGAACCAACGCCGTTCGGAAACGCCTCGAGCATGCTGCGGCCGAGCAAGGCCTCGCGCGAGCGCATCAGCACGCGTTCCGCATGTGAGTTCAGATAGGCAAAACGCCACTCAGCATCCAAGAGGATGAATGCATCAGGCATACTTTCTAGGCTGGCGTAGAGCTGGCTCGCGAGCCCATCGCCACCGATCGCCGCCGGAGACTTGTCAGCGCCGCTCATCGCCTTTCGCGGTACGGCGTCGGCGCACAAATTTCAAGACTCGTGCGCCGCCGAAACAAACTCGGTCGTCGGGTCGCGGGCGCCACACACGCTAACAAACACCTAACGCCAAGATGTCATTTCGTGTGCCTACAACCTGTGGCGGAAACGTCTCGGAAACGTATTCACGGTAAATCCGGACCGCTCGCATCAGGACGCAGAAGCGTCGGGAGTGCGCGTGGGCTGACCGAAAGTCGGTTCCTAAGACCAAGAAGGTCCAGAATGACGATTTCGAGCTTGTCCACCGCACAAATTGCGGCGCTGTCGGTCACGGCTATCCAAAGCCTCTCGACAACAACTTTAAGCTCGTTTGCGGCCACACAGATCGCCGCCATCAGCGCCACCGGCGTTGGCGCGCTTTCAAACACCCAGGTCGCAGCGCTCTCCACCACCCAGGTGAAGGCGTTCACAACCACGCAAATTCCGAATTTTTCCAGCGAGGTCACCTTCTCGTCGGCGCAGCTGTTGGCTCTGAACCAAGTTCAGCTCGGCGCCTTCAACACCACGCTCGTCGCCAATATCGGCGCGACTACCGTTTCCTCCTTTGCAACCACGCAAATTCAAGCGCTCGGCGCCGCCAACCTCTCGGCGCTCGATGAGACGCAGGCCGCGGCGCTCACTGTCACTCAAATCGCCAATCTGACCACGACACAGGTCGCCGGCCTCACCGCCACGGACATCGGCGAATTGAGTTCGACCCAAGCTCGCGCCTTCACCGCCACGCAAATTGCACGCCTTTCCGATACGGCGGTCGCCGCTTTCGACGCCACAACCTTCGCTTCGCTCACCACCACGCAAGTCAAGGCGCTGACCGCCACCCAGATCGGCGCCCTTGATGCCGCCGATATCGGTGAATTCACCGCCACTCAGATCGCCGCGCTGGCGACCTCGCAAGTCCGCGCAATCACCGCCACCAACATGGCCGCGTTGACCGAGACTCAGGTTAGCGCACTCACATCGGCGCAATTGCAGGCGCTTACCGCGACGAACCTGACCGCCCTCGCCGACACGCAAATCGCTGCGTTGTCGACCGCTCAAGCGGCCTCGCTGACGGCTTCGCAACTCGCCGCTCTGGACGAAACCAACATCGCGGAATTCACCGCCACTCAGCTTCACGCGTTCACGGTCACGCAGGTCAAGGCGCTCACGGCCACCAATCTGGCCTCGCTCGACGCCGCCCAAATCGCCGCGTTCGACACCACACAACTGGCCGCTTTCACTGCAACCACACTCTCAGCGTTGGCCGACGAGCAGCTAGCCGCATTCACCACAACGCAGATCGGCGCGCTTTCCGCCAACCAGGTCAAAGGCCTGACCGCCACCAATGTCGGCGCCCTAACCGAAACCCAGGTGGGCGCCCTCAGCGCTGTCCAAATGCAGGCGTTGACCAGCACCGCGCTGTCGGCGCTAGCGGACACCCAGATTGCCGCGCTGAACACCACGCAGCTTACGGCGCTGAAGAACAGCCAGATCGCCGCGCTCAACGCCACCGACATTTCCGAGTTTTCGACAGATCAAATCGCCGCGTTTTCAACGGGCCAAGTGAAGGCGTTCACGGTCACCAATATCGGCGACCTTTCAGAAGCTCAGGTCGCGGCGCTGACAACATCGCAAATCCAGGCGATGACCAACACGCAGATCGCAACGTTAGACGCCACCCAGCTCGCCGCGCTAACAACGACACAGGTCGCGGCGATGACCGCGAGCCAGATCCGCGCCCTCAACGCCACCAGCGTCGAAGCGCTCGCCGACACCCAGATCGCGGCCTTCTCGACCACGCAGGTCGCATCGCTTTCCAACACCGCGTTAGCCGCTTTTGACGCCACACAAGTCGCCGCACTTACGACGACGCAAGTCGGCGCCTTTACACGCGCGCAGGTATCGGCGCTGACCAACACCACGCTTTCGGCGCTCGATAGCGCACAAGTGGGCGCGCTCAACGCCACGCAAATTAAGGCTTTGACGACGACGCAAATCGCGGCGCTGGACGCCACGGACATCGCCGAATTCACGGTCACCCAGCTTGGTGGGTTCGGAACCAGCCAAATTGCCGCCCTCACCTCGGCCAACATGGCAAGCCTAGCCGAAACGCAGATCGCCGGCTTGGCTGCAACGCAAGTTGCCGCACTTTCCGCGACAAATCTGGCCGCGCTGGCGGACACCCAAATTGCCGCACTGACGACAACGCAAGTCAGCGCCCTTAACGCCACGCAGGTCCGCGGCTTGAACGCCAGCAATATTGCGGCGCTGACAACCACACAAATCGGCGCGCTGAGCGCCAATCAAGTCGCGGCGCTTTCCACCACCGGCGTGTCAGCGCTCGACGGCGGTCAATTCGGCACGCTGAACGCTACACAGATCAAAGCGTTGACGGCGACCCAGATCGGCGCATTCGACGCCACCGACATCGCCGACATCACCACAACTCAGATTGCCGCCCTCAGCAACACGCAGGTGACCGCCCTCACCTCGACCAATGTCGGCGACCTCAGCGAAGCCCAGATCGCGGCGTTCTCAACCGGCCAATTGCAAGCGCTCTCGACGACCAATCTGCGCGCCTTTGCCGATACCCAGATTGCGGCGCTGACCGACACGCAAGTCGCCAATCTATCATCCACGCAAGTCGGCGCATTGACGGCGACAAACGTCGCAGCGCTAACAACGGACCAGGCCGCGGCACTGACGACAACACAGATCGGTCGCCTTTCCAGCGCCAACGTTCATACGCTCGCCGACACTCAGATCGCGGCGATGAGCACAACGCAGGTCAAGGCGTTCACGACTACCCAAATCGCCGCCCTCGACGTCACTGACGTGGCGGAATTCGCAGTCACGCAGATCGAGGCGCTCACCAGCACCCAAGTCGCCGCGCTCTCGAACACCAACTTCGCCGCCCTCGCCGATACGCAGGTCGAGGCGCTGACCACGACGCAACTCGCGGCGGTCTCCGCCACCAAGATTGCAGCGATGACCGAAACTCAAACCACGGCGCTGACAGAGACGCAAATCGCTGCGCTGAGCACCACTCAGGTTCGGGCCATCACCACCACTAATCTCTCCGCCCTCGACTCTGCTCAATCGGCCGCTCTGACTGGCGCACAGATTGCTGCACTCTCGATCACCCAAATCAACAGCCTCGACGTTGGCGATGTGAGCGACCTCACAACAACGCAGATCGCGGCAATGGCGACTACCCAGGTCAAGGCTCTGACAGAAACGACTTTGGCCAGCTTGGCTGACACCCAAGTGGCCGCGTTCACCACCAGCCAAATCACCAGCCTCACAACGACGAATATCGCGAGCCTGGCTGAAACCCAAGCTGCCGCACTGACGGCGGGACAAATCACGGCGCTGACCAGCTCACAGATCAAAGCGCTGTCGGAAACCAATGTGGCGACCTTCAACGCCACCCAAGTCGCGGCGCTGACCACGTCACAAGCGCGGGCGCTCACCAACACCCAGATCGAAGCGCTTTCCGCGGCCGACGTCGCCGAGTTCACCGCCGCGCAGATTTCGGCGTTGACCACCTCACAGATGGCGGCGCTGAGTTCCACCAATCTGGCGAGCCTCAACGAAACCCAGATCGCCGCATTCGGCGCTTCGCAAGTCGCACGCCTCGGCACAGAAGCCTTGAGCGCGCTCGACGCCAGCCAAATGGGCGCTCTCACCACCACGCAGATCAAGGCGCTCACCACCACGCAGCTCGGCGCTCTGAACGCCACCGATGTCAGCGAGATCACCACCACGCAGATCGGCGCGCTGGGCAAGACGCAAGTTGCGGCGCTCGCAACCGAAAGCCTCGCTGGCCTCAGCGCGACGCAAGTCGAGACATTCTCGACCTCTCAAATCCAGGCACTCTCGGCCACGTCCCTTTCCGCCCTCGATGCGGTGCAGGCGGCGGCGCTAAAGACGACCCAGATCGCGGCTCTCTCCACCACGCAGGTCAGCGGTCTCGACGAAACCGACATCGGCGAACTCTCCGCGACGCAAGTGAGCGCGATGACCGCCACTCAAATCGGCCGCCTGACGACCGACGCCGCTTCGGCGCTGGACGCCGATCAGATAGCGGCGCTGAACGCGACCCAAGTCAGAGGCTTCACCACCACGCAAGTCTCGAACTTCTCAGCCACCGACATCGCTGAACTCAGCGTCACCCAAATTGCGCAGCTGAACACGAGCCAAATCGTGGCGCTGCAATCCACGAACATCACCGACCTCAACGAAACTCAGATCGCGGCCTTCACCACGACGCAGGTGAAGTCTTTGTCTACCACAAACCTGGCCGCTTTCGCCGACACGCAGGTCGCCGCGCTCACCAACGCGCAGATCGCCGCACTCTCGACCCAGCAGATCAACGGCTTCTCGGAAACCAATATCGGCGCATTTACGGAAACGCAGGCGGCAGCGCTCACGACGACACAAATTGCCGGCCTGAACGCGACCTCCGCACACGCATTCAGCGCCACCCAAATCGCCGCCATGAGCACGACGCAAGTCCGCGCATTCAGCACGACGCAACTTTCCGCGCTCGACACCGACGACATGGTCGAGTTTACGGAGACACAGGTCGGCGCACTTCTGACGACGCAGATTGCTGGCCTCTCCCCCACTAATCTTGCGGCACTCGCCGACACGCAGGTCGCAGCGCTCTCGGCGGCGCAAGTTCAGGCAATTTCGACCACTGGCGTCTCTCAGCTCACCGAAACCCAAGTCGGCGCGATGACAACGACGCAGGTCGCGGCGCTGTCGACGCAGCAGGTGCGCGCGCTAACGGAGACCAATCTCTCCGCACTCGCCGCCGATCAGGTCGCCGCGCTCACCAACGCGCAGATCGCGGCCTTGACCATCACCCAGATCAACTCACTGAACAGCGGCGACATCGGCGAATTCTTGGCCGGACAGGTCGCGGCCTTCACCGCAACCCAAGTGGCGGGCCTAAGCGAAACCAACGTCAACGACTTGAACGAAACGCAGATCGCGGCGCTAACCACCACTCAGATCGCCGCTCTAAAGACCACCAACGCTCACGCTCTGGCCGACACCCAGATCGCCGCGCTCTCGGAGACGCAGGTCGCCGCCTTGACCACGACCCAGATTGCCGCGCTGGACGAGACGGACATCAGCGAGTTCGCCGCCACGCATATCGGCGCGCTGACGACTTCGCAAATACAAGCAATCTCGGCGACAAATCTCGCCGCCTTCGCCGACACGCAAGTGGCCGCGCTGACCGCCACGCAACTGGGCGCCATCACCGCGACGAAGCTCGCGGGATTGGACGAAACCCAAGTTGGCGCCTTCACCACGACACAGATGGCCGCTCTGTCAACGGGTCAGCTCGCCGCTTTCAACGAGACAAACCTCTCGGCGCTGGCGGACACCCAAGTCGCCGCCCTCTCCGCGACGCAAGTACGCGCGTTCACAACCACACAACTCAATTCCCTGCAGACTGGGGATTTCGCCGAGTTCACGACGACGCAAATCGCCGGCCTGAACACCACGCAGATTGCCGGCCTCAACGAGACCAGCATCGGCGCGCTGAGCGATGCTCAGATCGCCGCAATGTCGATTTCCCAACTGCAATCGATGCTGGCCGCTAACGTCCACGCCCTCAACGCGACGCAAGTCGCGGGCATCACGACGACGCAAATCTCGGCCTTCAAGACCACTCAGATCAACGCTCTGGACGCCGACGACATCGCCGAATTCAGCGCCGATCAGATCGCGAATATGACCACCAGCCAGATCAAGGCCTTCGACGCAACGAAGCTCGCGGCGTTGGACGACTCACAAGTGGCGGCGCTGACTAACTCGCAATTGGCGGCGATTACCACCACCAACATCTCCGCCTTCACGGCAACGCAAATGGCGGCGCTGACCTTGACTCAGATGGGCGCCTTCACCGCGCAGCAAATTGCGGCTTTCTCCGACGCCAATCTTGCCGCCCTCGACATCACGCAGATCGCGGCGCTCTCGACAACGCAAGCCAAGGCCATCACCGCCACGCAAATGGCGGCGCTCGCGGCCAACGATGTGGCGGAATTCACGGCAACGCAGCTGGCGGCGCTCACCACCAGCCAGATCGCGGCCTTGAGCTCAACAAACGTGACGGCACTGGCAGACACCCAGATTGCGGCGCTCACGGCCACGCAGATATCCAAGATCGGCACGGAGGCCTTCGCCGCGTTGGAGGCGGCGCAAATCGACACGCTCAACACGACCCAAGTCCGTGCGCTCAGCGCGACGCAAATCGCGGCACTCAACGCAACCGACGTCGCCGAGTTCACCGACACCCAGCTCGGCGCTCTCACCACGACGCAAATCGCCGCCTGGTCGTCTGATGTCATCGACAACCTGACGGTGGACACCATCGCCGCCCTGCAAGTGACCCAGATCCCGTCGTTCACGACAACACAGCTGGATCACCTGTCGACAACCAATATCGCCAACTTCAACGCCACCCAGCTCTACGCCTTCACCTCGACGCAGGTTGCGAGCCTCGATGGCGATCAGATCGAAGCCTACCTCGCAGCGATCTAACGGGGGCAATGGGGGCCCTTGCAACGCCCGGCGCATCAAGCGCTGGGCGTTCGCGCATTAATATTTCGGCAACGCAAATCATCCGAGCTTCGCGCGCGGGCGCGTGTGCCCGCGTCAGCGGGCGGCATCTTCCATGTCTCAAACGGCGTTCGTGACGGCGCTTCAGAAGGTCACGACCGGATCGCTGGGCTTGAACGAGCTCATCGTCGCCGCCCAGCAACTCACCAGCGCCGGGCAACCCGATCTGGCCCGCCAACTCTACCAGGTCTGGATCGCCATGAATGGCGATCATCCCCTGCTCTTCATCATTCACTTCAATTGCTCGACCTTGTTGGCGCAGGCTGGCGACCATGCGGGCGCGCTCGCCTCCCTGCGCGCCGCCCTCGCCGTGAACCCCGACTTCGCGCCGGCTCACATCAATCTCGGCAGCGCGCTCGAACGCGCCGGCGACGCCGCCGCCGCGGTTGAACAATGGAAAGCCGGCGTTGAACGCCTCTCGGCCATCACTGGCGACTCCATTGAATACAAGCTCACCTTGCTGAAGCAGCTGAGCCGCGTACTGAGTGACAACCAGCAGCATGAAGCAGCCGAGGTCGCGCTCACCCAATGCCTCGATCTCAACAAGGAGCAGCGCGACGTCATCGAGCAATACGCGGCCGTGCGGCTGGCGCAGTGCAAATGGCCGATCGCGGCGGTCCCGGCCAAACTGACGCGCGCCAGCTTCGTCACCCGCTTTCACCCGCTTTCGTCGTGCGCCTATTCGGACGATCCGCTCCAGCACCTCGGCCTTTCGCATCGCTACGCCGACGCGCTGGCGCCCGGCGTCACCAGCGCCAGCGATCGCCGGCGCGCGCCGATCGGCCAAGGCCGACGCCTCCGCATCGGCTACGTGTCGTCAGATCTCCGCGCCCATGCCGTCGGCTACCTGATGGCCAACCTGTTCGAAGCGCACGACCCGAGCGCCATCGAAGTCTTCATCTATTATTGCGGCATTCCCGCCGACGACGGCATCAACCGCCGGATCAAAACCGCAGCCGAGCACTGGAGCGATATCCGCGCCCTCAGTGACGACGACGCCGCCGCCCAAATCGCCGCCGACGAGATCGACATTCTCATTGACGTGAATGGCCACACACGCGACGCGCGCCTTGGCATTTTCGCCCGCCGTCCGGCCCCGATCCAAGTCAACTGGTTGGGTTATCCCGGGTCGATGGGCACCCCCTATCACCACTACATTATCGGCGACGAATGGGTGATCCCGAAGGATCACGAACTCTATTATTCCGAACGCGTTCTGCGTCTACCCTGCTATCAGCCGAACGATCGCAAACGCATCGTCGATGAAACGCCGCCCAAGCGCAGCGAACATGACCTGCCTGAAGACGCATTTGTGTTTTGCTGCTTTAACGCCGCGCATAAAATCACGCGCTTCTCATTCGAACGCTGGATGGCGATCCTCAATCAAACGTCAGACAGCGTCATTTGGCTCTTGGACTACAACACCGAGACCAACGCCCGCTTGCGCGCAGCGGCTGAGACCTACGGCGTTGCCAGCGAACGCCTGATCTTTGCGAAGAAGGTCCCGAACCCGCGCCATCTCGCGCGCTACCCGCTCGCCGACCTCTTCCTCGACACCGCGCCCTACGGCGCTCACACCACCGCCTCCGATGCGCTTTGGATGGGCGTGCCGGTGCTCACCTATACGGGCCGCAGCTTTGCGTCACGCGTTTGCGCCAGCCTTGTGCGCGCCGCCGGCGCGCCGGAACTCATCACCAATTCACCGGAAGCGTTTATCGCACGCGCAGTCGCGCTCGCCACCACCGATCGTCTCAGCCTGCAGGAGTTGCGCCAACGGCTAATCGCCAATCGCGACAGCTGCGCGCTGTTCGACATCGATGGTCTCGCCCGCAAACTCGAGGGGCTCTACGCACAAATGGCTGACGACTATCGAGCTGGCGCGCTGCCGCGACCCAACATCGCCAATCTCTCGGCTTACCTAGAAATCGGCGCCAATATCGACCACGACAGCACAGAGATCGGCGCCGTCAACGACTATCACGCCATCTATCGCGCCGCGCTCGCTGCGCGCCACGAGAATGCGCCGATGCAGGCCGATGGCCGTCTGTGGACCCAAAATGAAATCGGCGCGGCCAATGCCGCGCCGATCCCAAATTCTACCTCACGCGCCGCTTAGAAGCGGAAGCGGATCGCGGCGTTCAGGCTATGACGCTCGATCTGATCGCTGAACTCGCCTTCATAGCCGAGCGAGAAAGTCGAATAGCCATTGGTGGCGTCGAAGCCGATGCCGACCAGCGGCCCGCCTTGACCAACGCCCTCGTCCCTCAGCGTGAACGACGTCCCGGTCGAGATGAAAGCCACGGTGCGCTCGGCTTCCTGATCCAGCACGTTGGCTCGATAGCCGCCATAGATGCGCGGCGAGATAATCGTCTGACTGCCGAAGTGCAGATTGGCCGCAAACTCAACGCCAACGTCGGCCCAGAGACGCTGCGAGAACACGCTGTCGACCCGGTAGTCGATCGCAGGGCCACCGCCCTCTTCTTCGTAGCCATCCTCAGAAATACCGGCGTAGGTCAACGCCGCCTGCGGCGTCACTGTGAACGCTTGCGAGATCGCCATCGGCATCGACGCACGGATCGCGCCGTGACCTTCGTAGGCCATCCAGTCGGCTTCCGTCAGCGCGCTGAACGCCACCGGCTCACCGATTTCAACAAACCTGCGCGATTGCAGTTTGCCGAGGCCCGCGCCCGCCACGAAGTCGAGGTCGATCGGGCCCATGGCGGTCGCGTAGTAGGCGTTTGCTTGCGTAAACCAGCTTGAGATTTCGCCTTCCGGACGTCCCGGTTCTTCCACGTCCGAGGCGATGAACGACACCGAAAGGCCAAACAGCGCGCCGTTGTTCGTAGGACCATCGATACCGGCGGCGAAGCCGAATCCTTGGCCACGGAAAGACTGCGCGTTCGAAGTCGGCGCATCACGATTGAGGCCGTAGGCGATTTCCTGACCCCAGACTGAGACCTCATTCAGTCCCTGCATTCGCACTGCGGCCATCCGATTGGATGTGGCGCTCTGCATTTGCTGAATCGCCGTCGCCGCGATTTCGGTCGCGCTGTCGGCGTAGTTCGGCAGCAGGTCTTCGTAAGCGTCAAAGAACTCGTACTGCGACGTGATCGCGGCCATCGCCGACGCGGCGGTGGTATCAAGGCGCAGCGCTTCGAGGATTGGATCAAAAGCAATGGCTTGGTTCGCGGAGAGCCCGAGTTGCGCTGGCGTGCGCAGCTGGAACGTAGCGGTCAGCGCGTTCGCAGCCCCTTCAACGATCGGGTTCGTTGTCCCAATGCTGATCGAGTAGAGATAGGGCGAATTGTCGGGATTAACCGCGCCGACAACGTTGGCCGCGCCGAACATACCGCCATTGGCGGTCAGGAAGGTCTCTGTGCCAAAGGTCGGAAGTCCCGCGGGGATGACCGGATTGACTGCAGCGCCCGCCGCGAAGGTCACCGCGCCTGATGCGATGATGTTGGTTGAGGTCGCCGGCACACCAGTAAGCGTTGCGTTGAGCACGCTATCCGCACCAAACGTCGCGCTGGTGATGTTCAGCGTTCCGCCCAGATAGTTCAACGTGCCATCTTGCACATTGATCGTGAGTGCGCCGTCGCTATCGCTAATTCCACCGGTGAAAATCGCACCCGTGTCGATGTTTAGGACGTCGGCTCCCGCTCCGAACGAAATGTTACCCGCGACCGTTCCTGCATAAATGTTGAACGTGTCGGCAAAGGCGCCAAGGCGCACGTCGCCGGCGATGCGCGGCGCTTGAGCGACGACATCATCCACCGCGTCGTCGTCGGTGAAGACGACTGGGGTCAGTTGCTGGATGAGGATGCTCCCGCTCGCGTTCGACAAATCAAACGCGACGGTATCGCCAACCGGCGTCGGCGGCAGAATGTCGTCCGTCAGATCGTCATCTGTCGCAACGAGCTGCGCGAGCACTTGTCCAGTATTCGTGACGTTGAGAAGCGTGCCTGATGCGTCCGAAACCGCAACGGCATTGCCGTCTTCGCCGAAGAAGAACGCTTGGATGAGCCCGCTATTGTCAAACGTCGGAACGTTCGCACCGCTCTCAACTACGATTGCACGCGAAGTGAACGGATTATCAGCGATGACATTGCTCGTGATTACACCCCGCACCTGAAGCAGGCTCGTGATTGAATCTTGGCCGAACACAAGGCCCTGTGCATTCGCCTCGTTGGCGGTGGTCGCAATTCCGTAATCAATGGACACACCGCCATTGATCGTCGTCGTTGCACCGAGCCCATCGCCCGCTATGCGCACGCCGGTCGCCTCGAAACCGTCATAGAGCCCGACCGCGTTGAGTTGGCCGCGAACCAGGAAGCCGTAACCCTCATCGCCCGGCCCTATGACGATGTCGGATCCGTTGGCTTGGATCAAAACCGCCGGCGACGAGCCATACACGGATATCTGCGCAGTATTGTTGTCGTCCGCATCATCTGTCAGACCATCGTGGTCGTCGTCCGGGTCGAATTCGACCCCGACGCCTTCAATCGTGATGCCGCCGGCAACGTTGCCACTGACCAGAACAGCGGCTCCGGATTGGTCAAGATCGTCTGCGTCCAGCGTGCTTTGGTCCGTTGGAACAGTTGTCGACAAATAGCCAAGGACATTCCAAGCGCCATTGATTGAGAGCTGCCCGCCAACATCGCTGTTCACCGCGATGCCGACACTGTTCTCGCCACGCACCTGGCCGCCGCCGGAAACAATCACGTCGCCCGTCACACCGCCATTCACGGCGATGCCATACGAATTGTCTCCGACAACGCCGATCGTGCCGGTGGAACTCAAATTGCCGGTCAGCAAGCTGTTGAGCGTGATGGCCGAGGAATTATTGCCTTCGATCGTGATGACGCCGGAATTGACAATGTCACCGGTGAAAGTTGGGCCCGCTTGCAGGAAGATGCCGTGGCGATTTGTACCGACGGCGACATCGCCATCGAGATTGCCGTCGCTGTCGGTGTCGGTGATGACATAGTCTTCAACGAGCGAGATCGAACCGGAGTTCGTGATCGTTCCCGAATTCCCACCCAGCAGCAGGATGCCATTCACGTTGTCGGCGCCACTCGCGGTGGCCGTCAACGTACCAGCGTTCGAAACGTCATTGTTGGAGTCAACCGTTACCGCCGACTCCCCGGTCGCAACAGTGATCGATCCGCCGCTAACGACGGTGATGTCGCCGGCGACCGAACTTCCGTCCGGGTTCGAAGTCGTGAGCGGCGTCGTAATGGCGTCGCTAACGGTGCGATCACCAGCCTCCGCCGTGCCGGATACGCCGCCAACCAGCGCAACTGCGAGGCCAGCGAGTTGAATCTTACGTCTGATGCGCATCCCGGCTCTGTCCCCTTTTGTCGGCGCGAACGGGAACGGCGTGGTCGCAGCCGCCTCGGTCAGCCCCTAAAGGGGCTGCCCAATCCTCCCGCTGGCGGCCGCCCAAGTCCGGGCGGCGCACAGGGGTTGGCATGCCGACTTATCAGAATTTTGTCCATAGCCGGGCACATGGCCGAAAGCTCTGGATACGGGGCGAAAATGTCACTTGGGCGAGACGCGCCCCCATGTGGAGAACACGCTTCGTGCTGCAGTGCACTAGACGCGATTTATGGCGGCCTAGCTCAGCCGCTTCGCGCGCAGATCGGCAACAGTGGCGGGCGTCGTTTCGGTCTTCGGCCGCTCGAATGCGCCGCGCAACTCCGCGACCCGATCGGCTGGAACTGCCCGCGAGAAGAAGAAGCCCTGCAACTCCGTGACGCCGACCAGACGCATCACTGACGCTTCGGCTTCGGTTTCCACACCTTCGGCGACGATCTCCATCCCGAGGCCGCGCCCCAAGGTCACGACCGATTGAATGATGGTCATGGCCCGCTTGCGTTCGTGAATGCCGGTCACGAACGCGCGGTCGATCTTGATCTTGTCGAAGCGGAAATCACACAGGTAGCGCAGCGACGAATATCCAGTCCCGAAGTCATCGAGCGCAATCTTGAAGCCCATGGAGCGCACCTGCTCCAAGATCTGACGATTGCGATCGGAGGATTCCATCAAGACACCCTCGGTCACCTCGAACACGATATGCCCAGGCTCGACGTCATATTTCTTGAGCAGATCTTCGAGCAGCTCCACCAAATCCACGTGACGGAACTGAACCGGTGAAAGATTGATCGACACTTCGAGGTCCGGCCATTGCCGCGCTTCCTCGAACGCGCGCTCGATCACGAAGGCGCCCAACGCCGGCATCAACCCCGCCTCTTCAGCGATCGGGACGAACACGCCGGGTGAAATATCGCCCTTGGTCGGGTGCTTCCAGCGCAGCAGCGCTTCTACGCCGGTCACACGACCATCGGCGCATGAAACCAACGGCTGATAGTGCAAGCGGAGTTCTTTGGCCTGCAACGCTGCGTGGAGCTCGACCTCCACTTCGCGGCGTTGTTCTACTTCGGCGGCCATCTCGGCGCAGAAGATCATCGCCTTGTCGCGGCCCAGGTTCTTGCCCTGATAGAGCGCGATGTCGGCATGGCGCATCAATTCCTGCGGACTCATGCCGCGATCGGGGCTCAAAGCGATGCCAACAGAGGCCGTCATTTTGATGTGCTGGCCGTACACATCGAAGCTGTCTTCGAACGCCTTGCGCAGACGCTCGGCCAATTCATCGGCAGCTTCTGGGTTGGTCGCACAACGCAAAACAGCGAACTCGTCGCCGCCAAAGCGCGACAGGAAATCCTCCCGCGACAGCGTTTCCTGTAGCCGTTTGGCCACCCCCATAATGAGTGTGTCGCCCGCGGCGTGACCCATGGTGTCGTTGACGTCTTTGAACCGGTCGACATCGATATAGGCAACGACCACGCGCCCGTTGTTTCGCGTCTGGACAAGATTATCGAGGCACTCCTGCAAATGCTCGACGAAGTGATGCCGGTTCGGCAGACCAGACAGAGCATCGTGCAGCGCTTGGTGACGCGATTGCGCCTCACGGTCGGCCAAATCGCCCGAGGCGCGCTTCAGCCGATTGATCATCAAGAACGTCAGCCAGCCCGCGCCCAATACGCCTGCGATCACCAAGGGCAGGATGAACAGCAACAATGATCGTCCTGGCTGGCGCGGTGTCCAGTTCAGGAATCCCATGTCGGTGCCATCGTCGGCGACAAACGCTTCCGAGAGCACGCCGGAGCCACGCACAGCAGTGGTGGAGAGACCCAGATCGGGGATCAGCAACGAGCCGCCGACTTGCGCCATAAAACCCTCGTCAATCTTGACGACGCTTAGCAACAGGTGTGGCTCGCCGTGCAATAGGTTCGCATCGAGGTTTGGCACGATCGAAATGGCGGCGACGACGGCGGGCTCGCCATCAACGCTCATGATGTGACCGGCCCAGCGGCCGAAGCTCGCCCCCAGAAGCGCACTATAATTGCCTTGGCTGTCGCTAAAGGCGCGATCGCGGCGGCGGAGCGACGTATCGGCTCCTCTCCGCGCTTCGCCGACAATACGGTCGAACATTTCCTTGTGCGCATTGTATGCGGCGGCCGCATCGCTCCGTTCACCATTCACCGTCGCGTAGATCGGCTGGTTCGCGCTATCGATGATGAAGACTTCGTCGTGACCGTACGTCTCAAAGAAATAGAGCCCGATATTGGTGTCGATCCAATCGAGGTCCAGCGGCCGGCGCTGGGCGTTGGCGACAGCGTCATCCCACCAGGCGATAGCTTTTTGCTGGTCCAGCACTGAACTCACGCTCTGGTCGAGCGCGTTTTCCACAAGCTGGCGCTCGCGCACGATCGCCGTACGGTTCGCCGACCAGCCCGCGTACGCAACAATCGCCACAAGCACCGCGCCGAAGATCACGAGAGCCCCGCCGATGACTGCGGTGAGGTGGCGGAGATCGTTCTTGTAATGAACAGTTTTGGCGCTGCGCGGATTCATGACTAAGCCAAAGTAAACGATCAAGAAGACCCGTATCAGGCACTTCATACTGCACCCAACACGAACATTATGTTACGTTATGCGCGATTTTTACTTGAATTAGGCGATGGAATACTTTGGTAACTATATTTGAGCGTTAGGACGCTAGATCCGACAATCATTTCGTTAACCTTAGTAAATACACATTTACGCTTGTCTTTTTCTTGTTTACGCCTTATTAGGGAAATGCGAGCGCTCAAGCACTGCTGGGGACAAACCGGGTAATCGCCGGGGCGAGCGCAAGTATAGTTAATAAGAGATGGGTGGACCCATGACGCGGTACGTCGTGAAAACGCGCGCCGACAGCCCCGAACTGCGCAAAGCCGCGATGGCCATCGAACAGGCCGCATGGGGTGCGCTGGGCTTTCTAAACTTCACCAAAGCCCATTTCGCCCACTACCAGGAGTTGCTGGAGCAGTTTGCCGACTACCAGTTGTGTCTGGTCGACGAAGCTACCGGCTACCCGGTAGCCGTCGGCAATTGCGTTCCGCTTGCCTGCGACTTCAACGATTTGCCGCCCGAAGGGTGGGATTGGATCGTAGAGACTGCCGCCAACAACAACGACAAGCGCCGCAACGCGGTCGGCGCCCTCGCGATTTCGGTCCCCAAGATCCATCGCTCGAAAGGCCTGGCGCGGATCATGATCCAGGAATTTTCGAACCTCGCCGCGCGCAACGGCCATGACGGCGTCATCGCACCCGTGCGGCCATCGGCGAAGCACCTGCACCCCTTCATCCCCATGCAAGAATATATCGGCTGGAAGGATGAGAACGGCCGCCTCTTCGATCCATGGTTGCGCAGCCACTCGGCCGCAGGCGGCAAGATCATCAAGCCGGCGGACCGCTCGATGGTTGTCGATGAGCCCGTGGCATTCTGGGAGATGTGGCGCGGCAGCCCCTTCCCCGTGACTGGCGATTACAAGATCGATGGCGCACTCAATCCGGTGTCGATTGATCTCGAACGCGATAGCGGCCGCTACGTCGAACCAAACGTTTGGTTCGCTTACCAGGCCGCCTGATCACACCGCGGCGCGCAAGCTTTCACTGCTGTATTCCGGCAACGCGCCTGCCGCGCCATAAAGGAAGCCTTGCGCGAGCTGGCAGCCCATCTCACGCAGCGCCTCCGATGTCGCTTCATCCTCGACCCCTTCGGCCGTGACCTTCAGGCCCAGCGCTTTGCCGAGACCAATCAGCGCGCCGACGATGGTCGCGTTTTCGCGATCAGTCGTGATGCGAGCGACAAATGAGCGGTCGATCTTCAATTTGTCGATTGGCAGTTCGCGCAGCAGAAACAGCGACGAATAACCGGTCCCGAAGTCATCGAGCGCAATCCGAACACCTTGGTTCTTTAGCGACATCAATGACGATTTCGCCCGCGCGACATCGCCGATCATCGCGCTCTCAGTCACTTCAATCTCAAGGCGCTGGGCTGGGAAGCCGGTCTCACGCAGCGTCCGAAGAACTTTCTCGGGGAACCACTGATCACGCACTTGGCTTGGAGAAATGTTGACCGCGAGCATGAATTCACCCGGCGCATCGAGCGCTTTGCGACATGCTTGCGCCAACAGAGCCCAGAACATCGCGTCGACAAGACCCGCGTCTTCGGCGACTGGGATGAAATGCACGGGCGAAATCATCCCGCGTTCGCGATGCGGCCAGCGCGCCAGCACTTCAAACCCGTCGAGTTCGCCGGTATCGCAGCGCACGACAGGTTGGAAATACGGCACGATATCGCCGTTCGGGATTGCGGAGCGCAGCTCGGCTTCCAGCGCAGCTTTTGATTTGAGTTCTTCGTCGATCGACGAGTCGAAAAACTTGTAGGCCCCGCGATCTTCCTTGGCCCGCAGCATTGCCGCATCGCCCCGCTGCAGCAGGTCGGCGGCGTCACGCCCGTCTTCCGGGCAAAGCGCAACCCCGATAGAGGCGCCGACCGTAAGCTTGAGGCCGTTCACGAGGATCGGTGCGGAAAGTTCGTGCAGGATTCGGCGCGCCGCCGCCGCAACAGCTTCGCGTCCGCCCGGACCTTCGAGCAACACCGCGAATTCATCGCCACCCAGGCGCGCCGCGAAACTGTCGTCGCGAATGCACGACGTCAGCCGCGTACCGATGACTTGCAACAATTGATCGCCGATGGCGTGGCCGTGGACGTCGTTGATCGGTTTGAACCGATCGAGGTCAACGAACATCAGCGCGAACGCGTTTTCTTCGGGCCCCACCAAGGCGATCCGGCGGTCAAGCTCTTCGAGGAAGTGACGGCGGTTCGCCAATCCGGTCAACGGATCATGACGCGCCAAAGACTGCGCCCGTGCTTCGGCCGCCTCGCGCTCGCTGATTTCGGCCGAGAGCGTTTCGTTGGCGCTCACCAGGTCTTGCGTGCGCTGTTGAACCGTCTTTTCCAAACTGTCGCGGATCGCATCTAGCTCAAGCACTGCCTGGCGGCGATCCAGCTGCGCCTTCACCCGCGCAGTCAGCACGCGCAGGTCGATGGGCTTGGTGATGTAGTCGTTGGCCCCGCCTTCGAGCGCTTTCGATACGATGTCGCCATCGTCCAGCGCAGTCACAACGATAACCGGCACGTGCTCGGCGTCATATTGCTTACGAATGCCATGCAGTGCGTCGAGGCCGGAGCGCTCGGGCATCATCCAATCAAGCAGCACCAGTTCAATGTTGAGTTCGGCGATGGCCTCTTCGATGCCAACCGCGGTTTCGCGCAGCACGACGTCATAGCCGCGACGCTCGAGCCTACGCCCGAGCATGTCACGGTTCTGCGCTTGGTCATCGACCAGCAGAATACGTCCGAGGCGCGTCGAAACCGACCCGCCTTCATCGCCTTGCGCCGAGGACATCCGCCCCCCTGCACTCAAAAGTGCCCATACCAGACGAGCAATTTACCGTGAGATGGGTTGAGGCCGCGCTAATAGCGCAGGGCAGATCGAATTATTTGGATAGTAAAAATCACTAACCTTGATGCGCGCTAACCATGAGCAGCGCATCAAGGCGCGCCGCGAACTAGGCCGCGTATTTCTGGATCAGCGCAACCAACCCCGCAAAGTCCACTGGCTTGGTCGCGAAGTCATCGCACCCGGCGTCCATGCATTCCTTGCGCGCGCTTTCCATCGCGTGCGCGGTGAGCGCCACGATCTTCACGCCACTTACATCCGGCGTCGCCCGGATCACCTTTGTCGCCTCGATGCCCGACATCACCGGCATCGAAATATCCATGAGGATCAGATCCGGCGCGCAGCTTTTGGCCATATCCACTGCTTCCGCACCATTTTCCGCGCAATGCACTTCGTAGCCTTTGCGTTCAAGGCGCCGGGTCAGCATTTCGCGGTTATCGGGATGATCTTCGGCAATCAGAATGCGCATGGGAGTGCCCTTTCACGCGGACTTGGCTATCTCGGAGGTCGCCGGCGCCTCAGCCGGCTTGTGCGGGTCGAGCGCGCGAGAGAAACGAAGTGCGGCGGCGGCGAGAACGTCACGGTCAGCTGGTTTGACCAAGTGCTCACAAGCGCCCGACGACAACGCGCGCTGTCGATTGTCGTCGATGGAGTGAATAATGACGGGGATGTCGGCGACATCACCGGTGTTAAGCACGGTGAGAACATCCCAGCCGGTCACGTCGGGCAGATTGATATCGAGCAGGATGAGGCTCGGCCTAAGGCTCCGCGCAAGTTCGATGCCCTCCGCGCCGGTCGCGGCTGTCCGCACTTCGAATCCGAGACGCACCAGCGAGCGGGCGGTCAGATCGCGGGCGCTCTCTTCGTCGTCGATCATCAGCACGAGCCGCTGATTGCCCTGTCCTGTTGCGGCGTTGACGTCGATACGCTCGATCACACGGCCCGCGCCCAGCTGAGCTGGGAAACGCAACGTGAACGTCGAACCTTTGCCGATTTCGCTGACGACGCTCACATCGCCATCTAGCATCTGCATGATCCGTCGCGTCAGCGCGAGGCCAAGTCCGGTGCCGCCATAACGGCGTTCGGTTAGTGCGTCCGCCTGAACAAACGCATTGAACAAACGCCCGACCTGATCTTCGCTCATCCCGATACCAGTGTCGGAAACCGCGATCGCAACGATCTCACCTTCGCGGCGGACATTGATCGCGATCTCGCCGTCTTTCGTGAATTTGGCCGCGTTTGACAGCAAGTTCAGCAAGCACTGATTGAGCTTGAAGGAATCTGTCGAAACAACGCCAATCGACGGATCTACATCCAGTTTCAGTACGCTCCCATTTTTCTCCGCGTTCGGACGAACCGTCGCTACCGCCTCGCTGACGAGCGCCGCGATGTCGAACTCCGAAGCCGCGATATCCATGCGGCCGGCTTCGATCTTGGAGAGGTCAAGAATCTCATTGATGAGGTGCAGAAGCTGGCGCGCCGAACTCAACACACGTTGCAGGTCTGCTATGTCGCTGTCGCGACCGTCTGACTCCGCCTCCTCCATCAGCATTTCTGAATAGCCGATGATGGCGTTGAGCGGCGTGCGCAGCTCATGGCTCATCGATGTCAGGAATTCCGATTTCGACACATTCGCCGCATCGGCCTCTTCACGCGCCGTGCGCAGATTGGCCAGCGTCTTCGCAAGCTTCTCATCGCGCGCGTTCATCTCGGCCATGATGCTATCGAGACGCTCATACATCTCGGCGACATTCACCGCCGCCTCATCAATGGCCTCCGTTGCAACAGCGGTTTCACCGAGCATCGCGCGGCGTGACTTCAACTGTTCTTCGGCGCGATGCATCGCCGCAATGAAAGCCGCCTCCTGGCGCTTGCGCTCGGTGATATCCTTCGAAACCACGACGATCTTTCGGACGCCGCCAGAGCGCCCCATCACGCGCTGCGCCCACGCTTCGATCCAGCGCACGTCGCCTTCTTTTTCGCCCGTCAGGACTCGGTGCTCCATGCACCCGCCACCGCCAGCGCCGACACGGATGAAATAGTCCCGCAGGGCGAGACGATCCTCTTCATGCAAGAAGCCCGTCCGGCTCTCCATGAATTGCTCGAAAGTGAAGGCGCGGTTGTAGAGCGCTTCTACATCACCGTGCCAATTGATCGAGCGGGTCTTGAAATCGACTTCCCAGACCAAGCTCTTCGCGATCTTCAACGCCTGCGTAAGGCGGCGTTCGTTGGCCGCCGCCGAAGCACGCGCCTGAACAAGTGGGGTAATATCGCTACCGTGCGAGATCACGCCGACGACTTCGCCATCAGCGTCCAGCCAGGGGCGCGCTTCCCATTTGTACCAGCGCGTTCCAGACTCCAAACGCGTTTCGTCCTCCTCGAAACGCACATCTTCGCCGCTCATCGCGCGCGCAAACGCCTCGCGCCATCGATCCGGCGCCCAAGAGATCATGTCCTCGAATTTTTTCCCGATCGGATCATCAACTTGGATGGCGTCGCGCATGGCCTTGCTCATCGCGACAACGCAGCCCTCACCGTCGACGAGCATGGCCGCTGTTGCGCCCTGCCCAAGCATCAGTTCCGCGAGCACCTGTTCCTGCGTTGACTCGCGTTTTGCTTCGCGCAGCGCGCGTTCGGCTTCCGACGCACTCACGCGCGCCTGGGTGACGTACGCCATCAGCGCGCCGCCGCCGACGGCCGCGATAAACGCCAAGTCCCAATCTGGCCGATGTGACATGGCCGCCATCATCAGCGGCGAGCCGAGCAAGGACAGCGCCGGCGGTGCAGCGCCCGCAGCCGCGATCGGCAAAGCGCCAGACGCGCCAGGGCTAAAGTGGCGCACTACGCCCGCGACCCAGAGCAACATAGCAGCGGCAGCGCCCGCAGCTTCGCCGTGGAGCCACAGCGTGATTGGCAACAACGCGTAGAAACCTGAGCTGAACGCCGCCCATGCGCAGAGCCCGACAAGCGTGCGTCCTTCGATCGCCGTCTCCGCGTTGTCGAGCCGGCGATAGAGTTCGGTGTCGAGGATGAGCAAGACCGACATCACAGCGCACCATCCGACGGGCCATGGCCCGCCCAGGATGGCAGCCGCAATGCCGCCAGTCAGAATGGTAAGTGCAATCGAGGCAGGCATCTCCCGCCGCCGCGTCTCCGCGGCGCTCGCGATCGCGCTGGTAGGCTTAGACGTCATAGGCTGGCGAAGCTCCGCGCCGGAAATATCCGGGCGACGCTGCCAGCACAGGGTGAATTTAGGCTAAACCGCGAGGCGCCGACGCGGGCCTGTTTGGAGCTTCAACCACCAGCCTTAGCTTGCACGATGCAAAACGATCATCGTGACATTGGCGAAGAAGCAAAACACGGAAAACGCAAACAGCCAGGGAAACCCGTGGTTGTGGCGCCGCCTGGATTGCAACTCCATCCACCCGCCGGTGATCACCAGCGCCGCCGAAGCCGCCAGTATCCAATACTCATTCCCGTGCAGCAATCGGTGAATTTCTCCAACATAATCAGCAAATAAGACCACGCCAGAAGCCGCCCCCGAGAGCGCCACCGCCAGCATTGCCAACGCCGGCAGTCCACAGCACAGGGCATGCAGGCTCATCACCGCCGCATGCGCGAGATGCGCCTTTTTTCCGGCTTGCGCACTGTTATGTTGTAACATCACAGCCGAATTAGGTCGCTCGCACGCACCCGTCAAGCACGCCGTAGCGGTTGCTTCATCATTCGGCGTAATTCACGGAAGCGTAGCTTGCGGTTCGCCATCGAAGCGCGCACATACCGAATGCTACATTGAGGTAGAGGGCGATGTTGGCTTTCCTAGTGATGGTGCGCGACGCGTTGATCGCTTTGGCTCTGGCCTGGGTCGGCGTGACGCTCGAACAGCGCAACGTTGATCAATCGAGCTGCGCTGGCGACGCGTGCCAGACGAACGACCGCTAGGCGCTTCTTCAAAAGCGCTATCTTTCTGATCGTTAGCTTGCGTTTGCAGGCGTTCGCCCTTGAATGGCCGCACTTCTTTTGTTCTCGTTTACCATACGCGCACGCCCGCGCTCATGGACTAGTGCTGCATGACCACAACCACGCCTGAGGCCGAACGCGGCGATCCCGGCGCGATGATCGGATTGCTTGGCTTGGTCGTGGCTGCGCTTTGGGTTGCGGGCAGCCTCGCCGGCGCAGTGGTTCTTATCGGCCCGGATAAAATCGGCTCGTTGACGATTCCCGAGTACGGCGCTGTTGCAGCCGTTGCCGTCCTGCCGGCGATCATGTCCGTCTTCTCCGGCCTCGCCGCCCGCGACAGCGCCCGCGCCCGCCTGGAGGCGCGCCGCCTCGCCGACGCCACCGACCGGCTCTTGAACCCAGAGCGCAGCGCCGAGAATGCCGCCCGCCAACTCGCCGAAAGCGTGCGCGGTGAGATCACCCAGCTCGATCAAGCGCTGCTGCAAACCTTGAAGCGCTTGCAAGAGGTCGAAGGCCAGATCGCCCGTCAAGCCAAAGCCGTCGATGACATGACCGACCAGGCCAAGGCCGGCGCAAATCAGATGATCGTCGGCATGGAGCGCGAACGCGAAGAGCTGATGCGCATCTCCCGCGACCTCACCAGCCAAGCACAAACCATTGGCGACTCGATCGGCAAGCACACGCACTCGATCTCCGAAGCCGCGCGCGTCGCCGAAGCTGAAGTCCGCGCCGCCGACCAAGCGCTCGACCACCGCCTTACCTCTTTCGGCGCCGCCGCAGCTCTTATCTCCGACCGCACCAACGGCCTTTCCAGCGCCGCTCAAGCCAGCGCCGATTCCGCGCTTCGCCTTGAGCAAGCTTTGTCCAACGCGCTCGACGTGCTCGCCAAGGCCACCAGCCTCACTGACGCAGCGCGCCAATCCGCCGAAGCTGCGAGCTACGCAGCCAACTCAACCGCTGGCGCCGTGCGCGACACCACCCACCGCGCCATCGATGACGCCAAGCGCGCCGCCGAACTCATTCGCGGCGAGGCTGTCAATGTCGAACGCGAAGCCGCGGTCGCGCTTGAACGCCTGCGCGACGCCGCCAACGCCGCCCGCGTTGCAGCGCGCGGCGCGCGCGACGCTGTCAGCGACGACGAAGCAGCGCCGGGCTACGACCGATCCTGGCGTGATGAAGCCGCCGATCCGCTCGAACTGCCGCCGGCGCGCAATCGCAACGATCCGCCTCCGCCGCTGTTCGGCGATGCACCCCCGGAACAGCCGCAACAGCGCCAACGCGCGCCCGCCGCTGACAAGCCGGTGCCCGGCGATTGGACCTGGCGCGATCTGCTCTCCAACGTCGATGGCCCTGAGTCCGGCGCAGCCCCGGCATCGCCGCGTCGCGAGCCCGCCGCCGATCCCGTCGCACACTTGCGCCGTCAAATCGCCGAGCCCCGCACCGTCACGCTGCCGATCGTTGAAACCATCGAACACGCAGGCCTGCGCCTCGATGAGGTTTTCTCCCCTTCCGCGCTTGAACGCATTGCTCAACGCGCGCGCTCCGGCACGCAATCACGCCGGCGCGCCGTCCGTGACGCCGCGCCTGAAGCCGCGCGCCGCATGAGCGACTTCCTCGCCGCCGACGCCAACGCCAACCAGGAAGCGATGCTCTTCCTGCGCAACGACGGCGCGCGCATCGCCGAACAAATCGGCCGCGGCCGCGCCCAAATGAACGCCGAAACCACGCGCGCGTTTCTGCTGATTGACGCTGCAGCGGGCTAGGTAACTACGAACCATGAATGCGCTCTCTAGCAAGCTCATTCGCGACGGACTGGCATACAGCGCAATTCTTGCAGGCGTCGCTATTACGCCGGGCATACTGGGGGTGGACGATCTCCCCTGCCGCGCGGTCGACTGGAGCATTGTTGCACTTCTTGCGGTCTGCGGCGGTTTCGCACTTTCGACTCTGATCTGGTTCGCGGATCGCCGGATCCCTCAGCGACGACGCCAACAACTCAGAAAGATGACTGTCTGGCTCATTTTATCAGGGACGCTTTTCCTGGTGTTCTACGTGATGTGGGGCGGTTAGGTTCTCTGAACTAACGCGGCACAACACCCAGAATATTCGGCAGCGGCCAAGCTTGCGCGTTATCGTCGTTCTCGTTGAAGCCAGTCTCGTAGCTGCCATAGCGCTCGATCACTTCGCCGCCCGCGGCGCGCGCCACCAAAGTCGCCTCCGGCCCGCCTTCCATATACATCGCGCGCGCGATCCCAAGCGGCAGTGCGCGTACGGCATCGGCTAAGTCATGTACGCTCAGCGGCGAACGCGCGTGCAGAAACAAGATCTTCCCATCCCCATCCTGCGCCACACACGCCGTCGACCACATGCGCGGCTGCTGGCTCCAGACATTGCGGCCCTGGCAGGAGATCATCCGGATCGATTGTAGCGCATTCTCATGGGCGCTCGCGTCGAAGGTATCGCAAGCGGTATCGAGCAGACGCGCTTCATCCGCGCCAAACACAAAGACGCTACGATCCGCGCTCATCGCCGGCTGGATCACGCGCCCCTCAACCTTCGCAAACCCCACTGGCAACCTGTTTGCGCGAAACATCCCGGCATTGGTCGCGGCGACGAGCCCGTGCTCATTTGCCCATTGCCGCGCCGTCTGCGGCGCCCTGCCCAGCGCGCCCGCGAGCAACAACACGAAACGATTGAACGCCGGATCGATCCGCACGACATCCAAACGCCGGTCGCCGATGGTGGACTCAATCGGCGCCGTCGCGTGCTCGAGCCCTAGCCCCAGCGTCCGCCACGCCACGTCCGCGTACGCAGGCGCGGCAAACCCAACTCCCGCCGCAAGGACGGCGCGACGCGTAATCATCGCTGCACTCCGCGCGCCCAATGCGGCGCCATTTTGGCGCTTCGCTCCGTCCGCTCGGCGGCGTAAGCTCCCGGCATGAAGCGCATCTGGACGATCATCGGCGTCGCCGACGTGCCCAAGAGCTGCACTTGGTATCAAAGCCTCTTCGGCCATCCGCACGTTGCGCCGCATCACGACTATTTCGGCCAGATCACCGACACTGACGGCGAAGTGCTGCTTTGCCTTCATTCATGGGGCGAACACGATCACCCAACACTCACCAGCCCCACCCACGCCACGCCCGGCAACGGCCTCATCCTCTTCTTTCGCGTCGATGATTTCGAAGCCGCCCTCACCCGCGCACGCGAGCTTGTCTCCGCACTCGAAGAAGAGCCCAGCATCAATCCCGCCACCGGCACGCGCGAATTCGCCCTCCGCGACCCCGACGGCTATGCCGTCATGATCAGCGCGCTCGACTGACACATCCTGTCAAAGGCCGACAAAGCTAGAGGCAGCGCTCGTGGCATGGTGCAGATCGCTCTTGAGGGAGAGCCCGCCCATGAAGCATCTCACAATCGCGTTCGCAGCAGCCGCTCTACTCGCTGCCCCCATCGCCGTTGCTCACGAAGCGCCTGAATCCATCGAGCTTCCGGTTGGCGACGGTCACGTCACAGATCATCCCGCGACCGGCAATGTCTATTCTTGCCAGACCGCATTCCGCGGCGGCGGCGCCATGCATGTCGGCGAATGGTTTCACGGTGACACCTGGAATCCAGCCGAGAAACCCCACGTCGAAGGCCGCGTGATGTGGCCAAATGCAGAGTTTGAACTATCGCAGCGCGGCGACGTCCTTGGCGTCTCAGGCAACAGCTTGCCCGTCGAGCAACCCACCGGAACATTTCCGATTTCGCCCAACGATCCCGTCTTCCGCTACGACCGCAATCCCAATCCGATGGAAGAAGTCACCCTCGCCTTCGAAATTCCCGCAGCGCCCGTACGCGCAGCTTCGCCGTCGTGCTTGCCGATGGGAATGATCGGCTTCACGCTGACGGGCGTCGCCATCTACAACGCGCTCGACGCCGCCGGCCGCGACGCCGCCGCACACGAGGTTCAAGACTTGTGCGACGGTCACCCGCAGGGGCGCGGTCAATATCACTATCATAGCGCATCGCCGTGCCTGCCCGGCGCCGGCGACAACGCCGTCGTTGGCTGGGCGCTCGACGGCTACCCAATCCTCGGCATGCGAGACGCGAGCGGCGCGCTCATCGTCAACGCAGATCTCGATGCCTGCCATGGCCGCGCAGAGGCCATCGACGTCGGCGGCCGCCACTATGATTACGCCTACCGGCTGACGCGCGAATATCCCTACACGCTCGGTTGCTTCACCGGCCAAGTTCTGGACTCCACACGCCGCGATATCCACCAGGGCATGGGTCCGCCGCGCGACCGCGGACCGTTTGGCCGGCCGCCGCTGCGCTAGCGCAGAGCTATCGTGTGGTCACCGCGCGCGGCACGCGTTGCACGTCGTCGGCGACTCGCGTGAAGCGCACAGTGATCACGTAGGAAGCGTCATCGGTATCGCCACGTTGACAAATGATGGCGTTATCTTCGCTCCGCGCGCAGCCATCGCCGATCGAGAGCCGGCGTTCGAAGGTGTCGCCCTCATGCGGCATCGCGGCCAAAAGTTGCGCTTCGCTCATATGCACGACGTAGACGCCGAGATCGTTGCTTGAACTCAGGTGCAAATCGCAGCGATCGCCTAACATATCTGTGCCGGAGTAGAGACACGTCCCGCTCGGAAAAATTTCGACATCGCTCTCACGCAAGCCGATGGTGAAATTGATCGGACCCGCAGCGCCTTCCGGATGGCACGCCCAATGTCCATTGCGGTCGCCGTCTGGATCGTAGGCCGGATAGATGCACCGCTCATACGCGGGAAACGTCCGCGTCTCGTGCGTATCGACGTCGCCGAATTCATGGCTGGCGAGCATATAGTTCGCCGTGAACACGTTCGAGATGATCTCGTCCGAACCCCAATCGGTGTCTCCGCTTTCGTCGTCAGCGTAGAAACTGATTTGCTCGACCATATAGCGCGGCGTACGCACCTCATCGGTGGTCGAGGCCGCATCGCGCCCAGGATGTGGCCGTCTGTGCGGCGCTTGCGCGGCCGGCGCATTGCGCACATCGCGGTTGAAATCATCGGCATCGGCGCTGATGGCGCAGCCAAGAAACGCAAGAGCTAGAACAGCAACCCGAGAAACACGCATGTGAGCCTCCTTCGGCATGAAGAAGATCGTGGCTCACCTCCCCGGCCGCGGTGACGCCGGTCACGATGGTGTACTTTGAACCGTAATGATTAAGATGTCGGCCCCGGCCTCGCGGGGTTCTGAGCAGCGCGCAGCCGTTCGCACATCAAGAATCAGAAGCAAGAAATGGGCGGGGGTTCCGAGCCTAGTTGCGCTTCGGCTTGCTGCGGCTCTTGTAGTGCAACTTCAACTTGAAGCCCTCGCCGCTGAATGCAACGCGCACGTCACGCTTGGTGTCGTTGCGTAGCTCAGCCAACTTCAAGAGAAAGCGCACCATGAGAGCGAGCAAGCCGATCAAGTCCGGCATGTTCGGTGTTTTCTCACGACAACAAAAAAGCCGCCTCGCGGCGGCTCGAAGGTCTGGCGAACGTCTGCCGACCTCAGCTTTCCTACCCCTGAAATGCGTTCAAGTGCAAATCAGGGGTGCTGTCGCAAAAGCGGCAGCTACCCGTTCTTACCTCATTCGGTGCCAACTACCACCCCTAGAGTCTGTCGTCGTGACGCCGGTCGCGCGCCACGCCGCTCAAGGGCGGCTGGAAATCTGGAATGGATTTCCGTCCGGGTCCGCGCCGTTGCACATATCGAACGTCTTGGCCGAGACGACCTTCCCCATTTTGGCGCCGCGCTTCACCAGCGCGGTTCGGGCCGCCGCTACGTCTTTTGCATGAAAGACAATCTTCGGCGGCCGTTTTCCCGGCTTGCCCCCTTCCGCATGCAGCGCGAGATGACACCCGCCAGCATCGAAATCGACCCACCCCTCTTCGCGTCCGGCTACCTTCAAGCCAAGCACGTCGCGATAGAACGCCTCCATGGCGTCCATCTTCGAGGTAAACAGGATAATCCGGCGAAATTTCAGGTCCACAAGCGCCTCCAAGCAGCGATCCGCCGATGAAGACGCATCGCATTTTTTTCGGCAAGAGCCTTTCACCTAGTCTGATCGAGGCTCGCCGCCCGGCAATTGAGCCCGCAGCGCCGCACGGAACGCCTTGAAGCGTGGGTGATCGCGGATGGGATCGAGGCTGTTGTCCAAATCCATCCAGTTCACCCAGCCGAAATTGATCTTGCCGACCATTGGCTCAAGCAAATCAATTGCGGTTTCAACGTCAGCACCGCCCAATTTTGCTAGTCCGCAGGCAGCGTTGTAGCGCAAACGCATATTGTCGGGGTCGAACAGATCGACGCGCTTGGCGACTTCGCGCGCGCGTTCGCGTTGACCGAGATCGCAAAGCGCGCTGATCAGGAACCCCAGCGCGCCACTATGATCCGGCTCGACGCGCAGGAGCTTCTCGCAACGCACCAAACTGCGCTGCGCCGACGCTTGTAGGCGTTCCTCATCGCGGATGGCCTCATAGGCCTGCGCCACCATTCCTGCGGGCCGGTACGCATCATCATCGAGCGAACACGCGATTTCGAAGTGACGAATACAGTCGTGCCACTGCTCAAGGCCGATATAGATGTAACCGGCGAGAACGTGGGCGTCGTAGCAGGATGGGTCGAGCGCCAGCGCTTTATCAATTAGCGCCTTCCCTTCCAGGAAATTCTGCCCCGTGCGAATCTTCACCTCGGCCACGGCGACGTGACCCTCGGCGATCTCGGAATCGATGGAAACAGCGCGCGCCGCCGCGGCCTCGGCTTCTTCGAATGTATAGCCGGGCACGCTGCGTTGCAGCATTTCGCTGAGCGTCATCGCCATCAACGCCCAGCCGCGCGCGAAGCCGGGATCCAGCTCCACCACCTTGCGGCAGATCCGCACGATGATCGGCTTCATGCGTTCACTGCCAGTGCGGTCGAACTGACGGGCCAGGAGAAAAAGCTCGTAGGCTTCAGCGTTCTTCGTATCGCGACGCTCAATCGCCTGCTTCTCTTCCGGCAAGAGCTTCAACTTGAGCGCTTTGACGACAGCTTCAGAAATCTCGTCCTGCAGCGCGAAAATATCGTTGAAATCGCGATCCCAGCGCTCTGCCCAGACATGACCGCCGCCGGCGTCGATCAACTGCGCAGTGATGCGAACGCGCCCGCCGGCTTTGCGCACACTCCCCTCAAGCACATGCGTGACGTTCAGTTGGCGCGCCGCTTGCGGAATGTTGACCGGCTTTCCTTTGAAGGTGAACGCCGTGTTGCGCGCGGCGACCCACAACGCCGAAACCTTCGACAAGTCGGTGATGATGTCTTCGGTGATGCCGTCGGAAAAGAATTCCTGCTCCTGATCGCCGCTCATATTGGCGAACGGCAGCACACAGATGCTGATGGCCGGGCGTTTCTCCGCCGCCTGCTGCTGGGCCGGCGCCGCTGCCGAGGCGCGCGCGGCAAATACATGGACCGGCGCGTCGATATTCTTCACCGTGTGCAGGCCGAGATCTTCAAATGTGGCGTCCAGCTTGCCGCTGACCTGATCGCTCACGCTCCGCGATACGGCGACGCCGCCTACGGACGCCAAGCCTTGCAGGCGCGCGGCAATGTTGACCCCATCGCCGTAAATGTCCTCGCCGTCGACAATGACATCGCCCAGATTGATACCGATGCGATAGCGCAACCGCTCGGCGTCAGAACGATGCGCTTCGGCGGTACCCATCGCCGCCTGAATATCGAGCGCGCAGGTGACGGCCGCCGCCGCGCTGGGAAATTCCACCAGCACGCCGTCGCCCATGATTTTGAAGATGCGCCCGCCGTGCGCCGCCACCCGCGGATCGAACAGGGATTTGCGGTTCTCCTTCAGCCGCGCAAGCGTCCCCGCCTCATCGCGTTCCATGAGGCCGCTATAGCCGACAATGTCAGCAGAGAGGATGACGGTGAGCTTACGTTGCATGCGCTTCGGACCAACCTTAGCGGCTACCGCACTCGCCGTCAGCGACTGTTTCCAGCCAACCGCCCGGTCCGCCCCTCGCTCAGCCCGCCTCAGTGGCGGGTGTTGGCCCATTGCCGCCGTTGGCCGCGCGCCAGCCAGCCTTTGCGCTAATCAAGGGATGACAGAATCCTCGCCAACTCTTTCGGAGCGTCGATCATGATGTCGTGCCCCGCTGCAACCTCGTAAGTCTTCCAGCCTTTGCGTGCCTTTGCATTTTGATACTGTTCGGTCAGCGGCCTGAAGTCGAACTTTGTAGCGTAGATGTAGGTATGGCCTACGATACGGTCTGCGTTGCCCGCGAGCACTATCTTCTCCTCTAGTGAAGGAAACGGGTGCGCAGTGAGCCGGCGGGTCACCATCGCCTGATCTGCCTTATTGACCTTGAAATACCAGGCCGGCGGCGGCGGCGTTAGCTTATAGCCGCCGCCCAATATGCGCACCGCCAGTCGAAGCATGGGCCGCTGCCAGCGAGGAAACACATAGTCGTTCATGCACTTCCCTGTTTCAGGCACGACAGAGTCGATGAAGACGAGGTTCCTGATGCGCTCTGGAATCTTGTCCGCCACGCCGGTGATGACCATGCCGCCATAGGAATGGCCGCACAGGTAGAGGTTCTCCAGCTGCTCGCTTCCAATCAGGCTGAGAATATCGTTGATGTGCGTGGTCAAGTTGGTCCGCGGGGACATTTCTTTCACCCGCTCCCCGCAACCCTCCAGTGTTGGCGTGAGCACGCGATGGCCTTGCGACCGCAGGATCGCAGCCACGCGTTCATAGCACCAGCCGCCATGGCTCGCGCCGTGAACAAGGACGAACGTCTTGGCGCCTTGAGATGGAACGGTCATTTGAATCTCCGGAACAGCGGAGAAGCTCGCCGATCCATTCGGTCAAGGGTTGCTCCTATCGACCTCCAGCTCAAGGAGTATCGCTTCGCGTTTGGTTTCTCAAACGGCCCACTTCGGCGAAAACGCGCCCCTCAATCCTCCGCATTCGCGCCCTTAGCCCACTGACTCCAAACGCCGCGCGCCAAAATCAATCCTACAGCCCAGCGCCACCCTCATACTGGCGGCGCAGATGAAGCTCCTGTTCGCAGAGATAGCTGCGCTAGCGCCGCCGGCGGCCGCGCGCGACCCCCGCGTCGTGACGATCCCGCTTCGCCCCGGCCTGGTGATCGTTAACCCGTCACGCAAACGGGCGGCGCCCAAGCCGGCGCCGCTCGATCTCGCGCAACCGGAAACCTGGCGCGCCTCCTTCGCACTGGCGATCCCGCGCGACACGCGCCTCGTGCCTGATTGCCATGCGCCACGCATTCGCGCGCTCTGGGCCCAAGCGCGCGGCCAGCAGAACCGCAGCGCGCCTTATCGTACGAACGCAGATCGGCATCGTTTCGCATTGCCCGCCGCTTCGAAGCGTTAAGGCGCGTGCTTAACGATCCTGCGCCACATGTCCGCCGCCTCGCAGGCGCGCAATACCGGGCGCTCGTACGCTCACCTGACGTGGTCTCGCGCTACGCGCTCGTCGCCCCGCGCCGCTCTGGCTACGATCCGGCCGACCTCCGTTTACCTATCGACATCACCTGTGCAGCGCTTGTTGCGCGATCGAGGCTTTGCGACTCCAGCTAAGTCGCCCCGCACGCCGCCGAAACGCCCCGCGCCGTTACGCTTCGCGTTTCGGCGCGTTCGTGCGTGCGCTTAACCTTACTCTTCGCGTTTTGCGCATTTCGGCGCGGCGCTTGCTCCGATTTGGCCCAAGCCCGACGCGGGAAATGCACTCGCCTCGTTGGCATGGCCGTTGCAGCCGCCGGGTTAACGCCCGTGCTCCGCGGGCGCGCGGGAGTTTACGATGTACTACGGACAAGAGGACGACGAACGCGATCCGTTCGAAGTTTTCGGCGAGGCCGAGACTTCAAACGAGGATGTCGCGGACGATTTCAACGACGACTTCAATGGTGAAGAAGACTTCACCATCGCGGCCGACGAACCAGCGACGATTGAACTGAAGCGCGAAGAGAAGGTTAAGACTGGCTTCTCATGGGCTGGCTTTGCTGGCGGCGTCATGGCGCTCATTTGGATCGGCGGCGCCATTGGCGGTCCGCTTACCTATTTCGGCGTCGACGCCGTCATGGCGATGGACCCGGCGATGCAAGCTGGCCTGATCGCCCTCGCGTTCGGCCCGGCCTTGCTGTTCTGGGTTGCGGCGTCTGCGGCTGGTGAGGCGCTGAAAGCGCGCAAGCTTGCCGTCGAACTGACGCGCCTTGCCCGTGAAGCCGCCATGCCGGTCGAAGCCGGTCAAGCGCAAGCACAACGCCTCACCAACACGGTGAAGAGCGAAATCGAACAGCTCAACGATGCTGTCACGCATGCATTGGATCGCCTGGCGGAACTGGAAGCCGCTGCGCAACGCAATGCCGCGCTCTTCGGCGACGCGGTCGCCGCTTCGCGTCAGAACACACAAGAAATGGCCGACACCCTCATCCGCGAACGCGAAGCGCTCGTGGAAGTGAAAGCCGACATCAAGGACCAAACGGACGTGATCGCTAACTCGATCGGCCGCCAAGTCCGCCTGATGCGCGAAGCTTCAAAGCTGGTGAAGACGGAAGTCACCGCCGCGGAACACGCGCTTGAAACTCACCTCAGCTCGTTCGCCTCTTCGGCCAACATGCTCGGCGAGCATACGACGCAATTCCATCGCGCCGCTGATCACGCCAACGCTGCCGCCGCTTCTCTGAACGGCTCGATGACGGAAATGCTCGGCGGCCTCGCCGAAGCGACCCGCCTCACCGAAACGGCCAAGAAGTCAACCGCCGAAGCTGTGCTCGCCGCTAACGAAACGGCCAGCGCCGTCCGTGAAACGACGCGCAGCGCCGTCAACGAAGCCAAGCGCGCCGCTCAGCTGATCCGCGCCGAAGCGCAAGCCATGCAGGAAGCCGCCAACGAAACCATGGCGCGTCTGAACGACATGGCGACCACTGCCCGCACCACCGCGAGCGAAAGCCAAGCCACCGTGGCCACGATCGAGAAGCGCCTCGGCGCCATCGCTTCGACGGCCGCTGTGAAAAAGCCCGCGCGCAAGCCTGAACCGGTTGCGTTCGAACACGAGGAAGAAATGACGACGCTTCACGCCGCCGCCAACGCAGCTGTGTCGCGCACGTCGTCGCGTCCTCGCGTCGAAACCCGCACGCAGGCTCGCAGCGAAGTCGTGGTCGAGCGCGAACCGAAGAAGGTCTTCAAGGGCTTTGGCTCATGGGGCAACTTCATGCCGCAGCAGCGCGACGAAGCGCCTGTCGCCGCCAACGAAAGCGCCTTCGAACTCGCCGACTTTGGCCGCAACGAGAAGGTCGTGAACACAGATGGCCGCACGCAAAAAGCCGCGATCAATCTGGTCACCAACGCCGGTGTCGATCTCGACGATGTGCTGGTCGCTGGCGATCTTGAGCGTATCGCTCGCTGCTCACGCGACGGCGCCACCGCCCGTCGCCGCGCAGTGATCGATGCAGCGCCTGGTGCGGTCACGCGCATCGTCCGCCACATGAAGCGCAACGTTGACGCTCACGATGCGGCTGTCACGTTCCGCTCGCGTCCTGATCTCGCCAAGAGCGAAGACAAGACGGAAGGCGGCGAACTGGTCCGCGCCTACCTGCTGATCGACGCGGCTCTCGCGTAAATCAGTGACGCTCAGTGCTGGCGGCGTTCTCTTGAGCCGTCTGCACTGCCTCTACCGCGAACTCCCCAATGCGCGCGCTGCCTTCACGGGCGGCGCGCGCAAGCGCATCAGCCGCCATCGAAGATGACCGCGCACTCACCGGCGCCGTCGTATCAACAATCCGCGACGCAACGATCTGCCGGCCTGGCGCTACGAGGCGAACATCGGCCCGGAAGTGAGCCGTCATGTCTTCCTCGCGCACTTCGAAGTCCAGCACCTCCCAGCGGATCTCATAGTCGGCGCGCGCCTCGCCGCTTCGTGTCGCGGCACGGAAGCGCCTCTGATTGACGATCGTCTCAACCAGAATTTGCTGCAACGCATCCGCCGCGCGATTCGACCATTGCGATTGATCGACATAGGCGATGGTATCGCCTGTCCGCCAAATCAGATCCGCCCCCAGGATCGTCCGCTCACCTGCGGGCTGCGCCACCGCGATCACCGCATCGAGCGGCGCACCTTGCAGCGGATCAAGGCTCCGCGCCTCAAGCACGTATGTGCGCGGCGGCGGCGGCGGTTTCGGCAGCAGCGAGATGCAACCACCGAGCATCGAAGCGGCAAGCAAAAGCGAAGCGGCGCGGATCATGGGTCAAGCTCCACGGTCGGCCGCGGACTGCGCGGCGTAAGGACGGATGGGTTTTCTTCAAGATTGTTCGCGACGCGGCTGATCGACGACGCGGCTCGGCGAATTTCCTCCGCCGCAAGCGCCAACTCCGGCAACGTCTCGCCAGCAGCAACGCCTGCTACTTGATTCACACTGCCAATGACCTCGTCGAGATCGGCAAGGTCGGACTGCATTTGGCGCGCAAGCGCGGCGACCTCATGCGCCGCCGCGCCAGACTGGGTGATGACGGAATCCTGCGCCGCAAGCCGTTGCGAGACGGTCTCGATATTCTGCAAGGTCCGGGTGACACGGGCGATGTTTTCGTCTGTCAGCAGATCGCGCACCGCCGCCATCGCTTCCGACGCGCGCAACGCAACTTCCTCACCGCGCGCCACGATCACGTCGATCTGGCTGCCGCGCCCCTGAATACGCGGCGGCGGCGCGCCGAATGATGGCCTCAGCAGTTCCGCATCGACGCTGCCCGCGGAAAGCTGAATAAGAGTCACGCCCGTTAGGCCGATCGGTTCCAGCTGCGCTTCGGTATCGGTCTTCACCGGCACATCCGACGAAACGCGAATGCGTCCAATAACTCGGTTGGTGTTATCTGGATCGATACGCAGCGATTGCACTTCGCCGACCTTGATCCCATTGAAGCGCACTTCGCCGCCTTCGGTGAGGCCGCGCACCGGATCATCGAACACCACGTCATATTCGTTCGACCCGCGCCGCAGATCCCCCGTCGTGATCCAGGTTGCAAATAGCAAGATGAACAGCGCGCCGACGATAGTTGCTGCGCCTATGAGGACGTAGTTGGCTTTCGTTTCCATGGTTCTACCCTCCCGCAACGCCGGCTTGAGCAGCGCGGCCGCGCGGACCTGAGAAATATTCCTTTACCCAACCTTCAGCGTCGGCGGTAATTTCGGGGATCGTGCCGATGGCGGCGACCTTACCCTGATAGAGCACCGCCACCCGATCGCAGATCGCATGCAACGTGTCCAAATCATGCGTGACCAAGAACACCGTGAGCCCAAGAGAGCGCGCCAGTTCTTCAGTCATGCGATCAAACTTCTCGGCGCTGATTGGATCGAGGCCGGCTGTCGGTTCGTCAAGGAACAGCAATTCCGGATCAAGCGCGATCGCGCGCGCTACCGCAGCACGTTTGCGCATACCGCCCGAAATCTGCGACGGCTTCTTGTGATGCGAGTCTGGCCCCAGCCCCGCCATCGAGAGCTTTAGGCCAGCTATCTCGGAACGCAGCTCCGGCGACAAATGCGTGTGCTCGCGCAACGGCGCTTCGACATTTTCGATAACGGTCAAGTTCGAGAATAGGGCGCCGTCCTGGAACATGACCCCAAGGCGTGGCTCAACGCCTTTCTCCTCAAAGCATGGAAAGGTGATCTCTCCTGCTGTCGGTTCATCAAGTCCAGTCACTTCCCGCAGCAGCACTGATTTGCCGGTGCCTGAGGGACCAACGACGCCCAGAATTTCACCACGGCGCACGTCAAGGTCGAGACCCTCGTGCACGGTCTGCGGCCCAAAGCGCGTGGCGAGACCACGCACACGGATGGCGATCTCCTCGCTCACCAGTCCATCTCCAGGAACCAGAGCGCGAAGATGGCGTCCATCAGGATGACCATGAAAATCCCTTGCACCACCGAGGTGGTGACACGGGCGCCGAGCGAGCCGACGTCGCCGCCGACAGAGAGCCCTTGCTTGCAACTGATCACCGCGAGCACAAGCGCAAAGGCCGGCGCTTTCACAAAGCCGACCCAGAAATGCTGCGCCGGCACCACTTCCTGGAAGCGACCGAAAAACATCGCAGGGCTAATATCCAGCGCGCCCCAACACACGAGCAGGCCCCCGAACATGCCTGCCATCATCGCTGCGAACGTGAGAATTGGCGTCATCAGCAGCATGGCGATCACGCGCGGCACCACAAGTGCGTCCATCGGTTTGATGCCAATCACGCGCATCGCATCGATTTCTTGGCGCATCTTCATCGCACCGATTTCAGCCGTGAAGGAGGAATTGGTGCGACCAGCGAGAATCACCGCCGCGATCACGACGCCGAACTCGCGCAGCATGGATATGGCGACGAGTTCAACGACGAATACGGTTGCGCCGAAGTCGGCGAGGATGCGTGCGCCCAGATAGGCAACCACCATGCCGATGAAGAACGAGAGCAACATCACAATGGGTAGCGCGTTGAATCCCGCCTTCTCCATCACACTAACGATAGAGACCGGCCGAATACGGTGGGGGTTCGCGATTTGCTTGCCTATCGTGACCAGCGTTTCACCGAAGAAACCAACGGTCTCAACGATTTCATCCGCGATCGACACCATCGCGCGGCCGGTCGCGTCGGCAACGCCCTTCAAGCCCTGCAGGCGCCGCGGCGGCGACGCGGGGCCCGCATAGGATTTGCGCACCGCCTGGAGCAGCCTCATGGCGTTGGCGTGCTCGCCACGAATGGCAATGCGGCCTTTGTCGCCGGCGGCACTCTCCCGGAATGTGCGATCGATCAGATAAGCGCCAGCGACATCGAAGCGGCCGAGGCCGGAGACATCAACGACCGCGCCGGCCTTTAACTTCTCAGAAACTTCGGCCAAGCCGCGTTCAAGACCGGAGATGGTGTCCACGGTCCAGTCGCCACGCAACGCCAGCACTGGCGCGCGCTCATCCTCACGGAAGTCAAAAGCGGCCGTCTCGGCCAATGCAAGTCCCCTTCAGGCCTTCTGCCCATCAACCGATAACGGCTAACAGAAAACATTAGGCAAAGATGCAGAGGGCGCTTTCGGGGCGATGGTTCCCGCGACAGGCGAATTGTTACTGATGTGTTGCCGCAGGACCGCGTGGCTTCGGAGGGATCAAGAGCAGCGCAAGCATGCCGCCGACGGCGGCGATTGCCGCCATCGCCCAATACCCGACGGCCCCGCCGAGATCGTAGAGTTTGCCGGAGATCAGCGTTGAGGCGCCCATCAACAGCCCGCCGGACATCACGGCATATAAAGTCTGCGCCATCGCGGCAGACTGCTCAGGCGCATCGCGATGCAGCAAGCGCATAGCGCCAACGTGAGCAGCGGCAAAGCTCATCGCGTGCATGGCTTGCAGCGGCCAAAGCACCCAACCGAGTGGCGCAAAGCCCATGGCTAACCAACGCAAAACAGCCGCGCCCGCCCCGACCAAAATCAAACCTTCCGGTGTGCTGCGCCTTTCAACGAACGGCAAACTCCACAGGAAACCAACTTCCACCGCAACGCCGAACGCCCAGAGATAGCCGACCATGTCTGGAGGAATGCCCTGCCCGCGCCAGACAATGGTGGAGAACGAATAATAGAAGCCATGCGCGGCTTGGATGAGGCCGCAGGCAATAATCAGAATGAGGAACTGGCGGTTTCGCAACAACGCGTTGGCGCCCCCGCTCCGCGACGTTGTCGTGCGTAGCGGCGACGGGTCGCGATGCAAACCGAACCAGCTGGTACATGTCGTGAGTGTGAGACCGCACAGGACCCACACCACGATTGCTGAAACGTCGAACCGCGCGACAACAAGTCCGCCAAGCACGTTGGCCGCGATGAACGCGAGAGACCCAATGCCCCGCGCAACGCCGTAACTCATGCGACCCCGTACGGTCGCGCGCAGAGTCGCTGCTTCAATCAATGGCGTTATCGCTTGCGAAAGCGAGAGCGCGACAAAGCCGAACGCAAGAAGTTGCGCGAACCCCTGCGCAATGAAGAAGAAGGCCGCGTACGCCAGAACGGCGGCTAGCGCGATGTACTTGAGCGGCGCCGCGCGGTCGTTGGCGCGGTCCGCCTGATAAGCAATTAAGGGCCCAGTGATCAGCCGCGCAAATTGCGCGAGCGAGATAATAATGCCGATTTCCGTGCCCGTCAGATGACGCTCGACCTCAAGCCATCTCGGCAAGAAGACAAGAATAACGCCAGTCGTCCCAAACAGCGCCGACATCACCATGGTCACGCGCGCCGCGGGCGTGGAAAAGATCGAATGCGGGGGCGATTCAGCGCTCAAGCGCAATCGCCTAGCACTGGATTTGCGTGGCCGCGATACGGCAGATTTGGAATGTCGCAGCGCCAGCCTTGCACGGCGCGCGCAGCGCTCGTAACCAAGCGTCATGTACGGACAAACGCCCCCGCCCCGCCGCGACCTCTATCCCGCAATCGAATCCTACTCGGGTGAGATGCTGAAGGTTTCGGACGTACACACGATTTACGTGGAGCAATCGGGCAATCCGAGCGGACGTCCGGCGGTGGCGCTGCATGGGGGCCCCGGCGGCGGACTTTCACCTGAGATGCGGCGGTTCTTCGATCCCAAGCGCTTTCGTGTGTTGGCTATGGATCAGCGCGGCTGCGGACGTTCGACGCCGCATGCGGAATTACGTGAAAACACAACCTGGGACTTGGTCGCCGACATCGAACGGGTGCGCGAGAAGTTCGGCATCGACAAATGGGTGGTCTTCGGCGGCTCCTGGGGATCGACCTTGGCGCTGGCCTATGCCGCCAAGCACCCAGAGCGTGTGGCTGGCCTGGTGCTGCGCGGGATCTTCTTGTTGCGGAAGAGCGAGATCGACTGGTTCTACCAGGACGGCGCGAGCCACGTTTATCCCGACGCGTTCGAGCGCTACGCGAACGCCATCCCACCGAACGAACGCGGCGATTTCCTCTCCGCCTATCATCGGCGCCTAACGTCCAACGACTGGGCCGAACGTGTGCGCGCTGCGCGGGCTTGGGCGCGCTGGGAGGGTGAGACGATCTCGATCGCTGGCCCTAGCGCGCTGCCATCGCGGTTCAATGAGGACCGCTTCGTTGAGGCGTTCGCGCGGATCGAGAACCACTACTTCATGAATGGCGGCTTTTTTGAAACTGACGGCTGGCTACTGGAGCAGGCGCCGAGATTGCGCGGCATCCCCTGCCGCATCGCGCAAGGCCGCTACGATATGTGCACGCCGATGAAGAGCGCCTGGGACTTGAAGCAGCGTTGGCCGGAGGCAGAACTGGAAGTGATCCACGACGCAGGTCACAGCTCGCTTGAGCCGGGGATAGTCGATGCATTGGTGCGGGCCACCGATTGGATGGCCGACCGCGCCAACTGGTAGCTACCAGAGCCAGCCGCGGGCGCCGTGTTGGTCGCGGTGGAGATCGACCGACAACACGATCGCGTAGCCGGCCATCAAAGTCACCATCGCGGTGCCGCCGAAACTGATCATCGGCAGCGGAATGCCGACGACAGGCACGAGCCCAATCACCATCGCGGTGTTGATGAAAACGTAGCACGCAAGCGTTGCCGCGATGCCGCCGGCAGCGAGCTTGCCGAAGAGCGAACGGGCCTTGTAGGCAACCTGCATCGTGAACGCCAACAGCGCGCCGAAGAGAAACAGCACCAACGCGCCGCCGAGCAGACCAAACTCCTCTACGATCATCGTGAAGATGAAGTCGGTGTGTTTTTCCGGCAGGAAGTCGAGCTGGCTTTGCGTGCCCTGCATCCAGCCGCGGCCGAACAAGCCGGCAGAACCGATCGCGATCTTCGATTGCAGCACGTGATAGCCGGCGCCGAGCGGGTCTTGAGTTATGCCGAGGAACACGTCGACGCGTTGGCGTTGGTATTCATGCAGCACGCCGAAATAGGCAAACACCGCCCCGCCTATGGCGACGATCGCGCCGGCGGCGATGATGCGCCAGAGCAAGCCCCCCAAGAACATGACGCAGATGCCGGCAAAGAGGATCATCAGCGAGGTGCCAAGGTCCGGCTGGTGCATGACCAGTGCAACGGGCGCGACGATCATGAGAAACGGCGGAATGACCCAAAGCACCGTGCCAGTCTTGCGCGGATCAAGCTGGTGATAATAGCGCGCTAGCGCCAGCACGATGCCAACCTTCATGAGTTCGGACGGCTGCAATGAGATGGGTCCGAGTTCGAGCCAACGCGTGGCGCCCATCCGTGTTGCGCCGGCCACCTCGACCCCGACCAGCAGCAGCAGCGCTATGGCGTAGAGCGGATAGGCGATCGCCAGCCAAAAGCGTGTATCGACGAACATCGCCGATAGGATCATCACCACCAGCAACACGCCGAAGCGGATGCCGTGCTTCAACGGCATATCCGTCCAAGCGCCGGACGACACCGAGAAGTGCATCAGCACGCCGATAAAGGCGAGCGCGATGAGAATGGTGATGATGCCCCAGTTGAGCTTGGCGAAGCGATCGAACAGCGTGTTGGGGCTGGTCGCGAGAGAGAGCGTGGTCATGCGTTCCTCGCCAGGTTTGCTTCGAGCTGCGCGAGGGTCGCAGCAGTGCGGCGCGACGGATCGCGCATCAAGGTGGCGCGCATGATTTCGCGCGCGATCGGCCCGGCGACCGCCGAACCGGCGCCGCCATGTTCGACGACCACCGCACACGCATAACGCGGCTCATGCCACGGGCCGAAGCAGCAGAAGAGCGCGTTATCGCGGTAGCGCCATTCGATCGTCGAATAGTGACGGCCGCGGTTGGCGCCAAGCGCGCGCACTTGCGCTGTACCGGTTTTGCCAGCGATTTGGATGGGCTGCCAGCCGCGCGTCTCCGGACCGGCTGGAACCGCCGCGTCGGTTTCCGGATGGCGCACGAGGTCGAGCGCGCCGGCACGCGTTGCGGTGCCGCCCGGTTCGTTACACACGCCGTGCATGCCGTCGCGCACACGCGCGAGAAATTCCGCTTCGATGCCTTCCATGCGAGGCGCCTGAGGCGGATCGGAAATATTCGGCCCTTCGCGCACGAGACGCGGCACGACGGCGTGCCCGTTATTGCCGAGCCGCGCCGCCATCACGGCAAGCTGCAGCGGCGTGATCCCCATGGCCCCCTGCCCGATGCCGTAGTTCACGGTGAGGCCGCCGGTCCATTGTTCGTGGCGGTTTTCCTGCCACCAAGTCGGATCGGGGATCAGACCGTCGCGGATGTTCGGAACGTTGACATTGAAATGCTGGCCGAGACCAAACGCGCGCGCGACCGCCGCGATCTTCTCCGGGCCGGCGCGCAGTGCGGCTTGGTAGAAATAGACGTCGCACGAATGCTTGATGGCGTCGTGGAGATTGACACGGCCATGGCCGCCAGCCCGCCAGCAGTGAAAGACGCGGCCGCCATACGCGAAACCGCCGTTGCAGCTCACAGACCAATTGTCTTCAACACCAGCCTGCTTGGCGGCGATGCCGACCATCATCTTGAACGTGGACCCCGGCGCATAAACGCCGGTGACCGTCTTGTGGTAGAGCGGCTTCTTCTCGTCTTCGTTATAGGCGGCGAAGTTGGTTTGGCTGATGCCGTTCACAAACAGGTTCGGATCAAAGCCCGGCGCCGACGCCATCACCAGCAGGTCGCCAGTGTGAATGTCCATCACCACGGCCGAGCCGGATTGTTCGCCGAAATTCTGCATCGCGATCCGCTGCAGATCGTGATCGAGCGTCAACACCAAGCCTGCGCCGCGCACTGGCTCATGCCGTTCGCTCTCATCCTCGCCCTGCTCGACGCCGCGCGCGTTGACGATGACCTTCCGATAGCCCGGGATGCCGTGAAGGTCCGTCTCCATCGACGCTTCAAGACCGGCCTTGCCCACTCGAACGTGCGGGTTGCGCAGATACATGGCGCGGCTTTCGCCTTGAGCGCCATCTTCCAGCGCACGATCGATGTCGCGCTGGGTCGGCTTCTGCACGTAGCCGATCGGGTGGCCGTAGACGACATCGTAGGGATAGGCGCGAACATCCGCCGATTGCGCGACGATGCCGCGCAGCTCAGGCAGCCGCACGTTGATGGCGTTGAACTCTTCCCAGGTCAGACCATCCTTCAGCGGTTGCGGTTCGTAGCGCGAGCCGCCGCGGGCGCGAATAACTGCACGGCGCGCCCACTCGGAATCGAGGCCGAGTATCTGCGCAACACGGCCTACAACCTCCTCCAAGTTCTCAGCATCGTTCTGAACGACGGCGACTTGGTAGTCCTTCGAGGTCTGCGCGAGAACAACGCCAAAGCGATCGTAGATGATGCCGCGCGGCGGTGCGATGATGCGGGTGTCGAAGCGGTTGTCGTCAGCGGCGTTGGTGTATTCCTGACTGATCAGGTTGGTCGCCTGAAGCTGGCCCATGCGAAACAGAATTGTGCCGAGCACGCCCGCGCCAACGAACGACATCAGCGCCGCACGGCGACTGAAAATCACCGTAGCGTCGCGCTTCGGCAGCGTCGAACCGACCCGTTTGCCCTTGTTGAGCGTCACCGGCTTTTTCATCGGCGCGCCCCCGGCCGCAGGCTCGGCGCACTGCTCATGTAGAGCGGACGCACGATCGGGAAGAAGATCGCGGTAATGATCGCGGCTTCGGCGTAAGGCAGCACCGATATGTTCGGACCTAGCCCCAGTCGAGCGAGCAAATACGCCACGCCGATGGTGAAGATCGCGGTGCCGATGAAACCACCCCACAGCGAGACGAGGTTCGGCGCCGACATGAGGACCGCGAGAATGCGTCCAGCCAGATAGGCAGAAAGATAGATGCCAGCGAAGAGCCCATACGGTCCGCCAGCGAGTTGATCGTGCAGCAGCCCGAGCAGCGCGAGCGCCACTGGCGCGCGCCAACCGCTTTCATCTTCAGCCGCCCAACCATAGGCGGCCCAAAGCACGGCAAGCGGCAGCGGCGGTTGCGCGAACAACGGACCAAGCGGCAATGCTGGAAGGATCACGCTCAGCACGGCAATCACCATACCCCAGGCGCGCAACGCGCCGCGGCTCGGAGCGCGCACTTGGAAGGCGTTCATTGCGGCGGCGGCGCTGTCGGCTCAGCCGGCGGCGGCGCTTCCTGTTGCGGTTGAACGGGCGGCGTCTGCGCCGGCCTCTGGCTCTGCGCCGGGCGCTGGGTTTGTGCTGGCGACTGCGCGGGCACTTGGTTTTGAGCAGCGGGTTGGCTCTGCGCGGGGGCAGGTGCGGACGGTTGGTTCTGCGCCGTTTGTCGCGGACGCTGCGCCGGAGCGGGCGCAGCTGGTGGCGGCGACATGGTCTCGCGGCCAATCACGGCGACCGACGACGATGAACCGAGCGGCGGCGTCGCGTTCGGGTCGGCAGTGTCTTCAGGCGGATCAATCGGCACGAACGGAATAATGCGGACGAAATCGATCGGCTGCTGCGAGGCGGCGAGCGACACGCGCCACGAGCCGTCGCCTTCACGCCGGGCCACGCCGACAGAAATGCCACGCGGATAGAGACCTCCGTCTCCGGAGGTGATGACGCGCTCGCCTTCCCGCAAAGATTGGGCGCCGACGACGAAATCCATCCGCGGCGCTTGCAGCTGGTAAGGATAGAGCGAGAGTTCGGGCCGGCGGGTGGCCTGCCCGGCCAGCACCGCCCGAACACGCGAGCTTTCGCCCATCACGGGGATGCGCGAGTTGTAGTCATCGAGCATGAGCACTCGTGACGAATGCTGACCGACGGAAACGACGCGGCCGACGAGGCCGTTCTCATTGACGGCGATGTAGCCAACCTTGACACCGTGCAGTTCGCCAGCGTTGGCGACCAGGGTGCGCATGAACGGCCCGCCGCTGTCGAGCACCAGCTGAGCGGCGATGGAGTTCTCAATGTCAGCACCCTCGCCGAAGGTGTCTGGCGGCATGCGCAACAGCGCCTCGTAGCGACGATTGCGCTCGGCCAAACGCTCTGCGAGATCGCGCCAAGCTTGCAGTTCGCGGTTCTCAGCTTCGAGCCGCTCAATACGCGCAGCGGAATTCCAACCGCCGAACAAGCGATCGAAGAAGCCCTCGCCTGCGCGCGCGGGACCGGTGGCGACTCGGCCAGCAGTTGCGGCGCCTTCGTCACCGGCTTGCATAACGACCTCGGTCTCCGGCGTCCGGCCCGCGCGGGTGCCGATCAGCACAACCGCGCCAATGACAAGCACCACGGCGAGCGCAACGCCGGCGGGGACCCGCCTCCCGGCGCCTGCGCGACGCGTGCTACTTCTGCGTCTGGCCACTTATGCCGCCTCTTTGCCGCTGCGCCTGATCAGACTTCTTCCGTCAGCAGACGGCGCGCTTCCTGCGAGTTGATGGTGTCGAGCGCGATACCGCAGCCTTTCACGACGCAGCGCAGGGGATCGTCCGCCACCGAAACCCGAATGGAGATACGTTCCTGCAAAACGGTGTCGAGATTACGGAGCAAAGCGCCGCCGCCGGTCATCATCAGGCCGTGGTCGTAGATATCTGCAGCCAATTCGGGCGGCATCTGCTCGAAAGCTTGACGCACGGCGTCGACGATGCGCGTTACCGGCTCGGCAAGCGCGTCGGCAACCATCGCCTCGGTGACGGTGATCTCCTTCGGCACGCCGGAGAGATTGTCGCGTCCCTTGATTGGCATCGACATGCCCTGCCCGTGATCCGGGGCTTTGGCGGTGCCGATTTCCTTCTTGATGCGCTCGGCAGTGGAGTCGCCGATCATCAGGTTTTCCTGCCGGCGCAGGTATTGGATGATGGCTTCGTCCATCTTGTCGCCCGCTTCACGCAGCGACCGCGACCAGACCAAGCCACCGAGCGAGAGCACGGCGATTTCCGTGGTGCCGCCGCCGATGTCGACAACCATGCAGCCTGACGGATCATCAATCTGCAGGCCTGCGCCCAAGGCTGCGGCCACTGGTTCTTCAATCAGCTTCACGCGGCGCGCGCCGGAGGCTTGCGCGCTTTCAAGGATGGTGCGGCGCTCAACTGGCGTCGCGCCAGTGGGAACGCAAATGACGATTTGCGGAGAGATCAGCGCCGGGCGCGGCAACACCTTGCGGATGAATTGCTTGATCATCTCTTCGGCGACATCGAAGTCGGCGATCACGCCATCACGCAGAGGACGAATGACCTCCATGTTGCGGTGGGTCTTGCCGAGCATGGTTTTGGCTTCAGCGCCCACCGCATAGACGACCTTGCGGCCGCCTTCGTTGACGTACGCGACGACCGACGGCTCATCGAGGACGATGCCGCGGCCCTTCACGTGGATCAGCGTGTTGGCCGTTCCCAAGTCGATCGCGAGATCAGGCGCTACCAGACCGAACATATTGCCGAGCATTCTGTGACAACCCTCGCCGCTTAACCGGCCGAATCAGACCCTTTCTCGGGCTTAATGCGGCAGTCTTAACAATCTTGAGAAGGCGCCCGCCCGAGGGCGAGATAAGGGCGTTGGGGGCAAGCGCGCGAGAACCCATCGCGAGTTCGCGCTCAAACCGACCGACCGCCCCCGTTCGCCGACGATTGGACTTGCCGTGATTGCAATGCGGGATGCAAGGGGCAGACCGCACAGAGCCGCAGCAAGTGCGGTAACACACACAGTTGCTCAACCAGAACGAGACAACAGGTAGGCAAGCACCAGGGTGTGAGTAACCCCTCATCGCGGCGCAGCGATCGCCGCAACGGGATACGGAAAGTTCCCATTTCCGCCAGGATTGTTCTGAAAGACACATAACGCCGCTGACTGGTTCACACGCTTGCCGGGAACGTTGCGGCGCCCGATTATTGCAAGTGGAATTCCAACGGAACTGGGCGGGGAAAGCTTGGTCGGCAAGGCGTTAAGGTTCTTGGCGGCGGCGCTGTTTGTGGCGCTGGCGGGCCCGGCGTCGGCGCAAACCAGCGTCGACGAGTCCGAACGCGGAATCGTGCGCGTCGTCGTGATTGTAGAAAACGCTGACGGCCGGATGCTGTACGGCTCCGGCTCAGGGTTTGTGGTAGCCCCGCACTTGGTGGTCACCAACGCCCACGTGGTTGCGCCAGCAAGGCAGCGCCCGGAATTTCAACTGGCCGTCGTTCCCCCGGAAGGCGAAGGCCTGATCCCAGCGCGGATCATCCGGTACTCGCCCAATATGGAACTTGCACTGCTGGAGTTCAGCGGCGGCCCTGACCTGCCGGCGCTGACGATATCCACGGTCGAGCCGCACGCTGGCGATGGCGTTGTCGCGCTGGGCTATCCTGACGTCGATTATCAGGGTGCGACCGGCGCGGACTTGCTCCGCCCCGCCCCGGCGTCGCGGACGTCCGGTCAAATCTCGTCGTTGCGCGACACAGCGCCGACCGGCGAGCCGATCCCCTCGATCAACCACCAGGCGGTTATCTCGTCGGGCTCTTCGGGCGGGCCGCTCTTGGACGAGTGCGGACGGGTCATTGGCGTCAACTCGTGGCACGTCTCCGGCGCCGACACGCGTGAGACCCGCGGCGTCTCAACACGCGCGGGACAGCTTCTGGAATTTCTCGACGAGGCCGGCATTTCGCCCACGCTAAGCGACGAACGCTGCCTCTCCTTCGCAGAGCGCATCGAGACCGAGCGCGCACAAACGATAACCGCGCTGCAAACCCAAAACGAGGAACTCGCATCGAAGCTGGAAACCGCAGATCGGCTGACAAGAATTGCGGTGGTCATCCTGATCGGCGGCACCCTGGCTTTGTTCGTGGCGGTGTGCGTGTTGGGCGCTGTGGTGTTGAGCCGCCGGCGCGGCGCACACGCCGAAGCACACGCAAACGGGCATGTGCGCGTGCAGACACCACATGAACCAGAGCCGTTCGAGCAACCGAGGCGGCGTCTTGGCGTGATGACGATCGTGGCGGGCGCGGCCATTGCAGCAATCCTCATTGTCGCCGCCGGCGTAGCTCTGCTCCGCGCGCAAGGCAGCCAGATTGCCGAAATCCCTGACGCGCCGGAGTTTAGCGGTTCGATTTCGTGCACCCTGGATCGCGCGGCGAGTGTCGGCGCACAGGGGGTGTCCGATATGAGCTTTTCGGCGTCCGGACGGCTCTGCGTGAACGAGCGCACGCTCTACGCACCGCTGGGAGACGACACGCCGCGCTACCGGCGCATCATCGTGCTCGGTGAAGCGCGCGTCATTGACGTGTTGACCATTGATCCGAGCACGGGCGAGTTTCGGCGCGAACGTTATCCGCTCAACGACGCAGATTTTGGAGCGGCCAACCAGGCCGTCGCAGAGAGCGGCGTGGGCCGCGGTTGCGACGGCGATCCCGCAGCGGTGGCGCGCCGCAACGAGGCGCTCACGCCATTCGCGCAAGGCACGCCACGCCAGCGGCTAGTCTGGCGCTGCGAAGCGCGGAACTAGGGCGTAGCGTTCGGCGCAACGCGCCAGACAATGTTGCCAACATCATCGGCCACCAACAGCGCACCGGTACGGTCGGTCGCAACTCCCACCGGCCTGCCTTGCGCTTTGTTGTCCGCTGTTAGGAAGCCCGTGAGGAAATCCTGCACGTCGCCGGATGGGCGGCCATTGGCAAACGGCACATAGGCGACCCGATAGCCGACGAGCGCACTCCTGTTCCAAGACCCATGCTGGCCGACAAAAGCGCCGCCGCGATATTGCTCCGGCAACGCCGTGCCCGTGTAGAAATGCAAGCCCAGCGAAGCTGTGTGCGCGCCGAGCGCGAAATCGGGTGCGGTCGGCGCCTGCAAGCGGACATTGGCCGGAATTTCGACCCGGTCATCGCGATGATCGCCCCAGTAATAATAGGGCCAACCGTAGAAGGCGCCGTCCTGAACATGCGTGATGTAATCGGGGACGAGATTGTCGCCGAGCATATCGCGTTCGTTCACCGCAACCCAAAGCGCGCCGGTTGTCGGCTCCCAACTCATACCAACAGGATTGCGTAGGCCCGACGCGAAGATGCGCGATTGCTCCGTCGTGACATCGTATTCCCAGATCGCGGCGCGTCCCTCCTCCGCTTCCATGCCGTAGTCGGCAATATTGGAGGAGCTGCCGACGGAGATGTAGATTTTGCTTCCGTCAGCATTGGCGATGAGATTGCGCGTCCAATGACCGTTATCGCCAGCGCGATGCGGCAACTGCAGCACGGTCTCGGGCTGACCGGGTGTTCGCACCGAGTTTGGCGTGTAACGGAAGCGCACCAGCGCATCGGTATTGGCGACGTAGAGGTAGTCGCCAACCAGCACCATGCCGAACGGCTGATTCAGATTTTCCGCAAAGATGTAACGGGAATCGACGTCGCCATCGCCATCGCTATCACGCAGGAGGGTAATGCGATCGGCGCTTTCGGGGAGCGCGCCGGCGCCACGCTGAACGCTATTGCGGATCCAACCCATGATACCGCCGCCCTGTTCCGGTCTGGTCGAACTTTCTGCGACCAGCACATCGCCGTTCGGCAACGCGTAGAGCCAACGCGGATGGCCGAGATTTTCGGCATAGCGCGTGACCGTGAATCCCTCGGGCGCGGTCGGTGCGGCGCCCTCCGGCCAGCCGATGGCGTCGGCTGTGTTCACCGTTGGCAGAACGCTGGATTGCGGAGCAGGCAGTTGTGGGTCATCGCCATAGCCACGCTCGGCGGGAGGCGCCGGCTGGCCACAGGCGCTCACCAAGAAGGCGACCGCGAGGACGAGCTTTTTCATGGACGCGAACGCTACACCCAAACGGATGAAGCGTCGCGAGCCATCTTAGGGCGTCGCCACGTTATTCAGCACTTTTGGCGTCCTTGTCGCCACGACGGATAATCCTGCGCACAATGAAGGCGATCGCGATCCACACGGCGATCGCCAAAACTGCCATCACTGTTGCGGCAAGAAACTCGCCTTCAAGCGCATCAAGAATTGAATCGCCCGCGAACGCGACAAGGACAGTCTTCGGCAAGCTTCCGATCGCCAGCCCCAAGATGAACGCCCAGAAGTTCACCCGCGCCGCGCCAAACGCCATGTTCACGACGACGAACGGGCCAGCTGGCACCAACCGTACAATCATGCTGGCGAGAAAACCGTTTTTGCCGATGAAGCGCGTAAAGCGCCCGCCTGTTGCGCCGCCAAACCGCTTTTGCGTTTCGGCGCTGGTGAGGCGGCCAGTGAAATAGGTGGCGGCGCCAGACACGATGGTCGCGACGGTCGCGTTCCAAAACCCAAGTTCGGGGCCGAAGGCGACGACGCAGGCGCCGATTAGAACGATCTGCGGGGCGCCGACATAAGCAGTCAGCGTAAAGACGAGTATGGTCGCCACCAGGCCCCAATGACCGCGATTGGCCTGACCAAGGGTTTCGTCGATAAACTTTTCAATCTCATCGCCGAAGTAGAAGCGGCCTGCAGCGAGCAGCGCGAGGACGATGACGACGCTCGCTGCCGACATGATGATCGCACGCCAGGCGCGCGAATCCATGCTGTTGATGATGTCGCCGAAGCTCGCTCGGGCGGCGGGCGTCTCGCTCTCTTCCGGCGGCTCGTTTTGAGTTGTGTCTTCGGTCATCGGCCCGCCCTGTCGCGCGGCGGGCCGTCTTGGTCAAGCAATCACGCCCGCTGTGGGCGGCGGCCGAGCAGCGCGGAAAGCTCGAACGCATGGGTGGCGGCTGCCTTTCGCTTGGGTTTGGGCGTAACCGCCTGCGGAATCTCCATGTCGTTCATCCGCGGCTTGAGGCCCCGGATCAGATCTTCCTCGATGCGGCGGCGGTCCATTTCGTCGCGGATGGGGCCGAGCACGTAACGCTCGGTGGCGCCGTAATACCAATAGGCGCGACCCCACTTTTCGTGCCCCAAGAGGCGCGAGCGCAGATCATGGGCTTTCCCAACATACAGCGGCTCCAAGAAGAAGCCCCAGCGGCGGCGGACAAAAACATAAACACCGCCAACGCCCTCAGGCGGCAGGCCGTGCTTTGTGAGCACGCACTTGAAGCGATAGCGGCGGCCACTTTCACCGCGCCAGGAATGCGGTCCGAAGAAGAACATGGTCACGCCTCCGATTGGGCTGCGACGCTCGGCCTCGAATCATAAACGCCGCGTTAAGACATTGAGCGCGACCGCAAAGCGGCGCAACGTGGGCTCATGGCGCTTGAAGCTGTCCCCGCCCTCTCGATGCGCGACCGCCGCACAGATTTCGATGGTTTCGCTCGAGCAATGGGCGAGAGCTATGCGCGCTTCGGTTTTGCGATCGTGCGCGACCACGGGCTCGATACCGGCGTGATTGAGCGCGCGGTGCGGGCGACGAAAGATTTCTTCGCGCTCCCTGATAGCGTCAAGCGGCGCTATCACATCGCCGGGGGCGGCGGGCAGCGCGGCTATACGCCGTTCGGCGTCGAGGCGGCGAAAGGCGCCGCCACCGTCGATCTGAAAGAGTTTTGGCACGTCGGCCGCGAGTTGGGCGAAGGCCATCGCTACCGAAAATACATGCCGCACAATCTGTGGCCCGATGAGGTCGCGAGCTTTCGCGACGACGTGTACGGCCTCTACAGCGCCCTTGATACGTTGGGGCTGGAATTGCTTGAATCGATAGCGGCGTTCCTGGACTTGCCGCACGACTTCTTCCGCCAGCCGGTCAGCGACGGCAATTCGGTGTTGCGGTTGCTGCACTATCCGCCAACGCCGCCCAAGCCCGATGGCGTGCGCGCCGGCGCGCATGAGGACATCAACGTCATCACGCTATTGCTGGGCGCCGAGGAAGCAGGGCTCCAACTGCTCACAGCTGATGGCGAGTGGCTCGATGTAAATCCGCCCGAAGGCGCGCTCGTCGTAAATGTCGGCGACATGCTGCAGAGGCTGACCAACCATCGCTTGCGGTCGACCACGCATCGGGTCGTCAACCCGGCTGCGGAGCGCGCGCACCTGCCGCGCTATTCGATCCCATTTTTCTTGCACTTCGCGCCCGACTATTTGATTGAAACGCTGCCGGGCTGTGTCAGCGCCGAAGACCCCAATCGCTATCCCGAGCCGATCACGGCGCAGGACTTTCTATTCGAGCGGTTGCGGGAAATCAGGCTGGCTTGACGCCAACTAGGCGGCCTGAAGCGCCTTTGGGCTGGCGACCGGCACGGAAAGACTGAAGGTAGCGCCTTCGCCCGGCGCACTGACCACCGTGATGTCGCCGCCCATCGCGCGCGCCAGCTCACGCGCGATCGACAGCCCAAGACCAGCGCCGCCATAGATTTGGCTGATCTGCTCGTTGGCTTGGCTAAAGGGCTTGAACAATCTGTCCTGATCCGATTTCGCGATGCCAATGCCATCATCGGCAACATCGAAAATAACGGCGTCGCCGCGTGAACGCTCCTCAATGCGCGTCTTGATTGTGACATTGCCGCGCGGCGCAAATTTGATCGCATTGCCAATGAGATTGATCAGGCATTGACGCAAACGCACATGGTCGGCGACAACATAGTTAGCTGCGGCGCTCGGTTGCACCGTGAGATTGACGCCCGCGGCGCGTGCCGATGGCAGCATCAGGCCCTGCACTTCCGCAACCATGCCAACAACCGGCAACACTTCGCGCTTCACCACGATGCGATCAGCATTCAGACGCGATTGGTCCAAGATATCTTTCAATAGCTCATTGAGGTGGCGGGCAGCGTTGATAATGCGCTGCGCGTCGGCGTGGGCTGTCTCGGACTCTGTTTCCTCCTGGATGATCTCGGCGTAACCGATGATGCCGTTGAGCGGCGTACGCAGCTCGTGGCCAACTTTGGCCAGGAACTCGGACTTCACACGGCTCGCTTCAAGAGCCGCCTCCGCTCCCGCCATGGCCCCGATTTGCCGAACAACAAGGTGACGCGTAATCAACAGCGTCAGCGCACCGATGAGCAGCAGACCGATCACCACGGGCCAGATACGGTTCAGAAAGATCGCCGTGCCCGGATGGGTGTTCCGCCAAACAAGATTTCCAACATTATTTCCTGCGGGCGTCACCACCGGCAGCGAGATCATGCCTTCGCCAACCGGTGCATCGGCCGGCTGCATATGAAAATCGTCAAGAGACATCGAACGGTTTGCCTGCGCGAAACCGGCGACGTCGATAACCTTCACCACCGCGAAATAGTCATAGCCGCTTAAAGGATTGTAGGCGATGCGCGCGGCGTCGTCCTCACGCGTGATCGGCACAACCGCGATGATGAGGAGATTGTCCCCCGAACGCGCATAGGTCAGCGCGACGGTGTCCGCTACGGCAGGCGCACGCGACAGACGGCGAAGGTTTGGCAAACGCGCGCCAGCTTCGGCCACGATCGCCGCCAACGAGTCTTTGTCGGCATCATAGGCATCGCTTGCCCAGCTGTAGCGGACCGCGCCGTTTTGACGGAAAAGGATCATCAGGTCAGCGACGCTTGAGTAGAAATTGTCGTCGATCCATTCCTGATTCCAGCGGGCGCTGACATTTTCGAAAGCGGCGTCCCAATTGGCGTAATCGAGACCAATAGCGCCCATCATGCGCGCCCGACCCTCCAGCCCATTGAAGACGAGCGTGGCGCTGTTACGCTCGAACGCGCGGTTCTGATCTTGAGCAAATGACCCAAAAACGAAGACAGCCAGAGCGATAATGACTGCAACGAGCCCAATGATCGGCGCGCCGACGCCTAGCCAGGCGCGGCGCACACCGATTGCGGCTGCGTTTGCAGTTTTAGACATTGTCGACCCACGCACCCTTTTCGAGCGTTTCGCCAATATTAACACAGGCGTTGTTGCGGAAGCGTTGATGGCGCGGAACACAACACAGTTTATGAAACGCCAACAAAGTTGGCATTTGTGGTTAGCGCGGATTAGCAATTACGTGCGGCGGGCTACTGACGATCGAGTGATCTGAGCGCAAGGCGCAAGAACTCCGCATCAGACCATTGCGGTCCGCGATTACGGCGCAAGAGGGCTTGCAGGATTCCGCTAGCTTGGCGCGCAATGACGAGATCGAGCGCGGGAATGAGATAGAGCCGCTGATCGCCTGCGCCCGCGGCCATGCTGATGCCGCCGAAGCGTTCGGACAGGCCGGTATCGATTTCAATGCCCGCGTTTCGTCCCGGCGGCACAAGGCCATTGCGCAAGAGCCAGAATGAGAGCCCGTAGCCGGGATTGGCGCGCGAGCCGTTAAAGCATTCTCGAAGCGCGGTGCGATCGACGCTGCCCTCGCCGCCTTGCTGCACGAACCAACCAAAGCGCGCCCAGTGGCGCGCTGTCAGTCCTGCGCCAGAGGGCATATGCGGCATGCCGTCTGCGCCACGGCGCCACGCGGTCGGGTGAATGTCGAGCGGCGCCAGGATGCGGCGCGTCAAGTAGTCAAGCGGATCGCCATCGGTTTTGCGACGGATGATCTCGCCAAATATCTGGAACGGCGTGGGGCCGTAGGCGAAGCGCTCACCAGGCGCAGCCTCGGCCCGCTGCGCGATGGCATCGGCATAGGTGGGCGGTCGGGCGATCGGACCGCCGCTGATGCCGCTCGTGAGCGAGAGGAGATGGCGAATAGTAATCTGACGTCGCTCGTCGCCGCGCCATTCCGGGAGCGTATCCGCCGCAGGTTCGTCCCAAGACGAAATCAGACGATCTTGAATTGCGGCCGCGCACATAACGCCCGTGAAACTCTTTGTGCCGCTGGCCAATTCCCAGCCGCGCGCGGCGCCGCCTTCGTTTGGGTAATCCTCGAAGATCACTTCGCCACGGCGCATGACCAACATGGACACGCCACGCCGCGCCGCTGAGTAGGCGGCAGCGGTATCGAAGCTAAAGACTTGCGCAGCAGCAGGTGCGGCGAAGCAGACGGCTGCAGTGACGGTAGCGGTAGCGGTCAGAAATGCGCGGCGGTTCATGGGCATGACATTCCACAAACGCGGTAGACGCGATGATCCGTCGCTGACGGCCTCAGTTGGCGTCGAACTTCACGCCTGTCATGCGCTCGCTGAGCGCCCAGAGCTTATCGGCGAGCACCGGATCGATCGCCCACGGGCGCACCCCTGACATCCCTTTGTGGTCCGGCGGAACTTGTTCGGCAACGTCGCAATCTTCGCAATAGACGCCGCCCTGACCGTCGAGCTGCGCATTGGTGGCGCACCAGACGCTGGTGGACGCGCCTTGTGACGGCGTCTTGAAGCGATCGTCGACCTTGCCGTGTTCGTCGATCCAGCCCATGGCGCGCTTTTCTTCTTCAGGCATGTAGCGCTGGAGATCGGTCATGATGCCGCCGGGATGGACGGCGAAGGCACGCACGTTGTGCGCTTGCCCGCGTTTGTCGAGACCGATGGCGAAGAGCGAATTGGCGGATTTGGCGCGGCCATAGGAGAGCCATTTATTGTATTCGGTGCGCTCGAAATTTGGGTCTTCGAGATCAGGCGGACAGATGCGATGGCCGATCGAACTCAGCGACACGACGCGTGCGCCGCTCGCGGCTTTGAGCGCCGGCCAAAGACGCGCTGTAAGCTGGAAATGGCCGAGGTGATTGGTGGCGAACTGCGCTTCGTAGCCGCGTTCATCACGCATCAGCGGCGACGCCATGATGGCGGCGTTGTTGATCAGAATGTCGAGCGTCTTGGTGCGCGCGAGAAAACCGCCGGCAAAGGCGTCGATGCTCTTCGGGTCCGCAAGATCGAACGCGGCTTGTTCGACATTGGCAACACCGGCGAGCGCCTTTTGCGCCTTTTCGGCGGAGCGCGCCGGCACAATGACGATCGCGCCTGCGGCGGCGAGCGCCTTTGTTGTTTCGAGCCCGAGCCCCGAATACCCACCAGTCACAATCGCGACTTTGCCTGTGAGATCGCGCCCTCCCGTTGCGTCACGCGCCTCGGTGCGCACGCCGTAACCGGAATTCATGGGCTTTTGTTCGGTGGCCATGCGCGCGTCTCCCTTTTTCCGAGAGGCTAGAGCATCATGCGCCTTCGCACCACCCACTCCGCCTCAGGGCGTCACGGGGTGATGGGTTGAACGCGACCAGCAGCCCGCTTGGCGCGCTCGCGCGCCTCGTCCGTCTCTTTCCCGCGGGCGAGCGCCACGCCCATGCGGCGCTTCTTGAAGCTCTCGGGCTTGCCGAAAAGTCGGACCTCTGTCTCTGGAACGCCGAGCGCTTCGGCGACACCGTCGAAGGCAATGTCTTGCGCCTCCATGCCGCCATAAATGACAGCGCTAGCGCCTGGGGCGCGGAGTGAAGTGTCGACGGGAAGGCCCAGAATGGCGCGAGCGTGGAGCGCAAATTCGCTTTGCACTTGGGAAACGAGTGTGACGAGACCAGTGTCGTGTGGGCGAGGACTCACTTCGGAGAACCAGACGTCCTCGCCTTTGACGAAAAGCTCGACGCCGAAGATACCGTGGCCGCCAAGCGCGGCGGTGACTTTGCCAGCGATATCGCGCGCGCGTTCGAGCGCCTTCGCACTCATCGCCTGCGGTTGCCAACTTTCGACATAGTCGCCATCGACTTGGACGTGCCCGATGGGTTCGCAGAAATGTGTGCCGCTGGCGGCGCGAACTGTGAGCAAGGTGATTTCGAAGTCGAACATCACCTGCCCTTCGACGATGACGCGCGGTTGTTTCACGCGCCCGGCGCTCATGGCGTAATCCCAGGCGGGCGCGACGTCTGCTTGGCTTTTGAGGCGGCTCTGGCCTTTGCCGGAAGACGACATCACCGGCTTCACAAAATTCGGGAAACCGATCTTGTCGACGGCGGCCTGCAACTCTTCAAGCGATGAGGCGAAGGCGTAGGGCGAAGTTGGCAATTTCAGGTCTTCGGCGGCAAGCACGCGAATGCGCTCGCGGTTCATCGTGGTGTGCGCGGCTTTCGCTGTGGGGATCACCGTGGCGACCTTGTCGGCTTCGATGCGGACGAGTTCGTCGGTGGCGATGGCCTCGATCTCAGGAACGATGAGGTGCGGGCGCTCTTGTTCTACGAGCGCCCGCAAGGCGCTGGCGTCAGTCATGTCGATCACGTGGGCGCGGTGCGCCACTTGTTGCGCGGGAGCGTTCGGGTAGCGGTCGACAACGATGGTCTCGACGCCGAGGCGTTGGAGTTCGATGACGACCTCTTTGCCAAGCTCGCCGCCGCCGAGGAATATGACGCGAAGCGCGGTTGGAGAAAGCGGCGTGCCGATGCGGGTGCTCATGGCTCCGCTCCTAGCAATCTGCGGACGGTTCGTCCCGCGGATTCGATAGGATGACTTGCAGCTGCTTCGCGTAGCTTCGCGAGGTTGGGCGCGCCGGCGCGATGTTCTGCCATCCATTGGTTCGCGAACTTGCCGCTCTGGACGTCCGCCAACACAGCGCGCATCGCGTCTTTCACATGCGCGTCGATGATGCGCGGGCCGGTGACGTATTCGCCGTACTCGGCTGTGTTGGATATGGCCAGGTGCATACCGGCGATGCCGCGTTCGTGGATCAGATCGGACAAGAGTTTCACTTCGTGCAGACAGTCGAAGTACGCGAGCTCAGGCGGCGTTCCCGCTTCGACTTGGACTTCCCACGCGGTGCGGATGAGATGCGTGAGACCGCCGCAGAGAACGGCCTGCTCACAGTAAAGATCGCCTTCGGTTTCAATCTTGAAGGTTGAGGCGATCATGCCGGCGCGACCGCAGCCGATGGCGGCGCCATAGGAATACGCGAGCGCCTCGGCGCCGCCGCTATCGCGCGCGACGGCGACGATGGCGGGCAAGCCGCCGCCGCGAGTGAAGGCTTCGCGTAGCGCTTTGCCCGGGCCTTTGGGCGCGACCATAACAACGTTGATATCGGCCGGTGGTTGGATGAAGCCAAAATGATAGGCGAAGCCATGAACAAACATCAGCGTTTGGCGGGCGCGGAGGTGCGGCGCGATTTCGGCCGCGTAGAGATCGGGCATGACTTCGTCGGGCGCGCACATGACGAGCACTTCGCAGGTAGCGGCGGCGTCGGCGACGCTGATTGGCGCGAAACCATCGCGTTCGGCGTCGGCCATCCGGCGCGCGGCTTTGTGGAGCGCAACCACGACGTCGACGCCGCTATCACGCAAGTTCAGCGCGTGGGCATGGCCTTGAGCGCCGTAGCCGATAACGGCGACACGTTTGCCTTTGATAAGCGACGCATCTGCGTCACGTTCGTAGAGGACACGCATGAATTACCTTTGTTCTCTTGCGTCCTTAGCGCGCGCGCGTCACTTAAGCAAAGAGGAGGAAGTCATGGCGAGCGCTGCTGAGGTCGTACGGTTTTGGCGCGATGCGGGTCCGAAATTCTGGTTCGTGAAGGACGAGACGTTCGACGGACGGTGCCGGGCCTTCGAGAACGAGCATCATGCTGCGGCTCGCGGCGAACTGGCGGCGTGGGAGGCGAACGCAGAAGGGACGCTGGCGCTGCTGATCCTGCTCGATCAAATTCCGCGCAACATTTTCCGCAATAGCCCGCATGCGTTCGCGACCGACGGACTGGCGCAAGCGATTGCCTTACGAGCGCTTGGCAAGCAGTTAGACGCCGCGACCGACAGCGACCTCCGTTTCTTTTTCTATATGCCGCTGGAACACGCCGAAGATCTGGGGATGCAGGAGCGTTGCGTGCAGCTGTTCACGAACCTCGGCGACGCGAACTACCTGAAGTTCGCGGCTATGCATCACGACATCATCGCCCGCTTCGGACGGTTTCCCCATCGCAATGCAATCCTTGGACGCAAGAGCACGCCGGACGAATTGGCGTTCCTCGCGGAGGGTGGATTTGCGGGCTAACTATCGAATTGGAGCATCGAAGGCGAAGCGCCAATTGCCTTCATAGTCTCGCGTCCAGATCGAGACGTAGCGCCCGCGTGTGCGTTCACCGCCTGGCGCGATGTAGGTAGAATTTCCCCACGTCCAACCCATATCACCGCGCTCGGAAACGCGGGCGGTTTCGGGCGTCCATTCGAGGCGCGCGCCTTCCGGCCAGTTCTGATAGCGCGCAGCGACGCCGGCGCGGCCGGTCGAAAGCGAGTCACTAGTGACGATGAGCGCGTCGTCCGCAGCGAACTGACTGAAGGCGGCAGGCACACCATCTGCTGCGGCCTTCGTTGCAAACGCCCGATCCGCATCAAGCAACTCGATGACGGCTGCGCGCGACAGTTCCTCCTCATTGCGCGAACCGGCGATCTCGGAGAGCCGGAGCGCAAGGCGGCCGGCGGCGTCAGTATTGCCAACGCAAGGACGCGAAAAACTTGAGGCGCGACCCGCGAGCGCGACTTCGATGTAGGCCTGCTCACCCGCTTGGCAGACTTCCTCGCTGCCGCCTACACCGCCCGTTACGCCCATTAGCGCGCGTGTGAGAGTGGCGATCTCCGTGCGTTGGGCGGCGCTAAATTGGCTGATGCGCGGCGCATCTCCGCCCCACAGCCACCAGCCGGTCGACGGGTGGCCAGTGAAGCGCCGCAGGTAGAGCGAGCCCTGCTCTCCGCGAAGATCGTAGCGAATAACACGTGCGACGCCGCCATTGGGGGACGCAAGCGTGACGCGCACCGCCATGTCGATGCCATCGGCGGCGATCATCGCGCGCCCTCCAGTCGTTGGCGTAACATCCGCGGCGACAAGCGCCTGCGCCCATTGCGGCGCCCGCAGCGAAAGATTCTGGGCGAACGCCGGTGCGCTGAAGAAGAACGCGATCACGCACGCGACTACCGCGCCAAGTCTGTTCATGGTCCCCACCCTACATTCTCATATTCGCGAAGAGCGTAGGGCGCCCAGACCCGCGGCGAAAGCCTCAGGGCTGCGGCGGGTCCCGCACTGGCTGGCCGTCACGCAAGACCCACTGAGCGGTTCCCGCGACGCGATCAATTTCGGCCTCGAGCTCCCTTACCTCGCGTGGCATCCCGGCATCGACGCCACCGTAATCCACAACGGTTTTCGTTTGGCCGTTGCTGGTCAGTGTGATGCTCTGCGTGGGAAGATCGCTTATCCGCGCGCGATAAGAGTCGCGCAGATGGTGGAAACCGACTTCGTCGAAACGCGCGAGCAGACGCGCAACGTCCTCAGGCGGAATTGTCGCGGTTCGTTCGCCGACGACATTGACGAAGTTGCGACCTTCATAGTGGACATCGCCGTTGCCGCTGATCGTCACTTCGTACACCGGACAAAATCCAAAACACGCGCCTCTGCTCAGGCGGATTTCAACATTGCTCATGGATTGAGGCTCCGCTGGCGACGCGACGGGCGCGCACGCCGAAAATGCTATGGCGCCGAGCAGTCCGAGAATGAAGCGGCGGTAGTTCATTTTATGACCTCACTGCGCGCGGGGGCGCGCGATCGCTTCGCGTTTGGCGATCCAAGCAGCATCGCGGCGCTCCAGCAAATAACCTGGGAACAAACTCTCAAGCCCTTCCCCTAGCTCCGCCGCCAAAGTGTACGCCGACGTTTTGTCGTCCAGCCGCCCAACCGCAAGCCTCCGCAACATCTGTCCGCGGCGACGCGGATCAATAGCATTCTGCGCCTCTGAGACGAGGAGACGACGGCATTTGGCCAGAAATTCGGCGGCGGCCGTGTCAGGTTCCGTCACACCGGCGTCAAGGCGGCCGATGCGTGTCGAAGCGAAGACGACGGCGTCAAGAATGGGCGGACGGTAGCCTTGGAACGCCGCCTCCTTGTCGCGGCCGTGCGTTTCCGGCGATTCATTTGGGAAAAAGAGGCGGCCGCGGTCGGCAATGGAGGACAGGCGCTGACACGTTTCATGCGACAGGCGGCGCATTTCGTCGGCGCTGTAGGTAAGGCCGCGACCGCGCGCGAGCGTGATGGCCTGCGAAACTTGATCAATCGCTTCGTGCGTCCAGGCGATGACCTCGGCATCCATCTCGGCCCGCAGGGTTTCGTATTGCAACTCCGTCTGGCGGCGCACGACAAGCCAGTTCAGGCCGAATGACACAACCGCCACGATCGCGGAGATCACCGCCACCCACTCGTTGATGCCCCACGTCATGGTTTCAACAGCCCCGCACGATCGCAAAGTGAAATCGGAAGAAGCATACGCATCGTCAATCTCTTGAAAGAACATCTAGCGCCAATTTCACGCGACGCGAAAGCTCCTGTTCGGCAATGCGCGGCCAATCCGGCGTCTGATTGGCGATCCAGGTGAATTGTCGTTTGGCGTAGCGGCGAGTGTCGCGTTGGCCAATCTCCGTTGCGGTGGCTAGCGATATTTCTCCGCGGAGATAGGCGCTAAGCGCCGGCGCCCCATGCGCCTTGATCGCAGGCAGCGCCGGATTCAACTCGCGCGCCGCAAACGTGCGCACCTCTTCCAACGCGCCCGCAGCAAGCATGCGTTCGAAGCGTGCGTTGATGACTGCATAGAGCGAAGCGCGATCCGGCGTCAGCGTCACCGCTCGCCACTCCTCCGCGCCGAGCGCAGGCTTCGTATTGGCGTGAAAAGCGCTAATGCTCTCGCCGGTAGTTTCGATAACCTCCAGGGCGCGCACGATGCGCGGCGTATCGTTAGGTTCGAGACGCGCCGCCGTTTGAGGATCGACGCGCGACAGTTCAGCATGAAGCGCTGGCGCACCTTGCTGCGATGCGCGCTCCAGAAGCGACGCTCGAATTTCCGGGTCGATACCTGGCACATCAGCCAATCCTTGCGTCAGTGCTTTGAAGTAGAGGCCGGTGCCGCCGACAATGATGGGTGTCGCGCCGCGGGCGCGGATTTGCGAGATGACGGCCAATGCGCTGTTCAGCCAGCGGCCAGTGGAGAAAGACTCGAAAGCATCGACATGGCCGTAAAGATGGTGCCGAGCACGGGCTTCTTCTTCTGGTGAGGGCCGCGCAGTGAGAATGCGAAAGTCGCGGTAAACCTGCATGCTATCGGCATTGACAATTTCGCCGCCGATACGCTCAGCCAAATCCAGCGCCAAAGCGGACTTGCCACTGGCCGTCGGACCCATAATCAGGAGCGCACGCTTCATTCTTCGTGCAGTAGCGCATGAGCCGTCCCTGCCCTAGAGGGTAGAAGCAACAGCATCGGACATCATGACCGCACACGCTCTCGTTTTTGTCGCACCACCGGGGGACAAGCCCGCTTATCGTGAGGCATTGCTCATGCTCGGGCGGGTCGCACTCAACCGGAAACTGCCGCCGCCTGAGGTGCTTTCTGGATGGGAAAGCGCGCAGTGGATCTATGACAGCGTGGATGGTGAGTTGCGCGAGGAGGCCGCCGCGGCCGTTGCTGAAATGCCCGTCGACTGGGCGCTAGTTCCCGTCGAAGGGCGGCGCAAGAAGCTTCTCGTCGCGGACATGGATTCGACAATCATCAACGTAGAGTGCTTGGACGAGTTGGCCGATTTCGCCGGCATCAAGGCGGAGATAGCGGCGATCACGGAACGGGCGATGCGCGGCGAATTGGAGTTCGAACCAGCCTTGCGCGAGCGCGTTGGCAAACTGAAAGGCTTGGCGCTGACAGCGCTGCAGCGGACCTATGACGAGCGTGTGCGGCTGAACCCCGGCGCCGCTGCGTTCGTCAAAACCATGGCCGCTCACGGCGCACGCTGCGTGTTAGTCTCGGGCGGGTTCACCTACTTTACGTCGCGGGTGGCTGACGAGGCGGGCTTTCAGGCAAACCGGGCCAACGTGCTGCTGGACGATGGCGTGGCGCTGACCGGAGAGGTTCAAGAGCCAATCCTTGGCCGAAAAGCCAAACTCGATGCGCTGCGCGCGGAAGCGGCGGCGCTCAAGATTAATGACAAAGACGTGCTCGCGGTCGGTGACGGCGCCAACGACCTCGACATGATCAAGGCCGCGGGGCTTGGAATCGCCTATCGCGCTAAACCGCTTGTCGCTGCAGAAGCTGGCGCGCGGATCGATCATACCAACCTAGAAACTGCACTATTCTTTCAGGGATACCGGCGGGGTGAGTTTGCATCATGAAGCGCTTGATGATTGCAATTGCGGCGATGTTGGCGGGCGCATGCACGCCGCACGCCGAGAACGCGCCTGAAACAGATGAACCTGCCCTGCCCGGTGTGACGTTGCCGGTCGCGGATCAAGCCGGAAATCGCATGGAAGTACTCTCGCAAGCGACTGAGCAATGGTGCACGGGCGACGGCGTCTGGTGCGCCGCGAGCACCGGTACGGACGTCACCGTGACGCGAGACGGGCAGCAGGCTGGCGCGATTGCGGTTGGCGAATCCGGCGAGAACGATACCTGGGAAGTTTGGCCGGTTATCGTGCGAATTGGCCGCACCGATGACGCCGCACTTTTCGGCGTCGCGATGAAGACGCATCAAATGTATTCGGGCGGCGGCGGCGAGGCGACGCAACTCGTTCTCTATCGCGTCAGCGACGGCGTTGCGAACGAAGTCACGCGGATGCCGCTTTCCGCCTCATCGGATGTTCGTGCGTGCTTCGATGAGAATGATGAAAGACAGCGCGCAGGCGCATGTCACGACCAATACACGTTTGTTACGAGGATCAGTCTGGAAGAAGCCGTCCCCGAAGGAGCGCCGCGCATCCTGCTGGAGACTGCCGCCGGTTCATTCCCAGGACCCCTGACGCGCGACGCGGACTCTCTGGAAGCGGCGCCATTGACGCAAGCCGACCTGGTTTGGGCGCACGATGAGACGTGCTCGTACCGTCGCACTTATAGCCAAGGCGTCGACAGCCTATATGCGCCAAATCAGCCGCTACCGCCCTGCACGGACTATTTGGAGCCCTAATTGAAGCTGCCGCGAAAACCGCTGGCCGTTGTGTTCGATCTCGACGGCACGCTGATCGATTCAGAAGCGCTGGTGAAGGAGGCGCACTTTGCCGCCTGCGCTGAACTCGGCGTGACGATGACGGATGCGCAGTTTCTCTCACTGGTGGGGCTGCATCGCGAAGCCAACGACTTGCAACTCAAAAGCTATTATGGGGACAATTTCCCGCTCGAACATTTCATCGGCCTAACACGCGCACATGTCGGCGATCGCGTTGCGCCGCTGAAGACGGGCGCGATCGAGCTCATGGATGCGCTGGATGAGATCAATGTGCCATTCGGCTTAGCGACCTCTTCGCGCATGCCCTGGGTCGAAAAGCATTTCGCCGCACACGGCCTAACCACACGCTTTCGCGCTGTCGTGACCCGCCAAGACGTGACAGAGGGCAAGCCCCATCCGGAGCCCTATCTGCACGCCTCGAAACTCCTTGGCGCTCCGCCGCAGTGCGTTCTGGCGCTCGAAGACTCGTATGCAGGCGTCACGTCAGCGCATGCGGCGGGGTGCATGACGGTGATGGTGCCGGACCTGTTAATTGCGAATGACGCGATGCGCGCCAAGGCGCGCATCGTCACCTCGCTCGCGGACGTGCGCGCGCTGATTTAACTGCGCGCCTGCAGCCTCCGGTAGGTCACGGCGCCGTCGCGATTGATGCGGGCGATGATGGCGTGTTCGCCAATGGCGGCGCGCCCGGCAATAGCGCGGGCCGCCGCAATGGTATTGGTGGCTTGCGGGCCAATGGCCTGGATGACGTCACCGGGCCGCAGTACGCCTTCATTCTCGGCTCCAACATCGACTGCGAGAACAACAAGCCCCTGCACGCTGGGCTCGATCTGGAATTCTTCGCGTAAACTTGCGTCAAGTTCGGAGAGCGCGATTCCGAAAATACGACCACCGCGCGGACCGCCGTCACGACGTGGCTCGTCGCTGTTGCCGTCGCGGGCGACGCGGGCGCCGCCGCCATCTGTTTCCTCAAGACGCTCTATGTGGGCTGTGATCTGCATACGCCGGCCATCGCGAACGATATCGATGGCGGCGTCAGCACCGACCGCCGCCTCGCCGACCATGCGCGTAAGGGCTCGGCTATCGGCGACTTCTTGACCGTTGAATCGTAAGATCACATCGCCTGTGCGCAGCCCGGCGCGCGCTGCCGGCCCATTCGGCGTGATGCGTGTGACAACGGCGCCGGTGGAGCCATCGTAGCCAGCGCGATCGGCGGCGGCGCGGCTCATATTGGCCAAGCGCACGCCCAACCAGCCGCGGCGGATTTCGCCGAAGCGCACGATCTGCTCGACGACCGGGCGCACAATTGAGGTCGGTGTGGCAAAGCCAACACCCACGCTCGCGCCAGTCGGGGATACGATTGCGGTATTGACGCCGATGACCTCGCCATCGGTGTTGAAGAGCGGTCCGCCCGAATTGCCGCGATTTATGGCGGCGTCAGTTTGGATGAAATCGTCGTACCGGCCAGCGTCGATATTGCGATTGCGGGCGGAGACGACGCCGACGCTGAGCGAGCCGCCGAGACCGAAGGGATTGCCTATAGCCAACACGATGTCGCCAACCCGGGCGGTGTCGCTATCGCCCATGTTGACGTAAGGCAACGGTTGGCCGGCATGGACGCGCAAGACGGCGATATCGGTCGCAGGATCGCGGCCGACGACAGTCGCTTCGAAGCGCTGGCCGTTTTGCAGGATGACTTCGATAGCGTCTGCGGATTCAACCACATGGTTGTTGGTGACGACAACACCGTCCGGGGAAATAATGAAGCCGGAGCCAAGAGAGGTGATCTGTGCGCCGCCGCCTTCGCCCTGCCCTTCGTTGAGCCGTTCCATCGGCGAGCCCGGCGGGAAGCGCGGCAGATCCTCAATGCCTTCGACACGCTGGCTGGTGGCAATGTTTACGACCGCCGGCGAGAGGCGATCGTTCAAATCGGCAAAGCCCTGCGCTGGCAGGCGCGATTGCGCAAGCGCCGGAGCGGCGAGCACAAACAGAGCTAGAACCGAAATGATCGGGCGCAAACGAAGCATGCCCGAACACTAGCTAAGCGCGCGGCTCGTGCAATCGCTGGCGTCAGCCAGACCGCGGTGAGAAGGTGGCCCGATGAACAGAAACCCCGACCGCCGCCTGTTGTTGGCAACGCTAGCCCTATCCGCTTGCGCAACAGCACCCTTATCGGACGTCAACTTCAGCCAGGAACTGCGCGACACCGCGCCCGACGACATTATCGTTCTTTGGCCCGACGGAGCGCCGGGCGGGCAGGAGGTCACTGTCACGGAAGAGGTCGTGGAGCGGCCGAATGACCTCGGACTTCGTGACCGCATCGTACGCGGCGTTCGGACGCCAACGCTATCTGTGTTTCGGCCGGCGGATGACGGTGGTAGCGCCGTGCTGATCGTCCCTGGTGGCGGTTATCGTCATGTCGTCATCGACAAAGAGGGGTTCGAGGCGGCGCGTTGGTTCGCCGCGCGCGGCATTACGGCCTACGTTTTGCGCTACCGGTTGCCGAGCGACGGTTGGGGCGCCGGACCCGATGTAGCGCTTCAAGACGCGCAGCGTGCTATGCGGGTGATAAGGGCGCAGGCCGGCGTGGATGCGAGCAAGGTTGCGCTGCTCGGCTTTTCCGCCGGCGGTCACGTGTCCGCCCTGCTCGCCACCCGTTTCGATGCCCCGCTCGCGCCCGACGGCGACACAAGCATGGCGCAGCCCAACGTGACCTGCCTCATGTATCCGGTCATTACTATGGGCGCAGACGCCCACGCAGGATCACGAGACTTCCTGCTTGGTCTCGCGCCGTCAGCAACTGCGGTCGCGCGCTATTCTATGGAACAACACGCGCGCGCAGGCATGACGCCGACAATGTTGGTGCATGCGGCGGATGACAGCGCCGTTCCGCTTTCAAACACTATGGCGATGCACAGTGCGCTGCGTGCCGCGCAAGTGCGGACGGAATTGCACGTCTTCGAGGAAGGCGGGCATGGCTTCGGCTTACGCTTCGCGCGTGACAAGCCAGCTGGCGCTTGGCCGACCCTTTTCCATGCCTGGGCCTCGCGGCACGGCGTGTTTGCGGCTTAGTTGCCGCCGCGACGGCGCTGCATGTAGCGGAAGAAGTCGCTGTCAGGCGAAACGACGATAGGCGTACCGGCGTCGAGCGCCGTATCGTAGGCGCGCATGGAGCGATAGAACGCGGCGAATTCCGGGTCGCGACCGTAGGCGCGGGCAAAAATGCGGGCGCGTTCGCCGTCGCCCTCACCGCGAAGACGCTCGGATTGTTCGCGCGCGGTCGCAACGATGATCGCCGCATTTCGCTCGCCCTCGGCGCGGACGCGCGCGGCGACTTGCTCACGTTCAGAACTCATGCGCGTGTAGACGCCCTGTTGTGTTTGCGACGGCAGGTCCACCTGCCGAATGCGCACGTCGGCGACGTGCACGCCGAGTTCGGCGGCAGTCTTCCGGTTCAAGTCGTCTTCGATAGCCTGCATAATCGCAGCGCGACGTCCCGAGATGATGTCGTCAGAAGAAGCGCTGCCCAGCGCGCGGCGAAGCGCGGCTTGGGTGTAGATCGAAATACGGTCTACGCCGCCCTGTTCGGTCAGGGCGCTCTGATAGAAGCGGCGCGGATCAGTGATCTGCCAGCGGACCACCGCATCGACGATGAGGAGTTCCTGATCGGACGCGACGATTTCTTGACCGGCCAGCGTGAGACCAAGATTGCGCTTGTCATAGATGACCACGCTTTCCCAAGGTAGTTTGAAATAAAGGCCCGGCTGATTGGTTGCCGCCACGTTGATGGCGCGCACATATTCACCGAAACGCAGGACAATTGCTTGGCGATCCTGACGAACAACAAATGAGCAGTTGGTGATCAGCACCACGAGCGCGAACACGCCAATCGCGATAGCCATGAAAGAGCGGCGCATCAATTGGCTCCTGCATTTGGCCGAGCGGGCGTGGTTCCCGATCGCCGAATCATGCCGTCAAGCGGCAGGTACGGCACCGCGCCCGCGCGCTGATCGAGAATGACGAGATCGCCGGTGCGATAGACGCGCTCCATCGTCTCAATGTAAATTCGGTCGCGCGTGACTTGGGGGGCCTGTCGGTATTCCTCGTAGACGCTATTGAAGCGCGCGGCCTCACCACTGGCCTCGCGGATCGTGCGGCCTTTGTAGGCTTCGGCTTCGTTGAGGATGACGGCCGCATCGCGGTTGGCGTTGTTGACCGCGGTCTGCGCATCCTGATTGGCGGTGATGACGTCGCGGAATGCAGGAGCGACTTCGGGCGGCACTTTCGCGCTCAGCAATTGAACCTGCAAGATTCGTACGCCCGAATGGTATTCGTCGAGCACTTGTTGCGCCAGTTGTTGCACTTCCTGTTCAACCACGGCGCGGTCGGTCGTGATGATCGGCTCAAGGTCGCGGCGGCCGACGACCTCACGCATCGCGCTCTCAATCACTTGGCCCACAGCGCCAAGATCGCTGGTGCGCTCAAGGTTGATCGGATTACGTACGTTGAAGGTGAACGCGACGACATCGGAGATGTTGTAGTAAACCTTGAAATGGATATCGACGATGTTGCGGTCACCTGTCAGCATCAGCCCTTCTTCTGCGTCAGGGCAATTGCTGCTCGTGCGGTCGCAGCCAATTTCATCACTGCGCTGGCTGGTAACGTTCACGACCTGCGCTGCCTCGAACGGCGTCGGCAAATGCCAATGCAAGCCCGGTGTCGTGGTGCGGTTGTATGCGCCTAAGCGTGTAACCACTCCCAGCTCACCTTCATTGACCGGATAGACGCCCGCCAAGAGCCAGCCTGCAATGAAGACACCCGCGATCACGGGCCATTGCAGACCGCGGCGTCCACTCCCCGCGCCGCTGCCGCCGCCTGAACCGCCGCCGCCGAAAAAGCGCTCTCGCCATTGGCGCAGCATCTCTTCGAGATCCGGCCCTTGCGGTGGCTTTGAGCGCGGCGGTTGCTGCTGGCCCCACGGTCTGCGTGGACCGCCGCCCCAGGGACCTTGGCCGCCGCCGCCGCGCGGCGGATCGCCTGATTGGTCATTCCAAGGCATGCCTTCCCCGCCCCTTCTGGTGCTCCGCGCGCCATTCTTGACGCCCGATCTTGAGAGCTTGCCGCGCTCCCATGCGCGCCGATATGTGACCCCTGTGCTAAGGGATCAAGCATGAACAACCGGTTGGCGGACCTTACTGAGCGCGTCAAAGCGCGCCTAAATGCGATCAAAGACCCAATCAGCGGCAAGGGTTTGTTCACCGCCGGACGCGTGACGGGGCTTGATGCACGCGCTGACGGCAAGGTCTCGTTTACGATCGAGGCGCCCCGTGATGTCGCTGACCTCTACGCGCCAGTGCGTGATCGCGCCGAGGAAGCGGCGCGCGGCATCGATGGCGTCACCGCTGTGATTGCGGTTCTCACCGCGGAAACCACGGCAAAGGCGCCAGCGCAAAACGGTGGCGGCGTGGGGCGCGTGAAGCAGATCATCGCCGTGGCGAGCGCAAAGGGCGGGGTTGGCAAATCAACCGTCGCGGTCAATCTCGCCTGCGCGTTCGCCTCGTTGGGGATGAAGACCGGGCTGCTCGATCTCGACGTTTACGGGCCGTCGGCGCCCACACTCTTGGGCACGGGCGCGAAGAAACCGCGCATGCGCGACGACAAGATGCTTGAGCCGCTGGCAGCGCATGGGCTGAAGACGATGTCGATCGGCTATCTTGTCGATCCGGGTTCGCCGATGATCTGGCGCGGCGCCATGGCGACGAGCGCGGTGCGACAAATGATTGATGAGGTCGCGTGGGGCGATCTCGATGTGCTGTTGCTTGACCTGCCTCCCGGAACGGGCGATGTGCAGGTGTCATTGGTGCAGCGCGTACCGCTGGCGGGCGCTCTGATCGTCTCGACGCCGCAAGAGATGGCGTTGGCAGACGTCCGCCGTGGACTGGCGATGTTCGAGAAGACGCGGGCGCCGATCCTCGGCGTGATCGAGAACATGGCGTACTTCGAAACGCCGGACGGCAAGCGCACGCACATCTTCGGTGAGGGCGGCGCACGGCGCGTGGCAGCGGAAGCCGGCGCGCCGTTCCTTGGAGAAATACCGATAGACATTGCGCTCCGCGAAAGCTGCGACGCGGGAGCCCCGCTGGTGGCGACACAACCAGAGCATCCGGTGTCGAAACGGTTTCGCGAGATCGCCACGACGGCACAAGCCAATGTGGCGCGCATGAACAAACCGGCGCCGACGATACGAGTGAAATAGGCGCGGCGCGATCGCCGCGTCACGCCAACTCGAACTTGATCGGCAGCGTCTTGAGACCATTGACAAAGAAGCTCTCGCTATAGCGCGGATCGCCATCGAGGCTGACATTCTTGAGGCGTGGCAAGAGTTCTTCGAAGAGAATGCGCATCTCCAAGCGGGCGAGGTGTTGCCCGAGGCACACGTGCGCGCCGTTGCCAAAGGCGAGTTGGCGGTTCGGCGTTCGGTCTATGTCGAAGGTGTCGCTGTTCGGAAAAACCTCCTCGTCGCGATTTCCCGAGGCGTAGCAGAGCATCATCCAATCGTTCTGCCTCACTTGTCGGCCGCGCAACTCGGTGTCTTCGGCGGCGGAGCGCATAAACGTTTTCACTGGCGTGGTCCAGCGAATAGCTTCTTCAATCAATGAGGGGATTAGCGAAGGATCGGCTTTGACGCGATCGAACAAGCCTGGTTGCGTTGCGAGCGCCCACATCGAGCCGGCAGTTGAGGACGACGTGGTATCATGGCCGGCCGTCGCAATGATCGTGTAATAGCCCGTACGCTCGAACGGCGGCAGCGGTGCGCCGTCAATCTCGGCGTTGGCCAGCAACGTGGCGAGATCGTCGCGCGGATTGGCTCGGCGATCGGCGGTGATGGTCTCGAAATAATCGGTGAAGTCTTGAACGACGCCAACAAGCAATTGCGCGAACTGTTCGTCGCTCAGCGCTGCCTTGAACCGTTCCGTGTCGGGATCCGAGGCGCCGAAGAGTTCCTGAGTCAGGCGCAGCATGCGGCCAAAGTCCTCCTCCGGCACGCCCAGAATGTTCATCACGACGCGTAACGGATAGTGGAGCGCGACATCCTTCACGAAATCACAGCGCCCTGGAAGCGCCGAAAAGTGATCCGCCGCTTGCTTCGCAAGCGCGCGGACATCGGCTTCGCGCTTCTTCACGTTGGCCGGCATGAACCATGCCTGCGTGAGCAGCCGATACTTCATGTGATCAGGCTCATCCATCTGCACGAGTGACCGCACCAAGTGCGGCGTGCCGGTGATCGCGCGGGCGCGCGCCTCGCCGGATTGACTGGTAAGGGTCGTGCTCCGAACGGCAGAGGGAAAGCGCGCGTTGTTGCGGCTTATGTCCAAGATGTCGGCGTGCTTGGTGACAACCCAAAAAGGATCGAAGCCGTCTATCTCCGCGACACCAAGCGGATTGTTCGCGCGCAGCCAGCGATAGGCTTCGTGAATGGCGTCGGTGGCGTAAGCCGGCGAGGACACGAGAGTGCGGGCAATGTCATCCGGAATTCGCGCCGTCTGCATCAAATCCTCCTGCTTCGCCTCAGTGTGCGCCGATCCTCGTTGCGCGGGCAACATGCATGACGCCCCAACTTGGGCTTGCCGCAGCGTCGCGCGCGTGATTAGCGTTGTATCGGGGGACAGCAGAATGCCGGCACTTCGCGCGATCCTTGCAGCGTTGTTTATCCCTGCCCTTGGTGCGGCAGTGACGCTCTACATCATTCATTCCGCCGCCGCTGCGGAAGGCGCCAACATCCCGGAGATCGCGAGCTTTTGTTTGCCCAATGGGTTGAGCTTGTCGCTCTCGCCGGTGTGCGCCAACATCCAGAACCACTACACGCTACTTCTTGTCTGCGCGGCGACCGCCGCAGCTGGGCTTGCTCTGATCCTTGCTTTTGCACTGGCGAGCTTCCTCACGGGCGCGAACCGCGTCTTGCTGAGTTTCATCTTTCCCGGCCTCTCTTTTCTCGGTCTAGTTGTCGTGGCGGTCCTGGTGATCGCTCAAATCGCAATCGTTGCCGCGGCGGCATACTTCGCCGAGGCGTTTTGGCTCGGCCAAGTCCACGTGACGATACTGCACGGCTTCGCAGCGATCGGCGCCCTGCTCGGCCTTGGCATATTGTGGCGCACTTTGCGCATGTTCCGCCCAGCGGTCGGCGCTGTGGTTGGCGTGCCCTTCTCACCGATTGAACAGCCGCGCCTGGCGCTCCTGGTTCAACAGATCGCCAAGGCGACGAACGCGCGCATGCCAGACAATATCGTGCTCGGCCTCGATCCGAACTTTTTCGCCACAACCGCGCCGATGCACACGCCGACCTCGCGGCGATTGCTCACCGGACAAACGCTCTACCTGTCGCTCCCGCTCATGCGCGTCCTTTCACTGGACGAAGTGAAAGCAGTGGTCGGCCACGAGCTAGCCCACTTCTCCGGCGCTGATACGATCTACAGCCGCAATTTCGCACCGATCTATCGCGGTCTCGAAGAAGCGTCGCAGGCGGCAGGTGAGCACAAGAAGTACGACAGGAATCCTCTCCTTATGCCGGCGCGGCTGTTTCTGCGCTTCATGGTCGATTGCTTTGCCCGCAACGCTGCGCGGTCGAGCCGCTCCCGCGAACTGCGAGCGGATCAGATCGGGTCGACGGCCTCCTCGCCGGCCGATCTGGGCTACGCCCTGATCAAAGTCGGAATTCTGTCGATGCTTTGGAACAAGGAAATCGAGGATACGCTGAACGATATCTCGCGGGGAAAGTTCCGCCGTAACATGTCAGCCAGTTTCCAAGATAAGTTGCGCTACGATGTCGAACCCGAGAAATTGCCGCCGCTTGTTGCGTATTCGCTCGGCGATCACACTTCGCACCCGACAGATTCGCACCCCGAGACCAAGGAACGTCTGACGCACCTTGGGCTAAATCTCGTCGACGTAACTTCGGAGGAGCGGGTGATGGAGCGCTTCTTTGCAGCCAAGCCCGCGGCAATGGCGCTCGACAACATGGAAAATGTCGAAGAAATTCTGACGCAAATCTACCACCAGATCATCATCGGTCCGCGCAATGTGCCACAGGCGGAGCGCACAACTGATGAAGTGTTCGTGTCATTCCTTTCTGCATTCCTGGCGCACATGGTGGCGGCGGACGGCGTCGTGGATGAGCGTGAAATCGAAACGGCCGAGCGCGAGGCGATCTCGCACATTGGCAATGGCTTCGATACACGGGAATTCCGTGAGTTCTGCCGCAACACCGATCAACTCGCGCCGCTCTCGAAATTGGCGGAATGGTCGACGAAATTTCTTACCGCGTCTGGTTTCGAGATGCTTCTCGACATGCTGAAGAAGATTGCCGAGGCCGATGGCGAGCTGCACGAACGCGAGCAGAAGATCCTAGGCGACGTGCGCGCCATCTATGACGGGCTGAAGGCGGCAAAGGACGCTGGGGCGATCGCCGCACCGCCAAATACGCCACCGCGCCAGTCGCGATCACAATCGTAAGCCCTGCTACACCATCGCAATAGGCCGCCGTGGCGCGATCACCCGCCCATGTTGACAGTTTTGCCACTCGGGCCGACGCGTTAGCGCTCTATATCTGCTTCATGAAATACAACAGTATCCTTGAGACGGTCGGCGATACGCCGGTGGTGAAACTCGGTGCGCTCGCGCCGCCAGATGTCTCGATCTACGTCAAAGTCGAAGCGTTCAATCCGATGGGATCGGTTAAAGACCGCTTGGCGCTGGCAGTGATCGAGGACGCGGAGCGGCGGGGCGCGCTGAAGCCGGGTCAAACAGTAATCGAAGCGACCAGCGGCAACACCGGCATTGGGCTGGCGATGGTTTGCGCCCGCAAGGGCTATCCGCTCGTCATCGTCATGGCGGAGAACTTCTCCATCGAACGGCGCCGCTTGATGCGTTTCCTTGGCGCGAAAGTGGTGCTCACGCCGGCGGCGGATAAGGGCACTGGCATGGTGGCGAAAGCGGTCGAGCTTGCCGAAACGCACGGTTGGTTCCTGACACGGCAATTCGAGAACGAAGCGAATGCAGACATCCACACCGCCACCACGGCACAAGAAATCCTGCGCGACTTCGAAGGCGAGCGGCTGGATTATTGGGTGAGCGGCTACGGCACCGGCGGGACAGTGAAGGGCGTGGCGCGCGGGCTAAAGGCGGCGCGCCCGGATGTAAAGATCATCGTCACCGAGCCCGATAATTCACAAGTACTCGGCACGGGGCTGACGGATCGTTTCCGTCCGCACCCCGTGCAAGGCACGTCGCCGGACTTCATTCCGAAGCTAACGGCAGACGCCAAAGCGTCGGGCTACATAGATCAGATCGTGCCGGTGAACGGCGGCGATGCGCTGCGGCTCGCGCGTGAGATGGCGACGAAGGAAGGCATTTTTGTAGGCATTTCGGCGGGCGCTGCGGTGGCGTGCGCGCTGAAGGTGGCGGAGACGGCGCCCAAAGGCTCAACGATCCTCGCGATGTTGCCGGATACCGGCGAGCGCTATCTTTCAACGCCACTCTTTGACGACGTGGCAATCGACATGACGCCGGAAGAGGAAGCGATCTCGAAATCGTCGCCATCGAACCGGTTCGATATTCGTCCTGCCCCTGCCCCTGCTCCGGCTACGGCGCATGCGCCCGCGGCCCCCGTCGACGAGGAAGCAGCGGCGTTCGCAGATAAGCTCATCCGTGAAGAGCCGGTCTTGCTGTTCGCGCTCGAATGGTGCGAGTTCTGCTGGGCGACGCGCAAGCTCTTCAAGGCGCACAACATTCCCTATCGCTCGATCGACTTGGACTCCCTCGCGATGCAGAAGGACGATTGGGGCGGACGCGTGCGGCGCGCGGTTGGCGCACGCGTTGGCGGCCCAACGATCCCGCAAGTGTTCATCGGCGGCGAACTAATCGGCGGCAACGCCGAGATGTTCAGCGCAGTGAGAAACGGTGCGTTGCAGGAGAAGCTGCGCGCTGCGGGCGTGGCATTCGATGCGGACGCGAAAGTTGATTACGACGCCCTGCTGCCGAAGTGGCTGAAGAAGAGTGCTTAGGCTGCCGCCCGTGGCGCATGAGGCGTTACTCCAACCTCAAGACCCGGATCGTGTTTGTCTTGCCAGCGCGACCAAATGGGATGCCGGCGATGATGGCGACGCGGTCGCCGACTTCGGCGACGCCGAGCTTGCGGACGGCGGCGTCGGCTTTGTCGACCATCTCTTCAACGTTGCGCACGTCTTCGGTCACCATGGAGCGCACGCCCCAGACGAGCGCCAGCTTGCGGGCGGTCTCCATGAGAGGCGTGAGGCCAATCACGCCTGAACGCGGGCGCTCGCGGGCGACGCGGATCGCCGATGAGCCGGTCGCGGTGTAGGCGACGATTGTCTTGCAGCCGATGACGTCGGCGACGTGACGCGCGCTGAGTGCAATGGCGTCAGCCGTGGTGGCCTGCGGCGGCGTCATGTCGCGCGGGAGCGAGGCCCAATATTCTTCGTCGTCCTCCACCGCGCGGATGATGCGGTCCATGATCGCGACGGCGCTTTGCGGGTGACGGCCGACAGCACTTTCGGCGGACAGCATCACGGCGTCGGCGCCTTGATAGACGGCGGTGGCGACGTCCGATGCTTCGGCGCGCGTTGGCGTTGCGGCTTCGACCATGCTTTCGAGCATGTGCGTAGCGACAATCACCGGCTTGCCAGCGGCGCGCGCGGTGCGAATGATTTTACGCTGCGCGATCGGGACCTGCTCAGGCGGCAGTTCGACGCCGAGATCGCCGCGCGCAACCATCACTGCATCGGCGACGTCAACGATCGTTTCGATCTCGGCGAGCGCTGATGGCTTTTCGATCTTCGCAATGATGCCGGCGCGTGCGCCAATCAATCCCCGCGCCTCGCGAACGTCTTCAGGATGTTGAACGAACGAAAGCGCGATGTAGTCGACGCCGAGTTCGAGCGCGTAGGCGAGGTCTTCCCTATCCTTCTCGGTCAGAGCGCTGATCGGAATACGGCGCGTGGGGACGTTGACGCCCTTCTGGTTTTTCAGAGTGCCGCCAAAATCGACGCGGGCTTTACACTGGGTGCGGCCGCGCTCGGTGATTGTGAGTTGGAGCTTGCCGTCATCAAGCTTGAGGATGTCGCCAACCTCTAACGCGTTGACGAGTTCCGGATGCGGCATGCGGATGAGGTTATGTCCGCCCGGCTCGGTTGAGGCTTCAATCGTGACGACGTCGTTGAACTTGAGCTTGATCTCGCCGCCTTCGAACATGCCCACGCGGATCTTGGGACCTTGCAAGTCAGCAAAGACGCCAACCGGCGTCCCGGCCTTTGCCTCTGCTTCCCGGATCGCGGCCATGCGGCGGGCGTGATCTTCGCGGGCGCCGTGGCTGAAATTCAGGCGAAAACAATCGACGCCAGCCTGGATGAGCGTCGCCAACCGCTCCGGCGCATCACTGGCCGGGCCCATCGTAGCGACGATCTTACAATCGCGTGCACGCATGCTTTCTCCGTTCGGGAGAGACATTCAGTGCGTTGCACGGAAAGTCCAGACCTCACCCGCATCTCCTTCGACAAGCTCGGAATGACGCTACTTTGAAGGACCGCTTCGTCGTCACCCTGAGCTTGTCGAAGGGCGACGTCTCAGGACCCCATCTTATATGGCCCGCCCTTTTCCAGAGCCCCTTGGTAGGCCGGACGGGCTTGTTGCAATTTTCTGACGCGGACCATGTTCGGATACCGATCAAGGCCGCCGCGATTGTTTCCGGCATCGAGCACGAAGCTCATCTGGATGTCGGCCGCGGTGAAGCGATCGGCGGCGAAATAGTCTTTGCCCTCAAGGTGGGCGTTGATGAAGCTGAAGTGATTGTCGATTTCGGGCTCGACACGCATCTGCATCAGCGGCGCGCCGTTTTCCCCGAGCAAACCAACATAGAGCTTTAGAAGGAGCGGCAGCATGGCCGAACCTTCCGCGAAGTGCAGCCAATAGAGATAGTCGAAGCGCGCAGTATCGCTGGGGGCGACAGAGAGAGCGCCGAAGGCTTCATTCTCCGCCAAGTATTCAATGATCGCGGCGGACTCGGCGAGCACTTTGCCGTTCGCTTCGATCACCGGCGACTTACCGAGCGGGTGAATCTGCTTAAGCTCGGGCGGCGCGAGGCGCGTCTGCGGATTGCGCTCATAACGCTTCACTTCGTAGTCGACGCCGAGTTCTTCGAGCAACCACAAGATCCTCTGCGAACGGGATTCTTCGAGATGGTGGACGATAATGCTCACGCGCTGCTCCCTATATTTTTTGTGGACGCGTCAGTACGGCGCGAAGTTCAGTTTCAAACCCGGCTCTGGCCAGCGCGTTTTGATCAGCTGGCTTGTGCCTGAAAGCGTGATGTAGGCGTCACGCATGTCGGCGCCGCCGAAGGCGATGTTGGTCACCAGCGGATCTGGAAACGCCGTGTGCGTCGAAGCGCCGGTCGGCGTGATCGTGGTGATACCGCCATTGAGGATGGTGGCGACGCAGACATCGCCGTTCGCCTGCACCGCGAGGCTATCGAAGAAGACGTGCATCGGCTGCACGGCAACGCAGCGTCCAGCAGGCCCCCCTAACGGACTACGCGCGACCTCGCCTTCGCCGGTGATGTCGAAAGCCCAGAGCTTTCCGGTTTCTGTTTCGGCGGCGTAGACGATCTTCTCATCCGGCGAGAGGCCGACACCGTTGAGGCCGACATGGCCGTACGATGCTTCTTTGATCAGCGAGCCATCGGGCTTGCAGTAATAGAGGCCGCCGCGATCTTGCGAACGCGGATAATTTTTTCCGAGGTCGGTGAACCAGATGTTGCCCGCTTTATCGAAGACGAGATCGTTTGGGCCGGAGAGTTTGCCGCCTTCGACCTTCTCGTAGAGACGCTCGACCTTGCCGGTGTTGAGATCGACGCGCTCGATCCGGCCGGTCGTGTAATCAGCGGCGGCGTTGCCCGGAATGTTGAGACCGCGAACTTGGTGATATTCGAATCCGCCATTGTTGGTGATGTAGCAGGCGCCGTCCGGGCCGATCGCAGCGCCGTTGGGACCGCCACCGACATTGGCGATGACTTCCTGCCTGCCCTTCCAGACGCGCGTCAGCGTTTTGCGCTGGATCTCGACCAGGATGACGCTGCCGTCCGGCATAACGATCGGGCCCTCGGGGAACTGAAGGCCAGTGGCGATGACTTCGAATTCAGACATGGACGCGAGCATACGCGCCCGCGCGCGGCGCGCTAGCTGCGTTCGAGGATGCGCACAATGAAATCTGCATCGTCGTTCGGACCTGCCGCTACGGTTTCGCGGTCCACCTCTCGCCATTGCGAGAGATCAAGATCAAGACGCGCATCACCCTGAGGTTCGAGGTTCACTTCAGTGAGGACGATCCGATCAGCTTGCGGGAGCACGGCGTTGTAGAGTTGCGCGCCGCCAATGACGCACGCCTCCTCCACGCCCCCGTTCCCCGCCATAGCGCGCGCGGCCGCAAGCATCGCTCCGAGATCAGTGTAGACCCACGCGCCATCAGCTTTGAAATCCACATCGCGCGTGAGGATCAGATTTTGACGCCCTGGCAGCGGCTTGCGCGGCAACGAATCCCATGTCTTGCGCCCCATGAGCACGGGCTTACCCAAAGTGGCGGCTTTGAACCGCTTCATGTCGGATGAGAGACGCCAAGGCAGATCGCCGTCGCGGCCGATGACGCCATTTTTCGCAACCGCGACGACAAGAGTAAGTTTCGGACTCACAACGCCCTTCTAACCCCAGCGTCTCGCCGGGTCACGCCGCGCGCGCAAACCAAATGACATGCCGTGCGCCTTTGCCGTTGCGGCCAGCGCGCACCATCACCTCTTCGACCTCAAAGCCTGTGTGCTTCAACCGGCGCGCGAAGCGCTCGTGCGGCGCGGCGGACCAGATCGCGAGAACGCCGCCGGGCCTCAACGCGCTCTTTGCAGCGGTCAGGCCGTGGGTGGAATAAAGTTGGTCGTTGTCGACGCGCGTGAGGCCGTCCGGACCGTTGTCGACGTCGAGAAGAATAGCGTCGTAGAGGCGTTCACCGGCGCGGATGGCGCGATAGACATCACGAATGACGAGCTCGACGCGCGGATCATCGAGGCACCGAGCGGTGAGCGCGGCCATGGGGCCCCGCGCCCAGTCGATGATCTCGGGCACAAGCTCAGCGACGGTGAAACGCGCTTGCGGGCCGAGACGGGCAAGCGCCGCGCGCAGCGTGAAACCCATGCCATAGCCGCCGACAAGAAAGTGCGGCGCTTCGACGTTCCGCAAGCGATCGCAAGTGAGCAGCGCCAGCGCCTCCTCCGAGCCGCTCAGGCGGCTGCTCATCAACTCATTGGCGCCGAGCGCGATGATGAAGTTGGAGTCGCGCTTGTAGAGGCGCAGCTCTTCGCCGCCGGGGATTTGTGCTGTGGCTAAGAGTTCACGAGGTTTCATGCGAGGCTTCTACGCTCCCTCCTTTGGGAGGGAGTGGGTTCTAGAGCACCTAAACCGCGATCGGCGCCTTGATGGTGGGGTGCGCCGTGTAGCCTTCGAGTTTGAAGTCGCCGTACTCGAACGCGAATATGTCTTTGCGATCCGGATTGATCAGCATTTGCGGTGGCGCATACGGCGTACGTGAGAGCTGCGTGCGGGCTTGGTCGAAATGGTTGTGATAGAGGTGCGCGTCGCCGAACGTGTGGACGAACTCGCCGGGCTGAAGCCTCGTCACTTGCGCCATCATTTGCGTCAGCAGCGCGTAGCTCGCAATGTTGAACGGCACGCCGAGGAAGACGTCGGCGCTGCGTTGATAGAGTTGGCAGCTCAGTTTCCCATCCGCGACGAAGAACTGAAACAGGCAATGGCACGGCGGCAACGCCATTTGATCGACCTCGGCCGGATTCCAGGCGCTGACGATGTGTCGGCGTGAGTTCGGATTGGTTTTGATTGCGTGAACGACGTTGGCGATCTGATCGATGACGCGGCCGTCCTTGCTTTCCCACGAACGCCATTGCTTGCCGTAGACAGGGCCGAGTTCACCCTCTTCGTTTGCCCACTCATCCCAGATCGTGACGCCCTGCTCCTGCAGCCAGCGCACGTTGCTATCGCCGCGTAGGAACCAAAGCAGTTCGAGAATGATACTCTTCAGGTGCACCTTTTTCGTGGTCAGCAGCGGGAAGCCGGCGTTGAGGTCGAAGCGGAGTTGGCGGCCGAAGACGCCGCGCGTGCCGGTGCCGGTGCGGTCACCGCGGTCGACGCCGTTGTGCAGGATATCGTCCAAGAGGCCGAGATAGGCGATGTCGGCTTGGCTCGGTGTGCCTTCGGGCGCGGATGCAGGTTGAGCGATCATTCCCGGCTTATATGGGCCGACTCGGGCGCCAAGTCAGGTCGAAGGTTGCCCAGACGCTTGCGTCGGTTACGGTCGGACCATGCGTATTTTGCTTGGTTTCATGTTTGCCGCCCTTTTGTGCAGCCCGGCTGCGGCCCAACCAGAACCTGCGACATTCGCGACGGCCGTCCGGGACGGGAGCTTGGACGCCTCGACCTACAATTTCGCCGATGCCGATTTCTGGGCGCGGACATCAACAGAGCGCACCGCTTGGCGCGAAGCGGCGGCGACGGCGCTCATCACACCGGAAGGACTGAACACGGGATGCGAGGTGGCCGACTTGCGCGGCATCTCCGCATTCGGCTGGGTGCGGCTCGCAGAATTAGCGCCGAACGCAAACGCCTGGGCGAATGCAGCAGAGCATTTGCGTCATCAACTCGCGGCGCTGGACGCCCTCGCTGAACGCCGCGCCGCTGGCCGACGCGACGCAGGCATTCGCAGCTCGGGAGCGGCGCGCTACCGAGACGCGCTGGAAGATACAGACGACGCTAGCGCGCGCGAGGCCCTTAGGAGAGCCATCCGCGATCAAACATGGCGCGAACAATACGCTGTGGCGCCGACGTCGCTACCTCCGCTTGCCGCCGCGCAATGGCCGACTGTGATCGGAGGCGCGCTGGCGACATTAGACTGCGACAACACCAATTGGTTGCGTACTCAATTGAGCGAGATCAACTGGTTTGAGCGCACGCGTTACGGCCCGCGCGCCGATCAAGCCGCGTGGCTTATTGCACAACACGCCGATCGCAGCCCCGACTTTCAGCGTGCTGTGCTGACCCGCCTCGAGGGCCTTCCGCCAGGCGCTACCAACCCCGCCAATTTCGCATTTTTGTGGGACCGCGTTGCGGTCTCGGAGGGGCAGCTGCAGCGATATGGCACCCAAATCCACTGCAAGGACGGCGCGCCTGTGGCGCTCAACGGCGTCGAGGATGAAACGGGCATCGACGAGCGCCGAGCTGCCGTAGGCCTCGGAAGCTGGGACAGCTACTGGACCCAGATGCGAGGATCATTGCGTTGCTGAAACGCAGCTGGTTGGCTGAACACTCCGCACCTGCCGGACCAGCGGCCCCGCGAGCCAGGCCGCCCGCGCGTTCACGTTGACGCCCGCTGCCCGGAGCGCGCGCGCCATCCACTGGTTGCAGACTTGCAGCAAATGGAACGAACCGCGCGAGCGCAAAAACGCCGAGCGGCCAATCACCTTGCCGTCGCTGGTCTTGATCGGATTGCCGTCGGCGTCGAGGACAAGAAAGCGGTCGATGAACGCTACGAACCTACGCGCGCCCTCTTGGCTGATAGCAATACCGGTGTCGTCGTTCGGGCCAAGATAGGCGCTCGACGGACCGGCGTTGTAGGCGACGTGAAAGACGCTGGGACTCGGCGGGATCAACGCGTCGAGCCCGAGCCAAAGATCTGTGCCGTCTGAATAGTAGAAGGCCTGATCGCCCCAACCGATGAGGAAACTCCGCGCGTTAGGATACATGCGGCGGAACGGATGATCTGGCGGGAAGATGCTGGCGGGCGCGCCGATGTCGCTGTGATAGCCATTCGAATAGAGATGCAGTTCGACGCAATCGCGCCCAATCGGCGCGGGCACGTTCGGCGCAGGCACAGGCCCATAGAGATACGCAAGGAGGCTGACGGCAAGAACCAGCGCCGCCGTACTGAGTGGGCGACGGCTAAGCGTGCTTAGCCTTCGTCCGTCGTCAGTAGTCTCACCCGGAACGCCCATCCCGCGAGCCCCGCCCCTAACATTGGCGCCGCAATGAAGAGCCACAGCTGCATCAGCGCGGGGAGTCCAATCCATATTGCCGGCCCAAGCGAGCGGGCCGGATTCACCGATACACCTGTGATCTGGATGCCGACAATGTGGATGGCGACCAACGTCAGCCCAATCGCCACCCCCGCGAATTGCGGCGCCGCGGCGCGCTGGGTGACACCCAAGACAACGACGACAAAAATGAAGGTCGCGACGACCTCGAATATTGCCCCTGACATCAGGCTAAAATCGCCGGGCGAGCCCTGGTTAGTCACAGCGTCGCGCAAGCCGAAACCGTTTTGCCCAAGGCCGTTTTCGGCCAGCGAGTACTCAGCCTTGCCTGTTGCAATCAGTAGTAAAACCCCTGCGCCGACGATAGCGCCCAGGCACTGCGCCACCCAATAACCAAGCATCTCGGCCGTGCTCATGCGACCCGCTGTCCAAACGCCGAAGCTCACGGCCGGGTTGATGTGGCATCCACTCACGGGACCGATGCCGTAGGCCATCGCAACGACGGCCAAGCCGAACGCCCAGGCGATGCCGTCTTGGCCGACGATGCCAAAGCCCGCCAGCACAATGGCGCCGCACCCAAACAGAACCAAAGTGAACGTGCCGATGAATTCCGCCGCGAGCTTCTTGGTCATGCGCCCCTCCGCTGGGCGCACGTGGATAAAGCGAGTCGCTAGCTAGGTCCGCTCACTTGCAGGCAAGCCGCCGCCGCCACTCCAACGGGACCAGAATGCGCTGGCCGATCGTGCCGTTCCATTCGGGCTTCAAGCCATTGCGCTTCAGGGTCGAGACAATCTCGCGCGCGATCTCAAGCGCAGGGGTCTCACCTTCGCGTTCGGCGCCGTAATTGAGATAGACGCCCGCCCCTTCAACGGCGCGCTCGGTGTCTTGCTGGTGGTAGAACGCGTAGCCTCGAATCCGCACGCCGCGGCTCTCGGCTTCATCCAATTCGGCCCCGATCTCGGCGACGCCACAATTTCCGCAGCAGGTGAAATCCTGGCGGCAAACGATGCCGCGTTTCTCAAGATCGGCGAACGCTTTGTCGAGCCTGTCGCAGTCGGTCTTACCGCCCCAAGTGGCTTCAACCGCGCGTTGCTCGGCCCAAAGCCGTTCGAGTTCGGCGGAGGCGTATGTGCGCAACGCGTCAGGCTCCGCGCCCTCCTCACAGATGTCGTCAACGGCGTACCAAACCTGCTCGCGCGACATGAAAGCCGCGCGGACCATTGCCCTGAGCAGGGTGTCGATATCGCCGCGAAGATCCTCGTCGGTGTCTCTTGCCATGCCAGTAACTTAGCCCCAGTCGCGCGTGACTTCCATGTGGCGGGCGCGGGCCCTATATTCCGACTCGTCCGGGCAACCGGACTATGGCGATAAACGCGTAGAGATAGGCGGATCGGACCCGGGTGCGATGCCCGGCGGCTCCACCAGCCTTCGCGCCAAAGTGCTTCACCTGGCTTTCGCCAGCGAAGCTTGAGGCAAAGAAGGCGGGAACCTCATTCGGGTGACCATGAGGGGCCGAAATAGGATCGACGGACGTTGAAGGCTGCTGCTTTTGCTCGGGTGGTCCCGTCATAGGCCGAAACAGCATAGTTGCGAATGACAACAACGCTGAGGAATTCGCCCTCGCTGCGTAAGCAGTGCGGAGTTTTCCGAACCTAAGTCCTACTGAGTAGCATCACTAGGCGGGGCCCCCCGGCGCCCGGCAACAGAAGCCGGGGACTTTCCTCGCTACCGCATCACCAAGAGTCTAGCAGCGCATGCACTGCTGTCGCGATTTGCACGCGTGCGGTGAGTTGCACACTATTTTTTCTTTATGACGCAAACGGTTGGAGAGTTATTCACAGCGTTGCTCGCGCTGCGCGCGAACTTGTGAACAAGTCCGGCGTCATTTTTGCGGTGCGCACGCGAATTGCAGTTCGTCGTACGCGTTCGCCAGCCAACGTTGGAAACGTTGGTGTTTTCGCGCCCTGTGGATGAACAATTGACTGCCCGAAATGAGCCACTAAGGGTTCTGCTGGGAGCCAAGGAGGGGCGGCTGTGGCCGACGACATGATCGGATATGAACAGCTGATGCAAGACGCGCTTCGCGGCGTTGTGCGCACAGCGTTGCAAGAGGCTGCGAGCCCACGGGGCCTGCCCGGCAAACATCATTTCTACATCACGTTCCGCACGCATGCGCCGGGTGTCACCATCCCCGACCATTTGCGTGCGCGTTATCCGGACGAGATGACGATCGTGCTTGAGCACCAGTTCTGGGATCTCGAAGTCTACACCGATCGCTTCCGCGTCATCCTGAAGTTCTCGGGTCAACCGCAACCGATCACCATTCCATTCCAAGCGATCACGCGCTTCTTCGACCCGAGCGTGAAGTTCGGCTTGCAATTCGAGCAACATCACAACGACGAAGCACGCATGGCCTCAGGCGATGACGCTGGCCACCCGGCGCCGCGCGAAGCTGCCGACCCCGCCCCCGCTGGCGACGGCTCGGTCGTAAGTCTGGATGCGTTCCGCAAGAAGTGAGCGCCTTCTTACTTCGATGAAATTTGCGACGGCGCTATCGGAGCGCCGCCGTTTTCATTTCAGCCTGCATAGACAGTACCGGCTTCAACGAAGCAAAGCTGATTGCCCCAGGGATCGTTCGCGTAGAATGAGCGTTCGCCCCAAGGCTTCACACTGATGTCGCCGCCGCGTTGGCCGTGCACGTCTTCGTCCGAGAGCGCGTTGAGTGACGAAGCGCGCGCGTGGATGGCGTCGAGATCTATGACGGTGAAGTAGAGCGCCTTGGGCGCTGCGCGCGGATTGGGCGGCGCGACCACTTGGAGCGCGACGGGACCTGGGTTGATGTAGAAACGGCGGCCAGCCTGGCCCCTGCCCGCAATGCCGAAGAGCGTCTCGTAGAAATTCTGCGCGGCGGCGAGATCGCCGACTTCGAGATTCATGCGGAAGAATTGCGGTACGTCAGCCATGGCGCTCACCCTGTGCTCTTGAAGAACCACGCGAGCCAATCGCGCGCGAGTTCGAGTCTGTTCTTTTCAATCCGGTAGAAGCGTTCGCGGCCACGGCGCTCGTGGCGGAGGAGCCCCGCCGCCTCCAGCACTTGCAGGTGACGCGTCGTCGTCGGCCACGCATGCTTGAACAGCGCGGCTATGGCGCCGGCGCTCATTTCGCCGCCCTCAAAGTTCAGCGTCATCAGAATGAGCCGCCGTGCTGGATGCGAAAGCGCTTCGAAAATCGCCTCGTAAGCGTCCGCGAGCGCCTTCTGCGGCTGCTTGGCCAGGGTTCGCTCCTATCGGTTTCGACTACATTTAGCATATACGCTAAATGTCAACAAGGGCCATTGCTGGATTTGGCGGAAGGAGCGTGCGATGAGGTCTTCGATGAAGTCGCTGACAGCCGAGCAGCAGCTCGCGGGGTTCATCGCCAAGTTCACGCCAGAAATGGCGAAGCGAATTCGAGCGGCGCGCGCCAAGATGCGGAAGCGGATTCCGCAGGCAATCGAGCTTGTCTACGACAACTACAATTTCTTCGTGATCGGCTACGGCCCCAGCGAAAGGCCGAGCGATGCAATTTTTTCACTCGCGGCCCAGGCCAAGGGCCTTAGCCTTTGCTTCTTGCAAGGCGCCAAGCTGCCCGATCCCAAGCGCTTGCTGAAAGGCTCCGGCAATGTCGTGCGCAACATTAGGCTCGACGACGCCACGACGCTCGATCTGCCGGACGTGGATGCGCTGATCAGCGTCGCGATCGAGCGAGCGAAGACACCGATGCCCGCAAAAGGTAAGCATCAGCTCATCATCCGATCTGTCTCCGCCAAGCAAAGGCCGCGGCGGCCGATGGAATAGCATCAGCTTTTGTTCAAGAACCGGAGCGTCCGCGCTGTGCGGTTCAATGTGGTGACGATAGAGCCAAGCAGAATGAGCCAAAGCGCAAAGGCGATGAAGACGCCCTTGCCAACGGCGCTAAATTGAGCCCAATCAAGAATCCGCGCGGCTGTCGGTCCGATCTGCGGATCAAAAACTGAGACCAGCGCGAAGACAGTCATCCAGAACATGCGGTGCGGCTTGGCCATCGGCCCGGAGAAATCGGCGGGCGCGCCGGCGGTTTTGCCAACTTCACGGACGTAAGCGGTCATCACAGCGGCAACGGCAGCGGCCCAGCCCAAGGTCGCGTCGAACATGCCAGAGGCCGCAACGCCATAGCCTGCGCCAACGAGAATGAAGATGTCGGCGAAGCGATCCGGGAGTTCGTTCCAGATCGGACCGTCGGGCCCGCCCTTCCCGGCTTCGACGGCGACCATGCCGTCCATCATGTTGGCGAGCAGGCGCAGCTGGCAGAAGAGTGCGCCGCCAAGCAGGAGCAAAACGCGATCGCCGCCAGCGCTGACGCCGCTGGCGTAGAGGCATGCGCCAGCGAGCGCTGCAAAAACGATGCTGGTGAAAGAAATGAAGTTTGGCGTCACGCCGCTTTTCACCAAGGCCGCGGTCAGCCACTTGGCCCAGCTGCGGCTGCGTTGGCCGATGGGGCGGCGGTTCTCATCAACGGCCATGTGCGGCTCTCCAGAGACGCAGATTGTAGAGGATCGCGTAGGTCGTCGATACGGTGAACGGGACGGCGATGGTGGCGAGGACTTCCGGCGTGCCGGCGAGCGTGTGGGCGGTGATGAGGATGGTGGCAATGGCCGTCGCGGTGATGAGGGGCGGCAGCACGAGGGCGGCGATACTGCCGACCCCGCCCTCGACAGGCTCAGGCTGACGCCCTTCTAACGGCAGCGCATCTCCTCCGACGTCGCCCTGAGCTTGTCGAAGGGCGGGCGACAAGCGCTTGCTCATCCACTCCAAGAACTTCTTCAGAACGAGAGTGAGCAATCCCGAGATCGTTCCTTGCACGAGGCCGGCCAGCAGCGCCTGCGGCAGAGCATGGGCGCGATTGGCGAAGACCGCCCAGGCGCCCATGGCGAGGAAGCCGAAGGCGACATGCACGTAGGTGCTCTGCGCCAACGTTTCGCGAAACGATCTTGCCTCGCTCATTGACGGCGCTCCGAGTTGTGGCGAGATGGGCGCTGCATGTTTAGCGACGTTTCACTGGCCGTGATCTCCGGACCGCTGCTTTTCGGGTTCGCTGGCGTGCTGGCGCTGCTGATCCTTGGCACCATCGCCGCTTTCATTTTGCCAACGATGCAGCCGGGCAAATGGACCGATCTCGGGCCACGCATGCGTTCGTGGTGGGTGATGGCGGCGCTGGTTGGCGGGGCTTTGCTCGCGGGCTGGCAGGCGACGGCGATCCTGTTCGCGTTCATCTCTTTCCTGGCCCTCAAGGAATATCTGACGCTGGCGCCGACGCGGAAGGAAGACCGGCTGATCGTATTGCTGGCCTATCTCTCAGTGTTTCTCAATTACGGATTGATCTTCGCAGACAGTTTGTTTGACGACAGCTATCAGATCTATCTCGTCTTCACTCCGGTCTACGTCTTCCTTATTGCGGCGGCGGCAATGGCGTGGATCGGGCGGACCGACGGCTATTTGGCGACCGTGGGCATCGTGCATTGGGGCACAGTCGTTTGTGTCTATAATATCGGTTACATCGCCTTTTTGATGCGCGTACCAGACAGCGAGACGCCTGCGGGCGCGGCTGGTTTGGTGTTCTTCCTGATTTTCATCACGCAACTAAACGATGTCGCCCAATATTGCTGGGGCAAGGCGTTTGGGCGAACGAAGATCACGCCAAAAGTGTCGCCGAACAAAACATGGGAAGGCGCGATTGGCGGCTGGCTGACCAGCGCGATCGTGTTCTATTTCCTCGCCCCCTCTTTCACGCCGCTCGCGCCCGTGCACGCAGCAATCATGGGGCTCGTGGTGCCGATGGCTGGCTTCTTTGGCGACATCACGATGAGCGCAGTGAAGCGCGATATTGGGGTGAAGGATACTTCTCACCTCATCCCTGGGCACGGCGGCGTTCTGGATCGGCTCGACAGCCTCACATTTGCCGCGCCGATCTATTTTCACTTACTCGCGTATTTTGCCATCGAGCGCTTCTGATGCTGCAAACGATACGGCGTTACGGGCTGATGCTGGTGGTGCGGCCACTGGCGCGCCTGCTGTTTGGACTAGACGTGATCGGCAAGGAAAAGCTGCCGGCCAAGGGCCCCGCGATCATCGCGGCCAATCACAACAGCCATGTCGATACCATCGTGTTGCTTTGTCTGTTTCCGTCGAAGCTGCTGCCGATCGTGCGCCCGGTGGCGGCGGCGGATCATTTCGACAAGGGCGGGTTCGGCTCGTGGTTTTCGCGCAATGTCATCGGCATCATTCCGATCAAACGCGGGAAGGCCTCACGCAGCGAAGATGTGCTGGCCGGGGCCAAGGAAGCGCTATCGCGGGGCGAGATTCTGGTTGTGTTTCCAGAGGGCTCGCGCGGCGCGCCGGAGGAAATGGCGCGCTTCAAGACCGGCGTCGCGCGGTTAGTGGAGTTTTGCCCAGGAGCGCCGGTGACGCCGGTTTATCTACAGGGCGCGGGGCGATCCCTGCCGAAGGATGCGAAGCTGCTGGTGCCCTTCAATACGACCGCCGTCGTCGGCGATCCGCTCACTTGGAGCGGCTCGCCCCACGGCTTCATTGATGAACTGCGCGCGCGGATCGAAGCGCTGAAAACGCAGGCGCCGCCGCTTAAGTGGAGCTGAGCGTACGTTGCGCCGCGCTTCGACAAGCTCAGCGTGAAGCAGATTTAGGCGCCGGAGTTGCAGTCGCGTCACCCTGAGCCCGTCGAAGGACGGACCTACGGCTTCCAGGGCTCACGTCGCGCCCAATCGCAGAGTTTCTGCGCTGGAGACCGCTCGGCGAAGGCGGCGAGCGCCGCGCTATCTCCATTCTTCAGCCAAGCGTTGAACACCTCTTGCGAGATGATCCAATAGCGCCGCGGCGGTGGCGTGTGATCGTTCCAGATCACCGGCGCCAAATTTTCTTCAAGCGCGATGGTGCTGAGTGTCGTGTTCATGATTTCGGAGGGATGGCGGTACGCCTCAGGCGCGACGGCCTCGCCGCGGGCCGCCAAGCGCTCGGCCCGCGTCGCTTCCGACACGCCGACGTAAAACGGCAGGAAGCCCAAGCCGACGGTGCGGCAGAGTTCATTTGGGAAACGGGTATCGTCGTTGAAGATGTGCGCGCCGGGCTGCGCGTTCGCGTAGCGCACGAAGCTATCGACCCAGATGTCGGCATAGCCGTGACGCTCGGGCCAAAGCGAGGCGAGCTTCAATTGCAGCGCGGGATCAATGTCAGCGCGGCCTTCCCTGCCCCAGTCGGTGCCGATGGTTTTGAGCAGAACGCGGTCGGCGGGAATTTTCTTGTCGACCGGGCGGCCGAGCACGGCCTCGCTCAGCCGATAAACGTCCTTGGCGAATGGTAGAACCACGCCATCTGTCAGCCGTGCCGCCTCGCGTGCGACGTGGCTTTTGCCGGAACCCAGCATGCCGAGAAAGACGATCCGAAATGACATTAGCGTTCTTCTAACACGCCACGGCGCACGGCGCGCACCGTGATGCGCTCCCGTTCGCCGGCTATGCGCTCACAGAGCAACCGGGCGATCTGGCTGTCGTCGAAAAAGACGTGGCCTTTGAGGGCGTCCAACAGCGCCTTGGCGAGGTTGTCGAGATCAAGACGCGGGATTTCGCCGACATATTCCATGATCAACTCGACTTCGAACTCGCCGCCTTTGGGGCGAACTTGAAAGTCCTTGCGAAAAAACTCGTACACCAGCGGCTTGTAATAGCGCGCTTGGGTGGTGATGCCGTCGATAGCGATCTCGGCGCCGCCAGCGATCGCGCGCGCGCGCACCTTCCCGCGCCCGGTCCACCCCGACGCCCCAAGCGATGGCATGTCACACACCTTCCGGGCTTGATCGCCACAATCGGGGCCCATATCCCCTGCGGGAGCAGATTCCTCAAGCGAGAGCCCAATGTCCACCCGCACCGAAACCGATACCTTTGGCCCGATCCAGGTCGAGAGCGACAAGTATTGGGGCGCGCAGGCCCAGCGCTCTCTGCAAAACTTCAAGATCGGCGAAGAGAAGATGCCAGCGCCGATCGTGCGCGCGCTCGGTATCGTGAAGCGCGCGGCCGCCGAAGCCAACATGGAGCTTGGCGTACTAAAGCCGGAGATCGGCGAGACAGTAGTGAAGGCGGCGCAGGAAGTCATTGAGGGCAAGCTCAACGGACACTTCCCGCTCGCGGTTTGGCAGACCGGCTCTGGCACCCAGTCGAACATGAACGCCAACGAAGTGATCTCGAACCGCGCCATCGAGATGTTGGGCGGCGAGATGGGTTCGAAGAAGCCGGTGCATCCGAACGATCACGTCAACATGAGTCAATCGTCTAACGATACGTTCCCGACGGCGATGCACATCGCCTGCGCTGAAGAGATCGAACACCGGCTCATCCCAGCCCTCCAAAAGCTGCGCAATGCGCTGAACGACAAGGCGCAGGCGTGGAAGCACATTATCAAGATCGGCCGCACGCACACGCAGGACGCGACGCCGATTACATTGGGTCAAGAATTCTCGGGCTACGCCACGCAAGTGGAGAACGGCATCGCGCGGATCGAGCAGAGCATGCCGGCGCTCATGCAACTGGCGCAAGGCGGCACTGCGGTCGGCACGGGGCTCAACGCGCCGGTTGGGTTCGCCGAGCGGGTTGCGGAAAAAATCGCGACGATCACGCAGATGAAATTCACCACGGCGCCGAACAAGTTCGAAGCCTTGGCCGCTCACGACGCGATGGTCTTTTCGCACGGCGCGATCAACACCGTGGCGGCGTCGCTCTTCAAGATTGCCAACGACATTCGGTTTTTAGGTTCGGGGCCTCGCTCAGGCCTCGGCGAATTGATGCTGCCTGAGAACGAGCCTGGCTCCTCGATCATGCCCGGCAAAGTCAACCCGACGCAGTGCGAAGCGCTAACGCAGGTTTGTGCGCAGATTTTCGGCAATCAGACAGCGATCACGTTCGCCGGCGCGAGCGGGCATTTCGAACTGAACGTGTTCAATCCGGTGATGGCCTACAATTTCCTTCAGAGCGTGCGTTTGATGGCCGACGCGGCAGTGAGCTTTACCGACAATTGCGTCGTCGGCATCGAGCCGCGCTTGGATAACATCGCCAAGGGCCTCGGCAATTCGCTGATGCTTGTTACCGCGCTAGCGCCCCAATTTGGGTACGACCGCGCCGCGAAGATCGCCAAGACTGCACACAAGAACGGCACCACTCTGCGCGAAGAAGCACTCAAGGACGGGATCAGTGCTCAAGATTTTGATGCGATCGTGCGGCCCGAGAAGATGATCGGCCCAGGATAAGCGATTATCTGTGATCGCGCAGATCAGACACACACTGACAAATTTCTCGCGCGCGTGTGAGGCGAAGTGAGCGTCACACGCTTCTCACACAAGCCTTACATCGCGGCGAGATTTGCGATCACAGAGAGAATTTGGTTCCAAATGCGTCGTGCGACCGCCTGTCGCTTGTGTAATCACACGCGAAACCGTTTGCTATGCGCCGGTACCGGCCTACATCAGGGTCTCTGATGGCCGAGATCGTGAACTTGAGGCGTGCGCGAAGGAACAAAGCGCGCGCTGCGGCGGAAACCGAAGCTGCCGCCAATCGCTTAGTTCACGGAAGAACGAAGGCCGAGCGTTCAAGGACCGAGGCCGAGAAAGAGGCCGCCGAGCGAAAACTCGACGGACACAAACGTGGCGATGACAATGACTGAAACCAAAGGCGCTTTGCAGAAGCGCTCAATGCGAATTGCAGGACACCGCACCTCATTGGCTCTTGAGCAAGAGTTCTGGAGCGCGCTTGAGCGGATTGCGCGCGATCGCTCGATGACGCTGCCTGTGCTCATCGCTTCGATTGACGAGCGCCGCGGCAAGAATACGCCTGAAGCGTCGCTGGCCTCGGCAGTACGCGTGTTCGTGCTAGAGAACCGCCTTAACTAGCCGACGGCTTACCGCCTGGGCCGTGCGTAGAGCGCCACCGCGTAATAACACGGCGCCACGGTGCAAGCGTACATGTGAACCTGCACATTGAACGCCCCGCTCGATGTGGGGATGACGCCGACATTCGGCTGACTGCTCGTTGTCGTATCTTCGACAACCACTGCACCGTTTCCGTCGAACACGCGAATGTCGAGGTCCGAGCAATCACGGTCACATACGCCGAGGATCTGATACTCGTAACCGACATTCATCTGCGTCGGCAGATCCCAAGTCTGACCGGGCTGCAAACCGCCGCTAAATGGCTGCCCCACCATCTGATAGCCCTGCTGCGCGAGAATGCCCTGCGCCTGCTGGAGCTGCGCGGTGATGATCTGCTGCGGGTTCTGGTCACCGACAGGCGCCTGCTGCTGTTGTTGCGGCGGTGTTTGCACCGGCGGCACGCTGTAGGCTTCTTGCGGCTGCTCTGTCGGCATCATGGAGCCAATGACGGCGAGCACCGCGACCGTTGCTACTACGGCGCCGCCAACCCAAGCCCAAACCGGAATGCCCTTCTTTGGTGGAGCCGCGGCCGTCTGTGGCGCACTCCAGCCCTGCTGTGGAATGGGCGGCGGCGCGGGAGGCGGAATTGGGCGCGGCTCCGTTTTTGTTACGCTCATCACGGCATCGACGAAGCGGCGCCAACCCGGGTGATCGGCCTCACCGTTCCAGGTGGTCAGATTTGCCGCTTGCACTTCACCGAACCCGAATGGCGGTTGCGACGCATCGATCATCACAGGGATGAGCACGCCTTTGTCACGGCCCATCCGCGCTTCTTCTCGCACCCACTGAGACTTGGTGGAGTGTTCGCTCCATAGAACGATCAGCGCTTTGCTCTGAGAGAGCTTCTGCTCGATATAGTCGGCCCACGTCGTCCCCGGTGGGATTTCGTTGTCCCAAAACACATCCAGGCCCGCCGCCGCCAGACCTTTGGCGACCTGGTCGGCGCGCGCCGTGTCTTCGCGCGCGTAAGACAAGAATACGTCGGCCATGTGCCCTCCTCGCAGGCGCGCTTTTTCTAGCAGCCGTCCGCGGGAGGTTTCAAATGAGCAATCACGGCGCTTTTGGGTCTGGCCCGTATTGGTTTGGTCCCACCGTAGGTGGAAGCACGCCAATCGCAATCAGAGCCGCCAAAGAGAGCAACCCGCCGAGGACGCCCAGCAGGCCGCCCAAAATCGACAGAGCGATCGCCCCCGCTGCAATCCAGCCGCTCTTCGCGGCATCGTGTAAGCGCCGCGACATCACCGAAACGGTTGGCGCCAACAATCCCAAGCCCACAACCATCGAAAGTATCTGTGAGTTCGGGAGCCCTGTGTACGGGTTTATGCCAAACGCCAAATCGGCAATGCCAGCCACGATCGAGAGCACGATCGAAAACAAGGCCCACCACCAATATTCCGCTCGTCGCGCTCGGCCCTTGCCATCGATGTAGAGGCGGAAGCACTTCTGGATGTATTCGATGGGCGAACTGGCCGAGATCGTCGCACCACCCGACTGCCCGCTGTTGCTCCAACCCTGTTGTTGTTGATTCTGATTTGGCGGCGGCGTTTGCCACCCACCTTGCTGTTGTTGCTGCCCTGGAGGCGCTTGCCAGCCGCTTGATTGCGGTTGCGGCTGATGCTGCAACGGCGGCTGCTGTGGCGGTTGCGGCGCTGCGGACGGCGCGTTCGGACGCGCCTTTGCGAGGACAGCATTTGTGAAGCGCGCCCATTGTGGGTGATTGTAGTCGCCGCCCCAGCTTGAAAGATCGGCGGCTTGAACATCGCCGAAGCCAAACGGCGCCTCGTGATTGTCGAGCTTTGCAGGGATGAGCTTGTTGCGGCCCATCCGCGCTTCTTCACGGACCCATTGCGACTTCGTCGAATGCTCGCTCCAGAGCACGACAGCCACATTGCACTGGTTGAGCTTGCCTTCAATGTAGTCCGCCCAGGTCTGACCCGGCGGAATCTCATTGTCCCAGAAAACGCTCAGCCCCTGTCCCTCAAGCCCGCGCGCAATGCGCTCTGCCTGCGCCGCATCCTCACGCGCATAGGAAATGAAAACGTCGGTCATATGAGGCCCCGCTGCTTCGAGTCGGGCGGGAAACTAGCAACCCATGGCCGCAGAGGCGACGAGCTTCTCGTGAAAATTGCTAAGAGCCGAACGTCGGAACGACTGTCGCATTGGGTTCCGGTGCCGCAACGGTCCACTGCGCCGGACTCGAACCCTCCCGAGGCGGTTCAAGCGCCTTGAACGCCATGATCGTGAGCGCAAACACCAAAATTAGCGCAACTAAACTGGCGAAAGCGCCAAAGCGGTATTCGTTGTCGTTGAACACTTTCGCCTCCTTCCTTCTGTGAGAACAGAATGAGTAAGGCGAAGTTCCCATTGGGCGGGGAATTGCGTTCGGCAATGGCCAAATCGGTTCCCGATTGCCGGTTTACGCGGGGGCCGGTTGCTGTTGCATAGCGCGGACACGGCTCCATGCCGGTAGCGTCGCCATGCGCGCACCCCAACGCTGGATCTCGGCATACGGTGCGAGCGGGAGCCTAGCGGGCTCCGCAAGCGTGAGCGCTGCTGCGAGCGAGAAATCAGCAAGGGTCAGCGCACCGCCCACGACATAGTCCCGCCCCTTGAGGTGCGCGTCGAGAATACGTGCGGCGAAATTGAACTTCTGCTCACCCTCGGCGACACGTGCGGGATCAGGCGCGCCTAATCCGAAGAAGCCTTTAACAAAGTTCTCGAACGCGAGGGTCGCCGCAGCCGAGTCCCACGTGGTGGATTCCCAGAACATCCAACGCGCCACGTCGGCGCGCGCTTGTTCGTCCAGCGGCAACAGCGTGTCAGGCTTTTTGCTGGCGAGATATTGGATGATCGCATTCGACTCCCAAAGTCTGAAGTCGCCGTCTTCCAGCGCCGGCATTTTCTGGTTTGGGTTGATGACCGCGTAAGCGTCTGCCTTTTGCATACCTTTGGTGAGATCGCAGAGAATGAACTCGTAGGGCAGACCGAGATATTCAGCGACTGCCAGGACCTTGAAGGCGCGTGGGCTCGGCGGGAATGCGTGAATCTTCAGTGCCATCTCTTACCCCTCCACTAGGCCAGCATAGTCGCCAAAGCCCTTATCGAATACGCCAACCCAGCCGTTGTTGTAGCCCTCGCGCAGTTTCGGACCTTCTTCGCCCATGCGCTCCCAGTTTTCATGCGTGAGCGTCACGCGGCAAGATTGGTCTGAGAGCGGCTCGAAGCGGACGGAAACGTCCGTGCTTTGCTCGCGCGAGCGGCCCATGGTCCAGAGCATGGCGAAGTGTTTGCCCGGCTCGTAGGCGGCGACTTCGCCCCATTCGAGTTCGCGACCGTCGTGCAAAGTTTCGTAGATGCGCCCGCCAATACGTGGCTCCACAGTGACCTTCACAGTGCGCTCACCGGCAGCGTCCTTGGCGCGCGAGTGCGTCTTCATTGGCCACCACGCCGAGATCTCCTCCGTGAAAATCCGGAATGCGTCACCTGCGCTGCGACGGACATCGATCGATTTTATGATCGGCGCAATTTCAACCACGCTCATTATTCGTTCCCCTTCGTGTCACGCTCGGCGTGCGCTTTGAAATTATCGAGTGCGTCGTCCCAGAAGCCATCCAGCCAGTCGCGAAGCTCGCGAAGACCATCGGCGTGAATGCGATAGATGCGGGCCGTGCCGCGCGGCTCGTCCGTAACGAGGCCGGCGTCTTTCAACACTTTGAGGTGCTGCGAGACGGCCGGGCGGCTGACAGGCAATTCGGCGGCGATCTCGCCAACCCCTTTCGGCCCTCCCCGCAAACGCTCGAACACAGCGCGGCGAGTGGGATCAGCGAGAGCGGCGAGGGCTATTGCGTAAGCTATAGCTAACCGTAAGCCTGCGCTTACGACGAGTCAAGCGCTGTGAATTGTTCCTGTTTCGTGCCTGGCGAAGCAGCTACTATGTTTGCGTCGTGTCAGAAGAATCTCTGCCCATTTCCGTGCGCGCCGCGGCGGCTGCGCCCTATCTCGTGTCGCTGAACCCTGGGCAGCGCGCGGCGGTGGAGGCGCTCGACGGGGCGGTGCTGGTGCTCGCCGGCGCTGGCACCGGCAAGACGCGCGTGCTGACGACGCGGCTCGCGCATTTGCTGACGACCGGCAGAGCCAAGCCGTGGTCGGTATTAGCCGTCACCTTTACCAATAAGGCCGCGCGCGAGATGCGCGAGCGGGTTGAGAAGCTGCTGGGGCCCGGCGGCGGCGGTCTGCCGTGGCTCGGCACCTTTCACTCGATCAGCGCGCGCATGCTGCGCACGCATGCCGAGTTGGTCGGGCTCAAAAACAATTTCACGATCCTCGATACCGACGATCAGGTTCGGTTGCTGAAGCAAATTATTGAGGCTGAAGGCATCGATGAGAAGCGTTGGCCTGGGCGGCAACTCGCGGGCGTCATCGACGGCTGGAAGAACCGTGCGCTGACGCCGGAGAAAGTGCCGAAGAGCGAGAGCTTCTCGTTCGCCGATGGCGGCGGCGTGAAGCTCTACGCGATCTACCAGGCGCGGCTGAAGATTTTGAACGCGTGCGATTTCGGCGATCTGCTGATGCACATGATCGATATCTTCCAGCGCCATGCGGACGTGCTGGAGACATACCACAAGAAGCTCAGCCACCTAATGGTGGACGAATATCAGGACACGAACGTCGCGCAGTATCTATGGCTGCGTCTGCTGGCGCAGGCGCGGAAAAATCTGTGCGTCGTCGGTGACGACGATCAGTCGATCTATGGCTGGCGGGGCGCCGAGGTCGATAACATCCTGCGGTTTGAACACGATTTTCCCGGCGCGCAGGTTGTGCGGCTAGAGCAAAATTATCGCTCAACTGGCCACATTCTGGCGGCGGCGTCACATCTGATCGCAAACAATCGCGGACGCCTGGGCAAAACGCTGTTCACCGACGACGAGCTTGGCTATCGCGTAAAGGTGCGCGGCGTCTGGGACGGCGAAGCCGAAGCGCGGCTGATCGCGGACGACATTGAAGGATGGCGGCAGGGCAACCGCTCCTACGCAGATGTGGCGGTGCTGGTGCGCGCGGCGTGGCAGATGCGGGCGTTTGAAGAACGCTTCCTGATGCTGCGCATCCCCTACAAGGTTATCGGCGGCCCGCGCTTCTTCGAACGGGCCGAAGTACGTGATGTGCATGCGTACCTGCGGCTGATCCGTTCCGAAGATGACGATCTGGCGTTTGAGCGCATCGTAAATCAGCCGAAGCGTGGCGTCGGCGAAGGCACGGTGCAGAAGCTACACGCGTACGCCGGCAAACCGCCAGTGCGGTTCGTCACCGATAACGGCCCCCTCTTCGATCAGGACACTGGCGAAGTCGTCACCGAGCAGCCCGAGGCGCCGGGCGGCGCAACACGCTTCCGCACTTTGGTCGGCGCGGCGCGCGAGATGGTGCTGACGGACGATCTACCGCTGAAGGCGCGCACGGCGCTGCGTTCGTTCCTGACCGATCTTGATCGTTGGCGCGAGCAATCGCGTACAATGAGCCACGTCGAGCTTGCGGAAATCGTGCTCGATGAGAGCGGTTACACCGAGATGCTGCGCCGGGACAAATCTCCGCAGGCGCAGACCCGGCACGAAAACTTGAAGGAATTGGTCCAGTCGATGGCCCAGTACGATACGCTGGAAGCCTATTTGGAGCACGTTGCGCTGGTGCTCGACATAGAGTCCGAGAGCGACGGCGAGAACGTGCAGCTTTCCACGTTGCACGCCGCGAAGGGATTAGAGTTTCCGCTCGTCTTTCTGCCCGGCTGGGAGGAGCAAGTCTTCCCATCGCAGCGCTCCATTGATGAGAGCGGCGAGAAAGGTTTGGAAGAAGAACGCCGTCTCGCTTACGTCGGAATCACCCGCGCCCGCGAAAGCGCGCGCATTTCGTTTGCCGCAAACCGGCAGATTTATGGGCGCTGGCAAGTGGTGTTGCCCTCGCGCTTCATCGATGAATTGCCAGCGGCGAACGTCGACGCCGTGAGCGAGACGGGTTACGGCATGCAGCCGCCCGGCGTGCGCGACATGGCGGTGGAGCCGTTCACATCGAGCTATCAATCGCCCGGATGGCGGCGCGCGCAGGAACGCGGCGCAACAGCCGGTCGCGCCCCTATGATTGATGGCGAAGCGCGACTGATCGCGCGCTCAAGTGGCGATGATTCCGCCTACAAGCGCGGCGACCGCATCTTCCATCAGAAGTTCGGCTACGGCCGCATTAGCGACGTCGAAGGCAACAAGCTCACCGTGCAGTTCGAAAAAGCTGGCGAAAAACGCGTCATCGACAGCTTCGTTATCCCCGCGAGCGCGGCTTAGCCAATAGCGTAGATCGCACACACCGACGCCGACAATTCGATCATCGGCGCGTCGGATGGCAATTGCATCCGAGCAATATCCTCAGCGCTCAGGCGCAATGTCCGACTGCCGACTGCGACTTCAATCTGTTCGGCTCTGACAGTCGCAATCGGACTGATCGCTTCGAAGTCTTGCCGCACCACTCTCGTGCCGGTGACTCCGAGCGGGCGACCGATGCAGGGCCCTTGCCCCTCTTGCAGAACAAGCAGCCGACCGAGCGGAGACCCGCTTGCGTCAGCTGCAATACGCGCCCGAGCCGCTGCGTTCTGCACCGCAGCGCGATAGGTTTGCAGTCTCGCGGGCGAACTCTGGGTTAGACGAAATTGCAGGTCGCCGATCTGCTCGGGGCCCACAGCGAGAGCCGCCGCTCGCGCATCCAACGCGCGACCGACGTCGCCAACGCGAACCTCCAGCGTCACGGCAGCTGAGTAATTGTCGATCTGGTCGTTGCGCTCACTTGAGACGCGCTCACCTTCGCCGTTTCGGTACTCGCGGTAGATGGCAGTTACCGCCGCTTCCGATGTAATTCGCGTCGTGTCGCCACCACGCGCGCGAATGGCCGCCACCGCAAGGCGCCCCCGATCGGACGCCGAGAACAACGCTGCACGCGCGTCGCTGGCGACCGCCGTAAACGTAACGCTAAATGACGCCTCGTCCGCCGGTACCATAACCTGGGAACGGCCCTGCGCCTCCACGACGGATCGATCAACCCAATAGGGCCGCTCGTAGATATCCTGACCGAACGCAGGACCGGCGGCGCATACACAAGCTGCAATGCTGAATAGTGCTCGGATCATATCAGCCCCCAAGTGACACGAGAGAGGCTAACCGAACCCGCGTAGAGGGCGGCTCACGATCCGGTGTGCTCACCAAAGTGTGTGAAGTGATGACAAGGACCGCCCAACTGCGTAAGCGCTCGCCTATGCTCCTCCTCACAGCCCTAGGCACCTTGGCTCAAATTCGCGCGGCGGCGGATGAGTTGGATCGCCATGACCCCTCGCCCGCTGATGCGGTGAGCTGGTTCGAGGAGAAGCCGGGCCGGTTTCGAATCGAAATCTACGTACCAACGAAACAGGACGCACTGTCGGTCGAGGCGATTGTCGGCGCGGCGGCGCCTGAGCTTCATCTGAAGCAGAAGAAAGTGAAGGCTGCCGATTGGGTGGCGATGTCGCTCGAAGGGCTTCCGGCGGTGCGCGCTGGGCGCTTCGTAGTGGCAGGCGCGCATGCGCTGATGGGCGAGAACAACGGCCGCACCAAGATTTGGATCGAGGCCAGCGAGGCCTTCGGCACTGGCCACCACGGCACGACGTGGGGCTGCCTGATGGCGCTCGAAGGCGTGCTGCGCGAGCGCCGCGTCGAGCGTGCACTGGATATGGGCGCGGGGTCGGGCGTGCTGGCGATTGCCTCGGCCAAACACGGCGCCGATGCGCTGGCGATTGAGATCGATCGCCGCGCGGCGGCGATTGCTGAAATCAACACGCATCAAAACAAGGTTGCGCCGCGCGTGCGGGTGATCGCCGGCGATGGCGCACGCCACATCGCGGGCAATCAGTTCGATCTGGTGTTTGCGAACATTCTGATGCGGCCGCTGATCCGTCTGGCGCCGAAACTGGTCCGCGTGCTGGAGCCTGGTGGGACGCTGATCTTGTCGGGACTATTGCGTACGCAAGCGCCGCTGGTGCGCGAGGCATACGCCAATCGCGGCCTCGTTCTGGAAAGGCAGATTCCAAAGGAAGCTTGGATGACGCTCGTGTGGCGTAGGCCTTAGCGCGTGTAGACGTTGACTGCGTAGCGACAGCGCGGCGCGCGGCAGTCGATCATGGCGACTTCAATCGTGTGCTGACCAAACATCTCGGCGCGCATATCAACGACCGGATGATCATTGTTGCGGACGTCCTGCGCGACGATCGCGCCGCGCGGATCGAGCACGCGGATGTCCAGGTCGTTGCAAGCTTGATCGCAGACGCCGACGATACGGATCTCTTGCCCGGCACGGAGTGTCAGCGGCAGCTGCGCGGCGCGAGAACTCGACAACGTGCCCGCCAACGGCCCGACCGCATGGGCGAACCCGCGCTCGGCGTTATTCGGCTCCTGATTGTCCAGCTGCTGGGTCAGGTAATCGCGCAGGTCCTGGCCCGACGCTGCCGGGCTTGCCGCTAGCGTCAGGGCGATCACGGCCGCCGCTGCCTTTTGAACCCAAGAACCCATGTTTCTCCGCGCCTGGGGCCGGTTTTCCGGCCACCGCCCCTTAAACCTCTTAGCGCAAGGGCTTAAACTCCTGGCTCTGAACCTGCCCTGAACCAGGGCCTCAAAGGACGCAAGACGTGTTCCAATCCTATGACGATCCGGGCGGCCCCACCCTTGGCCGTAAGCATTTGCCGCGCTTGAGAAAAGCGCTGAAAGCCGCCGGCTTGGACGGCTTCATCGTACCTCATGAGGATGAATGGCAGAATGAATACGTGCCGCCGGCCTATGACCGTTTGGCCTGGACGACGGGTTTTACCGGCTCGGCCGGCGCGGCGGTGGTTCTCGCCGATGAGGCGGCAGTGTTCGTGGACGGTCGCTACACACTGCAAGTCCGGGCCCAGGTCGATGGCGACCTTTTTGCGTATCGCGATCTGGTTGATGGCGGCGTGCCAGCCTATCTGCGCGAACGCGGCAAGCAGGGTCAGCAGATTGGCTATGACCCGAAACTTCACAGCCCCGATAGCTTGGATCGATTACGCGCCGCCGCCGACGCCGCGGGCGTGACGCTCGTGCCGGTGGATCGCAATCCGATTGATGAAATTTGGGACGACCGGCCACCTATCCCGATGGCGAAAGTCGTGCCGCAGCAAGAGACATACACAGGTGAGAACGCTTCATCGAAGCGGCATCGGCTTGGCGACGGACTCGATAGTGATGGCGCGGACGCGGTGGTGATCACCTCACCTGCCTCGATTGCTTGGTTGTTCAATGTACGCGGCGGCGATGTTGCGCGGACGCCGCTGCCGTTGGGCGAAGCGGTGCTTCACAAAGATGGCACGGCGGATCTGTTTTTGGCGGACGAAAAAGTTTCACCGGAATTGCGCCAGTGGCTCGGCAACGAAGTCGCGATCAAGCCGAGCGAAGAATTGCAACCTGCTTTGCGCGCACTCGGCGGCAAGAAGATCAAACTCGACCCATCGACGGCGAGCGCCTGGTATTTTGAAGAATTGAAGAAGGCCGGCGCTGAAATCGTACGCGGGCAAGACCCAGTCGTGCTGCCGCGCGCCTGCAAGAACGCCAAGGAGATCGAAGGGTCGCACAAGGCGCATCAACGCGACGGCGCGCCGGTTTCACGCTTTCTGCACTGGTTGGCGACCGAAGGCCAAAGCGGCAAGGTGCAAGAGATCGAAGCATGTCAAAAACTGGAGCAATTCCGCGCTGACACAGGTGCGCTCAAAGACCTCTCGTTTGACTCGATCTCGGGCGCCGGTCCGAACGGCGCGATTGTTCACTATCGGGTGACGAAGAAAACTAACCGCAAGCTGGCGCGCGGCTCGCTCTTCTTGATCGACAGCGGCGCGCAATATCTCGACGGGACGACCGATATCACGCGCACGGTCGCGATTGGCCGCCCCTCGAAGGAGATGAAGGATCGCTTCACGCGCGTCCTCAAAGGCCACATTGCGCTGTCGCGCGTGCGCTTCCCGAAAGGCACCTCCGGTCACCAACTCGATGCGCTTGCGCGGATGAGTTTGTGGGAAGCAGGTCTCGATTATGATCACGGCACCGGCCACGGCGTCGGCGTTTATCTGGGCGTGCATGAGGGCCCGCATCGCATTGCGAAATTCGTGAACACGCAGCCGCTCGAGCCGGGCATGATCGTCTCGAACGAGCCGGGCTACTACAAGACCGGCGCCTATGGCATTCGTATTGAGAACTTGCAGGTGGTGACGCCCGCGGCCGATGTCGAAGGCGGCGAACGGCCTATGCTCGGCTTCGAAACGCTAACGCTGGCGCCGATCGCGCGCGAACTGATCGTGAAGTCTCTGCTCACGAAAGAAGAGATTGTGTGGGTCAACGGCTATCACGCGCGTGTCTGGGAAAAGATTGGCCCGCAACTCGATGGTGACGCTAAGGCGTGGCTAGAAAGCGCGACGAAGCCGCTCTAGGCTCACCCTCTTTCGAGGGGACGAGCATGGACCGCAGTGACATTCCGCAGATCGACCAAGTAGCGCAACCGACGCGGCGCGGCCTTTGGGCAGGCGCTGCCGCGCTTGCGCCCATGCTCGCTGTCACAGATGCGGATGCGGCGACGCCAGGGCGCAGCGCCCTGCGGCGGGTGATCGATCAGCACAAGGATGAAAACGTCGCGTTGCTGCAGGATTGGATTCGCAATCCAACGATTGCAGCTGAAGGCCTGAACATTCAGGGCGGTGCCGAATATATGGCGCAGCTCGCACGCGACGCTGGCTTTCAAACAGCGGAAATCGTGCCGACCGATGGCTCCCCGGGCGTGTATGCAACTCTGGATGCCGGCGCGCCCAAGACGCTTGCCGTGTACTTCATGTACGACGTGAAGCAGTTCAATCCGGCTGAGTGGTCGTCACCCCCGCTGGAAGCGCGGCTCGTCGACAACGACCTCGGACGTGTTGTCGTTGGCCGCGGCGCAGTGAATCAAAAGGGGCCGGAAATCGCCTTTCTCGGCGCGCTTCGCGCGTTGCGCGCGGCGGGGCGTCAGCCGCCGGTGAACATTGTACTCGTCTGCGAAGGCGAAGAAGAAATCGGCAGCCCGCATTTCCATCAAGTTGTGCAGCGCCCCGACATCATGGCGCGCCTGCGCCAAAGCCTTGGCGTGTTCATCCCGAGCGCGTGGCAGGATCCAACGACGGGCGGCGTCAGCGTCAATCTTGGCGCCAAAGGTGTGATCGAATGCGAATTGGTCGCCAGCGGCGAACGCTGGGGCCGCGGCCCAACGCGCGATATTCACTCCAGCACCAAAGCGATGATCGATGCGCCCGTCTGGCGTTTAGTGCGCGCGCTCGACACGCTGACCAGCGAAGACGCCAACACGCCAGCGATCGATGGCTGGTTCGAGAATGTGCGGCCGCTCACGGCCCGCGAGCGCGAGCTTATCCAGCAGGGCGCGCGCAACTCAAGCGAGGCAGACTACAAACAGCGCAACGGCGTCTCGCATTTCATCGACGATCTGCCCTGGGCGCAGGCATTGGAACGGCTTGCGTCGCAGCCCACCGTGAACATTGAAGGTTTGGTCGCCGGCTACACCGGCCCAGGCGGCATGACAATCCTGCCGCATCGCGGCGTCGCCAAGCTCGACATGCGCTTGGTGCCAAACCAAACGCGAGCGGAGTGCGAGGCAAAATTGCGCGCCCACCTCGATGCGCGCGGTTTCAACGATATCGAAGTCAACGTCAGCGGCGGCTACGATCCGACCGAGACAGCCGAAGACAGTGCGATCGTGCAAGCGCAACTCGCCGCCTATCGCACGGCCGGCGCCCGGGCGACGCTCAATCCGCGCCTGGCGGGTTCATGGCCGGGTGCGGTGTTCACAGCGCCGCCAGTGAGCTTGCCGGCAGGCCAGTTCGGGCTGGGGCACGGCAACGGCGCGCATGCGCCAAACGAGTACTTCCTGATCGACAGCAACAATCCACGGGTGCAGGGTCTGAACGGCGCGGTCATGGGCTTTATCGACATCATGTATGAACTCGCGCGCTAGCGGGAGGCGCTGATGTTCGTTGGCCACTATGCAGCGGCGATGGCGGCGAAGGCGATTGCGCCCAAGGCGCCCATGTGGACGCTGGCCGCTGCATCGCAGCTCGTCGACATCGGCTGGTCATCGTTCATCATCACGGGGCTTGAGCACGCACGCGTCGACCCTACCCTTCCCGGCTCGGCGCTGGTGCTCGACTACATGCCCTGGACGCATTCGCTGCCAGCCGCGTTCGCGTGGAGCGTTGGTGCGGCGCTATTGGTGCGCTTGGCCTTGCCGCTGTCGGCGAGCCTAGCCGTTGGCCTTACGGTGTTCTCGCATTGGCTGCTCGATCTGCTCGTCCACCGGCCGGATCTGGAGCTTTGGCCTGGCGGTCAGCGGGTGGGGTTTGCGCTTTGGAATTTTCCCGTGCCCGAACAGGCCGTCGAGATTGGCTTGATCGCAGTGTGCGGCGCCGCGTGGGTGGCGAGCCGCAAGACGCTTGGGCGTGCGGCGTGGCCAGCGATTGGGTTCATCGGCTTTCTAGTTGCGCTGCAAATCGTGGCGATGCTCTCGCCGCAGCCGGACGGACCGTTGCAAGCGCAAAGCGGCGCCACAATTCTTGCGATCTATCTCGTCGTCGTCATCGCGGCAGCACTTACGGATCTGCGCAGCAAGGCGCAAGGAGCAACACCATGAACAACGTCGAACCCGTCAAAGCCCTCTACGCCGCCTTTGCAAAGGGCGACATACCAGCGGCGCTCGCGACCATGTCGCCGGATATCGTTTGGAACGAAGCAGAGAACTATCCATATGCCGATCTCAATCCGCACATTGGGCCGAACGGTGTTTTGACCGGCGTGTTTGCCCGCATCGGCGCTGATTGGGATGGCTTCAGCGCCGTTTCTGACGAGTTGATCGATGGCGGCGACACCATCGTTTCGCTCGGCCATTACGGCGGCGTGAACAAGGCCACTGGCAAAAAGATGCGCGCGCAGTTTGCGCATGTCTTCCGCGTGAAGGACGGCAAGATCACTGCATTTCAGCAGTATGCCGACACGCTCGGCACCGCGATCGCGATGGGCCGCTAACGCGCATTAAGATCGCTGACACAAGGTTGCGGCGAATTCAGCAGAAATAGCTGTGTCAAAGTGTGGCGCAGCACGTGGGTTGCTTCGCTTAGCGGGCGGCGCCGCGCGCATTCCTTCTGCGGCTTAGCGAAGGACGTCTGCTTCAATGCAAATATCCGGAATTTCAGGCAGTTCCTCTGCCTGGGCGGTGCGGGAGCTCTTCCCTCCACCGCAAAAGCAGCAGCAAAACGTGCCGGGCGCCGGGCAACAAATGCCGGGCGCCGCATCGAAAACGACGATGACAGGCGTCGGCGGCGCGCAAATATCGTCGGACATGTTGATGCAATTGCTGAGCATGCAGGGCAGCCGGCCAAGCACCACGGATGCCGCAACGCGCATGATCAGCAGCCTCGACTCCGATGGCGATGGCGCGCTGAGTCTGTCGGAGGCCAGCGCGGCAGGCACGAGCCGAGCCAGCGAAGCGTTCGCAGTGCTGGACGCTGACGGAGACGGCGTGCTGACCAGCGACGAACTGGCGACATCGCTCGAAGCTATGGGCCCGCCTCCCGGCGGGCCACCCCCGGGCGGGCCACCTCCCGGCGGCCCTCCTCCGGGCGGAGGCCCATCTGATCTGGCGTCGCGCATTCTGTCCGCAGTGGACAGCGATCAAGACGGCGGCATCAGTTTAAGCGAACTGACCTCAGCTACGGGCGCTGATGAAAACGACACGACGACGTCGGCGTTCTCCAGTCTCGACACCGATGGCGATGGCAAACTCAGCCTAGCGGAATTGACGGCTGCGCTGGACAAGTACTTGCAGACAGACGCGTCGCGCTTCGCGTCGAACGCTGAGGATGCAATTGCGGCATGAAGAACGGAGGGCGGCTCGCGCCGCCCTCCCACTTTTTAGCTACTCCGCTTGATCCATTCATCCTCGTCAATGACTTCCACGCCGTGCCTTTCCGCTTCCGCGAGTTTTGAGCCTGCCCCCGGACCGGCGACCACGAGGTCCGTCTTCTTGGAAACACTGCCGGAAACCTTGGCGCCGAGCGAAATGGCACGCGCTTTCGCTTCGTCACGCGTCATCTTCTCTAGTGTGCCGGTGAAGACGATGGTGAGACCCGCAACCTTGCTCGATGTCGCCGCACGCGGCTGATCCTTCGGCGCGACCTCTTTGAGCAGACGCTTCAGTGCTTCAGTATTGTGTTTTTCGGCGAAGAAATCGACCAGATGATCGGCGGCGACGGGGCCAACGCCGTCGATCCGGGCAAGCTCAAGGTAATCGTCACCAGGCGCCTGCTTCGCGGCAGCCTTTGTCGCGGCAATCGCGTCGGAGAGCGAGCCGAATGCATCGATTAGGCCCTGCCAGGCCTTCGCGGTGACTCCTTTGACCTTCGGCGCGTCGCCTTCTTCGAAAAGATCGCCGCGCGGCGATTTCAGATCTGGAGCGGCGGCTATGAGCGCGGCGCGCGCGCCGTCACCCACACCACGCACTCGCTCCAACGCTTCATAAGCTTCGCCGGGACGCGCCTTGACAGCAGCATCGACGGCAATGCGGAAAGCGTCCCAGCTCTCGAAACGGCGCGCGATGACGCCTGCGGTTGTTTCGCCAATATCGCGAATACCAAGCGCATAGAGGAAGCGGGCAAATTCCGGCTCGCGGCGCGCGTCGATGCTGGCGAGCAGATTGGTCACGCTTCTTTCGCCATAGCCTTCGCGCGTCACCAGTTCATCGCGATGCTTGTGGAGCGTGAAGATATCGGCAGGCTCCTTCACCCAGCCGAGATCGTAGAATTCTTCGATCTGTTTGGCGCCGAGGCCATCGATATCCATGGCGCGGCGAGCGACGAAATGGATCAAACGCTCCACCGCTTGCGCGGGACAGTTGAGGCCGCCAGTGCAGCGCGCAATGACACCCTCTTCGCCCGGCTCCAGTTCTCGCGCGACGTGGCTGTCGCAGACCGGGCAGCGCTCCGGAAACTGATATCTCCGCGCCCCTTTCGCGCGCTTCTCCAACAGCACATCAACGATTTGCGGAATGACATCGCCTGCGCGTTGCACGACCACAGTATCGCCGATACGTAGATCTTTGCCGCCACGGATAGCGCCGCCGTCAGCCCCGACGCCACGAATGTAGTCGGCGTTGTGCAGCGTCACATTGGTGACGGTGACGCCGCCAACGAAGACCGGCTTCAACCGCCCGACAGGCGTCAGCGCGCCGGTTCGCCCCACCTGGATGTCGATGCCCTCAAGTGTGGTTTGCTGCTGCTCAGCCGCAAACTTGTGCGCGATCGCCCACCGCGGACTGCGGGAGACGAAACCCAGGCGCTGCTGCAGGGCAAGCGAGTCCACCTTGTAAACGACACCGTCAATTTCATAGGCAAGCTTCTGGCGGCCATCGAGGATGCTGCCGTAGATTGCGAGCAACTCTTCGGCGTTCTTTGCGCGCTTAATGCCGGCGAGAGGAAAGCCCAGCCTTGCCAAACGCTGCACGCTGTCGAATTGGGTTTCAGCCAACGGCTCGCTTAACTCGCCCCAGCCATGCGCAAAAAAGCGCAACGGACGCGACGCGGTGATTTTTGGATCAAGCTGGCGGAGCGCGCCAGCGGCGCTGTTGCGCGGATTGACGTAGGTCGGCTTGCCTTGCTTCTCGAGGTCGGCATTCATCTTCGCGAACGCGGCCTTCTCCATGTAAACCTCGCCGCGGACTTCAAGCACAGCAGGCGCGCCTCTTATCGAGTGCGGGATGTCAGCGATGGTACGGAGATTGGCTGTGACGTCCTCACCTTCACGGCCATCACCTCGCGTCGCGCCTTGCACGAAAGTGCCGTTTTCATAACAGAGCGAAGCAGATAGGCCGTCGATCTTTGGCTCAGCCGTTATGATCGGAAGCGTATCGAGGTTGAGGAAGCGCTGCACCTTGGCCACGAATGCGCGCGCATCTTCGGCATCGAACGCGTTATCGAGCGACAGCATCGGCACAGCATGCCGAACCTTGCCGAACTTCTCCGCAGCGGCAAAGCCGACGCTCAACGTCGGGCTGTCTTCGCGAACGAGATTTGGAAAACGCGCTTCGATGGCGTTGTTGCGGTTTCGGAGCTTGTCGTATTCGGCGTCCGAAATCTCGGGTGCGTCCCTGCCGTGATAAAGTTTGTCGTGACGCGCGATTTGCTCGGCCAACCGCTGAAGCTCAGCCGCCGCTTCCTTTTCGTTTAGTTTGTCGACAGCTTTGTCGCTCATTGCCCTCCCCTGAAACGAGGAGGCTAGAGCACCCGGCCGAACGTGCGGCGTAGCCAGCCACGGCGTTCAGCTTCTTCGACAGCAACCGGCGCCACGCCTTGTTGCGTCATCAACGCGTAGCTGCGCTGATACCACTCGCTGCCTGGGAAGTTGTAGCCGAGTATCGAGGCCATACGCTGCGCTTCTTCGGTCATGCCAACCGAGAGATACGCTTCGACCAGGCGATGGAGCGCTTCCGGCACGTGGGTGGTGCGCTGGAAATTCTCGTTCTCGATCACATTCCGGAAGCGGTTGATCGCCGCGAGATGCTGATCGCGCTGTAGATAGAAACGGCCGATCGCCATCTCTTTGCCGGCGAGTTGGTCGTAGACCATGTCGAGCTTCAGGCGCGCGTCGCGCGCATACGGGCTGTCCGGATAGCGCCGCACCACGTCGTTGAGCGCTGCAAGCGCGCGCTCGGTCGTGCCTTGGTCGCGCCCGACGTCCATGATGCGTTCGAAGTGGCAGATGGCGATCAGATAATAGGCGTAAGGCGCGCTCTCGTTGCCTGGGTGCAGAGAGATAAAGCGCTGCGCGTTCTCGATCGCATCATCGTACTGCTGCGCCTGATAGTTCGTGTAGGCTTCCATCAGCATGGCGCGGCGCGCCCACGACGAATACGGGTGCTGACGCTCAACTTCCCCAAACAGAGCGAGCGCGCGCGGATACCGGCCACGATCAAGCGCATCTGCCGCGCGGTTGTAGAGCGCGGTTGCAGGCTCTTCGACGTACTGGACGTCGGCGCGCTCGCGCACGCCGCCACAGGCCGCTGTACCGCCGGCCAAAAGGGCGAGCGCGAGAGCCCGGGTAAGCTGAAGGTTCCGAGGGGTCATTCTGCCGGGCCTCTTTTAAGCTCAGGAGCCGCCGCGAAGCGGATTTTGATCCGCTGATACAGGAACCCGTGCGCGTCGCAAAGCGCCTGCGGCTGTTGCGTGTGAGCAGCCGCTAGCGCGCGGCGGCAACCAAGGCCGGCTGGGCCTCGCGTACCGTTTCGAGAGCCTCGCCGTGCTCCCAACACCACGCTTCCGGGGTATCTAGCAGCGCGCGCACCAGGCGGGCGTTGAGAGCGTGACCGGGTTGGTCTGCCACAAAGCGGCCACAAATCGGGGCGCCGGCGAGCGACAGATCGCCCACCGCATCCAGCATCTTGTGACGGACAAATTCGTCGTCGAAGCGAAGTCCTTCCGGATTCACAACGCGGCCAGAATCCACAACGACTGCGTTCGCCATCGAGGCGCCGAGCCCGAGGCCAGCCGCACGCATTGTTTCGACATCGGCCAGGAAGCCGAAGGTGCGCGCATCAGCGATGTCGTTCAGGAAGGTTTCCGGCGACAGATGCACGCGGCGGCGTTGCGTGCCGATAGCGGCATCCGCGAAACGGATCGTCACGTCCATATCGAGGCCGTCATATCCTTCCGACGGCAACAGGGCCGCACTCTTCGCGCCCATGCGGACTTCGATCGGCTCAAGAATCTTGATCACGCGACGCGTGGTTTGCTGTTGCTTCACGCCAGCGTTCAGCAAAACTTGCACAAATTGCGCGGAGGAGCCGTCGAGGATCGGCACTTCCGGGCCGTCCACCTCAACGATGAGGTTATCGATGCCGAGGCCCGCGCATGCCGACATCAGATGTTCGATGGTCGCGAGTTCCACACCGGAGGCATTGCGGATGGTGGTGCAGTTGCGCGTCTCTGAAACGCTGTCAGCGTGAGCGGCGATCGAATTGGACGACACCCCGCGCACGTCCGAACGCACGAACACGATGCCCGTATCCACTGGCGCGGGCGACAGCACCATGCGCACATGGGCTCCCGAATGCACTCCCACGCCCGCGCACATGGCCGGACCTGCTATGGTCTGTTGACGACGCACAGATGCCACCTTCTCGTCCCCCAGCAGGACTTCGGGCCCCCCGACCCGACGCTTGGTGTATCAAACGAGTTCCCCAACGGACAAAACACGTTGGGTTACGGTTTGTGACGGTTAACCAGAGTGAATTAAACGCCTGAAAGAATGACAGAAACTGGGAAACCCACCGGACAGGACGCGGACGCGTTTTGGGCGCTCGCACAGGCAGGCGGACCGGGCGCGGCGCTGGCGGCCCGCCGCGCCGCCGCCCTGTGGGATCAGTCACACCCGCTTCGCGCCCGCCAAGCGCTGATGCTGGCGGTGCAACTCGCCCCGCTCGATCCGGCGCCGCGACTAGGCTTGGCGCGCCTCGCCGCCGAGGCTGGGGACCTAGAGACCGCCGGCCAAGAGGCAGCGAAACTGCTCACCTCGGACGCTCCGGCAGCGGCGAAAGTGCGAGCCGCCTTCATGCTGGGCGACATCGCCAGGGGCCAAGGCGAACCGGACAAATCACGGAGCTATTTCACCCAAACCCTGCAACTGGCTGACGCCGCTCTCAATGTGAACCGCAGCGACCCTCACGCGGCGCGTTGGTACGCACGCGCGCGCGGGCGTATTGCAGAACTCGACGCCAGCGTCGGCGATTTTGCGCGGGCGAAGACAGGGGCCGAAGGCGCGCTGACAATGTTGCGCGCCGCCACAGCGCAACTCGGGGAAACGCCGGAACTCGCTGCCGACATCGCCGATGCCGAACTGCGGTTGGGCGCGTTGGAGCTTGACGCCAATCAGCCCGCCTCTGCGCGCCGACGTATCCGCGAAGCCATTGGCCGCTACGAAGCGCTCTCCATTACGGAAACAAGCGAGCCGCATTGGCGCGCGGTGCTTTCCGATGCGTGGGCGCTGGCCGCGGAGGCCGACTACGCCCGAGGCGCCCCTGATGCAGCGCGCGAGGCGATGGATAAATCGCTGCAAGTGCGATTGCGAATGGCCGCCAAGGATGCGCGAGAGAGTTGGGCCCTTGCCGGCACTTGGCGCATCCGCGCAGCGCTACGTGCAGCACTCGGTGATGCGGCCGAAGCCTCAGAGTCGATGGCGCAGGCGCGCGCGTTGGCGGAACAATTGTGCGCGTCGAACCGCTTGGCGCAAGAGCCGGCCCGATTCCTCATCCACACGCTGCTCGATCAAGCTGACCACGCCCTACGCGCCGGCGAACTTGAGGTAGCACACGAAGCAGCTAACGAAGCGCGCGCAAGCGCCGAGCGCTTCGCATCGATGAAAGATACCACCGCCGCTTGGTTGGCGGACGCTTCTGCGTGCTGGGACCGCTTAGGTGAAATTGCTCGCGCCGCGCGCGCGTCTTCGCAAGATGCATTCGCGCGCGCAGTGGAAATGCGGCGGATGGCGCGCGATCGCGCGCCCGACGATGTGCGCCACGCGCGTGGACTGGCCGTCGCCTTGGTGAAGCAAGGCGACGCCGCGTTGGAGAGCAATGAGACTGCCACCGCGCGCGCAGCCTTCAGTGAAAGCGCGAAAATCCGCTTCGCCCTGATTCAGAGCGTGCCGAACGACCGCGCAGCCGCGCATGCGCTGGCCGTGCCGCTCGAGCGTTTGGGCCTCGCCGCAAAAGCGATGGGCGATCTCGCCGCGGCGCGCGCCGCCTGGGAGGACGAACTCGCCCTCGCCTTTCGTCTATTTGAGGCTGACGACCTCGAAGGCATGCGCTTTTGCGCCATCGTCGAGAGTCATCTGGCGGGCGCCGGCGGGCCCGATGCGGAATCGCACCGGCGCGCGGCGTTGCAACGATTTGACGTACTCGCCAGAGCCGGGGCGCTCACCGAACGCGAAGCCGCGGTTCGCAAGAAGCTCTGGGGCGGTTAGCCCCTAGCGCGGATTCATTTGCCGGCGGAGGAAGGCAGGAATTTCCAGCTCTTCATCGAGCGCCGGGTCGCGCGCGGCTTCGTCTTGTGTGCGGCGCGGCTCTGGGTCGGGGGCGTCCAGGTTGAACTCGCGAGGTTCGTCGCGCGCTGAGTCGGGTTTCTTCCAGCCGAACATGCTGAAGCCGCCGCTTTTCGCGGCCGGCTGCGGCGCGGGCTGACGTTCCGGCGCGACGTCGTCATTGGCAAAGCTTGGGCGCGGCTCGTCATAGGCCGGCTCGCGCATTGGACGCGGCGGCGGGTCACGCTGGATCTCAGCCCGCGGCGGCACAACTGGGCGGCGCGGCGTGGCTTCGGCAGCGCGCCGCGCTGGCTCGACAACGGTGTTTTGCGTGATGATGGCTTCGTCATCGATACCGGTGGCGACCACCGATACACGGATGCGACCTTCCAGCGTTTCGTCGAACGTCGAACCCAAGATGATGTTCGCGTTTGGATCGACTTCGGCGCGAATTTCGTTCGCAGCCTGATCGACTTCGTACAGCGTCATGTCGAAGCCGCCGGTGATGTTGATCAGCACGCCTTTGGCGCCGCGCATAGACACGATGTCCAAGAGCGGATTGGCCATGGCGCCGTGCGCCGCATCGAGCGCCCGGTTCGCACCGTGCGCCTCGCCCGTGCCCATCATCGCGGTGCCCATCTCGGCCATGACGGTGCGGACATCAGCGAAGTCGAGGTTGATGAGGCCCGGCATCACCATGAGGTCGGTGACGCCGCGAACGCCGCTATAAAGCACCTGATCCGCTAGCTGGAACGCCTCGGCAAACGTCGTGCGTTCGTTGGCGACGCGGAAAAGATTCTGGTTCGGAATGACGATCAGCGTGTCGACGTGCTTGCGCAGCTCCTGCACGCCCGCCTCCGCGAGTTGCATCCGGCGCTGACCTTCGAAGTGGAACGGCTTGGTGACGACAGCGATCGTCAGGATGCCGCGCTCGCGCGCCGTGCGCGCAATGACGGGCGCAGCGCCGGTGCCAGTGCCGCCGCCCATGCCGGCGGCGACGAACACCATGTGTGCGCCTTCCAGGAATTCGATGATCTCGGGCTGGCTCTCTTGAGCCGCCGCCTGCCCCACTTCCGGACGGGCGCCCGCGCCCAGGCCTTCAGTGATGGAATGACCAAGTTGGATGCGGTTCGGCGTGCGCGCACGCGTCAGCGCCTGCGCGTCGGTGTTAGCGACGACGAACTCGACGCCCTGTAGGTGGGCGTCCATCATGTTGTTCACGGCGTTGCCGCCGGCGCCGCCAACCCCAAACACCACAATGCGTGGTTTCAGGTCGTGAATTGTCGGCGCGCTGTACTGGCTCATTTCCCGCTCCAGAGGCGACCGGTCTCACGATTCGCCCATGCTCGCACTGCACCGTCGGCGACGGCGTTTAAGCATTCGTTAAGTGTTGGAAACTGAAGCGGCGCTTTTGCGGCGAGGCGGCGGCCAAACGGGACTGTTGGCGAGCGAATTCGGCCAATTGTTCGCACCCAAAGGGTGGGTCCTACGCGCTGGATGTAGCTGGTTCGCCCGCCGGAATTTGCACAACTGGAGCAAGAGCGCCGCCCATGGCGATCGCAAGCTGCGGGAACACGCCGTCGAACGGGTGCCGGCGGTGCGGCAACGACCAGTTTGCGCCGAAGCGTTCGATCTTCAACTTTAGCTTGACCTTGGCGCGAGCAGCTGCCGCGCGCACTACTTTCGACATGAACGGCAAGTTCGCGCCTCCGCCGGCCAGCAGCACCGTAATCGTGCTCGCCCCCTTTTGCCGCGCACGCTCGTTGAGAGGTGCAAAACTAGCGGCCACTGTGTGCGTCAGGGCTTTGCAAAAGGCGCGGAAGGACGGATCTCTCTCAAGACCCCCGCGCGTGACGCGGATTCGTTTCTTGGTACGGTCTCGGAAGACGCTCTCGCCGCGTTCAAAGAGATCGTGTTTGAGTGAGCGCGCCGACAATTTCACCGCGCGCCACAACCGGTCCTGGGCCGCGAGCCCCCGCCTGCCACCCGAGCGAACGAAGAGGTCGATTAGTATGTTGTCGAGTTCGTCGCCCGCGAGCGGACAGCACTGGTTGGAAAGCGCGATCTCAGCGAGCTTCGAAGGCGCGACCGCGACATCCCGTTCAAATGCGGCGATGTCGGTTGTGCCGGCGCCCATATCGATGACCAACACGAACGGCTCGCTGGCGCGAGCGAAGCTAGCATAGGCGCAAGCCGCGGACATGGATTCGAACGCCGCCAAAGGCGCCACGCACAGGTTCAGCGCGCGCAGCATCGAGTGCGGTGCGAACGCGCTGCAAAGACACCCCTTCCGACGCGCACAAAGTCGAGCCGATATCGCGAGAAACTGCGGCAGCTTCATCGACTAGCACCGCTATGATGTGCCGAGCCTCGTCGAAGGATTGCCAGTTGGGACTCGTGAGACGGCGTGGCGCGAGCGCCAACTCAAGGGACATGCCAGGTTCATTCTCAACGGCATGCCGGATAAGCTGATCGAGATATGCGAGATAGAGCACTATGCCATCGCGATGGCAGAGGGTGCCGCTCGGATCCACAGCGCGGCTGAGCTTGAGCGCCAGCGTAGGTTCAATCTCACGTGCTGAAAGAATCATCTTGAACGAGACGATAGGGTTGCGACGCGAATCCAGGCCTTGCTCGGCGCGTTTCAGTGCATTCGGACCGAAGAAGATTCGGCCGTCGTCAACGTACATCGCTGAAGGCGTGAGTAGTGGATGGTCAGCGCCCGCGGCCAAGCCAATCGGCAAAGGCGCGACATCCTTCTCGTGCGCGCCCAACCACACGCTTGCTTTCGACATCGCCGTGCCGAGATCCAAGCAAACGCACGCGCCCTCAAAACTAGATCGCATAGGGCGTCCCCCACCCAATGTGACAAATTCACGAAATCAGACGGAATGGTTCTAGTCGTTGGCTAGTATTGCGCCGCGGAAATGCGTGTGGGGAAGCGTACTCGCGTCGGGCGCGAGTCCTCCACTGCCTGATTACCCCAACTGCGTGCGCAGACGCCCGCGTCAGAAATTCTCGCGCAACCAATTCCACATGCCGTGAACGGCATTGCGGACCGAGGAGCCAAGATGGGAGAGCGAGGGATGGAAGTCGCCATCGACAAGCTCAAGATCGGTGTTGTCGAGGCGATGGCGCAACAGCCCGGCCGCAACGGCGTATGCCGGGCCGGCTTCGCCATGGTCGAAACCGCATAGTTCCAACGGACGTCCCACGCGCACGGGCATGCCCAGCGCTTCAGCGGCCAGTTCGCGCACGCCAGGGATCAAGGCGCCGCCGCCCACGATCACGGTGCGCTGCGGCCCTTCTCCGCCACACAGACCAGCGCGAACAAGACGATCGCGCACTGCCAGCAACATTTCGTACATGCGCGGGCTCAGCGTATCTGAGATCACCCCGCGGAGCGTGGTCGCGGCTTCCAACCGGCCATCCAAACCGAGCTTCGGCGCCGCCACCGCTTCGCGCGGATCGCAAGCGTTGCCGACGGCGCCAAAATGCAACTTTACCCGCTCAGCCGCGGCAAAGGTGGTTTGCAGCTTCATGGCGAGATCGCGTGTGAGACGCACGCCGCCGGCGGCAATGGTCTCGCAATGGACCAGCGCCTCGTCGGCGTAGACAGCGACACCTACAGCGCCAGCGCCCAGATCGATCAGCAGCGCGCCTTCTTCGCGCTCTTCAGGCGTCAGCGCCGAAAGCGCGGCAGCCTGCGGGCCGGCAATGATATCTTCAACTTCCGCGCCCGCTTCGCGGATGCAGGCCTTCAGCGCATTCATCGCTTCGGTCGGCGCGGTGACGACGCACGCTTCGACGGCGAGCATCTTGCCTGGCATGCCGAGCGGATCGGGAATGCCTTCACCGTCATCGATCATGTAGCGGAGCGGTTCGACATGGATGAAGGAACGCTGGGGCGTCGGCGCCGCCTTCATTGCCTCGTCGATGGCGTTTTCGATGTCGCGATGCGAAATCGCCGCGCCCTTGATCCGCGTAGCGCCCCGGACAATTTGCGAGTTGAGACCAGGGCCCGAATAGGACGCGACCACCCGGCCGACAGGAGCGCCAGCCATGGCGGCGGCTTCGGCGATCGCAACTTCGATGGCGCGCGCACAGGCGTCAAAATCCGCCGGCTTGCCGCTGGCGATGGCCGGCGCGGTTTGGTGGCCCACTCCCAGCACGCGCAACGGACGCTCCGGGTGCATGTCGAGCACTGGATCGTGGCGTGAGGCGAGGCAGACTGTTTTCGAGACGCCAACATCGAGCGATGCGACCAACGGCGCAGCGCGTTGCTCTTCGAAGGCAGCATCTTCGCACTGTTTCGCTTGGACGGCCATTAGACGCCCCCCATCAGCGGCGCGCCTTCTAGGGCGGGGTGAATGCGAACCGCGAGCCGCCCTGGCGCGCGCATGTCAAGTCGCTGCACCGGGCGGTCAAGCAAAGCGTATTGCTGTTGCAAATGCTGCAATTGCGCGAGCGCTTCTAGCGAACCCTCTTCGGGCAGCGCGACAACGGCGCCCGAAGTCAGACGCAGATCCCAGCGGCGATCGCCGATGCGCACAAGCTCAACAGTGCGCTCGCGCACGTCCGGCATGCCTTCAAGGGCGGCAAGGATTGGCGGCGCGGCGGGACCGGCGCCGCGGCCGACAACACGCAGCAGATTGGCGTGATCTTCAACGCGCTCCGTCAACAAGCGTTCGCCATTCGCGTCGATGACGGCGCTCTGGCGGTTCTCGTCCTGCCAGATAGCATATTCTTGGCGGCGCTCGACCTCGACCAAGAGCGAGGACGGCCACAAACGGCGCACGCGCGCGTTAGCAACCCAATCAAGGCTCTCGACGCGTGCCTTCACGTCTTGTGGGTCGAGCGCAAGAATCGAGTGGCGGCCTTCCGGCACGATGAGCGCGCGGACTTCCTGTTCGCGAGCCTCGCTGATCGTCGGCGAGCCTGGCAGTTGGGCGACTTGGATGTCTTCGATCTGAAAGCCAGCGTTGGCGACCGTCGCGTCGGCGGAGCGCGCGAACGCTTCGCTTGCGTCGAACAATGACGAGCCGAGCCAAGCCGCGCCAGCGACAGCGATACCGAGAAACAACACGCCGCCCGTCAACGCCATTGCGAGACTGCGACCCGTGACTTGCACGTCGCCCGGCGAGAGCCCGCCGGAGAGCTTGATGCGCGCAAGGCGCGGCATGGACTCGTAAGCCGGTACGGCAGGTGCGCGGTGGCGGCCGCCGCGCGACTCAGAGCCGCGTCCGCCACCCTTTCCACCGCCAGAGCGGCGCGCTCTCACCGCGGCCATGACGCATCCTCCAGGATCCACTGGACGAGTTGGTCATACGACATGCCGACGTGAGCAGCCTGTTCGGGCGCCAGCGAGGTGGGCGTCATGCCCGGCTGTGTGTTCACCTCAAGCAGCGCAATGCGGTCGCGCTTGGGATCGTAGCGGAAGTCGCTGCGAGTCACGCCGCGGCAGCCGAGCGCGTGGTGCGCCGCTTCAGCCGCGCGCATGCATTGATCGGCGATCGATTGCGGAATGTCGGCCGGGACCACGTGGCGCGAGCCGCCGTCGGAATACTTGGCGTCGAAATCGTACCATTCGCCATCGCTGGCGACGAAAATCTCAGTGACCGCAAGCGCGCCGCGATCATGCATCACCGCAACAGTGAGTTCTTTGCCGTCAATGAATTCCTCGATCAGAACTTCTTCGCCGAACGTCCAGTCCGGATCGAGAAGTTGCTCTGGGGGACGGTTGGCGCCTTCGCGGACAATGAAGATGCCGACTGAGGAGCCCTGCGCGTTCGGCTTGACGACGTACGGCGCAGGCATCGGGTGTGCCTTCGCCGCGTCGAGGCGGTGCATCAGTTTGCCATTCGCAAGCGGCAGGCCCACCTGCGCGAACACAGCTTTGGATTTGTCCTTGTCCATCGCCAGCGACGACGCGAGCACGCCCGAGTGTGTGTAGGGAAGCTTCAGATAGTCGAGCACGCCTTGCGTGCGGCCGTCTTCGCCCCACTCGCCGTGAAGGGCGTTGAACGCAACGTCAGCGCGCGCGTCCTGCAGCTCGGCGATCCAGCCGGGGTTCTGCGGATCAATTTCGATGACCTCGTGGCCCAGGCGGCGCAACGCGTCTGCGCACCCCTTGCCAGAGCTGAGGCTCACAGGCCTCTCAGGGCTCAAGCCCCCTAAAAGCACCGCCACCCGGGCCATGTGCGCCTCACCAACCAACCACCAACCCAGTCGAACGCCTTTTCTGCGCTCATTCCGGGAGTGTCATAATGAAACGCCTTGAGGTTAAGGCATGATGAGGGCGAGCGTATTAGTTGCTGATTTTTATAGTAAATTTTGCTTCAGACGTATTGCGCGCGCTTAACGACAGTTGCTGCTTCGTTGCTCCTCGGATCATAGGCTGCAACTCTTTCGGCCACTTGAACAGGCGGACGCCCGCTTGTTGTTTAAGCGACCGGCCTGCGTTTTGGGCGCCCCGGGATTTTCCACCACATTGAGGGAACCGGCGGCTTGGCTGCCGGCGCGGCGGGCTCGCAAGAAAAGCGCGCATGACCAAACGCATCTTCATCGCCCACCCTCGCGGCGCGGAAACGCAAGCGCGCGGGGTCGCCGCGCAATTGCGGTTGCTTGGGTACGAGGTCTGCGATTACGAGCCGCGCGGCAGGCGCGTCGGCACGGATAAGATCGTCATGTTGTGGTCACGCGCGGCGCGGGGGACGCCCGCGCTCCGGGCGGCGGCGCGAACGGCGCGCGCGACGGGTGCGCTCGTCTGCGTGCGCCTTGATGGCGCGCCGCCGCCCGTGGAGAGCGCACACAGCGCACGGTTGACCAAAGATGTCGCGTGGCGGCGGCTTTTGAGCAGCAAGGCGCGGCCTGCGCTCCTTGTAAGCAGCCCTGCCCGCGCTCGCATTTACACGGCGCGCGCCAAACGCGTGGCGCGCCCAGCACACACGGTGGGGACTGACATGCGCCTATATTCCGACAGCAGCAGCAGAGCGTTTGCGATTGTCTTGACCCTCTGCCTCTTAGGCGCGGGCGCTTTGGGCTTCGCCTACCAGCACTACCCGCAGGTCGCAGCGCCAATCGATAGCGCCGCATCGGCCGCCTACGCGCAAGCCAGCCAGATCGCGGCGCTGGCGCCTTAGCCGGCGAGGTCGGTGTAGCAGCCGGCGATTGACATTAATTTGTTAATTCGCTAATCATCGAAATATGAGCGTTGTTTTCAGAGCCCTCGCGGACCCTACGCGAAGGCGCGTGCTTGAACTGCTGAAACAGGGACCGAAGAGCGCCGGCGACCTCGCGGGCGAATTCAAAGTCTCAAAGCCTACGATGTCGGCACATTTCGCGGTTCTGCGGGAAGCGGGGCTCGTGGCTTCGGAAAAACGCGGAACCACCATCGTCTATGAGTTGCAGATGTCGGTCCTCGAAGACGCGCTGCTGAAATTCGCACAGGCGTTCGGCTGGGAATTGAAAAGCACAGCGCCCGCCGGGGCAAAACCAATAAGCGAGGAAAAAGCATGAGCACACAAGCTCACAATTGGCGCCCCTTCATCACGCTGCTGCTCAGTATCTTTGCCTTCCTCGTTGTTGTTGTTGGCGGGGCAGTCGCGCGCGAGGTGGGACTGCTCGATTCAATGACCGTGAAACGAATTGCTTCGATCGCGATCGGCGTTGTGCTGATTGTCGCCGGCAATCTCGCACCGAAAATGCGCCTCTTCCATCTTTCCGCAATCGGCCGAGATCCGGATCGCATTGTCGCTGCGGAACGTTTTGCGGGATGGGCGTTGGTCATTGCCGGCACTCTTGTGGCCGGCCTCTGGCTGATCGCGCCGGGCGCGCAGACCATGCTCATTTCCTCAATCGCCGCACTTTGCGCCTTCGCCGCCGTGGCCCTGAACTGGTTCATGCTTGCGCGTGGCAGACCGCGCGGTGAGGGCCCAGAAGATAGCGACGAATTCCGCGCAGCTTTGACGAAGCGGATTGCGTTACTGCAAATCCTCTATTCTCTCTGTTGGGTGTTCGCATTCTTCACCGCCGACATATTGTGGGGCGATGATGCGACCAAATGGATGGTGGTTCTATTCAGCGTGACGCTACCGATTGTCGCTTGGCCGCTCACGAAATTGGCAAAGCCGAGAGCACGTAGCTGACGCGCTAACCCAACGCTTCGTGAATGTCAGCGATCAGGTCCTCAACGTCTTCGATGCCGACCGAGAAGCGAACGAGGCCATCCGTCAGTCCAATCTGCTCGCGCAAGCGCGGCTCGACCGAAGCGTGGGTCATGATCGCGGGATGCTCGATCAGGCTTTCGACGCCGCCAAGCGATTCCGCCAGCGAAAAGAGTTTCACCCGTTCGAGGAACGCACGCGCTGGCTCAAGACCATCCTTGAAGTAAGCCGTGATCATGCCGCCGAAACCGCCGGTCATTTGTTTTCTGGCGATAGCATGCTGCGGGTGATCGGCGCGGCCCGGATAGACGACGCGCTCGATCTGTTTTTGTTCGGACAAGAAATCCGCAATCTTCGCCGCGTTCTCGCAATGGCGCTGCACGCGCACATGCAACGTCTTGGTCGAACGCAGCAAAAGGAAGCTATCCCAAGGCGCAGCAATGGCGCCGACGGCGTTTTGCGTGAAGCGCAGCCGCTCCGCCAGCGCATCATCATTGCAAATGAGCACGCCGCCAATGACGTCAGAATGACCGCCAATATATTTGGTGCAGGAATGGCTGACCACGTCGGCGCCAAGCGCCAACGGATTCGTGAGCACCGGTGTTGCAAACGTGTTGTCGACTATCGTCAGCGCGCCCTTCGTCTTCGCGAGACGCGCGACGGCGGCAATGTCGATCACCTTGAGCAGCGGATTGGTCGGCGTCTCAAACCAGACCATTTTGGTGTTCGACTTGAACGCGGCATCCGCTGCATTGAGATCAGTCAAGTCGGCGCGCGTATAGGTGATGCCAAATTGTTTGAATACCTTGTCGAATTGGCGATAGGTGCCGCCATAAACGTCGTCCGAGAGCACCACGTGATCGCCTGACGCGAGCAAGTGAATGCACGCAGCTTGCGCCGCTAGACCGGAGGCAAAATTTAAGCCATGGCGGCCGCCTTCGAGCGAAGCCAGATTTGCTTCAAGCGCTTTGCGCGTCGGATTCGCCGAGCGCGCATAGTCGTAGTCGTCAATGATCACGCCCGGACTTTGCTGGACGAACGTCGACGTCTGATAAACCGGCGTCATGATTGCGCCGGTGCTGGGATCAGGCCGCTGGCCGGCATGGATACAGCGCGTGCCGAAGCGCTTGTTATCGTCGTGCATGGTTCGCCTCAGCGCTTGCCAGAGAGATATTCGATCAGATCGATCTTGGAGATGACGCCGACGACATTCGAGGAATCGACGACGACAGCGACATTGTCAGCCGCGAAGATGTGGAAGAGTTCTTCGATGCGGGCCTTTGGATAGATCAGGCCGCCAATGGGAGCTGCAACCGATTTGGCCGGCGCACCGAGATCGAAATCGCGCTTCTGCATCTTCGCAAGAATGTCGCTCTCATGGATGATGGCGTTGAGCTTGCCGCGCTCAATGAGCGGGATCTGGCTGACGCCATTCTCGCGCATCAGATTGACGACGTCGCGCAACGGCGCATCGGCGTTCGCCGTAATTGGCTTCGACTTCAGGTTCCTGAGCAATTCTTCGACAAAACCAAGCTCGCGCTCGGTCTCCGTGAAACCGTGCTCCTTCATCCAAGCGTCGTTCAAGAACTTCGAAACGTAGCGATTGCCGTGATCCGGAAGCACCGTCAGTACAACCTTCCCCGGGCCAAGCTCCTTAGCGATCTCGATCGCAACATGGACGTTGGAGCCCGATGAACCGCCGCAGAAGAGCCCCTCTTCCCGCACGAGGCGGCGCGCCATGACGAAACTGTCGCGGTCATTCACTTGCCGCATGTCATCGACCACCGAGAAATCCATGGCGCGGCATTCGATGTCTTCGCCGATCCCTTCCACCATATAGACGTGCGCGGTGGGCAGCGTCTTGGTGTGAAAGAGATGGTAATGCACTGAGCCCAACGGGTCGGCGCCAATGATCTTCACGTTCGGCGCATGCTCTTTCAAATAACGGCCAACGCCCGAGACCGTGCCGCCAGTTCCCGTGCCGCCGACAAAGGCGTCAAACTTGCCGCCATCAGTGTCTTCGAAAATTTCCTTGCCCGTGGAGTGATAATGCGCGTCGATATTCCAGGATGAATGATACTGGTCGACGTAGAAGGCGCCTGGCGTGTCTTCGGCAATCTTCTTGGCGACGTTGACGTAATGCTCCGGCGAGTCGCCCGGAACGTCCGTCGGCGTGATGATCACTTCGGCGCCGTAGGCCTTTAGCGAGTCCTGCTTCTCCTTCGACATCTTGTCCGGCATCGTAAAGATACAGCGATAGCCTTTGATCGCCGCCGCCATCGCGAGACCTTGGCCGGTATTGCCGGATGTGTTTTCGACAATGAGGCCACCGGGCTTCAGCACGCCCTTCTTCTCAGCTTGCTCGATGATGTAATTGGCCATCCGGTCTTTGATCGAGCCGGCCGGGTTCAGATATTCGCACTTCACCCAGACTTCCGCCGCGCCCGCTGGCACGACCCTGTTGAGCTTCACGAGCGGCGTGTTGCCGATCGCGGCGAGGATGTTGGGCTTCAAGCGCATGGATTTTCCTAGGAACGAATGTTTGGCCGGGGTTTAGAGCGGCGCGGCTAGAAAAGCCACAGCGGCAGGGCGGCGCCCTGCCATGCAGCGGCGTATTCGCTCGGAGCTGAGCCTATACGCGCCCGATCCGCTTGATTTCCCACTCGAGTTCGATGCCGTGTTTAGCCTTCACCGCGGCGCGGACGTCCTCGCCCAGGCCTTCGATATCGGCGGCAGTCGCGTCACCCGTATTGATCAGGAAGTTTGCGTGCAACTCACTCACCTGCGCGCCGCCGCGGCGATAGCCGCGCATGCCAGCTTCGTCATTGAGCTTCCAAGCCGAGAGCTTCTCGCCATCCGGCCCGATCGGATTTTTGAATGTCGAGCCGCCGGTCTTCTCCCGGATCGGCTGTGACGCTTCGCGCTTCGACGTGATCTCCGCCATGCGCGCGCTGACCGCGGCGGGACCGTCAGCGTAACCTTGGTAGGTCGCACTCAGGAAGATTAACCCATCAGGCAGAGCATTGTGACGATAAGTGAAGCCGAAATCGGCGTTTGAGAACGTGACGCGCTTGCCTTCGCGATCCATCGCCGTCGCCTCGATCAAGACGTCTTTAGTCTCGTTGCCATAGCAGCCGGCATTCATAGTCAGCGCACCGCCGATGGTGCCGGGAATCCCCGCATAAAACTCTAGCCCGCCAACCCCCGCCTTCGCCGCCGCCTTCGCCACCATCGCATCGAGCGCGCCCGCGCCCGCCTTCACCCGCCCACCATCCAGCGTTTCGATCTGCGCCCACTGACGGCCCGCCAAGCGGATCACTACGCCAGGCGCCCCGCCATCGCGCACGATCAAATTCGACCCCACGCCAATCGGCAGGAGTGGCACGTCAGATTTCAATTGGGACAGAAACGCGGCGAGGTCTTCGGCGTCTGCGGGCAAAAAAAGCACGTCCGCGGGCCCGCCGACGCGAAACCAGGTAAACGGCGCCAGCGTTTCATTACGCAGAAGTTGGCCGCGCACCTGCGGAAGGTCGAGTTCACTCATTGTTGATTGGGTATCGCAGGGTTTTGAGCCCCGTCAACGCAGCCCCCGGCTCGCGCGGCGCTACGGCGCGTTCCATAGTATTGGCTCAGGAGGCCGTGCCCCATGCTACGGATTTTTGCTTCCCTCATGTGTCTGTGGACACTCGCGGCTTGCGCCAGCACAGAGGCGAGTGGCGAACAAAGCGCCAGCGCGCAGGATTGCTTCCTGAGCGCGCAGGTGACCGGATACAACCTGATCGACGATCACAACGTCGGCCTCAGCGTGGGCGCAAGTCGCGACTACGTCTTGACGACGACCTGGAACGCTCGCGACCTCGACTGGACCCACGCCATCGCGCTGCGCTCCTCCACTGGCCGCATCTGCACCGGCAACGGCCTTGGCGTCGAAATTATCGGCGGTGATCCGCGGCGCACCTACCCCATTTCACAAATAGCACGTGCCCCCTGACGAAAACCCAGTCCAGGGCAGCTAACACATCGGAGACACCAATGCTTCGACTCACAATTCTCGCCGCAGCACTCGCTCTGAGCGCCTGCGCTTCTCCAACCGGCGCTTCTGCAAGCGCAGCGGGTAGCGATCGCGATTGCTTCCGCTCGCTCGACGTGCGCGGTTACAGCGTTGTTGACGACCATCGCGTCCAACTGCGCGTTAGCCCCTCGCGTGAGTACATACTCACCATCCCGCAGCAGACGCGCAACTTGGATTGGACACACGCTATTTCGGTGCGCTCAGCGTCGAGCTTCATTTGTGTCGGTGATCCCTCGGGTGTCCAGCTGATGGGGGGCGACCCACCACAGCCTTACCAAGTCAGCCACGTAGAACGTGCGCCGACCGAGGTGGCACAGGGCAGCTAGGCGTTGACCGGCAAGCCGGCGCGCAACGCGATCCGACCGAGCGCGCCCTTGACGATAACGTCGAGTTGACTCTTCGGTTGATAGTCAGCCGGCGCGACATAGCTCACGCGATCTTCGGCAATGAGGCGGCTGACTTTGTCTAAGCTGCGCGGCTCCGTCCATTGGTATGGGTCAAGCACGGCGATGGCGCAGCCGCCTTGGCTTGTCACCATTTTCATCGATGGAATATCGGTGTCGCCGTCACCAATGAAAATCATGCGCTCGAACGGCAGCTCGCGCGCATCATTGTGCATCCAGCGATTGATGGCTTCGGTGTCGTGGACGTTGTCGATGCCCTTGTTGATGCGGAAGAGAAACTGCGTCTTCGTAGTGTAGTTGATGGCGACGCCGGGCCATTTCGCTTCGCCCTGCTTGTCGTAGAGAAAGCGCGATGCAAACACCTGCCGGAAGCGCGGGAAAAGCGGGCACCCCTCGATCATCTCGTAGATGCCGGACGAGACGATGTAATGATCAAGTTGCAAGCCGAGATCGTCGGCGAAAGCGTCGACGCGATCGAACCAATGATCCAAGCCATCGAAAAAGTCAGGATCGGCGCCGTTGCGCTGGAGCTGCTTACGCGTCACCGGGTGGCCAGCGGCGCGAGCGCGGTCCAGCATTAGGTGCATGTAAACCAGGATCTCGTCCGCATCTTCGAGCTTGGCGAGACGCTTTACTTCCATCCAGAAATCAGCGTGCTTCATGCCTGCAATGTCAGGAATGAAACTGCGCTCCTGCAGATTGCCGCGCGCGAGCGTGCCGTCGAAGTCATAGACGATAGCGGCGCGGAGCGGCTGCGGCTTACGATGAGCGGTATCCGGCATAATTCCCGGCTGCGCGGAGTCGGGATAGCGAGTCAAATATTCCAAAAGCGGAACAAACTAAGCCGCGGCAGCGCCGAGCTTCGCTGGCAACGCGTTCGCGTAGGCAGTTATGTCTCCGGCGCCGAGACACACAACGATGTCGCCAGGCTTGGCTTCAGCGCGCACAAAAGCCGGCAAATCATCCAGACTGCCCAGCCGGCGCGCATCGCGGTGGCCGTGGCTCTTGAGGCTCGCGGCCAGCGTGTCGGCGCTAATGCCGTCAATTGGCGTTTCACCGGCGGCATAGACGTCGGCGACGGCCACGATGTCGGCATCGTTGAAGCAGGTGGAAAAATCTTTGAAGAGATCACGCAGGCGCGTGTACCGGTGAGGCTGAACGACAGCGAGCACCCTGCCCCCTGTCATCTCGCGCGCAGCTGAGAGCACTGCGGCAATCTCGACCGGGTGATGGCCGTAATCGTCGACAATACGAACTTCGTTCCAGTAGCCAGTGGTGGTGAAGCGGCGCTTCACGCCGGAGAACTTCTTCAGGCCGTTACGGATGCCTGCATCGGTGACACCGAGTTCGCGCGCGACCGCAATGGCGGCGACTGCGTTCTGAACATTGTGACGGCCAGCAACCGGCAGGAAGAGATCATGCAGCGTGACGCCCGGTCCCTCACCTTTGCGGCGCGCGACGACATCGAAAGTTGAGCCATCGCGTGACGGACGCACATTCACCGCGCAGACATCAGCTTGCGGATTGAAGCCATAGGAAATGATCCGGCGGTCCCGCACTTTCGAGGCAAGCGCCTGGACTTGCGGATGGTCCAGGCACATCACAGCAAAGCCGTAGAACGGGATGTTCTCGACAAACGTCTGATACGCGGCGTTCATGGCTTCGACCGAGCCATAATGATCCAGGTGCTCAGGATCCATGTTTGTGACGACGATGGCGGTCGCGCGAAGACGCGTGAAGGTGCCGTCGCTCTCGTCGGCCTCGACCACCATCCACTCACCTTCGCCCATGCGGGCGTTGGCGCCATACGCGTTGATGATGCCGCCATTGATGACGGTGGGGTCTTTCTGCCCGGCGTCCAGCAGCGCAGCAATCATCGATGTCGTCGTTGTCTTGCCGTGGGTGCCGCCAATCGCGACCGTCCACTTCAGGCGCATAATCTCCGCGAGCATCTCGGCGCGGCGGACAACCGGCACGCCACGCGCCCGCGCACTGTCGACTTCCGCATTGCCTTGCTTGATCGCTGACGAAATGACGACAACGCCGGCATTGGCGGCGTTCTCAGCCTTGTGTCCGATGCTGACGGTGATGCCGTAGGCTCGCAGGCGTTCGATATTGGCGCCGTCCTTGGCGTCGGAGCCGGTGACTTCATAGCCAAGGTTCTTCATGACCGAGGCAATGCCGGACATGCCGATGCCGCCGATGCCTACGAAATGAATTGGGCCCGTGTCGAACGGAATAGCGCGGCGGATCATCTTCTCCCCTGTCCGCGCCAGTATAGGCGCGCTCTACGGCGCATCAAAGGCGGCGGCTAACGTAGGCCGTGTTTCGCCGCGAATGTCGCGATGGGATAATGCTCGGCGGCCTCGACGTCGCCGATCCGGACGCCTTCCTTGCCGTCTTTTTCGAATTCACGCGCCTTGTTCACCGCTTCGGCCGGCGTATCGGCCTCGGCAATTGGCATTGCTTTGGGCAGCGCCAACATACGCGCCAGAATCTTATATCGCGCCATTCGGCTTCTCCATTTACTTCAGCGAACCCACCAAATAGAGCGCGATCGTGCGAGCACAGCGCGCGGCCCCTCCAGCGTCCACAAGGCGAGCACATAAGCGAGCGCCAGCACACCCGCAACCAACAGCAGCGGCTGGAGCTGGGCAAGCCCCAGCCCCAAGCTATGGGAGACGGGAAAAACCAGGCCAGCCAACGCAAAAACCACGGTCACTCGGAAGGCGCGTTGACGCGCAGCGCGGCGGCGAGCGCGTTCGGCGGCGCGGCTCAACACATCAAAGCGAAACGCCGGGTCCGGCGTCTTTGGCGCTTCCCCCAATAGCGCTGCCAGTTCGAGGTCGTCACTCATCGCCGGTCTCCGCGATCCCCAAAGCAACGCGCAATCGCGCCCTACCTCTCGTAATATGCGACTTCACCGTTCCCAAAGGCAGCTTCATGATCTCTGAAGCCTCCGCGTGAGTGAAATCCTGACCGAGGCAAAGTGCAAGCGCCGCGGCCTGATCTTCGGGCAATTCATCCATGGCTCGCCGCAAAGCCAAACGCTGCGCCACCCGTTCCGGCGGGGCGTTAGCCTCGGCATCGCTGAGTTCCGCGTATGCGGTTTCGCGCTTCTCGCGACGATTCTGCGCGCGCCGGGCGCGCCGCCAGTACTGAAACGCTACGCCGCAAATGAAAGTTCGCAATGATGATGACCCATCGAAGCGATAGAGTACCTCCCACGTGCGCGCGAACGCCTCCTGCGCGAGGTCGTCTGCATCGGCGTGGTTGCCCGCGAGACGGCGTAGAAACACGCGCACTGCGCTCTGATGCATATCGACCAGGCGACCGAAAGCGGCATAGTCTCCGCCTCGCGCCAGCCCGATCAGACGCGCCTCTTCCCCCAGTTCCATCTTGGATTAGGAGCGGCGCGACGCAATAGTAATAATAAGGGCGCCGAGCGCCAGGACACCCATTGTCACCGCGACAACCAAAAACGCGAACGACCATTGTTCGCCGCGTATGTACCACCAGCCGACCGTAAAGCCCGCCGACAACGCCGCGAACGTGAAGAAACTCCACAGGTTGGAATTCCTCGGCGAACGGGGAGTGTGCAGCGCGGGCTCCCAATCCGACTGCGCCATGCGCAGAAGCTCGGGCGGCACTTCCTTGCCTTGCTCAACGTAGGATCTGATCACGTTCATCACGTCGCGAGACCGGCGCTCGCTCGAAACCATGCCCCAAAGGCCCATGCCCATCCCAAAGATGGGAAACATCAACCACCAATAATCTCGGAACAATTCCTCGGTCATGCCGCCCCCTCCGATCGCTTTGATCCTCTACCGCCGCTGCGGCGGGTTCTGGATGCAGACCACAGCGATCTAGAGAGCGACGCGCTCCGCCAGATCGGCAAGGGTCTTGGCGGCTTCTGGCTTGGCCGCAGCACGCGCCGCTGCCGCGCGTACGGCGAGCCCATGAGGATCGGCGAGGCGGCGCTCCAGCAGCGCCGCGAGCGCGCCTGAATCAAACTCGGCCTCGGTGAAAAGATCAGCTGCGCCTACAGACGTCAGCCCCTCTGCGTTCGCGGTTTGGTGGTCGTCGGCCGCGGCGGCGAAGGGGACGAGAATAGCGGGCCGGCCCGCGACCTGAAGCTCCGTGACCGTAGAAGCGCCCGCGCGCCCTATAACGAGATGCGCGGCGCCCAGCCGCTGTCCCATATCCTTGAAAAACGGCGCGACCTCAGCGTTGACACTGGCGGCCTTGTACTTGGCCTTCGCGTCCGCGACTTGTTCCTCGCGCACCTGGTGTACCACATCGAGACGCGAGCGCAGCGGCGGCGGCAGCAGCGATATCGCTGACGGGATCACTTCGCCGAACACGCGCGCGCCCTGACTACCGCCGATGATCAGCAAGTTGAGACGCCCGCCCGCAGGCGCTTCCGGATATGGGCGCTCGCGCACAGCAAGGATCGGCAACCGCACCGGGTTGCCCACAACGTGCTTGCGCGACGCCGCTTGGTTCGGCAGCCGGTCGAGGCGCTCAAAACCGCATGCGACGATTGCCGCACTCGACGCCATCGATCGGTTCACACGGCCCAGCACCGAATTCTGCTCGTGGATCAGGATCGGAACGTTTTGCGCCCGCGCCGCCATCAGCGCCGGAAACGACGGATAACCGCCGAAGCCCGCAACCAGTGCAGGTGGAAGCGCCTTGAAGCGCGCCTTCGCTTCGTTGACGCCCTTCCAGATTTTCAGCGCGGCGGGAATTGCCGTGATTGGATTCATCGAGATCGATGCGGCCGAAACATCCTCGATGCGCTCAGCGGGAAAGCCTTCGGCGTAACGGCGGCCGCGCGCGTCAGTCATCAGGATGACGCGCCAATCGCGGCGGAACATCTCTTCAGCAAATGCGGCGGCCGGAAACAAATGCCCGCCAGTTCCGCCTGCTGCAATGACGACGACTTTCTTGGTCATATTCTAATCGCGTCTTCGGCCCGGATAGAGATATGCGCCGGGACGGTCACGGAGAAGGGAAAGACAGCACCCCAAAGCCAGCGCCGAGCCGATCATCGAGGAACCGCCGAACGAAATGAACGGCAGCGTCATGCCCTTCGCCGGAAGCAAACTCAAGTTCACCGCTATGTGGATAGACGCCTGTGCAACGAGCAGCGTGATCAGACCCGAGGCCGCAAGTTGTTCGAACGGCTCATTTAACCGGCTGGCGCGCGAAAGCCCTCGGAACGCAAGCGCGCCAAAAACCGCGATGAGGCCGATTGACGCGATGAGGCCAAACTCCTCTGCCGCTACGGCAAACACGAAATCCGCGTGCGCGTCCGGCAGGCGCGTCTTGATGATGCCCTCGCCCGGCCCTCGCCCGAAGACGCCGCCAGAGGCAATGGCGTCAAGCGCACGGTTTACTTGATAGGCGGCGTCGCCCTCAGGGTTAAGGAACGTGTCGACGCGTTCGCGCGCGTGCGGATAGAAAGAATAGATCGCCCACGCAGCAAGAACCGCGAGCACGCCGCCGCCGAGAACGTAACGCAGCGCAACGCCTGACAGAATCAGCATTGCCGCGAGGCACATGCCCAGCAAGGCCGTCTGCCCGATGTCTGGTTGAGACAGCAGCACCGCCGCCGTCGCACCGTAGAGCGTCATGGCGACCATTCGCCCAGGAAAACCAGGCTGCTTCATGCTCTCGCCGAGCATCCACGCCCAAACTACGACAAGCGCTGGCTTCAGGATTTCCGACGGCTGCAGAGAGAAGAAACCAATATCAAACCAACGCTGCGCGCCCTTGATCTCGTTGCCGAACAACGATGCCAGCAACGCCAACGGCAAGAACACCGCTACAATGACCACCGCTGCGCGGCGAATTTGGCGAGGATCGAGAGATGCTGCCGCTAGCATGGCGATGACGCCGCACGCCGCATAGGCCGCTTGCCGCCCGGCAAAGTAGAACGCTTCGCCAATTTGGATGCGCGCGGTCGCGGCGGGACTAGCGGACATCGAAAACAAGATGCCGAGCACAAACAGGATTGCCGCTATGATCAGCAGCGGGCGATCATAGGTGCGCGCCCGCTCAACCGCAGCGCCGAAGCGCTCGGCGATCGCGGTCAAGCCGCGCCTCCGTTGCGCTTGCCGTTTGCCCCCTCGGTGAGCGCCGCGACAAACTTCTTGAATTGATCGCCACGATCTTCGTAGCTCTTGAACTGGTCGAACGACGCGCACGCCGGCGACAACAGCACAACCGGATGCGGCTCGCCCGAGGCCTTCGCGTCGGCAAACGCCATCTTCACTGCCGCCTCGATATTGCCGGACATGGCGACGGCGACCTTGCCGCGCAGCACATCTGAAAAGTCACCAGCCGATTGGCCGATGAGATAGGCTTTCGCGATGCGCGGGAAGAACGGCTGAAGCTGTTCGATGCCACCCTCCTTGGCGACGCCGCCGGCGATCCAATAAACGCGCGGATAGACCGCGAGCGCCTGCGCAGCCGCATTCGCGTTGGTCGCCTTGCTATCGTTGATAAATCGCACTCCATCGACCATGCCTGCCCGCTCAAGACGATGCGGCAAGCCCCCGAACGTCGTCATCGCCTGGGAAATGATCCGATGATCGACCCCAAGCGCGCTGACCGCGGCGAAGGCGGCGGCGGCGTTTTGAGCATTATGCCTACCCTGCAGTGCAGGCGCGGCGGAAAGATCGGCAACTGTTTCAGCGCGCCCGCCAAGGCTGTCGATGACTTTGCCATTCAGCGCGCTGACGCCACGTCCAAGAGCCTGACCTGACGATATCGGCGCGACGTGCTGCACGGCGCCGCGCGTCAGTTGCGTGCACACCATGGCGCAGTAGCTATCGTCCACGCCGATCACGGCCCAATCGGCTGCGCCCTGATTGAGGAAGATGCGCTTCTTCGCGGCAACGTACGCGGCCATATCGCCGTGGCGATCGAGATGATCGGGGGTAGTGTTGAGCCAGATGGCCACATCGAGGCGAAGACTCGATGTGAGATCAAGCTGAAACGAACTCAACTCGATGACGTAATACGCGCCCGCATGCAGCGGCGGCTGCTCAAGGATAGCGTCGCCGATATTTCCGCCGAGTCGGACATCCTTGCCGGCCTCTTTCAGGATATGCGCAATGAGCGCCGATGTCGTGCTCTTGCCGTTGGTGCCGGTGACGCCGATCACTTTCGGCCGCTGAGTTGCAGGCAGCGCGTTCACGGCGCGTGCAAACAGCTCGATATCGCTGATGATCGGCACACCCGTGGCTTCGGCAAGCGTTACAACCCGGTGCGGCTCGGGAAATGTGGTCGGCACGCCCGGCGACAGCACAAGCGCCGCAAACGTGCGCCAATCTCGGCTGTTGATGTCCGAGATAGGAACACCCGCAGCCTCGGCCTGTGCGCGCGTGACGTCATTGTCGTCCCAGGCATGCACACGCGCGCCGCCCGCCGCGAGCGCGCGCGCAGCCGCGAGACCCGTCCGCGCTAAGCCGAACACCGCTACGTCGCGGCCCTTAAATTCCGTGATCGGAATCATCCGATCGCCTCCAACCCGTCTTGAATTTGCGGGTGTGCGCCGCTTCGCGCCGTTAACGCAACTCTTAACGCAGCTTCAGCGTGGCAAGGCCGGCGAGCGCGAAAATCACCGAGATAATCCAGAAGCGAATAACGATCGTTGGCTCCTGCCAACCAAGCTTCTCGAAGTGATGGTGAATAGGCGCCATCAAGAAAAGCCGCTTGCCGGTGCGCTTGAACACAGCGACCTGAAGCATGACAGAAAGCGTTTCGAGCACGAACAGACCGCCGACAATGGCGAGAACGAGTTCGTGCTTGGTCGCAACGGCGACCGCGCCAAGCAAGCCGCCGAGCGCCAGTGAGCCGGTGTCTCCCATGAACACGCGCGCGGGCGGCGCGTTGTACCAGAGGAAACCGAGCGAGGCGCCGAGCAGCGCGCCGAGAATTGTCGAAAGCTCGCCGACGCCGGCGACATGGGGAATGCCGAGATAAGCGGAATAGTCGACGCGCCCGACAAGATAGCAGATCACGCCGAACGTGCCCGCGGCAATCATCACCGGCACAATCGCCAACCCATCAAGGCCGTCAGTGAGGTTCACGGCATTGCCGAAGCCCACAATCACGACCATGGCGAAGATCGCATAGAAACCAAGGATCTGGATGCCCCAGCCTTGGATAAAGGGCAGAGCGATTGCCGTAAGCGGGTCGCCCGCCCAGAGCGCAGTCCAAAAACTCATGATGTCGTGCGTTTGATGAGGAGTTGTCGCGACCCACTCCGCAGTCAACATAGCGATTGCGGCCACGGCGGCGATGGAGAACTCGAATAGCAAACGCAATTTCGCAGACAGGCCGCCGTGATGCTGCTTGGTGACTTTTGCGAAGTCATCGACAAAGCCAATCGCACCAAAGCCGATCGTCACGACGAGAACCGACCACACGTACGGATTCTTCAAATCCGCCCACAACAGTGAGGAAACACCGAGGCTGATCAAGATGATGAGGCCGCCCATCGTCGGCGTGCCCTTCTTCGTCAGCAAGTGGCCTTGCGGACCGTCTTCGCGGATCGGCTGCCCCTTGCCCTGCTTCTTGCGCAGCCACGCAATGAACGGCGCACCAATCGCAAACGCCAAAATCATAGCGGTAAACATCGCGCCGCCGGTGCGGAACGTGATGTAGTTGAACAGGTTGAAGAATTGCGAGCTGTCGCTGTACTGCGTCAGAAGCTCAAGCATTCTTATCCCCACTTAGCTGCTGCAAGGCAGCCACGACACGGCTCATCTTCGAACCGTTTGATCCCTTCACCAGAACGATGTCTCCCGATTGGAGCGAACTCGCAATAATCGGAATCAGCGCCTCTGATGTCTCGGCATAGCCGCCGCGGCGCGATGCGGGAAGCGCCTCCATGAGCGCGGCCATACGCGGGCCGGCCCCAAACACGAGATCGATACCCGCCTGTTCCAGGGGTTGCGCAAGGCCAGCGTGGTAGACGCGCTCGTCGGGGCCGAGTTCAAGCATATCCCCAAACGCAGCGATGCGACGACCGCCGGCGCCGGGCTGACGCGCCGACAGCGTGGCAATCGCCGCCGCCATCGAGGCGGGATTGGCGTTGTAGGAATCGTCGACAAGCATGAACGCGCCAAACGGCGCCTGCACCTGCTGCGCAACGCCCCGCCCGTCAAACGCACGCAAATGTTCGAGCGCATGCGCCGCGGCCTCAAGATCGGCGCCAACCACATCAGCGGCAGCCAAAGCCGCGACGGAGTTGAGCGCCCAGTGCGCGCCTTCAACGCCGACGCGATACTTGATGGCGCGCCCCAGGATTTCAGCTTCAGCGTTAGAACCGGTCGAATCCATGTCCCACGTCAGCAAACGCGCCTCGCATGCCGCGTCCCGACCGAACCGCACGAGATTTGCGCCATTGCGCTCAGCGGCGGCGATCAAACGATCGGCATGCGGCGCTTCATTCGGCACGATCGCCGAACCACCAGGCTCAAGCCCGGCATAGATATCGCCCTTCTCGTCCGCGACGGCTTCGAGCGATCCTAAATTCTCAACGTGCGCAGGCGCGATGGTCGTGACTAGCGCGGCGTGCGGCTTCACCAATTGCGTCAACGGCAGAATTTCACCGCGGTGATTCATGCCGATTTCAAACACCGCGAACTGAGTTTCGCGCGGCATGCGGGAGAGCGTCAGCGGCACGCCCCAGTGATTATTATAGCTCTTGATCGAGCGGTGAGTCTGGCCGCTCGCCGCAAGGCAGATGGCAAGCGCTTCTTTTGTGGACGTCTTACCAACTGAGCCGGTTACAGCGACGCGCTTGGCGCGGCTGCGGTCGCGCGCCGCTTCGCCGAGTTTACGCAGTCCCTCGAGCACATCCGGCACCGCAAGCGCCGCACCCAAGCCTTCGACTTTGCGCGCATCCGAGATTAGAGCCGCACTCGCGCCCGAAACAAAGGCTTGCGCGAGGAAATCATGCCCATCGCGCGCATCCTTCAACGCAACGAACAAGTCCCCCGGCTCAAGCGTACGCGTATCGATGGAGACGCCGTTTACGCTCCACGCTTCGGCGTTGAGCAAGCGCCCACCGGTCGCAGCTTGCGCCTCTTCTTCGGACCAGAGTTCACTCATTATTGGCTCTCCAGCGCCGCGCGCGCGACATCTTGATCCGAGAACTGGTGCGTTACACCTTTGATGATCTGCCCGGTTTCGTGCCCCTTGCCGGCGATCATGAGCGCGTCGCCGGACTTCAGCATGGCGACAGCCTCGCGGATCGCCTGCGCACGATCGCCAATCTCAGTCGCGTTCGGCACGGCTTTCAAAATTTGCGCGCGGATCGCGGCTGGCTCCTCGCCACGTGGATTGTCGTCGGTGACGATCACCACATCGGCCTGGCGCGCAGCGATGGCGCCCATCTTCGGCCGCTTGTCTGTGTCGCGATCGCCACCGCAGCCAAACACTGCGATGATGCGCCCCGGCGCGTGCGGACGCGCAGCGCGGAGCAGCACATCAAGGCCGTCCGGCGTGTGCGCATAGTCGACGAACACATGGCCGCCGCTCTTGCTCTGGCCGACATGCTCCATCCGGCCTTTGACCGGTTTCAGTTTCGCCATGCCCTCGAAAACCGCTTCCGGCGCTTCGCCAACGGCTAAAGCCAGCGCGGCAGCGCACACAGCGTTGAGCGCCTGAAACTCGCCAATCAGCGGCAACTCGACTTTGTGCTCTTTGCCGTCCCACAACAGCACCATCGTTTGCGCGTTCGGGCGCGGAAGGATTTCCACGATTTTCAGAGCGTGATCGCGCGGCGCGCGCCAGCCACAAAGGACAACGTCCAGACCCCGTTGCTTCGCTGCACGCTCGAACGGATCGCAATCGGCAGCGTCAGCATTGATGATCGCCGGAGCACCCACGCGAACCAAATTCCAGAGCTTTAGCTTCGCGTTGCGGTAGCTAGCCATATCTTCGTGATAATCGAGGTGATCTTGGGTCAGGTTCGTGAATGCGCCAGCGGCGAACGTCAGGCCGTCTACACGATGCTGCTCAAGACCGTGGCTAGACGCCTCCATCGCCGCGTGCGTCACGCCCTGCTCAGCCAGCGCCGTCAACGTCGCGTGCACGGACGCTGGATCGGGCGTTGTGTGGCCGAGGTCGATGACGCCACTGGGCCCGATTGCGCCAAGCGTCCCCAGGCTCGCAGCGCGCTTGCCCGCGTGCGTCCAGATCTGGCGAAGGAAGTCGACCGTCGAACTCTTGCCGTTGGTGCCGGTGACGGCGACGATTATCTCTGGGCGGCGCGGATAGAATCTTGAGGCGGCGAGTGCGAACGCATGCCGCGGCTCGGCGGCGATGATGTGCGCAAGCCCCGGATCGGCGCCTAGGTCTTCAGCCGACAGCACGGCGACCGCCCCTTTCGCCTTGGCTTGCGCCACGAAATCTCGACCGTGCGCCGCAACGCCTTTCAGCGCCGCAAACAGAAAGCCAGGCTTCACCTTCCGCGAGTCAGCCGTGAGACCAGTAATCTCGATCGCGGCGGCGTCCGCAGGAACGCCGTCTGAAAAGAGATCACCGAGCTTCATTGCCTCTCCCTAGCGTGCGGCCGGCGCTGGCTCCACTCGCAAACCAAGCATCGGAGCGATGCGCCGGAGCGTCCGCGCCACCACCGGCGCGGCAACCAAACCGCCTGCTTCGCCCGCGCCTGTATCATCAAGCGCCACGACAATCACGTAGCGCGGGTCATTGGCCGGAAATACACCCACGAAAGAGGAGAAATTGCGGCTTTCGTCATAGCCTTGCGCGTTGCCGAGCTTTTCTGCGGTTCCGGTTTTTCCGGCGACCAACAAGCCCGGCACGTTAGCGGCCCGGCCCGTCCCTTCCGTCACGACGGCGCGCAGATAGAGCATCACCTGCCGCGTCACTGCGGGTGTGAATATCTGCGTACGCTCCACCGCCGCGTCGGGCGCAAGCGCCAGGATTGTCGGCGCGACACGCGCGCCGTTGTTTGTAAACACGGTGTATGCGCTCGCGAGCGTCGCCTGGGTGGTCGCAAGACCGTAGCCGAAGCCAAGACCGGCGACATCGCGCCGCGATTGCGCGGCAGGCGCAATCGGCGTTTGCCGGCGGCCAAGCTGAAGCGTTGTGGGCGATGTAAGGCCTAAACGTTCAAGATATGCGCGCTGTCGCGCGCCACCGACGCGAAGCGCCAGCCGCGCAGCACCCACGTTGGAGGAATGCGCGAGAATATCCCGCAACGTTGCGTAGCCAGCTATCGGCTCGTGATCGGCGATGAAGGTGTTGTCGACGTCGAGCGGCCTTGAGAGATCGAACAACTCGCTTGATTGCACCAAGTTTTCCTGCAGCGCCATTGCCACGGTGAACGGCTTGATCGTTGACCCCATTTCATGAACGTCGCCGGAGACACGGTCACGGCGCGCATTGTCCGATGAGCGGCCAATGTGATTGGGATCGAATGTCGGCCACGAGGCCAGCGCGAGCGTCTCGCCTGTGCGTCCATCCAGCAAGATAGCTGATCCGCCCGTTGCGTGCGAAGCACGCGCCGCCGCATCGAGTTCGGTTTCCAGCGCATATTGCATACGCACGTCGATGGAGAGCCGAACCGGCCTGCCTTCAGCGCCAGCTGCGCGGATCTGTTCGTCGAGACCAAGCTCCACACCCGCCTGGGGATTGAGGTCGATGCCACTAAAGCCAATCACGTGCGCCGCCAGCGCGCCCTGCGGATAGTCGCGATGGTGTTCAGGCTCGGCGCCGATGCCGGGCAAGCGCAACGCGATCGCCCGGTCGCGCTGTTCTTCGGTCAAGCCGCGATCAAGGTAGACGGTGGTTTGGTCTGTATTGCTCAGCCGCCGCAGCAGCGCTTCTCGCTGCAGCCCTGGGAAATGCTGCATCAAAATATCAGCGGTTTCGACCGCGTTGCGCACGTGCGCCGGATCTGCCGTCAACGCCCAAGCACGAACGGTCGTAGCAAGGAGCACGCCGTTGCGGTCGACGATATCGGCGCGCGGAAGCGCCATAGATGCGCTGACGCTGCGGCTACGCGAGAGCGGATCGCCTGAGAACGCGAGCTGCACTGCCCGGCCGGCAAGCAAGAGCAGGATCGCAAAAATGCTGATCGCCAGAAAGCGCACGCGATTGCGCGCAGGCGCTGCTTCGAGCGGCGCCTGCGGCAAGCGCTCGTGCGAGAACACCGAACTTGGCCCGAGCGGCCTCACTCGCGCCCCTTCTGCTCTTGTGGTTGCGGCGCCGGCAGTCGGTTGGCGATTTGGCTCTCAGGCAGCGCCGCGGCTTCGCTGCCGACGACATGCCCCAAACGCTCTGCATTGAGCTCTTCGATGCGCGCAGGACTCTCTTGCTCAGCAATGTCGGCGCGCAATTCGCGCACGCGCGCTTCGCGCTCCGCGATCTCGCCGTTCAAACGGCGCACTTCGGCTTCAGTATGCGCAGCGTCGCTCTTGGCCCGGTAAAGCCCGACAGCCAGCACAACGATCAGCACAGCCGCCGCGATCTGAAACCAGCGCTTTAGTGCAACTTTTCCCATTCCACCTCCGCCCGCGGCGCAAGCGCCGGCGGTTCGAGTTCACCCCATGCCGGCGCATCCGTGCGCGTCGCCCAGCGCAAACTTGCGGAGCGCGCGCGCGGATTGGCGGCGGTTTCAGCGTCACTCGAGACAGTCGCGCGCTTGCGATCGATCAAGAAGCTCGGCGCACGTTCCGGCGGCACGTCCGGCGCGTAGCGCGAGCCGCGCCCCTGCGCGTCCGCGCGTTCCGTAATGAAGTGCTTCACCATGCGATCTTCGAGCGAATGAAAGGACACCACCGCGAGCCGCCCGCCGGGCTTCAGCGCGCGCTCCGCCGCCGACAGTCCGCGCGCCAGTTCGCCCAACTCATCGTTCACCAGCATACGCAGCGCTTGAAAGGTCTTCGTCGCCGGATGCGTGCGCGCGCCTTTGCGGCCGCCCACGGCGTCCTCAACCAATTTTGCGAACGGCAGTGTCCGTGTGATCGGCCCTGCCGCGCGCGCTTGCACAATCGCACGCGCAATCCGCCGGCTGTCGTCGTCCTCGCCGTAGCGATAGATCAGATCGGCGAGCGCGCCTTCGCTGAGCCGGTTCACGGCGTCTGCGGCGCTCAGGCCATCCTTTTCCATTCGCATGTCCAAGTCGGCGTCCTGCTGGAACGAGAAACCGCGTTCGGCTTCGTCGAGCTGAAAGGAGGAGACGCCCAGATCGAAGACGACGCCGTCCACCAATTCGTCGGCGGCTAGATCGCCAAACCGGCCTTGATGAAGCGTGAATTTACCTTTGGCTGACTCTGAAAGCTCAGCGCCTCGCGCAATGGCGTCCGGGTCACGATCGAAGGCGATCACGCGGCAGTTGGCGCGCGCAAGCATTTCGCGGGAATAGCCACCGCCGCCGAAGGTTGCGTCGATGAAAACGCCGCCCTCTTTGAGCGCCAGCGCCTCCATGGCTTCGGCAAGCAGAACCGGCGCGTGGGACATGGTTCACTTTGCCACGATTCACCGGCTGCCGCGGCTGAGAATCAGATAGTTCTCACCCGAAATGAGCAGGACCTCTCGATGACCCTAATACCGCTCGGCGGCGCCACCTCGCCGTCACAGACCGCCATCGTCGCGCCCACGCCGCGCGCCAAGGGCGCAAAGCCGGAAGAGATCTACCGCGCCTGGCTGGAAATCGCCGAGCAGCGCATTTCGGCTGAGCAAGTTCTGATCGGCGGCCACGCCATCCAACACGGCGAACAGGCTTCGACCAGCAATGGCGCGCTCTCCGCGGTCTTCGGCTTCTTCGATACGCTTGCCGAACAGGTGTTCACGCGTTCGACCGATGTCGGCGAGCTTTCGAACTACATGGCCGGAGACGCGCGCCGCTGGCGCGACCTCCTACGCTCCCTTCGTCAGCGCAGCGCCGCCGCGAAAGATGCGCCGCGCTATCATCAACTGACCCGCGCGCTCGCCGCGGCCGAGTTCGTGGCGTCCGAGCCGATCGATAACAGCGAACGCACCGAGTTTGTTCTAACGGACATCGGCGCCGATATCGACGATGCGCGCCTCTCCGCCGAAGTCAGCGCCAATTTCATGACGCGGCTCGCTCAGCCAAAGGCGACACCGAACGTCGCGGTCGTGCTCCGCGACGCCAACGGCGATGTCTGCGGCGAAGCTGTGTTTGCAGCGCCCGTTGCTGAAGCACACGGACAAATCGACAAGCTATTCACGGCGACGCTCGGCGCGAACCGCGAGATTGCGAACGTGGAAGTAAGCCTGACGCGGCGGCCAGTCGGTTAGCCCGGTGGCGTCGATGGCCAGCGCACGGTCATAATCACCGACTCTTCTTCGCACCTGTACGAGTGCGCGATGTCCGGTCCGAAGAAGACGTAGTCGCCTTCTTTCTCAAGCAGCACTTCCTGCTCCGGAAACAACAGCACGAAGCGACCGCGAATGAGGATGTTGAGCGTGCGCACCGGCGCCGGCGGCGACCATTCTGCGCGCGTCTCGCCCTTGAAATGGGTGAACCACTTCATTTCTAAGTCGGTGCTGCGAAGTGGATTGCCTTCGCCGGGCATGAAATGGCCAACGAACCAGCCTCTTGAGTTCAACGCGGGATCGGCTGCGTTACCGAAGACTGGGATCATGCGCCTCTCGTCCTGATAAAAATGCCAGTCGGCCTATAAGCCGGGTTCTGTACCCTCCTTCGCCGAGGCTTCGGAGGGTGACGACCATTCCTCTGGACCATACGTCGCCGCATGGTTCTCGCGACCAACCCGGACACGACGCGCGGATGCGCGTGAAGCTTGCGCTTCGTGTGTCCCTATTCGGTCTTGCTCCCGGCGGGGCTTGCCGTGCCGCCTTCCTTACGGTCGGCGCGGTGGTCTCTTACACCACCGTTTCACCCTTACCTCTTGCGAGGTGGTCTGTTCTCTGTGGCGCTATCCCTAGAATTGCTTCCGGCGGGCGTTACCCGCCGCCGTATCCGCGTGGAGCCCGGACTTTCCTCGAATGCTTGCGCACTCGCGACCGTCCAGCCGACTGGCGCGCGCAGCATAGATGCGGACGCGGCGCAAAGGAAGGTCGCTTCGGATTTTGGCGCCTCACCTCAATATCCGACCAACCGCGATCAGCAGGTAGCGCGTCTCATCATCTACCGCGCCACCAATGTCGCTCGGGCGGAAGCGGCGCTGAAACGCAATCAGCGCCTCCTTTGTCGCCTCATCCATGTAACCTGTCTGCGTCACCGGATAGCCGATGAACGCCAGTTCCTGTTGCACCTCAGAAATCGGATCATCTGAGTTCAGCTGCAGCGCCACATGCTCAGGCCAAATCGACACGCCAGCCTCTGCCAGCCGCTTCCACGGAAACTTCTCGCCTGGATCAGCCTTGCGGGCCGGCGCTACATCCGAGTGCGCGACCACGCGCTCGGCGTTGAGTCGCGGCCAGCGCGCGAAGATGTCTCTCAGTAGCGCAATCACGGCGTCGATCTGTGCGTCGGGAAAATCCGGCAAACCGAAATCATGACCGCCATTGACAATCTCGATGCCGATCGAACGGGCGTTCACGTCGCCCTCTCCTTCCCAACTCGCCACGCCCGCGTGCCACGCGCGGTGCTCTTCTGGCACCAGCGAATAGATGCGTCCCGCTTCATCGACCACGTAGTGCGCGCTGACACGCGACAACGGCGCGTTGGGCGCGGCGTCCTCGCTTTGCCATGGGCCCGGATACGCGCCGGCGGCGGGCGCCGGGTCGGTTAGGCGCGCGAGCGCGACCTCGGCGTTTTGCATGCCGGTATAATGCAGCACGATGAGATCGATCGGGTAGGTGCGCGCGTCGAAGTTCGGCGACGGTTTTTGGATGTAACGAGTCACGCGCCGACTATAAGCGCGTTATTTCCGCTTGGCTGCGGTTTCGACGACCCAACCTTGCGGCGTGCGGTGCGCGTCGAGCACGACTGGGCCAGCCGCAGCGGCGGCGCGCGGGCGGGGCCAGAAGCGCATGGCGAGCGCAGCGCCTGCGATCATCGCGCCAACAACAAGCGCGGCAAAGAACGCGAACACGAAGGCCAACGCCGCCCCGACCGCCAGCGCCAGCAGACCAGCCGCGCGCAGAAACGCGCCCAAAGCGGCGGATCCAAAGTCGGCGGCGTTCGCGGTCATAAGCGGACAACTCCTCTGCTCGAATATGGAGGCAAAACCTCCCCGATCAATGCGGCGCCCTTGCGGCGCGTTCCCGCCTTCTGCAGCGGCGCGATCATTTCGCGTCGACGCTGAGTTCTTCGCGTATTTTGGCGTACGCGGCATTGATCGCGGCGCTCTTTTCGCGCGCGATTTCCACAAATTCCGGCGGCGCACCGCGCTGGATCATCCTGTCGGGATGGTTTTCTGCGGCGGCGCGGCGCCAAGCGTGACGCACCTCGTCCATCGTCGCCCCAGGCAGCAAACCCAGGATCGCGTACGGATCGCCAGCGTCGGGACCAAGGTTGGTCGCCTTGATGCGCCGAAATTCCAACTCGCTGAAACCAAAATGGTGCGCAACTTCAGCGAGATATTTCAGCTCAGCGTCGGTGACGACACCGTCAGCCAACGCAATGTGGAAAAGCCCGTCGAGAACATCCTCGAGCAAACACGGCCGCGCCCGATATTTCTTGCCAATCTGCTTCGCGTAGGATTCAAATCCTAAGACCGTCTGCTTTGCCAACGAAAAGGCGCGCCGGAAATGCTCTTCTTCGCCGGGCGGCGGGCGAAACACTTGCGCGGCGGCGCGCAATTCGTCGTCCGTCACGACGCCGTCCGCCTTCGCCATTTTAGCGGCAAGGCCCACCACTGCCGCCGTGAAGCCAACGTCATTGGGGCGCGGCGCGCACTCCTCATTGAACTCAGGCGGCTCGGCCTCCGGATCGAAGGCGCGCGCGGCCATATCAACGATGCGAGACCAGACGGACATGATCGCATTATCGCCGCTCGCATGCTGCCGCGCCAGCCTGATGCGACAGTCATGAAACCAGGAGCGTCCGGCAGCGTTTGACGCTCATGATGTTCCAACGCCCTCTTCGCGCCGCATTGTTTGCCCTTGCGTGCGCGCTGACGCCCCAGGCTGCGATCGCACAAACCGCGGATCGTTTCTTCGTTGCGGAAACGCAGACCCCAAACCCGGACGGAGATATTCTCGACGTCGCCGCAGCGACGGGCCAGTTCACGCGCTTCCTCGCAGCGGTTCAAGCCGCCGGCTTCGAAGAGACATTGCGCGGCGAGGGGCCCTTCACAATCTTTGCGCCAACCGATGAAGCATTTCGTCAGATGGACCAAGCGCAGGTCGCTCGTCTCATGCAACCGCAAAACCGCGATGAGTTGCTCGCTTTGCTCGCCTATCACGTCATACCTGAACGCGTGACAACCGAAAGCGTCGGCCACCGAACCACGCGGCCGGAATCGGCCAATGGCTATCGCGTGACGCTCGATGGTCGCGATGGCCTGCGCGTGAATGACGAACTGGTTGTTATGCCAGACATCAGCGCCTCAAACGGCGTTATCCAAGGCATCAATCGCGTTCTCGCACCGCCCGTGCTTGTCGCCGAAGCGAGCACAAACGCAGGGCGTTAGGCGCCGGGCGGCCCGCGCAACGCCGCGACTTCCTCACGCAGAGCCCGAAGCTCTTCGAGGATGCGTTGTTGCACGACAGCAGCATCTTCCTGAGCTTCTTGAATTTCCTCGACGTCTTCTTGCACCTCTTCAATATCGCCCATGATCTCTTCCTGCGGCGCGGCTTGCACCGCTTCAACGATGACGCCGATGAAGAGGTTGAGGACGGCGAACGCAGCAATGATCGTGAAGCCGATCACGAAAATCCAAGCGTACGGATGCGTCTCCTGCAGTCGCGCAATCACTTCGCCCCAGCCGTCGAATTGCGACAGCGCAAAAAGTGAGAGAAGCGATGCACCAAGGTCCTTGAAGCCCGGATCGTCGTGGAAGAGCGTCGTGCCCATCACAGCAGCGATGTAGAAGACGACAGAGAGGATAGCGAAAGATGCTAGAATACCGGGCATCGCGCCGAACAAGGCTTCGACCACGCGCCGCATTTGCGGCACGGCGCTGACAAGGCGAAACACTCGCACAACACGCAACGTGCGCAGCGCTGAGATCGCGGGACTGACAGCGATGTAGCTCAGCCCCACCACGATCACGTCGAAGACGTTCCAGCCATTCGCAAAGTATGGCCGCGGGCCCTGAGCCAAGAACTCCATGACGAGTTCAGCGGTGAAGATGAAGAGGAAGTAGGTATTCCACCGCTCAATCAGCGCGTGGTACGGACCGGTCTCGCCGACGTGCGCGTCGTAGCCGAGGATCGCCGCGTTCGCGATGATGCACAGCAGAATGAACGTGTCCCAAAACCAATTACGCGTGAGCCAGCGAAACAGCGGAATGCCTTCGCGGCGTTTTGCTTTTGGTTTGCGCGGTGCGCTCTCGGATGCGGCTGCGTTTGCCATCGTCCCCTCCACGCTGGCAGTCCGCGCAGCGACGCACGAAAGCTAGCCCGGCTAGGCACGCGTTGGAAACGTTGGTTTTTTAATCGACGGGAGGATTACGGCCCGTCTTCGCGAGAATTTCCGCAATTGGCGCAAGCTTCACCGATGTCGGCGAACTGTCTTGCGTTAGCGCCGCGTAATGGCGCGCGCGAGGCCAGCCGATCACAGCGCGCAATCGCGCCATCCAGGTAAGTTTCTCGAGTCCTTGGGTCACGGGCGTTGCGTCCTCTGACGCTTGCCGTTGCCTGCTTTGATCGGGACACGATCATTTCTTCAGGGTCAGCATGGATAACCATAGGTCATCTCGGTGCGCACTCAAGTAATAATTCGGAAAATGGCGCGACTTTTATTTTCAGACCGCAGCTCGAAATCCTGAGAGAGCACGAGTTTCACTTGTCATGATTACGCTATTTCGCTCACAGGGTTGTCAATTCTCCGAATGGAACTTTGGCGCCTTCTACTCATTGTGAGTACTGGAATTTAGACTTCGACCGGAGTGCTCTATGAGCGACCTGACCCGTGGCGAGCGGTTGCAGATTATGCTGACCCCAGAGGAACTGAAGGCGCTGGACGATTGGCGCTTTATGTCTCGCATGCCCAGTAGAGCAGCGGCCGTGCGCGAACTTCTCAAGCGTGGTTTGGCGACCGAAGGGTTCCCCACCGCAACCGCGGGTCAGAAGTCCGAGGATTTCGGCGTCACCAACGGTACGGCCCGCGAAAAGCGCACCCCGAAGCCGGAAGGCAATAGTGGCTAATCAGCCAACAGGGATCGCTGCGCCATCGGTCTCGTGCAGCATCGCGCTCTGCTCGATCTGATCTGCCCGGGCTTGCGGGGTCAGCATGTTGAGGATGAAACCCTGAACTCGATAGGTCCGGCCGCCCCAATACCGGCCGACAACATTCCACACGCGCACCGCCGACCAATCGCCAGCTTCCGAAACATCCATGACCGGAACGTCGCGCGTGATTTCACCGCCATTCAGCCAATTGGCGTGATCGACAATCGCGAGACGCGGCGACACCATTTCTTTGACAACAGCGACGTGGCCGCGGGCGTTCGTATTGTAGCCGTGAAGCACCATCACGGCGCCTTCGCTCGGCGTTTCCGTCGTTTCGTAGCGGCCCTGCGCTTGGCGCCACCACGTGTTGGCGTTGCCATAGATCTCGACGCCCGATTCACGGCGCGCAAACGGCACGCACTGCAGACGCGAGCGATAATTGGTGACGCGCGCAATCGGTTCGTAGGCTTCGTCGGGCTCCCGCTCGAATGAGCTCGGCGCCAGGACTGCGTGTTGTGATGGCCCTTCTGTCACCGTTGGGTCGACCGCGAGATCGAGCGACAACGGCGTTAGCGCATCCGCATCAGACGGCAGGCCGGCAAAGCCGGTCACCGCTGCGGCCGCCACCAGGAGCGCGCGGGAATCAAACATACCCCAATCGAGCCTAGACGAGCTTCTGCCCCAATCTGGGACATAAAAAGCGCGTGCGAGGTTAAGGAAAACCTAAACGCTCAGCTGAAGAAATAGAAAGGTGAGTGTTCCTATGGTAAACAAAAGCTGCGAAGACTAGATGTTGTTCTAGTTCTTCGCCCGGCGCGTTAACTTTAGTCTTGCGACGTTATCAATAAATCTTAACGCGGGGCCTTTCAGCTCAAGGCCGCCTGCAATTGGAACGGATGGATGAACCCGTCCGCCCGATAGACGCGCCCTCCCCAATGGCCGCCGGGGATGTACCAGACCCTCACTTCGGTCCAGTCGTTGTTGGGTGAGACGTCCAAAATGGGCACGTCGCGGCTGATTTCGCCGCCGTTCAGCCAATTGGCCTGGTCCACCCGGATCACCCGGCTTGACTCGACGCCGGTGACCACCGCCACGTGACCGCGGGTGGTCGTATTGTAGCCGTGCATCACAAAGACCGAGCCGAAAGCCGGTACATTGGATCGCGGATAGCGGCCCGAAGCCTGGGCCCACCAAGTATTGGCGTTGCCGAAGATTTGGACACCCGATGCTTCGCGAGCAAACGGGACACACTGTAGGTTTGCGGCATAGTCGGTGACCCGGGCATTCCCGGCGTCGAGGTCCGGCATGCTCTCCGTCGCCGGCCCCCGGCCATAGCCGCCACCCGCCGAAATTGGCGCAGGCGTGGTTGCGCACGCCGCCAAAGCCGCCGCCATCAGCCCAAGGCTCAAAGCCCGGGCCGGGTCCATCTTCCCTAATCCCGCCATTTCGGAGCCGATCCTAATCCAAGCAGGTTGGCATCTCGTGAATGAGACCCGCCGCCGCATGCGGTATCATTTGCCTTACAGGACGCCGCTTGACCCCGACAGCCAAACCGCGCCACCGAAAGGCGTGCCTCAGCCGCAGCAGCCTCGCCTCTTCGCCCGCCCATGCTTTCAGCAGGATTTGCGGTTCGTGCAGCTCATTTACGCTCACGCCGTGGAGACCGGCACGGGCACGTTCGAGATTGAAGCGCCCTCTCTTGAAGAGATCACTCAGCGCTGGACGAACATCGTCGATCGCGGTTGGCCATTTTTCGTCGCGTCCCCGCCCGAAGACATAAGCCGCGTCCTCGCGTTCGCGTACGCAGTTCAATATCGGGATCGCGCCGCCTATGCGAAGACGTTCGAGGTCTCGGTATATGCCGCCCACACCTCGGCGCGCATGGGGGCCGGCTCGGTGGCGCTTGCTGAAGTGTTAATGAGCTTGCGGACGGATGGCGCCAGAGAGGCGCTAGCCTTCATAGGCGACAGCTACAACGCGGCCTCGATCGGATTGCATCGCAAACTCGGCTTTCAGCACGTCGGCACGCTCAAAGGTGTCGGAGAGAAATTCGGAAAATTGCTCGATGTTGTCGTGATGCAGCGCACACTGGCGCGCGCAAAACCCGCCGATGCGGCCAAGCAAACCTAGCAAAAGCGCGGTTCGCATGCGCACACTGCAAAGCGACTGCGTTTCGCGTCCACAATTTTTAGCGATTCAGTAACCTTACTTACGTGATCCTCATGTGAATGGGAGGTAGATCGCGATGCTTTTACGCAAGCTCGTGGTCGTTGGTTTGGTCGGGTTCGTAAGTTTCGCAGCCAATATCGCAACCGCCGAAGATGCGGTCGATCCAAGTCTCAACTCTTACGCCATTGATGGCGTGAACTTTGACGATCCTACCCTGGCTCTATCCAACCGCCTTCAGCTTGGGCCGAACGAAAGTCCCAACCGCTTCGCCAGCCTCGCGCCGGCGGAACCGAGCTATCGCGGACACCGCGACCAGCGTGGTTACGAGTTCGAATTCGTCGGTCCCGGCTTGTCCGGCCTAAACGTGTCGTTCGCTCAGCGCGGCGGGCTCGGCTTCAACGAACAAGGCGATATCGAACGTAGAAGCAGGGCTTCGGAATTGCGCCTCGGCCGCGGCCTTGGCGTCGAAAACCGCCGGCCCTCGTCTGAACCAGCCTGGTATCTGTTCGCCGCTTCGGAAGACGAAGCACTCACCTGGCGGCCAGGCGCAAGAAGCGAATTCGGCAACTCAGGCGGTCCCTCCTTTGGTCTGCAAGATCGGGTTGAAATCGGCGATATGCAGGCAGGCATCACCTACGAGCGGTACGGCGTTCAGGCCTCGCTGGCCTACGTCGAGCGCGAATTCACAGTGGTCAGCGGCTCTCAGTCCTTCACTCAGGACGACAGCTTCGCCGGCTTAACCATAACAATGCGGCACTGAACTGGTTCCAGGCGGGAAAACGTCCCGCCTGGACCAACAAACACTTAACAGCGCACGGAACATGTGGCAGCCAATATGCATTGCTGCTTCGGTAAGAGACTTCGAGGCCGTGATGGGTGGATTGGTAAACAATCGCAAGGCACTGCTCGCAGGCGGCGCGCTCGTCGCTTCGCTGCTTGGCGCGCCCATGGCAGCGGCTCAGGAAGTCCCCACCGCCGCTCCCGATCCGCAGGCCTCAATGGAATCCGGTGAAGTCGATTTCACCGACACCCAAACCGTGCTTCGCCGGCAAAACGTTTCCGTCCGTAACGACGTCGTCCAGCGCTTCGCCGCCGGGCCCGCGGCGTCAGACACGGCCCAGGGTCCGCGCCGGGTCGAGGTCGAATTTGCTGCCGGCGACGGCGACCTTGATGTCTCCTTCGCGCAACGCGCCTCGCTTGGCGCCGGCGCCGATGGCAACATCGATCGCGCGGGCCGTGGCTCCGAAGTTCGCATCGGCCGCGGGCTCGTTGCCCAGGACGACAATCGCAACAACCAGACGTCCACCTACGTGTTCGTCGCCTCCGATAATGAAGCCCTGACGTGGCAGCCAGGCCAACGCAGCGAATTCGGCGGCCAAGGCGCTTCGCTGCAATTGCAGGATCGGGTGCAAGTTGGCGACATGTCGGTTGGCGTCACCTACGAGCGCAGCGGCGTGCAGGCCTCGCTTGCTTACGTCGAACGCGAAGAAGCGACGACCGTCGGCACCCAGACATTCAATCAAAATGAGAGCTTCACCGGCCTAACCGTCACAATGCGTAGGTAAACACGCACGGTCCTTGCAATCGCGGGGACATGACCACGCTCCGCCAACAAATCATGATGAAGCGCACACTGCGTAACCTGCGCACGTGGGCGCCACCAATTTCCATCGGCGTGATCATCGGCGTGCTCGCCTACTTCGCGGTTGAGAAACTGGATGCGCGCCCCGCTCCGGCGCCTGCAAACCAAGTTTCAGCTTCGCAACCCTCTCAGATCGCGCATGTCCAACACTCTTCACGTTCGGCGGCGACCTTACCGGTCCAGCGCGAACCAGTCGTAAGCACGAGCTATCAGTCGACGGCCTTTAGGAATTGCGCGGAAGCACGCGCCGCGGGAGCCGCGCCCGTTTACGCCGGTGAACCCGGCTACGGCGAGCATCTCGACGGCGACCACGACGGCATCGGCTGCGAGCCTTATCATCCACGCTAGACCTTCGCTCCCTCTCCCGGCATTGTCCCGGCGTCTGAGGGTGAGCGTGGGCGCAGGAAGAATAACCACCATCGTTGCGGTCGACGTCGACGGCTTCTCCGCCATGGCGGAAGCCGACGAAGCAGGCGCCATCGCGGCCGTCGCGCGCCTTGGTGAGCGCTGCGCCAAAATCGCCTCCGAACATGGCGGGCGCATCTTCAACACCTCCGGCGACGCAGTGATGATGGAGTTTTCGAGCGCGTTTGGGGCCGTTCACGCCGCGCTCGACCTAAGCGCCGTTTCCGATCCGCCGATCCGGGTCGCGGTACATACGGGTGAGGTTTCGCCGCTGCCGACGGGGGATCTGCTCGGTCACGGCGTCAGCGTCGCCGGCCGGTTGCAGCGGCACGCGCGGCCTGGACTCGTGATCGTCTCCGAAGACACACGCAAAGCGCTACGGGGGCCGCTGGTCGACAAGCTTGCGCCGAAAGGCTCGATCAAGCTCGAAAAGATGGACGAGAACATCGCCATCTATGAACTGAGCGCCACCGACACAGCAGGCGTCAAACGGCCATGGACGCGCCGGCAAATGCTCTGGGCGGGCGGCGGCATCGTCGCTGCGTTTGTGCTTTTGGCGCTTATCGCGGCGCCGCTGTTTTCCCGCGAACCGCAGTCTCGCGCCGCGGTGCTTTCGCTCGCCGCCGCGCAGGAGAATTTGCAAGGTATTGCCGAGGGCGTCGCCGAAGATATGAGCGCAGCGCTGCAAGCCGCTGGCGTCAACACGCTGGCGCGCGAGAGCAGAAGCGACGCGACGCGCGAACTGCAGTTGGACCGCGCGCGCGCATCTGGCGCGGCCTTTGCGCTCGAGGGATCCGTTGAGCGAGCCGATCGCGAGCTTCGCATCACGGTATCGGTGGCGCGCACGGCCGATCGCGCATCGCTTTGGTCGGAAGTTATCGAAGGTCCGCAAGAGAGCGCCACCGAACTCCGCCATCGCGCGGCTTCACATGGGGTTCGCGCGATCTCGTGCGCACTGCGCGCCGGCGGAACCGCGCCGGCTGACGCCTACGCACTCCTCCTCACTGCATGCGCGCGCGGCGAAGATCCCGACGCTGGCGCCCAAAATCGCGACGTGCTTTCGCAGGCAGTCGCGCAAGCGCCGGACTTGGCTTTGGCCCGCGCCATGCTCGCCGCGCAAACGGCGGCATTGTTGGACACCGCATCCGAACCGCAACGTCAGCAATTGCGCGACGAGGTTCACGACAACGCGGAACGCGCGCTACGCCAGGATCGAAGCCTGGGCGAGGCATATCTCGCGCTTGAACGGATCGAACCGCGGAGACGCCGGGACGCGCGCGAGCGGACGCTGCAGCGCGGCCTGGAGCATGACGAGCGAAGCAGCGAACTGAGCGCGGAATATTCCGCACTGTTGTTTGAGGTCGGCAGGTTTGACGACGCCCTCACTTACGCGCGCAATGCCAGCACGCTTGACCCGCTCTCGCTCAACAAGCGCGTTGCAGTCGGCGAAATCGCACTGCAAGCAGGCGACATGGATGCTGCGCGCGACGCCACGCACGAGCTCACGGAAAATTGGCCGGACGCGCTGAATGTCTGGCCGTTGCGTCTGCGGCTCGCATTCTGGAGCGGCGCGTATGACGACGCGCTTGAGATGATCAATGCGCCGGCGTCGCAAGTGCGATCGACGCGGGCGCGTCAGTGCTGGCGCTACGCCGCTGAGGCGATGCGCGCGCAGGAGAATTCAGCCGCGCGCGCCAGCGCGGTGCGCCAGGTGATCGACTGCAGCGACAGCGGCGATCTGCCGACAGCCCAGGCGCTGATGCAGTTCTCCAGGCTCGGCATGCTCGACGAAGCCTTCGCGCTGGCGCGGGAACGCTTCGGCGATGAGCAGCGCGGCGGCGAAGATGTGCTCTTCGGCGAGGCCACCCGCGCCATGCGCGCCGACAACCGTTTCATGCCGCTGATGCGCGAGCTTGGGCTCTTGGCCTATTGGCGCTTGAGCGGCCATTGGCCGGACTTCTGCCGCGATCCCAGCCTGCCCTACCGTTGCCAAACCGAGGCTCAGCGCCTCCAGTGACCTATCCACAGGCGGGGTGACCTTGGCCGCTTACCCCCGGCCTGAATCGCTGCATGGTCCGCCGGTGGGCTGGTAACCAATCTTAAACGAGACTCAGCCCCAAATACGCCAGATATGGTGGCCAAGCGCCGCTAAAACCCCTAAATCTAGGGTTACGTTCTGGCTTCGAAAGGGAGTTGCGCGAATGGCTGGCGAAAACGGGGGCAAGGCTTTGACGGGCCTCCGCACACCTTCGATTGGCTACAAGCCGTTCCGCTATCCGTGGGCGTATGAATTTTGGCGCCGTCAGCAGCAGGTTCACTGGATTCCGGAAGAAGTGCCGCTCGGCGAGGACGTGAAGGATTGGGCCTCCAAGCTCAACGACGCCGAACGTAATTTGCTGACGCAGATCTTTCGCTTCTTCACGCAAGCCGATGTTGAGGTGAACGACAATTACATGGAGCGCTACGCGCGCGTGTTCAAGCCGACAGAGATCAAGATGATGCTCGCGTCGTTCTCGAACATCGAGACGGTTCACATCGCCGCCTACGCGCTGCTGCTCGAAACCATCGGCATGCCGGAAACTGAATTCCAGGCGTTCATGGACTACCAGGCGCTGCGCGATAAGCACGACTACATGCAGAAGTTCGGCGTCGAAACCGAAGCTGACATTCTGCGCACGGTGGCGATGTTCGGCGCGTTCACTGAAGGCCTGCAGCTCTTTGCCTCGTTTGCGATGCTGATGAACTTCCCGCGCTTCAACAAGATGAAGGGCATGGGCCAGATCGTGACATGGTCGGTGCGTGACGAGAGCTTGCACTGCGAAGGCATGATCAAGCTCTTCCATGCTTATGCGAAAGAAACCGGCGCGCTCACCGACGAAGTGAAGGCCGACATTATCGAGTGCTGCAAAACTGTCGTCGGCATTGAGGACCGCTTCATCGATCTCGCTTTCGAGATGGGCCCAGTGCAGGGCATGACGGCCGAGGACATTAAGCAATACATTCGCTACATCGCCGATTGGCGCTTGGGCCAGCTTGGATTGCCCAAAATCTATGGCGTTGCCGAGCATCCGATCCCGTGGCTGACGGCGATCCTGAACGGCGTTGAGCACGCCAACTTCTTCGAAGCTCGCGCTACCGAGTATTCGAAGGGCGCGACGAAAGGCGATTGGCACGGCGGCGAAGGCGTCTGGGCCAATTTCGATACGATGATGGAAAAGCGGAAGGCCGCCGGCGGCCCGAACTGATCAGCCCGTCAGCTTACCTCTGAGTACGGCGCGTTCATGCGCGCCAACTCCGAGTTCAGATTCCATATAACTCAGCACCGAGCCGTGCTTTGCGTCGATCGCGTCTAGCGCCGCGCGAAGATAGCCGATCTCGACGCCCAGCATGGGCCGCAGCGCTTCGGGATCGAGCTTGCGCGCCAGGCGTTCTTCCATGCGCTCTTGAATCTTGGGCATACGTTTTTCGAGATCAACGGCCTGATTGGTGAATTCGTAGTCGGCGAAGACAGTCTCTTCATCGACGCCGAGCGCTATGAGAGTGAGCGCGCAGCCGATGCCGGTGCGGTCTTTGCCGGCGGCGCAGTGAATGACCCCCGCCCCGCCTTCGGCGAGTTCGTTGAACCAATTGCGATAGAGACCGATCAGACGCGGATCGAACGGGATCTCGCGATAAAGATTCGTCATGTACGTGCGCGTGGATGCGGGGCTCAGATCGCTCTGCATCAGCGCTACCAGATGCGGCGGCAGCGAAATGCCTTCAGCGCCCTCGTCGTTGACAAACACACGCGTGGTCTCGCCCGGCCATTTGTTGGGCTCGTAGCGGCGTTCCTCAGGACGGCGGAGGTCAACGAGGAAGCTTACGTTCATCTCATTGAGGCGCGCGATGTCGGCGTCCGAGGCGTCGTTGAAGGCGGCTGAGCGATAGAGTTTTCCGCGTACGACCTTGGCGCCGTCCGCGGTGTTCCAGCCGCCAAAATCGCGAAAGTTCAGGACGCGCTCGAAGGCTACCAAACGATCATGCATGACGGGCTTGATGGCGCCTCGCGCGGCCCGCGTCAAAGCTGTGCGAATACGCACGAGCTGACGCCGCAGCCATGCCGGTGCGCATGACCGTCAGCGCAGTTTCAGCGCTTTCATGTCGGCTTTTGAGAGTTGCTGCTTGTCGCGCGCGTAAACGCCGGGGCGGCCGTAGAGCAATTCGAGCGGCATGTCGGAAAGCCCAGCGCGATGGACGACATCGGTATAGGCCTGCCGCTCGGGGATCTTGGCGAGCTTCACTTCCCACCAAGCGCCTTTGAGGAGGTGCAGCTGAGTTTTGGCGTCGACCACGCGCATGCGCGCCGCGCGTTCGGCGTCAGCCCTCTGACGTGCTTCACGCCGGCGTGCGTTCCAACGCTTATACTTCTCGTTCTTGCGCAGCAGACCAGTACGCGGATGGACGTAATAGAGACACCAATCGTCTTCCAGCGCGCGTTCGCCGCCGAAGCGCGGCGTCACCACGACCGCCCCGCCCTTCATGCGCGTCTTAGTGGCGACAAAGTCATCAAGGTGATCACGAACGTGCTGCTGCACGGTCGACGTCGGCTTCAGATGCTCGTTGATTTCGGAATAGACCTTGTTCCACGGACGACCGACATTGGACGCGAGGTAGCGCTTCAGCGGATTGAGGGTTTCGTTGAGCGCCTTGGTCTTCTGTTCGCGGCCCTTGGGCTCGCGCGCGCCCTTGGCTTTGATCGGTTCGCCATCATCATCAACGAGCGCGCGCGTTCGCCCCGGACGGAGACCCGCCCAGGCCCGGCCCGTTCGCGGCCGCTCGACGATCACTTTGCTCATGTCCTTACGCATGGGGCGCGCGGTTTAGGCGCGTGGCCGGACGCGAGCAAGTAAATTGTGAGAATGGTTAGGAAGAGTCGGCGCAGGCAATTTCAGACGCGAGCAGCAACGGTCGTGCGTCGTTTGCCGGGCAAGAGAGCATAATCCCGCGTTGCCGGGTGAAGCCGCGCCGGCCACGCGCACCGACTTGATCTGCGAAGGCATCCAGATGGCGCAGCACGCTAATGAGCAAGCCAAGCGCCGGAAAGGATCGTGCGCGTAGAGACGCTTGCGCAGGCGGGCGCCAAAAATCGCGCGCATCGGCAAACGCTGGTTCGAAGCGCGCCGACATCCTGCCGGCGCGTTCAAGCGCTCCGCTTGAGAGCGCGGGCGGCGGCGGATCGGATGCAGCTGCACCGCGCGTACGACAAGAATGGCCGCAACGATGCGCGCGAGGTGATCAAGGCCGAACCAACGTTGGCGCACGTGGCGCCGGTGCAGCCTGACTGTCGTGAACAGAAGTTGCGCCGTCCATAACGCCAACAGCATCGCCCAAGCGGCGAAGCGCTTGAGGCGATGCTCTGTGACGGGAACGGATGAAGAAAGCTGCACGCGGGCAGTGTAAAGCCCTCAAGAGCCCGCCGGATTGATTGGCCCCGTCGCGTTGGAAAACAACCACGTAGCGTGACGGGCTGGTGGGATAGAGAACGGGTCTATCCTTCTCTCGGCGTCCTTTCTTGTGCCTAGTGTGATGCTGCGAGCCGCGTTGCTTCCGATCTGCATTGGTAGGGGAGTTGCGGGTCGGCGCAAAAATCTGGCCAGTGATTTGACTGCAGCCAATAGTCGGACACACCCAAACGGTGCATGAGCGGCATGAAACGAGGATCACGACGAAGCGCTTGTGTCGCCGGCACAAAGAGCACGTTTGTGCTGCCCTGCGCCCGAATAGCGTCCTCCAACGCGAAAGCGCCGTCCGTGTCGCCGAGCAGCGAGAGTATCTGCAGCGCCTGACCAGGGTCATTGCCAAGACATTGGCGCGCGCGCGAGGCGGCGCTCCTCCTGACCGTCGCCGACGCCGCGGCTCTCCCTTCGAGAATGCGGCGCCAACACGCTTTGGTTTCGGAGTCAAAAGACGTGGTGTCCGCCAAGATGCGCAGCGTTTCAGCGTCCGTCCCGGAATAAAACGAGTAGCGGAACAGCTCCCACTCAATGTTGCTGTCTTCCGGCCACCTGGCGCTGGCCTGCGTCAACAGCGCCTCCGCGTCAGCGCGACGGCCAACGACGGCGAACTGGCGCGCAAGCTGGCTGGCTCGATAAGGCGACAATGGCTCAAGCGCAAACGCTCGCTCCAAATACGCCACCGAGTCCTCATTGCGGCCTACCCCACGTAGCACTGACGCATAGAGCGAGTTCAGTTCCGGCGTGTCTGAAGAATTTCGCAAGAACCGAAGCATAGTCTCTTCTTGCTCTAGCAGCGTTTGATGCGGAACAAGCAGAAAGGCTTTCACAGCCGCAGCGGCGCCGTTATGCGGATTGAGCCGGAGCGCGGTATCGGCGGCGCGTGTCGCCTCCTGCACCAATTCATCTCTAAGCGGCGCGGGCGCCGATTCAGACGCATTGGCGCTTTCCACCGCAAGCCGTGCGTTCGCGAGGCTGGACGCTGGGGCTGCGCGCGCCAAGTCGCGCGCCAATCGCAAACGATCAGCATTGCCTGAATCTATCGAGACTTCGCAGATGCGCAGCAAAGTCGCGATCGGGGCCCGACGCAACTGCGATCGCTCATGGCGCGCTTCCGCCGCGCATCGCAAAACGCGCACAGTCGCCGCGGCGACCTCGGAACGAAGCCCCGCCATGCGTGTAGCGTCGCGCTCAAACGTCTGCGCCCATACGGTCTGGTGCGCGCCGACGTCATCTAGTCGAGCTGACACACGCACGGTTGTGCCCTCGCGCACGATGTCGCCGTCCAGTGCGTAGACGGCATGCAGTTCCTTGGCGCGATCGAGCCGAGATAATTCTGTGGCTGCATAGGTTTCACTGCGCGAAACCGGCTCAAGACCGATCTGACTCATTGTGTCGATGATCTCGTTGGCGATGCCGCCGGCTAAGGCTTGCACCTCCGTGTCTGCGCCGGACGTTTGCAGCGTAAAGACGGCAGTCCGGGCGCTGCTGGACCCGCCCGAGACGGTCTTGAATGTTGCAATCGCCGCCACGACCGCGACCATCAAGATGCCCGCACCAATAATGAAAGGGCGCCGGTCGATCTTGGGTCGTCGCAGGATGTCGCCTGAGCCGTAGCCATAGACCGCGATCTGTTGATTCATCTTTTCGAGTTTGATCGTGCCCAACGGCTGCAGCCGTTGCGCCGTTTCTCCCCGCACGGAGTTTCGAACATCCTGCGAGACCAACATGGCGCCGGCGTTCGTCCGTTGCTGGAGGCGAGCGGCGATGTTGACGCCGTGCCCCAGGAGATCGCCGTTAGCCTCGACGATCACCTCGCCCAGGTGCATGCCGATGCGTATGGCGGGCAGTGGCTGCGATGGAGATTTGCAGGCTTCAAGCAGCGCTATTCCGGCCTGAACGCCGGCGGTGGCGACGGGAAACTCCACCATGAACCCGTCGCCCGCGCTGCTGAAAATGCGGCCGCGGAACGGCGACACGATGGTTTCGATGGCTGCGCGCAGACTGCGCACACTTTCGGCTGCGGCGGAGTCATCCCTTTCCGCGGCCGCCGAATAACCGACGACGTCCAGCGAAAGGATAGTCGCAAGTTTGCGGTTCTCCACCGGTCGGGCTCCCAGGATGCGCCCGCTTATATCGCGGCCCTCGGCTGAGGAACAGGACGCTCGAGCGAGAGTCCGGCCTCGCAATCACCCCTGGTCAGCGTTCGCGTAGAACTCGAGGATATTCTTGCGCAGTGCGTTGATCTTTGCCGCTTCGGCGTCAGTCAGGAAAAACAAGACTGAGGCTTGGCCATTATCAGCGGCCCAGAAGCGGCGGCCGTCGCCGACTGCTGCTTCAAGGTCACGGACAAAGGCGGTGGCGGCTTCGGGATCGGCCCAATCGTTGTCGACCCGCGCCTTCAACGTGCGTTGTCGGCCACTGATGGTGTAGCCGATCTCGCAAAATGACTGATCAATGTCGAAGTTATCGGAAAGGTCGCTGACCAGCTGCGGTTGACCCGTGATCCGCGCAATCTGGCCGAAGGCTTCAGCGTAATCGCCAGCCTCACTCAGACACTCCATGTCGAAATTCCAGCCGCGTTCGCAGAACCACCGTCCCGCGGGCTCGGCTTCCACCTCGCTGCCGTACATGAAGAGGATCAGATTGTAGGGATCTTGTTCGTAGTCAGCGCGCGGCCACGAGACGAACAATTCCTCGATCGAGCGGCCCGGCGCCATGGTCAAGCCAGCGTCGCTGAGCGCTGCGATCTGCGTTTCAAGTGGAACAGGCGCGCCGCGCCATGCGCCGGGCGCCGAATTCGAGGATGGCGATTGCTGGCGAGGAGCGGACGCAATTGGCTTGACCGCCGGTGCGTCAGCCGTCGCCCACTCCCGTAGCGCGCGCCAAAAGAAAAATATGGCGACGACGGCGAAGGCGAGCGCCAGCCACCATCCGGATGCGTCGCCTTTCGGACCGAGCGCAATCGATAAAGCCTGGAAACCAATGAAGGCGCCCGCCGCGGTCCAGACCAATGCGAAAAGTCGATTCATAGGGGATGACTATTACCGATCGCCGGCTAGGGCTGTCACGCGCCTACTCGGCCGAGGTTTGTCTGGGTGCTGCAACTGGATCATCTCCGAAGTCACCCTCTTTCCAGTAATGAAACCCCATGCAGAAGCCGTCGCCGTCGCGGAGGTCGAGTTGCTGAATGGGCGCATCCGGCCCCTGAGCCGAAGCGAGTCGCGCAATCATTCGCAGATCCACCTCGAAGTCGGCGTTCATCAGGGCGCCGCTATTGCCATCGATGAGCCTCATCAAAGCGTACATGCAGTCGTCGATGGCTTTTTCCGCTGCGCTGCGCGCCTCAGCGCTTGCGCTTTCAGCGATTTCACTCAGTGCTCGCTTTCGCACGTACTCGAACAGAATGAAGCCGGCTGCGTGCTGTAACCACAGTTCGCGCCGGCGTTCGTTTGCGGGGGGATTCACCAGTTCGAAATCGTAAGTGCTCATGGAACGCTCAACGCACTTGCACGTCAGGAAGCCGTTTGTCCGGTTTGGATTTTCGGGTTAGGCGGCGGCGGAATTCTTGGCTGGCGCGGGCGCTTTTGAGACGGCTGTAGATGCCGCTCAGCTTTGCCGGCGAGGCCATGACTTGAAACTCGGCGCTGAGTTCGGCGCCCGGCGTTTCGAGCGCGGATACCACCACACTCTGACGGAAGGCGGCGGGCGCTGTCGCGAGAACGGCTTGCACAGCGGTTTGCACCACGCGCGTGCGAGCCGTGTCGGTGAGGTTGAGGCGCAACTCGAGTTTAGCCACACGCGGATGCAGATCGAGCAAGCTCTTCGCGGCGGCGTAGGCGACATCGACGATGCCTGGCGTGATCAGCGCGTGGCCGACGCGGCCAACGTCGCCAAAGGACGGCAGCGGCGCGCCATGCGATTTCCGCGGCAGCGCGCGCGTGACCAGAGCCGCGCCGAGGCCCCAGAGCGGACGCACCTCGGCGCGCGCGGTTGAGGTCGGCGTGTCGATGACGATGCGCGCCTTCGCCGGCAGAAAGTAGATTGCCGCCGGTATCAGGATCGCAAGCACACCCGCGGCAATCCAAACATAAAGGTCGTTCATTGCTCACCCAATCCCCGGACGCAGATTAGGCTGGGGATCGCGGCAACGCTAGCAAGGTTAGGGCTGACGGGAGTTAGACCTTCGTCGGCTTGCGCTGCTTGCGGTATTTTGGCGGCACGCCGCTGTTCGACCATACGGCATTGCCCTTGCGGTCGCGGCGGTCGCCCTCGTCGCGCGAACGGTTAGGGCCGTGGCCTTGCTTGGCGTGGGCTTTGCCGTGCGCCTCTGAGGCGTGGTGCTTCTTCGGCGCACGCTTGCGGGCCGGATGCGCGGAGCGGCCGGTCGGGCCCTTCGGGCGCACGACCTTTTCATCCGGCTTCGGGGCGCGGAGAGACATGTCGGTTTCAAGCACCGGTACGGCTTGCTTCGTGAGCTTCTCGATGTCGCGCAGATAGGCACGTTCATCGGGAGCGCAAAACGAGATGGCAATCCCGTCCGTGCCCGCCCGCGCCGTGCGGCCGATACGGTGGACGTATTGCTCGGGCACGTTCGGCAGGTCGAAGTTGATGACGTGGGTGATGTCGTCAACATCAATGCCGCGCGCGGCGACTTCGGTGGCGACCAGGATACGCGTCTGGCCCTTTTTGAAAGCATCGAGCGCACGGATGCGTTGACCTTGGCTCTTGTTGCCGTGGATGGCGTCGGCGTCGAAGCCGGCGCTTTCCAGCTTCTTCGCGACGCGGTCGGCGCCGTGCTTGGTGCGGGCGAAAACCAGCGCGCGCTTGATACCCTTATCCGCCAGCATCGCGTGCAGAAGGTCCTGCTTCTTCGATTGATCAACGTGGACAACGGCTTGCTGAACGCGCTCAGCGGTCGAGCTCACCGGGGTGACGGCGATCTTTTCCGGGTTGTCGAGGAATTGCGCGGCGAGTTCTTCAATCGCCGGGGGCATGGTGGCGGAGAAGAAGAGCGTTTGACGCGCGCGCGGCAGGATGGTCGCGATCTTACGCAGATCGTGGATGAAGCCCATGTCGAGCATGTGGTCAGCTTCGTCGAGGACAAGGATTTCGACCTTGTCGAGACGCACACTGCGCTGGCTGACGTGGTCAAGCAGACGGCCGGGCGTGGCGACGAGAACGTCGACACCGCGATAGAGCGCTTGCTTTTGCTTGAACATCGAGGCGCCGCCAAAGACAACCGCCGTCGATAGGCCCAGAAATTTGCCGTAGGCGCGGAAGCTGTCGCCGATTTGGGCGGCGAGTTCGCGCGTCGGCGCCAGCACCAGCGTGCGGCAGGACTTCTCGCCCGGAAATTTGCGATCCTTGTGCAGACGATCGAGGATCGGCAGCGCAAAAGCGGCAGTTTTGCCGGTGCCGGTTTGGGCGAGACCGATGAGGTCCTTGCCACGGTGCACGATGGGTAGCGCCTGCATCTGGATCGGGGTTGGTTTGGTATAGCCCTCAGACTCGAGCGCCTTGAGGATCGGCGCAGACACGCCGAGATCTTGGAATGTGGTCACGTAAACTCTTTCGAGCCGGCACGCGTCATCGCGTGGGCTCTATCAGCTCAGGAACGATGCGACGGCGAAGAAAGGCGGCGAGCTTGCTAGATTGCGCTCAAAGCCGAACGTCGATGGTGGCGTTCCGTGGGGACCGCGTTCACCGGAACTAAGCCGGGAACGGTCGCTGGGGCGGGATATCGTTGGAAATGCTTGAGAAGTCAATAACGCCCGCCGCATAGGCGCCTTGCAGGCGCGGAATACCCGTGCGGCGGATGAGCGGCGGCGTGGTTCCTGCCCGCAGGAAATTCGGGCGTGGACGTGGTAAGCGTCAGATCAATGACCGCCGACCAAGCCTCCCCCAACGGTTCCGACGCCAGCGCCATCAGCCAAAATCCGGACATCAAATATCTCGGCCGCGTTCTGGGCGATGTCATCCGCGCCTACGCTGGCGAAGCAGTTTTCGAGCGCATCGAGTTTATTCGCGCCGCCTCGGTCGAGCGTCATCGCGGTGACGCGGCGCGCGAGGTGGTCGATCTTTCGCTCGGGGCGCTATCGCTCGACGACACGATCGCCTTCGTGCGTGGGTTCATGCTGTTCTCCATGCTCGCCAATCTGGCGGAGGACCGGCAGGGCGTCGCCACCGAAGCCGGCGCGTTGATGAGTGACGCCGTTGCCGAACTGACGCGGTTGGGTGTTCCGAAAGAAAAGGCGGCTGCGTTCATGGACGGTGCGCTGATCGTGCCTGTGTTGACGGCGCATCCGACGGAAGTGCGCCGCAAGAGTCTGATCGATCACCGCAACCACATTGCGGCTTTGATGAAGTTGAAGGACCAAGGCCGCACCGAGACGGATGGCGGCGACTTGGTTGAACGCGCCATCCAGCGTCACGTCGCGATCCTTTGGCAAACGCGGCCGCTTCGTCATGAACGGCTGTATGTCAACGACGAGGTGGAAACTGCGATCGCTTACTTCCGCGACATCTTTCTGGCCGTGTTGCCGGCGCTCTATGCCCGCTGGCACCGGGCGTTTGGCGCGCGGCCAACGTCTTTTCTCCGGCTTGGGAGCTGGATCGGCGGCGATCGCGACGGCAATCCGAATGTCACCGCTGCTTCGCTGGACTACGCGTTGGCCCGCGCAGCCGAGACGGTGCTGGAAAGCTATCTCAATCATTTGCACGAACTCGGCGCCGTGCTTTCGATTTCTTCCGAACTCTCCGGGGTCACTGTCGAACTGCAGCGTCTAGCGGACGCAAGCGGCGATGATGGCGCAGCCAGGCGCGATGAACCGTATCGCCGTGCGCTTACGGGAATGTATGCGCGCTTGAGCGCGACCTATTCGCGTTTCACCGGCCGCGCGCCGCCCCGGCCATCGAAATTTTTGGCTGAACCGTATGCGAACGCCAATGCCTTCTTGACGGACCTGCAGGTGCTGCAGGACGCGCTCGCGGGCGACGGTGACGGCGGGCTTGGGCGCGGCGGCGCGCTCGGGCGACTGATCCGCCTTGTGGAGACGTGCGGCTTCTATCTCGCGACACTGGACCTTCGGCAAAACGCCGACGTGCATGAGCGGGTGGTCGCAGAATTGTTCAGGGCAGCGGGTGTTGCGGAAAACTATACCTCGCTTCCGGAAGACGCGCGCGTCAAGCTGCTGCGGGCCGAACTGGCGAATCCGCGCCTGCTTGCTTTTCCGGGCGCCGCCTATGGCGACGAAACCAGATCGGAGTTGGCGATTCTCGCGCGCGCTGCGGCAGCGCTCGAACGCTACGGCGTCGGGTGCATCAACAATTACATCATCTCGAAAGCAGCGAGCATTTCCGATGTGCTGGAAGTGTACGTGCTGCTGAAGGAGGCGGGTGTCTATCGCCAGGGATCGCCCTGCCCGATCATGGTCACACCGCTGTTTGAAACGATCGAGGATCTAGAGAGCGCCCCAAAGATCATGGGGGAATTGTTTGGTTTGCCAGAGATCGCGGCGATGGCGGGCGAACGCGGTCATCAAGAGGTGATGGTCGGCTATTCGGACTCCAACAAGGACGGCGGCTATCTGACATCGGTTTGGAGTTTGCACGAGACCAGCCGCGCGCTGGCGCCTGTCTTCGAGCAAGCTCATGTGGCGCTGCAACTGTTCCATGGGCGCGGCGGCGCTGTGGGCCGCGGCGGCGGGTCTTCGTTTGCGGCAATCCGCGGTCAGCCGCCGGGCACAGTCAATGGGCGCATTCGCATCACCGAGCAAGGTGAAGTGATCGCCGCCAAATACGGCACGCCGGAAAGCGCGATCACAAACCTCGAAGCGATGGCCTCGGCAACGTTGCTGGCGTCGATGACGCCGCCGACTTTGAATGCGCGGGACGAACAACGATTTGTGGCCGCCATGCAAGAGATGTCGAGGACGGCGTTCGGCGCCTATCGCGCGCTCGTCTACGAGACCAAGGGCTTCAACGCGTTCTTCCGCCAGATCACGCCGATCGCTGAAATTGCGGGCCTCAAGATCGGCTCGCGTCCATCGAGCCGAACCAAGTCGGATCGCATCGAAGATCTGCGGGCGATCCCCTGGGTGTTTTCATGGAGCCAAGCGCGCATCATGCTGCCGGGCTGGTACGGCGCCGGACACGGGTTGTTGGGATGTGAAGACAAGGCGCTGGTGCGCGATATGGCGGAGACATGGCCATTCTTGCGCACAACGCTTGCCAACCTGGAAATGGTGCTCGCGAAATCGGATATCGACATTGCCGCTGAATATCTGCGGCTGGTTAAAGACCAAGCCGCGGGAAAGAAGATTTTCGAGCGCATCCGGACGAGCTGGCTGCAGACCCGCGATGCATTGCTCGATGCGACCGGGCAAACGCGGTTGCTGGAGAGGCAGCCGGCGTTGGACAAATCAATCCGGCTGCGCCTGCCTTACATCGAGCCGCTCAACTTCCTGCAAGTCGAATTGCTGAAGCGCCATCGCGGCGGCGAGGACGATCCACGCATACGGGAAGGCATTCAGCTCTCGATCAACGCGATCGCCACGGCGCTGCGCAATAGCGGCTAGGCCCTGACGACGCGGCGCTTGCGCAGGGCGCGGCGCCGCAATCGCTCGATCGCGGTGACGGCGACATCGCGGAGTTCCGGTTGCCTTTGGCTTGGCGGACTGAACGCCCTGCGATGCAGGGCGATTGTCACGATCATCGCGGGCTCCACGGGGGCTGCGTCAAAGCTCTCATGGGTCAAGAGCGCTGGGCCCGTCTGACGCAAATCCAACGATGCGCACGCACTGACTGACACCAGCGCAACGACGACAAAAGCCAGTTTGAACATGGCGACCCCCGCAGCCTGCTGGGGCTACGATACGCCGATGACGGCCCGAGCCAACGAAAATCGTTACGCGGCTGGCTCTTCGACGAAGCCGGCCCAGGTGCGCATGTAGTTGCGGAAGGTCGGGCCGAGGCCTTCGCTGTCGAGGTAGGCTTCGCTGACGGGCGTGGCGATCGATTGGAAGTTGGGGTCTGCGGCGACTTTCTTGGGGAAGTCGTGGTGGAGGATGGCGGCGCGGCCGAGGACCGGAAAATCGAAGCCGGCGGCCAGGAGATCGCGGCAATCTTGCGCCGACATGATCTTGCCGGCGGCGCCAAGCAGCGTTTCGCCGCGCTTCAATTCGGTGAAATAGGACGCCAGCGTGCAGCCCTGGAGCTTTTCGTCGTTCGGTTCTTTGCGGACGTCCCAGAGCGACATGTCGATGTAGTCGACTTTCTTCGTGTCCATCAGCCGCTGTGCAACGTCACGGATTTCGATGGTTTGAATACCCCAGCGTTCCGGTGAAAGGCGCACGCCGAGTGAGAAGCCCGGCTTGGTGGCGGCGCGGACGCCATCGACCAGTTCAAACAGAAAGCGCGCACGACGCTCGGGGTCGCCGCCATAAGCGTCGTCGCGGCGATTGAGTTCGGGGCTCAAGAACGAGCAGATGAGATAGCCGTGCGCGCCGTGGAGTTCAGCGCCCTGGAAGCCGGCGCGTTCGGCGCGCTGCGCGGCCTCGATGAATTTAGCGCGCGTATGTTGGATCTCATCCAACGTCATCGCTTCGGCTTTGAGCTTTTCATCGGCACTCGGCGCCTTCGGGTTCTTCATCGACCGCAGGCCGCCGTGATGCAGCTGCACGACAGAGTGACTGCCCTCTTCGTTGATCTTGGCGGCAAGACGGGTGAGCCCCGGGAGGTGCTTGTCGTCATGGAAGCCGAGCTGGCCCGGAAAGCCGACGCCCTCTTCCTGCACGGAGGCCGCGCATGTCATGGTGAGCGCGAAGCCGCCGATGGCGCGCATGGTGAGCCAGCGATATTCGTCGTCACTCAAGACGCCGTCGGGATTGCTTTGCAGATTGGTGAGCGGCGAAAGGACGAAACGGTTTTTCAGCGTGGCGCCGGAGCGGAATTTGAGCGGATCGGAGAGTTGGGTCATCGCGTGAAGATAAGGACGCTGGAAGAAAGTGCATCCCCTTCCCGTTGCGTCAGTCGCGGAAAGGTTTCAGGCGTTCGCCTGCGCTGCAACGAGCAGAACCCAGATCGCCATGGCGATGACGATCAGTGAGCCCACCGAATAGAAGGTGGCGCGGACTTCGTGGCGCTGCGCGGTGGAGTATGCGATCGTGTGCAGGAGGCGCGCGGCGACGAAGCCGTACATAAGCCACTGCGCGGCGGCGAGCGGCGGCGCGATGGCGACAAAGAGCAAACCGATGGCGAGGAAGGCCGGAATGTTTTCCAGGTCGTTGCGGTGGATGCGGCGTGAGCGCTCAACGTCTTCAAGCGGTTGAAGCTGTTCAGGACGCGGATTGCGGTTTGTGGGGCGCCGGGCTTGATGTCTTCTGGATTTACGAGCCCGGCGTCGTTCTTGAGCATGCGCGCGACTGTGATCCAGCCCTGCAGCATGATCTTCAACACCATCAGCGACGCCGCGATGGCGTAAGTCGCGAACACGGGGTTCGCCAAAGTGAACTGATCCATCGCCCGCCCCCGATACAAAAAGGGCCGCCCGAAGGCGGCCCTTTCGATTTTAAGCCGCAACCTTCTGCTTGACGCCGAAGCGGTCGTAGAAGCTCTCGCCTTTCGCGGCCATGTCGCGGAGGAGCTTGTTCGGGCGGAAGCGCTCGCCGTAGGTGTCGGCGAGACGATCGGCTTCTTCGACAAACTTCTTCGTCCCCCAGAAAAGGTCGATGTAGCTGATGCAGCCGCCTGAATATGGCGCAAAGCCCCAGGCCAGGATCGAGCCGACGTCGGCGTCGCGCGGATCGGTGATGACGCCTTCCTCGAAGCAGCGGGCGACCTCAATGCATTGGCGGAAGAGGAAGCGCTTGGTGAGCTCCGTCTTCAGTTCAGGCGGGCATTCTTTGGTTTTCACCTCGATGCGCTCTGAGATGCCCGGCCAAATGCGCGTCGGCTTTCCGTCTTCGCCGTATTCGTAATAGCCCTTGCCGCCTTTGCGGCCGACGCGGCCCTTATCTTCTACGAGCCATGACAGCATCGCAGCGCGCGGGTCCTTCTTGTAGTCCTGCTGATTGAGTTCGGCGTTGGTCTTGCCGATCTTCAGCGCCGTATCGAGGCCGACAGAGTCGGAGACTTCGAGCGGGCCCATCGGCATGCCGCATTGGCGCCCGACGTTTTCGATGATCGCCGGTGCAATGCCTTCCATCAGCATTTCGACGCCTTCGGCCGGATATGTTCCGAAGCAGCGCGATGTGTAGAAGCCGCGGAAGTCGTTCACGGTGATCGGCGTTTTGCGGATCTTGATGACGTAGTCGATCGCCTTGGCCTGGGTTTCGGCGGTGGTCTCCTTGCCCATGATGAGTTCAACGAGACCCATGCGCTCGACTGGTGAGAAGAAGTGAATGCCGATGAAGTTCTTCGGGCGCGCCGAGGCCTCAGCGAGGCCAGTAATCGGCAGCGTTGAGGTGTTGGAGCCGAAGACAGCGTTTTCACCGAGGAAGGCTTCAGCCTTTTTGGTGACTTCGGCCTTGAGCGCCGGGTTTTCGAACACAGCTTCAACGACGAGATCGCTGCCTTTAATCAGAGAATAGTCGGTCGATGGCTTAATCAGCGCGAGCAGCGCATCGCCCTTCTCTTTGGTGATCTTGCCGCGCGAGATGTCCTTATCGACGATGCGCTGGGAGTAGGCCTTGCCCTTCTCGGCGCTCTCCTGGCTGACGTCGAGGAGGATGGTTTCGATGCCGGCTTTGGCTTGCACGTAGGCGATGCCCGCGCCCATGAGGCCGGCGCCGATAACGGCGACCTTCTTCACGTCATAGGGTGGAATGCCCTCCGGGCGGTTTCCGCCTTTGCCGAGTGCTTGCATGTTCACGAAGAGCGTCCGGATCATGCCCTTCGCTTGCGGCGTGTTGGCAGTCTTAATGAAGTAGCGGGACTCGATGCGCAGCGCGGCATCGATCGGCACTTGCATGCCTTCATAGATGCACGAGAGAATATTCCGCTGCGCCGGATAGTTGAGGTTGGTCTGCTTCGAGACCATGGCGTTGCCGCCGACAGCGGCCATCGCGCCGCCTGGCGTGAACGGGCCGTCCTTCACTTTGTAGCCCTTGACATCCCACGGCGCGATCGCCTTCGGGTTCGCCTTCACCCACGCCTTCGCGGCTTCGACAGTTTTGCCCGGCGCGACGACTTCATTGATGAAGCCGAGCGACTTTGCATCCTGCGGCGACTTATCGGCGCCTTGCAGGATCATCATCGCGGCGTTCTGTACGCCGATGAGGCGCGGCAGACGTTGCGTGCCGCCAGCGCCTGGCAACAGGCCGACCTTTGACTCAGGCAGGCCGAACTTGATCTTCGGATTGTCAGCAGCGACGCGGTAGTGGCACGCGAGCGCGATTTCGAGACCGCCGCCGAGGGCGAGGCCTTCAAGCGCGATCGCGACAGGCTTGCCGTTGGTTTCGAGAGCGCGGAGCGAGCGGTTGAGCGTGAAGCTCTGATCGAATTGCTTCTTCAGGCGCTCTTCTTCCGACTTCGGCGCTTCTTCCTTGGCGGCGCCGCGTTGGTTGAGTTCGCCGAGATCGGCGCCGGCGCAAAAGCCGGTCGTCTTGCCGGAGGTAATGACGGCGCCCTTGATCTTGTCGTCGGACTTCAGCGTCTCAACGAGCTGGATCAATTCGCGCATCACCGAGCCGGTGATGGTGTTCATGGAGCGGCCCGGCACGTCGAACGTGATGAGCGCGATGCCGTCGCTGTCGACGTCGATTTTGAAGTTTTCCATCGGACCTACCCTCTACCTATTCCCATCGTTCTTACGCTGCGGCGGATTTTTGTTGTCGTCCTCCTTCGGCGCCATCGCCACGCCGAAGGAAGTGCCCAGCCCGGCGCCAATAGCGACGCCGAGGCTGAGCCAAAGTCCGAGATTTCCGGTGGCCACACCGACGCCAACGCCGATAGCGACGCCGACGCCGATGCAGGTCGCGAAAATCCCGCCGTTCATTAGTTCACCCGCTCAATCACAGTTGCGGTGCCCATGCCGGCGCCGATGCAGAGCGTGATGAGCGCGCGTTCTTTGTCGGCGCGTTCGAGTTCATCGACCATGGTGCCGAGGATCATCGCGCCGGTAGCGCCGATAGGGTGACCCATAGCGATAGCGCCGCCATTGACGTTGACCTTCTCCATGTCGAGATCGAGCGCCTGCACCCAACGCAACACGACCGCGGCAAAAGCTTCGTTGAGCTCCCAGAGGTCGATGTCTTGCTTGGTGAGACCGAGTTTCTTCATCAGCTTGTGCGTGACGTGCTCAGGGCCGGTCAGCATGATCGACGGCTCGGAGCCGATCGAAGCGCCGCCGACGATGCGCGCACGCGGCTTCAAGCCCAGCGCATCACCCATCTCCTTGGTGCCGATCAGCACGCCTGCGGCGCCGTCAACGATGCCTGATGAGTTGCCGGCATGGTGGACGTGGTCGACCTTTTCGATTTCCGGATAACGCTGCTGAATGACACCGTCGAAACCAGGCATCATTTCGCCTTGCGTTTTGAACGACGGCTCAAGCGCACCGAGCGATTGCAGTGTCGTTTCCGGGCGCATGAATTCGTCGTGGTCGAGCAACGTTACGCCGAGTTGGTCTTTCACCGGCACAATCGACTTCTTGAAGCGACCTTCCTTCCAGGAGCGCGCTGCGCGCTGTTGCGATTGGACGGCGTAGGTATCGAGATCGGTGCGTGAGAAGCCATACTTGGTAGCGATGGCGTCAGCCGCGACGCCTTGCGGCGTGAAGTATGACTTCATCGCGATCGAGGGGTCTGTCGCCCATGAACCGCCGGTCGAGCCCATCGGCACGCGGCTCATGCTTTCGCAGCCGCCGCCGATGGCGAGTTCGGCTTCGCCGGATTTCACTTTCGCGGCGGCGATGTTGCACGCTTCGAGACCGGAGGCGCAGAAGCGCTCGACCTGCACGCCGGCGACGGTCTGCGCGTAGCCGGCGTTCAGAACGGCGATACGCGGGAGATTGCCGCCTTGCTCGCCGATTGGCGACAGCACGCCCATGTAGACGTCATCGACCTTCGACGTATCGAGATTGTTGCGATCGCGGATCGCCTCAAGCACCTGCGTCGCTAGTTGCAGCGAGGTTTGCTCATGCAGCGAGCCGTTCGCTTTGCCTTTGCCGCGCGGCGTGCGCACCGCGTCATAAATATAGGCCTCAGCCATCTTCCGTACTCCAACGTTGCGGCGGGTACGCCGCTTCACCCTGGATGGGACCGGAGTCGTCCCGTGGCGTTGCCGCCTACTCCGCTGACCGCTTCGCTCGGGCTGAGCGAAGCGCGGTAGCTAGTGCGCCTCCCCACCGCCGATGGCGATGTCGCCTCGGAACGAGTTGGCGATGAAACAACGTTCGTGCGCTTTGTGGTGCAGTTCGCGCACTTCTTCAGGTTGCGGCTGCTTTTCACCGCTCCACAGAATATGCGGATCGAGCCGCACTTGCGTGACCGCGATCTTGCCGCGATCGTCCTTTCCCATCACGCCGGAGGCGCGATCCTCGTACGCGTCGACGACAAAGCCCGCGTGACGCGCGAGATCGAGAAACCAGAGCATGTGGCAGGTTGAGAGCGAAGCCACGAGAAGCTCTTCGGGATCGACGGCGTCTTCGCGCGCGTACGGCGCTTTCACCACGGACGGCGACGCCGATCCAAGCACGGTGATGCCGCCATCGAAGGCAATTTCATGCGCGCGTGAATAGTGGCCGGCGGCAAAATCGTCTTCGCCGCGTTGCCAGGTGATGGTGGCGGTGTGGACCGCCATCAGAACTGCTCCGCCGCGAGCGCCATTACGGGCCCTGCGCCGCTCTTCAACTTTATCAGATGCGCCCCGGCGTCAGGCAGCATGCGAGTGATGAAGTAGCGGCCGGTGGCGATCTTGGTGTCATAGTATGGATCGCCGGCGCCGCCGTTTTTCTTCGCGGCGTAAGCGGCCTTGGCTTGCAGCGTCCACATATAGGCGAGCGCGGTCAGGCCAACGACATTGAGGAAATCGTGGCTCGCTGCGCCGGCATTGTCGAAGTTCGACATGCCGTTTTGCATCAGCCACATAGCGCCGTCTTGCATCTGCGCCTTGGCGCCCTTCAGCGCTTCGACGAATTCCTTGAGATCCGCGTCGTCTTCGTGGTTGTGCACGAAATCGTCGATTTCGTTGAAGAAGGCGAAGATGGCGCGGCCGCCATTGGCGCCGAGCTTGCGGCCGACCAGGTCGAGCGCCTGAATGCCGTTGGCGCCTTCGTAGATCATCGCAATCCGCGCATCGCGCACAAATTGGCTCATGCCATGTTCTTCGATGTAGCCGTGGCCGCCGAAGATTTGCTGACAATTGGTGGCGTTGGCGTAGCCTTTGTCAGTGAGATAGCTTTTCAGCACCGGCGTCATCAGGCCCATATAGTCTTCGGCCTTCTCGCGCACTTTCTCATCCGGCGAGACGAGTAAGAGATCGCCGTGGATCGCGGTCCAGAACGCAAACGCGCGCGCACCTTCGTTGAAGGCTTTTGTGTCCATCAACATGCGGCGGATATCGGGATGGACGATAATCGGATCGGCGGGACCGTCGGGATTTTTCGCGCCAGTGATAGAGCGCCCTTGCAGGCGATCCTTCGCGTAGGCGACGCCGTTTTGATATGCGACCTCCGATTGGCTGAGCCCCTGAAGGCCGACACCGAGGCGCGCCACGTTCATCATCGTGAACATGGCGTGGAGACCCTTGTTCTCCGCGCCGATGAGATAGCCGGTCGCGCCGTCATAGTTCAGAACGCACGTCGAATTGCCGTGGATGCCCATCTTTTCTTCGATCTTGCCGCAGACGACGCCATTGCGCTGACCTGGCGCGCCATCCTTGTTGAGCAAGAACTTGGGCACGATGAAAAGCGAAATGCCTTTCGTGCCCTGCGGCGCGCCTTCGATGCGCGCGAGCACGAGGTGAATAATGTTTGATGCGAGATCGTGTTCGCCGGCGGAGATGAAAATCTTTTGGCCGCTGATGCGGTAGGAGCCATCGGCTTGCGGAATGGCTTTGGTGCGCAGCATGCCAAGATCGGTGCCGCAATGCGGCTCCGTCAGGTTCATGGTGCCGGTCCATTCACCGGTGACAAGCTTCGGCAGGTAGGTCTTCTTCTGTTCGTCGCTGCCGTGGTGGTGGATGGCTTCGTAGGCGCCGTGGCTCAGCCCCGGATACATGCCGAACGCCATGTTCGCCGACGACACCATCTCATTCCAGGCAAGCGCAACGACGTGTGGCATGCCCTGGCCGCCATAGTTCGGATCACTTGAAAGCGCCGGCCAGCCGGCGTCGACAAGCTGTTTGTAAGCGTCCTTGAAGCCCGGCGGGGTTGTCACTGAGCCATCATCGGCGCGCGCGCAGCCGTGCTCGTCGCCAACCCTGTTCAACGGCGCCAGCACGCCCTCACAGAATTTCGCCCCCTCTTCCAACACCTGATCAATAAGATCGATCGGCGCGTCCGAAAAAGTCGGCAGATTGGAGTAGCGCTCGATGTCGAGCACGTCCTTCAGGAGAAAGCGATATTCGCGAAGCGGCGCCGTGTAGCTCGGCATATTCCCTGCTCCCTATTTTTTCTTCGCTTCTACGCGCCTTAGTGCGCGTCTTCGAGCCGCTTCTTGGCTTCAGCTTCAAAAGCGCGGGCTGCGCCCATGGCGGCGGCGGTCGCAGGTTTCGACAGGAACCGCTCAAGCTTGGCGACGCTGTCGTGAAGAATTTCGATCGCCGCATCGATGTCTTCGCGCTGCGCTTCGAGCGCAACGATGCGCTGTTTGTACTTCTTGAGCGCCGTCTGCGCCTGGGCGCGCTGATCAACTTTGTAGAGGTCCAGAATTTCTTTGATTTCGATCAGCGAGAGACCAACGCGCTTGCCGCGCAGGATCAGCTGCAACTTGGCGCGGTCGCGATGCGAATAGACGCGGTTCATGCCGTCTCGACGCGGCGTCAGCAGGCCTTTGTCCTCATAAAAACGGAGCGCTCGAGGCGTGACCTCGAACTCCCGGGCCAGCTGCGAAATGGTGTAGGTGCGCTCAGCTTTTGATGAAGTCATGGGAGGTCCCTCGGGTTTACCCAGCGGCCTCAAGCTAGTTTCCGTTTACGGTAGGGTCAATCGAAGTTGACGGCCCCGTCACGTATTTCCGCTAAGCGACAGTAAATCCTGAGAAATATCTTCAGGAGTTTGGCAGCCGTTGAGCGCCATGGTGATGTCTAACTCCGCCAAGAGGTATTCCATGACCGCCTTCACGCCCTGCTCACCGCCGAGCGCCAAGCCATAGACATAAGGACGCCCAATGCCAGTGGCCTCCGCGCCGAGCGCCAGCGCCTTGAAGATATCGGATCCGCAGCGAACACCGCTGTCGAAGAAGAGCTTGGTTTTGCCCTTCACGGCCGCAGAGACGCCAGCGAGCGCATCAAGCGCGCCGATGGCGCCATCGACTTGCCGGCCGCCATGGTTGGAGACCATCACGCCGTCATAGCCTTCGCTCACGGCCTTCCGCGCATCGTCAGCGCGGATAATTCCTTTGAGAACGACGGGAAGTTTCGTCCACGATCTGATCTTTGCGATGCGCTTCCAGTCGACGCTTGGGTCCGAGAACATCTGGGTGAATTGAACGGCGGCGGCGAGCGGGTTTTCTTCCGGTGTTTGCGCAAGCAGACCCCTGAACACTGGGTCAGAGGTATATTGTGCAATGCCCTGTCCACGCAGGAACGGCGAGAAGCCGAGATCGAGGTCGCGCGGGCGCCAACCAAGTATGAGCGTGTCGAGGGTGATGAAGATGGCGCGGCAACCGATCGCCTCGGCGCGTTTGACGAAGCTCTCGGCCAACGCGTCCGACTTGCCCCAATACAATTGATAGAAGCGCGGGCCGTCGCCGTTCGCTTCAGCTATTTTTTCCATCGAATTTGATGCCTGAGACGAAATGATCATCGGCAGATTGAGCGCGCTCATGGCGCGGGCGACGGCGAGATCCGCTTCCGGGTGCATCATCTCCAAGACGCCGATCGGGCAGGAAAAGATCGGCGCCGCAACACGCGCGCCAAATATTTCGCAACCGAGATTTCTGACGCCGGCGCCGCCAAGCATGCGTTGCGCGATCGGAAAACGGGCAAACGCAGCACGGTTTGCTTCGGCCCCGGTTTCCAATCCGGCGCTGCCAGCGGTGTAGGCCCACGCTTCGGGAGTCATTTTCTTCTGCGCCGCTGCTTCGAGACCGATGAAGTTGGTCGGAATCTCCGGCGCCGCACCGCTTAAGCCACGAAGATAGACACCGCCCTGCGTTTCGGGTCCGAATTGGCGCGGTGTGTCAGACATGGCTAATTCCCGTTTACCACTTTACCCGCCATTAACACGCCGACGCCTTTCATCGACACTGCAAAGTCGTGGGCGATTCTCGAATTCTTCGAGTCTGCCCCAGGGGTTGGCGTGAACCGTGGACGCACGGTGACAACGCGGCGAGGGCTACATGAGCGGTGCGCAAAGCTGGAGCGTCAAAGGTATTGACCCCAAAGTGAGAGAAGCAGCGCGAGAAGCTGCGGCGCGTCAGGGCATGAGCCTGGGCGAATATCTGAACCAAGCGCTTGCCTCCGGCCAGATCGGTGGCGGTGGCGCGCAGTCACAACCACAGCACACGCCGCAACAACAGCAGCGCGCGCCCCGCACGCGCACATTCGGCACGCAGCACGCTGATTATGATGGCGACGACGATTGGGGCGTTGGCGGCGGCCCGCGCACCACCGATCCGACACGTCTCGCCCAGCGCATTGAATCCATCGAACGTCGGACGCAGTTGGCCGTCACTGGCCTCGACCGCGCTGTGTCGACAATCGACCGCTCGGTGCTTGGTCTCGCCGCGCGCATTGAAGACGCCGAAGCCGCGTCAAGCGAAGCCGCAGAGCGCATCGCCGAAGCGCTGGAGCAATTCCGCACCGCCGGCGAGACGCTCAGCGGCCGGGCCACCGATATCGCCGACGTCAAGCATCGCCTTGAGCAGCAAGTTGCGGTTGCCGAAGAAGTGGCGCGCCGCGCCGAAGCTGCGGCCTCGTTCCTCACCAACGAGATGAGCAACGGCGGCAACGTCCTCGCACGCACGCTGGCCGAGGCACGCACAGTTGCAGAAGAAGCGGCGCGGCAAGCAAACGAAGCTTCGATCGACGCCGTCACAGAGCTGCGCCGCCTGCAAGAGCAACTGAGCGAGCGCCTGACTGAAAGCGAAACGTCAACGCGACGCGCTATCGAGAGCGCGGTTGCTGAAGTCCGCACCGAAACATCAACCGAAACGCGCGGCGCGCGGGAAGCGCTGCTTGAAGAAGTCGTGCGTCTCGAAAGCGAGATTGCCAAGCGCGTCGGCGGCGTCGATGCACTGAAGGCTGAACAAGCGTCGCTCATACAACGCATCGAACGCGCTGAAGCTGGCGCGCGCGAAAGCACGGCGGGCCTGCGTCAGGCGGCGGGCGCCGCGATCGCGGACCTGCGCAATGCTCAACTCACGCTCACGGCGCGGGTGAAGCAAGTTGAAGACATAGCCGGCGCTTCGGGGGCGATCGATCTCAACGATGTGCGCCAATCACAACAGGACATTGCCGAACGCCTGACGGCGCTCGAAACGAAAGCCGATACGAGCCCCCTCAGCGGCGCGCTTGCCGCGTTCGAAGCGCGGATTGCCAGCGTCGAGGCCGCGTCAGCCAAAGCTGAGAACGGCGGCCATCTCGGCGAAACAGTCGATTCACTTGATCGCGCACTGCAGCGTCTCGCCGAAAAGCTCGACGAAACGGAATCCACCGCCAACACGGCAATCCGTCATATTGAAGAGACGGTGTCCTCGCTCAGCGCCCGCTTTGAACAAGGCGGCGCCGTGCAGGAGACCGAAGCTGTTCGCGCCATGCTGGAACAGCGTCTCGACACGATGGCGCAATCGGTGCGTGAAGAGATCACGCAAGAACTGCACGCGGTCATCAACGGCGAAGAAGGCGTTGAAGGCGCGCTCACCGACGTGAACAAGCGCCTGGCCGCTGCTGAGCGCCGCCAAGCGCAAACGATCGAAGCGATCTCGATCGAAATCAAGCGCATGTCGGAGAGCGTCGACCAGCGACTGCGTACGGTTGAATCGCGCAACGACGATGCCGCGGCTTCCGCAGTGCGCGAAGAGTTGACGCGGATGTCAGCCACTTTGGCGAAGCGCTTTGACGAGATTGAGCAGCGGTTCGATGAAGTGGAGCGCCGCGAAGCTTCCGCCTTCGACCGCATGGGGTTGGAAGTCGGTCGCCTCTCCGAACGTCTTGAAGAGCGCGTCGGCGCGGTTGAGCAGCGCAGTGCGCAAGCGATCGAGCACGTGGGCGAACAAGTTGCGCGCATGGCCGACCGCTTCAATCAGCGCCAAGATATCCTTGCGCGCGAGTTGGGTGAGCGGATGCTCGATAGCGAAGAACGCGCAGGTCAGCGTGTGTCGGAAGCGATCAGCTCAATCATGGAGCGCCTCGCCGAGGTCGAAGAGCACAGCCAAGAAGCGATCGCGCCGGTGCAAAAGGCGGTGTCGAACGTTGCTTCCAAACTAGAAGAGTTTGAGAGCGGCCGCACGCCAGCGATCGAGCCGGAACCCGCCATCACGATGACGATCCCGACGCCATCGCGCCGAACCGAGGATCAGCCGTTTGATCGTTCCAGCTTCCCCTCTTTCGACGCGGAGTCGGATTCATTCGACCTGAGCAATCCGGAGCCGCAGCCCTACACTTCGCCGCGGGATGCGGCACAACCGATGCGCGCCGCACCGCTGCCGCCACGCACGCCGGTTGGGGAAGCCTCGGACGATCACGAAATCTACTTCGCCGAGGACAATCAGATTGACGATCTTTTGGTGGACGACGACGCGACGGAAGAGGCGTTCGTCCCGCCGGAATACAAGTCCATCGAAGTATCGCCGGACGACGATCTGCTGATTGACGACCCATCGCTCGAAGAGAATGAAGCCGTTGCGGCGCCGCCCATTGACGACGATCCGTTCTGGTCGCCTGAAGACGACTTGCCGCCGCAATCAATTGAAGACGCTGTCGCCCCGCTAGTGGCGCCGGAGCCGGCAACGCACGACGTGCCGTTGGCCAATGGCGTCGAGGAGCAGCCGCTTTCGCTTGAGATGACGGAGCTGCCGCCGTTGCCGGAAGAACCGGTCGCGCCGGTGAAGAACGATTACCTCGCCAACGCGCGCAAAGCGGCACAGGCACAGTCGCTGCCGAAGACGCGGCCCGACACGACAAAAGAAACACCCAAGCTCAGCTTGCGTGGATCGAGCCGGATTGTGCTCTGGGGGGCTGCGAGCCTGGTGGCGGTCGCCCTGGTTGGCGGCGCATACTATTTCAAGAACCGTGCTGGCCACGCCGAGCCGCAGACCGATGCGGAGCCAGCGCCAATGCCGGTGACCGGCATAGCGCCGACGACCGAAGCTTCGCCGACTGACCCGTTTGCGGAAGCACCCGCCGAAGGCGTCGCGCCCGAAGCGGGAGCCACCGAGGGTGACGCGCCTGTTGCGTCGCCAGCGGGCCCGCCTGTGGCAGAGAATACGACGACGACGCAACCCGTGGTCGCCGGCCCGCTACCCGCGCGCAACGTCTCACTTGAGCAAGCAGCGCAATCCGGCGATCTCACGGCGCAATACGAATTGGCGCTGCAACGCATCAGCGCCGGACGCACCGCCGAAGGCGTAACGATGCTGCGCCGTGCTGCCGACCGTGGCTTCGCGATGGCGCAGTATCGCCTTGCCAAGCTCTATGAGCGCGGTGAAGGCGTGCCAGCGGATCTCACGATCGCGCGGCAATGGACGGAGCGCGCTGCAGGCGCCGGCAACCGCCGCGCCATGCACGACCTCGGCGTCTATTTCGCGCGTGGCGAAGGCGCGCCGTTGGATGAAGCGGCTGCGTTCCGCTGGTTTCGCCAGGCGGCGGAGCTGGGGGTTGCGGATAGTCAGTACAATCTCGGCGTCCTCTATCAGCAGGGCCGCGGTGTGAACGCTTCCGTCTCTGAAGCCTTGTTCTGGTTCATGGTCGCCGCCCGTCAAGGCGACCAAGACGCCGGCGCCCGAGCGACGGCCCTGGAAGCGCAACTTCCTCCACAGCAGGTTGAGCAAGCCCGCGCCCGCGCCCAGTCATTCCGTCCACGCGCCTCAAGCGCCGTCGCCAACGGCGAGTTCGGGACTCGCGCCTGGAACACTAGGCCGGCGGCCTAAAGCGCTGTCGGCGCGAATAAGCGTCAAACTGGCGTTGCTTCGGCCCGCGACCCTTATCATAAGGGCCGCGGGCGTGGCGCTTGGCGCTGAGTTCAGAGCAGAATTTTGATTTATTTGCCGATCGCCGAAATGCCGGTGGCCGTGCTGCTCATTTTTTTGGTGAGCGGGACCGTCGGCTTCGTGTCCGGGCTTGTGGGCGTGGGCGGCGGCTTCATCATGACTCCAGCACTGCTGTTCCTGGGCGTGCCGGCGCCAGTCGCGGTGGCGACGGGTGCGAGCCAGATCGCAGCAACGTCATTCTCAGGGATCATGACGCAGACCCGACGCCGCTCAGTTGATTGGCGCATGGGTCTGCTGCTCTCGCTAGGCGGCGTTCTCGGCAGCTCCGCCGGTGTCGCATTGTTCGAGCGCTTGTTACGCCTGGGTCAGCTCGATCTGCTGGTGTCAATTCTCTATTTGCTGCTGCTCTCCAGCGTTGGCTTCTTGATGGTGCGCGAGAGCTATCGGTTTTGGCGCGGACATCCGCAGAAGAGCGTCTCGGTGCTGCGACGGCCGCTCAAGACGGTCGCGCACACCCTGCCCTTCCGCCTGCGCTTTCCACGCTCGGGCCTCTATATCAGCGTACTGCCTCCGCTCGGGATCGGATTCACCATCGGCGCAATCTCGGCGATCATGGGCATTGGCGGCGGCTTCATTCTGATCCCAGCAATGATCTATCTGCTGCGCATGCCGACCAACGTCGTTATCGGCACGTCGCAATTTCAGGTGCTGGTGATTTCGTCGCTGATCGTAGTCCTGCAATCGATCGCGACGCAAACGGTGGACCTCGTGCTGGCGCTGCTGTTGATGGCGGGCGGCGTTGTTGGCGCGCAAATTGGTGCGCGCGTAGGCGCCGGCATCAAGGCAGAATATGTGCGCGGCATTCTGGGCGCGTTGCTCATGGCGGCGAGCATTAAATTCCTGTTCGATCTGGTGATTCCGCCGGCGGAATTGTACGTGCTCGGGGGAGGGTTGATGTGAGACGCCTCCTCATCGCGCTGTCGCTGGCGCTGCTCGTCGGAGCACCAGCGTCGGCGCAACAACAGCCTGGCAGCGACGTCGCTGACGATTTGCCCGCAGCGGTCGCCGAAGAGCAGATCACCGTCAGCTCCACGTACGGCGGCTCATACATCACCGTGTTCGGAGTCAACCCGGATCGGCGCGGGCGCGGCGACATCGTCGTCGTGCTGCGCGGCCCCAACGAGCCGGCGACAGTGATGCGCAAACGCCGCGTGCCCGATGGCAACTTCCCGTTTGGCCTTTGGATCAACGGCGACCCTGTGCAATTCAGCGAAGCGCCAGCGTTCTTTGCGGTGCTGAGCAGCCGACCGCTGCGCGAGATCGCCAGCGCAGACTCGATCTGGCGCTATCAGCTTGATCCGGCAGCCTCAGCCCGGCTGGCGAGCGCGGTGCCTTCGGGCGGAGACCCTTCAGCGTATCGCGCGGCCCTGGTGCGGTTGCGAGCGGAGCAAGGGCTCTATCAATGGTATCGACGCCCGCCGCGGGAAGGCGAACGCGGCGGCCTCACCGCCTATCCTGGCGGCCTCTTCCGCGCCGTCGTGCGGCTGCCTGCGAATGCACCCATCGCCCAGTATCACGCGGACACTTACCTCTTCCGCGACGGCCGCTTGATCTCGCGGCAGCGCATTCCGATCACGATCGCGCGCATCGGGGTCGAACGCACGATCCACGATCTCGCGACGAACGTGTCCTGGCTCTACGGGGTTGTGACTGTGATGCTCGCGTTGTTGGCGGGGTGGGGCGCGGCTGTGATGTTCCGGCGTCCGTGAGCACAAGGCCGCCCATTCTCCCGCGCGCTGCGCTGCGCCTTGGCTTTCTGGGTCTCGTACCACTCGCGGTCTCGGCGCTCATCTCGCTTTCGGCGCATGAAGCGACGGCGCGTTTGGGCGCGATCAGCTTCTCGCTCTACGCGGCCGTGTTGCTCTCGTTTCTCGGCGGCGTGCGCTGCGGCATCGAGATCATGCGCGCGCCGGATGCGCCGAACGGCTTGCGCCTGCTCTATAGCGCGCTACCCGCGCTTGCAGGCTGGGCGCTGGCGACGATGGTGGTTTACTTCACGCCGGTGCTGGGCGCGGCGGCCATCTTCGCTGGACTCTTTGCGGTACAGGCGATGTGGGACTATCGCAGCGCGCGCGATGCGGGCGCGCCCGAATGGTATCCAATACTGCGTCAGGTGCTAACCGGCGGCGCGATGATCATCTGTATGATCATTCCGCTCGCGACGGCGATGCACCGGTTCTAGTCGCCAACCAGCCTTTCGTTCGGCGCGGGCAGCACGCGGTCTTTGCCGAGCACGAGCGCTGTTGCGCCATCAGGGAAGATTTTTGCGAAAGCGTCGTCGCAGACATTGAGGTCGCCGGTATATGCGCCGAAGGCTGGCATCACTAGGCGCTCGCCATCGGTGGCGAAGCAGCGGCGGCGGACGCTGCGGCCACGGCCGACGACGCGGGCGCACGGATGCAAGTGGCCGGCGATTTCGCCGGGCGCTGCGGCTTCGGTGGGGTGATGCTTCAACACGAGCGCGCCGACGTGCAAGGTGTCGTGGTACGCGCCGCCGAGCGTCTCCGGTGCTCGCCCATCGTGGTTGCCTTCGACCCACACCCAGTCGCAGCGCGACATCAGCAAGCGCAGCAGTTCGCGATCGCGGGCATCCATGCGCGCGGGACCGCCGCTATCGTGAAAGCTGTCGCCGAGCGAGACGATGATGTCGGGCTGCAGACGCAGCATGAGGTCGGTGAGCTTCAGCAGCGCGGCGTGCGTGTCGTACGGCGGCAACATCTGGCCGCGCAGCGCGAAAGACGAGCCCTTCTCCAAGTGGATGTCGGAGACGATAAGCGTCTTCGCGTCGCCGATCCAAAGCGCGCCATCGGGCAACGCCGTCACCAAAGTATCGCCAAGGCGCATCTCGACGCTGTCGCCGACGATCGCCATCGGCGGCACGGCCTGCGCTGGTCTGCGCGGGCGCTGTGGCTTCGGGGCGGACTGCGACAGGAGCGGCATGCGCCTCGATCAAACCGGATTCGTCACGGCGTGACGATGGGAAAATTGGGGTCCGGGGTGTCGAATACATCGCCCAGACCTTCAAGCGACCTTCTGCTGCCCTGGATGCGGATTTGTCCGGATAACACGGCGCGCGCCATCGATTGCGTCGCCATGGCTTGCAGGAATACCGCACGCGGCGAGGTGATGGTTGGGCCGGCGACGGTTTGATCACGCTCATGAACCAAGACGCCGTTTTCGATGGTCACCGCGAAGCGCTCGTTTCGCTCCGGGAAGACGAGATTGAAGGCGTAGTGACGATTGCCGAGGCGTTCAGGATTGAGACGCACGGCGAGCAGATCAAGAATGTAGCTCGTCGGTGTCGAGCCGATGAGATCAGCACTCACCACGGCTGGCGGCCGATCCGGCGTGCCCTGCTCCAACTCGCGCGCGGCCACAAGATACATGTTGCGCCAGATCCCGCTCTCGGCCTGATAGGCCATCTGGCGATGGGTGCGGGCGAGCAATTGGCGCGCAGCTGTGTTCTGCGGATTGTCGAACACGAGGTTGTTCAACACACGCGCGGCCCAGCGATAGTCGCCTTCATCAAAGGCACGCTGACCTTCAGCGAGCACACGGTCCTCGCCACCCATGGCGCGGACGAAGCGAACCGCTTCCTCGGCTGGCGGCAGCGGATTGAGGTCCGCCGGGTTGCCATCGTACCAGCCCATGTAACGCTGATACACAGCTCGTGAATTGTGCATCATCGTGCCGTAATAGCCGTGATTAAACCAACGCGCGGCGAGTGAATCGGGCAGCCGCACTTGATCAGCGATTTCGCGGTCGGTGTAACCGGCGTTCATCAGCCGCACACTTTGGTCGTGGAGATATTTGTACGCATCGCGGTGGCTGGCGATGAAGTCACGGACGCGGTCGCCGCCGAAACGCGGCCAAGCGTGGCTCGTCACCATGATTTGCGTGCGATCACCAAACAGACGCAGCGATTCCGTCAGATAATCGGCCCAAGCCTTCGCATCGCGCACAAGCGCGCCGCGCGGCGTGAGGACATTGTGCATGGTAGCGTTTGCGTTCTCCGCCAAGCACAACACGCCAAAGTCCGGGAAGAAGAAATTCATTTCCGCCGGGGCCTCGGTGTCCGGCGTGACCTGGAACTCGATGCGAACGCCATCGACGGTGAGCGTTTCGCCCGTGTGCGTAATCGAGCGCGTTGGCGGGATAAGCGTGAACGTGCCAGCCGAAACGGCGAGGCCGATGCCAGAGGTCATCTGCCCTTCCGGCCCCGGCGAGAGACCAGCGCCGAACTGATACATGGCGCGACGGCCCATGGCGTTTCCGGCGATGACGTTTTCCGTCACCGCGTGCTCCATGAAACCTTCGGGAGCGATGATCTCGACGCCGGTGGGGTCAGGGACGACGCCGCGAACGCCGCCAAAGTGATCAAGGTGCGAGTGTGTGTAGATCACCGCACGCACCGGGAGATCGCCGAGCGTGCGACGCGCCAGCGCTATACCTGCTGCGGCGGTTTCGGCGCTTGCGAGCGGATCGATGATGATAAGGCCCGCCTCACCAACGACGATGGTCATGTTCGACACATCGAAACCGCGGATCTGATAAACGCGATCGGCCACGCGGAATAGGCCCGCGCGCGCCAGCAATTGCGCGTGACGCCAGAGGCTGGGGTTCACGGTGTCCGGGGCGGCGCCTTGCAGAAAGTTGTAGGCGGTGAAATCCCAAACGACGCGGCTGCCGTCGGCGGTTCGGATTTGCGGTTGGTCATAGGCGGCGATGAAACCGCGCGTTGCGAAATCCTCATCCTCCCGATCGCCCCACGGCAACGTTTGCGAAAACGCGGCGTTGGCGGCGCGCGTCGCATCGCTCACTTGAGCGTTCGCCGCGCCGGTGAACGCGCACATCAAAGCTACCGCTAAAACCGCCCGCATCGCTTCCCCCTTGTTGGTTTTGTGGGAACGTGCGCCGCTGTGACGCGCGGCGCAAGGCGTCCGTTGCGTCAGCTCATCGCTTCGGCGATCAATGAGGCCGCGTCTTCCAGAACCGCCTCGTCGGCGCCGCCGCGGACGCCGACTTTTCCCATCTCCAGCATGACCGGTGCGGCGAAGGGCGAGACGTGCGGCAGATCGCGATGCACGATCTTGCCCTTGATGCGCGCCAGGAGCGCGCCGACGCGTTTGATGTCGAGATAGCCCTCACCGGCGTCGGCGAAGGCGGCCTGCATCAGAATATGATCGGGCTCGTATTGTTTGAGCACGTCGTAGATCAAATCGGCGGAGAACGTGACTTGGCGTCCGGTCTTGCGTTCAGCGCCAGGGGCGTTGCGGCTGATCATGCCGGCGATGACAGCGCATTTCGAAAATGTCGATTTCATCAGCGTACTTTCGCCGAGCCAAGATTCGAGATCGTCACCAAGCATGTCTTCGTCGAAAAGCTGGGTGAAATCGATGTCGCCCATTGGCTCTAACCCCCAAACGGCCATGGCGTACTCGCTGGCGAGGAAACCGATGGGGTTCTTGCCGAGGCGCTCAAGGCGGCGTGTGACCAGAACGCCGAGCGTCTGCTGCGCGAGGCGGCCTTCGAACGGATAGCAAACAAGATAGTGCTTGCCGCCGCGCGGGAAGGTTTCGATCAACATTTCGTCCGGCGCGGGCACAACCGAGCGGCGTTTCTGCATCTTGATCCATTCGCGCACCTGCGGCGGCAGAGCCTTCTGCCGCTTCGGCTCATGCAGCATGAGTCGCACGCGATCAGCCAAGAATGTCGAGAGCGGAAACTTGCCGCCGGCGTAGGACGGCACCTTCGGACTTTGCTGATCGCTGGCGCGGACGACGAGCGCGTCGGTTTCGCGTACGCCGATCAGGCGTAGAATTTCGCCGGCGAATAGGAACGTATCGCCAGGCGCCAGGCCTTCGATGAAATATTCCTCGATCTGACCCAGGCGCCGGCCGGCGACGAGTGGCGACGGCCCCTCTTTCTTCGGCGTTCCAGGCCGCGGACGCGCACCGGCGCGATGCGCCAAGCGGACGTCCAGCATCTCGGACTCCACAATGGCGCCGACATTCATGCGATGTTGCTGGGCGACGGAGGCATTGCGCGCACGCCAGCGATTGGTGTGCGGGTCTTGGACGATGCGGCGATAGCGATCATAGCTGCGGAGCGCATAGCCGCCGGTGGCAACGAGATCGACGCTGCGATCAAATTGCGCGCGGGCGAGATTTTGGTAGGGCAGCGTGCTGACAATCTCGGCGTAGAGTTCGTCCGCGTCGAACGGTTCGCCGCAGGCGCAGCCCATGACGTGCTGCGCGAGACAGTCAAGGCCTCCAATACGGCGCGACTCGCCATCCAAGGCGCCCTCCTTCACCGCTTCCTGCGCTGAGCGGCATTCGAGGACTTCGAAACGATTGCTTGGCGCGAGAAGGGCGCGCGAGGGTTCGTTGTAGCGATGGTTGGCGCGGCCAATGCGTTGGACAAGGCGCGCGCAGCCCTTCGGCGCACCGATCTGGATGACAAGATCAACGTCGCCCCAGTCGATGCCAAGGTCGAGGGTGGACGTGCAGACAACGGCGCGAAGCTTGCCATCGGCCATCGCGGCTTCGACCTTACGCCGCTGCGCGACATCGAGAGAGCCGTGGTGGAGCGCGATAGGTAAGCCGTCATCATTCACGCGCCAAAGCTCTTGGAACGTCATCTCCGCTTGCGCTCGGGTATTGACGAAGACCAGCGCCAGTTTGGTGCGCTTGATCGTCTCGTAGATTTCCGGAATGGCGTGGCGGGCTGTGTGACCTGACCAAGGAATGTGCGCGTCAGAATCAAGCACATCGATGACAGGTTGCGCGCCCGGAGGGGCGCGGACGATGATGTCCGTGCCTTCTCCCCTTCTCCCTTGCGGAGAAGGGGTCGGGGGATGAGGGGCGCTCAAACGCCCCGGCGCCTGCACGTCGGAACGCCCCTCACCCGGCCGCTGCGCGGCCACCCTCTCCGCAAGGGAGAGGGTTGAAGCGTTGCCCATCAGCCATCGCACCAGGCCTTCTTCATCCGCGACCGTTGCACTCAGGCCGATGCGCCGATGCGTGGGCGCCCAGCGTTGCAAGCGCGCCAGAGCGAGCGCAAGCAGATCGCCACGCTTCGTCGGCGCGAGCGCGTGAATTTCATCGATGATGATTGCTTGTAGGTCTTCAAAAAAGACGCTCGCGTGCTCGGATGCGATGAGCAAGGACAATTGCTCGGGCGTGGTGAGCAAGATGTCCGGCGGTTGCGCACGTTGGCGTTGGCGTTTGGACGGCGGCGTATCGCCGGTGCGGCTTTCGATGCGCACGCCAAGCTGCATTTCGCTCGCGGGCGTATTGAGGTTACGGGCAACATCGGTCGTCAGCGCCTTCAACGGCGAAATGTAGAGCGTGTGCAAGCGGTGCGGCCGGCGCGAGCCTTCGGCCTTCAGTGGCGCCAACTCAATCAGGCTCGGCAAAAAGCCGGCCAAAGTCTTGCCAGCGCCGGTTGGCGCGATCAGCAAGGTGGACAAACCGGCTTGCGCGCGCGAGATGAGTTCGAGTTGATGGGGCCGCGGGGCCCAGCCGCGCGCGGCAAACCATTCCTCGAATGGCGATGGCAACAAAGGCGCGCGGGCGTCCACGCCCTCTATGTAGCGCAACGGCGCCCAGATCGAAGCCCCTGCCCGCCGTTGAGTGGCCGCAATTGGCGTGGCATTGTCGCGGCATGTTCGGTTGGTTCCGCCTCGTTGCGTTTATAGCGGTCGCCGGCTTTGCTGCGGCCACCGCGGCGCAAAACGTTGGCTCGGCGCTGCTGACGCAGGCGGTCACCGCAACCCAAACGGCGAAGACGGACTACGCGTTCGACTTTGAACTCGACACCGCAAAGACCAACTGGCGTGCGCACTTTGATCCGGCGGCGAGCCCCCGCTTGCGCCTGGTCACGCCGCAGCGCAGCGACCTCGCCAATGACGAACGGCGCGCGTTTGACCGGATGGCCGAGGACTTCGAGGGCGTTTCATGGTGCGCGAGCGAAGGCATGGGGCGCGTCGCCGACGTGCGGTTGCTGCGCGAGGATGAGACGAGCGCTACTTATACGTTTCAGCCGACACGCGAAAGCGTTCGCGGCGAGCAAGCGCGACGCTTCGCCGACCGCCTGCGCGGTGAGGTTACAATCCAAAAAGCGACGCCTGACATCACCCGCGTACGGCTCTATGTGCCGGAGGCGTTTAGCCCAATGCCGCTTGTGCGGCTTGACGCTCTCAACATCGTCATCACCTGCCAAGCGGCGCCGAACGGACGCCGTTATGCGGCGGAAACGACCAGCCGCGTGCAAGGCAGCGCATTCGGCCAGACGTTTGACGAACGCTCAATACAACGCGCGCGGAATCTCCAATGAATTACCAGACGTTAGATCCGGCGCGCATCATCGCGACGTTGGATCGCCTGAGGGATCGCATAACGCGTCGCTTTCCCGAGTCCGGGCTAAGCCAGGTAAGCGAGCAGCTTGCACAAACGGCACGGCGCACGCACACGCGCGCCGTGGAAATTTCCGCCAATAATTGGCCGCTGCGCTTCGCCGTCACGGCGATCATAGTTGGCGGCGCGGCGGCCATCGTCTGGGCGGTTCGCCTGCTTCATATCGAAAATGTCGAGACCAACGTCGGCCTGCTGCAAACGCTCGAAGCGGCTGTCAACTTGGTCATCCTGTTCGGCGGCGCGACCTGGTTTCTGGTTGGACTAGACGACCGCCTGAAGCGTCAGCGAGCGCTGGAACAGCTGCACACTCTGCGCTCGATGGCCCACGTCGTGGACATGCACCAACTCACCAAAGACCCCTACGCGATCACGTTGGAAGGCGAAGCGTCGCTGACACCCCAGGAATTAGCGCGCTATCTCGACTATTGCGCCGAGATGCTGGCGCTGATCGCCAAGCTGGCTGCACTCTACGCCGATCGCGTGCGCGACCCCGTCGTCATCGATGCGGTGACGGAAGTCGAAAACCTGACCACGGGCTTGTCTCGAAAGATTTGGCAGAAAATTTCGTTGATCGCCAACGTACGTGGAGACGCCGCAACATGAGCCAGTTGGCCGAACAGCGCATTGCACTTGTCGCCAAGCACATGGCCTCGGAGATCACACACGATTTCGAGACGACGATGTCGACGTTTGACCATCCACGCTACGAACTGTTCGGCGGCGGCCAAGTGTTCGATGGCGCAGATGCGGTGATGAATTATTTTAAGAATTCTCGCCGAGCTTTCCCGGATCAGGCCAACGAACCCATCCAGCTGCGAGCCATGGAGGATGCGGTGCTGGCGGAATTCTGGCTGACCGGCACGCACCAAGGCCCCATACAAACGCCGCAGGGAGAACTGGCGCCGACAGGCAAGAAAATCCGTGTGCGGATGGCGGCGGTATTCGAGTTCGCTCCTGGCGGAACGGGCATCATCTGCGAGCGAGTCTACTTTGATTCCGCAACCATCCTGCGCCAACTTACTAATTGAGATTAACGATCCGTCGGCCGCGGTCTTTCAACGAAAACAAAATAAATCGGAACTAGCATCTCAGGCTGTCTTGGGAGCTGGGGCCGATATATGCAGGGGGTAGATCAATTCGATCCGTCTAACCTGACTGCGCTCGTCCTCGACGAAAATCACTACGAACGCGGCATATCGGTAGATCAATTGCGCGCCATGGGCTTCGGTCGCGCCATCGGCACGGCGAACACGATGGAAGCCTGGGAAGCTGTGCGACTCTGCAATCCTGATGTCATTCTGATGGATTGGATCGACGGGACCGGAGGTGACGGCCTCGAGTTCGCGCGACGTATCCGTAAGAGCGAAGAGACGCTCAATCGGGCCGTGCCCATGTTCATGCTAACCACGCGCGGCGCGGCAGCGGACGTGGAACTGGCGCGCAGGGCCGGAATCGACGGCTACTTGCGTAAGCCGATCTCGGCGCTTGCACTGCAGCAACGGGTGAAGACGGTTATCTCCCACCCGCAGCCATTTGTGGTCACGGCAAGCTATGTCGGACCATGCCGCCGTCGGCCACGGCCAGACCTCAACTATCTCGGTCCCTTGCGCCGCCTCGACGACAAGGCTCCCGAGCAACTCGTCAAGGGTGAGGCTGAAATACTGGACCTCAAGGCAGAGCTCGCGCGTGCAAGCGTTGCCGCACTTGAGGTCGCGGCAAAGACGTTGCAGCCGGGCGACTCTGTACAAGCGCGCGTCGTCTATCGCGCCGTGCAGGAACTCATCGACGTCGGCGAGCAGATCGGCGATCAGAGCCTAGTGCTCGGAGCAGGCGAGATGGCGCGATACCTCCAGGCGCAAGGCGCAACCGACCGCCTCGATCCGGAAGTCGTGCGCACGCACGTAGCTGCGCTGCACCAGTTGGCTCACCTCCCCCACGCGCTTTGCGAAGAACGCCAGCGGGTTGCGGCCAGCTTGAAGCGCATGGTTGATAAGAAGCTGAAACAGGCCGACGCGGCTTAGGCTGATCCGCGTGCCACGCACGCGCGTACGACCTCTCGGACCATCCGAAGCATTGCACGCCAAGGAACGAGAGATGCTGACCTATATAATCGCTTGGATCACGACGTCCGTTGTTTTTCTCGGCCTGGACGCCACTTGGCTCTCAACAATGAACAAGGCGCTCTACAAGCCAGTGATGGGCGAGATGATGCGTCCTAGCCCCGACTTCGGTGCGGCGGGCGTATTTTATCTCATCTATATCAGCGCGATCGTGTTCTTTGCCGTAGCGCCGGGACTGGAGAAAGCGAGCTTGAGCAAGGCGCTGATCAATGGCGCGATTCTCGGGTTTGTTGCCTACGCCACCTATGATCTGAGTAACCAGGCAACGCTGAAGTTTTGGAACTTGAAGCTGACCCTTGTCGATATGGCGTGGGGCACACTTGCAACGGCGGCGGCGGCAGCGATTGCTTACGCCGTGTCGTCTCGATTTGGCTGAGGCGGGCTTACGAAGAAGAGCAGCGACAGCCCCGCCAGCAATAACAGCGCGATCGATGCAAAGCCGCCGCGTAGACTATGGTAGGCGGTCGTGAAGTACGCAACCAAACCGGGCGCGAGCCAGGCGGTTGCCGAACCGGAGAGCGCGTAGAGACCAAAAACCTCGCCTTCCATGCCTGCCGGCGCCAAGCGCGCCATCAGAGCCCGGCTCGATCCGTAGGCGGCGGTGATCGAAACCGCGATGACAACTGCGAATGCGAGATATGCCAACTCGGGCGCCGTGGCGAACAACGGACTATCCCAGACCACGACATTCGGTTCGGTTGGCATGAAGAAAATCGAAGTCGGCGACATCGAGACCATGAAGATCAAGCACACCAGCGTGACGCCGATTTCAATGACGACGGCGCGCTTCAGCCCCACTGCATGATCCAGCCAACCACTTACGATGCCGCCCAGCACCGCGAAGATGCTGAGCAAGATGCCGTAGGAAAGCATCTCTAGCAGACCCCACCCCATGACGCCTGAGGCGTAGACGCCACTAAATATGAGGATCGCGGTCTTTCCGTCCGCGTAAAGCATCCGCGCAACGAGAAAGAGCGCTGTATTACGATAATGATTGAGCTTTCTGATCGTGCGGATGACGTTGCCGACGCCGTGGCGCATGGCGTCACCCAACTTTTCGCCGGTTGTCGTCAGATCAGGCGTGTAGAGAAAGAGTGGGATCGCAAAAAGGATAAGCCAGATCGCGCACAAGATCGTCACAACGCGATCCGGTTCATGCTGAGCGCGATCGAGCCCGAACAACGGTGCGTCTGGCACAAACGGCAGCGGCACCTGTCCCGGCAACGCGATGGTCACCAGCACAAACACGAGGAGAAGCACCGACGCCGCGTTGCCCAGAGACAGTCCCAGTCCCGACACGCGAGAAAGCACAGCGACAGGTGCGGCGCGCGTTAGCATCGAGTTGTGCAGCACCTCAGTATAGACGAACGCAACGCCCGACGCTGTCGTCACCGCTCCCAACAGCCAGAGTGGCAAGCCGGCGTTGCCCGGCAGAGCCCACCACATCGCACCGATGCAAATGGCGAGCGCAGCTATGGCGGCGGCAAGAAGCGGCTTGCGGCGGCCCATACGATCCGCCGCAGCTCCAAGAAACGGCGACGTGATCGCAATGATGATCCCCGCGGTCGCGTGCCAACCGGCTATCATCGCTTGGCCACGTACAGGATCACCGATCACCACGTTCGAAACGTAAGGCGCGAACACGTAGATCGTACCGAGGATGACCCACGGATTGCGGGCCCATTCGAACAGCGCCCAGCTCCACGCGCCGCGACTGATCTCTTGCCCCGGCAGCGGAGACGAAAGGCCGGGGGCTATGGTCATCTAGAGATTGCCTTTGAGAGCGGCGGCGGTTTCGCGTGCGATCTGCCGGATCGCGGCTTCGGCCGCCGGCGCTGCGGACGGAAACGCTACGAAGCCGTGCGGCAGCGAGTCGAAGCGCGTGTAGGACACTTTGACACCAGCCTCTTGCAAGCGCTCGGCGTAAGCAGCGCCCTGATCCAGCAGCATGTCGAAGCCTGCTCCATAGATGAGCGCTGGCGCGAGCCCACGCAGATCCTGCGTCCGTCCCGGTGAAACGCGCGGATCGCTCGGGTCAGCATTCTCGGGCAAATATTGCTTCACGAAGAAGTCGATGGTCTCGGCGGTGAGCGGCCACGCGTCGGCAAAATCGTGCATGGACGGCGTCTCGGACACGAAATCGATGCCGGGATAGATGAGCAGCTGCACAACGGGCGGCTTTGTCTTGCGCATCTCTTGCGCGATGATGGCGGAGAAGAGCCCGCCCATGGAATCGCCGCCGACCGCCGCCTTGCCGACCGGCGCGCCGTAGCGGGCGGCGTTGTCGACGGCCCAGCTATAGGCGGCGATGCAATCGTCGAGCCCGGTCGGATATTTGAACTCGGGCGCAAGCCGGTAGTCGACTGAGAGCACCGGCGCACCGGCTTGCTTGGCGATCAGCCCGCACAAACGATGGCAACTTTCGAGCGAGCCGATCACGCCGCCACCGAAGTGAAGGTACACCATCATCGCGGCGGAGTTGTCGCGCACGGTCGGCAGATAGAGCCGGCATGGCACAGAATGGCTACGGCCGGTCACGTAGACTTTCTCGACGCGCACGCCGGAGACTCTGCCGCCGCCGAAGAGTTCAGCGCCTGCTTCCGTTTGCGCACGCAGAATCTGGACGTTCATCTGGTCCCAAGGGATCGCGCGCTGGCGCGCTTGCGCTTCCAAGAATTGCATACGCGGGTCGAGTGTCATGCCGCGCACCGTGCGTGGACTTCCACCCGATGCTTTCACCAATGCTTCGTCGGAACGCGACAGAGCAAGATGCACAAGCGCTTTGCGCAACCAGGACAACGCGATGCTCCTAGATCAATCTTTGCGGGCCGCGCCGATGAGGCCCTTGAGCAAGAGGCCGGTTACGAAGTCTGCCGCAGCGTCAATATCGTGCGGCGAACGGCGCAACATGGCCGACCCCACCTCTTGCGCGATGCCGATGCAGGCGCAAGCCAGATAATCAGCATCGACGCGTGGCGCGTCGCCATGGGCGATCGCATCTTCGAGGCTTTGACGGACTTCCTGGTAAACAGCCGTCATTTCCGGCGTGTCCATGCGCAAGATGTGCGGGCGCCGCTCTTCGATGGGGCGGCCTTCGAGGAGGTTGTCCTGCACAATGAAATGGAAATAGGCGACAAAGGCGGAGTGGAGATAATCTTCGAAGCTTCTGGCGTTTTCGCGCGCCATGCGCAGGATCGGCCGGAAGCGCCGCGCACCGTCGTCCGCCAGCGCATCGAAAACTTCTTCCTTCGACTTGAAGTAATTGTAGAAGGTGCCGCTCGCGAGATCGGTGCCGCGAATGATGTCGCGCACTGTCGCGGCTTCATAGCCGAGCTCCGCGAACACGCCGCGCGCCGCGACCAAAATCGCTTGCCGGTTCGCGACCTTGGTCTTCTCCCGCTTCCCTATTGGCTCGACGTTCGACGTCGTTTGGCTCATCTTCTGCCCCGGATGACTCTCTGGTCATACCACGTCACAAAAGTGACGAAACGTCAACTTGCGACAATGGCCGGGCGCGCCGGGCGCTGGTAGCACCCTCCCATGAGCGACGATCCAACCTCCTATGCCTCGCCTGGCGATGACCCGCTGCAGCGGGTGCGGGCGATGATCCAGTTCACCCCACAAGCCAAGGCGCTGGGGATGGAAGTGACCAAGATCGAAACGGCGCGGGTTTGGGGGCTCGTGCCCTATCGCGAAGAGTTCGTCGGCGATCCGGAGACCGGTGTCATAGCCGGCGGCGTGATCACGACGTTTCTCGACACGCTTTGCGGCACAGCGGCGGTTGCCGCGATGGAGCATCCGACAACCGTCGCCACCATCGATCTGCGCATCGACTACATGCGCCCGGCGACGCCGCAGAAGAGCGTGCTGGCCGAGGCGCATTGCTACAAGCTTGGCCGAAGCGTCGCGTTCGTGCGCGCTGTGGCTTACGACGACACGCCAGATAATCCGATCGCGCACGTGGCGGCGGCATTCATGGTCAATTCGAATAATGGTCGAAAGTTCGGCGCGAACTTGCGGACGAAGAAGTCATGAGCGAGACGCCGCAACAACGTGTCGCCGCTGCGATCGAGCGCGTGCCGTATGCGCGCTTTCTTGGGATACGCGCGGAGCTTAAGGGCGATGAGCTGACGTTGATCATGCCGTTTAGCCAGCATTTGATCGGCAACCCGCTCTTGCCGGCCTTGCATGGCGGGGTTGTGGGCGCGTTGTTGGAGGTCACGGCGCTGACGCAGCTGGCGATTGCATCGAAGAGCGAGCGCTTTCCGAAGACGGTGGATATCGGGATCGACTATCTACGCTCGGGACGACCCGTGGATACCTACGCGCGGGCGAAGGTCGTAAAGATCGGGCGGCGTATCGCGAACGTGCAGGCGGAAGCGTGGCAAGGCGAGCGGACGCAGCCGATCGCCACCCTGCACGGCCACTTCATGACGCCGGAGACGGAAGACGCGACGGCGTGAGCATGACGAATCAACGGCGGCAAATTGACGATGCTCTTCGACGCCAACGTTGGCAGTCGTTTGCGTCCGATGTTCGAGGTGGTTGGTGGATTGCTGTTTTCCTGATCGCCCTAATCGCAACAGCGGGCTACTGGGTCGCATCGCCGCGACGGGAAGTTGATAGAGTCTTTGGCATTCTGACGTCCGCCCACATGCCCTCCAGCGAGACCGGTGGAGATCCGATATACGCCACCGCGCGCCTGGAAGACGGCGATCTTGTTTCAGTCGTCCTTCCGGCTGACATGCCATATCTCAGCGCTAGATTCATGGAGTTGCGCGTCATTCGTCGCGATTGGTGGCCCAGAACACGAAGCTACCAATTTGTGCGTTATGTTGATGCGCCGCCTGCTAATTCAACACTCCAAATAGATAGAGCAAAATAATCACCGGCAGCGGGATGCCGATGACCCAGAGAACACAACCTTTGCCGAGTTCACCCACAATGCATTCTCCTCAAACTTTTGGCGTCGATTGATAGGGAACGGCATCGTCAAGACGCGGACGGGCTTCCCACTTCGGATGATGGGCGCCGAGCCAACCGCCGGCGATCGAACCGGCAAGACCAAGCGATAGCGCGCCCACTGTCCACCATGAGAGCGCGGCGAGCGCGTCTGCGGTGTCTCCCGCGGTGGCGAGGTCAGCGGGATTGGCGCCCTGCCCGTCGGTTGCATCGCTCAACTCACCGATGGTTTCGGCAACGCCCGATGGAAGCGCATCACCGCTCACGGCTTGGCCTGCGGCAAAGGCTGCGAGCGTTACTGCGACGGCCACAGCGAAGGCCCAGACGAGGAAGCCTGTGAGCAAGCCTCCGAAGTGATCCGGATAGCGCGCACTGCGCGAGGCGATGTAGGCGCCAGTTTGGAACGCAACGAGCTGCGCGAACATCACGTAGAGCCCGCCGCCAATTGAGATGGTCTCGTCCTGGCTGTTGATCTCATAGGGATTGAAGGCTGCAGCGCCGATGGCGAGCCCCAATACATTGAGCAGGAAAGCGATTGCGATGGCAGCAACGGCGCCCGCGACAATTGTCGGCCATTGCACAAGCGGATGCGCGTAATGGCGCCCAGTCACCGTGTAGTCGGGATCAAATCTGTAAGCGATCATGGCGTATCTCCGACCGACGAAGTGTCAGGCCGGTAACGAGATGCGCAGCGCTTAGTTCCGTTTAGCGCGCACGATTCCGCCAGCACGCGAAAGGATTGCGGTTCCCGCTCGCGGTCAGGCCGCCTGCTTGCGGTGTGTCAGTGCGGCGAAGTCGCTGAGCAGCGATTCCGTCAAGCTTGCGGGCTTGAACGGCAGGCCCGCTATCTCGCGCACGGGCGTAATCTCAGCCGCTGAGCCGGTCAGGAAGCATTCGCTGAAACCAGCCAGTTCGTTCGGCCAGATAGCGCGTTCCACGACTTCAATGCCGCGCGCTTTGGCGAGACCAATGACGGTTTGACGCGTGATGCCGTTCAAGAAACAGTCCGGTGTCGGCGTGTGCAGCACGCCGTCCTTCACAAAGAAAATGTTGGCGCCAGTGCCTTCAGCGATCTGGCCGCGCCAGTCGAACATCATGGCGTCATCGAAGCCCGCATCGGTCGCGGCGTGGCGCGAGAGCGTGCAGATCATGTAGAGGCCGGCGGCCTTCGAGTTGCACGGCGCGGTGTCGGGCGCAGGCCGGCGCCAGGGCGCGATCATCAGGCGCACGCCCTTCATCTTGTCGGCGAAGTAATCGCCCCACACCCAGGAGGCGACTGCGACGTGGACGTCGTCGCGCTTGGCCGAGACGCCCATCTGCTCGGAGCCGCGCCAAGCAACGACACGCATGTAGCAATTCGGCGTCTTCTGGCGCGACACCAATTCGGCTTTGACGCGATCAAGCTCTTCGGCGCTGTAGGGAAGTTTGAAGCCAAGCAGCCGCGCTGATGTATGAAGGCGTTCGCTGTGTTCGCGGCTTTTGAAGATCACCCCATCGTAGGCGCGCTCCCCCTCGAACACGGCGGAGGCGTAGTGCATGGCGTGCGTGAGGACATGGACGCGGGCGTCGCGATGCGGGATGAATTCGCCGTCCATCCACATCCAACCATCGCGATCGTCGAAAGACTGCGCCGCCATCCGTTCCTCCTCTATGATCGGACCTTGCCGATCCGCTGCGCCGGTGGGATTGTGCGGCGCAACAGGGTTGGTTTTCCGAGGTATTGTGTGTCTCGCGGCATGATTGTCAACGAACCCGGACTTGGCCTAGCAAGAGATGCCTGCCTTTCGGGCATCGCGGGTTATCTTGTGCCCCTGTGCGGCCATCTTTGCCGGGGCCGCCGCATATGAATGCCGCGCCCGCCTTCGACGCCCTCGACCGGCCGCCGCATCTGCTCTTGGTCGATGACGATGACCGCATTCGCGAATTGCTGAAGAAGTACCTGTCGCAGGCGGGCGCGCGCGTCTCGGCCGCGGCGGACGCGGCAGGGGCGCGAAAGCTTCTGGACGGGATGGATTTCGACCTCTTGATCCTCGATGTGATGATGCCGGTTGAAGACGGCTTCTCGCTGGCGGAGAGCGTGCGGAAGACGTCGAAGGTCCCAATTGTACTGCTGACGGCGCGCGGGCTAGCCGAAGATCGCATCCGCGGGCTTTCGATCGGCGCCGACGATTATGTGCCGAAGCCGTTTGAGCCGGCGGAGCTTACGCTACGCATCAACGCCATCCTACGCCGTACGCTCGCAACCCGCGGCGAAGCCCCTGAGATCGTCACCTTCGGGCCATTCAGCTTCAACGGCGCGCGCGGGGAACTCGCGCGCGAAGGCGCGACCGTGCGCCTCACCGAAGCTGAAGTCGCCTTGTTACGGATCCTCGCTACGCGTCCCGGTGAAGTCGTCAGCCGCGAAGAACTCGCAAAGCGAACCGGCGCGGGCCTTGAACGTTCCGTGGATGTGCAGGTGACGCGGTTGCGGCGGAAAGTGGAAGCGGACCCACGCGCGCCGGTCTTTCTGCAAACGGTGCGCGGTGTGGGTTACAGATTGGCGGCGGATTGATGGACGCGTCGCCAAAACCGCGGATGCGCTTTCGCGACGTCCTGCCGAAGGGTCTCTACTGGCGCACATTGCTGATCATCGTGGCGCCAGCGGCGTTGCTTCAGCTGATCATCACACTCGTCTTCTTGGACGATCACTGGCAAGCCACGTCAAAACGCATGAGTCAGGGCGTCGCGGCGGATGTCGCGCTTATTATCCAACTCTACGAACGCAATCCGACAGCAGAAAATTTCGAGCAATTGCGTGAATATGCGATGCGGCCGCTGCGCTTGGAGATCGATTTGCAGCCCGGCGCAGAATTGGCCATCCCGCGCTGTCGCGCCTGGGGCTCGACACTAGACCGCTACCTGCTGCGGTCGCTGCAGACCGACATCAACCGCGAAGTTTTCTACGATTCCACCTGCCCCGGCCCGCAAGTGATCATTCGCGTGCCGATTGAAAACGGCGTGTTGCAATTGAAAGCTTACCGGGATCGCGTGCAGGCTCGATCAGGGCCGCTGTTTGTGGCGTGGATTTCAGGAGCGACGATCTTTCTCATCGTCGTGTCGGTGATCTTTATTCGCAATCAGGTGCGGCCGATTGAAAACCTTGCCGACGCGATGGAGCGCTTCGGACGCGGCGAAGACACAGGCTACATCCGCGCACGCGGTGCGCGGGAGGTGCGTGGCGCGACTTTAGCATTTCAGGATATGCGCCAGCGAATACGAAAACACATAGACCAGCGCTCACAATTGCTGGCCGGCGTCAGTCACGATCTGCGGACGCCGCTGACGCGATTGAAGCTGCAATTGGCGATGATGCCGCAATCACCCGAGATCGACGACATCAAGCGCGATCTTGCTGAGATGGAGCAGACGCTCGATGAATATCTCGCGTTCGCCAAAGGCATCTCGGACGAAACGCCGGAACTCGTCGACATAACGCAGGCTGTCACCGAACTTATCGCCGACGCTGCACGTGGCGGCGCTGACGTCGCCACTATAGGCGAACAAGCAAAAGTCGCGATGCCAGGCCGCGCGCGCGCTCTGAAACGTTGCCTTGCGAACCTCATCGACAACGCTGCCGCACACGGTGACCGCGTCCGGGTCGCCGTTTCGAGCACGGACCAATTCATCACCGTCAGCGTCGATGATAACGGTCCGGGAATTCCAGAAGAACTCTACGAAGAGGCGTTTCGCCCCTTCTCGCGTCTGGATGAAACGCGGTCGCGTAACCAGAAAGGCGTGGGCCTTGGGCTTGCCATCGCACGAGATGTCGCGCGCAGCCATGGCGGCGATATTCTGTTGAGCCGCAGTCCCTTGGGCGGTCTGCGCGCATCGCTGCGATTGCCGCGTCCCGCATAGGCCCTGTGGATAAAAACCTCTTCAGGTGCGCGCGCTGCTAGCGCCAAACCCCCGATTGGCGCTAAGCGCCGCAGCGTCGTATAGGGCATGTGATGGACGATACCGGCGAACGCGATTGGACCTCCCGGGCGAGGATTTGCATCGACTTCGGAACAGCTTTGTCGAAGGCGGCGATCTGCCTGGACCCAATGTTGCCACTGGAAGTTGGGGTGAAGCCGCTGCCGATCGGCGCCATCTCCGGCGCCGAGCATCCGTTGCTGACGCCCTCGGTGCTCTATGTCGACGACGGGCGGGTTTATTTCGGGCCACATGCGCTGCAGCATGCCCATCGCGGCGTCGACACCGCGCGCGACCCGCTGATTTCGTTCAAGACGGTGCTGGGCGCCACCAATGTGCAGGACGCACTGCAAACCAAGCTGCGCCCATCGATGGACCCGACTGGCACATTCAAGCACCGCGACGCGCTCGTGCTCTACATCGCCTATCTCGACCAACTCATCCGCGAGGCGCTCGATCTCGCACCGAACATGCCGAGCGGCGTGATCAATGCGAAGCGTCGCTATACGAGCCCAGTGTGGCGCCCGGGCAGCGGCATCGATCAATCCTTTGAGGCGATCTTTAACGAAGCCGCCACTGTTTCGCAGATGCTCGGGCGCCAGTTCCTGCTGCAAGGCGAAGGAATCTCGATCGCACAGTGCAAACAGGCGCTCGATCGTGCGGCGGCCGCGCCCGGCAACGGTAATCTCGAGACAGGTATCTTCGAGCCGCACGCGGCGGCGGCGGCGGCCCTGGCGTTTACGTCGCAACCGACGCGCTTCGTCATCGTTCTCGATATCGGCGCCGGCACCAACGACATCGCCGCGTTTGATTTTGACGAGAGCGTCGAACCGCCGTCGCTCAGCGAAGTCAAAGAAGCGCGCCAATGCAGCGCTCTTGCGGGCGACGAAGTCGATCGCATCCTCATCGAACTCATCCTGCGCAAGGCAGGGTTTGACCGCAACAACCCCGATGACATGCGCACCTTGCGCGCCGCACGCCTCACGGCGCGCGACTTGAAGAAGGACATCTTCCGGCACGGCAAATGCACAATGCGGGTTGGGCGAAAGCAGATCACCGTGGTCGCCAAGGAATTGGCCGAAGATCCGAACTTCCGGACCTACCAGCAGGCGCTGGCGCAAACGATCGCGGCCAGCCTGCGTGTTGTCGGGCAACGCGCGCAATCAGTCGGGGCGACCACGATTGACGTTGTGCTCGCGGGTGGCGGTTCGCACCTGCCCTTCCTGCCAGCGCTCGTGCAACACGCGGGCAATAGCGTTGCGCCGGGCGTGCAACTGCGCATCGGCGCGCTCTCACCCGCCAACCCGCTATACACCAGCATTGATACTTCGCTCCGCGAAGTCTTCCCGCAGATCGCCATGGCAGTCGGCGGGGCGCTGGTGGAGATGATGCCGGCGCGATGAGCGCTCAGCTCAAGCTCGCGCGCAACGATGAGGGCGAGCCGGAGATATTCCGCTCTATCCAAGGTGAAGGTCCCGCGATTGGCAGGCCGCGGACGTTTGTGCGCCTCTCCGGCTGCAATCTGCACTGCGTATGGTGCGATACGGCTTACACTTGGAACTGGACCGGCACGCCGTTTGAACACGAGAGCCGCAAGAAGTTCGATCCAAGCGCCGAGATGATCAAGCTCAGCGCCGTCGATGCGGCTGCGTTGATTCGCGCGCTGCCGAGCGAAGGCGTCGTCATCACCGGCGGGGAGCCATTGCTGCAAATGGATGCGCTGGTCGAGGTGATTGATGCGTTGCGCGCGCACGATCCTCGGCGTCTCGTTGAAATTGAGACCAACGGTTCGATTGCGCCCAGTGACGGGCTGATTGATCGGATCCACTCTTTCGTGGTGTCGCCAAAGCTGGCGCATTCAGGGAATGATGCGAACTTGGCGCTGAAGCCAGACGTATTGCGCCGCTACGCGCAGCTTCCGACCGCTGTTCTGAAGTTTGTGGCGAAGGATGCGGGTGACATCGAAACGGCGGCTGAAATCGCGGATCGCTACGGCTTTCCGGCGCAGCGCATTTACATCATGCCGGAAGGCACAACATCGGATGAGCTTCGAACGCGCGGTTCAGCGCTGATCGACGCAACAATTGCGCACGGCTTCAACTATTCCGATCGCCTGCACATCCATCTGTTCGGACAAAGGCGCGGCGTTTAGACGACGTCGCGCGCGAGATCCGGGAAGACCTTCGAGACTTTGCCCATCAAGTAGTCGCCGTACGTGCCGCTGAAGGCATGCACATTGGCCCGATCCCAGCGTTCGCTGCTGTCGTCGCGCGGATTGGCGCGCGCTGGCAGCGGCACGATTTTGGTATTCCAGCCGGGATCGAAGAAGAATGGAAATGAAAGACGGCTCTTGCCGCTGACGTTGCGCACGCGATGCGGCGTCGAGCGATAGACGCCACCGGTAAGGCGATCGAGCATATCGCCGATGTTGCATACAAGAGCGCCTTCAATCGGCGGCGCCTCGATCCAGCCATTTGGCGTCTTCACCTGCAGGCCGCCGTGCTCGTCTTGCGCGAGCAGCGTCAGCAATCCGTAGTCAGTGTGTTCGCCGACACCCCAGCTTTCGTCGTCACCTGCGGGATATTCGAAGATGCGAAAAAGCAAGGTCGGATCAGCGGTGTAGGTTTGGCGGAAGTATTGCGCGTCGAGCCCCAAACTCAGCGCCACCGCTTCCATGATCGCGTGTGCCGAGCGCGTTGCTTCATGCATAAAGCGCAACACGGCAGGTCTCAGTTCCGGCACAGCCTCGGGGAAGAGGTTTGCGCCATGGAGCGCCAGGCCAGCGCGCACGCGCGGATCGTCTGGGCCAAGCTCTTCGCCAAAGTAGAGGCCTTGTTTTCTGTCCGGCTTGCCACTCGTCAGCTCGCCGCCGACAGGAAAATAACCGCGCCAAGCGCGACCGCTGCGCGCCATGGCGATCTTCATTTTTTCCGCTTCAGGAAGGACGAAGAATTTGCGGCTTGCGACATCGAGCGCACGCAGCGTTTCAGCGCCAATCGCATGTCCTTTTACGTAGAAGAACCCCAGGTTGCGACACGCCGCGCCGATCTGATGGCCGATCTGCTTTGCATCGCTGCCAGAGAGCAATGGCGCGACATCAATAACAGGGAGAGCTTCTTCGTTCGACATAACAACACATAATGGTGAGTTCAGCGTGCGACAGGCATAGCTACCCCAAGCGGAACACCCGCACCTCGGGTCTGCGAATATCAACCTACATGTTTTGGCCCGACCCAACGACCCCAGCTAGGCCTGCAGGATTGCGGGTCGACGGGCCGGACCGGCGAGACGATCTACCCCGTCGCACAAACGCTGGTCCGGCCCGCATTCCGGCGGGCCAGCCGGCCTAGCCGCGCGCAGCCTTGTTGATCCGCTCGACGGCCAGCGCCGCGAGTTCTTGCAGATCGTGCACGGCCGGGGTTTCGCGCGCCGGCATTCGGTTGAACGCGTCCAACGCCGCGATCTTGTAGGCCTCGGCGAGCGTCGGGTAATTGAATGTGTTCTCTACGAAATAGTCTAAGCCGCCATCAAGGTTCAGCACGGCCTGGCCAATATGGATCAGTTCCGTCGCGCCTTCGCCAACGATGTGAACACCTAGCAAACGGCGCGTGTTCAGATCGAAGATCATTTTCATAAAGCCAGAGTTCAGCCCCATGATGTGGCCGCGCGAAGTTTCGCGGAAGCGCGCGATACCGGTTTCATATGGAATGCGCTTTTCGCGGACTTGCTCCTCAGTCATGCCGATCGTGGAAATTTCCGGCACCGAGTAGATGCCGTAGGGAAAGAATTCGGGCGGCGCGTGCGCTTCGGCGCCGAAGGCGTGACACGCGGCGATGCGGCCCTGCTCCATCGAGGTTGAAGCGAGGCTCGGAAAACCGATGACATCGCCGACAGCGTAGATATGCGGAACGATGGTGCGGAACGTCGCTTTGTCCACGAGGATGCGGCCACGATCGTCAGCTGCCAGGCCCGCGGCTTCGAGATTCAACGAAGCTGTGGCGCCGGCGCGGCCTGCAGCGAACAGCACCACATCGGCGAAGATCTGACGCTGATCTTCAAGCTGCACGAGGCAGGCCTCTGGGCCGAGCTTCTCGACACTCACTGCCTTGCTATTGAAGCGCAGGCTGACGCCACGATCGCGCAGATCGTGGATGAACTCATCCACCAGTTCGCGATCCACAAACCCAAGCAGGCTCGGACTTGGCTCGATCACGGTGACTTTCACATCGAGCGCCGAGAAGATGGTCGCGTACTCGATGCCGATGACGCTGGCGCCGATGACAGCCAGCGAGCGCGGTAAACGCTTCAATTCGAGGATTTCGTCCGCGTCGACAACAGTCTCGCCGTCAAACGGAATATGCGACGGGCGATACGGCGCGGTGCCGACGGCCAGGATGATGCGATCGCCGTGGAAATGGCGAACGTCGCCTGCCTCCCCGGTCACTTCAACCGCATTGGGACCGAGGAAACGCGCAGCGCCCGACGTCCAGGTGACGTTGTTGCGCGCGAACTGATGCTCCAGCACTTCGACCTCGTGGTCGAGCGTGATGTGGAGGCGGCGGCGGAGATCGTCTGCTGTGATATCGGCCTTATTGCGGTGGGCGCGACCGTAGAAACCGCGCTCACGCCAGCCAGACAGGTTCAACACCGTTTCGCGCAGTGTTTTCGACGGGATCGTTCCGGTGTGAACACAAACGCCGCCGACGCGGCGGCCGCGTTCGATCACCAGAACGCTCTTCTTGAGCTTGGCGGCTTGCACCGCGGCGCGCCTTCCTGCCGGGCCGGAGCCGATCACAATGAGGTCGAAGGTTTGCGACATGAGGCGGGAACTTTGGATCGCTCCGCTCGCCAACACGTTAATTTGCCTATTGTCGGAAACGAAGATTGCCGTTCGTCCTTCGATCAAACAGGAGAAGCCTCATGAGAAAAGTGATCGTCGGCGCGTTCGTATCCATGGACGGCGTGATGCAGGCGCCGGGCGGGCCGGACGAGGATCCGACCGGCGGCTTCAAGTATGGCGGCTGGGTTGCTCCGATGGCGGATACGGACCCCGTGTTCGGCGAGGAAATCGGCGCGCTGTTCAGCCAACCCTACGATCTGCTGCTGGGGCGCAAGACCTACGAGATCTTCGCGGCGCACTGGCCCTATGCCGAAGGCGGCCCCGACGACGAGATCGCAAAGCAGTTCAACCGCATCACCAAATACGTCGCTACGCGTTCGGGCGATGTAGACACGAGCTGGGTCAACACGGTCGTGCTGAGTGACGGCGCCGAGGCCGTCGCGAAACTGAAACAAACCGCCGGCCCGGCGCTGGTGACGCAAGGCAGCACGGAGCTCGTGCACGCCCTGCTCGCTGCCGGGCTTGTGGACGAAATTCGCACCTTCACGTTCCCGGTGTTGCTCGGCAAAGGCAAACGCTTGTTCGACGCTTCGAGCCAGGCCTCGGCCTACAAGCTCGTGCACAGCCAGGTCTCGCCACTGGGGCTCATCGCCGCCACCTACGTGCCGAATGGCGAGGTGCAGCACATGACGATCCGCGGGGCGGAAAATCCGTCCAAGGCCGAACTGGCGCGGCGCGAACGGATGAAGCGCGAAGGCTAGAGGGTGAAGCTGGCCAGCTTGTTGGAGAAGTTGGTGGCGACGTGGGAGATGCCGTCGTTGAGGCGGTTCAGCTCCGGGGCCAGGTGCTCGTCATATTGGATCGACACCATCGCCAGAACCATGAAGGCCAACCCGGCAAGACCCCGCCAGTGCGCGTCCAGCGCAGCGCGGAAATTCTGCTTCAGTTCAATCGCAGCGATCTTGAACATGAGCGACGCCTTCTTGGCTAATGCGCTTCAATCTTTGCGCTTCAACCGTAAACAAGTGCTAACTGAGAAGTTAACGCAAGCAGCCGACGCATATGTTTTGCAGTGAAAGTGCAGCTCAATCGTAACGTACAACGTAGCGCTTCTTCATCGGTCTGATCACGCGCCATACGCCGCTGAAGCCGGGCTCGATGATAAAACTATCACCTTCGGCATAGCGAACCGCCGCGCCGCCATCCGGAACGAGTTCGCACGCGCCCTCAAGCACGTGGCAGAATTCCCATTCTTCGTATTTTACCCGCCAAGCGCCGACGCCAGCGCTCCATTCGCCGGCGAAAATCTTGTTGTCACGGGAATAGTCGAGCGTCGCGATTGTCCGTGGCGAGCCTTCGACTAGACGATCCGCAGCGACAGGCGCTTCCTCCCGCTCGCCGCTGCCGTTGATGGCGACCAGCTTGCTCATTGCGGCGGCGGCGCGTCTTCTGGTTTTGCTTTTGCTTCGAAGCCGGCCCAGCGGCCGAACATTTCTTCGGCGCGGCGGAGGTTGCGGTCGAGCGAGGCCATGGTCTTGGCGAAGTCGCCGGCGCCGTCGGCGCGCCATGCAGCGCGAGCCTGGCCGATGATGACGCCGAGCCCTTGCGCCCGGGCTTGGCCGGTCATGCCGTCGGCTTCAAGACCTGCGAGCGCGAGCACCCAGCGAGCGCAGCGAACGTGGCGCTGGTGCGCGGCGGCCAGCAATGTCGGATCGCGATCGGCGCCTTGCTCCATGGCGGTCACGGCGGCGCGATGCGGCTCCATCGCTTCGAAGCGGCGCATGATGAGTTCGAACAGCCGGTCGCGCACGCTTTGGGATGGATCAAGCTTATCGAGATTGTCGCCGATGGCGCGATCGAAGGCCTCTTCCACACAATCCAGCGCCTCGCCCACGCTCGCGCCATAATACTCTGACACCGAGCGGTTGGCGGCGTCGGCCAGCTTTGTCAGCGTCACTTCGCGCCAAGGTGTGGACGTCGCCAACGATAATGCTGCGCGGGCGAGATCGCGGCGAAGGGCGGGGTCAAGCAGAACGGACATGAAACCTTCGAACTGGAATTGAGTTGCGTTTTTATCAAGGCTTGGGTGCACTTGCCCGTCAAGCGGGCGCGCCCAACATCAAGCGCGAGCGTGGGAGAGAAGCATGCCGGATGGGACATTAATGGGGCGGCTCCGCCCTCACCCCCATCACGACCACGAATTGCAGGCCAAGCTTGCGCACTGGAATCGCGTGCGGCTGGCGCCGCAAACCCCACCCAAAAATTGGCGCCAGGCGCTAGATCGGGAACGCGACATGCTCGCGCTTGAACGCGAGTTCATAGAACACACCCGCGCCACTCAGGCCAAACGCGCAGCCGCCGCACCACGAGAGCCGCATGCGTTTATCCAATGGTTTGAAGCGCTGAAGGAAGACGGCCCGGGCCAAGGCGACCCGCTATTTCCTTGGCTCGCTGAAGAAGCCACGCTCGAAGAGATGCGCTGGTTTGTGGAGCAAGAGGCCGCAGGCGAAGCAGGTTTCGATGATCTTGTCGCCATGTCGCAAGTCAAGATGCCGGCGCCGGCAAAGCTCGAGCTTGCGCGCAATTATTGGGACGAAATGGGCCGCGGCAACGCCAAGGGCATGCATGGGCCGATGCTAGATGCGCTGGTGCAGGCGTTGAAGGTCACGCCACGGATCGAATCCACGCTCGCGCCATCGCTGGCGTTGGGAAATACGATGGCCGCGCTCGCGACCAACAGAGCTTATGCGTATCACGCGATTGGTGCGCTTGGTGTGATTGAGCTAACGGCGCCGGGACGAGCGACGCTAGTCAGCGAAGCGTTGCGGCGACTGAAGGTGTCGGCGAAGGCGCGGCACTATTTCGATCTGCACGCGGTTCTGGACATCAAACACTCGGAATCTTGGAACCGCGAGGTTTTTGCTTCGATCGTCTTGGAGATGCCTGACGCCGCACGCTACATCGCCGAGGGCGCACTGATGCGCTTGCAGTGCGGCGCAGATTGTTTCGACGCATATCGCGCGCACTTGTGGGACGGCGATGGCTCTCGAGCGTCAGCTTGAGCGACCCTCAGGATCAAGCGCTGCGCACGCTGCTGCAGGCGCTGCATCAGCTCAACTACCAATTCGTGACGCCGACTCCGGCAACACACTCGCGGGTTCTTGCTCGTCTGTCGGCTGCTCCGGGGGGGGCCGATCTGCGGGCGATACTGGGCTGGAGTCAGCCGTTTCATTGGGCCGACGACCCGTACGGACACATCGTCAAACTGCTTCAGACGGCTGGCGCGCTTGAGCGCGCCGAGAGCGGCGAAATGCGCAGCCTGGTTCGAGTATCAACCCTGGAGGAACAGCTCTATCTGCACTCCGCTTTTCCCACAGCGCAAAGCGACGCGGTCTTTTTCGGACCAGATTCCTACCGCTACGCAGCCTTTCTCCGCGCGGAACTCCCACAGCTGCACCCACGCCAACGCTTGGTCGACGTCGGCGCCGGCAGCGGAGTCGGTGGGATTGTCGCCGCCTCTCTCTTGCCAGGCGCGCGGATCACACTCGCCGACATTAACGACAAGGCGCTTCGTTTCGCGCGGATCAACAGCGCGTTCAACGGTGTCATGGCAGAGTTTGTAAGAACTGACGGGCTCAACGATGTTAAGGGTGCGATCGACTGCATCATCGCCAATCCGCCTTACATCGCCGACCCCGCTCACCGCGCCTATCGCGACGGCGGCGGCATGCATGGCGGCGAGCTTTCGCTGCGCTGGGCGCGAGAGGCGGCGCAGCGGCTCGATCGCGGCGGCGCGTTCTTGCTTTACACCGGCAGCGCGATTGTTGACGGCGAGGATTTGCTCAAGACGGCGTTGCTCAAAGCGCTTGAGCAGTTCGACGTGACGTACCGCGAGATCGATCCGGATGTGTTCGGCGAAGAGCTGGAGCGCGACGATTACGCGGACGTGGATCGAATTGCGGTTGTCGGATTGGTTGCAGTCAAGCGCTGACCATTTTCGCTAGCGCATCTGACAACAACGTCGTCGCCTTCGTGCGGTCGCGCCAGTTCAACACCACGGCGGGGCCGGTGTCGGTTTTGTTGACGTCGACGACGTAGAGCCGTCCGCTGGCGTGTTCACGCAGGACGTCTAGCCCGCCCCAATCCAGCTTCATCGCGGCGAGGAAGCGTTTGAGTTGCGCGATCTCGGCAGCCGAAAAGACTTCGTCCGGCGTTTTGACAACAACGCTGGTGTTTTGAATTGAGAACCGCGCAGTCGCGGGCTTTTGCTTCACGAAGACGACGACAGGCTCTCCGCCGACACAGGCGGCGCGCAGATCGTAGGCCCAACCATCGGCGCTTTCGGTTTTGATCACACGTTGGTAGGCCCGCCCTGAGACCGGTTGCAGCGGGCATGTCACCAGCCGCCCATCATGGACGCCGTTGGCCTCGCCCTTCTCGACGGCTTCGCCGACGAACGTCGCCGGATCAACGGCAAGCGGATAGCCGAAGGCTTCTTCCATCACACGCGCGACATTGCTCTTCGACACATCGCCGACGCCGAAATTGAACGCCTTAGCGTGCTGCGGTGGGGGCGGCGCCGCCACGGTCTGATCTTCGAAATAGAATGCCGCGTCGGCGCGCTCGGGCGCAGAGGCAAATTCAAAACCGCCCCACACCATAGCAGCCCAAACGATGTACCAGGGGCGCGGGCGATGTGGCACAAACCAGACGCGCGGGCCGCGCGGCTTTGTCAGCCGCGCCCGGAAGCCGTGCATACGTACGAAGGCGTAGTAGGTGAACCAGCGCCAAATGTCGGCCCAGAGCTGCCAATCGTTCTTAAAGCGCGTGCCAGTCGATTTGACGTGGACGTAGCCATCTACGAGTTGGAAATCGGTCCCCCAAAAACCGCGCTGCGTGTTCTTGCCGGGTGCGAGATCAAAGACGGGCATGGACGACTGTCATGCCAAATCGCGGCGTCGCTGAGAAGCTAGCCCTTGCCGAGCTGGCGGGAGCGTTCAGCGGCCGCAGCAACGGCGCGGCGGAGCAATGGCGCCAGCCCATCTCCGGCGCCTAAGACATCGAGCGCGGCTTCAGTGGTGCCGCCGGGCGAGGTAACTTGCTTGCGCAACATTCCTGGCCCCTCGCCGGTTTCCAGCATAAGGGCGCCAGCGCCGGCAACCGTCTGGCTCGCAATCCTCATGGCCATGTCGCGATCCAAGCCTTCTTGCTCGGCCGCGGCCGCCAACACCTCCGCGAGCAGAAATACGTAAGCGGGGCCGGAGCCGGAAACCGCTGTGACCACGTCCATCAGCCGCTCAGCCGCGATGGGCTCAACCGTGCCGAGCGGCAGAAGCAATTGTTCAACGAGTTGGCGATCTTCGGCCGTGCATGCGGGTGACGTCACATAAGCTGTGACGCCGCGACCTATCCGCGCTGGCGTATTGGGCACACAACGGATGACACGCTGCGCGCCGAGGTCGCGCATCAAGGTTTCCATCGGAATGCCTGCCATCACCGAGAGGACGCGCGTGTCGGCGCCGACAAAGCGCTTGGCGGTCTCTACAACGGATGGAAATATTTGCGGCTTCACCGCTAGAACGACGATGTCGACTGGCCCTGCGTGAGGCGGATTGATGACCGCGCCGACAGAATCGAGCGCGCGTTCAAGGTCAGGATCGAAATTGGGTTCGACGACGGTGAGGGTCAGCCCCCCGCCCTTGCGTACAGCTTCAATCCAGCCGCGCACCAGTGCGCCGCCCATAGCGCCCGCGCCAACGAGAGCAATCGAGGGCGCGTCGAGGCTCACGCTTCTCCGAGTGTTTCAAACAGAGCCGCAGCGGATGAGTCTTCAGCCGACATGCCGCCTAGAATGACATATTGGAACGCCGGGCTGAAGCGCTCGGCTGCATCCATCGCAGCAGCGAGCATCGCCTGAACTTCGCCAACTGAGATGTCGTCGCGGCCGATCATCGGCATCGCGTGCCGGAAGATGATCGTACCGTCGTCAGACCAGACGTCGAAATGGCCCAGCCAGAGATTTTCGTTGATCAGCGAAGCAAGCTTCAGCGTCTCAGCGCGACGCGACACCGGCGCCTGAATTTCGAAGCCGAGCGTGAACAGCAGCGCCGGGAGTTCGTGCCGGAACGAGAAGTAACCGACGCTTTCACCCCAACTCGTCTTGAAGGAGAAGTGCACATCGCCGTCCTCGGCGCGTTCGCACAAGAACCGATCATCAGAGCCGAGCACGGTTTCCACCGTATCCATCGGGTCAGAAACAGTTTCGGCTTCGTCGTCGAGCCAGAGATCCATGAGCGTCCCCTCTTCGCGAGCGCCTGACCGCCCCTCAGCAGCCAAACCTGAATCTCTTCCGCTTGGATTGCGCGCCTTAGCAGCGCGTCGAATCAAACCCCGTGCTGACTAGGAAGCGCCACGAGAGTTTCGTAGACCTTAACGTCGCTACTTCTTCATCTTACGCGAATTTATGCCTTGTCTTTGAGCAAGGCTTCGAGCGCTGCCACGCGTTCTCTCAGAGCATCGGCCTCGGCCCGCGCATCAGCCGCCATCTGCTTCACAATCTCGAACTCGTCGCGGCTGATCAGGTCCATTTCCGCGACGAAACGATCTGCATGGGCGCGCATGAAGCTTTTCGCCTCAAGCTGGGCGCCTTGCGCCATGCCCATAGCGCCCGTCATCAAACGGGCCAGATCATCAAACACTGAGCTTGTCGTTTGCATGTGGACCGATCCTTTCGGCCTACTTATTAAGCGCCGCGGGGCCGGACAATGCGGCCAATCAGCTAACACTTAGCCAAAGGTGCGCGCGGGTGATCTTAGAAGCGATCCATTTCCCCAATATCGACCCGGCGGCCCTCACGATCCCCGGCTTCGACCTGTTCGGCAGCCATTGGGGGCCGTTCCCGCTGCGTTGGTACGCGCTTGCCTACATTGTGGGCTTGGTCCTGGGCTGGCGCTGGATGGTGTGGCTCATCCGCCGCGACAAGCTTTGGACGCCGGGACGTCCGACGTTGAGCGTGCCGCAAGCCGACGATTTCCTGTTCTGGGCGACGCTCGGCGTCATCCTCGGCGGCCGCATCGGTTACGTGCTGTTCTACAAGCCCGACATGATCTGGCGGAACTTCATGGAAGTGTTCCAGATCTGGCAAGGCGGCATGAGCTTCCACGGCGGCCTGATCGGCGTCGCGCTCGCGGCTTGGTGGTTCACGCGTCAGACGCACGTCAACGAAGAGCAATACGCAAAGCTTGCAGCCAAGCACGCGGTTGCTCAGGCGCCCGCCGGCAAAGAACGCGAATACACGCGCTTCGGCGAAGACAAATGGATCCTGAAAACCGAAGCTGAAGCCGCGCGCGAAAAAGCCAAGACCGACAAGGTCGATCTCTTGCGCCTCGGTGACATCGCGGCTGCAGCGGCGCCGATTGGTCTCTTCTTCGGCCGCATCGCCAATTTCATAAACGGCGAACTCTGGGGCCGTCCAACCGACGCGCCGTGGGGGATGATCTTCTGCAACGATCGCTTGCTGCTGCAGGGCGGCGGCGCTTGCGCGGCAGGCATGGAGCCGCGTCATCCGAGCCAGCTGTATGAAGCCTCGCTCGAAGGCATCGCGCTCTTCACCATCATCAACATCGCGACGCTGCGTTTCGACACCCTGCGCCGTCCCGGCATGAACACCGGCATCTTCCTCGTTTGCTATGGCCTCTTCCGCGCGCTGCTCGAAACTGTGCGTGAGCCTGACGCGCACATGCCGGAAGCGCTGCGTGGCTACATAACGATGGGCATGCTGCTTTCACTGCCAATGATCCTGGCGGGCGCATGGCTCATCCGGCGCGCGCTGAAGCAACCGAAGCTGGCGTCGGCGTGAGCCTCAGAGAAAAACTTATTGAGCATATTCGCGACAACGGCCCGCTTACGGTCGCGGAATATATGGGCGCGTGCCTTTATGATCCCGACGACGGCTACTACGCCACACGCCCCGGCATCGGCGGCGCCGGCGCCGACTTCCTGACAGCGCCTGAAGCGAGTCAAATGTTCGGCGAGCTGATCGGGCTTTGGTGCGCGCATGAGTGGGACGCGCTCGGCAAGCCGGCGTTCAACTGGATCGAGCTTGGGCCGGGGCGCGGCGTGCTGATGGAAGACGCAATCCGGGCAACCACGCGCATCGACGGCATGCACGAAGCGGCGACTGTGGTGCTGGTCGAAACCAGCGCGCCACTGCGCGACGAACAAGCCGAGCGCGTGCCAGACGCCGAGTGGGAATCCCGCATCGAAGAGGTTTCGCCGGGGTCGTGCATCATCGTCGCCAACGAGTTCTTTGATTGTCTGCCGATCCGACAATTCGTGCGCGGCGAAAACAGTTGGCACGAGAAACTCGTCGGCCTCGATGAAGCTGAGCACCTCACTTTCGGCTTGAGCGCTGCGATCCCTGCGCCAGACACCGAAGATGAAGTTGGCGCCGTGCGCGAGATTGCGCCCGGCCTCGACAGCATCATCTACGACCTCGAACGGCGCCTTCATGACGCGCCCGGTCGCGTGCTGATCATCGACTACGGCTACGCCAAGCCTGAAGGCGCTGACACGCTACAAGCGCTTAAGAACCACCAGAAAGTCGATCCGATCGAAACGCCGGGCGAGGCTGATCTGACCGCGCACGTTGACTTCGCGCGCATCGCGCAGCTTGCGTCGGATGCCAACTTACTGGTGCATGGGCCGATCACACAGGGCGCGTTCTTGCGTGCGCTTGGGCTTGAATTCCGTGCTGAAGCGCTTTCGCGCGCCAATCCTTCGCACGCCGAGCGGCTGAAACGTGAAGTGCGGCGCTTGACGCATGCCGACGAAATGGGCGCATTGTTCAAAGTGATATGCCTGTCGAGCCCCAACCTGCCGCCGCCGGCGGGCTTTTGAGCGCCCCGCCCTCATCGCGCGCCGGCGTGCTCGGCGGCGTGAAGCACGGCTTCTTTGGCCGCGAAGGCGGCGTGTCGTCGGGAATTTATGCTTCGCTCAACGCGGGCACAGGTTCGAAGGACGACCCGGCGAATGTGTTGGAGAACCGTCGCCGTATCGCGGCGGCATTCGGCGTGGAGCGCGATCACCTCTGCGGCGTGCACCAGGTCCACTCGCCCACCGCCGTTTTCATCGATGGGCCGTGGACAGCCGAACGGCCACACGCGGATGCGCTCGTCACAACTACACCGAACCTCGCGATTTCCATTCTCACCGCAGACTGTACCCCGATCTTGTTCGTCGACGCAGACATCAAGGTCATCGGCGCAGCGCATGCCGGCTGGCGCGGCGCGCTTGCTGGTGTCATCGAAAACACCTTGCGCTTGATGGAAGAGAAAGGCGCAGAGCGCAGTCGAATATCCGCCGCCGTCGGCCCCTGCATCCACCAAAGTTCCTACGAGGTCGGCCCAGAGTTCGAGGCGGAGTTTATTGCAACTGATGCAGGCTTCGCGCGCTTCTTCGCTCAAGGCGCGGGCGATCGCCTGCACTTCGATCTTCCGGGCTTTTGCGCATCACGCCTCGAAGCCGCCGGCGTGGCGCAGATCGAAACACTGCCGCTCGATACTTACGCAGAATCCAAGCGACTCTATTCGCATCGCCGCTCGGTTCACGAGAAAGCGGGCGATTATGGACGCAATTGCAGCGCCATCATGCTCGGATGAGCGTCTTCGGTTCACTCAGCGCGCTACGCCATAAACCCATTCCACCACCGCCGGAACATGGGGCGCGCGGCTATCGCGATCTGCCGATTGCGTTCAATGGCGCTCCGAACAAAGAGCCGCTGGTGGCGCTCAGCGATTACGGCCTGCGCGGCGAGAACTTCTACGCGCAGCCGCGCAACCCGCCCTATTACGCTGTCATACCTGGCTCGATCACAGCGCTTTCGCTTCGGCAAGGCGCGGCAGAACGCTTGCGGGATGTGAACACGAAGCTGGCGGAGGCACAGCTTGAGCTTTTCGTCTTCGACGCTTGGCGTCCGCAAGCGGTGCAGGCTTACTTCCATGATCGCTGGCTTCCGGCGGAGCTGCGCAAACGCAAACCGCATCTGAGCGAAGCTAAGCTTGCGGCTGAAGTCACGAACTATTGGGCCTCACCAAGCACCGGCGCCGACGCGCCCTCGCCGCACGCAACCGGCGGCGCGGTTGACCTCACCATCCGATGGCGCGGCGGCGATCCGCTGTGGATGGGTTCGTTGTTCGACGACGCCTCGCCGCTCGCACATACGGACCGGTTCGAGACGGAGACCGACGACGCCGAATTTTCCTTCTCAAATGAAGAGGCGCGCGCCAACCGGCGGTTGCTCTACTGGCTCATGGTCGATGCTGGTTTCGCTTCCAATCCGTCCGAGTGGTGGCACTTCTCGTTCGGCGACCAGATGTGGGCAAAGCTCCGAAACGAACCTGAAGCCCTCTATGCCGGTGCGGAAGCGTCGCAATAGCACCGATTCCGTGGCGCCCAGGCCACGTCACGCGCCGCTGTCATTAAAGTGCAGCAAAAGCTTTCGACTCCGCCGAGTCGGCGCTTAAAGGAGCCATCCATCAAGCGACGGGGCCGCTCCGATGAAATTGTTGTCCGGCAACTCAAACAATCCGCTCGCCAAGGCGATCGCGGACCATCTCGATACGCCGCTGGCGCAAGCAGAGTTCAAACGCTTCAAGGACAACGAGATCTTCGTCGAGATTCAGGAAAACGTGCGCGGTGAAGATGTCTTCATCATGCAATCGACGTCGTACCCTGCGAACGACCATCTGATGGAATTGCTGATCGGCATCGATGCGCTGCGCCGCGCTTCAGCGCGCCGTATCACGGCGGTCATCCCCTATTACGGCTATGGACGTCAGGACCGCAAAGTCGGCGGCCGCACGCCGATCTCGGCCAAGCTCGTCGCCAACCTGATCACGACGGCCGGCGCCAATCGGGTGCTGACGCTGGAGCTCCACGCCGGTCAGATTCAGGGCTTCTTCGACATCCCGACGGACAATCTCTTTTCGACGCCTGTTCTCGAACGCGACATCAAGGAAAGCTGCAAGGACACCACTAAGCTGATGATCGTCTCGCCGGACGTAGGCGGCGTCGTTCGCGCGCGTGCCTTGGCCAATCGCCTAGGGGCCGATCTCGCCATCGTCGACAAGCGCCGTGAAAAAGCCGGCGTCAGCGAAGTGATGCACATCATCGGCGATGTCGAAGGGCGCGAATGCATTCTGGTTGACGATATCGTCGATAGCGGCGGCACGCTCTGCAATGCGGCCGAAGCGCTGCTGAAGGAAAAGGCGAAATCCGTCTCCGCCTACATCACCCACGGCGTCCTTTCGAACGGCGCGGTGAAGCGAGTCGACGACAGCATGCTTAAAGAATTGGTCGTTACGGATTCCATCGATCCGAACGGGCGCAAGCACAAGAGCAACAAGATCCGCGAGATTTCGGTTGCAGCACTTATGGGCGACGCGATCTGGCGCATCGCAAACGAACAAAGTGTCAGCTCGTTATTCGAATAACCGGCTTATGACGGCCAACAAATTGGCAAACCGCCGCTAACCGTGCACAAAAGCCACGCTTCGCGCGTGTAGTACAAAATAAACACGTTCAAGCATGCTAATTGAACCGATCCTTAAGCGCGTTTGATGTCTACTCACGCGCAAAGGACCCCGAACCAATGCGCCGCCGCCGCGTGTTTAGCCGCAACCGAGATGGCAATGTCGCCATGATGTGGGCGTTGATGGGCACCGTGCTCATCGGCCTCCTGGGCTTAACAATCGACTTTTCCCGGGCCGTCATGGTTAGGACGGAGTTACAAAGCGCAGCGGACGCGGCCGTCCTCGCCGCCGCGCGCCAACCCGCCAACGTGACCCTAGAGGAACGCACAGCGAGCGCCCGCGCCTTCTTTGACTCGGAGGCGCCAGCATATGCCGCCACGGCGACCGTCACGCTGACCGATATCGGCGACAACGGATACCGGCTGCGCGCAACCGCCCCGATGCCAACAAGTTTGGCGCGGCTGATCACCAACCGTGATTGGACAGTCGGCGTGAACTCCGAGGCCGTGCGCGGCGGCATGAACCTGGAAGTCGCACTGGTGCTCGACACCACGGGCTCAATGTCAGGCCAGCGCATCAACGATTTGCGCAACTCGGCAGGCGATCTCGTCGATATCATCGTGCAAGCTCAGCAAACGCCCTACTATTCCAAGATGGCGTTGGTCACCTGGGCTATGGGTGTCAACGCCGGCCCCTACGCCGCGGATGCGCGCGGTTCGATCACGCCTGGGCGTAGCATCAGTGCGGCGGCTTGGGCGAATGGTTCGGCCCGATCGGTAAGCGCGGTGACCAAGGCCAACCCGGCTGTGTTCACCTCAAACGGACACGGCTTTGCCAACGGCGATGTCGTCTGGCTCGCCGGCGTCACCGGTACAGGCAGTTGGCCTAACAATCTCAATAGCCGCTGGTACACCGTGCTGAACGCGTCCACGAACACGTTCCAATTACGCAACTCGAGCGGCAACGTTGTCAGCACATCCTCTTACAGCGGCAGCTATCCCGGCGGCGCGACGGTCACACGCTGCCTCGAAGCCGCCTGCCAGGTACGCGTGACCTCGAATAGTCACGGCCTCTCAAATAACGACTGGGTCTGGATCGAGGGCGTCAATGGCATGACGCAGATCAATTCGACGACCGACACCGCCTGGCAGGTCAACAACGTCGCGAGCAATGCCTATACGCTGGTTGGTTCGGTGGGCCCAAACTACTCGACATATACGAGCGGCGGCACAGGCTATTGCACGACATCGGGCTGCCAATATTATCGCTTCACCAACGCGTCCAACTCCACCCGCATTCTGGAGATCAGCACCTGCGTATCAGAGCGCACGGGCGCGCAGTCCACAACTGACGTAGCCCCGAGCACGGCGCCGGTCGGCCGCAACTATGCTTCTCCGAACAACCCCTGCGACAGCACCACGGGCGTCATTCCCCTAACGACGGACACAACAGCGCTGCACAACCGCATCAACTCGCTGTCCGCATCGGGGTCGACGGCCGGTCAGATCGGCGCCGCGTGGGGTTGGTATATGGTCTCGCCGAACTGGGGCTATCTCTGGCCAAGCGCCAGCAATCGGCCCGCCGCCTACGGAACGCCTGAAACGCAAAAGATCGTCGTGCTCATGACCGACGGCGCGTTCAACTCACCGTACTGCGAGGGTGTTATCGCACGCGACGCGCTCAGCGGCTCAGGATCATCGTCCGATCACAACAGCTGCAACGCGACCAACGGCTCGTCAGCATCGCAAACAATCTCGATCTGCAACGCCATGAAGCAGCGTAACATCATTGTCTACACAGTGGGCTTTCACATCGATAACGACGCTACGGCGCTCTCGGTGTTCCACCAGTGCGCCACCGATGACTCGCACTTCTACTTGGCCGACGATCGCACAACGCTGCAGAACGCCTTCCAGCAGATCGGCCAATCGATCTCGCAGTTGCGACTAACACACTAGCCTCTCGCGCGCTCTACGATGGCGGTGCGAAATACCGGGCGCTGAAGTGGTAGGCTGGCGCGGCCATCGCACCATTCGCGGCACTCGTTGTGATCGAATAGCTCACGCCGGAGCATTCCCCCGGCGCGCGCGGGATAGCGTTGTTGAACACCATCAGCGCCGCATCATCGAATTGCGAGGCGTCGAAAACGCCGGAGCGTCCAAGCGGCACAACCTCGATGCGGCCATCGCGCCGGCCAAGCCCGACCAGTTCCAAGTTCTCTCCGCGCACCGAATACGTGCGAGGACCACGGACCAAGAGCGCCAGGTAATTTGCGCCGAGTTGTTCGATGCGGCCGCGCGGCGACAACGTACCCTCGCGGCTGATCGTGGCGGCGCGATGGACCGTTCGCGCGAAATGCGGCGCAAGCTCGTAGTCACGAGCAAAATTTTGCACGCGCCACCGCTTCAGCGCCTCCGGGATCGTGGTCCCGACCCCTTCCAGCGCCCGCGACATGGTCTCGAAACCATCGTACTGCACCGCATTTTCCCAGATACGAACGATGAAGCGATCGCCGTAAACATCGGCGAGCGATTGCAGCAGCGTCCATTGCGCGTAGTTGAAACCAGGCTGGTTAGTGGTCCAACACGTCTCGGGCGAGGCGTAATCGGTCTCGACATAGTCGGTTGCGTCCTGGTCGGCACCGACCGTGACCGTCTCCGTCCAGGATGCCGTCGCCTCGTAGAGCCAGTTCAGACCTTCAAGTGAATCGTAGCCGAACTGAACCACGTGATTGAATTCGTGGGTCGCCGTCGCGCGCATCAGACTTTCCGGCGGCGCCTTTTTGCCCATACCGCGGAAATCGTTGTCGATGACGAGCACGGCGCGGGCGGCCGCACGCTCGCGAACGTTTTCGGTGTTACGATTGTCGAACACCATCTCAACCGGCTTGGTGTAACCCATATTGCCGTTAGCCTGGCCGATATAGGCGCGGTAGCGCCCGTCGGAATCGCGCACCGGCGCCGCCCACCCAAGCCGCTCCACCTGTTCGCGCAACACAACTTCCAGCTCATCCGCGGTCGCTCGCGCGTACGCTTCGGTCGTCGCATCGCGGCCTTCCAACGTATAATGCACCCGGAAATTCGGCGTTTCGATAATCTGCTCGGTTCCTGTCAGGGTGATTGAATTATCCGCGATCGCTTGCAGCTCAGTCGCGACGGAGCGATCGACCAAGGACAGCACCAGCCGGAAATTGCCGCTATTGTTCGAGGCTTGATAGCGCGAGAGCTCAAGCGTGTAGGCGCCCGCGGCGGTCGCGGTGTAGGCGAAGGCTGAATTCAGGGAACCATCGCCACGATCATCATTGATCGCGACCGGAAAACCGTCGGGATCGCTCAGCGTAAGAACTGTGTCGAGATCGCCTGATGTCGCTTCGCTGAGAGCATAGAGCGTCTGCCCCGCTTCGAGCCGCACGGGAAATTCCAAGGCGGGCTGCGTGGCGCTTAAACTTCCCTCGTGGCGGGCGATCTCAACGCCTTCTACTGCGGCGAAATTGAACGGTGCATGCGCACGCGGATCGAGCGCGAGCGATAAAGCGAATTGGCCGGCGCCGGCGGAATTGTAGGTTCCAGCGACGAGTTCGTAGTGACCCGCGGCAGCGGCTTGATAGATGATCTGAGAGTTCAGCGTGCCATCGCCTCGATCATCGTTCGTCGCAACGATTGTCCCACTGCTGTCGAGCAGCGTGAGCGTAGTGTCGAGATTGGGCGTGAGCGCTAACGTCGTCGCCACGAAAATATCGCCAGCGCTCAAATCGACTGGATAGCGTGCTTCTGGCCGCTGCCGATTGAGGGTGACATTCTCCTCATGCAACACCCGCGCTTCACTGGATAGATCGCCGCCGGCGCCGAATGAAACATCGAGATCGAACTGTCCGCGCGCTCCATTGTAGCCGCTGACGATCGCTGTGTAGTTCCCGGTCTCGCGCGCCACCTGCACAATACGCGACGTGAGAACGCCCGGCTGCGCGTCGTCATTCATCGCAAGCTGCCGGCCATTTGGGCCATTCAACGCGAGCACCGTATCGAGTTCATCCGAAGCGGTTGTGAGCGTGACGACTTGACCGGCTTCAATCTGGATTTGAAATGACACGCGCGGCGCGCGCGACGTCACTTCGCCACTGAAGTGGCGCGAACCGGTCTGGCCGGCAGCGCTGCCGGCCATCACAACAAGAGCAATAAATGCGATCCAAGCGCGCACGGACACCCCCACCTGAGCCGGCCCTCGCCGACGATCTCGCTATTAGACACATTTCGGGAGCCGGCAAAATGTCAGGCCACACGTCGCCCGCGTGATGACGAATGCCGGCCCAGCCGCTAAAGGCGATCCATGCGGAGACTGGTCATTTTGCTCGCTGTCGCCCTTTCGGCCTGCGCCATCGGCACGTCCAAGGACGAAAACGATCGCTTCCCGACGTCGAGCGCCTACCCGCCCGGTACGATGGAGCGGATCACGTTCACGGCAGGAGTCCCCGAGCAGTGGCGGATTTCGGCGTTGCAGACTCCCCTACGCACGGACTCCACGTGGAAGGTGGTCATCATTACCGGCACGCCCTCCTGGAGCGAATACTGGGCGCCGACGATCGCTGGGCTGCCGCAAACGCGCGAAATGATCGTCGCCGATCGCCCAGGATTTCGATCATCTGAACCGCGCGCGGCGGTGCGTGATCTCGCCAAGCAAGCCGATGCGCTTGCGCCCATGCTGCAGCACCGCGAGGGCCAACGGGTGCTGCTTGTGGGCCAAAGCTTCGGCGCCCCCGTAGCTACCCTCATGGCCCAACGCTATCCGGACCAGGTTGACGCCGTCGTCCTGGTTTCCGCCTTCTTTGGTGATCGCGGACCCACCGCCCGGCGAATGATCGGCGCAGGCAGCCTCTTTCAGGGGATGCTCCCGCGAGACCTTAAGAACTCGATCAGCGAGGTCAGAGCCCAGACCAGTCAGCTCCCGGCTGTCTGGGAAGCCCTCCAGAACCTCCATCAGCCGGTCGTTTTCGTCCACGGCGACGCCGACACCTTCGTGCCTTTGGCGGCAGACCAGCGCATCGCCGCCGAATACGGCCATACCCTGATAACTGTGCCGGGCGGGGACCACTTCCTCAACGCCTGCTGCGTGCCAGCCCTACTGTCGAGCTTTGAGCAGGCCATCGCCGAAGCCGAGGGCCGGGAGGCGGCTCAGCCCCCAGTGACGCAACCCACCGATCCAGACCCGACCGGTGGGCCCAGCTTGCGGTGAGGCGTCCCTTCCGCTAGAAGCCCCGCTTCCAATTTTCCCGGCGCCCCGGAAGTTAAGGCTCTACGCCCATGGCTGGCATTGTTCTAAACGTTGAAAAGCGCGAAAAACTCGGCACCGGCGGCGCCCGCGCAACCCGCAATGCGGGTCTCATCCCGGGCGTCCTTTATGGCGGTACGCGCGGCTCGGTGCCGATCGAGATTAATGCCAAGGACGTCGAAATGGCGATCCGTTCGGGTAAGTTCCTCTCGCACATGGTTGAACTCAACCACCAAGGCGAGAAGCAGCCGGTGATCCCGCGCGCCATCCAGTTCCACCCGGTTACCGACAAGCCGATCCACGTTGACCTCTATCGCGTCGAAGAAAACGCCGAGATCGCGATCGACGTCGTCGTCCACTTCAAGAACCATGAAGCTTCGCCCGGCATCAAGCGCGGCGGCGCGCTCAACATCGTGCGCCACACCGTCCGGCTGAAGTGCAAAGCCAACAAAATCCCCGAAGAGATCGTTGTTGACCTCACGGGCCGCGAGATCGGCGACTCGATCCACATCTCCTCGGTCTCGCTTCCCGACGGCGCACGTCCGGTGATCAAAGACCGCGACTTCACGATCGCGACGATCGCTGGCCGCAAGGTTGAAACCGAAGAGACGACAACGGCCGCGCCAGCCGAAGGCGCCGCGCCGGCCGAAGGCGCCGCCCCGGCGGAGAAGAAGGAAGGCTAATTCGCCTTCCCTTCCCAGATCCGGGAAGCTTAGAAGGCGAACATGCTGCTCCTCGTCGGCCTCGGCAATCCGGGCGCGAAATACGCAGGCAACCGGCACAATATCGGCTTCATGGCCGTGGACGCGATTGCGCGCGCGTATTCATTTGGTCCGTGGAAGAAGAAGTTTCGCAGCGAAGTCTGCGAAGGCTCAATCGATGGCGTGCGGACGCTGCTGATGAAGCCGCAAACGTTTTACAATGATAGCGGCCATGCTGTTGCTGAAGCCTCGCGCTTCTACAAGATTCTGGAGAAGGACATCGTCGTCTTCTACGACGAGATTGATCTCGCGCCGGGCCGCTTTCGCATGAAGACGGGCGGGGGCGCGGCAGGCAATAACGGCATCCGCTCAATCTCAGCCTGGCTTGATAGCGACGGCTATCGGCGCGCGCGCTTGGGCACCGGCCATCCCGGTCATGCCGACTTGGTGCACGGCCACGTACTCAGCGATTTTGCCAAGAGCGAACGCGACGGCGTCGACAAGTTGCTTGATGCAATCGCGAAGGCGTCACCGCTCCTGGTGCGCGGCGACGACGAAAAATTTCAAGGCGAAGTCATGCGGCTTGCACCCGCCGAAAAAGCCGGCGGCCGCAAGAAGCCGGGCGAAGACGCCTAACTCAATCGTTGGTGACGTCACGCTTCGACAGGCTCAGCGTGACGCAATCTTGGCGCCAGTGTTTCAGTAGCGTCACCCTGAGCTTGTCGAAGGGCGGCGCGGACCAAGTCCTAGCGGCGCCCGTTGGTCACGAGCTTGCGGCGTGTGCCGCAAAGGTTGCTGACAGCGCCGGTGACGCCCGCTTTGCGCATCGCCATCTCGGCCTTGGCCATATCCCATTGCGGGACATACAAGACGCGGTCGGCGGCATCGACGTGCTTCAGCCGTTTGGCGGCGCGCTCAAGATGGCGCGCGGAGCCTGAACGGTCGGTCTCTTCGGCGCGCGCCTGTTCGCGCTTGCGCGCGGCGTAACGGCGGCGGCGCGCGAGGTCGGGTTCGAAATACAAGAGATTGTCGGGCGCTGCCTCTGCGTCCTGCAAGAAGCGACGATTCCAGCGGTGCTGCGCCATGTCCGGCCCCCGTCTTGTGGATATGTCACCGATTCGCGGTACAAGCGTTCGCGAAATAAGCCAAGCAAACTGCTGTTTTGCTTCGCAATCGGAATGAATTTCCGTAGAAGGCCGGTCGGAGAAATTCGGCGTTCGCGCGCCTGATTTCATGAGGGAAACAAGCCAATGCCCATCGCGTTACTGATCGGTTGGATCCCATCGATCATCTGCGCCATGCACGTCGTGCGCACCGGTCAGCAGATGTATTGGCTGTGGATCTTGGTGATCGGCGGCCCGCTTGGCGCTGCGCTCTACTTCTTCGCCGTGATGCTGCCCGACCTGATGGGCGGACGCACTGCCCGCAATGTCAGCAAGGCGGCGCGTCAAGCCCTCGACCCCGAACGCGACTATCGCAATGCTCTGCGCGCGCTTGAGGACACGCCCACCGTGGGCAACCGGATCAAAGTCGCGCAAGCGGCAGTCGCACTAGGCCGCTGGACCGACGCCGAAGCGCAATGGGCGCTCTGCGGCGATGGCAATTGGGGCGACGACCCGGTTGTTCTGCTTGGCCACGCGGACTCGCTGCTCGAACTCGGTCAATACGGCGCTGCGCTAAAAAAGCTTGAGAAACTGAAGGCGCTCGGTAGTGACGGCGAAACGCCGCGCGTCGCACTGGCCTTTGCGCGCGCTTACGAAGGCCTCGGCCGCAATGACGAGGCGGACACAGCCTATCGCTTTGCGGCGGACCGTGTGCCCGGCCTGGAAGCCGGCGGACGCAACGTTGCGTTCATGGCCAAGGTAGGCCGGCGCGAAGACGCTGAAATTGGCTTGGCCGAGATCGAGCGCCGTTTTGTTAAAATCTCGCCCGCGCTGCGCGGCGAAGCGCGCCCATGGCGTGATCTCGCAGCCAAGGCGCTGGGGCGCAGCTGAGTTCAGAAGGACCGAATATGGGTTTCAAATGCGGCATCGTCGGCTTGCCGAACGTTGGCAAGTCGACGCTCTTCAATGCGCTAACGAAAACGGCCGCCGCGCAAGCGGCGAATTATCCGTTTTGCACGATTGAACCGAACGTTGGCGAGGTCGCGATGCCTGAGCCGCGCCTGCAAGAACTCGCGGCGATCGCGGGCTCGAAAGAGATCATTCCGACGCGGATGAATTTTGTCGACATCGCTGGACTGGTTCGCGGAGCTTCGAAAGGCGAAGGCCTCGGCAATCAGTTCCTCGCCAACATCCGCGAGTGCGACGCCATCGCCTACGTACTGCGGTGCTTCGAGAACGACGACATCACCCACGTCGAAGGCAAGATCGATCCGATCGCCGATCTGGAGACGGTCGAGACCGAGTTGATGCTCGCCGACCTCGAAAGCCTCGATAAGCGCATCACCAATCTCGAAAAGAAGGCCAAAGGCGGCGACAAGGAAGCCAAGCTCACGCTCGACCTCGTGACGCGCGCGAAGGCACTACTCGAAGACGGCAAACCCGCACGTCACACCAAGCGTGCGCCCGAAGAGCAAAAAGCGTTCGAGATGCTGCAACTCTTGACCGCCCTGCCGGTGCTCTACGTGTGCAACGTCAACGAAGTCGATGCGGCCGGCGGCAACGATCACACAACGCGCGTGCAAGCGCGCGCGAAGCAGGAGAATGCGGCCTGCGTTATCATCTGCGCGCAGATCGAGGCCGAAATCGCGGCGCTCTCTGACGACGAGCAAGAAGAATTCCTGGCGACCGTGGGGTTGCAGGAACCCGGCCTCACCAAGCTCATCCACGCGGGCTACGACCTCTTGGGCCTGCAAACCTATTTTACCGTGGGCCCGAAGGAAGCGCGCGCCTGGACAATCCAAAAGGGCTGGACCGCGCCGCAAGCCGCCGGCGTCATTCACGGCGATTTCGAAAAAGGCTTCATTCGCGCCGAGACGATTTCCTACGACGACTACATCACCTTCAAAGGCGAGAGCGGCGCCAAGGAAGCCGGCAAGATGCGCCTCGAAGGCAAGGACTACATCGTCAGAGAAGGCGACGTGATGCACTTCCGTTTCAATGCGTAGGCCTTGGCTGCTTGCCGCGCTTCTGGCGCTCATTGCGATTGGCTTCTTTGGATATCAGGTCATTGCGCCGCGCAGTCATGTTCTCGCGCCGCCGCGCGCATCTAACGGCGTCGACTACGTGCTTTACGTCCACGTGCCGGCTGCGTGCAGATTGGGCGGCTGTCACGCACTCTACGTGTTGGACGGCCTCGCTTGGATTCCAACCTTTGCGGGCATTGAAGACGCCCTGATCGCCCGCCATCGCATCGAACCGGTCATATTGGTTGGCATCGGATACCGGGATGCGCTTAACACGGGCGACTTGCGCAAGCACGACTTCACGCCCGCGTTCGGCCGCGAACCTAACGTCACGGGCGGCGCGGACGCATTTTTGTCGGTGTTGCGCGATGAGCTGATCCCTTATGCCGAAGCTCATCTTCCAATCGCGCCGGGTGAGCGCGGCCTCGCGGGGCACTCTTATGCGGGGCTGTTTGCGGCCTATACGCTCGCTCGGGCGCCCAATCTCTTTGATCGCTATCTGATCATGAGCCCGGCGCTCTGGTTCGACGATGGCAAGATCTACGACATCCCCTACGCCCGCGCCGAACATAGTCGCTTCGTCTTCCTTGCCGCCGACACTCCGCGCGGCGAGGTGCGCAGCGACATGGCCAACAACACGCTGCGTCTGAACGACCTTCTTCTCGGCCAGCCGGATTTGCAGGTTTCCCACGCACTCATTGTCGGCGAGACCCACAACACCATGGTCGCGCCCGCGGCTCAGCGCGGCATGCTCTCGCTCTACGGAGCAGAAGCACAGTGACAACCACAGCTCCGCACCGCGCGCTCTCGACGCCTGAGCTCGTCGCCATGGTGGCGGCGCTTTCGGCGCTGAATGCGCTGGCCATCGACATCATGCTGCCGGCGTTGCCGCAGATCGGAGCGGCCTTTCAGCTCAGCAATGACAATGACCGGCAGCTTGTCGTCGTTTGCTATGTTGCGCTCTTTGGCGTCGCGCAGCTGATCTACGGGCCGCTGGCGGATGCGTTCGGGCGGCGCAGCGTGTTGATCTATGCGCTCGGCATCTACATTGCCGGATCAGTCCTTTGCGTCATCGCGCCGAACTTCGAACTCTTTCTTGCCGCGCGCGCAATGCAGGGCGTGGGTGCAGCGGCGACGCGCGTGATCGCGACCGCGGTCGTTCGCGACGTCACCGAAGGTCGGCGCATGGCGCAGGTCATGTCGATGGCGATGACTGTCTTCATGATCGTGCCAATCGTCGCGCCGAGTCTGGGGCAGCTCATTTTGTTCGTCGCGCCGTGGCGCTGGATATTCGGCGCGTTGCTGGTCTACGCGCTGATCGTACTCGCATGGGCGCTGTTACGCCTCCCCGAAACGCTAGCGCCGGAGAATCGGAGACCCTTCAATCCTGCGGCTATCATTGGCGCCTACGCAGCGGTGCTGCGGGAGCGGCAGACTTTTGGGTACATGATCGCGACGACGTTCGTGACCGCGTGCCTGTTCGGTTACATCACGAGTTCTGAACAATTGTTCGTCGACGTGTATCATCTCGGCCCAGCGTTCCCGTTGGCGTTTGCTTCGATAGCGATCTCAATCTCGGCCGGGACGTTCCTCAACTCGCGCCTCGTCATTCGACACGGCATGCGACGGCTCTCACACACGATGGTCGTTGCCTTTACCGTCGTTGCGCTTGCCTTGGCGGCGATCACACATCTTGGCTGGGCGAGCTTTCCGGTTTTCACCGCCATGCTTGCACTCGCGTTTGCGATGTTCGGTTTCATCGCGTCAAACTTCAACGCGCTCGCCATGGAGCCTGTTGGCCGGGTTGCGGGCTCGGCATCGGCACTCTACGGCGCAGTCACCGCGACCGGCGGCGCGACCTTTGGCGCCCTCATCGCGCGCGCTTTCGACGGTTCGCCAACACCGTTCGCCGTTGGATTAGCGCTATCGGGCGCGGCCGCCTTGCTTGCGGTAGTGTGGACGGAGCGCGGAAAGCTGTTCGGCGTTGGCCCTGCGATCGTCCAAAGCCGTTAGTTCTGCAGCCGCGTCCCGAGCCGCAGAGGATCGCGGATATGCAGGTAGACAGCCCCTCGTCCGTAGTCGATCGCGAGCCCGCGCGCCTGCGACAGCACATCCATGCCGATCAGTAAGGTCGGCTCTTGCGTCAGATCCCAGATCTGAAAGATGTGAAAATCACCCACGTACGCGATGACATTGCGGACTTCGAGTTCGCCCACCGTCATGCGCGGGATCAGCATGGCATTCTCGAGGATGACCGTGCCTCCAGCCGTGTAGTTGATCGTTTCTTCTCGCTGATTTCGTCGCCGGAGACGTGCATTCATCGCTTCACGCAGCGCCACATTGGCAAGAGAGGAATCTGAGCCGGTATCGAGCAGCAAATTCACACGAATGCCATTCACGCTTCCACGCACGACGACGAGGTGTCCGAAACGCATATGGCCGCGTATTTCCGACCACCCGCGCAGCCGCCGCGCCTGATCCGAGCGCACAATCTCAATACAGTTGCGTTCAAAATCCATGCGCAGGCGCCGTCCGCTCATGCCGTCCACGCCCAGCAACCCCTGCTCGCCGGCAAGCACGCCGCCGCTCAACATTGGCAGCGCTTCCGCATTCAGCGAAACCTCGCCGTACTGAATCTGACGCACGTTGACGATCGGCGCGACCGAGACGCCATGCACCGAATGGACATTGTCTGTGCCGAACGGGGTCAAGCCCAGACGCATCGCCAGCTGGTCTGACAATGCCGAGCGATTGGCGCCTGTATCCACAATGAAGCGGAAGGGACCCTCGCCGTTCACGGTGACAGGCGCTACGACACGGCCCAGGCGATCCGTGCTGGTCGCGCCCGCGACGAAGTCCTCGCGCGAAGCGTTTTGGTAGGCCGCTAGATCAGGCGCATCAATGCATTGCGCGGCGGCGCTAGCGGCAAAGATCAGCCCGGCGGCAAAAGCCGCAATCGCACGCGCATGGCCGAACAACCCCATTGCGTGGGCCAACATGAGCCGCACCGCGCACGCACGCCAGTGACAATCGCGAGAGCCCGTGCGACGGAGAGCCGATGAAGACCACGCTCACCAGCAAGATCGACGGTTTCGGACTTAACGCCATATCCGCGGCGCCGGAAGGCGCGCCGATCGGCGGCGTTGTGGTGATCCAGGAAATCTTTGGTCTTACCGATCATATCGAAGAGATCTGCGGCGTATTCGCAGCTGCGGGACACCACGCCATCGCGCCCGGCCTGTTCGATCGTATCGAGAGAGATTTTCATGCGGCGCACGATCAAGACGGCATCCAGAAAGGCATCGGCGCGGTGATGAAGTCGCCGTGGCCGCAAGTGGTCTCGGATGTTCAGGCGGCGATCGATGCACTGCCGCAGCCAGCCTATGTCACCGGCTTCTGCTATGGCGGTGCGGTGGCTTGGATGGCGGCGGCGCAATGTACCGGGCTCAAGGCGTCCTCGTGCTTCTATGGCCGGCTCATTGCCAACCTGCTCGACCACAAACCAAAAATCCCAACCATGCTGCACTACGGCGCGCGCGACGCGTCGATCCCGCCGGAAAATGTCGAGAGCGTGCGCCTAGCGGCGCCCGACTCGCCTCTCTATCTCTACGACGCCGGTCACGGTTTCTGCCGCGCCGGTAGTTCGGATTACGACGCCGCCGCGCGTGAGCTCGCGCTCGACCGCACGCTCAATTGGTTCGCGCGCTGGCGCTGAGGGAGTATGCGCGCATGAGCATCGATCACGTGTCTGTCGGCGTCAGCAACATGAAGCGCTCGAAGGCCTTTTATGACGCTGCGCTTGCGCCGCTTGGGATGGCGCCGATTTATCCGGTGGAGATCAACGGCCAGCTTGTCGGCGTTGGTTACGGCGAACCGAACAAACCAAGCTTCTGGATTCAGCTGCCGATCAACGGCCAAGCCGCCAGCACGGGCAACGGTGTTCACATCGCCTTCCGGGCCAATTCGCGCGCTGACGTAGACTCGTTCTTTCTAGCCGCGCTTGAACAAGGCGGCGTCGAAGACGGCCGCCCCGGTCTGCGTACTGAATATCACCCGGACTATTACGGCGCCTTCGTCCGCGATCCCGACGGCAACAAGATCGAAGCGTGCAGCCACCTGCATGAGTGACGCGCACGTCGCGATCATTGGCGCAGGTCCCGCGGGTTTGATCGCGGCGGAGATTTTGAGCGCCGCAGGAAAACGCGTCGTCGTCTATGAGCGCATGCCCAGCGTCGCGCGCAAATTTCTGATGGCCGGGCGCGGCGGCTTGAACCTCACGCACTCGGAAGAGTTCGAACGCTTTCTCACACGCTATCGCGATAGCGCTTCGCGGCTGCGCCCGATCCTCGAAGGCTTCACGCATGGCGATCTCGTTGCGTGGGCGAATGGCCTCGGCGCTGAAACCTTCGTTGGGTCAAGCGGCCGCGTGTTTCCGGCGGCCATGAAGGCGTCGCCGCTGCTGCGAGCTTGGCTCACGCGCCTCGCCAAGCAAGGCGTTGAGATACGTACGCGCGTCAACTGGCTAGGTTGGGAGGAAGACGGCGCGTTGCGATTCAATGAAAATGGCAAACAAGCGTCGGTGCGGACAGACGCAACACTCTTCGCGCTGGGCGGCGCGAGCTGGCCACGCCTGGGCGCAGATGGTTCATGGCGGGACCCGTTTGAGGCGCGCGGCGTCGAAGTCGCGCTATTCCAGCCGGCGAACGTCGGCTACACCGTGGCGTGGAGCGACCATTTTCGATCGCGATTTGCCGGACAAGCGCTCAAGAACATCGCCATTCGCCACTTAGCGCGGACATCGTTGGGCGAAGCGATGATCACTGCCTATGGTATCGAAGGCGGCGCCATCTACGCGCTAACATCCGAACTCCGCGCAGCCGCGCCGACCGGCATTCGCATCGACCTGCGTCCCGATCTCCGCCCGCAGCACGTCATTGAAAAACTCACCAAGGCGAAACCAGGCGACACGCTCTCTTCTACTCTACGCAAGTCCTTGAACCTGCCGCCGGTCGCGGTTGCACTGCTCTACGAAAACGGCCCGCCGCCACGCGACCCCGAACAACTTACCAACCTCATCAAGGCGATTCCGATCACGCTCAACGCACCACACGGGATTGATCGCGCCATCTCAAGTGCTGGCGGTGTGACCTGGAACGCGGTCGACGAGAACCTGCAACTCCGCGTCATTCCCGATGCGTACGTGGCCGGTGAAATGCTCGACTGGGAGGCGCCAACGGGAGGCTACCTGCTGCAAGCCTGCTTCGCCACGGGCGTTCATGCCGCGCGCGCGATTTTGCGCCGTTAACACGTTCCCCAAGGCAGCGCCCGGCCTTGCCGCTCCGGGCGCCCCCTGCTAGCACCCCGGCCCATGCCGCAAGCCTCCGCCTTGATGAATGTGATGATTGCCGCCGCGCGAAAGGCGGCGCGCCCGATGTCGCGCGACTTTGGCGAAGTCGAAAATCTGCAAGTCTCGCGCAAGGGTCCGAGCGATTTCGTTTCATCCGCTGACCTCAAAGCCGAGAAGACTCTGTTCGAGGAGTTATCGAAGGCGCGGCCAGGCTATGGCTTCGTGATGGAGGAGCGCGGCGTCGTTGAAGGCACCGACAAGACCAATCGCTGGCTCGTCGATCCGCTCGACGGGACTACCAACTTTCTGCACGGCATTCCGCACTTCGCCATCTCAATTGCCCTGGAGCGCGAAGGCGTGCTTGTCGCCGGCGTCGTTTATAACCCGATCCGCGATGAACTCTTTTGGGCTGAGAAAGGCCAAGGCGCGTACTTAAATGATCGCCGCCTGCGCGTTGCCGGTCGCAACGATATGCGTGACGCCTTGTTCGCGTGTGGCACACCGTTCCACGGCAAAGGGGATCACAAGCGCGCGCTCGCGGAAATCGAACGCGTGATCGCAAAAACAGCGGGCGTACGCCGCTTTGGCGCCGCGGCGCTTGACCTTGCCTACGTCGCCGCCGGACGCTTTGATGGCTATTGGGAACGCGACCTAAGCGTTTGGGACATCGCCGCTGGCGCGGTGCTGGTGCGCGAGGCCGGCGGGACCGTGAACGAAATCAACGGCGGCGACTTTATGCAGACCGGTTCGGTCGTAGCGGCAAGCGCAAATCTCATCACCCCGCTTACACAAACCGTCCGCGGTGATTGATCCCACCCGCGCAATTCTAGAGAGTACGCCGTAACGAAAGCTCACCTCCGCCCGGAGGATAAGGGCGGGAGGGACAGTGACCCAGACATCGAGCCGCGCGCGCAAAGTCTCAGTCTGGGAGATTGCGGCGTTCGCCGCGCCGGCCGCGCCCATTCTTGCGCTCTCGCTGCCGACGATCATTTTTATCCCACCCTACTTCGCATCCCATCTGGGCGTTCCGCTCTATTGGGTGTCGGCGATTTTCCTCGGCGTTCGCATGCTCGACATCGTCATCGATCCGACGCTTGGCAACATACAAGATCGCACGATCCACCCATGGGGCCGCCGGCGGTTTTGGCTCACCGCCGCTTGTCCACCGCTCATGATGTTGATCTGGATTCTGTTCATTGGACTTTGGCCGGGCGTGCCGATCGCTATCGCAGCGCTCATCGTGTTTCTGCTCTACACAGCTTACGCGGCGATGACGATCTCGCATCTAGGCTGGGCGGGCGAACTTGTGCCCACCTACCACGGGCGCACACACGTTCTGGGCGCAGTGCAATTCGCGGGCGCCGCGGGTCAAGTGCTGATGCTGGTGATCGCGGGCATCGCGGCCCTCTCTTTTGGCGAGGATCGCGATGGCGCGAACGCAGCGGCCGTCGTCGCCATGGGCTGGACGCTGGTGTTTCTGTTGCCGATAGCGACTGCCATCGCTGTTGTGTTCGTACCTGAAGAAAAGCGCCCGCCGCAGCAGCACCTGACTCTCACGCAAACGATCAAGACGCTCATCGAAAGCCGCTCAGCTCAGCGCGTCCTGTTGCCTGATTTCCTGCTCGGCATTGCGCAAGGCGTCTCCGGCGCACTCTTCCTTTGGTACTTTCAATTTGTGCTTGGCTTTACCAACACGGCGCAGGCGTTGCTGGCGATCTATTTTGTCGCCGCACTCGCGGGCGTGCCACTTTGGTGGTTCGCGGCGCGGCGATGGGGCAAGCACCGTGCGCTCGCTGGCGCTTTCATCTACACCGCCACGACAACGGCAATCCTTTTCGTCCTGCCCGCTGGCAACCTCACCATTGTGGGGCCCTTCATGTTTGTCGCTGGACTGAGCAATGGCGGCGGCGTGCTGCTCACCCGCACGATGATGGCCGATGTCGTTGATGAAGACGAACTCAACACCGGCGCGCGCCGCTCGGGCCTCTTTTTCGGTTTGCTGCTGACGACATCCAAGGCCGGCGCGGCGCTAGGACCGATCACCTACGCCATCCTTGGCGCGGCCGGATTTCAGGCAAGCAGCGGCGCCGAAAATACGCCTCAAGCCTTGCTGACGCTTTCGGCGCTCTTCATTCTCGTTCCGATCGTTTTGTGTGTGCTGGCGGCGCTAACGCTGCGCAACTATCCAATCGATGAGAAGCGGCAGGCAGAACTTCACGCAGCCATCGAAGCGCGCCATTCGGCGAACAATGAAAACACTTTGGGACCGGTCACCAAATAGCGCTTCCACATGCGGCCCGGCTCGCTCGCCAGACGATGCAGCCACTCAAGGCCTAGACCGCGCATCCATTTGGGAGCGCGCTTGGCGTTACCAGAGAGGAAATCGAGCGCAGCTCCGACACAAAGCCCGACGCCGCGCGCGTCGCCGCGCTGAGCAATCGCGTAAGCGATCATTTCTTGCTGCGGCGCGCCCACGCAGATGAAGGTAAACCGCGAGGGCTGGGCCGCCGCAAACGCCGCCGCCCGTACAATGGCCCCCGGCTTCTGCTTCAGGTTCATCGGCGGCTCGTGCCAGCGCACGTCGCGTAGATCGTAGACGCGCTTGAGTTCCGCGACATTCTCGCGATCGCCTCCGATGATGGTGACCGGTTCATACTTATCGATGACGGTATCGAAGAGGTGCTCCGCGATATCTGATCCTGGGGCAATCGGGAGATTGATCTTGGCTTTGCGTGCAAGACCCTTGAGCACGCGGCTGTCGTTCAGCAGCAGCCAGGCATGGTCATAGAGCGTGCGGCGCCCAGGCTCGTTGGCAAGACACACAACGTGATCGACGTTTGGCGTCGCAACGTACGAAAATGGAAGGTCAAGGCTCGCACGGACGCTGATCGCATCGAGCGCGCCATCGAGATCCAACCCGCTGAATTCGAGATTGAGAAAGTTAACCGTGCTCGCAGCGCGAGCGCCTGCATCGAACGCCATAGCTATTAACCCAAATGCGGCTTTAACGCCGTTTGTGCGCTCTATGCAGAAAACGGGCCGGATGAATCGCGTCGCGCGCGAGCTGGCCTAACAGTCCAGGTTCATTGCACATTTCGCTGGCGAGAACTTCGCCAAGCAAAGGTGCAAGTGTGAGCCCGCGCGCGCCTAATCCGCCGATAACGTAAATACCGTTGTGCGCAGGAGGCGGCGTCTCAGTCTGAACTTTGCGCCCATGCGCGAGATCGGCGTATTGCGCTAACCATGCCTGCGCATCGGGCAGCAAACCTGCGATCGGGGCTCGATCGGGGGTCGTCGCGCGTTGCGAGGCGCGCGAGCGCATCGATGGTTCGTCGATCGTTGCGGCGACGTCGGGGGCCAGATCGCGCAACGCGGCGAGATTGCGCGCCCGCGCATCGATCTCGCCGGACGGCTCACGTTTGTCGAACGTTGCGCCAAAGAGCACGCCGCCATCAAAGGACGCCACATAGTTTCCGCGCGTGAGCGCGCGTGGCGGCGGCGTGCCCCGACCCCACTCGATTTGGCCGTAGGAGATTTCAATCGGGAGAAAGGACGCAGGTTCGAACTGCGCAAGCGCTGCGCCGCAAGCGAGGACCACGGCGTCAGCTTTGAGCAGCGCACGCCCATCAGGGGCGACAAGGATCCAGCCATCGCCGTCGCGATCGAGGCGCTGTACGGGGGATTCGAAGAGCACCGAGGCGCCTGCAAGCATGCGCTTGATCGCGGCTTGCGGCCTGACGACTCCGGCGCGCGCATGGAGTGCTGCGCCATTGGCCAGGGGTGTGAACCAATCCGAGGGCAGCGGTGGATCGCGGAGCAAATCGGCAAGCGCTTCGGCGCTGTCGGATTGTGTGCGCTGTTCAACGCCGCAAGGATCGAGAACGCCGAGTGCTTCGTAGGTCGCGACGGCGTGGAGGTACGCGGTGAGATAGACCTCGCTCAGCGCGCCTCCGCGGTCGAGGCGCGGCATGACAAGGCCAGCAGGGTTTCCGCTTGCACCTGCGCCCAGCTCTCGCGCAGATTCGAGGACAACGGCCTCGGCGCCGCGACGAACCACGGCCTGCGCGACACTCGCGCCGGCGATGCCGGCGCCGAGTATGGCGACGCGCTTGGGATCACATCCGCCATAAGGGTAGAGGGTTCTTGGATCGCTGGCGTTGTTGGCGACAGTGGCAGATCCTGAACCGCCTCCGGCGCCGGAAACGGGTCCAAGGAACGTCGCTTCAAGCCGCTCACGTTTCTTGCCAAAGCCCGGCCTCTTCTCGATTGCGAAGCCGGCAGCCTCGAGCCCGCGGCGAACATCGCCCGCCACCGTGAATGTCGCGGCGCGTGCGCCTGGGACGCTCAAACGTGCGATGTGATGGAACAGCTCCGGCGACCACATTTGCGGGTTCCGCGCTGGCGCGAAACCATCGAGGAACCAGGCGTCGAACGTGCTGGTCATTCCTGCGAGCACCGCGTCAGCGGTGCCGGTGAAAACCGTGAGTGAAAGACCGTCGTCGGGAAACCACAGGCGCTGGGGCGCATAAGTGCGCACCGGCCAACGCTCCAGCAATCTCTCAGCCAAACCGGCGACTTCCGGAAAGTGGGACAGAACCCGCGCCGCGTCGGCCTTTGCCAGGGGGAATGCCTCGACGGTTGAGATATGCAATTGTGCATGCGGTTGGCGAGTCGTTTTCCAGGCGCGCCAAAGCGCCAAGACATTCAAACCCGTGCCGAAACCAAGCTCGCACAGGGCGAAACGATCCCTATTCCGCCACAGTTCCGGCAATCCGCTTCCCGCCAGGAACACGGCTTCAGCCTCGGCTAGGCCTCCGTCCTTGGAAAAGTAAACGTCATCGAACGCGACCGCCCGCAAGCAGGCGCCGTCCTCACTCCACTCCAGATCGGGCAGTGGCGGCAACCGCGACATCGGCCAAGCCTAAACGCAAACGAGCCGCCCTTTCGGGCGGCTCGCAGCGAAATCTAACGTCGAAACGTAGATTACGGGGTCGTCGTAGCCGGAGCTTCGGTCGTCGTCGCGGCGCCATCGGTGGTCGCAGCGTCAGCCGGAGCTTCAGCCGGAGCTTCGGTCGTGGTTTCTTCCGTAGCAGCCGGCTCATCCGTCGTCGCCGTCGTTTGGCCGCAGGCCGCGACGCCGAAGGCGAGAACGGCAGCGGCAGCAGCCGCCATGCCCAACTTGAACTTCGTCATAGGTTCTACCCCTCGTCTCAGCGTCAGGGTCTACCCCCAACGCAAGGAGGCGACTCCATGCCAAGGATTAACCAGGATGGCAAGCGTCAGCGCGTAGCAGGTCTATGCATTTCTGCATAGGCATGCCCGCCAAAGTCAGGCCTAGGCCTCGGCTGCAGTCGCCAATGCTTCTTCCAGTTGTGCGAAGCTCGGCTGCAGCGGACTCGGAACTGAGCCGCGTCCAATCTCGACTGAAACCTGAGCCGCGTTGCCGTGCAAGTGCGCCACGAGCACATCGCGGATGATTTTGTAGAATTGCGCATCGTGCTCGACGATCGCGCCGAGACGCGAAGCCAAAGGGCCAACAATACCGTAGGCCAAGAGCACGCCGAGAAACGTTCCAACAAGCGCCTTACCAATCATCAATCCAAGCACTTCTGGCGGCTCGTTGATGTGGCTCATGGTCTTCACGATGCCGAGCACCGCTGCAACGATCCCGAGCGCCGGCAAACTGTCGGCCATGTTTTGCAGCGCGTGCGCAGGATGGAGCGCTTCGTGATGGTGCTTTTCGAGCTGCTTTTCCATCGCGTCCTCGACCTGATGAGGATCGTCGAGATTCATCGTCATCATCCGCAGTGTGTCGCAGATGAATGGCGTGACGTGATGGTCTTTGAGAATCTTGGGGTACTTCTGGAAGATCGCGCTTTCGTCGGGCTTTTCGATGTGCGCCTCAAGCGCCACCACGCCTTTGGTCTTCATCAGCTTGGTGAGCTGAAAAAGCAGCGCCAGCAAATCTGAATAGTCTTGCTTCTTCCATTTTGGACCGGCCATCACCGTGGCGACGCCGCCCCCCATTTTCATCAGCCCGCTCAAATCGTTCGCCACCAACTGCGCGGCGAGCGCTGAACCGAAGATCATCGCGAATTCCATCGGCGCGGCTTCAGCCAGCACTTCCATGCTGCCGCCTTCGACCAAGAAAATGCCGAAGATGATGCCGAGAACGGCGACAAGGCCGATAATGGAGAACATGGGTTAGCGCGCTTTAACCAAAGGCTTTCTGCCGACAGCGCGTTATGCCCGACCGCGCTTAACGCGCCGTTTCGGTTGACGAAAAGAAACGCTAATAGCGCTTAAGCTTGGTCAATCGGAATTAGCGAATGGCAATGCGACGGCTCATCCTACCGATGCTCATTGTCACGCTGTGGCTGATCGGGGCGCCCGGAGAAAGACACGACAATCGCTTCGGCGCAGTGGACTACCAAAGACTGACGGCTGATGTGTCGGCGAAAGGCGGAACGCGGGGCCATCAAAAAGCAGAGGGCGGAATGTAGTCTTCTCACCCATTGAGCCACGCACGCTGCTCGCGGTCCGTAGCGACCCGCCGCGTGCTTCAACGTAGCTGCCCTGAACGGCGACGCCGCGGGGTTTCCGAGGCGTCGCCGCGAGAGGTCGTCTCGAACGCAGTCGCGCATCGCGTCCGGCGATGGGGCACCCCCTAGCACGCACCACTAATACCGGCATCTGTTTTTCTGGCCAGGCCGCCCCAAGAGAGTTAATAATTTGCTGTGGCGCCGCCGGAGGGGGCGGCGGGGAGAATAGGGATGGTCAAAAAATCAGTTCTGAAGGGAGCGCTTGCCTTAGCGGTGCTAGTTGCGGGCGTCCCGAGCGCGGCAAGTGCGACCGAAGGCTGGTACGGTCGTGGCGATCTCGGCTGGTCGTTCGATGGCGAAGCCGACTTTGGCAATAGCACCGGCTATGGTGGCTGGGGTGACGCTACAATGGACCATGATTGGTCCGAGCACCTGGGTATCGGCTACGCGTTCGCCAACGGCTTCCGGCTCGAAGGCGAAATCGGCCACCGGTTTAACCAACTCGATGGTCCCGGAATATTCGGCCATGCGTTCGACGAAGGTGACGTCCACGCGTGGTCGGCGATGGCCAATCTGTTCTACGACTTCAATCGTGGCGGCGCGATCGAGCCGTATGTCGGAGTCGGCGCCGGCGCTGCGCGTATCAATGTGGGTGGTGCGGACAACATCCCCTCTCCCATTTGGTACATTGATGGCGAAGACACCGTGTTCGCGTATCAAGGCATGGTCGGCTTTGCCGTCGGCCTCGGCGAGCGTTGGGACCTCGATGTTGGCTATCGCTACTTCAAGGCTGAGGGTGCTGAATTCGACTCTCTCGAAGGCGCCGTCACCCGCACTGGTGAGATGGATTACGAGCACCAAGCTGTGACGGTCGGTCTGCGCTACCAATTTACGCCGCCGCCCGCACCGCCGGTACAAGAGGTTGTGCAGCAACCGCCGCCGCCGCCGCCGCCAATTGCGCAGCCTGCGTGCCCGACGTCGGAATTCGTTGTGTACTTCGAGTGGGATCGCTCGAACCTCAACCAGGCCGCGTTGGAAACCATCGATGCCGCGGTCAACCGCGCGCGTCAGTGCAACGTCAGCGGCACGGTGGTTGTCGGCCACACCGACACCTCGGGTTCGGCCACCTACAACCAAGGCCTATCGGAGCGTCGTGCTTCGGTGGTCCGCGACGCCCTCGTGGCGCGCGGCATGGCCGCGGGTTCGATCACGACCCAAGCGCGCGGCGAAACCGATCTCGCCCGTCAAACGCGCGACGGCGTGCGTGAACCTCTGAACCGCCGTACGGCGGTGACGATCACCTTCCGCTAAACGCGGAAGCGATCAAAACTAAAGCGCGGGCCCGGCCAAAAGCCGGGCCCGTTGCTTTTGGGTGCGATACAATGCACGCGTATTCACAACGCCGCTGTGGACCGTTGACGACCCCGGGCCATGCGACGCGATCGACCGCTTGCTGCGAAATAGACGCTGCTCAAACTGGCCTATGGCGAGAGACCTCATGCGCGCATTGCTTCTGAGCTTCGTCGTTGCCCTCGCCGCCTGTGCGCACGCAGAGACGCCGCGGCCGGAGGGGTTTGTGGACGCGGCGGCGGTTGTGCCAGGATTGCGCTTGGAGATGCGCTACGCGGGGGCGCACAATTTTGTCGGACGGCGTATCGATGGGTATGAGGCGCCAGTTTGCATTTTGACACGCGAAGCCGCAGATGCGCTGACCGGCGCGCAAGCGGAGCTTGCGTCCCTTGGGCTGGGACTCAAAGTTTATGATTGCTATCGGCCGCAGCGTGCCGTGGCGGATTTCGCGCGTTGGGCGGCCGATCTCAGCGACCAGAGCACCAAGGCAGAGTTCTACCCAAACGTCGACAAGAGCCGGCTGTTCGAGCTTGGCTACATCGCTGAGCGTTCGGGGCATTCGCGCGGCTCGACACTGGACTTGACGCTCGTCAACTTGGCGACGGGCGCCGAACTCGACATGGGTTCGCCGTTCGATCTCTTCGACGCGCGCTCATGGCCAAGCGACGAAACCGTGAGCCCAACCGCGCGCGCAAATCGGATGACGCTCGCGCGCGTGATGCAGCAGCATGGCTTTAGGCCGCTGCGCGAAGAATGGTGGCACTTCACGCTCGTCGGTGAACCGTATCCGCAGACGTACTTCGATTTCCCGGTGCGCTAGCGAGCCTGCCGCAACGTGAGAGTTGAATTGGCCGGCGCGGCCCTTCCCCCGCCGCGCGGATTTGGCGTAGCAAGAGCCGCTCTCATGGCGGACTCCCCAGGCCCAGATCCATTTGCCGCGCCACCGGCGGCGCCGACCGCGCCGATTGGCCGGAACCGGCAGTTTCGTCTGTTGTGGACGTGCATGCTTGTCATTGGCGCGGGCAATTCGATGTTACTCGCTGTCGCGCCGCCGCTCGTGCGTGAGTTGCACCTGGGCGATTCAAGCGTGGGCTGGATCTTCTCGCTTTCAGCACTCTTGTGGGTGCTGGCGAGCCCGTATTGGGGGCGGCTCTCAGATAGCGTTGGGCGCAAACCTACGATTGCGTTCGGACTGCTTGCGTATGCGGTCTCGATGGCGGCGTTTGGCACGGCTGTGATGCTGGGGCAGTCGGGCGCACTGAGCGGCTTTGCGCTCTTTATCTCGCTTGTACTGGCGCGCTCAATCTTTGGCGCGTTCGGTTCGGCCTCCTCGCCTTCGGCACAGGCTTACATCGCTGATCGCACGACGGCGTTTGAGCGAACGGCGCAACTCGCCGGATTGAGTTCGGCGTTTGCGGTCGGGCAAGCATTCGGACCGGGCATTTGCGCGTGGCTGACGGCGCGTTTCGGCGCCGTGTTTCCAATCTGGATGGTGGGCGTGCTGGCGCTTGCAGCGTCGCTCGCGATTCTGATGTTGTTGCCGGAGCGCACGGCGCCGCACGCAAAGCGGCAGCGCGCGAGCTTTGGCCAGTCGCTGGCGTTGATCACCGATCGGCGTTTGTCGGGCTATCTAATTTATGGCTTTGCGCTGTCGATCGTGTCGGGCGTGACTGTGCAAGTATTCGGCTTGTTCACGATGGACAGACTGGGCGTCTCGGGCGCCGCCGGAACACAGCTCATTTCCTACGGCTTCATGGCAAACGCGCTCGCACTGTTATTCACGCAACTCGTTGTGATTCCACGTCTGAACATAGGGCCGCGCGCGTTCATGGTTTGCGGCGCAGCGCTTTCCTTCGCTTCGGTGACGCTGCAAATGTTTGCGCCTAACCTTGAAGTGCTGCTGGCCTCGCAGGCCCTGCTGGGCCTGGGCTCCGGGCTCGCGCGCCCAGGCTTTACAGGCGGCGCGTCAGTGGCGGTCGAGCCGCACGAGCAAGGCGCTGCGGCTGGATTGGTGG
>JAHBYF010000005.1 GCA_019636095.1 Hyphomonadaceae bacterium
CCGCAAGGGTTCTACGTGCGCCTGGCACGCGCTCCTCAAACTGGCGACTTCGTCACAATTGCTTCCGTCGATGTAGCGCCCGACTACGCCGCACTGCGCGGCTTCGCCGATCCCACCGATCAGTTCATCAAGCGCATCGCGGCAGGACGCGGCCAAACGGTTTGCGCCGAAGGCGACAGGATCTCCATAGACGGCCGCGTGGCGGCGGTTCGTGGCGGTCACGACGCGGCGGGCCGTGCGCTGCCGACCTGGTCAGGATGCCGCACATTAGGCGCCGACGAAATACTCCTGTTAGGCGACACGCCTGATAGCTTCGACGGCCGCTATTGGGGGCCCATCTCGCGCCGCCTCATTGAAGGCGTCTGGCGGCCAATCGCGCGCTGAACGCTTGACGCGGCGATTGTCCGCCACGACGATTCCATGACTTGGAGTCCTGCCATGCTGGCCCTCATCATCATTGCGGGTGCAATGCTGCTGCTTGTCGCCACCGCGGTGCGTAACGCGCTCGCGGTTGTGCTGGCGGGCTGCGGTCTGGCTGTCTGGACCGCAACGCGCGACCTGCCTGCGACCTGCACCGTTGCACCAGGTGGTCGGCGCATCACCGTCACGTCTCGTGCGGACGATCACTCTGTCAGCAGAGGCCATCACTGCGGCCGCGGCGTCCGCAATGCTCGCATTCATGCTCTTTCATGGCGACCAGGGACCGCTTGCGATGGCTATGACTCTAACCTCAGCAGCGTTGATTGGCGCTGCAGTGGCACTAGGTGCTCGCGCAAAGACGCACTGAGTTGCTCACCTCAAAGACGTATCTTTCCGACGTTCAAACTGCATTCTGATACGATGAGTGCATGAAGGGATGTGAGAGGGTTGGAGGGCTAGATAAAGCCGCGACCTGCGGTCGCGCAAACCGCTTGCGCGCACTCAGTTTTTCACGGGTCGCAGCAATCATCACAGGTCGCGACGCAGGTCGCCGAGCCCGTCCGACAACACTCGCCAACGCGGTGTATCGCCAATGAGCGCGACAAGCTTTGACCGCTTGTTGAAATCGTCGCGGCTCGCCATCCCCGCGATCGGCCGCGACGACGATGTTCGCGCCGATCGTTCGATCCGCATCACCCGACCGGACCGCGAACGCCTGGTGGGCAAGAGCGGACGAGCGAAGGCCGGCGCTGGCTCAGGGCAAGCATCGAGCCTCACGCGGCAACTCGATAGGCGCACGCCAATGCAGCGCAGGTTCGGGAACGCTGCGGGCGATCGTCTGGCCGAGACGCCGCTGACGTTTGACAGCCGCCAGCGCGCCGTCGCTAAGGTGCATTACTTCAATCACACGGGCGGTGGCGGCGCGGCGTTGAAGGCTCACGCACGCTATGTGGCCCGCGATGCCGCGACCCGTGACGACCTGCCGGCCGCACATAGCGAAAAGGAAGCGGAGCGCAGCGACGCATCGGCGGAACGTGATGCCGAGGCACGTGCTAAAGCGCATACCGCTTACCTCTCACGTGAAGGGCACACGGCGCAGTCGGTATTCTATGATGCTCGCGCGCCTGGGGTGGACGGCGCGGCTCGCGCGGAGAGCTGGGCGCGCTCGGATCGGCGACATTTTCGGATCATTCTCAGCGCCGAGCACGGTGCGCGCCTGCGCGACCTGCCGGCCTATACGCGAGAGGTCATGGCGCGCGCCGAGGCCGTGCTTGGAACCAAGCTCCAGTGGATTGCGGTCGATCACTTCGACACGGACAATCCGCATACCCATCTGATCGTGCGCGGCCGGCGCGCCAACGGTCAGGATCTTTTCTTGCCCAAGGATTTCGTGAGGCACGGCTTTCGCAGCATCGCTCGCGACGTGGCGACAGAATGGCTCGGACCGCGCTCCCCCGCCGACGAGCGACTGGCGCTTGAGCGCGAAGCCCGACGGCACGGCCCAACACAGTTCGACCGCATGATCGAAGCGCAGCTGCCGCAGAACGGCACAATTCGTATCGCGAACCTTGAGGCGCCGAACGGCGACCCGTCCACGACCCTCGCGCTCAAAACTCGCGCCCGCGAGCTTCAGCGCATGGGTCTGGCGCAGGAGGTGAAGCGCAACGTGCTGGCATTTACGCCGGGCTGGCATGACCGCTTACGCGCCATGGAGCTCCACCTCGACATTCGCAAGCGAGTTGTCCTGGAGCGCACGCTTCAAAAGCAGGCTGGTCTTGATCGCGTAGTGAAGGATCTGACGCGTGGGCTCATAGGGCGCTAGAAATGCGCCGTTGGTTCAAGAAAGAAGAGCCATCGGGCTCTTCGCGTCGGCTTCGTGCTCCAGCCCCATATATGCGAGCGTGACAAGATCGGTTCGAGAGAGCCGACCACGCTGTTTCAGGAAGCCGGGCTTCAGCCACGCGCGAACGTCATCTATCTGGTCGGCAGTGGGCTGTTCGTAAGGGCCGTTGGCTAGCAGCCAGTAGGGCATGACAAGAAGGCGAGCCCGCTGCGGTTCGAGGTCTGGATTTCTTGTTCTCGCGTCCACATAAGCCTGCACGAAATCATCCGCCCGTTCGAGATCCAAGAACCTGTAAATCTCAAATATGAGGTGTTTCATGCAGTGACGAGCCAGCTTGCGTGCGCCGGACCATCCGATCGACGCGAGCATGACCGCAGCGACGAGATCCTTTGGTGTCGACTCGGCGACAACGTATACCTTTCCATCCGCGAGCACGGCCATGGCCGCGCCGCTGGAGTCTCTAATCTCTACTCTTTCGCTCATATGCTTCGTCTGCGTCCGGATGGGATTGTGAGGACGATCTCGGCTTCTTCAGAGGTGCAATCGGCGCGGGGAGAATTGTTCACTGGCGCGGCTCGTCACCACGTTCAAGCCGATAGCGTCCACCCCGCAACAAGTACGTTGCCGACATCTCGCGGCGGCGCGCGCGTCTCTCTCCATACTCGCTGACAGACCATGTGAGCGTGATCTCATCAGGGCCGTTCGGCGAATACTCGACGGAGATAAGCTCATACTCGGCAGAGCAAGCCGTGGAGCCGGCACACGAATACGAGGACGGAAACAGCCCTACATCACGCGGCACTGCGCCAGAGAAATCCGTCACGCCCACGAGCGATATCGTGTGACCCTGCCATGTGCCTCCCGCTTCCAGCCAAACATGAAATGCGCCGAGCGGCTGTTGTCGCGGCGTGTAAAGCCGACCGTGATAGCCTCTGTTCTGGCCCGTCGGCATCAGCACTGGACGCGAAATGGGCTGGCCCGCATCGGAAACAATGGTGGCTGCGAAAGTAGCGCTTAAGTAGTGGCCGTTCAAAACGGGATTGAGCAACACATGACGGCCATCGGGTAGATCTATCTGCACGCCAGCAGCGGCGGGAACTATGAAATGCGGCGCCCCCGTCCAAGTCGGTGGCAAGTCGACGACGACGGGCCACAGCTCAGACGCACCCGCGCAGGATTCTCCGAGAGCATTGTCATTCCATTGGCTCGGTGCCGTTGATGGAGTTAGCCGCGCCAAATTCGCGAGCAACACGTCATCGTCGGAGCTATAATAACCGATTTCCAAGTGTGGATCGTCCGCCCACTGCTGGCATTGCGCCGCGGGTGTAAGCTGTTCAGGCTCAGCGGTGGGAGCGCTGTAGGATCTCCCCACATCTGCGGCGCTCGGAACTATTTGATCGTTCGGCGCAGCTGTTGGATTGTCCGAACGCGGCGGCTGCAATCCAAACAAATGTACTGCCGCGCCTACGGCAGCGTAACCGAGCAAGACACAGAGAACGACAAGCACGGCCACCACGGGGCCAGCTTTAAGCCACCTCGTATCACCCCGCCCCATCTCGGCAGCCCCGTTATCCGACCTCTTACTAATAGCGGCCCCGCCTTGGTGTTGGAAGCTGAGGCGACTGACGGCTAGCGCAGACGTCCCGCTCGATCGGCAACCAGAGCTGAGAAACGCTCAAGATCAGACTGAGATAGTCCCGATGCCTCCAACTTCTCCGTTACGGCGGAGGTAGCACCCTCAATTGCCGCAGCAAGCTCTTCCACACGCCGCCGCACGAATGGGACCGCGAGCCCCGCATCGGCGGCGAATTTTGGCCACGTGCCGTCATCGATCTCTTCCAGTGTCGCGCATTTGGCAATCTTCATCGCCAGCTTTGGCGAGAGTTCAGGATAGGCGACGGTCGAGAGCAGATCATAGAGCGGCGCAAGCGTTGTTCCGTCCGCGCGATAGAGCAGGCTGTAGTTCTTGCCATGAGCATCTGCGTTGCCGACGATCAGGTTGAAGATCGCTGCATCCAATAACTTCAGCACTTCTACCGCAGGCCGCGCGGCGGCCCGGCGCAGGAGTTCGAACCCGTTCTTGAACGTGGGCCCGCCTTCGGCCGCGTATTTGTGCTCCGGCGGAATGCCGAGTGCTTGGCAGAAATCTTCTTGGTGCAGTCGAACGATACGCCCCGAGGCGTCCTTTGTTCGATCATAACGCTCGATCAGAAGGAAGCGCCGATCAGCGACGACGCGAGGCTCGACGGGGGCGACCGACAATCCAACTTCCGCTGCGAGCATCATCGCGAACGCTTCGTTCTCGGTCGTGCCGGAAACGCGCTCGATCGGCGGCTTCAAGATATGCGTGGTCGGTTGTCCGGGCGCAGGCAAAGCAATCGCGTCATCGACAAGCACGACGGGGATTTTGCTCTGCACGCCGGCCAGCGAAAGCCGCAATCCATCCTTGCCCGCGAGCATCGGCCGCTTTGGCAACTCGTCGAGCATGGCGATGAGCGCGTTATCGCCTAGCGGCGTTGGCGCCTCCTGCGCAGCGATCGAAGGCGGTGGCTCGCCTTCGGAACAGAGCGTCAGCGCACCGGCCACGTCGCCGCCCAAAGCATTGAGCAAAGCGAAGTCGTTGCCCTTCGAAATGCCGAGCGCACGCGCCACGGCCTCACGTTGTCCCTCCTCCGGGAGGAGGCCGCTGAAGAACGGGCGACAGGCGCGCCGGTTGAATGTCTCGGCTTGCTTCGGAAGCGACGCCGACAGGGGCGGCGCGGCCGGATCGGAGAGCCAATCCGCAGCGTACGCGAAGCTCATGTCGCCGTGCTCGTCGAGGCGCAACGCTCCGACGAGCTTTCCATCCCACCAGACCGAGAGCGCCGCTTTCATCGCCTCACACTCGGCTGTTCGATGATGATGCGAAGCCCCAGCGCCGCCGCGACCGCTAGCGCTTTGCCGAGATGAGTGGTCGGCTTGCCAGCCTCCAGATCGACAATGAACCTGACACCCACACCGGCCGCGCCCGCGAGCTGGTCCTGCCGCAAGCCCTGAGCCTTGCGGGCGGTGCGAATGGCGGTGCCGAGTTCATTTGCGGTGAGCATCAAATAATATTTCCCGTACGGGAAGATGACAGCTTATGAGCGGGAATTCAAGGGCAAATTTCCTGATCGGGAATATTGATGTCAAACGTGGCCTATCGCCCCGGAATATTCCCGATCGGGTAATTTTCTACTCGTTTTGAGCCGTGGGGATAGGCGCCACGCACGTTGCCACATGGCGAGAACCGGTCGAGTAAGCGCGAAGTCCCGACTCGCACCGCGTTACGCCGCCATGCGCGTACGGTACTTCCGCAGAGCGCCTGTCGACAGGCAACGAATTACGACAACGGCGCCATCCCGCTCAAACGCCACGACGTTACCGACCGTATCGCCGACCTGCACGGTGTGACCGATCGCAGATTTGCCAAATCCATGCGTGCGAAGCAATTCGGCTAAGGTCTGGCCGGAGGCCCGCAATGAGGGCGTGCAGATGGCGCGGGCAAGCGCTTCGATTTGTGCCACGCGTTGATTGGTAAGGTCGCCCTGCGAGACGAGCAGAACGACCTGGGCCATCGCACGCGAAAGCGCGACATTGAGCAGACGATCGCCGAGTTCGCCGTTGAGGAATTTACCCCCGGCTTCGACTGGATCGAAGATAACCACACGCCGTTCGCCGCCTTGCGCGCGATGCACAGTCGAGACTGAGACTGCCCGAAGTTTCTCGGCGTAGAGGATATTGCGAAGGAGGTTGCGCTGGGCGCGATAGGGCGTCAACGCCCAGATATCAGACTCGGCGACGCCCCTGCTTAGCAGTTGTTTCACCTTAGCCACGCACGCCTTCGCGGACTCGTAGCGTATCCGCCCGCCGTAATTCTGCGACCACTGACTCTCCGAACCAATTCGGCGAATGATGATGGCGTCATCCTGCTTCGAGCCTGGCAAGCCGATCTTACGCTCCTCGTGCCAGGACCGGTCGTGGGCTTTGTCGCCGGCAACCGCGAGTTCGCCACGATAGAACACCTTGCTCACAAGCTCGCAGAGGTCTGGGCTCATCCGGGATTGTTCGTTGAGACGCACCGACGGCGCGGTATCCTCGAAGATATCGAACGCCGTGCTGCGCATGTAACGGCGGCACAGCGGGTGTTCGCTCTGCACAACGGCGGGAAGCTGCTTGGGGTCACCGGCGAACAGGACGCGCTCCGACAGGGTCGCCATCATGACGGCGGTGGCGCCCGTCAACTGCGAAGCTTCATCCACAACGAGAAACCGCCAGGGCACGGCGTCATAGGCACTCAAATTGTAGAGGATGGATGCCGATGTCGCCGCGATGACGCGTGCGTCGCCAAACAGGGCGGAAACGTCGGTGCGCATCTGGGCGCGCAGCGCGCGCTCGATTTCCTTCCAGGCGATCCACCGTTCGGCGTCTTTCTTGTCCGGCTCCTTCGCATTGTGCGCCCTCAACGCCTCAAGTGCGCTGTTCTTCGCCGCCGGCAGCAAGTGATCGCGCCCCTTGAACTTATCGGGATCAAAGCCCGATCCCATCCGAGTCAGTAGGCCGCGAAGATCATCTCGGCCCATACGCGCCAGCGCATCGTCCGCGGAGAGCAGCGCTAGATCGACCGCCGTGTTCGTCGTCGCGGTCACCAGGATGCGCCACGACGTGCTGGCAACGAGCCGCGCGATGTTGACGCCGAGAGTATAAGTCTTGCCGGTGCCGGGCGGGCCATGAAGCAGCCCGATCTGTGCATTAGTGAGTTCGATCGCTTGCCGCTGGCGCGTGCGCAAAGGAAGATCACTTGACGCACGCGGCTGTCCGTAGAGCCGGTCTCGCGCGCTCCCGATCATGTTGAGCGCGCGTGCCGCTCGCATTCCATCGTTCCAGGCATCGAGCAGCTTTTGCAGATAGTCGACCGGATAGACGCGGAGTTCCGCGCCCACCTCGATGGTCGCTTGGTCGGCGGCCCGAATGACCAATTCGCCGTCGTCCGGATTGACCATCTTCACGGTGCCCATGCAGGGCTGGTCGCCTGGCTTCGTAAGCCACCACGCCCGCGTCTCTTCAAGGTTCTCGTCTAGGGTACCGGACGCCACCCCGGGCTTTTTGATGACTTCCAGCCGAAGATGACCACGCGTCCGGGCGACGGATTTGACACTGAACAGGAGCGGCTCTTTCGCTTGATCCTGCTCCAGCATGATCGCGCGCCTGACGTCAGCTAGATTCCAATTCTGCTGCATGCAAACCACCGACTCGACTTTTCTCGATGGTTGCGACGCGGGGTAAACGTCTTGTTAACCAGTATGCCCGGGCAGTCCTGCAACGCTGCGTGGCGCGCTAGGTTCGCGTATTCTCGTTGCCCAAAATCTGCTGCGCTACAGCCTCCGACACGGCCCGAACCGGATCGTCCGCTAGGTGCGCGTAGCGTTCGGTGGTGGTTGCTTGAGTGTGCCCCAGCGCCTTGCCCACCAGAAAGAGGCTGGCGCCGTTTGCGACCGCGAAGCTCGCGAAAGAGTGCCGCAGATCGTGCATGCGCAGGCCCGGCAGCTTCGCGCGCGCCCGCACAGTAGCCCAACGATGCGAGACGCCGATCAGGGGGCCTCTGCCGCCGCGACCAGGAAATACGAAGTCCTTGGATTTCGGCTGCGCTCTGATCAGGTCGCACGCAATCGTGGTTAAGGGGATGATCTTCTCGCCGGTTTTGGAGCGCTCGCGCGGCAGCACAATCCGCGCCCGATCGAGATCGACCTCCGACCACCGGAGTTCCAAGATCTCCGCTCGCCTAGCGCCCGTTAGAGCCAACAGCCGGATCGCCGCAGCAAAGGCAGGAACGATTTCGTTCTCCTCCACCAACTCATCGGCCGCTTGAAACAGGCGACGCATTTCCTCGCCATTAAGATATCGTTCGCGCTTTGGCGGACGCACGGTCTTGACCCCCTTGCAGGGGTTCGACCGGATAACGCCTTCACGTTCGGCCCATGACATCATCGCGGACAAGCTACGCACGACACCGCCGGCGATTACCGGCCCTCCGGCAATACGCGCGACACCACGCTTCTTGGTTTTGAACTGGCGAGCCGTCTTGCCAGCCTTAACGTCGGCCTGCACTCGCTCGATGTCGGATCGGACAAGTTCGGCGGCAGGCTGTTTACCAATCAACGGGCTCACGTGCCGGCGCAGACAGGAAGCGTCGTAGGCCCATGACGACTCCTTCTTCGACGGCTTCGCTGCACGGCCCTCTACAAGGTAGAGTTCGATCAGATCATCTACAGTGACGGCCTTCCGGCGCTCTTCCTTAATGCCTTGCGGATCATCTCCGTCCTCGGCGGTCCGCAAAACCTCCTTGGCGCGATCCCGGGCTTCTTCGGCGGTCCATGGCGACCCGTGATCGCCAATCGTCATCCACCGCTGACGCGAACCGATGCGATATTTGACGCCGTAGGACTTTCGCCCATTCGGGAAGACCCTGAGCACGAAGCCCTTCAGCTCCGTATCCCAGACGCGCTTTTCGACAGCGCCCGGGTGCGTCGCGTCCACCGTTCGCTTCGTGATCTTGGCCTTTCTCGGCACCGACGACTCCATTTCCCGGCGGATGCAAGTCTGCTACCACTCTGCTACCAACTCGAAATCGAGCCGTGCTACCATATTGCTACCAAGTAAAAGCAATTCGCGGCTATTGCTCGAAATTTACGTTCGCGCCTGTTTGACGAATAAAGCGAGTGTTTTCCGCCTTTTGGCGGGTGCCATTACACTCAGTTGGGGCAAGTAGAAAACCCCCTGGGCGTTTCTACGAATCTGGGGGTCAGGAGTTCGAATCTCTTCGGGCGCGCCATTTTTCTCAGTTCGTTGTTGCAGATGCGCCCGCCAAAACGAGCGCCTTATCCGTCTGGCTAACGCGCGACGCTCCGGCATTGGCGCATCTCGCCGCGCTCGCCAGTCACCGAGTCACTCAGCGACATGTTGATCTGATATCCGCAAGTCAGAAGCGTTCGCAGCGCTGGTGAAGCGCTCACGCGGCCGCGTCGCGCGATAGGCGAATAATTGCGTCTCTGCAGCGCGCGCGCTGGCTAAACCGCATGATGATCGGTGACGATTCGTGATAGCTGCGCGTGTGGTCAGGCGTCGACGCATAGGATTCTTGATTAACTCGCTCACTGGCGGCGGCGCCGAGCGAGTGATGTGCACGTTGTTGCGCCACTCCGAGGCGGAGCGCGCGGAGTTCGAGATTTTTCTCGGTATTCTCGACGATGTGGAGCGCGCCTACGAACCGCCCGCTTGGGTTGACGTGCGTCAGTTCGATTGCCGGGGCGCGTTTCATCGGAGCTTGAAGGCGTGCGGTACGTTTCTTCGGGACGTGAAACCGGATGTCACGGTTAGCTTTTTGCCGCGCGCGAACTTCGTCAATGTTCTTTCCCAGCCCAGCCGGAGCATCATCAGTGTGCGCGGCACGATGTCGGTCCGGCTGTCGCGTGACGCGCGCGGCCGCGCTGCGCGTGGTGCGATGCGGCTGGCCTACCCGCGAGCGGCGCGCGTCATCGCGGTTTCGAATGGCGTTGCCGAAGACATGACGGCGAACTTTGGTATCGATCCAGATCGCATCGCAGTCATCAATAACCCCATGGACCTCGACGCCATTGCCGCAAGCGCAAGCGAGGCGAGCAATGTGAGTGTGCCAAAGCCTTTCATCTTGACGGTCGGACGCCTGATGAAGGTGAAGAATTTTGAGATGCTGATCCGCGCCTATGCTGCTTCTGGCACGCCCAGGACTCTTGTGATCGCGGGTGATGGACCGCTTCGGAGCGCATTGGAGGAAGTCGCTCAATCATGCGGTGTCGCTGACCGCGTCGTGTTCACGGGCTTCCTCAAAAACCCGTACGCGCTGATGCGCCAGGCTGAACTGTTCGTGCAATCGTCCGATACTGAGGGCTTTCCCAACGCATTGGTGGAAGCGATGGCGGTTGGTCTGCCGGTCATCTCCACCAACGCGCCTTCCGGCCCCTCCGAGATTTTGGCTGAAGCGGAGCGAACGACGATTGACGGACTGACCTTCGCTCCGCACGGTGTGCTCACCCCTCCGGGAGACGTTTATGCAATGGCTGAGGCCTTGCGTGCGATGGAAGATCGCGAACGCTCTCTTTCCTACGCCAGCAAGGCCGCTCAGCGGGCGCGGGCGTTCGGCGCGGAGGTTGGCAAGAACCGCTACTGGGACGTGATTCGCGATGTAGCCAATAGCCTTGAACCATGCCCGTGAAATCCCGCCGAGACTTGACGGCGACCTGCGGCTAGCTGGACCATCGGCTCTATGGGCTCAGGCCAAGACCCTGCATTGCTGCGCCGTTTGCTCCGCGCCAAGGATCGGATGGACGCCGCTTCCGAAGAGGAGTGGCCGGTTGAGCGCCTAGCTTCCGTCGGTGGCGTTTCCGCGGCGCATTTCGCGCGCGCTTTCAAGGACGCCTTCGGCGCGCCGCCGCATCGCTATTTGCTGACGCGCCGGATCGAGCGCGCCAAGGCGCTGCTGCGCGATACCGATCAACCGATCATCGACATCGCTTTCCAAACTGGCTGGTCGAGCCTTGGCACGTTTGGCCGCGTGTTTCGCGATATTACCGGCGAAAGCCCCACCGAACTCCGCGCCCGTGAGCAGGCGGGAGCGCATGCCCTCGATCAGGTTCCGCACTGTTTCATCAGCGCCGCCCATCGTCCGAACCTGAAGACCGCAGTTTCGGAGAAGCGCCGCCAGGAGGCGGCCGATAAGACTGATCCCGAAGCAATAGAGACTTCGGAGGACACGAAATGAGCAAGGGCATCGGCGTCGTTGGCCTTTACGTCCACGATCAGGACGAAGCGCTGGATTTCTACGTCAACAAACTCGGGTTTCAGGTCCACGCGGACGCCCGCAACGGCGCTTATCGCTGGCTGACGGTGAAGCACCCGAACCAGCCGACATTTGAGCTTGGGCTATTCACTCCACAGGAGCCCGTCATGGATGCGGCGACGGCCCAAACCATGCGCGAGATGGTGGCCAAGGGCGCGATGCCACCGCTGGTGCTGGTCGTTGAGGATTGCAAGGCAGCATACGAAGCGATGCGCAAGAAAGGCGTCGAGTTCACGCAAGAGCCGATTGCGCGTTATGGGGGCGTTGACGCCAACTTCCGCGATCCGTCGGGGAATGGCTGGAAGATGATCCAGGGCTAGCGCCCGATGCACGCCGAACTCATTCAAGCCGCGTCGAGGAAGATCGCCATGAGCAAATTCATTCGCCAGTTCCATCGCTGGACGTCAGCACTGTTTGTGCTGAGCGTTATCGCCACGACGATCGCGCTGGCTCAGCCGACGCCGATCATGTGGATGTCGTACGTGCCGCTGCTGCCATTGGCTTTGCTGTCGCTCACCGGCATCTACATGTTCTTTCAGCCATACGTCGCGAAGTGGCGGCGCAAAGGTTAGGAGCGCGATCGTGGCCAGAAAAGCGCCAGCAAAGAAAGCGTCGTCTGCGAAGTCTGATTGGCGCGCCGAGCTCTTCGCGCGGTTGCGCGTCATCATCGAAGCCGCAGCGCCAGACGCAACCGTCGAAGCGAAGTGGAAGAAGCCGACCAATCCCGCCGGCGTGCCGACCTGGTCGCAGAACGGCATCCTCTTCACGGGCGAAACCTACAAAGACAAAATCAAGCTCACCTTCGCGCATGGTGCGGCGCTCCCTGATCCTTCGGGCATTTTCAATGCTAGCCTCGATGCCGGCACGCGGCGCGCCATCGATTTTCACGAAGGTGACAAGATCAATGAGAAGGCGCTGGCGAGGCTCATCCGCGCCGCCGTGGCGTTCAACGCCGGCAAGAAAAAGTAGGCGTGCAGTTCGCAAACATTGCGGCATCGAAATCTTTCGTCGCAATCAAGCCCTGAAATCCGCCCACCAGCGACATGGAACTCGCCTCGATGCTGCGCGTTCACAAGCGCTGCACGTCACACGCGAATGGAGGGCGCCATTCCTAAGCTCACCGCTGACTCACTCGAGTCCGATCTGAAACTGTCCGACCGCGGCGCCGCTGACGGCGCGAAAAACATCCCTGGCTCTCAGGACAGCCGCTTATCTGCCGTCGAAGCGATGGTGGTGAGCCGTATTGAGGGCGCGATCTCGCAGAAATCCAACGAAATTCTAGGCGTTGGCTCGGGGCAGGATTTCACCACGCTGCCGCAAGACCTCGAGTCCATGGCTACCGAGCCGCAGACCATTCTCACCGGCTTCCGCGCCAAGAAGGCGCGGGCGCAAGCCGCTCTCGGCCTCGAACTCAACGCTGCGCAGACCGACTACGCGCGCGCCTATCGCGACTACCGGGCCTTCCGCATCCAGCACCAGCTCACCGAAACCGAGCCGAGCTACGACACTGTGTTCTGGCGCAAGGTGTTCTTCCTGGCGTTGCTCTTCATCGTCGAAGTCGCGGCCAACGGCTGGATGATCGGTCAAGCCAGCCCCGGCGGCTTGGTGCAGGGCTGGAGCACGGCGCTGATGATCTCGGTGCTCGTCGTGCTTACGGGGTCGCTGCTTGGGGCAGGACCTTGGCGTTATCTCAACTATCGCGGCGCTGACGGCGCAGGCTTCAAGCACCGCTTGTGGGCCGTGCCTGCGCTAGTGGTGGGCAGTGCGTTGTTGCTGCTGTTTGCCTTCTATATCGCACACTATCGCTATGAATTGTCCCACAGTTCGCTTGACGCGCCGGTTCCCGACAACATCCTCACCTCCGTAATGACGCAGCCGTTCCAGCCGTTTCAACAATTGGAGTCGCTGCTCCTTTTCATCATCGCGCTCCTGATCGGGATTTTCGCAATTCATCGCGGCGCGCACTGGGATGATCCGTATCCTGGCTACGGTCCGCGTCACCGGCGTATGGAAGAGGCGCGCGAGCGTTCGCAGGACATTGCGCAACGTTTGGCGGAAGATATCGACATCGCCAAAGCCGACGCTGATCGCGCACTCAACGAGATCAACGTGAAGAGCACGGGCGCGGTCGCTGCCTTGCGCCAAGCCATTGCGCGCACGCAGGACAATGCTGCGATCTGGGATTTTACCGCCGCTGAAATCCTGGCCGAGGGGCGCGACGCCATAGAGATCTATCGCGATGCGAACCGTGAGGCGCGCTCCTCCAGTCCGCCGGCCTATTTCCAGCGCGACGCGTTCGATGACGCTGAGCCGTCGTCATCAGCTGAAATCCTCGAAACTCTGACCACCGCTTTCGGTCGCGCCACCTCGAACATCACAGCCTGCAAGAGCCAGTTGGCGGGCGCACGTGCGCAGCTTGAGGCCGAATATCATTCCTTCTATGACGACGAACTCACGCCGTTCCTGAAGAACATTGAAAACGCCGCCACCATCAACGTGCGTGGCGAATTCGGCGATGTGAAAAAGCTTCCATCCATCGAGATCGAGGCCGAAGACGACAGCGAAGAAGAACCTGCGGAAGCTGTCTCATTCCGTCATCGGCGGAGGTCGCGCTAGATGCGCCGCGAACGCGAAGCCGCCAACCGCCGCTACGCAGGCTTCACGGCCGGCGTTCTGTTCAGCGTGCTGGCGCTGACAGCTACCGTTTGGCTGTTGCGTCCAGCTGATCTCGACGCGGCGACCTTATGCCCAACGAACAGGCCGCTTGCAGGCCACACGGTCGTGATTGTCGATCGTACTGATCGCTGGACGCAGGCGATGGGCGCAGCGCTCACCCAGTTGGTCGAGAACGCCCAGCGCGACACAGACAAATACGAAAAGTTTTCGATCGTTTCGCTCGATGCAAACCAATCGGTGCATCCGCTGTTTTCGATCTGCAATCCTGGTCAGCCGACGTTCTGGTCGGACCTCTATCGTGGCCGGCGATACACCACCCGTGATTTCGAGCAGCGTTTTGTCGGCGCCGCCGAGCGTGTGATCGAAGAGGTGCGCGAACCTTCCGAGGCCCGCTCAAGCCCGATCATCGAATACGTGCATCGTTGGCTCGGCAGTGACGACTTCAACGCAAACGTTCCGCATCGTCGGCTCATCCTGGTGTCGGATATGCGCCAGAACTCGCAGCTCTACAGTATCTACACAGGCGCGGAAGATCAGCTCGGAGACGTGGTGGCTCGACAGTTCGGGCCCGCGGCGGAGGGTGTTTCGTTCGATGTCTATTTCGTCGCCCATGGCCGCGACCATAATGTCAGCGAAGACGAGGTTCGCGCCGCCTGGGACCATGCCTTTGGAAGGATTGGCGCTGATTATTCCTGGCGACAGATAAGCTAGGCAGACTTGCTGCAGTGCGGCAGCAATAAATTTGCCTGATATTGGTCAGTATAGGTGGAAGTTACCCTCTATTGGGTCACCAAAGGCAACAAGTTTCCGCCAATCACGCGATCATTGCCAAGACTCCGCGCCTGAGTATTTTCCGCCCGCAAATCAACGCGGGACGCGCTCGGACGCGCCACCGCCGCCTCGCAGGGAGCGTAGCGTCCACATGAAAACATCGCGCCGCCGGGTCGTCCTCGCACTCGGATCAACTGTGCTCGTCCCGCTGATGGGCGCAGACGCTTTTGCGCAAACCCCAAGTCGCGCCGACCGCGCTTTCGAAGCGCTCGGCCGCCGCTGGCTCGATCGTTCGATGCGCCTTTCTCCGGTGAGCGCAACCGGGGCCGGCGATCACCGCTTCGACCGCGAGATCGACGATGTCAGCGCCGCCGGCCGCGCCGCCGGTCTGCGCTTTGCGCACGACACACTGCGTCAGCTCGAAGCGATCGACAAAAGCCAGCTCTCGCGCGCCAACCAGGTCGATTACGCCATCCTCGGCAACTCGCTGCGCGCGGGCATCTGGCAAACCGAAACCTGGCAGACCTGGGCGTGGAATCCGCTCGGTTACCAGGGGCTTGCGGGTGGCGCGCTCTATAGCCTGATGGCGCGTGAGTTCGCGCCGCTGTCGCAGCGTCTCGAAAGCGCTATCTATCGTCTTGAAAGGATGCCGCGCCTGCTTGCGCAAACTCGCGAGGCGCTTGTTCCCGCGCGCGTGCCAGTGCCGCACGCCGCGACCTATGCTGCGCAAAACCCAGGTCTGAAGTCGATCGTCACTGGCATGATCGAGCCGCACAAGGGTGAACTCTCGGCCTCGAAGCAGCGCCGGCTCGAACGTGCGATCGAGGCTTTCAACACTGCTGTCGATGAACACCAAGCGTGGATCACGGAAACACTTGTTCCCGCCGCGCAAGCCGACTTCCGCGCCGGCGCCGAGACCTTCGACACCCAGCTTGGCTACACGCTGCTCTCCAATCTTTCGCGCGCCGAAATTCGCAACCGCGCGGAGGCTGCTGTCATCAGCGTCCGCCAGGAAATGTACCAAGTCTCGAAGCAAGCGCTCGCTGGCCGTCCCGGCGCGCCGGCGACGCCCGATAATCCGACAGCCGAGCAACAACAAGCCGTCATTCGCGCTGCGCTCGACATCGCCGCCGCCGAACGGCCCGCGCGCGACCACCTGGTCGAAGATGCGACAGCCGCCACCGAGGAAGCCCGCCGCTTTGTGATCGAGAAGGATCTTATCACGCTGCCGGAAGGCCCGGTGCGCGTGATCTTGATGCCGGAATTCCAGCGCGGTGTCGCGGTCGCCTATTGCGATTCACCTGGCCCGCTCGAGCGTCATCTCGAAACGTTCTACGCCATCTCACCGATCCCGGACGATTGGTCCGAAGAGCAGTCAACCTCGTTCCTGCGCGAGTACAACAGCCGCGCTATCCTCGACATCGGCGTGCACGAAGCGATGCCAGGCCACTACGTGCAGATATTTCACTCGAACCGTTATCCTTCGACGCTCCGCGCCGTGCTCGGTTCAGGGTCTTTCATCGAAGGTTGGGCGGTCTATGCCGAAGAGATGATGTGCGAAGAGGGCTTCCGCGCCAACGATCCGCTCTATCGCCTCAGCCAGCTCAAGGTGCAGCTGCGCACCATCACCAACGCCATCATCGATCAGGCCATCCATGTTGATGGCATGACGCAAGAGGAGATGATGACGTTCCTCACGCAGACCGCATTCCAGGAAGAGCGCGAGGCCGCTGGCAAATGGCGCCGCGCACAGCTTTCCGTGACCCAGCTCTCGACCTATTTTGTGGGTTTCCAGGAACATCTCGAAACCCGCACCGCTGCGCGTGAACGCCAAGGCGCTGCATTCAACCTCAAAGCCTACCACGATGGCGTGCTTGCGTTCGGTTCGCCTCCAGGCCGTTTTGCACGTCAACTCTTGCTGGATGAACCGATCCAATGATCGATCCGAAAACCAATCCTTCGTTCGACAATCACGAACAGGTCGTCATCGTCGGCGGCGAATCGCAAGGCTACGCCGGCATCATTGCCATTCATTCGACCGCCGTCGGTCCGGCCGCCGGCGGTTGCCGCATTTGGGACTACGACAGCGCCGGCGATGCGCTGACCGATGCTCTCCGCCTCTCGCGCGGCATGACCTACAAAAACGCTATGGCCGATCTGCCGTTGGGCGGCGGCAAGGCCGTGATCTACCGCATCAACACCGATCGCGTGGACGCGTTTCAGAAGTTCGGTGAAGCGGTCGAGGCGCTGAATGGGCGCTACATCACCGCTGAAGACGTTGGCGCTTCAGTCGCTGACATGCGCGCAATTGCCGGACGCACCTCCTACGTCGCTGGCCTTCCCAAGGAGCACGGTCAAGCCGGCGGCGATCCATCCCCGATGACGGCGCTCGGCGCCTTCGTTTCGATCAAGGCATTGTTGGGCGGCTCTGTGCAGGGGCGCACCATCACTGTGCAGGGTGTCGGCAATGTCGGCTTCAACCTCTGCAAGCTCTTGTCTGAAGAAGGCGCCAAGCTAGTCGTCGCCGACGTGAACAAGATCAATCTCCAGCGCGCCGAAGCCCTCGGTGTAGAGATCGCGCCAGTCGATCAAATCCATGCAGCGAAGGCTGACGTGTTCGCGCCGTGCGCCCTGGGCGCCGGCCTGAACTCAAAGACGATTCCGGAACTAGGCGCGCCAATCATCTGCGGCGCCGCCAACAACCAGCTCGCCACCGAAGCCGACGGTCAGCGCTTGATCGATCGCGGCATTACCTATGCGCCCGACTACGTCGTCAACGCTGGCGGCATCATTAACGTCTCCGCCGAATATTTGGGCGAAGCCGCCGATGTCGTCGAAGCGCGCGTCCGCGCCATTGCTCCCCGCGTGCTCCACGTGCTGGATATCGCCAAGAATGAGGGCGTCACGCCGCAGGCCGCCGCCGACCGCATCGTTCGCGATAAACTTGCAGCGGCGAGAAAAGGGTAATGGACGATATGAGCCGCAAGCCCAACGCGCTCGAACTGCACATCCCGAAACCGCGCGCGCGACCGGGCGATAAACCCGACTTCAGCGGCTGGTCCTTCCCTGAGCCTGGCGCTACGCCGAAGCCGGATATTGAAGAGTCTGCCGTCGAGATGCGCGAATACGCATACGGCCTCATCCGCGTGCTCGATATGGACGGCAATGCGCTCGGGCCCTGGACGCCAAGCATTTCGCCCGAAGAGCTCCGCCGCGGCTTGAAATACATGCTGCTCACGCGGGCGTTCGACGAACGCATGCACCGCGCACAGCGCCAAGGCAAAACCAGCTTCTACATGCAGTGCCTGGGCGAGGAGGCGATCGCGATCGCGCAAACCATGGCGCTCAACGGCGATGACATGTGTTTCCCGTCATATCGCCAGCAGGGCATCCTGATCGCGCGCGAATATCCGCTCGTCGATATGATGCACCAGATCTATTCGAACGCGCAGGACCCACTGAAGGGACGCCAGCTTCCGATCATGTATTCGTCGAAGAAGGAGGGCTTCTTTACGATCTCTGGCAATCTCGCGACACAAGTGCCGCAAGCTGTCGGTTGGGCGATGGCGTCTGCGTATTCAAACGACGGCCGCATCGCTGCGACGTGGCTGGGCGACGGCTCAACCGCGGAAGGTGATTTCCACGCCGCGATGACGTTCGCTGCAGTTTACAAGGCGCCGGTGATCATCAATGTGGTCAACAATCAGTGGGCGATCTCGTCGTTCCAGGGCATAGCCGGCGGCGAAAACACGACCTTCGCCGCGCGCGCCGTTGGCTACGGCATGCCGCCACTGCGCGTCGACGGAAACGACTTCCTCGCCGTCTATGCGGTGACGAAGTGGGCCGCTGAACGCGCCCGCGCCAATCTCGGACCAACGCTCATCGAACACTTCACCTATCGCGGCGGCCCGCACTCGACCTCGGACGATCCCTCACGCTATCGCCCCTCGGACGAAGGACGTTGCTGGCCCCTTGGCGATCCGATCGAGCGCCTGCGCGATCACTTGGTCTCGTTGGGCGAGTGGTCGGAAGAGCAACACCGCCAAGCCCAGGAAGAAGCGATCGAAACCGTACGCGCCACCGGCCGTGAAGCGGAAAAAGTTGGCGTGCTGAAAGCTGATGCGCCGCAGCCGCGCGCCGAAATGTTCGAGGACGTTTACAAGGATGTCCCCTGGCACTTGGCGCGGCAACGCGACGAGATGGGGTCGTAACCACATGGCCCAGATGACCATGATCCAGGCGCTCAATTCGGCGCTCGACACCATGATGGAGCGCGATCCAAACGTGCTCACCTTTGGCGAAGACGTTGGCTATTTCGGCGGCGTGTTCAAAGTCACCGAACACCTGCAGCAGAAGTACGGCGCCAAACGCTGCTTCGATGCGCCGATCAGCGAAAACGGCATCACCGCAACCGCCATCGGCATGGCCGTGTACGGGTTGCGCCCGGTCGTTGAGATACAGTTCGCCGACTATATGTATCCGGGCTACGACCAACTCGTGAATGAAGCCTCGCGTATCCGCTATCGTTCGGCTGGCGACTTCACTGTGCCGATGACGGTGCGCATGCCCTATGGCGGTGGCATTCGCGGCGGCCAAACCCATAGCCAATCGCCTGAATCGCTCTTCACCCACGTCGCCGGTTTGAAGACAGTGATCCCATCGACGCCGTACGATGCGAAGGGCCTGCTCATCTCAGCTATCGAAGACGATGATCCAGTCATCTTCATGGAGCCGAAGCGCATCTACAATGGCCCGTTCGACGGCTTCCATGATCGCCAAGTCTCGCCGTGGTCGAAGCATCCGGCGTCGGAAGTGCCCGACGGCTACTATAAGATCCCGCTCGGCAAGGCGAACGTCGTCAAAGAAGGCGAAGCGCTCACTGTCATCGCCTACGGCACCATGGTGCATGTCGCGCTTGCCGCGGCCACTGAGGCGGGCATTGACGCAGAAATTATCGATCTGCGCACGCTGGTGCCGATCGACATCGAGACCATCGTGAATTCGGTCGAAAAGACTGGCCGCTGCGTCATCGTCCACGAAGCCACGCGTACGTCGGGCTTCGGCGGCGAACTCTCAGCTTTGGTGCAGGAGCATTGCTTCTATCACCTCGAAGCGCCGATCGAACGCGTGACTGGTTACGACACGCCGTATCCTCACTCCCAGGAATGGGAGTACTTCCCGACACCGCCGCGCATCATCAAAGCCATGCGCCGCGCATTGGAGTCCTGACTTGGGCCAGTTCGTTTTCAAACTTCCTGACGTCGGTGAAGGCACCGCGGAGGCCGAGATCGTCGCTTGGCACGTACGCGTTGGCGATGTCGTCAAGGAAGATGCGCCGCTCGTCGACGTAATGACCGATAAAGCGACGGTGGAGATGACCTCTCCTGTCGACGGCAAAGTCGTCTCGATCCACGGTGAACCGGGTGATATGGCGCCGGTCGGTGGCGCTATCGTCGTGTTCGAAACCGAAGCTGAAGGCGACGACGAGCCTGCAGCAGATCCACCGCCGCCCAAGCAAGAAGCCAAAGCGCCGTCGCCTCCGCCTGCTGCGCCGCAAGCAAACGGCGCTGCTGCGCCGAAGCCGAAGATCAAAGCGCCAGCCGGCGCCACTTGGTCGGAAGACCAAGTGCAAGCCGCGATGCAAGGGTCTGCGCCGAAGGCGACGCCCGTGCCTGCCGCTGCAATGCCGACCGCCGCCGCGCCAAAGCCGCAGCAAGCCGTCGCCAAACCTGCGGCACGCGACGCCTCCGTACATGAATGGAGCCAAGCGCAGGCCTCACCCGCGGTCCGCGCGCGCGCACAGAAGCTTGGTATCGATCTCGGCCAGGTACGTGGCAGCGGGCCGGAGGGCCGCGTCACACACGAGGATCTGGACGCGGTGCTCGTGCCTGCCGTCGGCGCCCGCCGCAGCACTGGCTCGGCGCTGGCCGAGCGCAATGGCATCGAGCCGGTGAAGGTTATCGGCCTTCGCCGCAAGATCGCGGAGAAGATGCAGGACGCCAAGCGCCGCATCCCGCACTTTGCCTATGTTGAAGAAGCCGATCTCACAGAACTTGAAGAGCTCCGTGCGCATCTGAACGCCACCAAGCGCAACGATCAGCCGAAGCTGACCATGCTTCCGTTCCTGATGCGCGCTTTGGTGCTGGCGCTGCCGGACTTCCCGCAGATTAACGCTCGCTACGATGACGAGCAGGGCGTCGTCTATCGCCACGAGAACGTCGATATCGGCATCGCCACTCAAACCGATAACGGCCTTATCGTGCCGGTGGTGCGCCATGTGGAAGCGCGCGATGTCTGGGATAGCGCCATCGAAATCGCGCGCCTCGCCGCCGCCGTCCGCAACAACAGCGCCGGCAAGGACGAACTCTCGGGCTCGACCATCACCATCACCTCGCTCGGCGCTCTCGGCGGCATCGTGACGACGCCCGTGATCAATCACCCGGAAGTGGCGATCATCGGCGTCAACAAACTCGTCGAACGCCCGGTGGTAAAGAACGGCCAGATCGTTGTCCGTAAGATGATGAACCTCAGCTCATCCTTCGATCACCGCGTGGTCGATGGCTACGACGCAGCCGCCTTCATCCAGCGTGTGAAGGGGCTGCTCGAACATCCAGCTGCTCTATTCATCGAGCGCTGAGGCGGTTAAGCTCCTCTGCGGAGGACTTTGATGCGCCTTTTGGTGGCTTCGGCCGTTGCTGCTTGCGCGATCGCAAGCGCCGCGCTGGCGCAGAACGCGCAGCCGACCATAAGATATGTTTGGGATCAGCGGCCCGACGGAATAGCGTTTGCCCGTCACTTTCCAATACGGGCGCAACATGACGAAGTCGCGGGTGCGGCTGTGCTTTGCTGCGCCGTGAACGCGGATCGCACGCTCAATTGTACCTCCCCGCTCGAATGGCCCGCCGGTTACGGCTTCGGCGAAGCTTCGCTTTCAATTAGCCGCTATTTCCGATTGTCCGAGGCATCTTATGCGGAGGTGAGAGCCGACCCCGGTCACACTATTCGCCAAACCATTCGTTGGGTTCTGCCAAATCGCGGAAACGAATATCCACCAGAGGAATTCCGTGAAGCGGCGCGCACCATTTGCAATGGCGCTACGACGCCAATCAGCTGATCGAGCGCTAGCCGTGGCGACGGTTCTCGCTGCAACTACCGCGAAGGCCAAGTCCAGGACGGCCGCTCGGCATCGGCGACCGCTGTCTCGCCAAGCTCCTTGCTGAGCACAAACAATCGGCAATCCGCCTCCGCCAGCAACGCCTCTGCGAGTGAGCGCGCATGGGTCACAACAAAGACTTGCGATCGCGACGCTACGCTTGCGATGAGGCGCGCAAGTGGCGCGAGCAAATCCGGATGCAGGCTGGTTTCAGGCTCGTTGAGAATCATCAAGCTTGGTGGTCTCGGCGAGAGCAATGCCGAGATCAAAAGGAAGTATCGCAGTGTGCCGTCCGATAGTTCGGCAGCCTTCAACGAACGTAGCAACCCGTGTTGCCGTACTTCGAGTTCAAGATAGCCCCGGTCACCGGTGATCTCAACGCGCGCGCCGTCGAAGGCGTCGGCGACTGCGTCATCCAATGCGGCGCTGTCGCCGATCTCCCGAACGGTTTGCATCGCGGCAGCCAAGTCTGCGCCGTCGCTAGCAAGAACAGGCGTGTAGGTGCCCACCTGAGGGCGGCGCGCGGGCGCGTCGACGTCTGTGCGGAAGTGATCGTAGAAGCGCCAATCGCGCAGACGTTCGCGCAGCAACAGCAATTCCATTCCGTCCTTTGGATCGCTGCAATGAGTCATCATGCTGTCGAAGGGCGCCAAGCTATTGTACGCTTGGCGCCAAGTCCCGGCATCGTCTCGAATACGCACGCTTGGCCCTTGTCGAATGGCGAACGTGTTGGTTCGGCCGAATGTCTCACCGGTCCACAAGCCTTCGGTTTTGATTGCCGGATCTCGCGCAAACGCGGAGGCCGAAGGGGTAGGAAGCCCAAGGTCGATTGCGTAGCCGTAGTCATCGCCGGAAAAGCCAAGCTTCAGTGACACCGGACCTTTCCGAACCGTCCCCTGAACAGGCTGGTCGCCGCGCTTTATTGCGCGCGAGAGCGTTTCCGGCCCAGCCCACAGGGTTGAGTCTAGCCCGCCCTCCGCCGCGAGCGCCTGAATGATGCGCCCTTGTGCAACGTCAGCCAGGAGACGAAGCGCGCGATAGAGGCTCGACTTTCCGGAGCCGTTTGGGCCCGTAACAACATTGACGGGTCCAAGCCCTAACGTGATGTCTCGAAGTGATCGATACCCGGAAATCGCGAGCTTTGTGATCATTCGTCGTCCGACTGTCTAGCGAGACATTAGGGCTTGGACGCGGCGCGTCGACCACGTCTGCGGTATTCGGCTCACGAAATTTCTGCGCTGATCGCGGCCGGCGTCTTGAGTGTTTGCAGAACGACGCAATAGCGCTCGGTAAGCTTCAGCAGCGTCGCGCGCTGGTCGTCGCCGATCTGGTTGCCGAGCACAAAGCGCAAGCGAATGTCAGAAAACCCCACCGGCGCGCCCTTATCGACACCGAGCGTGCCGCGGAAATCGAGATCGCCTTCGGCGATGACTTCAGCATCGCCTATGTCGATCTCGAGCGCCGTCGCAACCGCATTCAGCGTCACGCCTGCGCACGCAACCAACGCCTGTAGCAACATGTCGCCAGAGCAGAGCAGGCTGCCGTCGCCGCCGCTGGCTGGGTGAAGCCCGGCCGCCGCCATCGCGCGTCCGGTTTCAACCGAGCAGCTTACGTTGTCGCCCAATCGTCCCTGCGCGCGCAGCGTTATCCGCGCCTCGCCTGGCGCCGTCCGGTATTTGTCTTTCAGCGGCGCCTGAAGCGCCTTCAAGCTGTCAGCGTCCATCAATGCTCTCCGCGTTCGCTTGTAGCACGAGGCCCGCTCATTTTTGAGCGCCCTCGAAACTCTTCATGATTCTTCTAAGTGTCTGGCAATGGGCGGGAAATCCTCGTTTCCCACGTATCCGTGACCTACGTCATCTTCCCGTCGCGTTCCTGAGAGCCTAATACGGCCTCTGGGACAAACGAGGCCGGCGTGAGAACGCGCCGTGGCAGGGGTGCGCGGATGGCGGACATCTTTATTTCCTACGCGAGCGAAGATCGCAATCGCGTTCGGCCTCTCGCCGAAGCGTTGCAGCAGCGCGGCTTCAATGTCTGGTGGGATCGCTCGTTGGCGGCTGGGCAGGACTACACGGCCATTATCGAGAAAGAGTTGAGGGACGCGAAAGCCGTCATCGTTCTGTGGACGCAAAGCTCCGCCAACTCGACGTTTGTCCGCGATGAGGCGGGCCGCGCGCGCGACGAGGGCCGTCTCGTTCCTGTGATGCTCGACAATGTGCAGATTCCGCTCGGCTTCGGGGCTTTCCAAGCGGAAGACTTTACGCGCTGGAATGGCGGCGCCAACGCGCCGCAGATGCAGCTGCTTGTGGAAGTGCTGAGCGCCAAGCTTTCGGGCCGCGAAGTCAACTCGTCCGAGATCGAACGCCGCCGCCGCCGTTTGGGTGCGCGAATTCGTATCGTGTCGGTGCTCACCGTGATCGCGTTGATCGCAGGCATCGCTTGGGTGGTGAACGATTTCGTACGCCCCGATCCGCCGCCAACCGATTTGCGTGCGGAGCTTTTGCGTCTGCTCGCGGACGGGCAGCTCACGCCTGAGCAAGCGATCCAACTCGCGCAAATCCTGGAATCTGGCGCACTTGGCCAGACTGCCGACGCCAGTGAGGAAGCACGGATGCCCGGCGTTGCGTCCGATACGGCGCCGTCTGCCAGTATGACTGAGGGCATGGTCAGCGAAGCCTCATTCGACGCGACCGCGAGCGAGGCCTATCGGGTTGCCTTCGCGGCGCTTGCGGCGCACCCCGACGCGCACGTTCGCTTGGCCGTCGCGCAGATGTCGCAAGCGAGCACGCGAGACTCCGCGATGCAAACGCTCTGGACCTACGCCAACGAGCATCCCGACGACCCGCTGCGTGATGAGATGTTCCTCCTATGCGGTTCGGTGGGCGAGGCGAACAACAACCCGCTGGGCCAGCGCGCGCTGGAGCAGGCAACGAGCTTGCGTTCGCGCGATCCAGCCGTCTGGCGCATGCTGTCGCGCTCGTATCAACGCACAAATCGCGCCGGCGAGGCCGAGGCTGCGGCGCAGGTTTCCGAGGGCGTGGCGGCGCAGAACGCTGGCGACACGGCTGCAGCCGAGCAGCAATTGCAGCGGGCGCTGCCGCAATTGACCGCCCCGGAACTGCGTGCGCCGGTAGCGTCCGAGCTGGGCCAGATCGCCGAAGCACGTGGCGATTTCACTGCTGCTAGCGCCCGCTTCTCGCAAGCCTACAGCGCGCGCGAACAGGTGGCGCAAGCGACGCCGGATTCTGCCTCGGCCGGCGAGATCCAAGCTGATGCGCAGCAATTGGTGCGCGCGCTTGATCGCTCGGGCCGCACACGTGAAGCGTGCGAGCGCCTGCGCCAAGCTCAGGAACAGCACGACGTCGCCGCGCCCGATGCCGAGTTGTTGCAGCGCTGCCAGCGTCTCTATCGCACCAATCTGCGCAATGACGTCCAATTGGCCCCGCAACTGCAGAGCCGCGCGATTCAAGTGCGCCCGGAGGTGACGCCAACGCCGACGCCGTGAGACGCTAGGTTTTGGGTCTCAGGAAAAGCACCTTCGCGGCGCCGTAAGCGCGTTCGTCCAGTGTTTCGAAATTTGGCGTCTGCGGCGTTTCGTCGGCGCCAACTTCGAGGGTGATGAGCGCATCCGGTGTGATCCAGCCGCCTTCGATCAAGCGCGCCGCCGCGCGCTCTCCCAACTGCTTGCCGTAGGGCGGATCGAGAAACACAAGGTCGAACGGCTCGCCCAGCCCAGCCGGTTTCAGGCCCAGGTCGGTCGCGTCGCGCCGGTGAATGCGGGTCGCGCCGAACAGGCCCAATGCTTCGATATTGTCGCGTATCGCGCCGCGCGCCGCGGAATCCGTGTCGACGAACAGCGCAAACGCGGCCCCGCGCGACATCGCTTCCAGCCCAAGCGCTCCTGATCCCGCGAATAAGTCGAGCACTCGCCGTCCTGCGACGCCAGGTGACCAGTCCGCGTGCGCCAAGACGTTGAAAACGCCCTCACGTGCGCGATCCGAAGTTGGACGCGTGTCGCGGCCCGCTGGGGTTGAGATGGCCCTGCCTTTGAAGGTTCCGCCGACAATTCTCATGGCGCTGTCTCGCGCGGCCAGTGGGCAAGCGCAACTTGGTTTTGACTGCCTTCTCCCGCCGTTCTGCGCTACACCGGTCGGCGGGAGGTCGATGATGAGACTACTTGCAATAGCGACGCTCTTTTTCGCGGTTTCTTGTGCAAGCCCGGAGGGAGCGCCCACCGGCGCCGAACAGGCACAGGCCACGGCGACACAGAACTATGGCGATGCGCGCTCAGTTGCGTCTGATGATGCGGTGCGCGACGCCCGTCGCGCCTATCGTACGGCTTGCCAGCAAAGCAATTCTGACGGTTGGTGCGAGTGCATGACGGGCGGAATGGCGCAAGCGTTGCCACCGGCTGAGCTTGCCATCGCCACCGCCGCTTTTGCCGGCGGAACTGTGCAAGCTTCGGACCCAGCCCGGCAGCACGTCGCGCAAACCCGCGCCGCGGTCGAGCGGGGCTGCGACCAGTTTCGTTAGGCTTGCCCGCGCGCAGAGCCAGAACGATATGTCGCGCTTGCGACTTGTGGGCTGGTGCTTGACCTGGGCGTCAGCTTTCGTGAACAAGAACGGCCCCTGAAACCTCGGGGCGGACCGGAGTAGCGCCACCGTGGAAGGATTGATCGCGAGCTTTATCGACGTCTTCAATCCGGATCACGCAGTCACCAACTTCGCGGCGCTGTTTCAGGTCATCCTGATCGACCTGGCGCTGGCTGGTGACAACGCCGTCGCCGTAGGGCTCGCCGCCTCGGCGCTGCCGAAGGATCAGCGGCGTAGGGCCATCTTCTGGGGCATCGTGCTGGCGCTCTTTCTGCGGATCGCCTTCGCGAGTGTCACGCTGCACCTTTTGCAGATTCAGGGTCTGCTGCTGGTTGGCGGCTTGCTGCTCTTCTGGGTGGCGTGGCGGATGTGGTCCGACCTCCAGCACCACAATCCTATTCAGGTCAATGATCCGGCCGCGGGCGTAGCAGCGGCGGAGGCAGTCGGCGGCAAGAAGCCGAAGACATTCTTCAGCGCCTTGCTCACGATCGTTGTCGCCGACGTTTCGATGTCGCTCGACAATGTCATCGCGGTTGCGGCGGTCTCGCGCCACAACGAAATCATCATGTGGTTCGGCTTGATCTTGTCGGTGATCCTCATGGGCATCGCGGCTTCGATTGTCGCGCGTGTGATTGATCGCCATCGCTGGATCGCCGTCATCGGGATTATCTTCATTGTCTTTGCTGGCGCGCGGATGATCTGGGAAGACGCGCACAACTTCTTGCCGCAATACATTCCCTCAATTCCAGCATTTCTAGGCGGACACTAGGACCAGTCCTTGCCCAATTGCTCTTTGAGCGCCTTGCGCGGAATTTCTTCCACCGCGCCGGGCGGCAACGTACCGAGTTGGAACGGCCCGTAGGATGTCCGGATCAGCCGGTTCACGCGAAGTCCCAATGCATCGAGCACGCGCCGCACCTCGCGGTTTTTGCCCTCGGTGATCGCCACATTGATCCACGCATTGGCGCCGCTGCCGCGCTCCAACTTTGCGTCGATCGAGCCATAGCGCACGCCATCGACGGTGATGCCGTCCTTCAGCGTGTCCAGCTCGTCTTGCGTCACGCGCCCGAACGCGCGCGCGCGATACCGGCGCAGCCAGCCGTTGGCGGGCAATTCGAGCTTACGGGCGAGTTCACCGTCATTGGTCAGCAGCAACAGCCCTTCGGATGTGAGATCGAGCCGGCCGACGGAAATCACCCGAGGCATGTCGTTGGGCAGATGCTGAAACACCGTTGGCCGCCCGGCCGGGTCACGGTGCGTGGTCACCAGCCCCGAGGGTTTATGATAGCGCCACATGCGCGTCGCCTCGGCCGCGCCGATCGGGCGGCCATCGACCTGCACTTTATCTGCCGCGGTCACCTTCACCGCCGGAGTGTCCAGCACCTTGCCGTTGAGCTTCACGCGGCCTTCGGCGATCAATCGCTCAGCATCCCGCCGCGAGCAGACCCCCGCGCGCGCGAGGAACTTCGCAATGCGCTCGGCTTCCGGGTTAGAAGAGGACTCAGAAGGTTTTGCCATGTTCGCAGTGATCTATAGGTGGCAGGTGCTACCAGGGCTTGAAGCGCAATTCGAGGCGGGGTGGCGTCGCGGCACCGAACGGATTGCGGCGGAGTTCGGTGGTTGGGGGTCGAGGCTCCATAGGCAGGCCGACGGCGTCTACATCGCCTACGCGCAATGGCCGGATGAAGACACCTGGAAGAAGGCGATGGAAACCAGAATGCACCATTCCGACGAGGAAGCGCGGCGCCAATATCGCGAAGCCATCGTGCCGGGGACGTTCGAAACCATCGCGCAGGGGGAGGTTGTCGCCGATCTGCTGGAGCTGCGCCGTCCGTGAGCGATGCGTTCTACATGCAGTCGGCGCTTGGCTTGGCGAAGGTGGCGGCAGACGCTGGGGAAGTGCCCGTAGGTTGCATCATCGTAGATGAGGCGACGGGTGAGGTGATCGAAGGCGCTTCGAATGGTCCGATCCAAATGACCGACCCGACGGCGCACGCGGAGATTCTGGCGCTTCGCTATGCTGCCGAGAAGCTGGGCAATTATCGGCTGCGCCCGAACCTCACGCTCTATGTAACTCTGGAACCGTGTGCGATGTGCGCGGCCGCAATCAGTTTGGCCCGCATTGCCCGAGTCGTCTATGGCGCGAGCGATCCCAAGAGTGGCGGCGTCGAACAGGGCGCGCGAGTCTGGGATCAGCCGCAGACGCACTGGAAACCCGAGGTCACCACCGGCGTCGAAGCTGAGGCTGCGGCGACATTGCTACGCGATTTCTTTAAGGCGAGACGATAGTAGTCTCGTCATTCCGGGCCTTCGCTTCGGTACGCCCGGAAAGACGATGCTAGGGCCGATAAGCATGAGTGCAATGCAAACAATCTATTTCGAAGACCTTCGCGTTGGCATGCGCGAGACGACGCGCAACGTCGTAACCAAGGAGAAGGTTGCCGCCTTCGCTGAAATCAGTGGTGATCACAATCCGATTCACTTGGATGAAGCCTACGCTGCAACGACGCCGTTTGGCGGCTGCATCGCGCATGGCGTGTTCACGGCGGGTTTCGTCTCCGCCGCCATCGCCACGCGTCTGCCGGGCCCGGGCTCGATCTATATTTCACAGACGTTGAGCTTCCGTGCGCCGGTGATGATTGGCGCAACCGTCGAAACGGCCATCGAAGTAACTGAACTCATCGAACGCGGCCGCCGCGTGAAGTTGAAATGCGAGTGCCGCGTTGGCGACAAGGTCGTCCTCGAAGGCGAGGCGGAGGTAAAGGCGACCGCGAGGCCAGCTTGAGTCATTCCAGACGCGCCAAAGGCGTGATCTGGAATCCAGAAGCCGATGCCAAGCTCCACGACCCCCTGGATTCCAGGTCTTGCTCCGCTCGCCTGGAATGACTCTAGGCGCCAACCAAAGCGCGGCGCGCATCGATGACGTCCCGCGTCATCTGGCGCTTCAACTCGCCAAGGCCGTCGAACTTCGCCTCGTCGCGCAGGAAGCTGATCAGTTCGACTTCAATCGTGCGCCCGTAGAGATCGCCGCTGAAATCCAGGAGATGTGCTTCGAGCAAGGGTTCGGGCAGGGCGCCGACTGTTGGGTTCACACCGACGCTTGCAACGCCAGGCAACAAGACGCCATCGCCGGTATCGACCCTGACCGCATAAACGCCGAGTCGGGGCCGCACATAGTCGCCGAGCGCAAGGTTGGCGGTTGGAAATCCGAGCGTTCGTCCACGCTGAAAGCCTTTCAGCACTTCGCCTTCGATCGCCCAGGGGCGCGTTAACATCTTGCTCGCCGCCGTCATGTCGCCGCGATTGATCGCCTCGCGGATCCCGGTCGAGGAAACTTTCTTGTCGCCGCCCACCGGCGCGACAGCCGCCACGCTGAAGCCGAGTTCGTCTCCCAGCCCTTTCAAGCTCTCTGCATTTCCGCAGCGGCCTTTGCCGAATTCAAAGTCTGCGCCGACACTTACATGGGCGACGCCGAGCACGTCGCGCAGCACACGCTCTGCGAACGCGCGATCGCTCGAGCCGGCAAGCGCCGCGTCGAAGCCGATCTCGAACACTTCTTCCACGCCGAGATCAGCCAATGCCCGAGCACGTTGAGCCCCATTCTGAAGACGGAAAGGTGCGGCATCCGGTTTGAAAAATTTTCGCGGATGCGGCTCGAAAACCGCAACGCCTAACGCGACGCCTAATTCATCGGCGGCTTTCGCTGCATTCGCCACGACAGCTTGGTGCCCCGCGTGCACGCCATCGAAATTCCCGAGCGCGATGGCGGCGCCGCGCGCATCATTAGGAATTGTTGAGGTTGGGCCCAGGCTCGGCATTCGTTCACAAAGTCTTTCTCAAGTCAGCCAGAAGTGGGGCCATGTGTTTCCAACTCCTAACCATAGTGCGCACAATGTGCGCCGGCGTTCATTCATACTTAAGCGCTGTTTTACCGAAAATTCTCAGGTCTTTGCTATCTCTCACTTCACGACACGGCGCACTTAAGAGCCGGAAACGTCTCACCGCCGGGCCATCGCACCCTGGCTCGGCGGTGTGCCCTTCCCGGTGAAGCGAACAACAAGCGCCGGTCAGTGGGAAAAGGCTGGCGCAGATGTCCGTTTCGATGACGATGCCGATTTTGATCGTGGATGACTACAACACCATGATCCGCATCATGCGAAACCTGCTCCGCCAGCTCGGTTTTACCAATATTGACGAAGCCAATGACGGCGCCGCCGCCTTGGCCAAGATGCGCAGCAAGGACTACGCGCTGGTGATCTCGGACTCACACATGAGTCCGATGACCGGCATAGAATTCCTGCAACGCATCCGCGCTGAAGAGCGCATCGCGCAAACGCCGTTCGTAATGGTCGCCAATGACAATTCTGAGGGCGCCGAAGCGCAGGGCGCGTCGAGCTTTATTGTCAAGCCGTTCAGCGCCCAGGCGCTGAAGTCCACGCTCGTGCCGGTCATTGGCGCGTTCTAGGCGGCCATCACGCCGCCATCTATAATGATCGTTTGACCTGTCAGAAACGCGCCCGCTTGTGACGCAAGCAAGACTGCCATGCCGGCGATCTCGTCGGGCTGGCCGATGCGCTTCAGCGCTGCACGCGAGGTCGAGGTCTTCAGTATTTCCGGGTTCTCCCAGAGCGCTTTCGCGAAATCGGTCTGCACCAGGCCTGGCGCAATCGTGTTGACGCGTACGTTATCGGGGCCGAATTCGACCGCGAGGTTTCTCGCGAGCTGCATGTCGGCGGCTTTGGAAATATCGTAAGCGCCGATCACCGGCGAGCCCTTCAGGCCGCCGACGGACGAGATGATAATCACTGCGCCGTCTTTGCGCTCGCGCATTTGCGGGGCGCACATGTTGATGAGCCAGTGGTTGGAGATGACGTTGTTCTGCAGGATCTTCATGAACTGATCGTCGGTGATGCCACTCATTGGCCCGAAGTACGGGTTCGAAGCAGCATTGCAGATGCAGATGTCGATCTTGCCGAGCGCGCGGTTGGTTTCGTCGACGAGGTTCTGTAGCGCCTCCTTGGCGGCAATGTTCGCGGCGACCGCGATCGCGGCTTTGCGGCCAAGGTTATCGTTGATCTCAGCCGCGGCTGCGTCACACGCGTCTTGTTTGCGTGAAGAGACGACGACATTCGCGCCGTGTTCCGCGAGGCGGTAAGCGATCTGCTTGCCGATGCCGCGCGAGGAGCCTGTGACGATTGCGCTCTTGCCGCTCAAGTCGAACAAATTGGCCATCGCGGTGCTCCCTATTATGTGAGGGCACTCTAGGCGCGGCCTTTGGGGATGGTCTAGGTTGACCTTGAGGAGGGCGCGGATGCGCAAGATTTGGTTCGTTGGCGCGGTCCTGGCGGCGACTCTCGCGGCGTGCGATCGAACCGACGTAGCTGACGATTCTCAGCGTTGCCTGGCGGCGCAGGAAGCTGAAGCCAAGATTGCGGCGTGCACGGCTGCAGCACAAAATGAGTCGCTTGCGCCGCAACAACGATCTGTTGCCTACAGCACGCGCGGCGAAGCGCAGGAAGACACGGGCGATGTCACGGCGGCGTTGCGCGACTATGGCTCGGCGATCGATCTCGATGGCGAAAACTCAGCCGCCCTTATCGGCCGTGGCCGCATTCTACTCGCCAGCGGTCAGTTGGATGCCGCCGAACCTGCCGCGCGCCGCGCTATCGAACTCAGTCAGGCCGGCGAAGCCTATCTGATCCTCGGACAAATTCAGGTTCGGCGCGGTGAATTCTCCGAAGCCATTTCGTCCTTCAACTCCGCGCTCGACCATGAGCCGCGCTCGGCCGTTGCGCTTGCGGGACGCGCGCGCGCCAAGCAGCGGCTGAACGATCTCGAAGGCGCCGCCAACGACTACGATCAGGCCATTCGCACTGACGGCAATTTGGCCGAAGCGCGGGCGGGCCGGTGCTGGCTCGATCTCAACGAGAAGCGCGAGTTTGACCGCGCTCGCCAGGATGCGGATGCCGCGGTTGCCGCCGACCCGCGCAATGTCGAAGGCCAGCTTTGCCGCGGCGTCTTGCAGCTGCGCGAGGGTCAGTGGGCTGACGCCAAGGCCTCATTTGAAGCGGCGCTGGCGGTGGAATCCGGCAATCCGATAGCGCTCTTCGGCCGCGGAATAGCACGCCGGCGTAGCGGCGATAGCGCAGGGACCGAAGACATGAACCAGGCCCGTGACTTTGACGGGCACATTGGCGAGCAGTTCGACGATTTCGGCGTGCGTACCTACTAAGCCAGCGCCGCCATCGTGTAGGTGGCGCGGACATTTTCGGCGGCCAGCGCGGCATCGACCTTGGCGGGATCGAGCTTGCCGTTCGTCCAGAGCGCTTCGCCATGAATGCCGGCGGCGATGAAGAGACTGTCGAGACCTTGCGCGTTGGCGCCCGCAATATCGGTTACGACGCCATCGCCGATACAGAGAATCCGGGACGCCTCGATATCGCGGCCGGCAATCTCGGCGAGTTCCTCGCGTGCGAGATCATAGATTGGCGCGAACGGCTTGCCCGCCATAATCACCTTGCCGCCGAGCGCTTCGTAGTCGCGCGCGATTGCGCCGGCGCACCAAATCATGCGGTCGCCGAACTGCACGACGATATCGGGGTTGGCGCAGATCATCTCCAAGTCGCGCACCTTGGCTTGGCGCAACGTCTCGACGTAGTCCGCAGGCGTCTCGTCATCCCGGTTGAGCCCGGAAATGCCGATGAACGCCGCGCTACTGAGCGGCGCTTCTACAAGCTCCAGCCCCTCCCACAATTGCCGGTCATAGTCGCGTGGGCCTATGCGAAAGACTGGCCCGGGTGCTCGCTGCGCCAGTTCTGCACGGATTGCATCGCCGGACGTGACAATCGCGTCCCACGCATCGCGCGGCACGCCGAAGCGATTGAGTTGGCCTGGGATCGGTCCACGTGGTTTAGGGACGTTGGTGATGAGGATCACGTGCTTACCCGCGGCGCGCAGGCGCTGCAGGGCGGCGCATGCTGTTGGGTAGGCCTGGCGACCGTTGTGAATGACGCCCCACACGTCGCAGAGCACGGCGTCATAGCGATCGGCGATTTCGTCAATACTGGTGATTGGCTTGGTCACGTTAAGCGTTCCGCTATTTGGGCGGCGCTTGCGTCCGCGTGCTCTGGACCGGCTTCGTAAGGGCAGACGATCACAAGATCGGCGAACGCGCGCTGCGGCTCCACGTGGGCTTCATGCATTGCGCGCACGTGGGTGAAGAACTGCGCCATGATCGAACGGGGCGTTCGACCGCGGGATTCCGTGTCGCGGATCATGCGGCGGCCAAGGCGGAGCGCCTCATCTGAATGCATGAAGACGCTGACGTCGAACAGTTCGCGAAGCTCGGGCGCGGCAAGCAAATGAATGCCTTCGACGATGACCCAATTGGCGTGCGCGATGCGCTCCACCTCCGGCGTCCGCCGATGGGTCACGAGGTCGTAGACCGGCTTGTCGAACGCGACGCCGCTTCTCGCGAGCGCCAGATGCTCGCGCAGCAAGGCGTGCTCTTTCGCGGTCGGCACGTCGAAATTGTAGGTCGCCGGATCGAAGTCAGGCACTGTCGATGAGCAGCGATAATAGTCATCTTCCGCAATCACCACGGCGCCAGCACCAAGGCGCTTGGCGAGCGCGCGGGCGATTGTTGTTTTGCCTGCGCCTGAGCCGCCGGTGATGGCGATGAGCTTCGTCATTGGCCGCTAGGTGCGTTCGGTCATCACAAAACGCAACCCTCAACATTCGGCAGGCTCAGCATGACGCTTCTTGGGGTGATCAGCTCACCCGTCCGCTTTGCTTCAGGTAGAATTCGCGCGGCGGCGCGGTTTCTTCCATCAGGCTCTCTTTGATGGCGCGCGGCGCGCCGAAGAGGTGACCCTGGGCGTACGGCACGTCGAGGTCGAGCACCTCAAGGACGGTGTCTTCCGCCTCGATCCGTTCGGTGATGAGATCGATGCCATAACGCTGGAAGATCGCCGCTATATCGGCGGCGGCAATTTCGCGCGTGATCGCCGAACGGGGGCGCATGCCACGATGGACGACCTGCTCAACCAGCGTGCTCGCCGCGACCTTCACGTAACGCACACCGGAGCGCTCAAGGTCCGGCAGGTCGATTTCGGTGTTGGTCACGCGGTCGATCGAGAAACGGAAACCGAGATCGACAAGCTTCGCCATGGCGCGCGCTTCGATAGACGTGCGGTTTTCGTAGGCGTCTTGGGGGATTTCAAAAATCACGCTGCCGGCGAGATCGCGGTTGTCGCGCATGAAGTCGAGGAATTGCGGGAAGAAGTGCTCATCGGCCAAGGCAGCGGGCGATAGATTGCAGAAGATGCCGATGCGGCGGTCTTGCTTCATCAGCTTGCGCACGATCTGCACGCAGCGGAACAGCAACACATTATCGATCGTTCCCATGAGCCCGGCTTGCTCGGCTGCAGGGATGAACTCCGTAGGCAGGATGAGGCGGCCGTTTGCATCTTTGAGGCGGGTGAAGCCTTCGTAGAACGCGGTCTTGCGTTGCGGCAGCTGTACGATCGGCTGGAGGTGCAATTCGACGCGATTTTCCATCAACGCTTCGCGCACGAGATCCATTGGCCCGCGCGCGGCTGTTGGATTGATCGCGGTGATGTTGCCGGCGTTCTGAATGGTGTTCAGGCGCGCATCCATGGCGGCGCCGAGCTTATCGACGATCTGGTCAATCAGCTTCAGTTCGATCGGCGCACCGGTTGTTGTGGCGGCGGGTATCTGTTGCTGCTGCGGCGGCGCGCCGAAGGCGACTTGGGTTTCGATCTGGTCGAGGCGGGTTTGCACGGCGTCGATGTCGGCTGCGACTTCGCGGTGCGCGGTGCGCAGGCGCTCCATGTCGCCCTTGATCTTCTTCTCAGCCTGACTGACGCGCCCAGCCGCGGCGGCGGCGGAGATGCCGGCGTGGGTGACTGCGCAGGCTGAGAAAAGGGCGATGCCGCCAAGGATCGATGAGCCGAGCCCTTCACCGCCGACTTCGTTCAGCGCCAGCCCCACCGTCAGCGAAACCATCGCGTAGGCGGCGTAGAGCAGAATGTGCGTGATGATGGGCATTATTTGCCGTCCCGAATCTCAAGTGATCCATGGGACCCGTGCGCTGGTTGCCAGGGCCTTAACCACTCTGAGCATCCGCTTGACAAAATTATTGCAATACGATAATTGATTATCGTCTTACTTGAGGCTCTTCCCAAATGACTGAAGCCGCACTCGCGCCGCTCCGGCGCGCGCAGCAACTTGCCGGTGGCGCCGTAACGGCAGCCATTGTTGGCGCGATCCTGATCGTTCTGGCGGCCGTCGCCGAAGGCGCCTCGCCCGCTTTGGACGCGCTGGCGAGCCAGCAGGTCACGTTCGATCTGCCGGGCGCGCTCGCCGTTCTGCGCGCCTTCGGGCCCTTCTGGGTGTTGGCGCTGCCGAGCTTCTTGCTCGCGGCCGCACTGCTCGATTTGAGCAAGGTGCTCGACGAGTACGGCAAGGGGCAGTTCTTTTCCCTGAAAGCCAGCGCTGGCGTGCGCAAAGCCGCTGAGGGCGCGCTCTGGGCGCTCGGCTTCAAGGTCGTCGGCTCGCCCACGATCTATTCGTGGATCACGCAGGAGGGCCGCGGTTTCGAATGGCAGATGGAGCCGTTCGACCTTGGCCTCATCGCCTTCGCAGCTTTCGTCGCCGTGCTCGGCCGCGTGCTCGAAGCCGCCGCTCGCATCAAAGCCGAGAACGATCAGATCGTCTGATGCTGCGAATTGTCGTCACCCTCGATGTGATGCTTGCGCGCCGCAAGATGAAGTCGAAAGACTTGGCTGAGCGCGTTGGCATTACCGAAGCGAACCTGTCGCTGCTGCGCACGGGCAAGGTGAAGGGTGTGCGCTTCGAGACGTTGGCGAAGATTTGCGAAGCGCTGGAGTGCAAGCCAGCGGATTTGCTGGATGTGGAAGCGTGTGGAGGCGACGGCGGTGATGTTTGAGCATGCGCGCAGTATCGCTCAGGTTCGGAAGTGTAGGATAGATTTTGACACTCACGCTTCCCGGTCGAAGCGAAGCGGAGAACCGGGACCCAGGGAGTGACAGAGTGCAGTGTGTTGCTCCTGGGTCCCGGCTCGCACCCCGGCTCAAAGGCCGGGGCTGCGTCCGGGAAGCGCCTGGCGTTAGCTCGTCGCGAACAGCGCCAGGGCTTGCAGCAAATAGACCGCGCCAAGCGCCGTCACGATCAGACGCGTGTACTTCAGGAAGTTCACATCGCTCATCCGGTCGAGCACCTTGCCGCCGAGCCATGCGCCGGTCATCGCGAGCGGCGCCGCGACCAGGAAGAACCACAAGGGCGGCAGGCCGGTATCCACGGCAGTGATCAGCGGTAGGCCATAGAACACCATCTTCACGGTGTGACTGAACGCCTGGGTGGCCGCCTTGGTCGCGACGATGGTGTGGCGTGAGAGATTGGTGCGCACGAAGAAGACGTCGAGCAGCGGGCCGGAAACGCCCGCGATGACGTTCAGGCCGGTGACGAAGAGGCCGCAGGCGATTGCATGGATTGGCTTGGCGGCGTCGAGATGGAACTTGCCCTTCGGCAGCCAGGCGAGGCCGGGGACCAGACCAAGCATCAGATAGACCCACGCCTTCGTGGGTTCATAGGTGATCGAGGCCAGAAGCGCCGCCGCGATGGCCGAGCCGATGCCGTACATGACGATGATGCGCCAATCGATGTGCGCCCGGTGCAGGAAGGCGCGCCAGCCGTTGGAGACGAATTGCACGGCGCCGTGGCTGACCATGGCGGCGGAAACGGGCATTGCGAGCGTCAGCCCGCCCATCAGCATGAGACCGCCAGCCATGCCAAAGACGCCCGACACGGTGGACGTGACGAGGACGAGAATGAGCAGGAGGATGTGTGTCATGCACAGCCTCCCACTTTGTGAGCGATAGCGAGCGAAACCACGCGCGCCTCCTATGTCAGAGTTGGAGAGCGGCGCGGCGGGGAGCGCCCCGATAGCCGCAAAACTGCGGCGCTCGCGTCAGGCTTAGTTTAGGCGGTCAGTGCGCTGCTTTCAACGTGCTAGCGGATTGTGCTGGCGAACAATATGGACCAGCCCACCGTCAGCATCAGAAGCGCCACGCCTGCGGTCCATTGCGCCCAGCGCGCGGGTACGAAGAGCGCGAGCAGACACAGCAGCAGGAACGGCAAATTGCTGAGGCATTGTTGCAGCGCGAGTTCGGGCGCCGATGTTCGCAGGAGCACCCACGAGCCGCCCATGAAGATCAGGAGCAGCAGGGAGAACAGGCTGTAATAGAGTGGGCGTGTGCGCCAGTAGAAGGCTTCCATGTCGATCGGTTGTTCATGTGACGGCTCGGGGACGGCGGCGACGCATAGGAAGTAAATGACGATGGGATAGGTGAAGATGACGGCGATCGTCGCCAGATCCCATTCCGGCAGAGTGCGAAGGTCCCACAAAGCCAGCCAATCGACGAAGACCTGAAGCAGAGCGTTCGAGATCGCGAGGGTCAGGAGCGGGGAAAAGCGCACGCGCTCGCGCGCCGAGATGAGTGTGCCAACGCCTGCGAGCAGGTGCGCCATCGCCATCGCGAATACAAACGACAGCAGAATGAGAATGAAATCGAACTTATCCATCGTTGCCCTAGTATGCAGCCAGGCGCGTTTCCAGGCCCGCTCTTACAAATGGCCATTCTTCGCGGATCACTGAGAACCAGGCTGTATCACGCAGGCTGCCGTCGGCGCGGCGCATGTGCTTGCGATGGATGCCTTCGAACTGTGCGCCCATCTTCAACATCGCGGCGCGAGAGCGTGCGTTGAGGGCGTCGGTCTTGAGTTCGACGCGTTCGGCGCCTTGCGCGAAGGCGTTTCCGATCAGCAGCAGCTTGGCGCTTGGGTTGACGATGCCGCCTTGCGCGTCGCGGGCGTACCAGGTGGAGCCGATCTCGACCCCGGCGTCGCGTGGCCTGATGTTGAGATAGCAGCTCTGACCGACGATTCGGTCGTCCAGCAGCACGGCGTGCGGGATCGAGCGGCCTTCGGCTTGATCTTGGCGCAGCAGATCGAACCAGGCGCTGTAGCCGAGCTTCGCCACAGGAAATGGCATGTGACGGAAAATCTCGGGGTCGGCGTCCGCCACCGCCGCTAGGCTTTCGCGATGGCGCTCCTCGAACGGCTCCAGCCGGACGCGCCCGCGTTCTAATGTCCCTGCGGCAAGGTCCATGAGCCGATTGCCCCCGTCACGCCCCGGCTTTAGCGTGCCGCCAAACAAGCCGCTAGCGCCCGGAGGACCTCCCATGCATTTCGAACATTCGCCGAAGACCAAGGAATGGATGGGCCGCGTCAGCAAGTTCATGGAGGACCACATCATCCCGGCGGTGCCTGCTTATGAGGCGCAGCAGAAAGAGGGGGGGCGCTGGAAGGTCATTCAGGTTGTGGAAGACCTGAAGGTGAAGGCGAAGAAGGAGGGCCTGTGGAATTTCTTCATGCCGCCGTCGAGCGGCCACCCGAAGGTCGATGACACTTTCAACTTTGAAGGCGAGCAACTCACCAATCTCGAGTACGCGCCGCTGGCGGAGATCATGGGACGGGTCGGGTTTGCGTCGGAAGTGTTCAACTGCTCGGCGCCTGATACGGGCAACATGGAAGTGCTCGAGCGCTACGGCACGCGCGCGCACAAGGACCAATGGCTGAAGCCGCTGATGAATGGCGAGATCCGCTCAGCGTTCCTGATGACCGAGCCTGCGGTGGCGTCATCGGATGCGACCAACATCCAGTGCGAGATCAAGCGCGATGGCGACGACTACGTCATCAACGGCCGCAAATGGTGGTCGAGCGGCGCCGGCGATCCGCGCTGCAAGATCGCGATCCTGATGGGCAAGACCAATCCGGAAAATCCACGCCACAGCCAGCAAAGCCAAATCCTGGTGCCGCTTGACGCGAAGGGCGTGAACATCCTGCGGCCGCTGACCGTGTTCGGTTATGACGACGCGCCGCACGGGCACATGGAAATTGAGTTGAAGGATGTGCGCGTGCCGACGTCGAACTTGTTGCTCGGCGAAGGACGCGGGTTCGAGATCGCGCAGGGCCGCTTGGGCCCGGGCCGCATTCACCATTGCATGCGCACGATCGGTGCGGCGGAAGCCGCACTTGAGGCGCTGTGCAAGCGGATCACGACGCGGGTGGCGTTCGGCAAGACGATTGCCGAGCATTCGGTTTGGGAGCAGCGGATTGCCGAGGCGCGCACCGACATCGAGATGAACCGGCTCTTGTGCCTCAAGGCCGCGTACATGATGGATGTGGCTGGCAACAAGGTCGCGAAGAATGAGATCGCGATGATCAAATTGGCGGCGCCGCGCATGGCGCTCAAGATCATCGACGATGCGATCCAGGCGCATGGCGGCGCCGGGGTTTGCCAGGATTTCGGTCTGGCGAAGAGCTACGCCGGCATCCGCACGTTGCGTCTCGCTGATGGGCCGGATGAAGTGCACGCGCGCTCGATTGCGCTGCAAGAGCTCGGCAAGTACGGCTGGACCGGCAAGCGCGCGAAGCCGGAAGGCGAGAGCCTGCCCGGCATGCGCTAATGATCTTTGCTTGGTGCTTGAGCGCGTTGGCTTTGCTGGTCGGCGTGGGGCTTGGCGCGCGCGCGCTGATCGACCCTGCGTGGGCGGCGAAGTTCGTGCGCCTGAAAGCTGACGATCAGGGCGGCGGACAGGCTGAGTTTCGCGCCACGTTCGGCGGCGTGTTTCTTGGCCTGCATCTGGTGGCACTTGTGTTCACGCTGTTCTACCTCATGGGCGGCGTCTATTTGATCGGTGTGATGGCGACTGGGGCCAGCGCCGCCATTGCAGCGGGTTGGGGCGGCGCCGCGTTTGGGCGCGCCGTCGCGATGTGGCGTGATGGGGCGGACAGCAAATTCAACCGTTTGAGCATTGGTGTTGAGATCGCCATGGCCTTGGCGATCGCGATGCCGTGGCTGGTTTGGTTCTTGCTCTAAGCTTTGCCGAGAAACACGACCGCCGCGCCGGCGGCGATGAGGGCAAAGCCCAGCAGATGGTTCCAGCCGAGTTGTTCGCGCAGGAAAAGCGTCGAGAAGCCTACGAACACGGTAAGCGTGATCACTTCCTGCATGGTCTTTAGTTCGGCGGTCGAGTAGGCGGCCGAGCCGATGCGGTTGGCCGGCACGGCAAGACAATATTCGACGAAGGCGATCCCCCAAGAGACGACAATCGCGATCAAAAGCGGCGTCGACTTAAACTTCAGGTGGCCATACCAGGCGAACGTCATGAACACGTTCGATCCGATCAGCATCAGGATCGGCGCAATTTGGGGCGAGGTGAGGAAAGACGGCATTGGTGCTCCGCATCGAGTCGCGAGAGCTTAGCATGCGCCTGCGGCGCCGCAGCGCCTGGCGCTGCAGCGTAAGGGAACGTTCTGCAATGGAACTTGTTGCGGGCGGCTAGCTCGTGTCGGCGAGCACGGTTTGGGCGTGTACAGCAGCAGAGAAAATGTGAATCGTGAGCAGTGGATCGTGGCGGTCGCCGACAAAGCGCCGCGGTGCGCGCAGCGCGTAGTGGCGGATCACGTCGCGGGAGCGCGCCACGCCAATGCGGCGGCTTCTCGCGAGCCGCTGCACGTGCGGCGCGGGGTCGTTGAGCACGCGGCGCAGCGCCTCGACACGGCGGGCGACACAGAAGGCGCCGGAGTTGCGGTTGGGCGGCGAACGCTCTGGCGCGGGCGGCGGCGGCCCTCCACCCCAGAGCGCGCGAATGCGCGGCGCGCGGCGATCCTCGACCGTGCGCGCGTCGCGCGGAATGGCCAGTGCAAAGCGGGCTGACCAGGTTTCGGGATTGGCTGGATCGGCTATTCGCGCGCGCCGGGGTGCGCACGGGCGTCGCCACGCCGGCGGCGGCGTGTAAAGCCCGCTGGCGCTGAGCTTGGCTTCGATGAGACGCGGGCCGCGCTGCATATCTGGCATAAGTGCTGCGGCCTCAGCGAGGAGCAGTTTGCGCGCCAAGATTTCGACAAGCGCGATGTGGCGAACCATTGCGGTGCGCATGCGCGGCGCGAATTGGAGCGTCACAAGGATGGCGGGCGCGCCGATGGCGGCGACGATGCGGCCAAACAACCCGCGCAAACGCTCCCAAAGCTGTGCTGTGGGCGGTGTCGTTTGCGGGGGCGGCGAGGAATGCATGTGCGCGAACAGTATGCGCGCGGTCCTGGGGGTGTCGGATAGATTTGGATGCGGCGTGAGCGGAGTCAGAGGGTTAGGGGCTGCTGGGTGTGGGATAGATGTAGCGCGGACGGCTGTTTTTCGCCGGAAACAGTCACTCGGCATTCGAACGGGGCGCCCCGATTTCAGCCTGTCTATCGTTGATTAGGCCGGCGATGCGCCGGTGACTTTCAAGCACGCGCCTGACGTCGTGAAGGCGGGCGGAGGTAAAGTAGGACCGATAGAGCACGGCGTTTCGGAACGCTTGCGTCTTCATTACGCGCGGCGTCACAGAAGGCGGGTGTTGCGTCTCGGTCAGCCAACCGATCGCAGGCGGCGCGCCGTTGATGTTCGGTTGGCGAAGCACGCCTGCCATGTCGACGCCGGAAATGAGTAGCGGGTCGGAAAACAAATAGGTTACTTGCAGTTCGTCGCGTTCGCGGCGCTCCACCTCCGTGACCTCGGCGCTTAAGGATTGCAGCGCGGAAATCAGCGCAGGGCTTGAAATCGCGTTCAAACGCCCAGATCCCTTCAGCGCCTCGTAGGTGACCTGCCGAACTCTGAAAGTCGCGAGGTGAAATAGGCCGTGGGCGATAAGGCGGTCCCGGAGTTCGGGCTCCATTGTATCTTGCGGATCAAGGCTGAAGGCGTAGAGTGCCGCGCGCGCCTCTTCCTGACGCTCCATCGAAGTAATCAGCTCCTCAAGCTTTTCGATTGAGTAAGCGACATCTTCCTCCATCGCCGCGAGATAGCGGATCTCCGCGGACCGCTCGCTACGTGCAGCGTTCCAGTTAGAAACTTGGAGACCGACAAACACGCCGAGCACCACGATCACAAAGTCGATCGCGATGGCCGTCCATTCTTGCTTTCGCAGGTGCGCGATGACGCGGCGGAGTATCATGGGGTGGGCATTTCAGGTTGCGCCTGGACTCCAAGCCTGGCGGCGAGAACAGCTTCGAGCGCGACCAGTTGTTCTTCCCGACGCTCATAGGTTTGAAGAACAGTGGCATTGCGGCCACTATTGTCGACATAGTCGTTCAGGAAACTCGCGCTTCTGCGCATCTCATCTACATTGCAGTTCACCACCCATCGGAATCCTTCCCCGCTGAGAAACGTCCAACGCCCGTCATAGTCGTCTTCCACTGGCGCGCGCGAGATGGTCATCTGTTCCGGGTGACGACTGTAGAGTCTGAAGGGCTCGTTTGTAGCATCAAAATAAATGCCGCGCTGGCGTTCGCGGAACAAGATGTACGCGCGCAGGCGTTCTTTCACCTCCTGGTCCACAATCAGGTTGAGCTGGCCGGTCGCGAGCATTTCATCCAGGACCGGCAACTCATCGGTTGGCCTACTGATAACGTGGGACCCGGCAATCCATTCGCACTCGCTGACCGTTAGCGGGCGTGCAGCCTGCTGAGAAAACAGAACAGGATTAGCAGTCACAGAAGGCGCCGCACGTTCCCGGTGCGCCCGGTACTCCTCGCGCGTAACCGCGAGGAGTTCTTGCGTTTCGATATGAAGCCGCTGCAACAACGCATGTTCCACTCTACGATCCCCGAGGGTCTCGTTCCAATTCGCGACCTGAATACCGATGAAGACACCGACGACAACGATGAGAAAATCGATCGCGATGGCCGTCCATTCCTGTTTGCGCAGGTGCGCGATCACGTGGCGCAACAGCATCTGATATCTCCCCGCTAGCTGCGGGAAGCTTGACCCATTTCCATTCCGCTGGCGAGGCGGAGTGTCGACCTCGGGCCAAGCTAGGCCACAACCACAATTTTCTAGACTTGCGCGCTGAACTGCGCGACGAAGACATGGTGATGTGGCAAGTGCATCCCCGCCGCGATCACGATTGGAAGGCCGTCTTCCATGTTCTTGATGCGGATCACTGGGTGCGAACCGAATATGTGCGCGATTACGGTACCGACGATTGGACGCCGACGGGCCGCCTGAGCGCGACGCAAGTGGCGTGCAGCGAGGTGCGCGTTCCTTAGAACGCGGCGCTCGCGCGCGCATCATCGCTCCTCTGCCGATGATGCGCGATCGAGTTGCGCGGCGCGGGTAATCAGATCGCGTATTTGGATATCGAGTTCATTGCTGCGATGCCGCAGCGATGCGGGTATCGCCCGCTCGGCGCGAAGCGCGTTTGCTGAGTGGTGGATGGTTGCGGCTGAAAGCCCAAGCGAGCACGGATAGTCCAGCGCAACGATCTCAGCTGAATCGACGTCGCCGCAGTGTTCGCGCGCTGCCCGGTGGGCTTCGGGCGGCAGGGTCTCACGCAGGAGATTTCGATAGCTGGATTGGCGTCCATCGGCGGCGGCGGACGCGATGTAGTTGAAGCCAAAGTGCTCAATCGCCATCGCACGCAAGCCGGGATTGGTAATCAGATTAATGCGCCCGGTGGAAACGAGTTCATCGAAGGTCGAGCGATTGATTGGCACCAGCGCAACCTGGCTAGCGCGGTAGGCGGCGATAATCAGGGCTTCGTCGGAAAGCGGCGCTTCACCTTCAAGGGCGCCGAGCGCGCGCACGGCGTTGTCGCGCACCGAGGTGTAATACGCAGCGACATCGCGATAGCGCGCCGCATCGGCATGGAGGTCATGTTCGAGCAAACGGGTGAATGTGACGGATTGCGCCTTTTCAAGGCGCGATTCATTCCAGTTTCCCATTTGAATGCCCAAGAAGACGCCAAGCACGACGATCACGAGGTCGACGCCGACCGCAAACCAGTTCTGGGCTCTGACCTGTTCCATCACGCGGCGCAGCAGCATCTTTGGCTTCTCCCTCCGCGCCAACCTAACGAGGTTTCCGCGCAGCGAAAACCGACGCCCGTCCGCAGATGCGCCGCGATGCCGCGATTTGCCTGTGGAGCGATCTGGTTACGCGCCTTGTCCGAGTTGGCCCAGGGCGATGGCGATGACGAAGCCGATGGCGGTGGCGATGCCGGAGAGTTCGCGTTCTTCCTTGTAGGCCTTGGGGAAGACTTCGGTTGCCAGCGAGGCGATAACAGCGCCGGCCGCGAAACAGCGGATCGCTGCGAGCGGTGTCTGGCCGACGCCGGTCAGTGCTACATTCCCGATAATTGCCGCTGCACTCAAGATCAGCGCCGTGACCGACCAGGTTGCGACGACGACGGCCTTGCTCATGCGGTTCTTGCACATGTCTCGTGCGCCGCCGGCCGCTTCTGGCAGATTGGAGAGAAGGATTGCGCCCGCGAGCGCGGCGACCTGCATTGGTTCGGCGCCGATGAGCGCCACGCCAAGCGCCAGATTTTCGGGAATGCCGTCCAATGTGATCGCGGCAAGAAGGCCGCCGCCGGACTGAGCGCCGAGTGTTTGATCGACCAGCTTGTCGGCGACAAAGAAGACAAGCGCGCCCGCCAACGTTGATGCGATGACGATGAGAAGGGAGGTGGCTTCAAGCGCCGGCTCCACCAGTTCGGAAGTGGCGGAAACGAGCAACGCGCCGCCGGCGAGCGCCACCAGGAAGCCTTCCAGTTTCTCGCCAAGCGCACCGAACACACCCCAAAGCGCGCCCGCCACCAAAGCTGCGGAAACCACGAGGATGACGAGCACGACGACAAGCATGGTGTCGGAACAAGCTGCTGTGCTGCTGGTTCCCGCTGATGTCAGAATAGCGCGTGTGTCGCCGTGGGGGCGATGTTTGCTCTTCGCCGTTTGAGATCAGTGGCCGGCGCCGTCAGAGAGGGTCGCTTCCAGCAGGGCTTGGGCGTCTCCGGCCCGAACGCGAGCGTGCAGGACCTCGATTTTCAGAGCCAGCAAAACCACTCCAAGTTCTGCTTTGATGTCGCTTTCGATTTCACTCTGCTCAGCGCGCAGAGCGTAGATCACAGCGCGCTGTTGCGACGCGCGCCGTGAATCAAGCTCTGTCACTTCCTGCAGCTCCCACTGACGACGCAAATTGGTCTCGCGCCGCTCGCGCAAAGTGATGAGCGGCTCCGAGCCGAGTGCGTCGATATGTTGCCAATTGCCGGTCTCGCTCATCTGCAACACCTGCCGGTAGCGCTGTTCCTTTTCAGCGAGATCTGCGCGAGCTTCTAGCATGGCGCGACCGAGCGCTGGCTGAGTTGTGTCATCCGAAACCCGAACGATGGCTGGTGACTGACGTTCGGGATTGACGGTCAGCCCGCAGGCATTCGCTAGGGCAAGCGCCGCCGGCCCAAACATCGCAACCGTGATCCACCGCATCGCGTGCTCCCTGCAATAGGGTTTGCTCCAAATCTTTGTCGACGCAAGACTTGGTCGCATGCTGGCACGATTGTGGCACGCCACGGCCGCGCTGCCCCATGCGCAGTGTGGGGTCCGAGGCCGTCTTGATTACGAGTGCTCTGCGTAAGCTCATGACAGCCAGCGAAAGGTTGGCCGATCCAATTCGTGCGCGGATTCGCGCGTCGCGACGCGAACCGGGGAAAAAGTCACCCAAGCTGAGACGCATTCGCGCGCTGGTATTCAAACTTGTCTTAGCGACGATGGTCTTGGGGGTGTTCTTCGCGTTTGGCGTGAGTGCAGGCGTCGTCGCTGAACGCGCAGAACTGCCGGACCGGCTCGCGCGGCGCTTTGATTTTGAGCAGCGACTGGCTGCCGCCGGACACGCGCTGGGGCTCCGCGCCGGGGACACTCAGCGCGCGACATGGCGCCAAGTTGACCTAAATCAGCACACTATCGAGTGGGCGGCCATCCGCGTTCATGCGCCAGGCGTGCGCGGTGGGGCATTGGCGGTTCTTGGCGGCAACCTTGTGTTCTCGTCTCCGCTGGGGCGCTTCGGCTATTTGGGCGCCGACAACGTTTTGCGCCCGTTGCCATTGCAGGCGCCAACCAACGTCGCGGCCATTCGCGGCACGCCTTTGAGTGAAGATCCTCTGTTCATGGCGGCGGAGTTTCGGGTTCACGACCTGCTCGCGCGTGCGCGTGGAGAGAACAGTTGGGAGCTCTACGCGAGCCTGAGCCGCTTTGAGCGAGCGGGCTGTTATCAGTTCAAGATCGTGCGCGCCCGGCTGGAGCAAGCCAATGACGGGCTGCATGTTACGTCCGGCTGGGAGGATGTGTTCACCGCGCGGCCAGGATGTATTCCCGACAAGGATCATGGCTGGCGTTTTCAGGGGACGGAAGCGGGCGGCCGTATGGTGCTGACCGACGACAATACAATGCTTGTCAGTGTCGGCGACCATCAATTCGACGGTTACAATTCATCGCAGCGCGCCGCGATGGATCCCAATTGGGACCTCGGGAAGATTATCCAAATTGATCTGCGCTCGTTGGAAACGCGAATTTACACAAGTGGGATGCGCAATCCGCAAGGGCTCGTTGTGATGCGCGACGGCCGGATTTTCTCGACTGAGCACGGCCCGCAGGGTGGCGACGAGATCAACTTCATCCGCCGTGGCGCCAATTATGGATGGCCGCTGGTGAGCTACGGTGTGAACTACGGATTCCCGAGAAGTGTCTGGCCCACCGATCCACATCCTGGCGGACACTCCGGCTACACGCGTCCCGCATTCGCGTTTGTGCCCGCGATCGGGATCAACAATCTCGTTCAGCCGGACCCTCGCGAGTTTCCGAATTGGAGTGACAACGACCTGTTCCTGATCTCGCTGCGCGCAGGGACGTTATTTCACGTGGCGACTTATGAAGATCATATCGCTTACGTCGAACCGATAGAGTTGAACCGGCGTTTTCTGGGGCGTGAACGGCTTCGCGATATCGTCACGCTCGCCGATGGGCGCAACGCAATCCTCACAGATTCAGGCCGTATCATTTTCGTGCGCAATGCCGACCTGCACACCGATGCGCCAAGATCGTTCGTTGTGCGTGGTTATTCGAGCCTCACTCGACCGATGCCGGAAGAAATGTTCGCCGATGGCGGCTCGCGGATCGAGCAGGGGCGGCAATATTTCCAGATCTCTTGTGCGTCGTGTCACAGTCTAACAGGTGAGATCGGCAATGGGCCGCCGCTGAACGGGATATTGGGAAGACATATCGCAGGCGTTGACGGCTTCAGCTATTCGCAAGCGCTTGCGCACACCCATGGCGTATGGACGGAAAACGCTCTGCGATCCTTTATGATCGATCCGAGCGATTACATTCCCGGGTCCGCCATGCCTTCGCCGGGAATTTCGTGGGCCATGGCGCCGGAAATCGTCGACTACCTTCGCACCACGACGCCCAGCGGCGCGGCTGAGGATCGCACGCAGCACTGAGAGCAGCGAGGCGCCGGGCGATCGGAGATCAGAGATCGCTGATGCTGGTGTCGGCGCGAGTGGGCCAGGCGCTGGGACGGAGGCCGCAGGTTGCGGGATCGAAGCTTTCGCGGGTGACGATGACGGTGTTGGTCGGCGTTTCTTCGATGCGGACTTCGCGGACCACGAAAGGAAGTTTGTCGTCGGCAATGAAGGCGCTGAGCTTGAGGAAGAAACAGGCGGCGAGAGCTTCGGTGGTTGGATCGCCTTGGAAGGTCATGATCTGCTTCAGCAGCGCCGGCTCGTGCTCGCGGAAGTAGCCGATCAGAGGATCGTTCTCGCCGAGGTGCAATGCGTGATCGACGTGATTGTCGATCCAGGCGTGCCAACGCTTCTTCACCGCTTCGAATGGAGCGGTAGAGTTCGTGTCGGAGAATTTGAAGCTCGTCAGCGGATCGAGACGTACGGTGACGAATTCATTGTGCCCGTGCGGGATTGCGCATTTCGGGCTTTTCGTCGCCAACAGGCGATGCGCCATCGCGTAGCGACGGGTGAATTCCAGCGAAGCCATAAGACTGTCCTCGGGCAATCCCGCAGAACAGACGAGCGCCCGCGCGAAGCTCTAAGCGCGGACGCTCCCGTTTTCAATCAGTGATGGCCGTCCTTATCGTCCCAGACGGGTTCGCCGAGATTCACTTGCTCCGGCGAGGTGAGGCCGCCGACGGCTGCGCCGACGACAGCGCCTGGAAGTGCGCCGACGCCGCCGAAAACCGCGCCGGTTCCCGCGCCGATCGCTGCGCCAGAGGCTAGGCGATCGCCCATTTGCGTGCCGCAACCGGCAAGCGTGACAGCGGCTGCAGCCGCCAGGACTACGTACTTCATGCGTATGCTCCCAAGCACAATGTCGCTTGCGCTAGGAGGAAGTTGCGGCGCGAGTGAGGCGAATCCCTTAAAGCGCGTTAGGAGAACCAACGCCGCCAGCGGGCGATGCCAAAGAGAATGGCGGGCGCGGCGAGCATCAGTGCAAAGCCGACCCATGGCCCCCACGAAGCGTCGAACCAGGTCATGGCTTTGAAGTTCATGCCGAAGATCGAAGCGATGAGGGTTGGCGGCACGAAGGCGATGGTGGCGAGCGAGAGCGCTTTCAGCACGTTGGTTTGACCGGCATTGATGAGGCCAAGCAGTGCGTCCTGCAGATAAGAGAGGCGCGGCTGCAGCGTTTCGGCGATGCGCTCAAGTTCGCCGACGTCGCGCGCGAGCGGGGTGATGCGGGCAGCCTCGAGGCCGTATTTGCCCTTGGCGGCGCGCGCGTAAACCAAGAGGCGCTGCAGGCTTGAGAGCGAGTCGTGCGCCACCGCTGCGAGCGCGCCGATGCGGCCCAGTTCGCGCAGTGCGTCGGGAAGATCGGGCGCGCCTTCCTCGGCGAAGACTTGCAGCGAGAGCGCGTTGGCGTCGCGCGTGGCTTCGGCGAGAAGGTCCGCGAGACGTTCGGCGGCGCCTTCGAGCAGCGCTATCAAGACGTCAGCGCCGGTTTGTGCTGAACCGATGCGCGCGGAGGCGCGGCCTTGGCCGATGTCGAAAGCGCGCGGGCGCACTTGGCGGACGGTGACAAGCTTTCCTTTGGCCAGAATGAAGGTGACGGCGCCGGAGACGAGCGGGCCTTGGTCGCGGCGGCTAAGGAGTGTCGCAGTGAGGTGGAGGGCTTCGCCTTCTTCATAAAAGCGGGCTGATTCTTCGAAGGCGGAGCGCTCAACCGGGGGCGGCACATCAATGCTGAGGGAGGCTTCGACCTCTCGCTCTTCGCCTTCGTCCGGCGATTCCAGGTCGTACCAAAGCGCGGCGGCGCTTTCGCACGCCACTTCCGCGCCGCCCTTTGCGATCACTCGAAGCATGGCGCTGGCTTAGCGCGGTTCGTTTGTCTCGTCATTCCGGACGGGCATAGTGCGATCCGGAATCCAGGGGCCGCGAGCACGTCGTTTGCCTCTGGATTCCGGGTTCAATGCTGCGCATTGCCCCGGAATGACGAACGTGGAGGCGAAACGATCACTCGTTCTTGGCTACCGTGCCGCGCGCCATCACGAAGGGGACGTTCATCAGCGTCGTGACGTCCTGCGTGGGGTCGCCATCGACGGCGATGATGTCTGCGGCCATGCCTGGGGCGATGCGGCCGGTGACGTCGCTGATCTGAAGGTGATCGGCGGCGTTCACGGTGGCCATTTGCAGCGTCTGCAGCGGCGTATAGCCAGCTTCGACGAGCAGTTGGAACTCGCGCGCGTTCTGGCCGTGCGGCGAGACGCCGGTGTCGGTGCCGAAGGCCATGCGCACGCCAGCAGCGTGCGCCATGCGCACCATGCGCACGAGGTCGGGGCCGACGCGTCGGGCCTTTTCGGTTTGCGCCGGCGTGAGCACGCCGCCGCGCTCAGCGAGTTGGCCGACCCACCAGCCGGCCATCATGGTCGGGATAAGGTAGCGATTGCCCTGGCGCAGCAAGCGTACGGATTCGCGATCGAGGTAGGTGCCGTGTTCGATCGAGTCGACGCCGGCGCGGAGGGCGGCGTTGATGCCGTCAGTGCCGTGCGCGTGCGCGGTGACGCGGCGGCCCATCATGTGGGCGGCTTGTACGATGGCGGCGAGTTCTGGATCGGTGAGCTGTTGTGACACGCCGGCTGCCGTGTTGGAGAGCACGCCGCCGGTAGCGGTGATCTTGATGATGTCGGCGCCGGCTTGAATTTGACGGCGCGTCGCGCGGGCGCAGGCGTCGGCGCCGGAGCAAGCGGAGATGCTGCGCAGAACGTTCAAGATGTCGGGCGCGAAGCCGTTGGCGTCGGCGTGGCCGCCGTCTGGCGTGATGGCTGACCCTGCCGCGATGATGCGCGGCCCAAGCGCACGGTTTTCGCGGATGGCGCGGCGCAGCGCGAAGATGGCGTCGTTGTTGGCGCCGAGATCGGCGACGGTGGTGAAGCCGGCCATCACCGTTTTGCGCGCGTTCTCGGCGCCTCGCATGGTTTGGTCGGCGACGGTGAGCTGCACTTCTTCGAGGAGCTGATTGGGCCCGAGTTCACTGGTGAGGTGGACGTGACTGTCTATGAGGCCGGCCATGACGAAGCGATTGCGCGCATCGATGATGGTGGCGCCGTCTTGAGTGGCGTAGCCGGGTTGGATGGCGATGATGTTGCCGTCAGCGCCGACGAGGATGGATTGCTCGGTGAGTACGCGTCCGTTCGAAGCGTCGGCGAGGAGGCGCCCGGCGTGGATAATGCTGGCGGCGCGGACTTGTGTTTGATCCTGTGCGAAACTTGAACCGGACAGCATCGCGAGCGCGGCGAGCGCTCCAGCGACAGTCATTGCGCGTTGCAGCATGAGAATCCCCCGTTTGAGGCAGTTTTGATCCGCTTCGAGCACGGCGGCGTCAACTGCTTACGCCCGGTTTTTGCCGCTAACCCAGCGTGATCGCGACGAAGAGGATGAAGCCAGCGATCACAGCGACGGCGATGCCTACCGCAATCATCGGCCAGCGGTCGGCGCCTTGCATGACAGGTTTTTCTGCTGGCGGCTGGGCGCCCGTCGCCAACATGGATTGGTACATTGCTTCTTGCGAGGCGAAGACGCGGTTGGCGAGGCCAAAGCCGATGGCGGCGAAGGCGCCGACCGAGAGCACCAGCAATTTGCCGCCGCGCTCGATGAACGGGATGATGGCGGAGAGACCGGTGTAGCTGCCGCGATCGCCCCCAACATCGCCGATCAGCATGAGCGTGAACAGCAAGCCGCCGAGTGCGCCAATAGCGGCGCCCCGGAGCGAGATCGCCATTTGTCCGGGCGCGCGGCTGCGCGACCATTGGTAGAGAAAGAGATCGCGCTGGCGTTCGTTCACTCGAGGCCGGCCTTCTGGGCGTAGTGATAGGACGCGGCCGCGAGCGGGCGGATGCGCTGGATCATCTGCGCGGCGTGGGCGCTGGCGGCGGTGCCATCGCGAACGCGCCCGGCGATGCCCTGCAGGATGCAGGCAAGACGGAAGGCGTTGTAGGAGAAGTACCAGTCGAGTTCGGGGATGCCATCGCGGCCGGTTTGCGCGCAATAGAGCTTTACGGTTTCTTCGAGCGTCGGAATGCCAAGCGCCGCCACATCGACGCCGCCTAGCCCTGCGCGGCCGTCGCTCGGCATCACCCAATTCATCAAGTAGTAGGTGAAATCGCCGAGCGGATCGCCGAGCGTCGAAAGCTCCCAATCGAGCACGGCGATGACGCGCGGTTCGCTTTCGTGCAGCACCATGTTGTCGAGCCGGTAGTCGCCATGAACGATCGAAGTGCGCTCGCCGGCGGGAATGGTTTGCGGCAGCCACTCGATGAGACGGTTCATCTCGTCGATGGTTTCGGTTTCGCTCAATTTGTATTGCTTCGACCAGCGATCGATCTGGCGGCCAAAATAATTTCCCGGCTTGCCGTAATCGCCGAGACCGATTTTTTCGTAGTCGGTGTTGTGAAGTTTGGCGAGCGTCGCGATTTTGTGCTCGTAGGTTTTGCGGCGATCGGCTTTGTCCATCTCCGGCAGCGCGCCGTTCCACAGTACACGGCCTTCGACCATTTCCATAACGTAGAACATCGCGCCAAGGACGGCGTCATCGGTGCAAAGCGCGTATTGGCGCGCGACCGGGAAGCCGGTTGGGTGGAGCGCCGACATGACCCGGAATTCGCGGTCGACGGCGTGCGCCGAGGGCAGCAGTTTGCCGCCGGGCTTTTTGCGCAGGACGTACTTTCGTGACGGCGTGACCAGTTGGTAGGTCGGGTTTGATTGGCCGCCTTTGAACTGATTTATCGTTAGTGGGCCGGCATAGCCTTCGACATTGGCGCGCATCCATGTATCGAGCGCGGTTTCATCGAGCTTGTGGCGCTCTTCGACGGGCTTCACGCCTTTGAAATTTTCGTGCGGGTCTTCGGCTGGTTCAGTCATTTCATAGGGATACACGCTGGTGTCGCGCTGCGAAAGCGTTCTCCTTCCGTCATCCTGGCCGTGCGGAACGCGGCCGCCGCCGGCCGTTTCCGCCGCCTCTAGAATGCAATAAGAGCCGTCATCCTGGGCACGCGGAGCGTGACCGGGATCCAGGAGGGAAGAGGCGCTGGTTGCCCTGGATCCCGGCCGCGCTTTGCGCGTCCAGGATGACGGAATCTAATCGTTTGGCTTGAGATGCTGCGGTAAGAGGAAGTCTTCGTACAAATCGCGCCAAGTAGGATTTTCGCCTTCTATCAGCGCTAGCTTCTTCTTTCGTCCGAAGCGTTTGAGTTCTTTCTCTCTGGCGATCGCTGTCGGCATGTCGCCGTGTTGCTCCCACCAGACGAGATGCTTGCATCCGTATCGTTTTGTGAATCCGTCGATGCGCCCTTCGCGATGTGCGTGGCCGCGCTGCAGGAGATTGCTTGTCACACCGACATAGATCGTGCCGTTGCGCCGGCTCGCCATGATGTAGACCGCGATGAACTCATAGCGGCCCACTGGTGCGCTAACCCAACGCCCGCCAGGCGATGTCTCTGCGGCAGAAGCCGCCGGGCCAGTCGATGCGGTTGACGCCTTCGTAGGCGGCGTCGACGGCGTCGCGCAATGTCGCGCCAGTGGCGGTGACGTTGAGGACGCGGCCGCCGTCAGCGCGGAGGAGGCCGTCGCTGTCGATGCGGGTGCCGGCGTGGAAGACGACGACATCAGGCGCTTCGTTGGCTTGGCTTACGCCGCGGATGACCGAGCCTTTCAGCGGCTCATCCGGATAGCCTTGCGCGGCGTAGACAACTGTCACGGCAGGGCGGTCGTCCCAGACAATTTTAGGCGCGCCGGCGAGTTGGCCTTGCGCGGCGAGCAATAGAACCGGCGCCAGATCGGATTTGAGACGGCGCATAAGCGTCTGGCATTCGGGGTCGCCGAAGCGGACATTGAACTCGATGAGCTTGGGGCCTGCGGGTGTGATCATCAGACCGGCAAAGAGCACGCCGATGAAGGGGCGGCCTTCGGCTTTCATGCCGCGCAAAGTCGGCAGGATGATCTGGTCCATGGTTTGATCGCGGACCGCATCGGTGAAGATTGGCGCGGGCGAGTAGGCGCCCATGCCGCCGGTGTTGGGGCCTTTGTCCTGATCATAGGCGCGCTTGTGATCCTGGGCGGCGCCGAACGCGACGGCGGTTTCGCCATCGCAGATGGCAAAGAAGCTCGCTTCCTCGCCGGGCAGGAAATCCTCGATGACGATGCGCTGGCCGGCAGTGCCGAATTTGCGCAGGAAGAGAATCTCGTCGATCGCGGCGTCGGCCTCGCGGCGGGTTTCGGCGATGATGACGCCTTTGCCGGCGGCGAGACCGTCGGCCTTGATCACAAACGGGGGTTCGCGGTCGCCGAGATAGGCTTTGGCGTGGATGGCGTCGTCGAAGACTTTGTATTGCGCTGTTGGCACGCCGTGGCGTTCGCAGAAATCCTTCATGAAGGCTTTGGAGGCTTCGAGTTCGGCGGCGGCTTTGGTGGGGCCGAAGCATGGAATGCCGACTTGCCGAAGCGCGTCCGCGAGGCCGGCGGCGGCAGCGGCTTCCGGGCCGATGACCACAAGCTCGATCTGCTCGCGCAATGCAAACGCCGCCAGTTCGCGCGCGTCGTCAGCCTTGATGGCGACGCAGCGGCCAAGCTCGGCGAGACCCGGGTTGCCGGGCGCGGCGATGATCTCGGTGACGAGCGGGCTTTGTTTGAGTTTCCAGCCTAAGGCGTGCTCGCGCCCGCCTGAGCCGACGATCAGAATCTTCATGGCCGTTGCATTGCGACTAGCCGCGCTTAGGGTCAAGACACTGGGCGGGCGGTGTAGGTTTCAAAGTCACTCAACAGGCCCTGCCAGGCTTCCTCCATTGCGTCTGTCCACGCCGATCCGCACGCAGAGCGCACCTCATCGCGCACCACACCGAAGAACGCCGCGAACGCCCCAGAATCCACGCCGTAGCCATCGTGCGTCACAATCTCGGCCCCGATGAAGCGATGGGCGTACCGCCGCTCGCCGATGAAATCGAAAATCGTTTCGAACACATGTGCCAGCATCGCCCCGCGCACTTGCCCGTCGCGATCCATCACGAACAGAGCTTCTGTCTCGGGAAATTCGGCGAATAGCCTTGTATAGATCGCAGTGGTGAGATCGCCGCCGCGTGCGCCTGCAATTTCGAGACTGCCCTCGATCGCCGCGGCGCCAGCGAAACTCATTTGAAGCGCAGCGTCCAATTCCGCAGCGCTTCGAGGTATTTGCCGAGCAACTCAGCGGTTTTGGCGTCGGTTAGTTCGCCCTTGTCGTTGAATTTTTCGTGGGCGCGGAAGACGAGGATTTCCGGTTGCGCCATGCAGTACGAATTCGTGAATTCGAACGCCTGGCGCAACTGGCTCTGGCCACGAGCGGTGCCGACTTGTCCGGGTGAGGCGCCAATGATGCCAACCGGCTTGCCGTTGAGCGCTGCGTCGCGCGGCGGTCGCGAAGCCCAGTCGACCGCGTTTTTCATTACGCCAGGAACACCGTGATTGTATTCGGGCGTCACGAAGAGGACCGCGTCGGCGGCGCGGATCGCTGTTTTCAAGGCAGTCACGCCTGGCGGATCGCCGGCGGCTTCGACATCGCCATTATAGAGCGGCACGTCGTTGAGCTCGAAGCTGTCGATGGTGAGGCCCGCGGGTGCGAGCTTTATTGCGGCGCGCAGCAGGGCGCGGTTTAGCGAGCCATGCCGCAGGCTTCCGGCAACACCGAGTACGCGTATATCAGTCATGGGAAAGATATGGAGCGGTGGAGGCCGCTTCGGCAAGCTTGGGATCGCGTCGCCCTTCGACAGGCTCAGGGTGACGCTACTTCGAAAGTTTCGCTGATGGCAGAAACGGCGTCACGCTGAGCTTGTCGAAGCGGGATGCCACTCGCGATTATTCGTCCTTCGGCTTCATTATGCCGGAGAAGGTGACCACGGCGAGGCCGGTGAGGATCGCGCCAAGTATGGCGTAGAGCGCATGCGCCCATCGCCAGAGCGCGACACCTTCGAACCAGCGCCAGTCGCTAGTTTCAGAGACGGCGACGCCGGCAGGCAAATCGGCGCGCGCAGTGCGACCAGGGGCGCAACGGCTTTCTTGGCCGAGGTCGATCACCGGCAGCGCAACGTCGAGTGCGTAGAGCGTCGGTTCCACGGCGCCATTGCAGGCGCGGCCCTGCGGCGTGACGAGCGCGCCTTGCGCGTTCATCGCGAGCACGCCGAAGACGCCAAGCGCCAGGAAGAGCGCGAGCGCCCGCACCACGCGAATCGGCGCAAGGCCGTAGCCAGCAATGACGCCGAAGAGCGACGAGAGCGCCCAGGTGAACGGGCCGGTGGACGCGGCAAGCGTGTGCAGATCGTGTTGGGCGAGTTGGACGCGCCGCGCGTCTTCGCGGCGGCCCATGCGCGCGTAGATGCTTGCGGCGTGAGTGAAGGGTTGCGGTGAAAATTTCTCACCGTCGCGGCGCGAACGTTTCAGCCAGCCGAGGCGCGCGCGCCATTTTTCGCCCTCGCTGTCGATGCGGCCGTAAGCGAAGCCGTCGAGACCGAGGCGCGCGGCTTCCGCGCCCCAACCGTTCTTCACATCGTCATCGAGCGCAGCGGCGCTGGCGCCTGAGGCGTCGATGAACGTGTCCTGCTGGGTGGTCAGTGCGCGCGCTTCGATGGCGCCGTCGATGGTTGCGTCCACGAAGGCGAACACCGCGTCTTTTGCGCCGTCTGGACCGGGGCCGCGCAGCTCAAGCGCCGACCAAGCAAGCTTGCCGCCAATGCGGGCGCGCGCCAGTTTGCAGCCGCCTTCGATGACGGTTTTCTGGCCGTGCGGGGCAAAGCCGTTTTCCGGGAGCGTGAAGGTCAGGTTGCTGCCGACGCGGGCGTTGGGCGCGCGGATGGCCCAGTGACCAGGATTGATGTAGCGGCCAGCGCCGAAGGCGAGATAGCCGCTGATGCGAGCGTCGGCGAGAAACAGTTCGCCCTTGACATTGGCGCCTTGCAGCATGGCGCCGCCGCCGATGGTAATGCTGGTCGCGTCGATCGCGCGGCCGAAGGTTTCGCCACGCGGCGTGGTGCGATGCACGATTTCTGCGCCACGCAGATCGAGATTGTGGGCAATGTGTGTGTTCTGCATCGCCAATTGTCCGGCGATCTTCACATCGTCGGCGTTGACCTGACCTTCAATGCGCGCGTTCGAGAGCACGACAGCGCAGCCCAGATCGTTGCGAAAGGAGGCGTTGGAGAGGTCGAGGTTGCCGCAAATGGTTGCGCCCAGGAACCAGACTTCGCCTTCGGCCTTGAAGCCGTTGCGCAGCAGCACGTCGCCATCGATGCGTGCGGTTTCAGCGATGAGCGCGCTGGCGCGCGCGTCGTCGCTGCGGTTGAGAAAGACGCCGCCGCTGCAATCGACGGCGCCGCGAATACGCGCGCCGTAAATGGTGACGGAGCCGAAGGCTTCGAAGCCTTCGCGCAAGAACACATTGCCTTCGATCTCCGCGCCTTGGAGGTTCAGCGCATCGGCGTCGCTGTCTTCAGCGCGCGCGAACTTTGCGCCACGCGCGAGCACGTCGCCGTCGATGCGGACGCCACGAAGTTTGGCGGTCAGTGTTTCCGTGCCGGCGGCTTCGATCGGAGCCACGTCGCAGAGATCCAGTTCGCCATCAATTTGTGCTTCGACGGCGTGCAATTGGGTGAAGCGGCTGCCGTTGAGTGAGAGCCGGGCGAGGCGCGCGTGACTGACATCGATCGGGTCTGGAATTTCGCACCCGTTCAGTGACAGCGCTGGCAAGCCCTCGCCTGAACAATCGGTAAGGTCGAGGGCGCCCTCGATGCGGGCGCCTTTGATGCGGACGCCCGGCGTCCGGATGGCCCAGCTGGTGTCGAGCCGGAGCAGCAGTTTGCGGAGGAAGCCGGCGCGGATGATCGGTTTGGCGCCACCGGGGCCGCCCATGGCCGAGAAATCAGCGATTTCCCCAGCGCTGGTCCGTTCCACGACAAACTGCTCGTGCGGCGACAGGTCGTTGGCGTCGAACGCCATGCTTAGATCCCCCGGCTCCCCCAAGCCGGGAACTGTTTAAGCACCTGGGGCGGGGCGGCGCGAGTCGGCTTATATGAAAGAGATGTCAGACGCTGCGGCTGCTACCACCCAGAGCAATCTGCCCGAGCTTTCGGTCAGCGAACTTGCGCAGGCCGTCAAGCGCACGATGGAGACGAATTTCGACCGCGTGCGCGTGCGTGGCGAACTCGGCCGCGTGATGATCGCGAAGTCTGGCCACCTCTACGTGGACTTGAAGGATGCAGATGCGACGATTTCCACGGTGATGTGGAAGTCGAACGTGCATCAGCTTGCGTTCAAACCGGAAGAAGGTTTGGAGGTTGTAGCCGAGGGGCGGCTTTCGACCTTTCCGAACCGCTCGCAGTATCAGCTCATTTGCGAGCGCATGTCGCCGGCAGGCGTGGGCGCGCTGCTGGCGCAGCTGGAGAAGCTGAAACAGAAGCTACAGGGCGAGGGGTTATTCGCGCGCGAGCGGAAGAAGCCGATCCCGTATTTGCCGAGGACGATTGGCGTGGTGACGTCGCCGACCGGCGCGGTGATCCGAGACATTCTGCACCGCTTGCGGGAACGCTTTCCGTGCCGCGTGATCGTGTGGCCGGTTCTGGTCCAAGGGCCAGAGGCGGCGGGGCAGGTGTCGCGCGCGATCACGGGTTTCAACGCGGTGCAAGGGCGCGATCGGCCGGATGTGCTGATCGTGGCGCGCGGCGGCGGTTCGATCGAGGATTTGTGGGCGTTCAATGAAGAGGTCGTGGTGCGCGCCGCGGCGGCGAGTGAGATCCCGCTCATCAGCGCTGTCGGCCACGAAACCGATACCACTTTGATCGATTATGCCTCGGATCACCGTGCGCCGACGCCAACGGCGGCCGCCGAGCGCGCAGTGCCAGTGCGGGCGGAGCTGATCGAGCGCGTGACGAGCGCCGATGGGCGTCTAAAGAACGGACTGGTACGCGGATTGGAGCGGCGACGGACGGAGCTGCGCGCGGCAGCGGCGAAGTTGCCGCGTCTGGAGACGCTCTTTCAAATTCCGCAACAGCGCTATGACCGCGCTGCCGAGCGGCTGAATGCAGCGCTTGTCGCCAACACGCGCGCGGCGCAATCGAAGCTCGATCGGGTTGCGGCGCGCCTGCGGCCGGAGGCGCTGGCGCAAGACATTACGCGCCGCGGCGAATTGTTGAGCCGTGTTTCGGCGCGCCTCGCGCCAGCGATGAAGCGAACGCTGGAGGCGCATCGCAAGCATTTGGACGGTGCGGCGCGGATGTTGGAATCGCTGTCGCACAAGAGCGTGTTGGCGCGTGGGTTTGCGCTCGTGCATCGGACGGACGGATCGCTGGTGCGCGCGGCCAAGGATCTCTCGCCGGGCGACGAGATCGAGCTGACGTTTGCTGATGACAAGCAAAGCGCTGTGATCGATCCATCGCGCGCGCCAGCGGCAGAAGCTGATGCCGCGGCGGCAAAGCCCAAGGCTAAGCCAAAGCCTGGCGGCAATCAGGGTAGTCTGTTCTGATGCGGCGCTTTGATGCGCGTGCGCTTTATGATGCGCTGGATGCGCAGCGCCAGGTGCGCGGGCTCTCATGGCAGGACGTGGCGCGTGAGACCGGGATTGCGGCAGCGACCATGAAGCGCACGCAAGACGGCGGTCGCCTTGAGGTGGATGGGATGCTGGCCATGGTTGGATGGTTGGGGCGGAGCGTCGAAAGTTTCGTACGAGAAACCTAGAGGCAGTTGGCTCTTGCGCGTGCGACCCGCGATAGCGCACAGACGCGCTCATGCATCTTAACGTCATCAGCCTGCCTGCTCGCGCCGATCGGCGGGCGCAGTTTAACGCGTGGAACGCGAAGCCGGGGGTTGAGATCGCGTTCGTCGATGCGGTCGTAGGCGCGGCGCTCGACCTTGCCGATGTGGTGGCGCGGGGGCTTTTGGCGGCGGAGGCGTCGCACTTCAGCGCCGGGGCCTTGGGCAACGCGCTGTCGCATCACAAGCTTTGGCTTGAGGCGGCGAACGCGGCGGCACCGACGTTCGTGTGCGAGGACGATGCGTGCCTGCGTGGTGATTTTGCCGCGCAGACGATGGGCGCGCTCTCGCAGATCGGGGCGGATTGGGACGTTGTGTTCTTGGGATACAATACCAACGCCGCGGTTGCGGTACAAAGCCGGGATGGTCTCAAAGTGCTGTTGCACTTCGATGAGAGTGCAAAACGCAATCCCGATTATTTTTCGGCGTTCGCGCGCGACCCAGCGCCTGCGCCAACGCCGCTGCTTTGCTTTCAGGCGTGGGGGACATTGGCTTACGCGATCTCGCCGCGCGGTGCGCAGAGATTGCTCAAGCTTTGCTTTCCGCTGAACGGCGCGACCGACATTCTCATGTTTGGGCAGAACCGCAAGCTGCAGCCATATACGTTGGATGGCATGGTCAATGTTGCGCTACAACGCGCGCCGCTCAATGCCTATTGCGTCTTTCCGCCGCTCGCGGTGAGTTCGAACGACGTGGCGGGTTCGGACGTCGTGACGCGATGAAGAGCGTGGTTGAAGCCTTTGGCCTCTTTCAGCAGGGCGATGTCGCCGGCGCGGAGGCGGCGCTTGCAGAATTGCTGGAGCGCGCGCCGGACGACCCTGATGCTCTGCATTGCATGGCCGCGATTCAGCATCAAAAGGGCGATCTCGTAGGTGCGCTGGGCTACTTCGACCGCGCCCATGAGGCATCGCCCTATGATGCCGAGATTGCTTTCAATCGTGTGGTGGTTCTGTCGGCGCTTGGCCGTCACGACGCGTGCGTGGAAGCGTGTTCGGGTTTTCTGAAGCTGCGGCCAGGCGATCCCGAAGCGCTGTTGTTGCAGGGTGTTTCGCTGGCGGCGCTCGGCCAACATGATGCGGCGCTCGCCGCGTTGGATCAGACCTACGAGCACCGCGCCGATGTGCATGCGCGCAGGGCGGCGGCGCTGCTGCAATTGGGCCGGACCGAGGAGGCGCTGACAGCGGCGGCGCGCGCGTGCGGCATCGATCCGCGCAGTGTCGACGCGCATTTTCATCGTGGCCAAGCCTTCGGCAAGCTTGAGCTTTGGGCGGAAGCTGTCGAAGCGTTTGACGCCGCGTTGGCGCTTGGGGCGAAGCAATTGGCAGTCCGCGCGGGCCGCGCGCCAGCGCTTGCTAATGTCGGCCGCTTCGAGGAGGCGCTCGCCGATATTGATGCGGCGCTGGCGGGCAATCCGCACCATGGCGAAAATCTTGCGCGGCGCGCTTACATCTTGTCGGCGGCGAACCGTCATGCGGAAGCGCTCGCGGCCTATGAACGCGCGCTGGCGCTAAATCCAAACGATTTCGCGACGCTCTATGGCAAATGCGATTTGGTGTTGAGCGGAGGCGATTTCGAGAACGGGCTACCGCTCTATGAGGTGCGCCATCGTCTGCTGGGCGCGATCACGCCGGACTCGAAAGCGCCGCTCTGGCGGGGCCAGCCGCTCGAGGGCAAGTCCATCCTCGTGCGTGGCGAGCAGGGGTTTGGCGATCTCTTTCAGTTTTGCCGATTCATTCCAGACCTAGCGGCGCGTGGTGCGAAGGTCATTCTGCAGGAGCGCGAACCGACCCGCGCGTTGATGCAGAGCTTGGATGGCGTGACGCAGTTTGTGTCGGCGCGCCAGCCCGCGCCGGATGCCGATTTTCATGTGCCGCTGGCCAGTCTTATGCTGGCGCTTGGCGTGCGCGTCGATACAGTTCCTACGCCGATTCCATATCTTCACGCCGAGCCGGAGCGCGTGGAACGCTGGCGCGAAACGCTTGGTGCAAAGCAGCGGCGACGTGTCGGCGTCGTCTGGTCTGGACTGACGCATCACGCGATCCAGCTTTGGCGCAGTCTCGATGGCGCAGCACTCGCGCAGCTGCTGCAGACGGACGCAGATTTCATCAGCTTGCAGATGGAGGAAAATGCGACGGCCAGCGCCTACAACGTCCGCCAGTTTGGCGCCGCGATCGCAGACTTCGCCGAACTCGCCGCGCTGATCGAAAACATGGATATTGTCGTCAGCATCGATACCGGCGTCGCGCACCTTGCCGGCGCGCTCGGTAAGCCGGTGCTTGTGATGTTGCCGTTCCGCGCCGATTGGCGCTGGCTGCGCGATAGGGCCGACAGCCCGTGGTATCCAACCATGCGGCTATTCCGCCAACGGCGCTTTGGCGATTGGCGCAGCGTGATTGCAGACGTTCAGGCTGCGCTTCAGGAATAATAGGATTTCTGTTCGACCAAGCCGTCTTTGGCTAAGCGGCTGATGCGTTGCTTGATGCGGTGACGCAGATCGTTACCGCGGGCGATGCGGGTTAGCAGCGCCGCCGCTTTTGCTGGTGCGTTCGGCGCACGGCGGAATCGTTGCCGCGAGGCTTCCTCCAACGTCCACAGCACGCTGTTCACCGCGCGGAGACGCCGCTTGAGGACGATGAGTGCGGCTAGCTTCTCATAGGGCTCGGCGATTCTGCGTAGGCCCTCCAATTCGCGGCGCACCTTTGCGCGCTTGGTCGGCGAAGCGATACGGCGCGACTTGATCTCAAGGATCGTCAGCCGGTCGATCAATTCGCCGAGAGATAGCGGGGCCGAGAGCGTGCTCATGCGCTGGTGCTTAGCACAGAGCGCCTGGTTGGCAGGTCCGTAAATTGGCGCATTGACCTAAGGACGATCCGCACCAAGTGAGTGTAACGGGCTGTCGGGATCGGAGGCGACGATGATAGAGATTCTTCGAGATTTCCCAGCCAACGTCATTGCATTTCAGGGCAGTGGCCACGTTACCCGGCGCGATTATGACGATGTGCTCGTCCCGGCGGTGGAAAACGCCCTGAAGCGGCACGACAAGATCAGGCTCTTCTACAAGATCGGTCCCGACTTCACCGGAATCGAGGCGGGCGCGGTATGGGAAGATTTCAGCGTCGGCGTCGCGCACTTCACCGCCTGGGAGCGTATCGCGATTGTTACGGACGTCGCCTGGATCGCCAACACGATGCGGGCGTTCAGCTTCCTGATCCCGGCTGCGGCGAAGGTTTTTCCCCTGTCTGAAGAGGCTGCGGCGCGCAGCTGGATCGCGGCCTAAAACGTTCGCGGAACGAGTTGTCCGTTTGGCGCGCCAGCCGCCTGGCGCTAAGAGACTCGCATGAACAAGCACGATCCAGGCGGGCCCGAGGCCAAGCTGCACTACGGCGACAACGAAATCACCATCCTGCGCCAGGGCACCCATGTGCGCTGCGCCGTGACGGGCGAGCCGATCACGCTCGACGCGCTGCGGTATTGGAGTGTTGACCTGCAGGAGGCGTATCGCGGCCCCGCAGAGGCGACGGCGCGTTGGAAGCAGCTTCATGCGGAGAAAAAATCGTGAGAGCGGTTGCGGGGCTTTTTGCGCTTTTGCTCGCGGCGTGTGCCGCCGGTGAGGCGCCGGCGCAACCGGAAGCGCCGGTTGCGGTTGAGCATCCCGTTGAGGCGGCAGGGCCAGCTAATCCGCCGCCGACAACGCTTTCGCTGCGTTGCGCAGGCGCCTTTACGCAAGGCGGCGTCGCGCTTTGCCGGACGTTGCCGGGCGCAAGTGTGGCGCTCGATGGGGCGACCGTTGGCGTAGCTGACGCTGACGGTTGGGTTGTCGTCGGCTTCACGCGCGAGCATGCGGCTGCCGCGGAAGTGAGCGCTTCGGCCAACGGTGGGACCGCGACGGCGCGGTTCGACATCGCGCCGCGTGAGTTCGACATTCAGCGCGTGAATGGATTGCCGCAGCAGACGGTGACGCCGACCGATCCGGACGTGTTGGCGCGCATCCGGCGCGAGGCGGCGCTGAAGCAAGAGGGCTTTCGAAGCACCGCGAACATCGAAGGCTTTCTCGATGGTTTCGTTTTGCCGATTGAAGGCGGCACGGTGACCGGGCGCTGGGGCAATCAGCGGATTTTGAACGGGACGCCAAGCACGCCCCACTTCGGCTACGATATCGCAGCGCCGGTCGGCACGCCGGTGCATGCGCCCGCCAGCGGCGTCGTGACGCTCGCCGAACCGGATATGCACTACGAGGGCGGGCTGGTGTTTATCGACCACGGCCAAGGTCTCATCACTATGTACCTGCACATGAGCCGCCTCGATGTTCATGTCGGCGACACGGTGGAGCAAGGTCAGGTGATCGGCGCTGTCGGCGCACGCGGACGCGCGACGGGGCCGCATCTTTGCTGGCGCATGAAGCTGCGCAATACGCAGCAGCTCGATCCAAGTGTGGCAATCGACGGCTTGGCGCGGGCGCGCGCTGAGCTTCTTGCTCAGAACTGAACTTGAGCTGGCAGCCGCGTTAGTTTCGCGGCACCACGTGCGCGACGATGATGACGGCGGGCACGTCGCCGTCATTGCGCCAACCGTGGGCGGTTTGCGCGTCTTCCATGGCGACATCGCCGGCGTGATAGCGGATGGGGTCCATGCAGGAATTGCGGATTTCCGTCATCTCGCCGGAAACGATGAGGGCGCTGCCCTGCACTTGCTCATGGGTATGCCAGGCGATGACGCCACCCGGCTCGACGACAATACGGCGCATACGCACGGCGCGCGTTGGATCGTTGGCGAGCGGCGTGAGGGCGATGTCGGTAGCGACCACGCCGTGCTGCGGGCCGAAGGCTTCATGGTTGGCGTTCTCAAGCGTGCGTCCGTTCGGGCAGGCGATTGGCGCTGCATGGAGGATGGCGTCAAGCGCGGTGTCAGGCGCAGACGAGCGCCCGTCCGCGATGCTGGCGACGGTCTGGCCGACACGATCAACCGTAGAGCATCCCGCTAGAAGCGATGCCGCCAAAAGTGTCCGCCACATGTGCAACCCTCCGTTCTTAGTCCTAGCGTCTGCTGCGCAACGGCGAAACCCCGTGCTGCGATGCTCATATCGCTTCGAAAATCTTTCGCAGCGTTTGTTCCTGCTTGTTCGCTTCGACCCAGAAGCCGACCATCACCATCGCATACAAGAAAGCCAACATCAGTACGCCGGCAATGGGCGTGATCGCGATCGTGCTGAGCGAGAGCGATACGAAGAAGGCGCAGAATACAAGGACGAAAATGTATGGCCGCATGGTGATGACGATGCGCGAGAAGGCGCCGGCGGCATGGACTTCGCCTCTAATGACCGGCGCGAACGAATTGCGATAGCCCATGATTCGCGTGATCGAAAACCCGTCGCCGGCGACGTCGCCGCTGAAGCGCTCGTCGTTCGATGAACTGGGCCATCGCCAAGTGAACAATTGCCGTTTCTCGATACGCGACGTGATGGCGGTGAGCGCGTCGGCTCGGCTGAGCCGCGAGGTGATTTCAAAGCGGTGGTACGGAAAAAGGTTCACATCACACCGGCTTCGACCCAGGCGCTTTTCGGCCAGCGCCGGTGCGACCAGAACCACTGGCCCGGCGCTTCGCGCACGCGCGCTTCCATGAACTCATTCACCCGTTTGACCCCGTTGAAGACGGTCTGCTCATCGTCCGGCTTGTCATAGTCGAGTGGGATCGCCGGGTAGGCAGTGGCGATGAACTTCGTGCCTTCGACCCGGCGGCCCGTGATTGGGATGAGCGGCACTTTGAATTTGAGCGCGAGCCGGGTCGGCCCGTCGGCGGTCATGCAGTCGTGGCCGAAGAACGGGACGGCAAGGCCAGCATTGTATTTCTGGTCGTTCATCAGTGCGATGGAGCGGCCGCGCTTCAACGACCGCAAGAGGCCCATGCCACCTTCCTTGCCCTTGGCGGCTTGTAGCGTAAGGCCGAACTGAGCGCGCGTATCGACAATGTATCTGTCGATGATCGGATTGTTGGCGGGGCGGTAGGTGAAGTGGGAGTCGGGATCGACCTGCGCGAGGCAGAGCGAGGTGATCTCCCAGTTCGAGAAGTGGCCGCCGATGAAAACTGCGCCCTTGCCGCGCGTGGCTTCGATGATTTCCTTGCCCTGAAACTCGACAATGCCTTTGCGGTAGAGGTCGAGATATTCCGGCATGTGGGGAAACTCGCCGGTCATGCGGCCGAGTTCGACAAACGATTCTTTCCGCACCTCTTTGTGAAACGCGTCGCTCTCGTTCGGGAATGACATGCGGATGTTGCGGATCGCGGTTTTCCAGGCGCTGTTGATTGGCGCGATGGCGGGCACAACGGCGCCGCCCCAGCGCGAGGCGCGTTCAAGCCCAAGCGCGCCGAGCGCTCCCACATAGGTATTCCACGCCAGGGCCTCGACCTGGAACGCAAGACTGTTCGGCTTAGGCTTGGCCATGCGCTGCCGTAATCTTCGATTGAATTGGCGCAAGCAAGGCGTCGAGGGCGCCTTCGTCGGCAAATCGCGCGGCGACGGGCAACACCGCCACACGCGCGCGCCAGGCGGGTGAGAGGCGGGCTGCGTCTTTTTCCGTGGTGATTAAAGTGGCGTGGCGCTCCTGGGCCATCTGAGCCAGCCAATTCAGATCGTCATCAGAATAAGGGTGGTGATCGGGATAAGGAACGACGTCGACGATATCGGCGCCGATCGCTTCGAGCGTGTCGAAAAATTTTTCCGGCCGCGCCAGGCCAGCGAAACCAACCAACGGGCCGCTGGGGGCCTCACCGGCCGGCGAGAGCGAAGCGTGCAGCACAGGTTTAGAGAATGCGTTCAGCCACTGCGGTTGCTCGGGGGTGTCGCCGCTCCAGGTGTTGTGCAGCATGACGATTGCATCTGCGCGCGCGAGGCCATCGCTTAACCGCTCACGCAAGGGGCCGGCTGGGAACACCTCGCCATTGCCGACGCCGTAACCTGGATCAACCGCCACGATGCAGAGATCTTTCGCGAGCAACGGATTTTGGAAACCATCGTCCATGACGATGACGTGCGCGCCGGCTTCAGCTGCGGCGAGTGCGCCAGCGTAGCGGTCGCGCGCGACCCAGGCCGGGCCGTCGCGCGCATGCAGCAATGGTTCGTCTCCGACTTCCGATGCTTCCATGTCGGGCGTGACCCGCAGCGGGCCGATGGCGCGGCCGCCGTAACCGCGCGAGAGCGTGTGCGCGTGCGGACCGAGCTTAGCGCGAATGGCGCGGCCGATCGGTGTCTTGCCGGCGCCGCCAACGGTGAAGTTGCCGATGCAGATGACTGGCGTTGGCGCGTGGCGTGAGATGGTTGTTCGCTGGCGCTGCGCGGCGACGGCGGCGTAGGCCCAGGCAACGGGTGTGAGCAGCGCCTTCAGCACAACGGCCCGGTCGCGGCCTTCGACGTCCGCCTTCCAGAACTCAGGCGGACGCATTGGCTGGACTCTGTTGGGCGGGCGTTGGAATGAGCGCAGCGACGGCTTCGAGCGTGCGATTGAACGCATCGGCGCTTTGCGTGACGATTGCGCGCGCGGCTTCGAGTTGTTTCGCGCGCGCGGCTTCGTCGCGCCAGAGGCGCGCGACCTCGATGGCGAGGCTCGACGCGTTGCTCACCCGCGTGGCGGCGCCGGCGGCGAACATCTCTGCGAACAGGTCCTCGAAACTTTCGACGTAAGGGCCGGTGATGATGGCCGATCCGAGCTTTGCCGGTTCGATCGGGTTGTGGCCCTTGAGCGTCGGCAACAGGCTGCCTGCAACGAGCGATACGGGCGCCAGATCAAAGAGCGTGCCGAGTTCGCCGAGGGTGTCGGCGACGTAGACGGGCGCGGCGCCAGGGCTCTCGCCGCGTGAACGCAGAGGTGCGTTAGCGGCAAGTTGTGCGACGGCGGCGCCGCGTTCGGGGTGGCGAGGCGCGATGATAAGCAGCGCGTCGGCGAAATCCTGGCGAAGCGTGTCGTGCGCGGCGAGCGCGATTTCGTCTTCGCCTTGATGTGTCGAAGCTGCGAGCCAGACGGGGCGGGCGCCGATTGCGGCGGCAAGCGTCGCGCGGGCGGCGGCGTCGACCCGTGGCGCGGGCGCAGCGAGTTTGAGATTGCCGGCGGCGCCGAGTGGCGCCGGGCGAAGGTGCGTAAGCGCGTCACGGGTGCGCTGATCGGCGGCGGAGACATAGCGAAAGGCGCCGACAAGGCGGCACCCGGCGGTGCGCCAGTTGGTCCAGCGGCGGAGTGTGCGCGGGCTCATGCGGGCGTTTACGAGCGCTAGTTTCACGCCGCGCGCTTCGGCTTGCAGAATGAGGTTTGGCCAGAGTTCGCTTTCGACAAAGACGCCAACATCTGGGCGCCAATGATCGAGAAAGCGCGCGACGCAATCAGCGCGGTCGATTGGGGCGTAGATGTGCGTCGTGCGTGGCGGCGCGCGGCGGGCGACGAGATCAGCCGAAGTGCGCGTGCCGGTGGAGAGAACAAAGGAGAGCGAAGCGTCGCGCGCCGAGAGCGCGTCAATGAGCGCGAGCGCCACGCCGCTCTCGCCGACGCTCGCTGCATGAACCCAAATGACTGTGCCGGTGGGGCGCATCTGGGTGTATTGGCCGAAGCGTTCGCTCAAACGCGCGGGATCTTCTTTGCCACGCGCGGCGCGCTCATTGAGGTAGAGACCCGCGAACGCGCCCAGCACCGAACTTGCGGCGCGGTAAAATCCAAGGACGGGGGAGAAGCTCACGTCGCTTGCGCCGCCGTTTCCGCGGCTGCCATCGCCGCGTCGGCGCGCGGTGGTGCGGGCTCGATGGCGGGCACGCCGGCGATGCGATCAGCTTCAGCGGCGATGCGGTTCATCTCCGCTTCGAGTGCGGCCCGTACAGCCTCGACTTCGGCGTCGCTCGCATCGGGCGATGGCGGCGCAATCGGATTGCCCCAGATCAGCGCGCCTTTGCCGAATGGAAGCGGAAAGACGAATTGGTCCCAGCTTTTTTCGAAGACGATGCGGTTCGAGGTGGCCCAGGTGACCGCGAGCAGTGGCGCGCCAGCGATCTTGGCGAGAATGATTGGCCCGCGTTTGACACGCATGCGGGGCCCGCGTGGACCGTCCGGTGTCATCGCCATGACGCCGCCGCCATCGATGTGGCGGGCCATGTCGCGCATGGCTTCGACCCCGCCTTTGCGCTTGTTGGCGCCCTTTTTGGCCTCCGAACCGCGGATGACTTCGGCGCCGACCGTCATCGAGGTGTGCGCCACGATGCCGCCCTCGCGGGACTGTGAGATCAGCATTTTTGCCCGCGGCACGCCGTGGCCGAATTTCCACATCTTGTGGATGAGCGAAAAGCGCCCGTGCCAGATGCAGCCGATCAATTTGCCGCCGTTTGGCCGCTGGAAGGGCTGTACCGCGGCTTCGTTCACCCGGCGCCAGCGCGTCGTTACGCCGACGAACAGCATGTAGCCGCCGATCAAACGCCCCAGGATGAACTGGAAAACCGGATTGCCGAGAAGTGACTTCAACACCTGAACCTGTCAGCGCACCCGCTTCCGAACGGGGCCAGCGCCCCTTATAGGGGGCGTCCCCCGTTCCACGCCAGAAGCACGAACTCGCTCCCAACAGGCCCGATGTCCAACCCGGTCAAATTCCCGGCTTTTGATCTTTCGACGCCCGAAGGGCGGCGGGCGGCCGAGCACGACCTGATCTGGGCCGATCATGGCTTCCTGCGGAACCTCTACCAGAATTTCCACTGGATCGAGCCGGGGGTGATGGCGCGCTCGAACCAGCCTTCGCCAGCGCAGATCGCGAGCTACGCAGCGCAGGGATTCAAGACGATCATCAACGCGCGCGGCAAGTCCGACACTGGCTATTATGCGCTGGAGAAGGAAGCCTGCGATAGGCGCGGCATCACGCTGATCGATCTACGGCTGCGCTCGCGCGAGCCGCCGAGCGTCGAAGCGATCCGTCGCTGCAAACAGATATTTGAGACGATCGAATACCCGGCGCTGATGCACTGCAAGTCAGGTGCGGATCGGGCGGGCGTGGCGGCTGTGCTTTACAAGCACTTCAAGATGGGGCTGCCGATCCGCGAGGCGATGGAACAACTTTCGTTGAAGTACCTGCACGTGAAGCAGGGCAAGACCGGGATGATCGATTTTTTCTTTGAGACCTATCTCAAAGAGACAGCAACGAGCGGCAAGCCGTTCATCGACTGGGTTAACGAGGACTACGATCTGGAACGCGTCAAAGCCGCGTTCACCGGTCAGTGGTGGGCCAACATCCTCGTCGACAAGGTGCTGCGCCGCGAATGAGTGGAAAGTCGTTGCGGGAACCTGAGAACTCGGAAACAAGCGTAGCGTAGCGTAGGTTACCCAGGGCGGCGTCTGTGACAGTTCAGGTATTGGGCCGTCGTTTGCCTGCGATGGTGACTTATGTCGTGGCGCTCGCAGTGTCGTTGCTGTTGTTGGTGACGGCCGTCGTCGCCGCCTTGGTTCAGGCGAACAACAGTTCGGAGGTCAACGCGGAGGTTCGCGCGTCGATCCAGGCGAGATCGAATTATCGGATATTGCTGCAGCGTCTGACGGATGCGGAAACAGCTCAGCGCGGATATCTGCTCACCGGCGAAGACGAATACCTAGAACCGCTGCGGGGCGCTCGCGCTCAGGTAGAAGGCCATCTGGGCTGGCTCGAACAGGCGGAGCAACTCAATTCGGCCAACAAGGCCGAGTTGGGGCGCTTGCGAGATTTGGTTGAAGCCAAGCTGCGCGAGCTTGAGGGCACTATAGCGCTGCAAGACAGCGGTGGACGTGCTGTAGCAATGCACCTCGTTCGCGAGGGCTCGGGGCGCGAACTCATGGATGAAGTCCGTGACATCGTCGACCGTGCGCAATCGCGAGAGAATGCTCGTCTCGAAAATCGTTTGGCCGAAGACGATCGCGGCAACTTAAGACTTCGTGTCGTCACCTTGATTGCGGGTTTGGTGCTGTTCGCGATCGGCGGCTTGTTGGTTCTCGTGGTGCGCAATGCAATGGCCGAATTGCGCGCCTCTCGCGACGAGGCGCAAAGCGCTCATGAGCGTGTGTTGCAGGAGATGGGTGCGCGCGAGCAGGCGGAGGCGAAGGTTCGCCAGATGCTGAAGATGGACGCGATCGGCCAACTCACGGGCGGGGTTGCGCACGACTTCAACAACATGCTCGCTGTGATCATCAGCGCGCTGCAGCTGGCGCAGCGACGCTTGGCGCGCGGCGATACCGATATTTCACGCTTCACCGACGCCGCCATGGATGGCGCGCGCCGCGCGGCGACGCTGACCAGCCGCTTGCTCGCCTTCGCCAGACGTCAGCCGCTGCAGCCACAAGTCATTGATGTGAACCGCGTCGTTGGCGGCATGTCTGATCTGCTTCGCCGGACGCTTGGGGGAAACATCGACCTCGAAGTCGTGCTCGGCGGCGGCGTTTGGCGCTGCAACACCGACCAAAGCGAAGTCGAGAACGCTATCCTCAACATTTGCGTCAATGCCCGCGACGCGATGCCGGAAGGCGGCAAGCTGACGATCGAGACATCCAACGCGTTCTTGGATGAGGCCTACGCCGCGGCGAGTTCAGAGGTGACGGCCGGCCAGTACGTGATGATTGCCATAACGGACACGGGCGGCGGCATCCCGCCGGACGTGAAGGCGCGCGTTTTCGAGCCATTCTTCACCACCAAGGAAGTCGGCAAGGGCACCGGCCTTGGACTTGCTCACGTGCATGGGTTCCTGAAGCAGACCGGCGGCCACGTCGCGATCTATTCGGAAGTGGGCGTCGGCACGACGGTGAAGCTCTATTTGCCGAGAACGCAAATGGAGGAACGCGACCAGGTTGCGCCGCAGGCGCTCAGCAAGGAGCTGCCATTGGGCGATGCGGGTACGATCGTGCTCGTCGTCGAAGACGAAGACCGCGTGCGCAATCTGAGCGTCGCGTCGCTGCGCGAGCTTGGTTACACCGTTATTCACGCTTCAAGTGGCGGGGAAGCGCTTCAGAAGCTGGAATCCAAGCCGGGGGTTTCGCTCATGTTCACTGATATCGTCATGCCTGGGATGAGCGGGCGGAAGTTGGCGGATGAGGCAAAGGCGCGCTATCCCGAGCTCAAGGTGCTTTACACCACTGGCTATACGCAAAATGCGATCGTTCATAATGGCGTGGTCGATGCCGATGCGCGCCTGTTGCTGAAGCCGTATTCGATCGATGATCTCGCGCGCAAAGTGCGCGCTGTACTGGATGAGGAATAGCGGCGGCGCGATGGCCGCCGCAAGTCATCGCGACGCCTATTTCGGCGGAATGTAGTAAGGCGAATTGGGGTCGAGCGTCGCGTCATATTGAGGCGAGCGGGGGTCAAGACGCGGATCGTAGTAGGGGCCGTCGCCTTCCTCGATAATGGCGTATCCGGAGCCCTCATAGCGCGCGATAACGACTGGATGGTTGGTGTCATAGACGCTGTTGTCTGTGGTTTCGACTTCGCAGGCGCGGTTGATTTGAGCTTGGCGTGTGTTGGTGCGCCCATCGTGCACGCCGCAAACCTGCTCGGCGGCGTTGTCGATGCGCTGGATCAGCGCGTCAGCGCCGGCTGCGCTGTTGAGATTCAAGTCGCTGTAGGTGACGACGCGTTCTTCTGGCTGCGTTTGGGCGAGGGCGGGCGCGGCGAAGGTGAGGCCGATGGCGGTGGCGATTGCTAGATGCAGTGAGCGGGACATGGTCTTGAATCTCCTGATGGCCCCGCCCTGTTGCGTGGCTAACGACCTCCTCCTCGATCAGTTCCGGATTAACTTGCTTGTTCCGCGCTTTGGAATTGCAGGCGCGAGAGGCGAGCGTAGAGACCGCCCGCGGCGACGAGTTCGTCATGGTTGCCAACCTCAACGATGCGGCCGCCTTCGAGCGCCAGGATGCGGTCGGCGTCGCGCACCGTGGCCAAACGGTGCGCTATGACGAGCACAGTGCGGCCTTTGGAGAGTCGCTTCAGCGCGTCCTGCACTTGTGCCTCGCTTTGGGCGTCGAGCGCGCTGGTGGCTTCGTCGAGCAGGAGGATCGGCGCGTCGCGGAGAAAGGCGCGCGCGAGCGCGATGCGCTGGCGCTCGCCGCCGGACAGATTGCCACCGCGCTCGCCGGCCATCGTGTCGTAGCCGTTGGGGAGCGCGGCGATGAAATCGTGCGCGGCGGCATTGCGCGCGGCGTCTTCGATTTCAGCATGAGTGGCGCCTGCGCGGCCAAGCGCGATATTGTTGCGGATGGTGTCGTTGAAGAGGGCGGCTTCCTGCGCAACCAAGGAGATGGCGTTGCGTAGCGAGACGAGCGTAACGTCGCGTACGTCTTGGCCATCGACGCGAACAGCGCCTTGAGTGACGTCATAGAGGCGCGGCAGCAGATTGAAGATAGTGGACTTGCCGGCGCCGGAAGGGCCGACGAAGGCGACGGTCTCGCCTGGCTCCACGGCGAAGCTTACATCGTTCAGCGCCGGCGCGTCGCCGTAGCTGAAGCTGACATGATCAAACTCGACCCGGCCGGTTTTTGTCTCCAGCGTCTTTGCGTTCGGTTTGTCGGTGATGCTGATAGGTTCGTCGATCAGGCCGAAAATGCGCGCCAGCGCCGCCTTTGCTTCGCTGACCAGCGTGTTGAACTGGCCCATCGCCCGCGCTGAGGGCGTGGCGGTGGCGAAGGCAGTGGTGATGCCGATGAGGTCGCCGATCGTCATCTGGTGCTGGCTGATGCGCCAACCGGCGATGAGCAGCACGGCGCCGAAGGCAAGCCCGCCGATCAGCTCCAGCACCGGCACGGTGACGGCGCGGTTGCGCGCCAGCTTCAGTTGCAATTTGCGGCGTTCATCGAAGGCGAGGCGCGCGCGGCCGGCTTCGTGCGTCTCAAGACTGTAGGTCTTTACAAAACGCGCCAGGCCGAAGCTTTCGAAGAGCACAGCCGACAACGCCCCGATCTGTTGTTGGGCGGCGTGGGTGCGTTTGCGGGCGCTTGCGGCGATAGCCTGCATCGGACCCGCAGCCAGTGCGAACACCGCAAGGACAACGAGGGTCAGAACCCAATCGAGCCACAGCATCCAGCCGATGGCGCCAATGAGGGTCAGGGTATCGCGCACGGCGGTTTGCCCCCCGCGCACGAGCGCTTCGCTGACGACGTTGATGTCGTTGGTGAAGCGCGACACCAGTTTGCCCGGCTCTTCGCGGGCGTGGCGGGCAAAGTCCGAGATCAGCAGTTTGCCGAACATGGCGGCTTGCAGGTCGCGCAGCACTTTGAGCGCTAGGCCCTGCGAAAGCACCGCTTGCGCCCACATTGCGAACGCACGCGCGGCGGCGAGCGCCACCGCGGCGCCGACCCAGAACACAATCTGCGACCAGGCGCCCGCATTGATTGCGTCGGTCGCGAACTTGACGATGCCTGCGTAGGAAACGCCGGTGAACGCCACCAAGGCCAGCACGGGCGCGAGCACGGCGACGTCGCCCATGTAGCGTGAAACGTATTCGCGCCAGAGCCTTGCTAGATAGGGGCCCTCATCCATGCCCTTCGTCACATCTCGCCTTCGGGGTCGGTCCCCGGATCGAGCAAGCGGTGAGCGTGGATGATGAAGTAGCGCATACGGGCGTTGTCGATGGTGCGCTGCGCCGCGCCCTTCCAAGCGTCGTAAGCGGCGCGGTAGTTCGGATAAGCGCCGATGAAGTCTACGGCCTTGAGGTCGCTGAACTCAGGGCGATCGAGATCTTTCATCTCGCCGCCGATGACGAGGTGGAGAAGCTGACGGTGGTGTTCGCTCATGTGCCTTTAGCCGCTGGTGGCCTGCGCGCGCGGATCGGGCAGGGTTTTCGTGCGCTCGATTAGCAAAGCATGCAGTGCTGCGCCAGCGGCTGCGACGCCAGGGACGCGCGGGTCTTCGTTGTTGAACCGGAGTGGAGCGCCCCACATGTCGGAGACTACGCCGCCGGCGGCTTCGACAATGGCTGCGCCAGCAGCGACGTCCCATTCGTGTTTCCAGCCAAACAGCATGGTCGCGTCACCCATGCCGGCGCCAACCAGCGCCAGGCGATAGGCGATGGAATGGCGCTCAATGATGTCCATCTTCGGCCACGTCGCGGACCAGCGTTTATCGGCGAAGCGGCTTTTCTGGCCGATCATGCGCGCGCCTTCGAGAAATCCGATGTCGGAGACTTTCATCGGCCGGCCGTTGAACCAGGCGCCGTGCCCGACCGCGCCGGTGAACATCTCATCGGTCATAGGATTGTAGACGACACCGGCGTAGGCGCGCGTACCGTCAAGCAGGCCGGCGCTAATCGTCCATTGCGGCGTTTTGCCAATGAGCGAAGCGGTGCCGTCGATCGGATCGATCATGAAGGTGCGTTCTTTGCCGATGCGATATTCCGGCTTGTCCGGCGTTTCCTCCGAAAGCCAGCCGTAGTCGGGACGCTGGGAAAGGAGTTTGATTTCCAGCATCGCGTCGACGGCCTTGTCGACATTGGTAACGGGGCCTGCTTCGCCTTTGGACTCGATCTCAAGCGGCTTCAGCGACAGCGCGCGCGCCATCGCCCCCGCTTCGCGGACGCAAGCTTCCAGCAATTCGAGTTCAGACGCCGCCGATTGCAAGGTCGTCCACGATCAGGCTGGAAATTTCGAGGGAGCCACGCATGTCGATGTCGGAGCCCGTGCGCAGGCGCTTGAAGATGTCGAGCAGATTGCCGGCGACAGTGATTTCGCTCACCGGGTGCGCGATCTCGCCGTTCTCGAACCAATAGCCTGAGACGCCGACCGACCAATCCGCCGTGTTCGGGTTGAGCGAAGGTGAGAACATGTCGGTGACAAAGACGCCCTTGCCGGCGTTCTTCATCAAGGTCGCGAGATCCTCCGCGCCCGGCTTCACGAAGACGTTCGATGTTGCGATGCCAGGCGGGCCGCCGTGACCGGCGGTGGCGTGGCCGTTGGGTTCAAGATTGAGCTGGCGCGCGGCGGATGCGTTGAGCAGCCACATCGTCAACACGCCATCGTCGATGAGCGTGTGCGCGGAAACCGCGCCGCCTTCGCCGTCGAACCAGTGGCTGCCGGCGCCACGCTTTACAAATGGATCTTCGTGAATGCGGAAGCCCTCGGCAAAAATGCGCTCGCCCATCTTGTCCTTCAGGAACGACACGCCGCGCGCGACGGCCGCGCCAGAAATGGCGGAGAAGAAGGGCGAGATGATGCGGCCGGCCAAGCGGTTCTCGAAAATCACTGAAGCTTTTTGGCTCGCGATCTTGCGCGCGCCGATGCGTTTGGCGGTGCGTTCTCCCGCGATGCGGCCAATGTCTTCGGGCGAGGGCAGGTCAGCAAGGAAGCGTTTGGTGCGCCATTCATAATCGCGCTCCATCTCATCGTCCTTCTCGGCGACGGGCTGTGTGCCGAGAGAGTACGAAGTGCCGGACTCGAAGCCTTCAAAGCCGTTCGAGGTCATGTGAACGAAGGTCGAGTGCTCACTTGAGGCGCCGCCGCCGCCGGAATTGACGATGCCGGGAATGGCGAGCGAGGCCGCTTCACAGCGTTTTGCCAGATCGAGCAATTGTTCGGGCGTCGGCCGGGCGGTGTCGGATTGTTCGAGATCGGGCGTCGCGCCTTTGGCGTGGTAGCGGGCCTCCAAGAGGCCAGCGAATTTGTCCTCGGGGGCAAATTTCGCCATCGCCACCGTGCGCTCGGCGAGGTCGCGCAGGCCCTTGGCGGAGAGATCAGTCGAGGAGGCGGCGGCCTGCTTTTTGCCAATGAAGGCCCGGAGCGCCACCGAGCGGGCTTCCTCGCGCTCCATGCCCTCCAGTTCGCCCATCCGGACCTCAGCCGAGATGCTCTCGCGGACCGCCAGAGAGGCCTCGGAGGCGTCGGCGCCAGCTTGTTTTGCGTAATCGATAAGGGCCGCGAGTGCGGCGTGTGAATCGGTGTCGAAGGCCATGGCCGCAACATGGCCCCCCCAGGCGGTCGGGGCAATTGCGTACTACGGTATTATGAAACCTAAAGCTGCTGGCTGAGCCCGGCCCAGATGAGGCCGCCGCCGAGGAGGGCGTAGGAGGTCCAGGTCAGCACCATGCCCGCCATGCGGCCGAAATTGAGCGTGCCGGTGTGGAGGCCGAAGCCGTGCAAAATTCTGCCGAAGGTCAAAGAAATTCCGGCGGCGTGGAGCAGCCAGGTTGGCGTCGCAGGGTCGAAAAGCGCCAGCAGCGTGAGGCCGACGAGGCCTGCAGGGATATATTCGGCGGCGTTGGCGTGGGCGCGCACCGCGCGCGTGAAGGCCTCATTGCCGCCGTCGCCCAACGTGATCTTGTGCTTGCGGCGGCCGCTCACCACTAGGACTGCGAGCACCAACAAAATCAGAATATTTACGCCTGCATAAAGCGCGGCGATCTCTAGACGCAGCATCGAGCCTTCTCCCTGCGCATTGCTCTAGTCTGTGGGCAATTCGCATTTCAACCTTTTGTTTTGTTTTCAGAAACCGCGTGTTCACCGGCACTAGGCATTATCTGCCCAACAAAGAATGCCTCGAAGGCAGGGTTGGGTGGTTTTGATCGACGCGAGTTTCATCTCAGGCGTCGCATGGGCGATGTTCGCGGCGGCAGCAGGCACCGGCCTGGCAGCCGCCGCGATAGCCTTGTTCCGCAAAGCTGAAGAGAGCGATTACGATTTCGCGGCGGGCTACAACGCGCTCGCGCCGACGATCGGCGAGTAGATTACAAAAAACAAAACGACACGCATGGCGCCGCGCCGCTAAGGTCGCGCGCGTGGAGGCCTGTTCATGAAATTACGTGCGATCGTGTTGGCGCTGGCTTTGGCCGCGTGCGGACAAACCGGCGAACAGGGCGGCGAGACCTCAACGACGCCCGCCCATCCCGATCCATTCACTCTGAACATCGAAATCGGCCGCTATGGCGCGATGCTCTCGCAAGTGAACGATCAGACGGCGGAGCGGCCGGGCTCGACTGAGCCTGAAGTGACGTCGCAGCGCGAATTGGCGCGGCGTCTGCGTGAAGCGGTCTGGAACTATAACATTCAACGCTCGCAGCTCTGTGCGAAGGGGCTGTTCACGGAAGTCGCGTGCGGCTCTGCGTATGAGCCGGTTTGGATTTCTGAGCCGAATACGGTTGAGCCGACGTTGGAAGAGATTCAGTCGCGCGCCGATGCGCTTGGGAGCGAAGTGCAGACGCTGTGGGGCGCGGTTTGCGACGACGCGAGATCACGCGTGCCGGAAGAAGAGCGGATGAGCGTTTGTCCGATGGAGTAGGCGCCCGCGTGCTCAATTGAACTCAGTAAAGAAGAACGCGCCGCTTTCGTCCATCTCCCACTCCAGGCGGTGCGGTCCAATCTGGCCTATAAGAAGTATTGGGCTTCCAGCGTCGCCCACGTGTATGTTCTGCAGTTGGAAATCGGCGAAGTCTTTCGCAGCGCTTGGCACTGGCGTGTCCACGAATCTTTGATGCGCCTCGTTCCAAACGGCTTGAAGGTTCGACGTTATTCGCTTGAGATGTTCGCGCGCTGAATCGCTGATGGATAGAGCGATCGAAGTGTGCGGAAGGTATCGAAAAGTGGCGCCTGGCGCCGAGACCAGGTCGTCGCAATCAAATGTGAGCAGGCAGTCGGGCAATGATCCCCCTTTGACCGCGCCTGCCCATTCGACGAGGTTGGGGCCCGAATGCATTTGAGGGCTTGAACCGAATGGCAAGACCAAGCTGTCGCGTTGGACTAGCCAAAGTGAGCCGAAGTCAGTGTCTTCAATCCGCCGAAAGGGCGGAGCGAATCCGCAGCTTTGTAAGTGCTGAGAAATGACTTCGGGAATGGGATCGTCAGGCGTTGGCATCCGACTAGCGCAGCCTCCACACTGCCGCGCGTTTTACTTCTGCGTCTTCTAGCGCGCGGGTGACGGGGATGTCGTAGGCGGCGATTTGTTCGAGTTTGTCGCGCGGGAGATAGGTGCGGCCTGGGTCGCCGATGAGGATTGTTTTGCCGGCGGCTTGTTGGTCGATGAGCCAAGCGAGCACGCGCGGAGCGAGATCGCGATCGTAGAAGAGATCGCCGACGAGGATGACTTCTGCATCCGTTGGTCTGCCGACGGGATCGGCGTCGCTGGTTTCGACGATGACGCTGTTCAGTTCAGCGTTGAGGATCGCGGCGTGTGAGGCGAAGGCGTCGATGTCTATGGCGAGCGTGGATGTGGCGCCAGCTTTCATCGCGGCGATGGCGACGAGGCCCGAGCCGGAGGCGACATCCATCGAGGTTTTGCCGCGGACGGTTTCAGGATGATCGAGAATGTAGCGCGCGAGCGCCTGGCCACCCGCCCACGCGAACGCCCAGAACGGCGGCGGCAGGCCCAATTCTCCTAGTTGTTCCTCGGTGAGCTCCCATAGGCTCACCGCATCGTCGGCGAGATAGAGCGAAAGCTCCGGCACATGGCTCGGCGCAAGCACGCGCGTGTTCTCGCGGATGAAGGCGGGAATGTCTGAGATCAAGCGGGTTGCGGGACTTGCTTCGATGACGCTTCGCTCAACACGTTAACATAGCCGGGCGAAATGTGCATGCGCGACCAGTAGCCTTTGTCCATCAATGAGCGATGCAGGCTTTCCAGCCGATAGCAGGGCACGTGCATGAAGACGTGGTGCTCGCCGTGGAAGTGGACCCAATAGGGCGCGATGAAGAGACGTTCGAAAATGTTGGCGAGGGTAGTGCGCGCATGCGTGAAGGGATCGTCTTGAGTGTCGACGCAGGCGTGCTCGGCGATGTTGCGCAGGCGCGTGATGAGCGGCAGCCACGTCGCCATCGGCACGATCCAGAGCGCGAAGTAAGCCCACCAATAGCCGGCGACGCTGAGGCCTAGGAGCAGGAGCGCGTTCGCCAGCAAAAAGTGACCGTTGCTGCCGTTGACGACTTCGCCGGGTTTGCGGTTGCCGAAGATTTGCGCTTTGCGCTGCTTAAAGAAAGTTTGACCGGTGAGGTCGCGCACGATTTTGCGCCAGAGCGATTTGCGCGTGATCGGGAAGGGCGCAGAGAGCGCGAGGTCGGGATCTTCCGGTTGCTCGGTGAAGCGGTGGTGCTTCAGATGATATTCGCGATACGAGGCAAGCCGCGCACCGACCGGCGCCGCGCAGAGCCATTCGCCAACCCAGTTGTTGGCCTTCATGTTTGCAAGCAGCGCGCCGTGTGCGGCGTCGTGCATGAGGATGGCGAGGCCGAGTTGGCGCGCGCCGATGAGCATAACGGCGAGGATGTAGGTGAGCGGGTTCGGCCAGACGACGAACATGGCGCCGGCGGCGAAGATCAAACTCCAAGCACCAGCAACGCAGACAAGCCCAAGCCACGACGAGCGCTTGGAGAAGCGCGCCCATTCCTCCGGCGTGAATACGTCTTTGGGATCTATGCGGGCAACCGCTGGCATGAGTGTGGTTTAGCGCAAAGCGCTTGTGAATTCATCACCGCGACTGGCAAATGTGATCAGATTGGCGGTGGCGTTTCCGCAAATGCGAAGACGCGACGTAAGCCTGCTTCGCCAATGCGGGTGAACTCCAAGACGCGGCTGCCGCGCTTTTGGCTGGCCCAGCCGCGTTCGAAGATTTCATCGAGAATCGCAGCGCCCAGTGCGCCGGCGATGTGGTGGCGGCGCACGCTCCAATCGAGGCAGGTGCGGCAGAGCGGGCGAGCGCCTTGTTCCAAGTCTTCGATGTCGACGCCAAAAGTCTGCACCTTGATGCGACCGAGCTTGGTCAGCGTGAAGGTTTTTTCCGGTCCGGGGAGGATCCACTTGTTTTTCTTGAAGGCGTCGTAGAGCGCGACGCCGAGATCGCCAGCGAGGTGATCGTAGCAAACGCGTGCGTGACGAAGTTGCGGTTCTCGGGGGCCAGGGCGCACGCGCAGCGCTTTCGCCCGCGCGGCGACGCCCATCAGTGTTTCGAGCAAGCCGGCGACGTCGGCGTCCGCCAAGCGGTAGTAGCGGTGCCGGCCTTGCGCTTCGACCGCAACCAAGCCGCCATCGACAAGTTTCGAAAGATGCGAGCTTGCGGTTTGTTTCGTCACGCCAGCTTCAATCGAAAGCTCGCTTGCGGTGAACGCATCACCGTTTAGCAGCGCCGTTAACATGTTGGCGCGGGCGGGATCGCCGACCATTGCGGCGACAGCTGCGATATTAGGGCCGTCTCTCATCAAAAGCTCATATAGGGATGGTTCGACCATAATCGAACCATGGGCAGCTCACAATCCGCTAGGTCTGGCGCAGAAGGAGCCGTTCCATGCTGACATGCTGTATTCGTTACGAAATCGATCCATTCAAAAAGGAGCAGTTCGTGCGCTATGCGCGCGTTTGGGGAGAGGCAATTCCCCGCTGCGGGGCCGATTTGATTGGGTATTTCGCGCCGCACGAGGGGTCGGCGACGCTAGCGTACGGATTGTACAACATAGAGAACCTCGCCGCTTACGAGGACTATCGGGCGCGTTTGGCGGCCGATCCGGCCGGGCGGGAGAATTACGAGTTTGCGAAAGCGGAGCGATTTATCCTGCGCGAGGATCGGACGTTTCTGAAATTGTGCTCGAAATGATTGCGGTGATCTTCGAGGTCGAGCCCGCGGATCGGGAGGCGTACTTTCGGATCGCTGGTGAGTTGCGGCCACTGTTGGACGAGATCGACGGGTTTGTTTCGATCGAGCGGTTTCAGAGTTTGAGCGATGAGGGGCGGGTGTTGTCGCTGTCGTTCTGGCGTGATGAGGAAGCGGTGGCGCAGTGGCGCAATGTTGAAGCGCATCGCGCGGCGCAGACTGCGGGGCGAGGCAGCGTGTTTCGCGACTATCGGCTGCGGGTTGCCGAGGTTGTGCGCGATTATGGGATGCGGGCGCGAAGCGAAGTTCCTAAGGATTCTGCGGTGGTTCACTCCGACGTCATCCTGGGCCTTGGCAAAGCCAGCGGCCCGGGATCCAGGGGATCGTAGAGCGCAGTTTGTTGCCCCTGGATCCCGGCTCGCTGCGCGATCCAGGATGACGGAGTCAAATCTTGCTCTGCTCTGGTGTCTGCGTATCGATCAAGCGCCACAAGTGCCAAGCGGCGGCGCTGCGGAACGGGGCCCAGCGTTCGCCGTAGGCGCCGAGGGTCTTCGGGGTGAATTCGCGGCGGTAGAGCTTCTCGGCGCCTTTGCGGACGCCGAGGTCGTCGACGGGCAGGATGTCGGGGCGGCCAAGAGTGAACATCAGATACATCTCGACGGTCCAGCGGCCGACGCCGCGCGCGGCGGTGAGGCGTTCGATGATCTCTTCGCTAGGCATGCGCGAGAGCTTGCGCGCTTCTGGAATGACGCCGTCGAGGCGCTTTTGCGAAACGTCTTTGATGGCGGCGATCTTCTGGCGCGAGAGGCCGGCAGTGCGCAGCAATTCCGGCGAAGCTTCAATAAGATCTTCGGGATCGGGGTGATCCTTATCAGGGAAGAGCGCGATCATGCGGCCATGAATAGTGGCGGCGGCTTTGCCTGAGAGTTGTTGATAGATGACCGAGCGCACGAGCGCGCGATATGGGTCTTTCTTCTTCTCGAAGCTCGTCGGATAGGGCTCGTGGTTGGGCACGATTTTGGCGAAGCGTTTGCAGACTTTGCTGAGATGCTGCTCGGCTTCGCCCACGTCACACTCCCAATGACGGCCGTATAGTGCGCCAGATAGGTTCGAGCGCAAACGTCGCCAAGACGGCTGCGCCTATGATGGCGTTGAACTTGAACGCCGCAAGCGCCGTTTCCGGACGTGTGTCGTCGACGCCGGCGAGCATTGGCCAGATCATCAGCGCGCCGATGAGGCTGAGCGGGGCAGCCACCCAGAACCCCGCGCCGGACATCGCACCGGCCGCGGCCCAGAAGGAGAGCGCGAGCACATAGAAGACGCTCGTCCAAGTGCGCCAGTTCTCACCGAAGAGGCGCGCGGTTGAGCGGACGCCGACCAGTGCGTCGTCTTCGCGGTCTTGCAGCGCGTAGATGGTGTCGTAGCCGATGGTCCACATGATGCAGCCAGCATAGAGCGGGTAAGCTTCCGGCGGCACGGCGCCAGACTCGTAGGTCGACGCAGCGGCCCCAACCAGCGCGCCCCATGAGAAGACGATGCCAAGCCAAGCCTGCGGCCACCACGTGATGCGTTTCATCAGCGGATAGAGCGCCACGAGTGGGATGGCGATGAGCGAGACGATTTGCGCGAGGGGCGGCAGCATCATGAGTGCGACGAGGCCGACGCCGCATTGTGCGAACAGCCAAGCCCATGCGGCTTTCATGCTTACTGTGCCGGAGGGCAGCGGGCGCAGCCGCGTGCGTTCGACTTGGGCGTCGATGTCCTTGTCGAGGATGTCGTTATAGGTGCAGCCGGCGCCGCGCATGGCGATGGCGCCGAGAATGAACGCAACGGCGTAGCGCGCGTCTTCCCAGTAGAAGCCGTAGCCGATGTTGGCGACAGCGAGGCCCATGAAGCAGGGCAGCAGCAATAATTGCCAACCAATCGGACGATCGAGGCGCGAGAGTTGCGCGAACGGCTTCCAAGCCGCAGGGAGCGCGTCGGTCCAATGTTGCTTCAACGCATCCGCGGGTTTGGATTCGCTCACATCGGCGTCTTGCGCGCGGCTTTGCCTTTACGCAAGGCGACACAAACGCTATGTCAGCCGTCTTCGGAGACAGCTGAATGAACACCTGCATCTAACCATACGGCGCCGCGAACGGTCGCCGCGAAGCCTGGAGGAAGCGCTAGCTGCCTCGGCTCCAAATCCCGAAACGGATTGCGGTTTTAGCAACCATCGGGAGACATCGTTCGCCGAGCCGTGTTGCGGGTGATTTCGCGTTTTCAGCGCTTCGCTTCCAGCACTTCGACCCCATTTCTCTATCGCAAGCACGCGTGCGCGCGTCCGCGATTCATCTTCGGTACTCAAATGAGCGACGCATACGATTTCGATGACGAGAGGGACGGCGGCCAGCGCAAAGCCAGTTTGCGCCAGGTGGTCGCCTTCATGTGGAAGCATTGGTCAAGCCAGCCGGGAAAGCTGTCGATGGTTGGGCTGTTGTTTGGTTTGGCGATCGTCGCCGACCTTTCGATGCCGTTTGCCTCGAAGCATCTGGTTGACGCGCTGACAACTGGGCCATCGACAAGTGGTCAGACTGCGGCGGCCTTCGGATATGGCGTGCTGATCTTCCTCGCCTTCATCTTCTACATGGCGCGCAACACTGGCGTGCGTTTCCACATTCCGTTCGCTTCCAAGAACATGGAGCGGATCGTCACGGATGGTTTTCGTGATGTGCAGCGCTTCAGCGCCGATTGGCACGCGGACAATTTCGCAGGCGCGACCGTGCGGCGCGTGTCGCGGGCGATGACGGCCTACGACACGATCTCGGACACGTTGGTATGGTTCATGATCCCGGCGATCGGCGTGCTGATCGGCGTCACGGTGCTGACATTCCTGCAATGGCCAATCATCGGCACGTTCACAGGCGTGACGATCTTGCTGTTCGTGGCGATCGCCTATCTCTCCAGCCGCTTTTACGTGGCTGACGCTCTGAAGCGTTACATCAAGGCGGATACCGCGATTGGCGCGGCGCTGGCCGATGCGGTTTCGTCAAACGCAACAGTGAAGGCGTTCGGCGCCGAGAAACGCGAGCAGAAGCGCTTTGACGGCGTCGTGCAGGCTTGGACGAAGGAGGCGAACCATACGTGGTCGCGCTTCACTAACGCCTGGGTGATCCAGAACTTGCTGTTGTGGACGCTGCAAGCGGGCTTGCTTGGTTTGGTGCTGCTTGAGTGGAGCCATGGGCGCGCGACGGCGGGCGATGCGGTGTTTGCGATTACATCGTTCTTGCTGGTGTCGAGCTATCTCAGGACGCTCGGCGAGAACGTGCAGAACTTGCAGAAGGGCATTGCCGACATCGAGGATGTCGTCGCTTACGCCGCTGAGAAGGCGGATGTGGTTGATGCCGCCGATGCGCGTGCGTTTGTGCCGGGTGCCGGGCGGATCACGTTCGATCGGGTTTCATTCGGTTACAAGAACGCCGTCGACGCGCTCTACAGTGATTTCGCGTTGGAGATCACCGCAGGCGAGACGGTGGCGTTGGTTGGGCCGACGGGATCGGGCAAGTCGACGTTCGTGAAGCTGGTGCAGCGTCTCTATGACGTCGACGCGGGGCAGATCCGCATTGATGAGCAGGACGTGCGGTTGGTGACACAGGCGACCCTACGGCAAAGCATTGCGCTGGTGCCGCAGGACCCAGCGCTGTTTCATCGCTCGCTGCGCGAGAACATTGCTTACGCCAAGCCCGATGCTTCGATGGATGAGATTATCGCCGCCGCAAAACGTGCGCGGGCGCATGAATTCATCGAGAAGCTGCCGTTTGGCTATGAAACGGAAGTTGGCGAGCGCGGCGTGAAGCTGTCCGGCGGCGAGCGTCAGCGCGTGGCTTTGGCGCGGGCGTTCCTGGCGGATGCGCCGATCCTGATCCTCGATGAAGCGACCTCATCGCTGGATGTGGCGACGGAGCGCGAAGTGCAGGCGGCGATGGCGGAACTGAAAGAGGGGCGCACAACGATTGTCATCGCCCACCGGCTCTCAACCATCCGCGAAGCCGACCGCATCTTGGTGTTCAACGCGGGCCGCATTGTCGAACAAGGCAAGCACGCCGAGCTGATCATGGCGCACGGGCTCTACGCAAAGCTCAACGCGTTGAGCCGCGGGGACGTGCTAGCGGATGAGGCGGCTTAGGGTTGAACTTAAACTCCGTCATTCCGGGGCATCGCATCGCGATGAACCCGGAACCCAGGGGCAACACACACCAGGTTGCCCCTGGGTTCCGGATCGCGCTTCGCGCGTCCGGAATGGCGAAGGGTTAGTTGGCTCTGTAATCGCTTCAGTAAGCGCACGCCTCGAACACGCGCCGCACGTCGCCGCCCCATTCTTGCTTGTAGCGTTCGATTAGACGTTCGGCGGGGGTGACGCCGCTGGCGGCGATATCGTCGAGTTCCATCAGGAAGTGGGTTTCGTCCTGGCCGGCATTGTCGGTTCGATTGCGTGACTTGAGACCCTGGCGCGCGATGGCGAGGGCGGCTTGGGCGATGTCTTGAGCCTTGTTGCCGCGAATGGGTGCGCGTAGGCCCATGACCGAGACGCCGCGGCGCAGACTTTCGCGATCTTCGGCGGTCCAACTCTTCACCAGCGACCATGCGGCTTCGAGTGCGGCGTCGTCGTAATAGATACCGGCCCAGAACGCGGGCAGTGCGCAGAGGCGCGACCAGGGGCCGGCGTCGGCGCCGCGCATTTCGAGGTAGGTCTTCAAACGCACTTCGGGGAAGATCGTGGTGAGGTGGTCTTCCCAATCTTTCAGCGTCGGCAGTTCGCCGGGCAATGCGGGGAGCTTGCCTTCCATGAACTTACGGAAGCTCTGGCCTGACGCGTCGATGTATTTGCCGTCGCGATAGACGAAGTACATCGGCACATCGAGCGCGTACTCGGCGTAGCGCTCAAAGCCCATGCCTTGCTCAAACACGAACGGCAGCATGCCGGTGCGATCGGGATCGGTGTCGGTCCAGACATGGGCGCGATAGGAGAGGAAGCCGTTCAAGCGGCCTTCAGCGAAGGGCGAAGCGGCGAAGAGCGCAGTGGCGATCGGTTGCAGCGCCAAGCCGACGCGGAATTTTTTGACCATGTCGGCTTCGGAGGCGAAGTCGAGATTGGTTTGCACCGTACAGGAGCGGAACATCATCTGGCGGCCGAGACGGCCAACCTTCTGCATGTAATTGCGCATGATACCGTAGCGGCCCTTCGGCATGATCGGGATCTCGTCCAGGCCCCAAAGCGGCTGAAAGCCCAAGCCGAGGAAGGCGATGTTCATGTCGCTGCAGACGTCGCGCAATTGCGTGAGGTGTGAACCGGTTTCCGCGCAGGTCTGATGCAGGTGTTCGAGCGGCGCGCCGGAGAGTTCGAATTGGCCGCCCGGCTCAAGCGAGATCGACGCCATGCCTTGCTTCAGCGCGATAACCCTCTCGCCCTCGTAGATGCGTTCCCAGGCATACTTGTCGGCAAGCTTGTTCAACAGCGCGCCAATGCCGTTCTCTCCTTCGTAGGGGACTGGCTTCAGCGTATCGCGATAGAAGGCGAACTTTTCGTGCTCGGTGCCGATGCGCCACGTGGCGCGGTCCGGGCGGGGGCCTTTCTCCAAATGCGCGACAAGATCGGCGAAGCCCGTCAGCGCGGGAGACTTCTCAGTGGTGGCCAAGCTTTCCTCCCAGGCGCAGGCTCTTATGGCGGGCATGTAGGGCTTCGGCGATGAACCGCAAGCGGTTACGCCCCGCGCCAGTCGCCCCAGTTGGATTGGATTACGCTTAACGCAGCGATCACCGCGGTTTCAGCGCGGAGGATGCGTGGGCCGAGTGAGACTGGAACGACGTGGGGCAGCGTACGCAGCATGCGGCGTTCTTCTGGCGTGAAGCCGCCTTCGGGACCGATCAACAAGGCGAGCATTCCCCCTCTCCCTTGCGGAGAGGGGGTTAGGGGGTGAGGGGCGTTCAATTGAGCAGGCGCCTGCTCGTCGGAACGCCCCTCACCCCGCGCGCTGTCGCGCGCGACCCTCTCCGTGAGGGAGAGGGTTGATAGAGCGTCCGCGATCGGACGCGCGCGGCCGTGTTCGCCGCCGGATTCATCGGCGAAAATCAGCGGGCGTGCCGCATCCCAGCCGTCGAGCGCCTTTGGCAATGGCGTTGCTTCGAAGATCTCTGGCGCGTCGAAGCGCTCGGTTTGTTCGGCCGCTTCGCGCGCGATGTTTTCGAGGCGATCGACGCGGACGGTTTCAGCGATGGTGCGTTGCGTGATAACGGGACGGATACGGCGAGCGCCCAGTTCGGTAGCCTTTTCGACAATGAGATCGGTGGCGTGGCGCTTCACCGGCGCGAATAGCAGATCCAAATCCGGTGAGGGCTTTGCTGCGCGCAGCAATGACTCCAGCACCACGCGCATACCGCGCTTCTCGCGCACGGTGACGCGCGCGCGCCACTCGCCGTCGCGGGCGTTGAAGGGGCGAAGGACGCCGCCGACGTCGAGTCTCAGGACCGCGCCAACATGGCGCGCCTGGGCTTCGTCCAGCGCGATCTCGGCGCCGGCGCGCAAATCTTGATCTATCAACAGTCGCGGTTCGGGCATGGCGTGTCCTTGCTGCCGCGCTCGCGTCCGGCGTGCAAGTGTTCCCCTTGACCGGAAGCCCGCCCAGGCGCTCCATCCCGCCGCTTCTGCGGAGGGGAAACGATGGCCGACAAACTGCTCGTCCGGGCCGGCGACGTGATCGACGTGCAGCTGACGTCCGAGACTGTCGTCATCGAGGGGGCGGATCGCCGCCACGTCGAGCCGGGTCACATCACTAACCGCATGCGTCTGTTCGTGAAGCTCACGGACGGGACGGAGCAGAAGTTTGATTTCGAAGACACCGAGCTTGGCGTGCGCGAGACGCAGCGCGTGGTGATTGTGCGCGGGCAGGGCAAGGGCAAGCTCGACCGCGGGCCGTACAATATCGTGCTGTTCAATGTGTCGAGCGGCGAGTGCGGTGAGTTCGAAAACGGTTTGCGCGCGTTCCTAGGGCACAAGCCGTTCTTTGGGCCGCTATGGAAAGCAGCGGTTATTTCGATCGCTGTGGCGGTGATCTTCTGGCTGATCTCGAATTTCGAGACACGTCACGGCGAGGGCGGCACGGGATCGATGTGGCTCGCGGTGATGTTCGCGTTCTTGACCTATCCCGTGTGGTGGTGGCTCTGCCGCACCTGGGATCGTATCACTGAGCGCATGCGGTATCGGGCGGCGAAGAAGAAGTTCTTGAGCGAGATGAGCGCGCGAGCGAACACATACGCTGTGACGGCGCCGCCCGCAGGCCAGCCTGAAACTTCACAAGGCAGCCCAGCGTAGGAAGTGCAGCGACCACTTGTTGGAAGCGATCGCTGCTCTCTTGCCTATTGCAGACCGAAGAAGTGCTCGAGCACCGATGGCGCTGAGTTGCGGAAGCCGGCGCTATCGCGTTCACGCAGCGTGCCGCCGAAATTCCAACGTCCGCCGATCGTAAAACCGTCAGACTGGATGGCGGAGATGTCGTTGAATTCCCAATGCTGCCAGCTGGCCTGCACTGAGAACGGCGCACTGCCGAACTGATATTCAGCGTCAATGCTGTAGTTCGTGGTGTCTTCTGAGCTGAAGCCGTTGTCGACGGAGCCGAAGCCGTACGATGCGCCAATCACGAAGTTATCGGTGACGTAGAAGTCGCCGTTCAGGTCGACGTTATCGTAATCGAGGCTTGGGCTCACAATGCCGTCGGCGTCGCCCCAGATGGCGCTCGCGCCGAGAACGAATTGACCGAAATTGTATTGGCCTTCGACGCCCCAGTGCGTGGCTTTCGGTTTGATGCCGCCAACGTCGATCGTCGAGGTTCCGAACAGGCCGCCAACGCGCCAAGCGTCGGAGCCGAAGAAGAGGTGACCGTTAAAGCGCCAGCCAAGCTCGCTGTCGCCGCCGAAGTCATACGAGCCGATGTTGCCATCGACTTGCGCACCAATGTGGTCGCTGAAGGCAAACGCACTAGCGCCTTCGACGGCCCATACGTCGGTGTCGACATCATCATCGCTCGAATAGGAGAGGCCGACATGGCCGGTTTGAGCCAAAGCTGGCGTCGCCGCGAAGGCGAGCGCAATCACGCTCAAAGCTGAGAGCTTCTTGATCATCAAGTTCATCCTCTTTGCCGAAAAGTGTCCCGCGCACTCGCCCTACTGGCTACAGAGGGTCGGGTCGGCGTCAAAGCCCTCGCAACGAAGAAGCCGGGGAGCGAGGCGGCGGCGCCACATGTCGCTTGATGGAAGTTTTGTTCGGCGGCGCGGGAGGCGAACGGCCCGGTTGCGGCGCCTCTCTGCGGGTTTTCCTTTGCGAGCGGCGCGTCTCCGGTCAAATGTAGAACCGAAATGAACGTCCTCGACCATCCGCTCTTTACGGCGCGCCTTCGTTTGGAACCGGTAACCCCGGAAATGGCCGATGCCGCGCGCGTCGGCGCGAATGCGTTTGCCCACGTGATCGGCGCGGATGCCCCAGAAGATTGGTGCGCCGCGAGCCTTGGGCTGGTGGCGCGCTCTATCTCAAATGTTGGCAATGCGCCCGCGCCGACCCGTGCGATCGCGATCCATCGCCAAGAGGGCGTCGTCATCGGCGACGTGCGCTTCGAGCCCTCAACGCGCTCACAAAGCGAATTTGAGATCGGCTACGGCATTGCGCGCAGCCGCCGCCGCCAGGGCTATGCGGTCGAGGCGGTCAACGGCGTGATCGACTGGTTGTTCGAGGACGCAGGTGCGGAAACCGTGCTTGCTGGCTGCGACGCACGGAACATTGCCTCGGTGAAAACATTGCGCCGCTTGGGCTTCTGGCTAGATTCCAATCCGGGCCAAACCTTCTGGTGGGTGCTCGCTCCAGACCTCCGTCCGCAGCACCGCGCTTGATGGGCCGCCGCACGGCGTGCTTGTCTTCCCCATGAACCTTAGGCAAGGGTCGTGACCAATCGCGCGAGGGCGCAACCAGATAAGACGGAGCAGGGGGAATGAGCACAACGGAAACCGCCGGCGGCGGCGGCGAGAAGACTTGGTTTGGCCATCCGCGGCCACTTGCGCTTCTCTTCACGACCGAGGCTTGGGAGCGCTTCGGTTATTACGGTATGCGCGCACTGCTGATCCTTTATCTGGTTCAGCATTTCGTCTTCGCAGACCGCGTCGCCAACGGCCTCTATGGCGCATTCACCTCACTCGTTTATCTGACGCCGCTGATCGGCGGCTTCATCGCCGACCGTTATCTCGGCAACAAAAATTCCGTGAAGCTCGGCGCCATTCTGATGTCGGTGGGCTATCTCATGTTGGCCTTCTCTGGCGGTGAGAGAGCTGAGCCGTTCGTCACCATCAATGGTGCGCACTACGAAGTCGCAATCGACGACGCCGGCGCCCAGTACGTTGTCGACAACGGTCAGCAACTGCGCATTCAGGGTAACGAGGACAGTTCGATCACGCTGGTAGGCGGCCAAGGCGCGCTTGCGGGCAATATCGCGGCGACCGATTACAAGTTCGATGCTGAGCGCAATCCGCTAAACGTCATTCTGCTTTTTGTGTCGCTCGGCCTCGTTATCGTCGGCAACGGCTACTTCAAACCGAATATTTCGACGATCGTCGGCGAACTTTATTCGCAGACGGACCGCCGCCGCGACGCTGGCTTCACCATCTTTTACATGGGCATCAATTTGGGCTCGATTTTCTCGCAGCTCCTCGCGCCCTGGATTGCGGTCACTTACGGCTACATGTGGGGCTTTGCCCTAGCTGGTTTCGGCATGCTGCTTGCGGCTATCCGCTTTCAGATCGCGAGTGCATCGCTGAAGGATTACGGCAATCCGCCAGCTGACGCGCCGAAGCGTGGCTGGTTGATCCTCATTTGCTCGCTAGTGGCGGTGCCAGTGATTTGGTTCCTGATGGACAACGCCATGAAGGCCGCTGATGCGGGTAGCGCCCACGATGCAGCGGCAGGCGGCATTGTTGGTTTCATCATGGGCCAGCCGCTGCTCGGCCAGATCATGTTCGGGGTTTACATCCTCGCCATGGTCGGTCTGCCGATTTGGGCGCTGGCTGGGCTCGACAAGGATGCGCGCTCCAAGCTCATCGTGGCTGTGGTGCTATGCTTCTTCTCCGTCGTGTTCTGGACGCTGTTCGAACAAGCCGGTTCGTCTTTGACGCTTTTCGCCGAACGTAACACCGACCGCATGATCGGCAGTTACGAGATGCCGGCTGGCCAGGCGCAAGCCTTCAATCCGGTCTTCATCGTGGTCATGGCGCCGTTGTTCAGCTTGATGTGGAACTGGCTCGGTTCGCGAAAACTGGAGCCGTCTGTACCCTTCAAGTTCACGATCGCTTTGGCGCTGGTGGGCATCGGCTTCCTGGCGCTTGTCTTCGGCGCGCAATTCCACAACGCGCAATTCCAAGTCGCTCTGTTCTGGTTGGCGCTGGCCTATTTCATCCATTCGGTCGGTGAGCTTTGCATCTCGCCGGTTGGTCTTTCGATGATCACCAAACTCTCGCCGGCGAAGATGGTCGGCCTGATGATGGGCGTGTGGTTCATGTCGTCAGCGATGGCGCAATATGCCGGCGGCATCATCGCGCAATTCGCTTCCACAGAGACTGTCGGGGGCCAAGTGCTCAATCCGGAAGTCTCGCTGAACACCTATCTCGGCGTCTTCCAGACCATCGGCATCGCCGGGCTCATTTGCGCTGGCGTACTGCTGCTGCTCTCGCCATTCCTGCAAAAGGGAATGGGCGGCGTCCGCTAAGGCGAAATCAAAAATACAATAAAAACAAACACTCACCGGCCATGCGTGGCCGGTGAGTAACTTTTTCGGGTAGTTTCGCCCCGTGCAGCGTCAAGGCGTTGCGCGGGGATTATTTTCCAGGCTCACTAGAGGCCGGGCGGGAGAGAAGCCTCCCACCGGCCCTTCACCATTTAGGCGAGCTTCGCCGTAATCCGGTGCGGGTCCGGCCCACATTGATGTTTACGATTGATTCACGGTCGCGCTCCCAGGCGGCCGCGAAGGAGGTGTCCATGACCAGGCCGCGCACGACCCGCTCCAGGAAGAAGCCCGCCGAGGCTTCGGGGCAGGGATTGCGCCCGGAAGTCATGGACTTGCTGCTGGGCTGGCAATCCGACCACGGCCGCCGCGAGCCGATGGGCTTTAGCGCCCCCCGCGAGGCAGACGCCTCGATTGAGGGCGAAGTCCCTGTGGTATTCGGCGAAGACCGGCACTTGCTGACGATCGCGCCGACGGGCGCCGGCAAGGGCCGGGGCGTCATTATCCCGAACCTGCTCCGCTTCGAAGGCTCGGTGATCGTTATCGACCCCAAGGGCGAGACCTGGAACGTGACCGCTCGCCGCCGCAAGGAGATGGGCCAGGAAGTCCGTCTGCTCGATCCGTTTGGCGCCGTGTCGAAGCGCACCGACGCGCTGAACCCGTTCGATTTGTTCAATCGTCCCGGCGCGCTGCTGGATGCGGACGCCGAGATGTTGTCCTCGCTGTTGGCGGGCGACGTGGGTTTCCACAAGGAGCCCTTCTGGGACAATTGGGGCCGTTCGCTGATGGCGGGCGTGATCGCGGCCGTGGCGGAGACCTCACCGAAAACTGAGCGCCACTTCGGTAAGGTGCGCGAAATTCTGATGAGCGACGACGCGGTGTATAATCTCGCCGCGCTGATCGAGGGGCACGAGAACCTTAACCGGCTGTCGAAGCAAAACATCAGCTCGTTCCTACCGATCACCGAGCAAACGCGCTCAGGCATTCTCTCCACCGCCCAGAGCTATCTCAAAGTTGTGAACTCGGATTCGGCGCTGCGTTCGCTGTCGAAGTCGACGATCTCGCTCGATGCGGTCCGCCGCGGCGATCCGATGACGATCTACATCGTCATTCCACCGGATAAGCTGGAGAGCCACGGTGCGTTGCTGCGCCTGTGGGTCGGCGCGCTGATGCTTACGGTCATGGGCCGCAAACGCCGCCCGAAGCGCTCGACGCTGTTCCTGCTGGATGAGTGCGCACAGCTCGGTGAATTCGGGCCGCTGCGCCAATCGATGACGCTCTTGCGCGGCTACGGCCTGCAGGTGTGGCCATTCTTCCAGGATTTGTCGCAACTGCAGCGGCTCTACCCGAAGGACTGGCGCACGATTTTCAACAATGCCGGTGTCTTCCAGCTCTTCGGCGTCGCCAACCATCTGATGGCGAAAGAGAGTTCAGATCTGATCGGCGACATCGATGCGGACAAATTGCGCGCGATGACGAAAGAACAGCAGATCATCTCGATCTCCAACCAGAAGGCCGTCAGCGCGCGCCTGCCTGATTATCTGATGGATGCACCGTTCGCCGGACAATTCGATCCGAACCCGATGTTCGAGACCGATGACACGCCGACCAAACGGCGGCCCTCGCGGGCGCGTTAGCTCCCGCCTTCGACAGGCTCAGGCTGACGCCTTTGGGAAAGTTGACTGCGTTTGTGGAGTTGGCGTCACGCGGAGCTTGCCGAAGCTCCACGCTACGCGCGCCTATTCCGCCGCCAGCGCTTGAGCGCGACCTAGGTCAACGCTGACGAGTTGTGACACGCCTTGCTCTTGCATGGTCACGCCATAGAGGCGGTCCATGCGCGACATCGTCACCGGGTTGTGGGTGATGACGATGAAGCGCGTGGTGGTGAGGCGCTTCATCTCTTCAAGCATGCGGCAGAAGCGATCGACGTTCGCGTCGTCGAGCGGCGCGTCGACTTCGTCTAGCACGCAGAGCGGGGCGGGGTTGGCCAAGAACACCGCGAAAATAAGTGCGGTGGCCGTCAGCGCCTGCTCACCGCCGGACATGAGCGAGAGGTTGGTCAGGCGTTTGCCGGGCGGCTCGGCGAAGATTTCGAGGCCGGCTTCGAGCGGGTCATCGCTTTCGGTGAGCTTCAGATTGGCGCGGCCGCCTTCGAAGAGCGTCGCGAACAATTGCGCGAAGTGTGCGTCGACTTCTTCAAAGGCGCGCAGCAGGCGCTGGCGGCCCTCGTTGTTGAGCGTGGTGATGGCGCGGCGCAATTTGGCGACAGCTTGCGCGACGTCCTCTTTTTCGCGCGCCAACGTGTCGATGCGCTCTTGCGCGTCGGCCAACTCTTCTTGCGCGCGCAAGTTCACCGGGCCCGCGGCTTCGCGTTCGGCCTTCAGGCGTTCGAGACGGCGCTCCACTTCGTTGATGGGCGCAGATCCCAGGGCGGCGCTTAGCAGACCGCCGGCAAGATCGGCGAGCTTTTCCGGCGCCACACCGGCTTGTTCATGCGCGGCCGTGGCGATATCGGCGACGCGGGCGGCGTTGGCTTGGGTGTGGGCTTCAGCGCTGGCGCGCCGCTCGCGGGCGTCCGCGTGCGCCTGTTCGAGCGAGCGAGCGCGATCGCCAGCGACGCGCGCTGCCGTTTCGGCTTCGGCGACTTTGTCACTGGCTTGCGCGCGGCGCTGCTCGGCGGCGCCGGCCTCATCCATCAAGGCTTCGAGTTTGGCGCGGGCTGTCTGAGGCGCGGCCATTGCCGCGCCACGGCGCGTCTCGATGTCATTCAACTCCTTCGCTAGTGACTTGAGGCGCGCGTCGGCGCTGTCGATGCGCGCACGCCATTGCATGGTCTCGGCCTCGACGGCTTTGCGACGGGCGTCGCGCTGGGCCTTGTCGCGGACAATACTTTGTGTCGCCGCTGCCGCTTCAGCGGCTGCGAGGCGGGTGGAGTCGACCTCGGCGCGAGCTGCTGTCATCGCGGCGTCATCGACTTTCGACGGCGCTTCGCCCGCGGCGCCTTGTGCGGCGCCCAGAGCTGCGCGGGCTTCGCCAAATTCGACGTCGAGAGCGTCGCTCTGCATTTTCAAATCCGCCGCGCGTTCGGTGATGCGCGCGTGTTCGGCTGCGAGGCGCTCAGCCTCACGGCTTGCGCTTGCTTCTGCTGTGGCGAGCTTTGGAGTGTCGGAGCGAAGCGTGCGCGCTTTGGCGTCCTGCGCCTGGCGCGCGGCTTTTGCCGCCTCCCATTTCGTTTTCGCTTCAGCCGCGGCTTGCTTCGCCTCTTCGAGTTCGGTGCGCGCAGCGGCGAGGCGGTTCTTGTGTTCAAGCCGAACGGCGGCGGGCTGCGGGGCGTCTGCGCGGCGAACGAAACCGTCCCAGCGCCAGAGGTCGCCTTCACGCGAGACGAGCCGGCCGCCCGGCGGCAATTGCTTCGAAAGTTGCGCACCGTCCTTCGCATCGACGACGCCAGTCAACGCCAGACGTGCGGCGAGTTGCGGCGGCGCCTTAACAAAGCGCGTCAATGACTGGGCGGAGGCGGGGAGCGTGGGCGCCGGGAGGTCAGCGCCGCCCCAGCACGCGGGCGCTTCGGCGTTGGTGGACGCGTCGATGTCGTCGCCGAGTGCTGCGGCGAGCGCGCGCTCGTAGCCGGGCGCCACCTCGATCGAGGCGAGGACTGGCGGATACTTCGCGGCGTCGCGCGGCGCGAGCTTATCGAGCGCGCGGACTTCGGCGTCCAATTGCTGCACCGCCTTCTCGGCGGCGCGATGAGGCGCCAAGGCTGCTTCATCGGCGGCTTCAGCTTTTTTCAACGCAGCTTCGGCCTCGTTGAGCACGGCGCGGTGCTTGGCGTGGGCTTCGTACGCTGCGTCGGCGGTTGCACGGGCGGCTTTGGCGCGCGCTTCGATGTCGCCGCTCGCCGGCAATTCCTTCAGCTGCGCCTCAAGTGAACGCTTGCGCGCTTCAAGGCGTGCGACGCGCTCGCGGGCGCCAGTAGCGGCGTCGGTCAGCGCTTGTGTGCGCGCCTTTGCTGCGGCTGCGGCTGCTGCCAGTCCTTCGAGTTCCGCTTCCGCCTTGGCGCGTTTCGCGACCGTTGCGGCCTCTAGCTCTTGGGCCGCCTTTAGCGCCGCTTGCGACGCGTCGGCATTGCTCGGCCCCAGCGCGGCGGACTCTTCGGTGAGCCGCGAGAGCGAAGCTTGTGCGTCTTGTTTCAGTGCGTCGAGGCGTTCGCTCTCGTCACGATTGCGAAGAGCGTCAGCGTCGCAGCGCTCGATGACGCTTTGCGCTTCAGCAAGGTCGCGCTCCAGGCCGACACGGACGCCTTCCAGGCGCCGTAGCACTGCAGCGGCGATCGTTTCTTGTTCGCGCAGCGGGGCTAGGCCTTCGCGCGCTTGTTCGGCTACGCGCTCGGCGGCGCTTGCCTCGCTTGCAGCTTGCGCGACGGCGCGTTCGGCTTCGCGCAGATGGGCTTGCGCTTCGGCTTCGCGCTCGCGCGCTTCGCTCCAGCGGCGGTGAAGCAGCAACGCTTCGGTTTCGCGCAGCGTCTGCGCCAAACCGCGATAACGCTCGGCTTGGCGCGCTTGCTTCTTCAAGCTGGCGGCTTGGCCCTCAATCTCGGCCAGCACTTCGTCGAGACGCGTGAGGTTGGCTTCCGCGGCTTTGAGTTTCAGATCGGCTTCGTGGCGGCGGGCGTGGAGCCCGGCAATGCCGGCGGCGTCTTCAAGGATGCGGCGGCGGTTCTGCGGCTTTGCCGAGATGAGTTCGCTGATCTGACCTTGGCGGACGAGGGCAGGCGAGTTGGCGCCGGTGGCGGCGTCGGCAAACAGCAGCTGCACATCCTTGGCGCGCACTTCCTTGCCGTTGATGCGATAGGTTGAGCCAAGCTCGCGGCGGATGCGCCGGGTGATTTCGAGGACGTCTTCGTTTTGAAAGGGCGCCGGCGCGCGGCCGCGCGCTTCGGTGACAAGGAGGGTGACTTCCGCGAATTCGCGCGAGGGACGCCCGGCGGCGCCCGAGAAGATCACGTCGTCCATGTCGGAGGCGCGCATGGATTTGGCGCTGGTCGCGCCCATCACCCAACGCACAGCTTCCAAGAGATTGGATTTGCCGCAGCCGTTCGGACCGACGACGCCGGTTAGACCCTGTTCGATCGGCGCGCGCGCGGGATCGACAAAGCTCTTGAAGCCAAGGAGGCGCAGCTCTGTGATTTGCACGGAAGCCGCGCCTCTCCCTTATTAGCTTCCGCCGTGCGCAGCGAGCGCAGCGTCGAGCGCGGCGGCCATGCCTGCATAGGTCATGATCGAAGGATCATCGAGCCTTTGCCCGTTGAGGAAGAATGTCGGCGTGCCGGTGACGTTATCGCGCGTGGCGAGTTCGCCCAGGCGGGTCATGCGCTCGGCTCCGCCGGGATCAGCGATGCAGGCCATGACGGTTTCGCGCGAAAGGCCGGCGGCGCCGCCAATCTCGACCAGTTTAGCTTCAACACCCTGGCGGGACGTGCCGGCGGCTTGGAACATTGCCGGCTGTTGTTCAAACATCACCCCCAGACGGCTGAAGTATTGTTCCGGCGTCGCGTTGTTGCAGCGGGCGACCTGATATTCGGCAAGCGCGATGGTCGGGATCACGCGCTGCGGATCAACCGGCGCCAGCACTTCGCGGAAGACGTAGTGGATCTTGTTGGTGTCGATGTAGTTGGTCTTGAGTTCGCGGAAGACCGTCTCTTCGAATTCGCGACAGTGGCTGCACATCGACGAGCCGTATTCGACGAGCGTTACGCCGGAATTGGGGTTGCCGATCGCCATGTCGTCCGGCGACGCGCCCGAGGCGCCGCCCGAGCCATTGCAGCCGGCTACGCTGAGAGCGGCGAGCGCACCGCCTCCCAAAAGCAAATTCCGGCGTCCGAACACGAGCATGCAAAACCTCCAGATTGGCCGGGAGGCATAGAGTTTTTTTGAACCGCTGGAAACCTCTAGCCCTGCTTCACGGCGCGCCCGAGCCGCAGCAGGGCGGAGCGGAGGCCGTCGTCGCTGGCCCCGCCCAAGGCTTGGGCCAGCGCGGCCTCTTCAGCTTGGCTGAGCGGTTTTTGCAGTGGACGGATGTTCGAGGGCTGGGCTGCGGGCCGGGCTGGGGCGCGGTGGTCAACCCGGATGGCCTTTACCTTCGCGCCCGCGACCCGGAGCCGCTCTAAAAGGAGAGGCGTTTGTTGCTGGAGAAATGGCGCGAGGGCGCTCGGAACATGGATTGTGAGTGTTCCCGCGGCCAGTTTCACCGGGGTGGCGCGGGCAAAGCTTTCGCCGGCGATGTCACGCCAGCGGCGCTTCATTTCCGCTAAGCCCAGGCCCGTGTCCTTTAGGAGAGGCCTGAGCACTGCCGCCAAAGCCTTGTTGGCGCTCGGCGGCGGGGCGACGCTAGAACGGCCACGATTGGCAGACAGCTTCTGTGACGCCTCGCCCTCTGAAGGGCCGGCGGCTTTGGGGCCAAGGAATGCGTCCTCAGCCGCCCGGAAGCGGTCTCGCAGTGACATGGACCGTTGAGCGAATCGTAAAGCCATGAACAAAGGGTAAAGACGCCCCATGCCAGCGCTTGCTCAAAAACGGACTAGGCCTGGGGATAAGGGGTCGGCAACTCGGGATAAGTTGCGGAAATCGTTGCTTAAATGGTATGATCGCGCGGGCCGCGATCTGCCCTGGAGGCTGCGCGAAGGCCGCCCCGATCCTTACCGCGTCTGGCTCTCGGAGATCATGCTTCAGCAGACAACGGTGGCCGCGGTCGCGCCGTACTTCGCGCGATTCTTGGAGCGCTGGCCGAATGTTGAGGCGCTCGCGGCAGCGCCTCGGGACGATGTTCTCGGGGCCTGGGCTGGGCTTGGCTATTATTCACGGGCGCGAAATCTCCATGCGGCGGCCCAGCAGATGGCGGCGAGAGGCGTGCCGGATAGCGAGGCTGGTTGGCTCGAACTGACGGGCGTCGGCCCGTACACAGCGGCGGCTATTGCAGCGATCGCGTTTGGTGAGGCGACGAATGTTGTCGATGGCAACGTTGAGCGCGTGATCGCGCGGCTGCGCGCGGTTGAGACGCCATTGCCGGACGCAAAGGCAGAACTACGCGCGCTCGCGGGCGAGTTAGTGACGGCGGACCGACCCGGCGACTGGGCGCAGGCGCTGATGGATCTGGGCGCGACGGTTTGCACGCCGCGCTCGCCCAAGTGTGAGCTCTGTCCGTGGATCGCGGAGTGCGCAGCGTATGCGACGGGCTCGCCGGAAACTTATCCTCGCCGCGCACTGAAGGCTGAGCGGCCGCGCCGGTACGGCGCCGTGTTCCGCATCGAGCGCGAGGGCGCCTTCTGGTTGGTGCGCCGGCCGGACAAGGGCTTGCTCGGCGGCATGGCGGCGCTGCCGACGACAGAGTGGCGCGACAAAAAGTGGCCGCGCGCCGAGGTGCTGAAGAATGCTCCCGTTGCGGGTGATTGGAAAAAGGCGGGTGTGGTCGAGCACGTTTTCACGCACTTCGCGCTGACGTTGGATGTATACAGCGCGCAAACCGCGCCGCCGAACGACGGCTGGTGGGGCGATGCAAGTGCGCTGCCGACGGTGTTCAAGAAGGCGACGCGTGCAGGAGGCAACGAATGAGCGAAGTGTTTGAAGGCGGCTGTTCTTGTGGCGCGGTGCGCTTCAAGCTCGCGTCGCGGCCGATGTTCACGCATTGCTGCCATTGTCTGGATTGCCAGAAACAAACCGGCGGCGCGTTCGCGATCAATGCGTTGATCGAAACGGCGCGGATCGAAATGTTGAGCGGCGAGTTGCAGAAGGTCGAAATGCCGAGCCCAAGCGGGCGCGGGCATGATGTCTATCGTTGCCCCAAGTGCGAAGTCGCGGTGTGGAGCGACTACGGGCGGCGGCCCTATCTGCGGTTTGTGCGAGTGGCGACTTTGGACACGCCGCATGCGATCGAGCCGGACGCGCATATCTTCACCAAGAGCAAGGTCCCGTGGGTTCAGATCCCGCAGGGCCAGCGCGCGTTCGATATCTTCTACGACATGAAAGCCGAATGGCCGGCGGAGAGCCTGACGCGCCGCGATGCGGCTTCGGCGTCGGCAAAAGCATGAGCGAGATGGACCGCAACAGCGCGCTGGTCGGGTCGGCGGCGTTTTTGGTTCTGGCGCCGGGCACGGTGGCGGGGCTCATTCCGTGGCTGATCACCCATTGGCGATTTGGCGACGATGCAAGCGCCGGCGTGTCGATTGCGGGCGGCATTCTCATGGCGTTGTCGTTGGCGCTTCTGCTCGAGTGCTTCTTGCGCTTCGCCGTGCACGGCAGCGGAACGCCGGCGCCGATCGCGCCGACCGGCAAGCTGGTCGTCTCCGGCGCTTATGCGCGGGTGCGCAACCCGATGTATGTCGCGGTCAGCGGGCTCATCTTCGGGCAGGCGCTGTTCTTCGCGTCGGCCGCGCTCATTGCCTACGGCATCGTGATTTGGCTGATGTTTTTGATTTTCGTCCTGAACTACGAAGAGCCGCGTCTGCGCCGCGACTTTCCGGATGACTATCCCGAATACATCGCCAACGTCCCGCGTTGGCGACCGCGCTTGTCGCCGTGGCGTCCGGGGGCGCCGGAACGCGATTGACACCGGCTCGTAGCGGGCGTGTCGTCAGCGCCGCATAGGAGGTGTCTATGAGATATGCGTTCGGTGTCGCCGCTGCATTGTTGGCGTTGTGTGTTTATGCGCCGCCGGCTGTCGCCGACGATCTTGGGCCAGTGGCTTGTACCCAGCAGGGCGTGACCGTTCCCTCAAACTTGGCGGGTCCTTGGCGCCCGCGTCAGCGCGACGATGGCGCTGGCGACCAGTATGGTGAGTGGCACGACGTCGCCACGCATCAATTCGCCACTGATGGAGCGTTCAGCGAAACCAGCGACTCTGGCACACGCTACGGCCACTGGTGCGTCTACGAAAACGTGCTGATCTGGGGTTTTGACACGCTCGAACACACGACTTGGCGCGTGCCGTTGGGCGCAGAGCCGATGCGCGGCACCATGTCTTGGGACGGCGGCGGCACCGGCGAAGTCGAAATTCGGCGCTAAAAAAGCGAAGGACGCGGAGGGGAGCATCCCCGCGTCCTTGCGTAGGTGATCGTTGCCATAGGGCTCTTAGGCGACGATCTGTGCAGCCTGGTTCAGTGCGGCCAGCGCGCCAGGAAGGAAAAGAGCTGCGGCCAGCGCCAGGCTTGATATTGATGAGCCGCAGTTCTCCGGATCGGCGGCTCGTTGTCTTGCGCCGACCAGCACCGTTAGTGTGGTGTTGAGCCAGCGTCAGCGTTTCGCGGCAATCCACATCCCGTGAGCGCGAAATGTCCGCTGTCGGCGAGATTCTGCTGCTGCCGATGTCCATGAACGAAGGTCTGTCTGCGCGCGCAAACCGGACGCTGTCATCATGGCTTCCAATCACCGTCCGCCGTTCCCATCGGGCTTGCAATCACGACCACATACCCGTCTAGATCTCGCATCCAGCATTCCCACTGGTTTGGGCCGCCAAAGCCATCAGGTGGATTGCGGTGTTTAGGCATTACGATCTCAACGCCCATTGCCGATGCGCGTGTGAGCGCGACGTCGAAATCGGTCACTTCAAACCACAACAGCACGCCATTGCCATAGGGCTTGTCGCTTGGATCACCGATGCGGCCGTGGTCGTGATCGGAATCGAAGCTGTGAAGCTGCATGACGAGTTCACCGTTGTATTCCAGCCTTTCGTAAGTTCCTCCGCCGTGACCGCTCGTGCAGCCCAGCAATTGCCGATACCAGCGGCTGCTAGCTTCAACGTCAGCGACGGCGATAAGAGGTTGTGGGCGCATCGACGATGACCTTTGCACGCCCAGGTGCGAAGCGCGAGACATTGCGATTGAACTCTAGATGGAGGCGCGGATGTCCGCTCCCGGCGAAGAGCAAACGTTGATCGAACGCACCGTCCTTGCTCCTCTCCCCTTGTGGGAGAGGGATCGCCGGCGCGGAAGTTTTCCTTCGCACAGGCTTGGGTGAGGGGTATGGGCGCCAGTCTCACAGCACTTTCGCACTCACCCCTCATCCGTCCGCCGTCGCCAAGGCCACGGCGGACACCTTCTCCCACAAGGGGAGAAGGACGATTTCAGCTTTCGGCGAAAAGCGTCGTTTGCGGGTTCAAAAGCAAACGGAGGGCGAACGTCGCCTTCTGGCCCTAAGTGGACACTAGCCGGTTTCGGAGCGTCGGCTAAGCTGAGCCATGGGTTGGCTGATGACTGTTCCGCAGGCGCTGATCGCCCTCGCGATTGTCACGCCGATTGGGCTGCTAGGCGCTTTGCTACGCCACACCGTTATGCGAAGTTTCAACCGCGAGTTGACCGGTTGGTTAGGACTCGCGAGTCTGCTTTTCTTCGTCGTCGCGGCGACGGCTTACTATTGGCCAAATCCCACTTATTTCAACATCAACGCAGCTCTCGGCTGCGCATTGCTCTCAAGCTTATTGGCGTTCTTGAGCCTGGGCGCGCTGACATGGGGTAGACGACCCGACGCACCGCTGATGAGGGGAGCGCTCTTCTTGTTCCTCGCTTTGCCGCTGATCGCGGTCAGCGTGTTCGTGCTCTTCATCATTACGTGGTCCGGCGCGCATCTAAACAGATAGCGAGTGTCCGTTCCCGGCGAATAGCAGACGTTAGCTTGTGCGGCTTCTTTCCCAGTTCGCAACCTGACTCCGGGCCAAAACGTCCTAGCCCGTAACGATGCGATCTAGCGAGTTGGCGACGATGGGGTGATAGAGCGGGCGGGCGTTTGCGTAGATGCGGCGCGCGATGGGGCGGCCCCAATCGCCTTGCGCCATCAGCCCGCGATAGAGCGGGCGCACGAATTTTCCGCGGCCTTGGCTCGACAGGAAGTGCGTCAGTGATTCAACACCCGGGTCGTAGTGATTGGCGACGACGAGTTCGAGCCAGTTGAACAAGACTTCGCTGTTTCCGGTGGCGTTCAAGTGAAACGCGGTTTCGAGCGCATCGAGACGCGCGCGATCGAGTTGGCGCGGCAATTCCTGCAGGAAGCGCTGACGCTCTTGTGTGACCCAGCCTCCCCACAACGCGGCATCGGGCGCGCCACCAGCGTTGAAAGCTTCAACAGTTGCATCAACGCGGTCGAACGCGTCGGAGTGGGGCGCTTGTGCGTTTGAGGGCAAGCCAGGCTCGTAGGCCCATGCATCAAGTTGCAGATCTTGTTCCAACGCCGTGTCGCCGCGCACGGCGCGTTCGCGGAAATCGGCGAGGAAGATTTCGGTCGTCATCGGCTGGAAGGCGTAGCGGTCGAAATAGGAGCGCAGCCACGCATCGAAGCGCGTGCGACCCATGATGCGTTCGATCGTACGCAAGAAAAGCGCGCCCTTGTCGTAGACGATAGCGCTGTTGCTGTCGTCGGCGCCGCGATCGCCGATCAAGTGCAAGCGCTGCGAGTTCGGCGGAATGGTCGCGATCGCACGCTCGATGCTTGCCCAATCCAGGACGCGGGCCATGTTGGCGCGTTCTTCGCCATAGAGCGCCTCGGTGACGCGGCCTTCGATGTAGCTGGTGACGCCTTCGTTGAGCCAACTATCGGCCCAGACAGCGTTGGTGACGAGGTTGCCGGACCACGAGTGCGCAAGTTCGTGGGCGATGAGTGAAACGAGTGAGCGATCGCCAGCCAGGAAGGTCGGTGTGAGGAAGGTGAGACGGGGGTTTTCCATGCCACCGAACGGGAAAGAGGGCGGCAGGATCAGCACATCGTAGCGGCCCCATCTGTAGGGGCCGTAGAGCGCTTCGACAGTGCGGACCATCGCTTCCATGTCGGCGCACTCGTAGAGGCCGCGCTCGAGCACTGACGGTTCGGTCCAGACGCCGGTGCGTGGGCCGACGGCGCCAAAGACGAGATCGCCGACAGCGATCGACATGAGATAGATCGGAACCGGATGGCGCATGCGGAAACGGAAAGCGTGGCCGCCTTCGGCGGGCTCGCCGTTCGGCGTCAGCATCTCGGCGCTCATCACTGCAGTGAGGTCTTCGGGCACAACGAGGCGCACGTCGTAGGTCTGGCGGATGCCGGGGCTATCTTGCGTCGGCGCCCAGGTGCGGGTGAGGATCGACTGGCCTTGGCTGAACAGGAACGGTTTGCCGCTCGCGGTCTGCTCTGCGGTGAGCCATTGCAGCGCGTCGGCGCCGGGCGAAGTTTCGTAGACAATGGTGATTTCACGGGCGCCGTTGAGTTGCACGGTCATCGGCGCGCCGCGCTCGCCATTGCTTTCGCCGATCGTGAAGGGCAGCGTCTGGCCGGCGCCGCTGACGATGCCAATGTTGAGGCCCTTCACGTCGAGCACGATTTCGCGCGCATCATCCTTCGCTGCAATTGTGAGCGTGCACGCGCCTGCGAGCACCTTGCGCTCGAAGTCAGCACGGAGATCGAGCGAGACGTTGAGCACACGCGCCTCGTCGGGCTTGGCATACGAATGCGGATCGTGTGGCAGCGCGGGCATGGAGGGACGTATATCTGTAGTCGCACAGGCGGAAAGGGTAGGTGCGGCGAGAGTCGCCGCGAGCAAAGTGCGCCGTTCGATCATGTTACGCGTCCCCAAACTGATGAGGCGCGGTACCGCGCGGGTCAGGGGTGGGCAAGCGCGCTAGTGTCGCGCGCGAACTTAAGGTGCGGTTGCGGCGGCAGGCGCGCGGAACTCTTTGCGCAAATGGCGGTGCGTGGCGTCGTGTTTCTACAGCCCCGGATTAAATCCGGGGATGACGCCAATTCTGATATCGGCTCTTAGGTAGCGTCACCCTGAGCTTGTCGAAGGGCGGCGCGGGCCACGAGGCTCAGTGCGCGCGCGCTTCTTGGATCAGCGCTTTGAGTTGATCGCGCGCGAGAATCTTGATGCCGGAGCGGCCCATGCTGATCCAGCCTTCGTCAGCCCATTCGTGCAGCTTGCGGTTGACCTTCTCGCGGCTCGCGCCAATCCGCCGCGCGATCTCGGTTTGTGTGAGCGTGACCGAGGCGCCGTCGCCGGCTTCTTCGAGGATGCGCATGGCGAGACGGCCACCGAGATCGAGCGTGTGCGCGTCTTCGATCGCGGCGTCGGCGGTGCGCAGGCGCCGGCTCATCTCGGCAAGCAGTTTGAGCAATGCCTTGGGCTCGGACTCCAAAGCCGCTATGGCGTGATCGCGATGGATGCGCAGAAAGCGTGACTTGCGGATGGCGGCGATGTCGGCGGAGCGCACACCGCCATCGAGCACGGCCATTTCACCGATGAGCGCGTGCGGCTTCAGCGACGCCATGCGCACGTCCTTGCCGCCTTGAGTGGAGCTGCGCACTTCAACTTCGCCTTCGAGCAGCACGTAGAGCGCATCGCCCTTGTCGCCCTTGGCGAAGAGAAGTTTGCCGGATTCAACTGTGCAGGGCACGCCTTGCTTGGCGAGGCGCGCGCGCGTGGCGTCGGAGAGCGCGGCCATCAGTTCGGCCTTCGCCAGCGCCGCCTCGACGTTTAGGAGCTCTTGCTTATCCGCCATGCAAGCATTTTTGCGCTACGGAGTGGGCGGGGGTCAATCAGATGCGCGTTTGGCGGACGCCGCAGATCTAGGCGCTCGGCGCCATGGCCATTTGGCGGCGGATTTCGCGGCGGAAGAGGTCGATCGGTTTCGGGCCTTGCTTGGTTTCCAGGCTCCAGAACGTCCAGCCGTTGCAGGCGGGAGCATCTGAGGCGAGCGCCCCGATGCGGTGGATCGAACCGGTCGCCTCGCCGAGCGCGAGCGAGCCGTCAGCGCGGACGCGTGCGCGTTTGCCGTTGGGTGCGACCAGCCAGGCGCCTGGATGGATCATGCCGGCTTCGATGACTTGACCGAATGGCACGCGCGGCTCCTCTTTCTTGGACTTGGTCACGGCCAAATCTTCGATCGAAACCGGCTTAATTTTCTTCAACCGCGCGCGAGCGCCTTCAGCGTACTCCGGATCGCGCTCGATGCCGATGTAATGGCGGCCGAGCCGCTTGGCGGCGGCGCCTGTCGTGCCGGTGCCGAAGAAGGGATCGAGGATCACTTCACCGGGCTTGGTGGTGGCGAGGACGACGCGGTGCAGGAGAGCTTCCGGCTTTTGCGTCGAGTGCAGCTTGCGGCCTTCGCGGTTCTTCAGGCGCTCGGAGCCGGTGCAGATCGGCAGCGTCCAGTCGGAGCGCATCTGCAACTCGTCATTGAGCATTTTCAGCGCGTCATAGTGGAAGGTGTATTTGGCTTCCTTTGAGCGCGCGGCCCAGATCAGCGTCTCGTGCGCGTTGGTGAAGCGCGTGCCTTTGAAGTTCGGCATCGGATTGGTTTTGCGCCAGACGATGTCGTTCAGAATCCAAAAGCCCAGATCCTGCATCGCCGCGCCGAGGCGGAAGACGTTGTGATACGAGCCGATGACCCAGATCGCGCCGTTCGGCTTCAGCACGCGGCGCGCCTCGCTGAGCCAGGCGCGGGTGAAGTTGTCGTAGGCGGCGAAGTCCTCGAATTTGTCCCACTCGTCGTCGACGCCATCGACGTTGGATTGATCTGGGCGCGTCAGCGCGCCGCCGAGTTGCATGAAATAGGGTGGATCGGCGAACACCAGATCGACGCTGCCATCGGCGAGCTTCTTCAGCTCCTCGATGCAATCGCCCTCGATGATCCTGTCCTTGAAGTGCCGCGCCATCTGTCCCCCGAAGAGTTGGGGAATCTCGCTTGACGGAGTCTGCGAATCAAGAGTCCGCAGCTGTTAACCATGAATATTTTTTTGGGTTGGCGCGGAGGCCGCCGCCCTGTGCAGCTTCAGCCTGTAGTGGAGCGAGAGCAGGTACGCGACAAAGAACACGTACATATAGACTTCCTCCATCTCGCTCGAGCGATAGCCGCCGGTGAAGGCCTGCGCCGAGAAGGCGAGGTTGAATGCATCGATGCGCTTGGGCAGTGCGCCGATCTGCGAGAACACCACTGGGCCGAGGCACGCGAGCGTCGGCGCAAACCACCACGGATTGTCGAACAGCCCGCGCCCGTTGCGGAAACGCTTTACCAATGGATGCACGATCGTGCCGAGGATCATACCAAGCAGCAGAACCGCGCGCGGCTTTTGATCAAGCCAAGCATCAGTGTTGTGGAAGTTGTTTTCGCCCTGGTCGTTAAAGCCAGCGAAGAAGCCGCCCATGTCCCAGCCGAAATAGTGCTGGCCCCAGCTTGTCTCTTCCGTGAGCAAATAAAACAGGCCAACGCTGATGAGTATCAGCCACCACCGCAGCCATTTCTCTTTGTTGCGAACGGCCATCCACACAGCGAGCGGCAGCGCGATCACGAGGAATACGACCTGCGTGTTTTCGAGCAATCCGAGTTCGCCCTTGAGCACATTCGGGCTCGTGAAGGCGAAATACATAAAGACGACGTAGAGCGCCAAACAGACAAGCCATACGGCGAGCGCCGAGATATCCTTTTGCGGTTGCTTATCAATAGCGATCATCGGGCGGACCATAGTGCCGCGCGATAGCTTGTAAACGGCGTTCGGTTGTTAGGCCGCGATTATGCCGGCGGCTTCGCGCACCGGCTTGAAGCTGCGGCGGTGGATTGGGCAGGGGCCGAGTTCGGCCAAAGCGCGCTGATGCTCGGGGGTCCCGTAACCCTTGTGCTTGGCGAAGGCGTAGCCTGGATATTGTGCGCAGAACTCGACCATCATCCGGTCGCGCTCGACTTTGGCGATGATGGAGGCGGCGGAAATCGAGGCGACATGGGCGTCGCCGTCGATGATCATCTCGATGGAGCAAGGCAAATCCGGCGCTTGATTGCCATCGATGAGCGCTGCGACCGGACGCTCGGAAAGCCCGTCAAACGCGCGTTGCATTGCAAGATATGTGGCTTGGAGAATGTTGATCTGATCGATCTCTGCCGGCGTTGCGATGCCGACGCCGACCATGCTGCAGGCGCGGATCGCAAGCGCAAGTTCTTCGCGGGCGTCCGCCGAGAGTTGCTTTGAATCCGCGAGACCCTTGGGGCGCTTTTGGGCTGGCAGGATGACGGCCGCGGCGACCACCGGTCCCGCCCAGGGCCCGCGCCCCGCCTCGTCGATCCCACAAATCCCGCTCACGGCTTTATCCAGCCCGGATTCTCGGTTTGCCAGCAAGCGTGACAAGCACCCTTGACAGTCAAGTGTACTTGATATTATGTAGTGCTTACTTGACGAGGAGATTGCTGTGAAGATTTGCCAGAACCCAAGTCCCGCCGGATGGGCCGCCATTTGGATGAGCATGTTTTTGGCGGTCGCGGTCGCCAATGGCTGGTTTTGAGGATCACGCCGTGACGCGAGAAACGAACCCCAAGATCATCAGCAACGCCCGGCGATACACCGGCAACATGGTTGTCGCGGGCGTGCTCTACACAGTGTTTGTGTTCGCCGGCGCGTACGCCACGCGGATCGATGATCTGCCGCGCTGGGCGCTTGTCGTTGCGGCCTTGGCGCCGCTGCTGCCGGCGCTGCTTATGCTGCGCGCCTACGTGATCTTTTTGAATGGCATCGACGAGTTTCAGCGTCGCATTCAAACCGAAGGCGTTCTTATCGCCGCCGCCGTCGTCGGCTTCGGCACATTCGCGTACGGATTTCTTGAGGAGTGGGTGGGCCTTCCTCATCTGCCGCTGCTCTGGGTGCTTCCTGCACTGATCGGCGTATGGGGTGTTGCTGTCTGCATTTTGCGGATGCGCTACCAATGAGAAATCGCCTCAAGGTCCTGCGCGCTGAGCGCAATTGGAGCCAGGCGGACCTCGCCGATAAGCTCGACGTCTCGCGCCAAAGCGTGAATGCGATCGAGACCGGCAAGTACGATCCCTCGCTGCCGCTCGCCTTCAAGATCGCCAAGGTCTTCGGCCTGCCAATCGAACAAATCTTCAGCGACGATGAAGTCGCGCAAGCCGCCGAATAGGAATAGGTCATGTCTGTTCTGCCTGTCTCGCAAAACAAGCGCCGTGCGCTTTATCGCAATGTGATGGTTGGCCTGATCGCGCTTGTCGGCATGCTGACGTTCGCGTCGCGTGCGTTTGGGTTTGATGCGCATCTGATCTTAGCGTTTTTGCTGCTGCCCATTCTCGTGCTTGCGCCTCTGCAATTTGGCGCAATGGATGAGGCGGCCAAGCAAGCGCACATTTCCGCTTGGTATTGGGGCTGCACGGCCGCGGTCGTCGCCATTGGCGTGCTCGCGATTGGCCTCACGCAGAACCTCATTCCGTTTGGGGCGGTCGCGTCGGTTACAGCGCATTGGATCGGCGGCGCGCGTGAGCCGAGCTTGTTTGTAGCGGGATTGCTCTTCGGCCCCCTGATGATGATCGGCGGCTATCTCATCTTCTCGGTGATCTACTGGTTCAGGACGCGCTGAGCGCAGCTTCGCCCAAGCCCAAAGCGATTTGAAATTCAGAACGGCGCAAACGCCGAAGGAGAAGTCATGTTTAAAATCACCCGAAACCTCGTTATCGGCTCGCTCGCCGCGATGCTGATCCTAGCGGCGACGCCGAGCGAAGCGCAGACGTTCACGCCGAGCCGCTTCACGGTTGAAGTGCGCGGCCAGGGGCCGGATGTGATCTTCATTCCTGGTCTTGGCTCAAGCCGCGATGTGTGGGCCGCGCAAGCCGAGGCGCTGGCCGCGACGCATCGCTTGCACCTGGTGCAGCTCAACGGCTTTGCCGGCCAGCCTGCCGGCGCGCCCGCGGGGCAGGTGGTTCAGCCAGTCGTCGATGAACTCGCGCAATATATTGAGGCTAGCCATTTCGATCATCCGGCTGTCATCGGTCACTCGATGGGCGGTTTCATGGGGCTCATGCTCGCGCGTCAGCATCCTGACGATGTAGGTCGCTTGATGATTGTGGACTCGCTGCCGTTCTTCAGCGCCATGTTTGGCCTGCAGGTTACTGCGGCGAATGTCGAACCGCAGGCGCGCGCCCTGCGCGATGGCGTCGCCGCCGCCGATGACGCTGCGTTTACGGCGCAGCAGAATGCCGGGATTACGCGGATGATGAAGTCCGAGGCCCACCGCGCCGAAGTCGTGGGCTGGAGTGTCGCCTCCGATCGCGCCACGTTCGCGCAGGCCGCGTACGAGGTGATGACCACCGACATGCGCCCGGAAGTCGCCGGCATCCAAACGCCGATCACGGTGGTTTATGCGTACGACGACACGATGGGCCCGGAAGCCATCATCGATGATCTCTATCGCGGCCAGTACGCGTCGGCGCCGCATGTGAGCTTCGTCCGTATCGACGGCTCCTACCACTTCATCATGTTCGACCAACCGGCGGCGTTCCAGTCGGCAGTCGCGGATTTCCTCCGCTAGCCAGTTGATTGAAATGGCGGGCGCCATTAGGCGTCCGCCATGGCCCACAAAGCGCCCCGTTGTTTCCAGGACGTGATCCTGACGCTCCAGAATTACTGGGCCGAGCAGGGTTGCGCGATCCTGCAACCATATGACGAGCAAGTTGGCGCGGGCACGCTGCACCCGGCGACGACGCTCCGTTCGCTTGGGCCGAAGCCTTGGCGCGCGGCTTACGTTCAGCCTTCGCGCCGTCCTAAGGACGGCCGCTACGGCGACAACCCGAACCGGCTGCAGCATTATTATCAGTATCAGGTCATCCTGAAGCCGAACCCGCCGAACCTGCAGGAACTCTATCTCAACTCGCTCGCGCGCATCGGCATCGATCCGCTGCTGCACGATGTTCGCTTCGTCGAAGACGATTGGGAAAACCCGACTGTCGGCGCCTGGGGATTGGGCTGGGAAGTGTGGTGCGATGGGATGGAGGTGTCGCAGTACACTTACTTCCAACAAGTCGGCGGCTTGGATGTGCGCCCGGTGAGCGGTGAGCTGACCTACGGGCTTGAGCGCTTGGCGATGTACGTGTTCGGCGTGGATCGGGTTTACGATCTGCCGTTCAATGATCCCGACAGCGCAACGCCGCTCACGTATGGCGACATCTTCCTCGAAAACGAGAAGCAGCAATCGCGCTTCAATTTCGAACTGAGCGATCCTGAGCAGAATTTGCGCTGGTTTACGGATGCGGAAGCGACGGCCACGCGGTTGCTGAAGGAAGGCAATGTGCTGCCTGCGTTCGATTACACGCTGAAGGCGTCGCACCTGTTCAACTTGCTAGATGCGCGCGGCGTTGTTTCACCAACAGAGCGGCAGAGCTTCATTGCGAGGGTGCGTGATCTCGCCAAGGGCTGCGCGACGGCGTGGGCGGAGAGCCAGCAATGACGCCGAACGAAGAAGCGAGCGCTTCAACCTCCTCCTCGACGGAGGAGGTAGCCGCGCAGCGGCTGGAGGTGGTGCGTGATCCGGCTGTGAAGACGAAGCCTCACGAGGCTCACTCTTCAAAACCATTGGGCTCACCTCCTCAGTCAGCGCTACGCGCTGACAGCTCCTCCATCGAGGAGGAGCGGGGGGCTAAGTCCTGGTTGCGGCGGCGCGCCAAGCAGATGCGCGGTGAGATGACGCCGCACGAACAAGCGATGTGGCGTTTGCTGCATGAAGGTGAGCTAGTGGCGCTGAACTGGCGTAAGCAGGCGCCGTTCGGCGACTACATTCTCGATTTTGTCTCGCACCCGGCGCGACTCGTTATCGAGGTGGATGGGGGTCAGCACGCTGAACCGGCCAATGCATCGCGTGACGCCGAACGCACCGAGCATCTACGCTCCGAAGGCTACCAGGTTATCCGCTTCTGGAATGGTGAAGCGCTGGGCGCTCGTGATGATGTGTGGCGAGCGATCCAGAATGCGGCTCTCGAAACGCCCGCCGCGCCACGAATGCTGCGGTGGCGCGAGGAAGACTTGGTGCGTGTTCAGAAAGCCAACGCGCAAACAACCTCCTCCTCGATGGAGGAGGTGGCCGCGCAGCGGCCGGAGGAGGTGCGTGCTCCGGCTGTGAAGACCAAGCCTCACGAGGCTCACCCTTCAAAACCATTGGGCTCACCTCCTCAGTCAGCGCTACGCGCTGACAGCTCCTCCATCGAGGAGGAGCGAAGCTAATGCCGCAACTCCTTCTTGAGCTGTTCTCCGAAGAAATTCCCGCGCGCATGCAGAAGCGCGCGGAGGAGGATTTGGCGAAGCTCTTTGGCGAGAAGCTGAAAGGCGCGGGGCTCGACGCGAAAGCAATCAAGACGTTCTCGGCGCCGCGCCGGCTTGGTCTGTTCATTGATGATCTGCCGGCGAAGGCGGCGGATGTGAATGAAGAGCGCAAGGGCCCGCGCGTGGGTTCGCCGGAGCAGGCGATCCAGGGATTCCTCAAAGGCGCTGGTTTGAAGTCGATCGATCAAGCGCAGATTGTCGAGGACAAGAAGGGCGCGTTCTACGTTGCGAAGATCGAGCGCGCCGGCCGCGCGACACCTGAGATCGTGCAGGAGATTGTGCCGGAAATCGTGCGCGCGTTTCCGTGGCCGAAATCGATGCGCTCGCAATCGAGCGATCTGCAATGGGTGCGACCGCTGCACAACATTTGCTGCGTGTTTGACGGCAAGGCCGTGAAGATCGCGGTTGAGGGCGTTGGCTCTGAGGCCGTGACCTGGGGTCATCGCTTCCATGCGCCGGAAGCTTTGCCGGTGACGAGCGCTGCCGATCACGCTTCGAAACTGCGTGGCGCGAAGGTTCTGATCGAGCGCGAGGAGCGCAAGACGATCATTCTCGAACAAGCTTCGAGCCTCTGCGCCGCGAAGGGGCTGGAGCTGGTTGAGGATATTGGGCTGCTCGAAGAAGTAGCGGGGCTGGTGGAGTGGCCGGTCGTGTTGCTGGGCGACATGAACCGCGACTTCCTCAATCTGCCCGGCGAAGTGATCCGCCTCTCGATGCGCACGCACCAGAAGTATTTCGCGGTGCGCGATCCGAAAACGAAAGGCCTCGCGCCGCACTTCATCGTGGTGGCGAACATCGAGGCGAAGGACGGCGGCAAAGCGATTGCCGCCGGCAACGCCCGCGTGCTGAGCGCGCGACTGAACGATGCGCAGTTTTTCTGGAAGGTCGATACGGCGACGTCGCTCTACACTGAAGAGCGCAAGGCGAAGCTGCAGAAGATCGTCTTCCACCAAAAACTCGGCAGCGTTTGGGATAAGGTCGAGCGCGTGCGGGCGTTGGCGGAAGAACTGTGCGCCGTCACCGGCGCTGATAAGAAGCTCGTCGCCGAAGCGGCCAACCTCTGCAAAATGGATTTGGTGACGGAAACCGTCGGCGAATTCCCCGAACTGCAAGGGCAGGTGGGGCGGCAGCTATCGGCGCTGACGAAGGGCAACCACGAAAGCGTCGCCGCCGCGATCGAAGACCATTACCGCCCGCTCGGGCCGAACGATCGCGTGCCATCTGATCCGGTCGCAGTGACGCTCGCTCTCGCTGACAAGCTGGATACTCTTGTGGGCTTTTGGGCGATCGATGAGAAGCCAACGGGATCGAGCGATCCCTACGCATTGCGGCGAGCGGCCTTAGGGTTGGTGCGAATCATACTGAGCACTAACACGAGGATGCTCGCTGCAAACGTCATCGGCGGAGCATCGCAGATCATTTCTTCTAAGAGTGATAACGTGCGCGCGCTTGTCGGCGCGCGTATATCGGGAGCGGCGACCACCGAGGACGCGGTTCGCGGCGCCTTATTTGATGACCTGTTTCAGTTCATTGTCGACCGCCTCAAAGTCCAGCTTCGCGACCAAGGTAAGCGCCACGATCTCGTCGATGCCGTCTTCGCGCTTGGCGATGACGATCTCGTTCGCATCGTCGCGCGCGTTGAAGCGCTTGATGCGTTCCTGAAAACCGAAGACGGCGCGAATTTGCTCGCGGGCTATAAGCGCGCGGCGAACATTCTCAGCGCCGAAGAGAAGAAGGGGAAGTGGAGCGCGGACGAGGCCAAGGGCCAAGTCGATGCGGCCAAGCTCGCCGAGCCTGCCGAGAAGGCGCTCTATGAGGCGCTGGAGAAAGCGCTGCCTGCGGCGCGCGCTGCGGTAGAGAAGGAAGAGTTCGCCGCGGCGATGAAGGCGCTCTCGGGCCTTCGCGCGCCGGTGGACGCGTTCTTCGAAAAAGTCCTCGTCAACGCCGCGGAACCTTTGTTGCGCCGCAATAGACTTTTGCTGCTCTCGCGGTTACGTGAGGCGCTATCTCAGGTAGCGGACTTTTCGAAGATCGAGGGATGAACGAGCGACGCGATGCTCAATCACCCCCGCCCCCTCGCGGGGCGGGGGTAGGGGGTGGGGGGCGAAGAAATCTCGCAACTCCATCCGAACCTGCGCAACACGCCGATCGCCCCCCCTCCGTCCGCTCCGCGGACACCTCCCCCACAAGGGGGGAGGATGTTCGACCGCAAAAGCTTGGGCATGGTTGGGCGCCTGATCCCAACGAGGGCCCGCGTCAGAAGGATCGAACGCGAACGAAGCTTCGCGCGAAAGAACTGCGCAAAGAGCTGACGCCTTCAGAGAAAAAGCTGTGGCATTTGCTGCGAGAGATCGAAGGCGTGCGCTTTCGGAAGGAAGTGCCAATCGGCGACTATGTGTTCGATTTTGCCTGTTACGGCGCGCGGTTGTTGATTGAGATTGATGGCTCCATTCACGAGCGCGCCGATGTGCAGGCAAATGATCAGGCAAAAGCAATCTACGCAGCGACCCAAGGTTTCCGCCTGCTGCGTTTGCAGAATAACGATGTGTGGGATCGTCCTGCGTGGGTAGTTGCGCAAGTACGCGCTCGCCTTGACGCCCCTCACCCCCCAACCCCCTCTCCGCAAGGGAGAGGGGGAGAAGAGAGCATGTGATGACGAAGCAGTGGGTTTACGGGTTCGGAGCCGGCGAAAGCGCGGGCGATGCGTCGATGAAGGCGCTGCTCGGCGGCAAGGGCGCGAACCTGGCTGAGATGTCGAAGCTCGGGCTGCCGGTGCCGCCCGGTTTCACCATCACCACTGAGGTCTGCACCGAATTTTTCGCCAACAAGCGCAATTACCCGGCGGACCTGGCGGCGCAAGTCGATACGGCGCTGGCCGCACTTGAGAAGAAAGCCGGCAAGACATTCGGCGACGCCTCGAACCCGCTGCTGGTTTCGGTGCGCTCGGGCTCGCGCGCCTCGATGCCGGGCATGATGGATACGGTGCTGAACCTTGGCCTCAACGATGAGACCGTAGAAGGTTTGGCGAAACTCTCCGGCGACGCGCGCTTCGCCTACGACAGCTACCGGCGCTTCATTCAGATGTATTCCGATGTCGTGCTTGAGCTTGAGCACGGTGAGTTCGAGGAAATCCTCGGTTCACAGAAGGATCTGCAAGGCTATTCGTCAGACGTCGAGATGACGGCGGATGACTGGAAGGCCGTGGTCAAAGAATTTAAGCGCGCTGTGGAGCGCCAACTCGGCAAGCCGTTTCCGTCCGATCCGAAGGATCAGCTCTGGGGCGCGATCGGCGCGGTGTTTGAAAGCTGGATGAACGATCGCGCGATCTTCTACAGAAAGCACAACAACATTCCCGAAAGCTGGGGCACGGCAGTCAACGTACAGGCGATGGTGTTCGGCAATATGGGCGACACCTCTGCAACGGGGGTTGCCTTCACACGCGACCCGTCGACCGGCGCAAAGAAGTTCTACGGCGAATTCCTGATCAACGCGCAGGGCGAAGATGTCGTCGCCGGTATCCGCACGCCGAAGGCGCTGACCAAAGCCTCGCGCGAAGAGATGAAAGAGACCGGCCAATCGCTTGAAGAGGCGATGCCGCAAGTGTTCGCCGAGCTGGAACGCACCTATCAGACGCTCGAAGCGCATTATCGCGACATGCAGGATCTGGAGTTCACGGTCGAGCAGGGTCGGCTCTACATGCTGCAGACCCGCAACGGCAAACGCACGGCCAAGGCGGCGTTGAAGATTGCAGTCGACATGGTCAGCGAGGGGTTGATCAGCACGGACGAGGCGGTGCTGCGCGTGGACGCCGCTGCGCTCGATCAATTGCTGCACCCCACCATCGCGGACGGCTATCGCCGTGACATCATCTGCAAAGGCTTGCCGGCTTCGCCTGGCGCCGCAGTCGGTATCGTCGTGTTCGATCCCGATGAAGCTGAGCGTCTCGCCGCCGACCGGCAGAAGGTCATTCTGGTGCGCGAAGAGACAAGCCCGGAAGACATTCACGGCATGCACGCCTCGCAGGCCATCGTCACCGCGCGTGGCGGCATGACCAGTCACGCCGCAGTCGTCGCGCGCGGGATGGGTCGGCCGTGCGTGTCGGGCGCCGGCGATATTCGCATCAACATGAAGGCCGGCGAATTCACCGCAGGAGGGCGGGTGATCAAAGCGGGCGAGACAATCACGGTCGATGGCTCTTCCGGCGAAGTGCTCGCGGGCGCCGCGCAAATGGTCGAGCCCGAGCTGACTGGCGATTTCGCGACGGTGATGGAATGGGCCGACGCAGCGCGCCGTCTCAAGGTGCGCACAAATGCCGACACGCCGAAGGATGCAGAGGTTGCCGTGAAGTTCGGCGCTGAAGGCATCGGCCTGTGCCGCACCGAGCACATGTTCTTCGACGCCCAGCGCATCGCCTCGGTGCGCAAGATGATTGTCGCGGAAACTGAAGCGGCGCGTGTGAAGGCGCTCGACGAACTGTTCCCGCATCAGCGCGCGGACTTCGTCGGTATCTTCAAAGCAATGGGCGAACGGCCCGTCACCATCCGCTTCCTCGATCCGCCGCTGCACGAATTCTTGCCGCACACGGAAGAGGACATCGCTGATGTCGCGCCGAGCCTGGGAGTCACAACCGATTGGCTGACGGCGCGCGTGAAGGCACTGGCGGAAAGCAATCCGATGCTTGGCTTCCGCGGCTGCCGGCTCGCGATCGTCTACCCTGAGATCTATGAGATGCAGGCGCGCGCTGTGTTTGAGGCGGCGTGTGACGTGGCCGAGCAGGGCGCCGCGCCGATCCCCGAGATCATGATCCCGTTCGTGATTACCAAGAAGGAACTGGAGATACTGAAGGCGCGTGTCGATGCGGTGGCGGCGGAGGTGTTTGGCAAACGCGGCCGTAAGGTTGAGTATCTGGTAGGCACGATGATCGAACTGCCGCGCGCCGCCCTCAAAGCGGGCGAGATCGCGGAGGCCGCGCAGTTTTTCTCTTTCGGTACAAACGACCTCACCCAAGCCACACTGGGCGTGTCCCGCGATGACGCCGGCCGCTTCTTGGGAACGTATGTCGATACCCAAGTGTTAACAGCCGATCCGTTCGTCTCCATCGACGCCGAGGGCGTTGGGGAGCTGGTCCGGCTCGCCTGTGAACGGGGGCGGGCAACCCGGCAGGGGCTGAAGCTTGGCATTTGCGGAGAGCATGGAGGCGACCCCGCCTCGGTGGCGTTCTTCGAGCGCGCCGGGCTCGATTACGTCTCGTGCTCGCCGTACCGCGTTCCGATTGCCCGTCTGGCTGCCGCCCAGGCCGCCCTTGAGCGAAAGCGCTGAGCGGCTCGCAGCCTACCAAGTAACGCTACGTCATCCGCCTGCGACCGGCGCGACCCGCAGTCGCGGCGCAATTCGCGTCGTTGGTGAACTGGCACGAGCTTCGCAAGACTTTGGGGGCTTTGGCCTTTCTCGGCGTGACCTCGCGGTTTCACCCGTCGACAGAAATGGCCCAGTTCAGGCGGGAGGCGAGACTATGAACAAAAAGTCAATCGCTCCCCGCGCGCGCGTCCTGTATCCCGCCCCAGCCTCAGGTCACAATATTCCTCAGGCGAAACAGTCTGGGTTGCTGCGGAATATTTGGCTTTCGTTTGTGCCAAAACTGCACACGATTAAGCGGGGCTTAATGCATTTGTCGTTGTTCTGGCGTCGACTGACTATTCTTGCGGGCGAGATTCGGACCCAGGTAATGGTAGAGATCGAACGGAACCCTCTGGCCGTGCGCCAGGGCGCAGCGACGATCATGTGCCTCGCGGCTGCTGCAGTTGCGATGCCTGTGATCTCTCACCGCGCCGCTGAGCAACGGGACGGCGCTGAGTGGGCCGCCACATCGACTGCGTTCGCCGCGCAATTCGAGCAAGAGCTGCTTGCGTCCGGCCCGGACGCGCACGTCGAACTCACGGCCTTCCGCACCGATGATGGTTTGCGCGCGCGCGGCCAGTCGACCTTGTTCGAGAGCCCCGACGCCCGCGCCATGATGGTGCAGGCGGTTCTGCGCGGCCCGTCCATGGTTCAGCAACAACCGGCGACGCCAACGGTTCCGACCCAACAGCAAATCGATGCGCGCCAACAGAACTGCCTGGCGCAGGCGATCTATTATGAAGCGCGCGGCGAGAGCCAGCGCGGTCAGATCGCGGTCGCCGAAGTTGTCATGAACCGCGTCCACTCAGGTTACTACCCGAACTCGGTTTGCGGCGTCGTCTACCAGGGCTCGCACCGTTCGACCGGCTGCCAATTCACCTTCACCTGCGATGGTTCGGTCAATCACCGCCCGCGCGGCCGCGCCTGGGACCGCGCTCAGCGCGTCGCGACCGCTGTGATGGCCGGCTATACCCGCCCCGTCACGCAAGGTGCGACGCACTATCATACGCTGGCCGTGAACCCGGTTTGGAATTCCGGCCTCGTCGAGACGACGACGATCGAAAGCCACGTGTTCTATCGTTTCCCGAACCGCTCGGAGCGCGCGCACTACCAAGAGGCGCTGGCCCGCCGCCGCGGCTCATTCGGTTCGCACCGTAGCGGCGGCGCCGATGAGCTAATCCCGGAAGCCCCGGATGTGGCCGTTCAGGGCGTCGAAGGTGCGGCAATCCCCGAAGCTGCGCCACCGGCGCCTGCGGCTGCGACGGATACGACTGCGCAAAACACTTCAGCCGCGCCTGCTGAAGTCGCGACCTGACGCTCAGCCTTCGCTGACGAACTGCTTTTTGATCTGATTACGCATGACGCTCGGCAAGAACCGGGCGAAGAAACGTGCGCGTTCGGCTTCCTTGCCGACCATGTAGTGGATGTCGTTGCCGTGCGCGGCGTCCCAAGCGCGCTCCGCCGCCATGCTGACCGGATAGATCGGCGTTTTATTTTCAACGAGGGTATCGCGGATGCGCCGGTTCGACCCGTCACTGCTGCTGGGCAAGCCGTCGAGGATCGCGGTGTCGATGAACCATGGCATCAGACTGACGACACGTACGCCGTACTTGGAAAACTCCACATCGAGCGCTTCGGTCAAACCGCGCACGCCGAACTTGGTTGCGCAATAGACGGCCAAGTTTGGCGCGCCAAAAACGCCGGCAACGGAGGCGACGTTGATGATGCGTGCGCCGGGCGTCTCGCGCAGCAACGGCAGGGCCGCATTGACGCCGTTGATGACGCCTTTGAGGTTGACGTCGAGAGTGAGGTCGATGTCGTCGGGCGCCATCTCATCAATTGGCCCGCCCTTGCCGACGCCAGCGTTGTTGAACAGCAAATGCATGCGCCGGTTGGTGGCTTGGCCAAATGTTTCGACAGCGCGCGTCCAGCCGGCGCGGTCTCGCACGTCGAAGGGCATGGAGATGCGCTGACCTTCGGGCAGCATGGCGGCGGTTTCCTCCAGCCCCGTTGGGTTTACGTCGAACAGGCCAACGAACCAGCCGCGCTCGGCGAAAAGTTTTGCGGTGGCGCGGCCGATGCCAGAACCGGCGCCGGTGACGAAGATGGTTTTTTGCGGATCAGCCATGGGTCGTGTTCGTCTGCCGGAACACGCGCGCCGTCAAGCGCTGCGCATCGTTCTTCGCATTGCAGCGGGGGGTGCGCCGTAAAGGCGTACGAATGCGCGTCGCATGCGCTCTGGATCGCCGAAGCCGGTTTTGCGCGCAATCTCCTGCAACGCGCCGCCGTGCGCGAGCGCCGCACGGGCTGTCTCTGCGCGCAGACGCTCGACCGCCTTTGCGGGCGTGACGCCGGTTTCCGCCGCGTAGGCGCGCGCGAAGTTGCGCGGACTCATGGCCGCTCGCGCCGCGAGCCGCTCGACCGACAAGTCCTCGCCAAGATGTTCACGCATCCAGGCATTCAGCGGCGCAAAGCGCGAGGCGTTTGCGTCGAGGTCGAGGAGCGCTGAGTGCTGCGCCTGGCCGCCGGGGCGTTTGGCGTAGACCACCATTTCGCGCGCCACGTTCGCGGCGATGTCCTCACCCAGATCTTCGGCGATCATGGCGAGTGCGAGGTCGATGCCGGCTGTGACGCCCGCCGAGGTCCAGACCGCGCCATCCTTGACGTAGATGCAGTCGGATTCCACCCGCACGTCGGGAAACATTTGCGCGAGCTGCGCCGCACGCCGCCAGTGCGTCGTTGCGCGTTTGCCTGCGAGCAGCCCCGCTTGCGCCAGCAGAAATGCACCGGAGCAGACGCTGGCGACGCGCCGCGCTCGCGACGGCGCGCGTGCGATGGCGCGGATCAGCGGTTCATCGCTCAGAGCGTCGCGCGTGCCGTTGCCGCCGACAACCATGAACGTGTCGATCTTTGCGCGCCCGATCGCTTCGGCGGGCATCGGTACGCCGGAGGATGAGGGGACAAGCCCGGCGGCGCTCGCGACAGTGCGAATCTCGTAAGCGTCTGGCGCAAACCGCGATGCGACCTCGAACGCGCCAATGGGGCCGGCGGCGTCGATGATCTGAAAGCCAGGGAAAAGCACAAAATGGACGGCGCGCCGGGCTGGCGGAAAACGAGGCTTCTTTGACATTTCAGCCAAAGCTTGCCTGCGCCATGATGCGCCTGTCAACGGAGATATCGGCTATGGCCAAGACGCGCATTGTCTTCATTCTCTACCCGCGCCTCACGCAGCTCGACTTTACCGGGCCGTATGAAGTGCTGGCGCGCGTGCCGAACACAGAGGTGATCGTGGCGTCCAAGGATGGCGGCGTGCTCAAAACTGAGTTGGGCCTCGCGTTCACGGACCTCGCCAAGCTCAGCGATGTCGCCAGCGCTGATCTGATCATGATCCCCGGCGGCCCTGGTCAGACCGAGGCAATGCAAGATGCCGAGTTCATGGCGGAGGTGAAGCGGTTGGGAGCAGGCGCGAAGTACATGACCTCGGTCTGCACTGGCTCGCTGATCTTGGCGGCGGCAGGACTGCTCACTGGCAAGCGCGCTGGCTCGCATTGGGCCTATCGCGAACTGCTTTCAATGTTTGGCGCCATACCTGACGGCGCGCGCGTCGTGCGCGATGGCAATTGCATCACGGGCGGAGGCGTCACGGCCGGTATCGACATCGCGCTCACCATCGCCGCTGAACTCGCTGGCGAGGACGTCGCCAAGATGATCCAACTCGCGATTGAGTACGCGCCAGCGCCGCCGTTCGATTCCGGGCGCCCGGAGATTGCTGAGGAGAAGACGGTGGCCGCTGTGAAGCAGCTGTTCTCGGCTTTCGCACAGCAGAGACGCGAAGCAATCGAGCAGATGACGGGCGCCGCCTGAATGCTCAAGCTTAAGCCCAATTGCGAGAATTGCGACCGCGACTTGCCGCCGGAGTGCGTAGACGCGCGTATCTGTACGTTCGAATGCACGTTTTGCGTATCGTGTGTGGAAGGCGAGTTGAATGGGCAGTGTCCGAATTGCGGGGGCAATTTCGAGCGCAGGCCAATTCGACCCGCGGCTGCGCTCGTGAACTATCCCGCGTCAACGGAACGCGTGCTGAAGAAGGCCTAGGCGGCGGTGGTCTAACTAAGCGTTGCCAGCGGCTTCGGTGAGTTGCGAGAGCTCGATGCCGAGTGACTTGATGGCGCGCTCCCATTTGTCGTCGAGCGCGCGGTCGAAAACGATCGCGTCATCGAAATCGACGACGAGCCAGGCATTGTGGCGCAGCTCGTCTTCCAGCTGGCCGGCGCCCCAGCCCGCGCAACCCAATGCGAGGACAAAGTTTGTGGGCGCCTGATCACCCGCGACGGCTTCGAGAACATCGCGCGTCGCCGTGAGGCGAATGCCCGGCGCAACGTCTTGTGTGGCCTCGCCGGCGGCGAAATCTTCCGAGTGGAGAACATAGCCGCGATCGGGGCGCACCGGGCCGCCGTCGAGCACCAGTCGCGCAGATGCTTCGTCGCTCGCTTTCAGCCCCAGATGGTCGAGAACCTCCCAGAGCGTTAAGTCCTCCTTGGGTTTATTGATGACGACGCCCATCGCGTGTTCAGAATCGTGTGCGCACATCATGATGACGGACTTGTCGAAGCGGGGGTCGCTCATGCCCGGCATCGCCACTAGGAGTTTGCCCGTCAGGGTGTCTTCGCTCATGGGCGCAATCGTCCCGCGCTAGGCGTTTCCGCGCAAGAGGGCGCTCGCATATGGAGCCCCGCTCCCCTACATAATCCCTTGAACCACAAGATCGAGCCGAGAGGGACTTTTGATGATCAAGGTCGGTGACCGTCTGCCAGACGTGCAGTTCAATGTGCCCAACAGAGATGGCATGCAGCAGATGCGCACCGCCGATGTCTTCAACGGCAAGACCGTGGCGCTGTTCGCCGTGCCTGGCGCTTTTACACCCACGTGCTCGGCGCGCCATCTCCCGAGCTTCCGCGATCACCTTGCGGATTTCCAAAGCAAGGGTGTCGATACCGTTGCTTGCACAGCCGTAAACGATCACTTCGTCATGGGCGCGTGGGCCAAGGATCAGAACGTTGTCGATCAGATTGTGATGCTCTCCGACGGCTCCGGCGAATTTGCCAAAGCTGTCGGGCTGGACGCCGACTTCTCAAAATTCGGCATGGGCCCGCGTTCGAAGCGCTATTCAATGATCGTCAAGGATGGAGTGGTATCTCAGCTGAACGTTGAAGAAGCTGGTGAATACAAGGTTTCCAGCGCGGAGTACTTGCTCGGCCAGTTAGGCTGAACTTAACGCACGTTACGCGCGCGAGAACGCATTGGACCGCAGAAGCGGTGGGAGTGTTGCGATGGCGGTAGTGATTTTCTTTGCCGTGATGGCGATCGTGCTGGCCTTCAGCGCGATCAAAGTGGTGCCGCAAGGCTTCCAGTTCACTGTTGAGCGCTTCGGGCGCTACACCGGCACATTGCGTCCGGGTATCGCCTTCCTGGTACCCTTCGTAGATCGCATCGGCAAACGCATGTCGATGATGGAAGCGGTGCTCGATGTGCCGCGCCAGGACGTGATCACCAAGGATAACGCCGTTGTCTCCGTCGATGCCGTCGTCTTCATTCAGGTGATGGATGCGGCGAAGGCCGCCTATGAGGTGGAAAACTATCGCCTCGCGATTTTGAATCTCTGCTTGACCAACATCCGTACCGTCGTCGGCTCTATGGATCTCGACGAAGTGCTGTCGCAGCGCGATTCAATCAACGCGCGCCTGCTAACCGTCATCGACGCCGCCACCCATGCGTGGGGCACCAAAGTCATGCGCGTCGAAATCAAAGATTTGCAGCCGCCGGCCGACCTCACGCAGGCGATGGCCCGCCAGATGAAGGCGGAACGTGAACGTCGCGCGCAAATTCTGGAAGCGGAAGGCGACAAACAAGCAGCCATTCTGCGTGCCGAAGGCGCCAAGCAATCGGCGATCCTCGAAGCCGAAGGCCGCCGCGAAGCCGCATTCCGGGATTCGGAAGCGCGCGAACGGGAGGCTGAAGCCGAAGCCAAGGCGACCGACATGGTTTCGCAGGCGATCGGCAAGGGCGACGTCAACGCCATCCGCTACTTCCTCGGCCTCAAATACGTCGAAGCGTTTGGCCAACTCGCCACCTCGAACCAGCAGCGCACGGTGATCATCCCGGCTGACCTTTCGGGCATCGCCGGCCTGGTCGAAGGCCTGCGCGCGCTGAACGCGCAGGGCGGTGACGGCGGCGGCACGCCGTGGACGGCGCCGCGCAGCCCGACGCCTGCGCCGCGCTAGGTACTCGCGTAAGCGCCCGCGCATCGCTACATTAGCGGCATGGACACGCTGATCACTCTCCTTGCAGGCCTGGGGCCGCAGCACTGGCTGATCTTTGGCCTCATCTTGCTGATCGCCGAGATGGCGAGCGGCACGACCTATTTGCTGTGGCCCGCAGTTGCGGCATTCCTGACCGCGCTGGTGACGCTGACGGGCGCAACAACCTGGATCGCCGACATGGCGATCTTTGCTGTGCTTGTGATTGCGCTGACGGCTTTCGGGCGCCCGATCGTTCAACGCTGGCGCAATGAGAACAAGGCTGAAGGGTTAAACGAGCGGTCGAAGACTTTGATCGGCACGCGCGGCGTCATCACCGTGTTCGCAAACGGCGCCGGCTCAGTGAAAGTGGCGGACACGATATGGCGCGCAGTCAGCGATGAAGCGCTCGCGCCGGGGCAGACGGTCGTGATCGACAGCGTCGACGGCGCGACGTTGAAGGTGAAAGGGGCCTAAGCGCGAGGCGCTAACCCTTCAATGTTTGAATTGCGTTTCGCGCCAATTCATCGGCGCGGTTGTTCATCTCGTTATCCGAGTGACCTTTGACCCATTTCCACGTCACTTCATGACGCGCATTGGCTTCATCGAGACGTTTCCAGAGGTCTTCGTTTTTCACCGGCTTCTTGTCGGCGGTTTTCCAGCCGTTCTTTTTCCAACCATGGATCCACTTGGTGACGCCATCCATCACATATTTGGAATCGGTGTGTAGCCGGACCTTGGCTGAGCGTTTCAGTGCGTCGAGCGCTTGGATCGCAGCCATCAGTTCCATGCGATTGTTGGTCGTCGCCGCTTCCGCGCCGGAGAGTTCTTTCTCCGTCCCGGCATAGTGCAGGATCGCGCCCCAGCCGCCGGGCCCCGGATTGCCGCTGCACGCGCCATCGGTCCAAATATCCACCGTGTTGCTCATGGCGGAGATGTATCGGGATTCGGTGCGTCGCGATCCGGGCGGCGGATGAGCCAAGCAATTCCCGCGGTGGCGATTCCCGTGGGGAGGGCGACACCAAGGTATTCGAGGCAATCGGCAAGGGCGTCCGTCAGGGCGGCGAACTGGCCCATGGTAAGTAGCGCGGCGATGAGTAAGATACTGCTGGCGATGACGCCGCCGGCGATCCAGTACGTCACGAAGCGTCTCCAGTTGAGACGGCGAGCGACAATATGGAATCCAACTCCGAGCGTTAGCGAGACGGCGAACGTGGCGCCAATTATCCACGGAAACCATCGCAGAAACTGGAATTCGAAGACGACTATCGAAGGCGCGATTATTGCGGCCAAGGTCGCGCTGACAAGCGCCCCGAGGACAGCTCCCCCAGGCGGAGCGAGCAGCAAAGCAGCGAGAAGGCGGGCGCTACGCTCCATAGTCAGGGGCCTCGCGCGCCGCTCGATGAAACGCGAGCTTGTCGGCGTATTCCAACGGATCCTTCGGCGTCACCGTGGCGCCGGCGGGTGTTGCCGCCCAATCGGCAAGTCGTGTCGCAAAAAAGCGCAGGGCCGCGCCGCGCGCGAGTGTTGGTAGCGTTTCGCGTTCGAGTGCTGAGAGCGGGCGCACGCTTTCATACGCGGCGATCATCGCGCGACCGCGTTCGAGGTCGTAGGTTCCGCCATCGAAGCACCAGGCGTTGAGGCAGACCGCCAGATCGTAAGCGAGCGCATCGGTGCAGGCGAAGTAGAAGTCGATCACGCCGGTGAGCGTGTCACCCGCAAACAAGGCGTTGTCCGGAAACAGATCGGCGTGGATGACGCCGCTCGGCAAATCGTCCCGCCACGCGGCGCGTACCGTCGCCATGTCTTGGCGAACGCTTTCGGCGAGGCCTGGGCGGAGTTTTTCAGCTTCCGCTAGGCGCGGCGCCAGCAGTGTTTCCCAGCCCGCGATGCTCAGCGCATTCTGGCGCGAGCCTGAGAGCCCCGCCAGCGCGACATGCATGCGCGCCAGCGTCTCCCCGATCGCCGCACAGTGCCAAAGCGCGGTCTGACGTGGCCAGACGCCATCGAGAAACGACACGATCGCCGCCGGTTTGCCGCTGACGCGCGTCAGGAAAGCGCCGGCGCGCGCAGCGATCGGCTTAGGCGCCGGAAAGCCGCGCGCCGCCAGCCGCTCCATCACCGCTATGAAGAACGGCAAGTCGGCCTCGGCGACACGCTTCTCGAAGATGGTGAGGATGTAGCGGCCGTTCGGCGTTGTGAGCTTGTAGTTGGTGTTTTCAACGCCCTCGGCAATGCCTTCGCAAGATGTGGCTGCGCCGATGTCGTACTGCGCCAGCAGTGCGGCGACGTCTTCCGGCGTAAGTTGTGTATAGACGGCCATCGCTCAGGCGCCAGCACGCGTTGCAAATCCTCTCCCCCCTTGCGGGGGAGAGGGCATGGTGAGGGGGGGCGTTCCGACGCCCAGGCGCCTGCTCAATTGAGCGCCCCCCACCCCTAACCCCGCCCCGCAAGGGGGCGGGGGACTATCTGCGCTCATCATCATATCTCTTCGATGCGCGTAATTTTCCGCGCTTCGTCGAGCCGTACAACCCAATTCGCGCTGTGTTCGCCGTTCATCATCGAGCGCGTGATACGCTCGTAATGCATCAGGAAGCGGTCGAGCCCGGCATTCTCGGCTTGGGTGAGCGGCCGGCCGAGCAATTGCTCCTCTTGCTGCGCCCGCCACGTACGCACAATCTCCCAATTCGGCGGGCGCAAATAAATGATGGCGTCGAACGCCGCAAAGAATGGCTGATAGTTTATACGCAATTCGTACTCGACCGTCTCGCGCCAAACGCCGGTTAGGTCTTCATCGCGCTCAAGCGCGTTCATGGGCGTTTCAATATCGCCATACGAGAGCGGATCGGCGCCTAAGCACCAGCCGTCCACGACAATCGCCTCCGCTGGCCCCGTATAGAGTGGCCAATCGCCATCGGGGGCCGTGTCGTCGCTAAGCTTATCGAAACGTGGCAGCGCCACGGGTCGATCGCGGCTTGCCGTTCGTATTCCCGCGATCGTGCGTTGAGCGAGTGCAAGGTCGTGCGTTCCCGGCGGACCGCGCGTGATGAACAGCGGATGCGTTTCCGTCGCCAGCTCTTCGCGATCGCTGCGCGAGCGATAGACATCATCGAGCGAAAAGTGCGCGAAGCGCGGCTGGTTCGCCATTGTCAGGATGCGGCACTGGTAGCTCTTGCCCGAGCCTTGCGCGCCAGCAACGCCGATGAGTGGCGCGCGCTCCGGATTTCGCGCGCGCAAATCCTGGATGATTTCGAAAAGCAGGACCGGGATAGGATGCAGGCTCACTCAGCCAACGTGCGTGGCAGTTTGAAGACGACATCTTCCTTGGTGACGCGGACTTCCTCGAGCCGTGCATCAAAGCGGGCGCCAATCGCTGCGATGAGCGCCGCCACCAAATCTTCCGGCGCGCTGGCGCCGGCGGTGACGCCGACGCTGCGCACGCCGTCAAACCAGCTCCAATCCACGTCGTCAGCCGAACCCACCAGCCGCGCATCGCGCGCGCCGGCGCGCTTGGCGACTTCGACGAGGCGCACGGAGTTTGAGCTTTTCGGCGAGCCAATCACCAGCACCAAGTCCGCTTGCTCCGCCATCGCCTTCACTGCGTCCTGACGGTTGGTGGTGGCGTAACAGATGTCTTCCTTGTGTGGCGCGGCGATTCCGGGGAAGCGGCGCTGCAGCACGCCGACCATCTCGGCTGTGTCATCCACCGAAAGCGTGGTTTGCGTCACGAAGGAAAGCTTCGCGGGATCGCGCGGCGTGAAGCGCTCTGCGTCCTCAACCGTCTCCAGCAATGTGATTGCGCCTTCGGGCAATTGCCCCATCGTGCCGATCACTTCCGGGTGGCCGGCGTGGCCGATCAGAACGATCTCACGCCCTGCATCAAAGTGGCGTTGCGCCTCGACATGCACCTTCGACACCAACGGGCAGGTGGCGTCGACATAGATCATCTCGCGCGCCCGCGCCGCGGCCGGCACTGACTTCGGCACCCCGTGGGCGGAGAAGATTACCGGCCGGTCGGCTGGGCAGTCGTCCAACTCCTCAACGAATACCGCCCCCATTGCTTCCAGCCGCTCGACGACGTGGCGGTTGTGGACAATCTCGTGGCGGACATAGACCGGCGCGCCCCACTTCCGGATCGCTTGCTCAACGATCTGAATCGCCCGGTCGACACCAGCGCAGAAGCCGCGCGGGGCGGCCAAGAGGACTGATATTTGGGGTTTTTCCGCTACGGTCATCGGCTCGCTGGTGAAACTTAAGGTGGCAGGCGCCGCCCTCTGTTGCGGGCGTTCCGCCCTAAAGCTATCACGGCGCTGCGCCATTGCCTTCAGGGCGGGGTGAGACATGCGGCCGCCGCCGCAGGGCCCTATGAAGGCGAGACGAGGATCAGAATGAAGCTTCCGCGTGTGCTCTTGGTCTCGATGGCGATCGCGCTGAGCGCATGCGCCTCGCGCGAAACGCCGACGGTGGAACTGCCGGGCGGTGTGAACCCGGAAACTCAACAGCAACAGCATGCGCCGAACTTCTTCGACCGCATGATCGGCAACGATGACCGCCCGAATGTTGGGCCGTGCCCGTTGATGGGCGTGCTCTACGACACCTCGCGCGTCGTTCGCTTCGCGCAGCCTGACAACCAGCGTTACGCCAACATCGCTTTCACCGGCGAGATGCAGGGCGTGCATGGTCTTTGCCGCTACGTCGAGGCGGACCCGATCCGCATGAACATGGAAATCGACATGGCGTTCGGCCGCGGGCCCGCCGCGACCTCGGATCGCCAAACCTATCGCTATTGGGTGGCTGTGACACGTCGTGGCCGCGCGCCGATCGAGAAGGTGTATTTCGACGTCGACGTCCGCTTCCCGCGCGGCGAGCAAGTCGTGACTCACCGCGAGCAGATCGACCAAATCGTGATCCCGCGCGCCAACGAGGAAATCTCGGGCGAGAACTTCGAGATCCTGGTTGGCTTCGAGCTGACGCCGGAGCAACTTGCCTTCAACCGCGAAGGCCGCCGCTTCCGCATCGACGCGGGCGACAACGCCCAAGTGCCGGGGCAGTAAGAACTTTTGTGGGGCTGCGCTTGACGCGCGGCCTCCGAAACCCCATCCCGCAAAGACCATGAAAGACCTCGCCAGCACATTTTCCGCGGCGAACGCAGCTGTGTTCGCCAAGCTTGGACTCGATCCCAAGCATGCGGACGTGCGCCGCTCAGATCGGCCAGACCTTGGTGAGTTTCAAGCCAATGGCGCGCTTGCGGTGGCGAAGGCTGCGGGCAAGAAGCCGCAAGAGGTGGCGCAGTCCGTCGCCGCCGAATGGAGCGCGACGGAGCTCTCACCGGCGCCGAGCATTGCCGGGCCGGGTTTCCTCAATTTCAAGGTCACGACCGACGCACTGACCAAACGCGCGCAATTCGTTGCTGACGATCCGCTGGCCGGCGCTACGCCGGTTGAACGCAAGCGCCGCGTCGTTGTCGATTATGGCGGGCCGAATGTCGCCAAGGGCATGCATGTGGGGCACCTGCGCGCTTCCATCATCGGCGAGAGCGTCAAGCGTATCTATCGCTTCCGTGGCGACGAAGTCTGGGGCGATGCGCACTTCGGCGACTGGGGCTTCCAGATGGGCCTCGTCATCACCGCGCTCGAAGACGAACTCGGCGGCTTCGATGACGAAGCCAAACTCGATGCGCGCCTGAAAGCGCTCACGCTCGACCAGCTCGAAGCGATCTATCCCGCTTACGCCAAGCGTGTGAAAGAGGGCGATATCGACGTGCGCGACCGCGCGCGCAAAGCCACCGCCGCGCTGCAAGGCGGCAGCGCGCTACACCGGACCATTTGGAAAGCCATGCACGACGTCTCGATGGCCGCGCAAAAGCGCGACTTCGCTTCGCTCGGCGTCGACTTCGATCTGTGGCTTGGCGAAAGCGACGCCGATCCGCTGATCCCGGGCATGGTCGAAGACCTTGATAAGAAGGGGCTGCTCGAAGACGACCAAGGCGCGCGCATCCTTCGCGTGGCCAATCCGGGCGAGACTAAAAAGAAAAAGCGCTACGACGGCTCGGTCGTTGAAGTCGAAAGCCCGGACCCGCTCTTGGTCGTGTCGTCCGAGGGTTCGGCCATGTACGGCACCACCGATCTCGCCACGATTGTGCAGCGCATGCGCGATCAGAAGCCCGATCTCATTCTCTATTGCGTCGACCAGCGCCAAGCCGATCACTTCGAGCAAGTCTATCGCGCCGCCGCCAAGGCCGGTTACGCACAGCGCGACCAACTGGAGCACATCGGCTTCGGCACCATGAACGGCCCCGACGGCACGCCGTTCAAGACGCGCGCCGGCGGCGTGCTCAAGTTGCAGGACCTCATCGGCCAAGCCGACGAGAAGGCGCGCGAGCGTCTGAGGGAGAACGAAATCGGCGCGGACTTCTCGAAGGAAGAGTTCGAGGACGTCGCCCACAAGGTCGCTACCGCCGCGATCAAGTTCGCCGATCTGTCGAACTTTCGCGGCACCTCCTACATCTTCGATCTTGATCGTTTCATGAGCTTCGAAGGCAAGACCGGCCCGTATCTGCTTTACCAAGCCGTCCGGATCAAAAGCATCCTGCGCAAGGCCGAAGAGCAGCGCCTCAAAGCTGGCCCGATCGCTATCGAGCATGAGTCCGAACGCGCACTCGCATTGGCGCTCGACGCTTTCGACGGCGCGCTGCGCGCTGCATACGACAAGAAGGCCCCGCACTTCCTGGCCGAGCACGCCTTCAATCTCGCGCAAGCGTTTTCCGGGTTCTATACCAATTGCCCGATCCTGCCGTCCGAAGGCGCCGTGCGCGGCTCGCGCCTGGCGCTGGCGGCGGCGACGCTCAAGCAGCTGACGCTAACGCTTGATTTGCTGGGTATCGACGTGCCGGAGCGGATGTGACTTCCCGATAGGAGGGCGTTTTCGAAACGAGCCCATCCAGGCCGTTTGGCCCCCGCTCAGAGCGCGGTAGACGGCGCGCGGTTTCGGCGCCTAGTGTCGGCGCGCGGGGGATAGGATCGGGGAAAACAGATGGCGCCCAATTCCAAATCGTCGCTCAGGCCGTGGTTTGTCCTGGCCGCGGTTTTCGTCTCCATCGCTGTGTTCGCGAACACTGGCTCAAGGGCCCAAAGCCGGGCGAGCGTTGAAGCTCTGACGAGCGCCACGCCCGATCCATCGACGCGGGCGAACGATGCCGTCGTAAGCCTCGGCTGGGAGAACAGCGGCCCGATATGCACTGGCACATTGGTGGCGCCGACGCTTGTGCTCACCGCCGGCCATTGCTTCGACCACTCGATTGTCGATGGCGGCTCTGGCCAGTGGAATAGTCAATCACCAGTGTGGCGCTCTTATCAGATTGGTACGCGAACCGAGGCCGACTGGATGGCCTGGGTCCGAGGCGACCGCGCAGGCGTACGTCCGCATACTTTCGTCGAAGGCGCCTATTACGATCGTCCCGCGGACGTGACAAATGCACTAGCGTGCGCGGCGCGTTGCAACGAGCAGTCCGCGCAATGCCAAGCGTGGATGTTCAACACCACGAGCCACACGTGCGCGCTGATGCCCGCGCCAAGAATGACTGTGCGGTTCGGCAATACGCACGAAAGCCCGACCCAGACCATTGTATCGACGACCTATAGCACGCCCGGCCGCGCCGACATTGTCATGATGCGCCTGGACACGCCGGCGCCGAGCAGCTTGGCCATTCCGGCGCAAGTTCTTAGCTATTTGCCTGACGGCGAAGACAGGATTGCAGCGTTCTTACGCGCGCAGCACTTTTACGCAGTCGGTTTTACGAGCGCGCATCCTCAGCGCCTGCGTGCGACGATGAATTTCAACAACTACCCCTATGACCGCGACCTCGCCATGGTTGGTGTTCTCGGCGAACTGGGCGCTAGCACGGAGCATGGAGATTCCGGCGGGCCGCTTTTCGCGACGCGCACCGTAGGTGGTGTTGAGCAGCAGTTCATGGTGGGTGTCCTGCAGGGGTTCGACAGCAGCGATCCGCCTCGGAATCGTTACACCTTGACGGGCCTCAATCTGCGCGCGTTCGGCCAGTTGCTTCCGCTTCAATACAACGCAGCGACGCTCGATCGGACGCAAGCAGCGCCAATCGGTGAATGGCTGAATAACGTCATGTATGCCGATTTTGTGGCCTCGAACCCGCGCTTCCGACCGCTCTACAATTGGTTCAGCGACAGTCGCGGCGACAATTTCCTGACGTCTGATCCACGTTGGGCCTCTGATCCGCGCACGATCGTTTTCGACGGCCGCGGCTATCTCGACCCACGTCGCTTCCAGGACGGCTATCAGATGTACCGTCTCGAAGGGTACGTTTTCGATCCTCATGGCGCGCGGCCGCCAGGCACAGTGCCGCTCTGGACTTGGTACAGCGAGGCGCGTGGCGACAATTTCACCACCTCCGACCCTCACTGGGCGGGAGAGCTGCGTTGGAACGGCGAATATCTCGCACCGATGACTCGCGAGGGGTATCGGCTCGTCCGCATGGAGGGCTACATCTTCGATCCGCACCTGCCCCAGCCACGCCAGACGCGCCCGCTTTATTCATGGTTCAGCGATAGCCGCGGCGACAACTTCCAGACCACCGATGCGCACTGGATGATTCCGGCAAACGAGGTGCATTGGAACGGTGAATACATCACCGCCGTCGATCGCGAGGGGTACAGGCTCTATCGGCTCGAAGGCTACGTGCCGATCAGTCCGCGCATAACTCTAACCGGTCAAGCCCTGCGCAGCGATTAGTCTGTGAGGCGCCGGGGTGCGCGCAAGCTCGTCCCGGCGCCCTGCCGTTGCGTCAGTTTCTTGCGCGTCCGCGCACGCGCGCTCAAACTCGATCCCAAAAAAAGAGGGGGACGCAGCGATGGCGAACGCGAAGATCAACGGCATTACTATCGAGTACGAAGTGCATGGCGCCGATGACGGCGAGCCGCTGCTCCTGATCATGGGGCTCGGCGCGCAAATGACGCGCTGGCCGCCGGGGCTCTACGAAAAGTTCGTCGCCCGCGGCTTCCGCGTTATCCGCTTCGACAATCGCGATGTTGGCCTCTCACAAAAGTTCACCGGCGCGCCAACGGTCGAAAGTGTCATCACCGCGCGCATGCAGGGGCAGAAGCCGGACATTCCCTACACCCTGGACGACATGGCCGCTGACGCCGTCGGCGTGCTCGATCATCTTGGCATTCAACGTGCTCACGTTGCCGGCGCCTCGATGGGCGGCATGATCGGCCAGCTTGTCGCGGCGGATTATCCCGATCGTGTGCTTTCGTTCACGGCGGTGTTCACCAGCACCGGCAATCCGTCGCTGCCGCCGGCGAAGCCCGAAGCGATGGCGGTGCTGACGACCCGCGCCGGCGACCCGAACAAGGATATGGAAGCCTACCTCGATCAGATGATCATCAACGCACGCACTATCGGCAGCCCTGGCTATCCGTTCGACCCCAAGATCATCCGCGAGCGGCTGCGCGCCGATGCGCTGCGCTGCTACGAACCGCAAGGCGTTGCGCGCCAGCTTGCTGCTGTCATCGCCAATGGCGACCGCCGCGCGAAACTCACCAAGATCAAGGCGCCGGTCGTGGTTTTGCACGGCGATGCCGATCCGCTGGTGCCGGTGGAAGGCGGCAAGGATCTCGTTGCGTCGATTCCAGGCGCCGAGCTGCGGATCATTCCGGGCATGGGGCACGATCTGCCGCCAGCGCTTTACGACGCCGTCGCCGATGCGATTTCACGCGCGGCCGAACGCGCCAAGATCACCGCTTAATCTCGAACTTGTCGGCGTGTTTACCGCGCGCGTTGGCATAGTAGCTTTGGATAACTTTGAGATCGGCGTCGTAGTCGCCGCTGGGCGTGACGATTGCCGCGAGGCTGATCGTTTTTGCACCATAGTCGAGCACGCTTAGGATGAGCGGTACGTTGGCGGCGCGCGCGATGTGATAGAAGCCAGTCTTCCATTCACGCGTTGCGCTGCGCGTGCCTTCTGGTGGAATGGCGAGGATCATCCGTGGCGCGGCGGCGAACGCCTCCGCCATCGCCCGTACGACGTCATTGGCGGCCGATCGATCGATTGGCACGCAACCAAGCCATTTGATAAGGCCTCCAAAGGGACCGGTCGTCAGGCTCTTCTTGCCCATCCACTTGAGCTTCACGCGATAGTAGCCGGCCGTCGCAAGCATATTGACGCCATCCCAGTTCGACGTGTGAGGCGCCGCTATCAGAACAGCCTTGTCGAGCGCGGGAAATTCGCCGTGAACTTTCCATCCAGCTAATTGCAAGTAAGTCGCGCAAACAGCGCGCGTGATGTTTGCGAGTAGGCCGTTGGCGGGCGCGGGGCGAGCGCTTGCTTGTTCTATCGGGGTATCGATCGCCGATTTCTCGCTCATCGCTCCCCCGTTGTGCTTGCGTGTGGGTGATGCGTCGATAGCATGGGGCGGCGCGTCAGTAAGGGGAGACGAGCTATGTCCGACAAGAAACGGCTTAATCGCCGCTCATTCATGGGGCGCATCTTGGGCGCAACAATTGTTGGTGGCTCGCTCGCTTCGCTGACTGGATGCGCGACCGCCGAAGGCGGTGGCGGCGGTTACTATACGGGCCGCACTGATGCCGATGGCGGGCCATACGCCGATCGCGCCGGTTATGGAAGAAGCGGCGCTTCGGATTCAGACACCGGCCCGTACGCTGATCCGGCCGGAAGAGGCCGCGGCGGGCAAGCAGGCATCACTGACAACGATTCCGGTCCGTATGCCGATCCCGCTGGCCGCGGTCGTGGGTCGAGCGGCATCACCGACAACGATTATGGCGCCTATGCGGATCCCGCTGGCCGCGGGCGCGGCGGCCGCACCGGCATGACCGACAACGATTCTGGCCAATACGCCGATCCGGTTGGTCGAGGCCGTGGTCGCGGCGGCGGCACCGGCTTCACCGATAACGACCAGGGTACTTACGCGGATCGCGCAGGCTATGGTCGCGGCGGGCGCCGTGGCCAATCGGGGCTCACCGATAGTGACCCCTCCGATCCCGTCGGTGATGGCCGCCGCGGCAGCTAGCGTCGCTTAAGCGCGCTCGAGCTTATTGGCGGCCTCATCCAGAATAGCCGCGATTGCATCGGCCTCGGCTTCGCTGAGCGAGCCGTTCGCGAGGCGCATGCGTAGCGCGATCTTCACATTGGCCATCGCACGCATGATGCGCGGCATGGCGCGCCGTTCGCCGGTCGCACCGCTCAAGCGCGCGAGCAAGGCGTCGAGCGGACCGCGATTAGCTTCGAGGAATGCGCGGCCTTCGTCAGTGATGTCGTAGAGCTTCTTCGCGCCGTCAGCCGTCACGGTGACGTGGCCGAGCTCTTCGAGCAGCGTCAGCGTCGGGTACACAACGCCGGGGCTTGGGCTGTAGGCGCCGCCAGTCAATTCTTCGATCGATTTGATCAGGTCGTAGCCGTGCCGCGGCTCCTGCGAGATGAGGTGCAGGATGAGGACGCGCAGATCTCCGTGGGCAAAAAAGCGGCCGAAGCCGCGCCCGCCGCCATGTCGTCCGCCGCTCCATGCGCTTTCGCCGTGCCGGCCGCGCCGGGCATGCCTGAAGCGGCCACCGTGGCCGTAGAACTGAGAGAACATTCAAACCTCCAATTCGATATAACGAAATAACAGATATATCGAAATACAGTCTTACGCAAGGGGAGGCGCCCGATACCCACTGGGTTCGCGTGGGAAGACTTGCGACTCCGCCGAGACCAAGCGGATGATCCGTGCCGCGGGAGGAACGCATGTACGAACACGGAATGATCACGCCGGTGGTTGCACTGGTGATTTGGTCGCTGATCATGCTGATCTGGCTCTACGCCACGCGCATTCCGGCGATGTCGAAGGCCAAGGTGAAGCCGGGTGAGGCCACCAAGTCGCAAATGGAAGCGCTGCCGAGCGCCAACGTCGCCAACAACTACAATCATCTCATGGAGCAGCCGACGCTCTTCTATGCGTTGGCGTTTTCGCTGCAGCTGCTTGGCCAAGGCGATCACCCGATCAATATCGGATTAGGGTGGCTCTATGTCGTCATCCGCATCGTGCACTCGCTCGTGCAGGCGACTGTGAACGTGATCATCATCCGCTTCTCGATCTTCATGCTGGGATCGCTAGTGCTGATGGCGCTCGCCTTCCACGCCGCGATCGCAACCGGGCTCGCTTGGTTCAACTGGCCGCACTAGCCGAGGCCAACTTGCGTTCGATGCTGCGCCAGCTGGTGAAGGCGAAGAAAAACGGCAGCACGCTCACGGCGATGACGCCGACAAGCGCGACGACATTCACTTCGCCCAATTGGCCGGTGATAATGGCGTAAGCGACGATGGCGCCCAGCAGCACGAAGAACGCCATGAGCAGAACGCTCGCGGCGGACAAGGCGATGACGAGCGGTGAATACCCGCGTGCGCGCCGGAAAGCGTCGCCCGGATCGGTCCAGACTTTGGCGCGTGCCACGTCCGCCAGATGTGCGATGGTGATTTCGCGTTCAACTTTGCGCGCGGCTTGCCAACGGATGGCGAAATCCGGGCTGAGCACCGAGGCTCCCAACGTTATCGCGGGCTCCATCAAGTCGCTGATGCTCGGCTCGTCGTCAAAATAGCGGAGCCAAATGAGCCGCTCCAAGTCGATGTCGTACTTGGCCGCCAAAGCCAACAGAAATTCGCGCGCGTCTTCACCTGTCATGCCGAGATCGGCATAGAGGCGCGTGTCCGGCGTGACCTGCTGTCTTCCGGTGCGGTTCTTGGCCAGATCAATGATCTCGCCCAGCGGGATATCGTCGCTCACTCGCGCACGCGGCCTTCGGCGTCCATGTGCGCGATCCATTCTTCGATGAGGGCCGTGCCCGGCTCATCGACCAATTGGCGGCCAGTCTCGGGCATCATCACGCCGGGATCGGTGGAACCCATGCGATAGAGCAGGATCGAGCGCTCCGGATGGCCCGGATCGATGGCGAACTCGAAGCCGGCGGAGCCACGACCAGCCGCGACCGGGCGTTTGCCGACGCCCCACGCAATTGGCTGGTGCTGTGACCACCGAAGGTCCAGACCCGAGGTGTGCGCCGGCCCTTGTGGGTTATGGCAGTGCGCGCAGTTCACATCGAGATAAGCGCGCGCGCGGAGTTCGAGGGAGCCGCTGGCGGGATCGAAAGCTCGCGGAACACGCGGCGCCTCGTTTGCCGGCGGCGCGCCCGACAGGAGATTGTCCTGTGTCCACGCGTCGATCTGATTCTCCGCTACGACGTCGGAGAACGCGGCGTTGTGATCGCGATTCAAATTCCGCGCGCTTGGCCCGATCGGCGTGAGTTCGCCGGCGAGGTCGTGGCAACCTTTGCATTGGTTGCGGTTCGGCACGGACCAATCGAGCGCGATGGCCTGGCCTTGTTCGTTGGTGAAGTTCACCGGGATGTTCGCGCCGATGGGTGAAAGCCGCGCTTCGGTCTGTGCTTCGTTCCACACGTAGGGATACGCGACCCAGCCTTCGGCACGCCGGATCAGCAGCCGTGTCTCCAGGAAGCGCACATTCTCGGTTGGCTGGCGCATGTCCGCGGCGAACGCGAACGTCTTGATGAGAACTGTGCCGACAGGAAACTCGAACACGCCTTCATCGCGATATTGCGCCTGTTGGCCCGCCGGGATGAAGACGTAGCGGAACTTCAGCGCGCCATCGGAATAGAGCGGCGTGTTGAGATCGTACGGCGTCACCTGCTCGTTCGGTTGGCGCGCACCGGCGTCACGGAAGAAGTGATAGGCCGAGAGCAGCTCCGGCGGGCGCTCCGCCGCAACCGCCGCGGTGTTCACCGGCGGCGCGTCCTGCGCCGTCGCGCTGGCTGTCGCCAACACGACCGTCGCCAGCGCGGCGAGGATCTGCCTTCGCATCAGTTACGGATCCGCACCCGTTCCGGCTCGGGAATGTCCACGACCGGCGGCGGGGTTGGATCGGGTTGAGCTTCCGTCAGCGGCGAGCCCGCCGACGACATGCCCAGCGACAGGAAGCTGCCGATACGGGTGCGGGTCGAACGATTGTCGTTGACAACGATGCGCACTTGCTCGGTGCGCGCCATGCCGCCGCTGGAATAGATGTTGGCGCCGTCCCACAGCACGTCCGGCATCGCCACGCCAAGTTGACTGAGAGCGGCCAGATCGCCTGCCGGCGCAAAGCCCGCATTGCCGAAGCGGTTGTCGCGAATGACGATGTCGCGGGCCAGCGGGTTGTAGTTTTCGTCCTGGAAGCTTTGGCGATAGGCGCTGATCAGCACGTTGACGGTGCCGTTGTCGCCGATCTCGTTGTCGAACACGTGGACGTTGCGGTTGGCCATGATGAGGACGCCGGTGCCGGTTGGCACGCCAGCGACAATGTTGCCGGCCGGCGCGAAGTTAGGGGTGTTGTTGCCGTTGATCTCGTTATCGTAGACGCGAATGTCGTGACCGCCCTGTTGGGGGAGACCCGGCAGGTCGAACACTAGGATGCCGCCGGTATTGCGGGTGGCGACGTTGTCGAAGACGTCAGCGTTGAAACTGTTCTCGATCTCAATGCCGGCGACGTTCAGCTCGGCCAGATTGTCGCGGACGATGATGTTGCGCGATTGGCCAACATAGATGCCGGCGTCCGATGCGCCGCGCGCGATCGAGCGCTCGATCAGGACATTGTCGCAATTCACCGGGTAGAGCCCGTAGGCGCCGTTGTCGGCGCTGGGGCCGCCAGTCCACTCGACACGGACTTCGCGGATGTGGATGCCATTGCAGTCGCGCGCCTTGATGGCGTCGCCGCGGGCGTTCTCCACCGCGAACCCGCGTAGCGTCACGCCGTCTGATGTTATGAGCAATCCTTCGGCGCCGCGGCGTTGGTTGTTGAAGGAAAGGATGGAGCGCTCGTGCCCGTCGCCGCGGATGGTGACGCGATCGACGTCGAGCGACAGGCCGCCGCTGAGTTCGAACCTGCCGCGACCCAGTTGCACCGTGTCGCCTGGATGCGCCTCGATCAGCGCAGTTTGTAATTGCTGTTCAGCGTTGGCGCCGGCGCGAATGCGCCAAGTCTTCGCTTCCGCCGCTCCGGTGAACACAAGCGCCGCAATCGCGGCGGCTGCAACGTGCCGCATGACCACTCCCTCGTCTTTGCGTGGGAGCTTCGCCGCCTGAACGGGCGCTGTAAAGGCAAGGGGGCGCCGCAGCGCCGGTTGCCGTTAGGGGCTAGCGGCGGAAGCGCGCCGCGATGTGGATGAGATCGCGCATCAAGGTGGGGTGACGCGCCGCCAAAATGCCGCCGAGCGCTGTCACGGCCAACGTGACCAGCGGGCGATCGCGAACGATGTCGCCGAGGCCCATTGGCAATTCGTCCATGAGTTCGGCCTGTGCAATGGCCGCTTCACGCTCATGCTGACGCTTGCGGAAGGCCGCCAGCAACGCGAACAGGGCAACGAACAGCGCCGCCGATAATGCGACGATGGCCGAGGCCGCAGCCGCGCCAACGTTTGGCTCAATCAGGGCGTAGAGTGAGAAGCCAAGCGCAAAGACGATCATCACCACGGCCGCAGCTGCAGCGGCCGTCGCGACGACAGCTGCCATGGCGCGATCGAACATTAGCGGCGGCTCCCGAGCAGCAGGCCGAGGATAAGGCCCACGCCGACGGCGCTTGCGGTCACGGCTAGCGGCCGCTCCTTCCACTGGCGCTTCATATATCGGTGCGCTTCGTCGATGCCGTCCTCCAGCGCGTCTTGGGCCGCGTCGTAGGCTTCTTCAGCGCGTTCGCGTGCTTCTTCGGCGAGTTTGGCGGCGCGCGCCATTCTGTCCTTTGCCATCGGAAAGTCTCCTTGCCCTTCTGTATAGGAGATCGGTTAGTCTCGCTCGCGCGCAAGCCCCTGTGGCGAAACCGCGCCCCCGTACGAGAAGAGCGCATGAGCGAGATGAAAGTTCCCTTCGACCGATCAAAGACTTGGCCGCTGGCGACGACAATTTTGCTTAACCTTGTCCCAGTTGTCGGGGTGCTGTTTTGGGGCTGGAGCGCTTTCGCCTTGATCATTCTCTATTGGCTGGAGAATCTCGTCATCGGCGTACGCACATTAGCAAGCATGGTCGCCAATGCGGCAGTGATGGGCGGGATCAATTGGTTGGGGGCGCTATTCATCGGCGCTTTCTTCACCGTTCATTACGGCATGTTCTGCTTCGGGCACGGCATCTTCGTGATGGCGCTGTTTGGCGGCAACTTCTACGGCGACTCCATCCTCGATCTCGCCGGCGCGGTGACCAAACTTTTCGAAACGCAGGCGAACTTGGCGGTGGGCTTTGCCTCGATCGTCGCCTGGCAGGTGGTGCAATTCGTGCTGTTCATCGTCCGTGGCGACGTCCGGCGGACGAACCTCATGGAGCTGATGGGCGCGCCTTACCCGCGCATCGTCGTTTTGCATGTCAGCATCATTTTCGGCGGTTTCGTGCTGATGCTGTTGAACCAGCCGGTAGCTGGCATCCTCGTGCTCGCATTGGTCAAGATGGGTTACGATGTGGCCGATGTGCTGCGCCAGCCCAAGCAGGCTGCGCCGGTTGCCGGTGTCGCTGCTAGCGCATGAGCCGGCGGGCGGCTTCGATGACCCGCACGGTTTCGGCCCACATGGTGAGCTGAGCAAGCTTGTGCGGGGAGATAAACTCTGCGTGCGCCGCGTCATCGCCGGCGCGCGGCTCGCCGGACATCCAACGAACGGCATAGTCGATGAGGACGTAGTGGCGGTCCCCGATCAGGCCGTCGACGACGTCGGCGAGGCCGACGATCTCACCCTCGCAGCCGGTCTCCTCACGCAATTCGCGCAGTGCGGCGTCGGCGGCGCGCTCGCCGAACTCTATGCGCCCGCCGGGAAGGGACCATTCGCCCTGACGCGGGGGTGCGCCGCGCTTGATGAGCAGGACATCGTCGCCGCGAAAGCAAACGACTCCGACGGCCGGGACTGGACTGGGTTGCGCCTCGTTCATGCCATCCTCCGGGCGGAGCTTGATCTAGTCCGACAAGGTGGGAGGCGTCGATGCGGCGCGGATTGTCTCTTTTTGTCCTGGCGATCGTTTCGGCTGCGGGAATTGCGGCGGCGCAAACCGCCCGACTCACTGCGGAGGAGGCGCGGCGTGAGTTGTTCGGCGTCGAGCTTGCCGGTGTGAACGAGGTTGTCGGTGACGAATGGCGCGAATGCATCGAGCCAAGTGGCCGGACGGTCTATCGGCGCGGCGGTCGCGTGCTTGAAGGGCGACTTGTCGTTCAGCCGGACGGCCAAGCCTGCTTCAACTACCCGCCGGACTCCGATTGGTCATGCTTCGGCGTGGTGCGCGAAGGCGAGAACTATCGCTTCGACTCGTTTGTAACCCGCACCGTGCGCCGCGACGTACGCGCGTGCGGCGCGGCCAACGACACGTTGGTGCGCCTCGGCGCAGAATCCTGAAACAAAATGGAAATTTGGAACAATTTGCGCGTTTCCGTGCGGCCATAACGAAGAAGCGCGCCGCTTTCGCGACGCGCTTCTCTTGGACATTCGTCCTTAGCTCTGTTGAGCGTCTCGATCTTTGAGACGCCCCGGCTTGGCCTACCGGCGCTTCGCCTTCTTCGCTGCCTTCTTCTTGGCAGTCTTACGCGGCGCCTTCGCCTTCTTCACCGTCTTCTTCGCGGCTTTCTTGGCCTTCGCCTTTTTCGCGACCTTCTTGGTCGCCTTCTTTGCTTTCTTAGCCATGCCCTGGCTCCTTCGTTAGTTACGGCAACGCAGCCGCAGTACGTCTTCACTTAGTCAAGTGCAAGCACATTCGCCAGCGAAAAGATTCAGCGCGCTGAATCTGCAACAGCATCACGTATGTGATTCGCGCACATCGATGTTGAGTCACGCGCATCGTTTCGATGCGCGCATCACTCGAACAACACGCGCGGGTTCATGACGTTCGAAGGATCGATCGCGCGCTTTACGGCGCGCATCAGCGTCAACGATTCGCGATCCTTGAAGCGTGCGAGGTCGCCGCGGCGCGCGACTCCAATGCCGTGTTCGGCCGAGATCGAACCGCCAAGCGCGGTTGCTGTCTCGTAGACAAGTTGGGTCAGATCGGGACCGGGGAAGGCGGCGGGATCGGCGCCCTCGGGCTGCATCACGGTGTAGTGGAAGTTGCCGTCGCCCATGTGACCGAAGGCGACGATGCGCACGTCGGGGCAGCGTTTCTCCATTGCCGCGTTAGCGCGTGCGAGGAAGCTTGGCGTTGCCGAAACCGGCACGCTGATATCGTGGCTGACTTGTGCGCCTTCAGGCTTGTGGCCGGCCGAAATGCTTTCGCGCAAAGCCCAGAAAACCCGCGCCTGGCCTGCATTTTCCGCAATCAGCGCGGTTTCGGCTTCGCCCGCTTCAATGGCGGCCGTGAGCGCGGATTCAATTGCGTTCCGCAACCCATCGGCGTGAGCTGCTTCGAACTCCACCAGCACCGCAAGCGCGCCAGCGCCGCCCAACGGATCGCGCACGGCCGGGACGTTCTTGACGGTCACTTCGACGCTTAACCGGTTCATCACCTCGAAGGCGGAGACGGCGCCCGTCGCTGCCTTCATCCGGTGAAGGAGCGCGAGTGCGTGGTCGGCGGAGGGCACGGCGAGCAGGGCGACTTCGCGTGCAGCCGGCTGTGGGTAAAGTTTCAGACAGGCGGCGGTGACGATGCCGAGCGTACCCTCGGCGCCGATGAAGAGCTGTTTCAAATCGTAACCGGTGTTGTCCTTCCTCAGACCCTTGAGGCCAGAGAAGGTGCGACCGTCCGGCAGCACCGCTTCGATGCCGAGCACGAGGTCTCGCATCATCCCGTATCGCAACACGTGCACGCCCCCGGCATTGGTCGAGACGAGCCCGCCGATGGTCGCGCTATGTTCGGCGGCGAGTGAAAGCGGGAACAGGCGATTCGATTCGGCGGCAGCGTTCTGAACGTTGCTGAGCACGACGCCCGCTTCGGCAATGAGCGAGTCGTTTGCGGCATCAATTTCGCGAATCCGGTTCATGCGCCGAAGCGAGATCAGCACCTCGCCATCAGGGATCTGGGCGCCGACAAGTCCGGTATTGCCGCCTTGCGGTGTGATCTTCGCACCTGCAGCGACGCAAAGTTTCACAATATCGGCCACTTCCTCGGTTGTGCCCGGATACGCCGCAAACGGCGTGCGCCCGCTATAGCGACCGCGCCACTCATTCAGGTGCGGCTTCAGCTGCTCAGCATCGCTGATGACGTTCTTGGCCCCGATACGGGCTGCAATGTGGGATGCGAGATCGGACATGAGTCCGAACTTATCGCGGTGCGGCGGCGCGGGCGAGGCGGTCGCGGATGGCTTCGGCCAGTCCGTCGCCTGGAATCGGGGCGATGGCGATTGTGTCAGCGCCGGCGGCGTCGAGCGCGCGCAGATGAGCGTAAAGATTGGCTGCGGCCTCGGTGAGATCGCCACTGACGGAAAGCGAGAGACCGCCGGGCGGCGCCGGCGCGCCGAACGCGAGATAGGCCGCGCCCTCCGGCGCCGCCGCTGCGTCGAGGATGATTCGCGCGCGCGGCGCGTAGTGGCTCTCCATCATGCCGGGGGCCGTAATGGCGCCTGAACTTGGCGTGGCAAGCGCGCCGGTGATGGCTTCGATGGCGTCCCTGCCGATGGCGCCCGGGCGAAGCAACGTGGCGCGGCCGTCCGCGTCGATGGCGACAATGGTGGACTCAAGGCCGACGGCTGCGGGACCGCCGTCGAGGATGAGGTCCACCTGCCTTTCCAAGTCCGCGGCGGCGTGTGCGGCGGTGGTCGCGCTCACATGACCGGAGCGATTAGCACTCGGCGCCACAACCGGTCCGTCGAACGCCGTGAGCAAATCGCGTGCGAGCGGGTGCGCGGGCGCGCGCAGTGCGATGGTGGCAAGTCCGGCGCATGCAAGCTCAGCCACCGGGCTGTCTTCGCGACGTGGGACGACGATGGTGAGCGGGCCGGGCCAGAACTTTTCGGCAAGCGCGCGTGCGACCGGATGCAGCGTGGCGTGCCGCTCCGCGTCAGCGATGCCAAGCACGTGGCTGATCAGCGGATTGAATTGGGGGCGGCCCTTGGCGGCGAAGATGCGGGCGACAGCGTGCGGATTGGCGGCGTCGGCGCCGACGCCGTAGACGGTCTCAGTCGGGAAGACGACCAAGCCGCCGGCCCGCAATATCTCCGCCGCTCGCGCCGCGCTCATGACGAGCGCGACGCCTGCACGCGGATGGTCACATCGACACTGTCTGAAATCATCTCCGATCCCTCGACATCCGTGCCGAGATCGAAATCCGCGCGATTGATCGCGACTGCGCCTGTCATGACTGCATTGTCGCCGGTGATCGTGAGGTCGAAGGGCAGCGTGACGTTCCGCCTGTGGCCTTTGATGGTGAGTTCGCCGCGGGCTTCGTAGCCATCGCCGCGGTGGCGAAAGTCGGTGGCGCGGAAGGTTGCGGTGGGCTGTGCTTCGACATCGAACCACCCGGGTTCGCGCATGAAGGCATCGTGTGAGGCGACGCCGTCGCTGGCCGAGCCGGTCTCTATGGTCACGGCGACGGCGGAGGTGTCGAGGTCGTTCGGATCAAAGCGGATGTCGGCGCGCCAGCGGGCGAAGCGGCCGTCGATGCGCGAGGCGTTGCCCGCGCCATCGTCCATAGAGAAAGCGAAGGCGATGGAGCTACGCGCGGCGTCCACACGCCAAACATTGGCCTGGGTAGTTGCAGCGGGCGGCGTCTCCGGTGTTTGCGTGGTCGTAGCTGGCGTTTCCGTTGTCGTGGCTGGCGTTTCGACTACCTCGAATGACGATTGCGCCTGCGGCGAGGTCGCAGCTGGCCCGCCGCTGACGAGTGTGAGCGAGGCCGCGACAAGCGCCACCACGACCAATGACAGACCTGCGCCCAGCACCGCCAGGCGTGCGAGATTTTTTGGCGCAGGCTCCTTCTCAAACGGCGCGCGCAAGCCTGGGACCATATGCGCGAGCACTTCGTCCTTGTCGAAGAAGTGGTGCTTCAGCGCCGCGAGCACGTGAAGCGCGGCAAGACCAAGCGCGGCGTAGGCGAGGAGCGCATGTGTGCGGAGCGCGGCGCCGGCCGTGGCTTCGCGAACGCCGAGATCGGCTTGGTTCAGACCAAAGATCGCCGGCACCTGGAAGAGGCCGAACCAATGCGTCGCCACCGGCAGCGGCGCCTCGTCATGGACGGACCATCCCGTCGAGACGTAGAGCCAACCCGAAAGCGGCATGCCGATCATCAGCGCGTAGAACGCCCAGTGCGTCGCCTTCGCCACGAAGCGCTCCCAGGCCGGCATGTGCTCAGGCATGGGGGGTGGCGGATTCAGTAGCCGCCATGCGAGGCGTACCAAGCTCAGCGCCAGAACCGTCAGGCCGATGGACTTATGCAGCTGATAGGCGCGGAAGATGTTTGCGCTGACGTCGCCGTGTTCAGCGCTCTCGTGCATCCAGAGGCCCATCGGGATCATGAACAGGATCGCCGCCGCGATCGCCCAGTGAAGGACAATCGCGACCGCGGCGTAACGCTGAGCTCTGGCCGCCACCCTAGTTCACCGGCTCGCGCGTGGTGTTGCCGGGGACCGGCGCGGTTTCAATTGGCCGGGTGAACTCAGCTTCGATGACGAGTTCCACGTCGTCGCTGACACCATCGTTGCCCGCGTGGGGCATGAGTTCGTTGATGCCGTATTGCGAGCGCTGCAACGTGCCATGTGCGGAAAAGCCGATGGACGAAATCTGCATGCCCAGCGGGTGAGGGCTGTGGCTGCCGTCATAGGTCACATCGAGCGTGATCGGATGGGTCTGGCCGCGGAGCGTCAGGTCGCCGGTGACGCGCGCGGTGTTTGGACCGGTTTGCTCAACGGCGGTTGAGGTAAAGCTGGCCGTAGCGAAACTGGCGCTATCGAGCCAGGACGAGTTCTGCAGCTCAGCATCGAAGTTGCGCTGGCCCGTGTACGGCGTGTCGAGCGAGGTGACATCGACTGTTGCTTGGACGGTCGATTGCGCCGGCTGCTCGGCATTGAAGTTCAGCGTGCCGGAGATCTTGTTGAAACGCAGCGTGTAGTGCGCCAGCCCAAAGTGTTGAGCGCGGACGGTCACGGTGGTGTGGTTCGGGTCGAGTGTGTATTCGCCCGTCGGGGCGTTGACCTGAACGGGGGGCGCCTCGCTCGTCGCAGGGGGTTGGGCGGGTTGGTTACAGGCGGCCAAGGCCACAGCGACTGCGGCGGCGAATATCATTCTCATTCAGGGTTCTCCCACGCTGGTCGCAGTCTATTTAGCGCCGCCATCGGCGGCGGCTACCGGGCACATTGAGATAACCGCGCAACAGAGGCGCTTAGGAGCGAACGAACTCGGCTTCGATGACGATTTGAACGTCTTTGCCTGTGAATGCGCGCCAATCATTTACGCCCCACTCCGTGCGGTCGATCGTGCCCAGCGCGGAGAAGCCCAACACCATGTTGCCACCGCGAAGAATGTCGCGGCCCGAGCCTTCAAACGTGGCGTCGAGCGTCGCAGGATGGGTTTGTCCGTTCAAGGCGAGGTCGCCGGTGATGCGCGCCGTGTTCTGGCCCGTGCGTTCTATAGTGGTTGCAGTGAACGTGATCGGCCCGCCCCCGAGCGCGCGGCCAATGGATTGATCGAAGCTCCGTTCGCCTTGGTTGTTGAGAATGCCGGTGTTGACGCTGGTCGCGTCGACGCTGGCGTTGAACTGCGATTGGGTTGGATCTTCAGGATTGAGCGTTAGCGTCGCAGCTTTGGTGTCGAAACGCGCCGTGAACCAGGCGAGGCCGCCGTGCTGGATGCGGAAGAGGACGCTCGCGTGGCGCGGATCAAGCTGATACGTGCCCGCAGGCAGGTCGACGGCGATGGGATAGTCAGCGGCAGGTGGGTCCGCGGGCGGGTCCGATTGCGCAGATGCGCCGGTCGCGCCGAGAAGCGCTGTGGCGGCAAGGGCTAGTATGAGGGCTGACCAACGCATTCGCGACCTCCTGGTTCGAACCTCGAATGTAGTTCCGCTTGCGGCGACAAGAAGGCTCGCGCCGCCGTGTCGAGTGGTTATGCTGGCAAGCGGAGGTCTTTGCATGCCCTACGCCGCGCCCATCGCCGACATGCGCTTCGCTCTTGAAGCGTGCGCCGACTTTTGGTCGTTGCGGCAGCGCTTTCCAGACTTGGATGAGGACACGCTTGCGGCGATCCTCGAAGGCGCAGGCGCACTGGCCGGAGAAACTCTAGCGCCGCTCAATCGCAGTGGTGATCAAGCCGGCGTTACTCTGAAAGAGGGTGTGGTAACTGCCGCTCCCGGTTTTCAGGAGGCTTACAACGCGTTCAAGGACGGCGGTTGGCAAGCGCTTGCGGCTGATCCGGCCTATGGCGGGCAGGGTCTGCCGCGTTCGCTTGCGCTTGCCGTGATGGAGACCTTCCACAGCGCCAACATGAGCTTTGCGCTGTTGCCGATGCTGACATTGGGCGCGATCGAAGCGATCGAGCAGCATGGTGCGACCGATCAAAAGGCGCTTTATCTCGAAAAGCTCGTCTCCGGTGAATGGTCCGGCACGATGAACCTCACCGAGCCGCAGGCGGGTTCTGATCTCGGTGCGTTGACCACCAAAGCCGTGCCGCAAGCCGATGGCTCGTACGCCATCACTGGCCAGAAGATTTTCATCACCTGGGGCGAGCACGATCTCGCGCCCAACATTATCCACCTCGTGCTCGCGCGCATCGAAGGCGCACCCGCCGGTTCGAAGGGCATTTCGATGTTCATCGTGCCAAAGTTTCGCGATTCGGACGGTTCGCGTAACGCGGTGCGCTGCATCGGCGTTGAAGAGAAGATGGGCATTCACGCTTCGCCCACCTGCACGCTCGCCTATGAAGGCGCGACGGGTTGGCTAATCGGCGAAGAGAACCGCGGACTCGCGGCTATGTTCACGATGATGAACGCCGCACGCCTAAATGTCGGCATGGAAGGCGTCGGCGTTGCAGAGGCGGCATATCAGAAGGCGCTGGCCTACGCGAAGGAGCGCAAGCAGGGCGGCGCACTTATTATCGAGCACCCGGACGTGCGCCGCATGCTGATGACGATGAGAGCCAAGATCCAGGCGGCGCGCGCGATCTGCTACGCCACTGCCGTCGCCGCCGATCGCGGCGACAAAGCCCGCGAAGATTTGCTGACCCCGCTGGCGAAAGCTTGCGGCACGGATGTCGGCGTCGAGGTCACCAGCCTTGGTGTGCAAGTGCACGGCGGCATGGGTTTTGTCGAAGAGGGCGGGGCGGCGCAATTCTATCGCGACGCCCGCATCGCGCCGATCTACGAAGGCACGAATGGCATCCAGGCCATCGATCTCTACGGCCGAAAACTGCTCGGCGACCGCGGCGAAGCCATGGGCGTGCTGATCGCCGAAGCGCGGCAAACCGCCGGCTCGCATCATCCGAAATTCGCAGCCGCCGTCGATGCGCTCGAAGAAGCGACCGCCTACATGCTGAGCGCCGCACGCGAAGACGCGCTCGCCGGCGCCTACGCCTACCTGCAACTCGCGGGTGATGTAGTCGGCGCCATGCTCCTGATCCAGGGCGGCGCGCGAGATTCCACCGCTGAGCAGGCGGCCGTGCTTCGCTTCTACGCCCGCACTATCCTAGCCCGCGCGCCTTCGCGCATGGCGGAGATCAAGCTCGGCGCCGCGGCGCTGACGTCTGAAGACTTCGCTGGCTGAGGCCAAGGGCTACCAATGGCGCCACCGTCTCGAAGATCTCTCCGAAGCATACAGACCGCCAGGTTCAGGATCGCGGACGTCCTTCACACGGGACCCGCGTCAGCCGTGGTCGTTCATCCACCTTCAGAAGCCGCAGTGCGCAAGCGCCGCCGCAAGCTTCGCGCGCACGACAAGGTTGCTGAATGGAAAGGCCTCGAAAAATGTCGCAGAGGTCATGCCGGGGCGGCGACTGCGCACATTGTCGGACCAGAAGCGCGCTCGCTCCTCGTTGCCATCGATGCTGTGCACGGCCGCGGCGATAGCTGCGATCAAGGCGTGCGCGCCGGGTGCGCGCGCAGCTTCATCGCCAAGACGCGCGGCAGCAGATGTATCGCCATTTGCCAACGCCGCAAACGCACGCACGCCAATCATGCCATAGCGAAACGGATCCAAGGGGCTGAGTGAGAGTGCGAGTTTGGCGTCTTCGGCTACGTCAGCGCCGTTGCCTGCGATCGCGTTCGCCCACGCGCGCGCATAGACACCTTGTGCGTAGTTTGGACTGAGTGACACCGAACGGTCGAGCCAAGCGACGCCACCCAGAATGTCATTTTCGACCCAATACACGCGCCCCATCGAAAAATTGGCAAACGGATCGACTGGATCGAGTTCGACGCTACGCTCGGCGTACCTGCGAGCGTTCAGAACGTCAGCGTCGCGATTGTCGCCATATCGCTGGAAAGCGTTTTGAAAGTGCGCGCTCGACAAAGCTGCATGCGCGCGCGCAAACCTGGGGTCGAGTGTCACCGCCTTCTCGAACAAGCCGAGGGCGCGGGCGTTGTCAGCGCCGCTGAATCGATAGAGGTGCTGAAGCCCCAAATGGTAGGCGGACCACGCGTCGAGCCGATCCGGCGAAATCAGACGCGCGGCGTCGGCCTCGTGGCGGGGGATGTGAAGCTCAAGGGCGGCGACGATCGCCGCGATGATCCGCTCTCGGGTGTCGTGGATGTCCTCCAGAAGCGTAGTGAAGCGATCTCCCCAGACCACGCTGGCGTCGCTGGCGTCGGCAAGCTCGACCGCGATGGTGGTGCGCTTCCCAGTGATTTCGATTGCGCCGGTCAGGCAGTAGCGAACATTGAGCGCCGCGCCGATCTCACGCGTGTCCTGATGCGGCGGGCGGAAGCGGAAAGTCGACCCGCGAGCGATGACAAAAAGCCAGCGCAAGCGAGCCAGCACGGCGATGATCTCATCCGGTAGTGCATCAGCGACACTTGCCGCGTCACCGGCGACGCCGACGAGGCGGAAGGGCAACACTGCAATGGATGGTCGTGGTCGCGCGGGTTGCGGCGGTGGCGAATCCAGCTCCGCTGTCACGCTTACTGATGGGCTGAGATCCTGCGCCAAGCGCGCTTCGCCGACGAAGCGAAAGCCGCGGCCGTGAAGCGTGCGAATGTAGCGCTGGGCCTTGCCATCATCTCCGAGCGCGGCGCGGAGCGCCTTGATCCGGCTCGAAAGCGCTGAATCCGAAACGATCCGGCCGTCCCAGACCTTTTCGATGATCTCGTCTCGGGAGACCAAACGATCTTGATTTTCCACCAACAGCAGAAGGAGCGCGAACACCTGCGGCTCAAGCGCGATGGCCGCACCGTTTCCGCGCAATTCGACCTTCTGCGCGTCCAATTCGAAGTCGTCGAAGGCGTAAATCATCGGTCGCCCCGACTATGGGGGGCCGTCCCACAAGTTTCCACCTCCCATTCGAATCCACGAAACCTTCACGTGGTCTCCAAGCTTGGCGGCGAGGGGCGGCGTATCAGCGAGGGGTCGGCGGCGCTGGGCCGCCACAGCAATCTTAGATGGAGAATATCCAATGCCGCTCGTTACCATCGATCTGATCGAAGACGTCTTCACGCCCGACCAAAAGGCCGAAATGATCCAGAAGGTCACTGACGCCATGATCGCCGTCGAGGGCGAGGCCATGCGCCAAGTGACCTGGGTTCGGATCAATCAATTCGAAGGCGGTGACTGGGCCATCGGCGGCAAACGCCTTGCCGCAAAGGACGTCCACGCGCTCGCCTCGGGTAAAGCCGCCTGACGGGAGTGTATGTGAAGTCTGGGCCGATCTCTTCTGTCTGACTGAGGAGATCGGCGACAGTCCGGCTTCCGCGGCGTGCGCTAGCCGCCGCCGCGGCGCCGGGCTAACCTTAGCCCATGTCCATGGACGGCCTTGAAGACGATGTCGCGCCCGCACGGGTGAAACCGAAGCTGGACTATCCGCTCGGCGAACCACCAGAACCTAGCGTCGCGCGTGAGATCGCGCCCGGTGTGTACTGGGTGCGCATGCCGCTGCCGTTCGCGCTGCAATGGATCAATCTGTGGCTGCTCGAAGATGACGACGGCTGGACCATCATCGACACCGGCATCGCCATGGAAGAAACGCGCGGCCACTGGCGCGCGATCTTCGAGGCCAAGCTCAACGGCAAGCCGGTGAAGCGTGTGATCTGCACCCACATGCATCCCGACCATATCGGCCTTGCCGGTTGGATCTGCCGCAAGTTCAATGCAACGCTTTGGATGAGCCGGCTCGAATACATCACGTGCCGCATGCTGGTGGCTGATACGGGCCGCGAGGCGCCGGAAGAGGGCGTCGAGTTCTATCGCGCCGCCGGCTGGGATGAGAACGCGCTCGATAGCTACAAAGTGCGCTTCGGCGGTTTCGGCAAAGCCGTGTCGAAAATTCCCGATGCGTTCAAGCGCATGGAAGATGGTGATGTCGTAGAGATCGGTGGCCGCCCATGGCGCGTGATCACTGGCAACGGCCATTGCCCCGAGCATGTGTGCCTCTGGCAGGAAGAGCTGAAGCTCTTCATCTCGGGCGACCAAGTGCTGCCGCGCATCAGTTCCAACGTTTCAGTATTTCCGACCGAGCCTGACGGCGATCCGCTCGCCGATTGGATCAGCAGCTGCAAAAAGCTGCTTGAGGTCATGCCAAACGACGTGCTGGTGCTGCCCGCTCACAACGAGCCATTCCACGGTCTGCACGAGCGCTTACAGAATTTGATCGATGGCCACGAGAAGGCGCTCGATCGCGTCCTGAATCGCCTCAGGAAAGAGCCGCGCCGCGCCGTCGATCTGTTCGGCGCGCTGTTTGCGCGCAAGATCGGCCCGGATCTGATTGGGATGGCGACGGGCGAGGCCATTGCGCACGCGAACTGCCTGATCGGCCGCGGCCTCGCCAAGCGCGTCGTGGATAGCGAAGGGATCGCCCGTTATGTCGCCACCTGAAGGCCGCAACCCCGAGCACCGCTCATCCAACCCAATGATTCTGTTCTGCACGGGCGCCGGGCTCTGCACGCTGGCCTATTTCTTGGGCGTTGGCACAGTCATCGGCGCGGCGTTCACCGGCGGCGATCCGGCGGTTGTCGTCGGTGGTCTGATAGCGGCTGTTGGCTTGGCGCTAGCCGTTGTCGTCGGTGTGGTACTGATGCTTGTCGGCGGCATTTGGATGGTCGGGCAAGTCATCGCCGATCAAAGCGGCGGTGCGGAAGAGAAGCGCTATCGCGATGTCGAGCGCTAGCCGCAGCTTGCTCCGATTCAAATTCCGGTTCTAAGAGTTCACCGTCTCATGGAGGGCGTTAGACGATGATCATTTCCACCACTTTCGACATCAGTGGCCGCAACATCTCGCAGCATCTTGGGTTGGTGCGCGGCAACGTTGTGCGCTCGCGCTTTATCGGTCGCGATATTGTTGCGGGTTTGCGTATGATCGTCGGCGGTGAAATCCATGAATACACGAAGCTCTTGGCTGAAAGCCGTGAGCAGGCGCTCGACCGTATGATCCAGCATGCGCAATCGATGGGCGCCGATGCTGTCGTCGGCGTGCGTTTTGAAACGACGGACGCGGGCCAAGGCCAAGCGACCGAAGTTCTGGCTTACGGAACCGCGGTAAAGCTCTGACGCAGCGGCGCCGCGTGCGCGAGACGCCAGGCGATCAGCATCACCACTCCGGCGGACACGTCGATCATCAAGCCGTACGCCACCACAAAGAGGATGTGGTGGATGAGCAGGTGCGCCGCGGGCGCCTTTGCAAGCTCGCCGAGACGCCAGTCAGCGGCGCGCTGCAAGCCCCAATCGAAGAACGCACCGGCAGCGACGACGCCAACGCCCATCACCAGCCATGACGGGACGTGCGGCAGATCGAGCGGCAATCCTGCAATCATGTGCGGCGCGGTGTAGGCAACGAGCGTCAGGCCAAAGATCGGCGTCATCCACGCGTGCGCCAGCGCCTTGAAGGTTGTTTGCGCCGGTTGGCCGGCGGCCGCCGCGAGGCGGGTGGCTTCGCTGATGCTCCAACGCGTGTCGGCGACGAGACGCCACACAAAGAGAGCGCCAATGGCGCCGGCCAAGCCGACGATCGCGCCGACAAACACGGCGGCGAAAGCCGGTCCGACCAGCGCAAGCCAGTCGATGCGCACAGACTCGCCGCCGAACAAGACGCGCACCGCCAAGAGCGAGAGGCCAAGCAGTGCGAGCGGCGGAGAAAGGAGCGAGATCGCGCCGAGCCCAACCGCCAACATCGCGGCAATGAGGCCGCGGTCAGCGCTGAAACGGCTTGCAGCGCCCGCTTCGGACGCTGCAAGGGTTTGAAGGAGTCGACCACTCATGGCTCATTGGTTTGAGCCATCGTCGTGAATTGCGCGTAAACGCAAGAATAACCAAGCGTTTACGCTGATGGATCAGCTCTTAATGATCGCGGCTCGGGTCGCGGTTGCGCCGGTGGCGCTCGTGGTGTTCCTCAGTTTGCTCTTCCTGCTGCGGTTGAGCGGCCGCAGCGGCTTCATTCGCCGATTCGATCGCCTGGCGCTCGGCTTCCTGTTGTTCAGCAGACTGTCGCCAAGCCGCATCGTTGGGATGGGCCAAGGAGGCGAAGATAGAATCGTAGGCCGCAGCGTTGGCAGACCCCGCGCAGAACGCTCGAATCTCCGCCCCAGGGCGAATGAGAACGGCGCCAAAAACAGTCTTTGTCGGCCCGCGCAACTCGGCCCGCTGCACCGGCCAGAACCCGCTCGTGTCAACGCTTTGATTGACCAGCACCGGGGTCGAACTTTCGAAGAAGTCGCGGATCGGCGCTGCGTAGGTCACCCAGGTCTCGGCGCTGATCGGGTCGCGCGTGTTGTGCGCGGCTTCAGCAGAGCTCGACGCAGTCCCCGGATTGTCGAGGCCGAAGAAGAAGCAGTCATTCTGCGCGTTGAACGCCAGGACCACAGTTTGCCCGCTCGCGCGCTGTGGTTGAACGCGCCATCCAGCCGGTGCGTTGAACGTGAGTCGTCCGTTGGGATCGTTAAATTGCTCGGCGGCGGCGACGCCGCCCGCGAGAAGCCCGGCGCCGAAAACGGCGGCCAGCGCAAGATTGCGCATCCGATAGTCCTCCAAACCTTGCCCTCTGGTCCGGAATTTCGCCTTCCTTCGCGTCCAGTCAAGATGAAACGGCCTCTCCTCACGCTGGATTGCACGCGGGAACCGCCTATTGTGGCGAAAACTTGGTGAGGATCTCATGAGCTTGCGCGGAAAAACCTTATTTATTACCGGCGCCAGCCGCGGCATCGGTTTGGCCATCGGGCTCCGCGCGGCGCGCGACGGCGCAAATGTTGTGATCGCAGCCAAGACCGCTGAGCCTCACAAGAAGCTGCCGGGCACGATCTATTCAGCTGCTGAAGAGATAGAGAAGGCAGGCGGACAGGCGCTACCCGTCGTTGTCGATGTCCGTGAGCCGGATAGCGTGAAGGCGGCGGTTGAAGCGGCGGCAGAGCGCTTCGGCGGCATCGATATCTGCGTGAACAACGCAAGCGCTATCCAACTGACAGGCACGCTGCAAACCGACATCCGCCGCTACGACCTGATGAACCAGGTCAATGCGCGCGGCACGTTCATCACCTCGCGCACCTGCATTCCATATCTGAAGCAAGCGCAAAACCCGCACGTGCTGATGCTGTCGCCGCCGCTCGACATGAGCCCGCGCTGGTTTGCGGGGCATGTCGCTTACACAATGGCGAAGTACGGCATGAGCATGTGCGTGCTGGGCATGGCCGAAGAGTTCAAGGACGACGGCATCGCCTTCAACGCACTCTGGCCGCGCACGGGCGTTGCGACCGCGGCGATTGAGTTCGCGCTGACCGGCGAAGAGGGTCTGCGCCATTGCCGCACGGTCGACATCATGGCCGACGCGGCCTACGCGATCTTTAATAAGCCCGCGCGCGACTGCACCGGCAACTTCTTCATTGACGATGTGCTACTCTACGAGAGCGGTGAGCGTGATTTCGATAAATACCGCGTCGATCCGACCAAATCGCTGATGCCGGATTTCTTCGTGCCTGAAAACACGCCGCTGCCGCCCGGTGTCAGCATGGGGCCAAAGGCTTGAGTGAGGCGGTCGAGCGGTTTCAACGCGCGCGCACCGACATCGAAGCGGATCGTCCCGTCGACATCGCAGAAACCTATCGCATCATCGAAGCGGCCGCGCGCGCGGGCGATCCCGAAGCATTAGTATTCGAGGCCTACGCGCTCGGCGTCGGCTATGGCTGCGACGTCGATCTCGCCGCGGCGTTCGAGCATATCTTCATCGCCGCCGAAGCCGGTGCGTCAGATGCGTCGACGCAAGCCAACATGATGAATCTTGGCGGTGATCTCACGACTTGGATCGCGCCGCGCGCCATCGATTACGTGCATGAAACGCCACGGATCGGCATGTCGCGGGGGTTTGTCGATCCGGACCTGTGCGCTTGGCTGATCGAGCGCGCACGGCCATTGCAGGAAGCGACGTACATCTACGATCCCACTACGGGGCGCCCGGTGCGCGACAAGGCGCGCACTAATACGGCCGGCACGTTCAAGCTGTCGGATTTGAATATGCCGCTGATTCTGCTGCGGCACCGCATCGCCAACACGCTTGCCGTGTCTCAGTTGAATTTCGAGCGGACATCGATCTTCCGCTATGACGTGGGGCAGACCTTTGCCGATCACGCGGATTACATCAGCACCTCTTTCACGGCTGAGCTGCGTGCTTGGGGCCAGCGTCCCCACACATTTCTGGTGTATCTCAACGAAAGCTATGAGGGCGGCCACACCAACTTCCTCGCCATCAACAAGCAGATTCGCGGCGGCGTGGGAGACGCAGTGTTCTGGCGGAATGTCGATGACGATGGTGCGCCGGACCCGCTGACGCAGCATGCCGGCGATCCGCCGACGTCGGGCGAGAAGTGGCTCCTCTCGCAATTCATCCGCAACAAGCCGCAGATGCCAGGGTGATGGTCTTGCTCTGGGTCGCCAGCGTATTTGCGTTTGCTACCTTGATCGCCGTTTCGCGCACGCGCAGCTGGCCCGCAGAATTGTTCTCCCATTTCCGGCCACACCTGATCGCGGCCGGGGTGGTTGTCACCGCAGTCTGCGTTGTAGAGCACCGATATGGCGTCGCTGCGCTGGCGTTTGTCGGCGTGCTCGCGAACGCCGCGACCTTTCCGAAGCTGCTCTATTGCATACCTGCGCCGGACAACGCGGCGTCGCTTTGTGTTTTGTGGGCCAATCTTTGGAAGCGAGAGCAGGCGTTGGTGCGGACTATTGGTTATGCGCGCAAGGAGGGCGCGGACGTTCTGCTCTTCGCCGAGTTTCCCAGAGTCAACGATTCTTGGTTCGCTGAACACGCCAGTGATTACCCGCATGTGCTGATATCCCAAGTGTCAGACGCCGCTTTCACTTCCAACGTTGCGATCCTGTCGAAGCTTCCACTTGAGCGGTGCGAAACCATCGTCGCTTCGCCGCTTGAACAGCGTCCCTTGCAGAGCGCGCATGTCCGTTGCGGCGATGCGTTGCTTCAGATCAACGCGATCCATCCGGCTGCACCGGGAACGCCGCATATGCTGCGTGACCGAGACACGGCGATTCGCATGGTGTTCGAGAAGCTTGCCGCTCCGGCGATCGTCGCGGGCGACTTTAACGCTGCGCCATGGTGTCCGGCGCTAACAAGTGCGCCGGTTCGTGTTGGCAATCCTCTTCGGGAGTCGACTTGGCTCACGCGGCTGCCGCTTATCGGGCTGCCGATTGATCATCTCTTCATCACACCATCCGTACGCGTGAGCGCCTACGAGGTGGGACCATTCCTTGGCTCAGACCATCGTGCGCTGCTGGCGCGCGTGCACATTTAGCCTTCGCCGCGCAATTGCGCGCTGATCCGGGCCGCTGGGCCGTCGCGTCCTGCGAGCCAAATGCCGAAGAAGTGGCGGCGGAAGTTTGGCCAGCGCACTTGGCAGCGTTGTGCGCCGTTTAGATAGAATGTCGCTGTCTCGACGCTGGTGCTGACGCCGGTGAAGCGGTCACCGCGAGAGACCGAGGTGAAGCAGCGTTCCAATTGCGCGCGCAGCGGCGCGAGTTGCCGCGCGTCGCCGGCGCCACGCGAACTCATCTCTCGGAGCGAGCGATTGATGAGCGTGCTCGCCTGAGCGGATCGGTCGTAGGTTATGGCCAGAGCGAATGGCCGCTCCCAGGAGAATGCGCCGCCGTCGGCGAAAAGTTCGGCATTGAAGAGTCGAATTGAGAGGATGGCGTAGCTCGCTTCACCGACCTTCAAGGCGTTTGGCATGGCGCGATCGACCTCGCCAGGATTGGCGTAGCCCGGGGCGACGCTCAGAAGCGTGACGGCGGCGAGAGTGGTAAGCAGGCGGCGCACACAAGGTCTCCAACGAATGGCCAACGCTCGATACGGACGAATGGCGCCATCGGATTGACGGGAACGCGTTGGCCCGAAGGCGCGGGCGCCCTGGCAGGAACTTCTGTAGGATTTGGCCTGCTTGCACCGTCCTTGGGGCGGGCAGGCTCTTGCGGCGCATTTCCGCAATCGCGCTGCGGAATATCGAAACACCACTAGCCCGAACCGGTTCGCGCCCTTATGTCGGCGCCTTCTAGCCAACGAGACTCGAGTCGTCTGTGCACCCCATCATTTCCATCAAAGACGTCAGCAAGACGTATAAGTCAGGCGTCAAAGCGCTGCAGCCGGTGTCGCTCGACATCATGAAGGGTGAAATTTTTGCGCTGCTGGGGCCGAACGGCGCGGGCAAGACCACGCTCATCAACATGACCTGCGGGATCGTGAACTTGTCCAGCGGCACAATCGTCGCTGACGGCAACGACATTATCCGCGACTACAAGGAAGCCCGCAAAAAGATCGGCCTGGTTCCGCAGGAGCTGCATACTGACGCTTTCGAGCGCGTGATCGACACGGTGACCTTCAGCCGTGGTCTCTTCGGTTTTGCGCCGAACCCGGCCTACATCGAGAAGGTGCTGCGCGATCTTTCGCTTTGGGAAAAGCGCAACGCCAAGATCATGGAACTCTCAGGCGGCATGAAGCGCCGGGTGATGATCGCCAAGGCGCTCTCACATGAGCCGAAGATCCTCTTCCTTGATGAACCCAGCGCCGGCGTCGATGTCGAGCTCCGGCGCGACATGTGGGAGATGGTGCGCAATCTGCGGAAGAGCGGCGTCACCATCATTCTGACCACGCACTACATCGAAGAAGCCGAGGAAATGGCCGACCGCGTCGGCGTCATCAACAAGGGGCAGCTCATCCTCGTAGAGGAGAAAACCACCTTGATGCGCAAGCTCGGCAAGAAGCAGCTCACGCTGGAACTCGCCACACCGATTGACGCGGTGCCTGACGGGCTCAACGGCTATCACGTCGAGCTCGTCGATGAAGGCCGCCAACTCGTGTATAGCTTCGACGCTAACGCCGCCGACACCGGCATTCACGGCTTCCTGAAGCGCATCGGCGAACTGGGCGTCGATTACAAAGACCTCCACACCGAACAATCCTCGCTTGAAGACATCTTCGTCTCCCTGGTGCACAGCAAATGACCCAGTCCGAAGCTATCCCCCAGGCCGCCGAAACCCGCGGCACGACGTTCAACTTGTTCGGCATTCAGGCTATTTATCGCTTCGAGATGGCGCGCTGGTTTCGCACGCTTGGGCAGAGCTTGTTTTCGCCCGTGCTGTCGACGTCGCTCTATTTCATCGTCTTCGGCTCGGCCATCGGCTCGCGCATGGGCACGATCGGCGACGTCTCCTACGGCGCCTTCATCGTGCCGGGCCTCATCATGCTCTCGATCCTGACCGAGAGCGTGTCGAACGCCTCGTTCGGAATCTACATGCCGCGATGGGCCGGCACGATCTATGAACTGCTGTCGGCGCCCGTCTCAGCGCTGGAAGCGGTTTGCGGCTATGTCGGCGCGGCGGCCACGAAATCTGTGGTGATTGGCGTCGTCATCCTCATCACGGCGCGCGTGTTCGTGGACTATCACGTTCAGAACTGGCCGGTGATGCTGCTGTTCCTGGTGTTGACCAGCATCTCTTTCTGTCTCTTCGGCTTCATCCTCGGCGTGTTGGCTGACGGCTTTGAGAAGCTTCAGATCGTGCCAATGTTGATCCTGACGCCGCTAACCTTCCTTGGCGGCACGTTCTATTCGATCACTATGCTGCCGGAGCCGTGGCGCACGCTCACGCTGTTCAATCCGGTCGTTTATCTGATCAGCGGCTTCCGCTGGGCGTTCTTCGGCGCGCAAGCGGCGGACGTGAACATCGGTCTGAGCCTCTCGGCGATCAGCGTTTTCCTCGCGGTTTGCCTTGCGGCAGTGTGGTGGATTTTCAAGACCGGCTATAGGCTGAAGAACTGATCTTCAGCCGGAGCCGGTCTATGAGCGAAGAACACATCATCGTGCGCCGCGACGGCGCAGTTCTCGAAATCCAGTTCAACCGGCCCGAAAAGAAGAACGCCATTACCAACGCCATGTATGGCGTGATGGCTGACGCGGTTACCGAAGCCGAGACGAGCGACGGCATCCGCGCCGTCTTGTTCTCTTCCGTCGGCGACTTCTTCTCTGCCGGCAACGACATCAAGGATTTTGCCGCGCAATCCGCAGGCGCGTTCGAAGGTCCGCGTCATGTGGGCCGGTTTTTGGAAGTCGTGGTCCAAGCCGAAAAGCCTGTCATCGCCGCCGTGCAGGGTCACGCCGTTGGCGTCGGCACGACAATGCTCTTCCAGTGCGATCTTGTGTACGTGGCCGATGACGCCCGCCTGACCGTGCCCTTCATCGATCTCGGCGTCGTGCCGGAGAATGCTTCGAGCATGACCATGGTCGATCGTCTCGGTCACACGCGTGCGTTTGCGCTCTTTGGGCTCGGCGAACCGCTTATGGGAAAAGACGCCGCTACCTGGGGGCTCGCCAATGCGGCGCTGCCTTCAGGCGAAGTGCTGCCGCGGGGGCGGGCCGCCGCGCAGATGATCGCGTCGAAGCCGCCGCAATCCATTCGCCTCACCAAGAAGCTGATGCGCGACCGCGAAGCTCTGCTGGCGCGCATGCGTGAAGAGGGCGAGCTTTTCGCAGAGCGGCTCCGGTCGCCCGAAGCCGCCGCCGCGTTCGCTGCGTTCCTGACCAAGCGCTAGCGTCGAGCGGGTCCGCCGCCGGCGCCTGATCCGTGGGCCGGGTGCTGCGCAATCCATGCCTCCACGGCTGGCATGCGCTCACGGATCGTCTCCGCACGGATGCGGATCTGCGCCTGCGCCGCCGCGACCGCATCGCGCGCGCTGCCCTCAGGGAAGTTTTCCGAATAGCGCGCAAGTTCATCGACCATGGCCGGATCGCCGCTGATCGCGGCGATATTCGTCGGGAATTCGAGCCGTTGCAGCGGGTCGAGCATTGCTTCGATCGTTGCGCGGTTGGCCACCAGGAAATCCCAGCCCATGCGTGCATGGTTTGCGGAGACGACGCTGATCACTTGCGGCCGGATCTGGCGCGGGATGTCGTCGCCGAGCGCCATCTGCAGCATGCGCTGGGCGAGGGCGTCGTCTTTGACGCTGGCGAGGAGTAACCACAGCCGGCGCTGCTCAACGAATTCTGATTCAGCCCGAGCCTGAGCCAGCAGGGCGTTGAAGTCTCCTTCTGCAGCGTTTGCGGCGTACACGGTGCGTGTCGCATTGCGGATGGCGGCAGGCAGCGCGGCAGGGTCCGTCGACGCGGCCTGCATGCGGCGGCGCGCTTCCGCGATCACCGCCTCATCGCCTAAATCGCCGAGCGTCGTGATCAACGTCGCGCGCATGTTGGTGAGGTTGGCGTCATCGCCTGGGCGCGGCTGCCAGCCAACGCGCGCGAAGTACGGCGCCAGAATGCGGCGGCCATAGGCGCGGACAGCTTGCGCGCTGGGGCGGTCATGCGTGTAGGCGGCGAATGCTGACATCGAGGCCGCCGTGTCCATGACGATGACAGGATCGGCGTCGGCAGAGATCGCGTTGACCAGATCGAGATAATTAGTGAACGGCGCATCGCCGCTGCGGCCGAACGCATAGTAGTCCAACAGCAATCCCAGTTGATCGATGCCTTCCAGATCGCTGAAACGTTGGGTCAGTGCGTTGAAGTTGTTGGCGTCGTATTTCACCCGGAAGAAGCCCGACTGACCGGCGTTCACCAAATAGGCGCCGCAGGCCAAAGTCACGGTATGCGCGCCATTCGGCTCAAGCAGCGTGCGCACCGGCTCGCCGCCGCCCACGTGGCGGGCAACCACAGGAATGCTCCAGCGCTCGTCAGTGCGCGCGGAGTCGTCCATGGCGAAACGGCGCTGCGTGATGTTGACATCCGCATGGCCGCCGCGCTGGCACGAGCCACCAGTGGCGGTGAGCAGCGGGAAGCCAGGCTGATTGGTGAAGCTGTGCGCCAACTCCAACACAGGTTGGCCCGACGCGCCTTGGATCGCCGCCCAGAGATCCTCAGTCCGCGCGTTGCTGTAGCGATGTGCGTTGATGTAGTTGCGCACGCCCGTGCGGAAGTCTTCTTCGCCGACATAGGCCTCGATCATTCGAATGACGGCGAGACCTTTTTCATAGGTGATCGTATCAAACGCGAGGTTTGCGTCGTCGATGGTGTTGATCTCCTGGACGATCGGGTGCGTGCCCTGACGCGCGTCGAGCGCCATCGCGGTCGCAGTGCCGTCCGTGAGTTGCGTCATCCAAGGGCGCCAATCGGGATGCACGTGATCAATAGCCTTCGCCGCCATCCATGATGCGAATCCTTCGTTGAGCCAAAGATCGTCCCACCAATTCATGGTGACGAGATCGCCAAACCATTGGTGCGCGATTTCGTGGGCGACAATACCGAAGACGTTCTGCCGCTCGGCAACGCTCGAGCGTTCGTCCACCAGCAGATACTGGTCGAAATAGAGGATGGCGCCCCAATTTTCCATCGCGCCGAAGCCGCCCGCGCCAGGTACGCCGATCATGTCGAGCTTTGGCAGCGGGTAGGGCACGCCGAAGTACTCGGTGTAGTAGTTCAGAGATTGCTCGCCTGCGTCGAGCGCATCCTGCGCGCGATGGCCTTCGCCGCGGCGCATGACCACGCCGAGTTCGACACCGTTCACGTTGCGCGTCACTCGCTCGAAGTCGCCGACGGCGAGAAACAGCAAATAACTCGGCATCGACGGCGTGTCGGCAAAGGTCGTACGCGTGCGATTGCCGGAGAGGCGCGCTGTGCGCGAGACCGGCATGTTGCCGACCACGAATTGATCGGCGGGCGCCGTCACCGTTAGCGAAAATACCGCGCGGCGGTTGGGTTGATCCCACATCGGCGCGAAGCGTCGCGCGTCGCCGGGCTCAAACTGGGTCGCGATCGCGCGCTTGGTCTGGCCGTGGTCTTGATATTCGACGCGGAAGAGGCCGTAGGCGTCGTCGTAGATTTTGCCGCTATAGGCGATGCGGATGGTGTGACGGCCGGCCGGGAGCGGCCGGCGAGGGGTTAGTGTCAGCGTTTGCGCTTCGGCGTCGATGTCGGCACGCACGGTTGCGTTGTCGATCGAGGCGCGTTGCACGGTCAGATCGAGCGCGTTCATTGTGACGGTCGTCAGCGGTGCGTCGTTCTCGATCGTAATTGTGTTTTCGCCCGTGAACGTCGCCGCGTTGATGTTCGGCGTCACCGCAATCTCATAGCGAAGAGGTGTCGGCCCCGCCTCGAACCAATGGCGCTGAGCCTGCGCGGCAGGCGCCACGGCAGCGAGAACAAGAGCAAGCAGGAAAGGGCGAAATTTCATGAAGGGTCCTCGGGCGTCAGCCTCCTTTAGCCGTCTGTGCGCCGCTGTGAGCAATCTTTTTGCGGCAAATCGGCCGCCGGGCGGGCCGAACGGCCGCCCCCGAGCGCGTCCCCGCCATCACCCCTTACCTCGTGACACCCGTCACAGCGGCAGAGTTAGCGCGCCGCTACGTTGTCTTCATCGAAAGCGGGACTGAAGCCCGCCCCCAAGAGGAGCAAGGACAATGACCAAGTTTTATTCCCTGATATTGGCGGCGCTGCTGTTGGCGCCGATCGCTTTTGCGACGCTGAACCAAGCCGCGCAAATAGTGGCCTAGCCTCAGGCGCTAGCGCAGAGAGACGCCCAATGACGAAATTCTACGCACTCCTCGCTGCGATTGCGATTTTCGCACCGGTCGCGTTCGCGACCGTCAACCAAGCCGCCCTGGTCGTCGCATAGCTCCCTGCGACCGACTGCCTGCGCGGCCCTGAAGGAAGGCCGCCGAGGATGCTCCCCCTCGGCGGCCTTCGTCTTTTGAGCGCGTGGCGCTACATGAGGGGCATGCTGCTGTTCACGCACCCCTCCATGCTTCGCCATGAACCGCCCGGCGGTCACGCCGAACATCCGGGCCGCCTGCAAGCCGTGCTTGATGCGCTTGAAAGCGTCACTCTGGAACGTCGCGTGTCGCCGCACGCAGAGAAGGAGGCGATCGCACGCGTTCATCCATACGGTTACATCAACGCACTAGAGCCTGCTTTCGCGGAAACCGCGGACGCGCGCGTGCGGCTCGATCCCGACACCTACATTTCAAGCGGATCGCGCGAAGCGATCTATCGCGCCGCCGGCGCCTGTGTCGCTGCGGTGGATGCGGTCATGAACGATGAGGACGACATGGCGTTCTGCGCGGTGCGTCCGCCCGGTCATCACGCCGAGCCGCTCGCGCCGATGGGCTTTTGCATTTTCAACAATGTCGCCATCGGCGCGCTGCATGCGCTCGAAGCGCACGGTCTCAACCGGGTGGCCATCGTCGACTTCGACGTGCATCACGGCAACGGCACCCAAACCGTCGCCGAAAGCGAGTCGCGGTTGATGTTCGCTTCCACCCACCAGGCGCCGCTCTACCCCGGCACCGGCGCGCGCAATGAAACCGGCATCGGCGGCAACGTGGTCAATGCGCCTCTACCAGCGGGCGCCGGGAGCGTCGAATGGCGAGCGGCAATGGAAAGCCGTGTCCTGCCGGCGCTCGACGCGTTCGCCCCCGAATTGATCCTGGTTTCAGCTGGTTTTGACGCGCACAAGGCCGACCCGCTCGCGCAGATGGAGCTGGAAACCGACGATTTCGCCTGGGCGGGGCAGCGGCTCAAGGAACTCGCATTACGCCACTGCAAGGGTAAGCTTGTTTCGACTCTGGAGGGCGGCTACGACTTGGCCGCGCTCGCCGGGTCCGCTCTGGCTTATCTGGAGGCGCTTCAGCGCGACTAGACCCGCTCAAGGGGAGGGGGCGTCAGTTTCGCGCGAAGGGTCAGAATGACGACGACCATGGCGCCCAACGAGACGCTAGATCGCCGTTTAGCCGTGCGCATTGGCACCATTGTCATCGCGCGGCACGGCAAGCCGCATGCCGACCGCAAGGTGCGCATCGATCATCACGGCTATCGTGAGTGGTGGGCCAGTTACGATCGGGCGCGTTTGCATCCCGACGAGAAGCCGCCGGAAAAACTCGTGAAGCTCGCGGACGCGAGCGATGTCATCTACGCATCCACGTTGCCGCGCGCGATCCATACCGCCGAGATGGTCGCTGGCGGCCGCGCCATCGTCACCGATCCGGTCTTCATCGAAGCGCCGCTGCCGCCGCCGCCGGTATGGGGCCGGCGCAGTCCGCGCGCTTGGGGTGTGTGGGCGCGGATCGCCTGGTGGTTTGGCCGTCACGAAGGCGGCGAGACGCGAGCCGAAGCCGAGGTCCGCGCTGAGGCGGCGGTGGCGACGCTGACGGCTCAGGCGCTCAGGGGCCAGAACGTGCTGCTTTGCGCCCATGGCTGGTTCAACCGGATGATGCGCCCGATCCTGCGCGCCCAGGGCTGGCGCGAAGTCGAGGACGGCGGCGACAATCACTGGAGCTACCGCCGCTACGAGAAAGTGAAGTGAGGCGGGGGTCTTAGGGCCGAACGCCTATTCCCTCAGCCCCCTCCAACACATACCTTGGAAGCCAATGACGCCGGACCAAAAAGACCCTGCCAGCCTCTCGTTCGAGGACTCCTTGAATGAGTTGGAGAAAATCGTTGCGCATCTGGAGCGTGGTGATGTTCCGCTGGCGGACTCGATTCGTATCTACAAGCGCGGCGCGGCTCTGAAAGCTCGGTGTGAGGGCCAGCTCAAGGACGCGCAGCTCGAAGTGGATCAAATCGTGATGGGCCCAGATGGCCCGCGCACAGAACCCGCGAAGATCGGGTCATAGGGAGAGAAAAATCGTGGCCGACGACCCGCAAAGCAATGCGCGCCAGCCGATCATTTCGTTCGAAGACTTCATGAAAGTCGACATTCGCCTCGGCACCATTGTCGATGTGAAAGTGTTCGAGGAGGCCAAGAAGGCGGCCTACCAACTCTGGATCGATTTCGGCGATCCGCTCGGCATCAAGAAGTCGAGCGCGCAAGTGACCCACAATTACGACATCGGCGAACTGCTTGGCCGCCGCGTCGCTGCAGTGGTGAATTTCGAACCGAAGCAGATCGGCAAGTTCATGTCGGAAGTGCTTTGCCTGGGCTTCCCCGATCGCAACGGCAACGTCGTATTGCTGAATGTCGATCGGCCGGCGCTTGAGGGCGGGCGCATGTACTGAGCGTTCTGACACTGCATGAACAAGAAAAGGGCGCGGAGTGATCCGCGCCCTTCGTGTTTTCGATGCGCCGTTCCTCAGTTCGTCGGAGCGTCCGCAGGCGGTGTGTTTTCTTCCGATGGCGGCGTGATTTGTTGTGGGCCGTCGCTGGTGTCCGGCGCCGTCGTCGTCACCGCGCCGGGCGGCAGCAGGTCTGGATCGGTTTCCGGCGCCAACGGCACTTCTTCCGTTGGTGTTGCTGCCGGCGGCGTCATGGTGCGCAGTTCAGCGATGCGGCCTCTGGCGCGCGTCGCGTGTTCGCTGTTCGGGAAATCGTTGAGGAAAGCTTCAAAAGCTTCGATGGTGTCTGTGTCGCTCGCCGATTCAAACGAACGCTCTTCCAGGTCCGCGAGTGCGTGCTCGGCTTCATCGCGATATTGACCGGGGTCGCCCGCGATGAACGCGCGCAGCGCGTCGGCATTGTTGCTGTCGACAGCTTGCCAGGCAGCTGACGTCGCCGAGGCGCCGTTCTGCGTGAAGTACCAATAGCCGCCGCCGCCAAGCACTGCGACAAGCACGAAAACGATGGCGCCGATCATCACCATGCCGTTGCCCTTTTTGGGCTCGGCGCTTGGTTGAGGGATGCTGCGCTGTGGCGTAGGCGGCGCGGAGCGCTGCGGCGCGCGCTGCTGGGCTTGTTGGCGCGGCTGCTGGGCGGCGCGCTGTTGGGGCTGACCTGCCGCGGCCTGCTGTGAAGGGTCTGCGCGGCCTGGCTGGAAAAATCCTGATGGTGGTCTTGGCGCCGGCGGCGGCAAAGGCGCAACGCCCGCCTTTTGCGTCACCAAGCTCGCCAGTTCGCGCCATGGCGCAAACTCATCTTCGCCGCGCCAGCCCGTCAGGTTCACCGACTTATCGCTTCGAAAGGCGTCGGGCGCCTGGGCGCTTTGCATCAGCGCATGGAAAACGTTGCTCTTGCCGCGCGCGAATTTGACCTCTTCCGCCAATTCGCTGCTGGCGGTTGAGCGGGGGGACCAGAGCGCAATCGTGACCGGCGCGCCTTTGACAGCGGCGCGCAATTCTTCTCCAGGCGGCTTCTCAAGAACGACTTGGACCTGCGCCTGGCGAAGCTTTTCGGCCAGCGCCCGCGCTGGCAGCGTGTCTTCCGCGGCGTGGATAATCACCACAGACGGCATGCAAATTCCCCACTCTCTACCGCGGGGGACCCGCAGCGGCGGCGCAAGCCTGCAAAGACCGCACCGGACGCTTCTGCCCCCCGCGGGCACATTGTGCCCTGTTAATTTGTCCCAATAAAGGGAGCCCTAGCAGCAAAGGAGCGCCGTAGCATGCACCCCAGTACAACCTCTAGGGGTGCTTGCGCCAGCCGCGCCCTCTGTTAGGGGAGGCGCCTATGTCCCAACTTGAAGCGCGTCTCAGGGAAACGGCCGAGCGTGTCCAGCACGCGCTGGAGCGGCTGTTGCCGGCTGAAAAGGGTTCGGAGGCGAGTCTTCTGAGCGCCATGCGCTACGCCGCGCTCGGTGGCGGTAAACGCCTGCGTCCGTTCTTTACCCTGGAAGCGGGCCGTATCTTCGACGCTGACGAGAGCTTCCTGCTGCGCACGGCGTGCGCCATCGAATTGGTGCACACTTACTCGCTCGTGCATGACGACCTGCCAGCAATGGACGATGACGATCTGCGCCGTGGCCGTCCCACCTTGCACCGTGAGTATGATGAGGCGACCGCCATCCTGGCCGGCGATGCGTTGCTAACGCTTGCATTCGAACTCCTGGGCGAGCCCGCCACGCATTCCGATCCGCAGATGCGCTGCAAGCTCATCGTTGGTCTTGCCAGGGCGTCGGGCGCGCAAGGCATGGTTGCCGGGCAGGCCGCCGACATGGCCGGCGCCGACATCGGCTCCGACCTTATTGCTGTCACGCGCATGAACCGTCTGAAGACCGGCGCGCTGATCAATTTCGCTGTCGACGCTGGCGCGCTTATTGGCGGCGCCTCGGAGGCCGAGAAGACAGCGCTTTCTCGCTATGCCCATGATGTCGGCCTCGCTTTTCAGATGCGCGATGATCTGTTGGATGCTGAGGGCGTCGTCCGCGACACTGGCAAAGCGGTCGGTAAGGACAAAGCCCGTGGCAAGGTCAACTTCGTCACCGTCCTTGGCGCTGACGCCACTCGCGAACGCATCGCCATGCTCGCCAAACAAGCCAAGCAGCATCTCTCGCTCTTCGGCTCGCGCGCCCGCATCTTGCTTGACGCGGTCGATTTCATTGTCGAACGGCGATACTAAGTCGCAGGAGAGGCTGCATGACCGCGAGACTTCAACGTTTGCGCGGCTTTGCAAAGCGCCGGCCGTTCAGTGCGTCGATCCTTATTTTTCTAGTTCTGCTGACATGCGCGCTCGGCGGCTACAGCCTTTATGTCGGCGCGCCGCCAGTCGTCTACCGCGATGGTCTTTTCTATATGACCATGCGCCAAGACGCGCCGTGGTTGCCGCGCGCTGTGCGTATCGCGCTTAATGATCCGACGCCAACGGCTGAAGCCGGCGAGATCTCATGGCGGCGCCTCGCGCCCGGTTTCGAGATTGGCGATATGCCGGTGCTACATGACGGCGAGGAGGTGGATCACCTCTATCTTACGCGCATCGATCCGCGTCTCTATCGCTTCGAACTGCACATCGATGCCGACAACGATCTCAACGCTTGGATGCGCGATCTGCAACCGGCGGCCGTGATTAATGCCAGCTACTACAATTCAGCGATGGGCGCGGCGACGCCGGTGCGCATGGGCGGCGCGTTCGCCGGTCCCACCGAATACGATTCCCAACACGGCGCATTCGTATCGTCCGACGCGATGACACAGTTCGTTGATCTCGCTAATGGCGGCGATTGGCATGCTTCGATGCGTGACGCCGACACGGCTTTTGTCTCGTATCCGACGTTGCTGACAGCCGAAGGCGAAAACCGTGCGCCGGAATCGCGCTGGCTCGCCAGCCGCAGCTTCATCGCGCAGGACGCTGACGGCCTCATCATTTTGGGTTCAGCGCCCGAAGGCTATTTCTCGCTGCACCGTCTCGGCGAATTCTTGCGCACAGCGCCGCTGAACCTGCGCTACGTGCTCAATCTCGATGGCGGCCCGGTCGCGTGCCACGGCGTCGCACAAGGCGACACGGTTCGGCGCATTTACGGCCACGTCGAACTGCAAAGCGACGGCCCGCGCGAGCCACTGCGCATTCTGCCTGCCTCGCGGGACATCCACGCCCTCATGCCCATCGTGCTCGCGGTATTTCCACGCACGGATGTTGCGGAAGACGAATAGCGTTCGCAGCGGCCCGCCTTCGACAAGCTCAGGCTGACGCCGGAGGTGTGTTGGAGTGGAGGCGCTGGTGTTGGAAGATGGCGTCACCCTGAGCTTGTCGAAGGCGACGCCACGCTCTCTCAGTCGATCAGCCGCTGCGTCAGATACATGTACTCCAACGTCCGCCGCCGTGCGGCTTCGCGCAGGTTGGCGTTGGCTTGGTGGCCGCCGTCGGTGTTTTCGTAATAGAGATAGGGGATGCCGAGTTCATCCAGCCGCGCGCCGTACTTGCGCGCATGCCCCGGATGCACGCGGTCGTCTTTCGTTGAGGTGTAGATGAACACGGTCGGGAAATCCGGCCGCGCGCGCAGGTTTTGGTAGGGCGAGATCGTTTCCAGGAAAGCGCGCTGCTCCGGCACGTTCGGCGAGCCGTACTCACCGACCCAAGAAGCGCCTGCCAGCAATTGGTCGTAGCGCAACATGTCTAGAAGCGGCGAGCCGATAACAGCCGCATTCACCATCTCAGGATGCTGGTTCAACATCACGCCCATGAGCAGGCCGCCATTCGAGCGGCCGGAAATGCCAAGGCGACGCGGCGAGGTGATGTTGCGCGTCACCAGATCGCGTTCGACTGCATAGAAATCGTCATAGATGCGCTGACGGTTGGTCAGCAGGCCCGCATCGTGCCACGCCGGGCCAAATTCACCGCCGCCACGAATGTTTGCGAGCACATATGTGCCCCCTTGATCCAGCCAGAGCCGGCCGAGGAACGCGTTGTAGCTGGGCACTTGCGAGAGCTGGAAGCCGCCATAGCCGTAAAGCAGCGTCGGGTTTTGCCCGTTCAGCTGCAGATCGCGGCGACGCACCACAAAATAGGGCACACGCGTGCCGTCCGCGCTCGTCGCTTCGAATTGCTCCGTCACGTACGGCGAAGCGTCGAACTGCGCCGGTAGCGAGCGCACCGTGCGGGTTCGTGTGCCGTTCAAAGCGTAGAGTGTCGAAGGGGTCAGGAAGTCCTCATAGGTGGCAAAGGCGTGCGCGTCACTGGTTGACGCACCGACGATGTGCACCACGCCCGTTGCCGGCACTTGAATCTGCGCGCCGCTCCAGCGGTCATTGGCCAGCGTGAAACGCTGTAGGCGGCCACGCACGTTGTCGAAGCCGGCGACGAGAATGCTGTCGCGCGTGGCTTGGACTTCTTCGATCGACTGACGCGCGTTCGGCGTGAAGATCACCTCAACGGTCGGCGTAGCGCTTGTCGCCGTCGTCAACGGGATCGCCAGCAGCGATCCGTTCGGATAGGTCTGCCCGCCAATCGTCCAGGGCTCTTCGATCGTCACGATCAGGCGGTCATGGAAGAAGTCGCGGATCGAGGATTTGCGCGGCAGGGTCAGCCGCTGCGGGCCCTGCGGCGTTACCAGTGAGAACACCGTTTCGAAGAAGGTCTCACCTTCGACCGCAATGGCGATGTGATCGTTGCTCTCATCCTCGAAGGTGGCGACGCCGATGGACACGTCGGTCGGTTCGCCACGCATGATTTCGGTTGCGCTCGATAGCGGCGTGCCGCGCCGCCAGGCCTTCAGGATGAACGGATAGCCCGACTCCGTCAGCGAGCCTTCGCCCCAATCGGTGGCGACCAGAAGCGTGTCGCGATCAAGCCAGCCGATATTCGACTTGGCTTCGGGCACGGTGAAACCGCCTTCGACGAAGCGCCGTGTCTGCAGATCGAACTCGCGTTCGGTCGACGCATCGAGTCCGCCGTTGGACAGCGAGATCATGCAGCGTACGCCCGCCGGATCGCAGTCCGCGCCGTGATAGACCCAGTTCGCATTTTCCGTCCGCGCCAGCGCATCGATATCGAGCACCGTTTCCCAGCGCGGAGTGTTCGCAGCGTACCCGGCAAGCGGCGCGCGGCGAAGAATGCCGCGCACGTGATCGGGGTCTTGCCAAAAATTGTAGAGATAGCCGCCGCGGATTTGGCCGAGCGGCAAGCGATCGCGGCTCTGAGCTACTTCGAGGGCGGCATTTAGCAGGCCCGCATAGCGCGGATCATTCTCCAACACCGGCAGCGAGCGATCATTCTGCTGATGCACCCAGGCGAGCGCGCGTTCGCCCTCGACGTCCTCAAGCCAGAGGTAGGGATCAACCGCAGCCTGATGCTGTTGGGGAGGGATCGGCGCCGGCTCCGGTCCAGATGCGCATGAGCTCAAAAGCAAAGCGACAGCAAAGGCCTGCGCGATCGTAGCGATCTTCATTCCGACACCCTCATGATTTCAAGATTGCAGACTAGTCATCGAACCAAGCCGCACAACCCAGCAAATCGCGCGCTGCCGCTGTTCGTCGCATTCGTGTCGCGATAGCCTGTGGTCTCAGGATTTTCGCATGCTGCAACGCCGTACAGTGTTGATCGCCGGATTGGCCGCCGCGACGCCAGCCTACGCAACGACGGCTGTTCCACTTCCGCCTTCGCTCGATGAACTCTCAGGCCTGCCGCTTCAAACCTTGGATGGTGCGGACACCACGCTTGGCCAGCATCTGGGACCTGGTCCGGCGGTGATCAGCTTCTGGGCGTCATGGTGCGCGCCGTGTGTAGAGGAAGCGATGCATCTCTCGACGGTGCGCCATCGCTATGATGAGGCGCGGCTGAATATCATCGGGCTCAATGTCGAACTGATCGCCGCCAACGATGAAGGCGTGCGTCGTTTTCTCGACCGGACCCGTCCCACCTACAAACAGCTTCGCGCCGACATGTCGACCTACCAAGCCTTCGGCGGCGCCGCGCAACTGAACTTGCCACGTCTGTTCGTCTTCGACGCCACTGGCCGCCCAACCGCTGCGTTCGGCGCTCCTGATGCGCCAGCCGTTAATCGAGCCATAGCCCAGGTCGTCTCCTAACGACGCCGTCTCTCCAACCGCCGGTGTTTCGCCTTTAGGTTTGGGTGCAAGCGCTAAGAAGCGTGCAGGGTGAAACACCGTTGCCGACGAGGCGTGGGCGGTCCAAGAAATTCGCCGGACGGAGCACCCATGCGCGAACTTCACATCAGCAAGAAAGACATCCGCGACACACGCCTCGTGGACGTCGCGCTCGCGCCGCTTGCGCCCGGCGCCATGCGCCTCAGGCTCGATCTCTTTGCGCTTACCTCCAACAATGTCACTTACGCCGCGATGGGCGAGGGCATGTTGGCGTACTGGGATTTCTTCCCTGCGCCTGAAGGCTTCGGCAAAGTGCCTGTCTGGGGCTTTGGCACAGTCGCGGAATCGAACGCGCCCGACATCGCTGTCGGGTCGCGCTTCTACGGCTATTACCCGCTCGCCGAAGCGCTCGACGTGACGCCAAAGAAGACCGCGACCGGTTTCATCGACAGTGCAGCGCATCGCGTGCCGAAGGCTGCGCTCTATAACATCTACACCGATGCGGCGCTCGATCCGGCATACGATCCGAATTACGAGTCCGAACAAGTGCTCTTTCGGCCGCTCTACGGCACTGGTTGGTGGGCGGCGGATTTTATCAAACAAGCGAGGGCGAAGACTGTTGTCCTCTCCAGCGCGTCCTCCAAGACAGCGCTCGCCACCGCGCATCAATTGCGAAATCTAGGCGGCGCGGAAATCATCGGCCTCACGTCATCTGGCAATGAAGCCTACGTGCGCGAGAGCGGCCTCTATCATCGCGTCGTCCTCTATGATGATGCGGGTTCACTCAAAGTTGTGGCCCCCGCGACCTATGTCGATTTCCTCGGCCGCGCGGGACTCAACGCTAATGTGCATCGCACGCTCGGCAACGCGCTCACTCGCAGCATAATCATCGGCGTCACCGATTGGGCTGCGCCACGTGGCGGCGAACCGCTGCCGGGGCCGACACCGGAGTTTTTCTTCGTGCCGACGTATGCCGCCGAGCGTCTCAAAACCAACCCGCACCTTGTGTCCGCGATGGGCAGCGATCTCCGAGATTTCTACCCAGCCTCGCGCGCTTTCGTGGATGTCAAGAGCGTCACTGGCGCTGACGCCATCCAAGCCGCTTGGAGCCAACTCGCCGCCGGCGCTGTGCCGCCACGGGACGGATTGGTCTGTTCATTCTGATCTGCGCCCACCTGACGCACGAAAAGAGGCGGGAAAACCATGTTCCGGCCACCGTCTAGGCATCGCTTTCGCAAGGGAACGGGGTTAGCTTTTGATCTAGATCAATACGGCTGAGGATTAGATGGCGCCGCAAACTCCGCTGCTCGACCAGATTAAGCTCCCGGCCGATCTCCGGAAACTCGAAGGCAGCCAACTCCGGCAAGTCTGCGATGAATTGCGCGCCGAAACGATCAGCGCAGTGTCGCAAACGGGCGGCCACTTGGGGGCGGGCCTCGGCGTCGTCGAACTGACAGTCGCGCTTCACTATGTCTTCGATACACCCACCGACAAAATCATCTGGGACGTTGGCCACCAAGCCTACCCGCACAAAATCCTGACCGGCCGCCGCGATCGCATCCGCACGCTCCGCCAAGGCGGGGGCCTCTCCGGTTTCACCAAGCGCGCCGAGAGCGAATACGATCCCTTCGGCGCCGCCCACGCCTCGACCTCGATTAGCGCCGGCTTGGGCTTTGCCGTCGCGCGCGATAAGCGCGGCGAGAATTCCAATGTCGTCGCCGTGATCGGCGATGGCTCGATGTCGGCGGGCATGGCGTACGAGGCCATGAACAACGCCGCCGAGACAACGAAGCGTCTCATCGTCATCCTCAACGACAACGATATGTCGATCGCGCCGCCGGTCGGGGGCATGTCGACCTATCTCGCGCGTCTCGCTGCAACCAAGACCTACCGCCGCATCCGCAAGATGGGCAAAGGCGTCGCCTCAGCGCTCGGCGAAACCATCCACGACGTTGCGAAGAAGGCCGAAGAATACGCCCGCACCATGGTGACAGGCGGCACCTTCTTCGAAGAGCTCGGCTTCCATTATCTCGGCCCCTTCGACGGCCACGACATCGACGTGCTGCGCCGCGTGCTCGCCAACGCCAAGGAGATCGACGATCGGCCGGTGCTGATCCACGTCGTCACCAAGAAGGGCAAAGGCTACGCGCCAGCCGAAAACGCCGCCGACAAATATCACGGCGTCACCAAGTTCAACGTCGTCACCGGCGAGCAGAGCAAAGGCGCGAGCGCCCCGAGCTACACCAAGGTCTATGCGCAAGCGCTCGTGCGCCAGGCCGAGAAAGACGAGAAGATCGTCGCCATCACCGCCGCGATGCCCTCCGGCACCGGCCTTGATCTCTTCGGCTCGAAATTCCCGGACCGGACCTTTGATGTCGGCATCGCCGAACAGCACGCGGTCACGTTCTCCGCTGGCTTGGCGGCAGACGGCATGAAGCCGTTCTGCACCATCTACTCAACCTTCCTGCAGCGCGGCTACGACCAAGTCGTCCACGACGTCGCCATTCAGAGACTGCCTGTGCGCTTCGCCATGGACCGCGCCGGTCTGGTCGGCGCCGATGGCCCGACGCACGCAGGCAGCTTCGACGTTGGCTACATGGGCGCGCTGCCTGGCATGATCGTGATGGCCGCCGCCGACGGCAATGAGCTGTCGCGCATGGTCGCCACTGCCGCTGTGATCGATGATCGGCCCAGCGCCTTCCGCTATCCGCGCGGCGACGCTGATGGCGCGCTCGGCGCTGACGCCGACCTCCCGCTCGAAATCGGCAAAGGCCGCATCCTGCGTGAAGGCACGTCGGTTGCGCTCCTAAACTTCGGCGCCCGCATGTCGGAAGCCAACAAAGCCGCCGACAAGCTCGCCGCCATGGGGCTCTCGACAACGCTCGCCGACGCGCGCTTCGCCAAGCCGCTCGATGAAGATTTGATCCGCCGCCTCGCGCGCGAGCACGAAGTGCTGCTGACGATTGAAGAGGGCGCGGAGGGCGGCTTCGGCGCCTTCGTGCTGCACTTCATGTCGAAGGACGGCATCCTCGATCGCGGCGTCAAAGTCCGCACGCTGACCCTGCCGGACATCTTCCAGGATCAGGACAAGCCGGAAGCCATGTACGCCGCCGCCGGCCTCGATGCGGACGCGATCGCCAACGCCGCACTTCTCGCCATGGGCCGCGGCGTGAACGAACAGCGCGCTTAAGGCGCGTTCCCTGGGTTTTACGGTGCCGCAACGCGCGTTTCTTGGAACATGTGCGGTAGTGCGCCGTTGGCTCCGTATCATCGCTTTACGGAGAGACGACCATGAAAAACCCGACACGCGCCGCGTTGCTGATTATCCTCGGCCTCAGCGCCCCGATCATGAGCGGTTGCGCGCTCGCCGCCGGGGCCGCGGTAGGCGCCGCCGCCGTCGATTATTTCACCGACGATAATGACGTCTGCAACGGCCCGAACGACGAAGGCCTGCTCGACAGCGATTGCACCGAACAGCGCTGAGAACATGCAGAGGCGCCCACGCCTCTGCAGATTCCCTATTGCGCGGCGCCCGCCGTCTAATGCCTAATCCCGCCGCTCTTAAGCGACGGAGATGACGTCATGGCCAAAGGACAAATGCGCTCCAACAAGGAAAAGCGTAAGCCCAAGCAAAACAAGGACGACAAAAAGGCCGCGAAGAAATAGCGCGACGTTTGTTGTTGAAGAGTTTGCGGCCGTCATTCGAAGGAGTGGCGGCCGTTTTTGTTGCATCGCTCCCCTTGCGTGGTTCAATATTTCGAATATGCTGGAAATATGGAATCATCAAAGATCCGCGCCAACGCTGCGCTGGACGCCTTCGCTGCGCTGTCGAACGAGCACCGGCTGGCGATTTTTCGCCTGCTTGTGCAAGTGGGGCCTGATGGGCTTGCTGCGGGCGACATCGCCGACAAGCTCGGCATTCCCGCGTCCTCGCTTTCGTTTCACCTGGCGCATCTCACCCGCGCCGGGCTGACCGAGCAGCGGCGTGAGAGCCGTTCACTGCTTTATTCCGCCAACTTCCCGACCATGAACGGCCTCATCGCCTTCATGACCGAAAACTGCTGCGGCGGCGCAAGCTGCGCGCCGTCGGCCGCGCCCAAGCGAAGGAAAGCCTCATGAGCGACGGCCACCGCCCCTACAACGTGGTCTTCCTCTGCACCGGCAATTCGGCGCGCTCAGTCATCGCTGAAGCCATCTTGAACCGCTTCGGCGCCGGCAAGTTCAAAGCCTATTCCGCCGGCTCGATGCCGAAAGGCGAGGTGCACCCGGAGACCATCGCGCTTTTGAAGCGCCTCAACTACGACACCAGCGGCTTCCGTTCGAAAAGCTGGGACGAGTTTGCCAAGCCCGGCGCCCCGCCGCTCGATTTCGTTTTCACCGTTTGCGACAACGCCGCCGGCGAAGTCTGCCCGATCTGGCCCGGCCAACCGATGACGGCGCATTGGGGCATCCCCGATCCCGCCGCCGCCACTGGTACGCAAGTCGAGATCGCGCGCGCCTTCGCCAACGCCTATGGCGCAATGCAAAACCGCATCGCCATTTTCACCAACCTGCCGTTCGAAGGCTTGGACCGGCTCTCCCTGCAGGCGCGCCTCGAAAAGATCGGCCGCACCGGCGAAACCAACGGCGACGTAGCGTGAGCGATCTGAAGCGGGCCGTGGCGGCCGAAGCGCTGGGCGCTTTGTTGCTGAGCGGCGTTGTCATCGGCTCTGGCATCATGGCCTCGCACCTCGCGCGCGACGACGCCACCGCGCTCATCGCCAACACCGGCGCGACCGCGGCGATCCTCTTCGTACTGATCACCGCGCTTGGGCCGATTTCTGGCGCGCATTTCAATCCGGCTGTCACTTTGGTGATGACGTTGCGCGGCGAGCTGCGCGCAAACGCGGGCGTTCTCTACGTCGCCGCGCAGATCTTCGGCTGCATCGCCGGCGCCGTCATCGCGCACGCCATGTTCGGTCTGCCGCTCGTGCAACAGAGCCTGCATGTGCGCAGCGGCGCGCAACAATTGCTCTCCGAGAGCGTGGCGACCTTCGCGCTTCTGGCGACGATCCTACTGGTCTCTAAAGCGCGCCCGCAAGCGGTCGCCGCCGCCGTCTCGCTCATCATCGCCGCCGGCTATTGGTGGACCGCCTCGACCTCGTTCGCCAACCCCGCCATCACCGTCGCCCGCGCGTTGTCGGACACCTTCGCCGGCATCCGCCCTGAAGACGCGCCGTGGTTCATCCTGGCCCAGCTCGCCGGCGCGCTCGCAGCAGCTGGCGTCTGTGGTTGGTTGATCGGGGAGGGGGCGCAGAAGAATAAGCCCGCAGCGCAGGTGCGGGGCGCGCGCGAGCGGGTATAGTCTGCGTCCGGTTCGACGCTTCAAACCAAGGCGCACCCAATGACCACCCGCATCGACGAAATCGCACCACAAGTTTTCCGCATCGCCACCGATGTCGCCATCCCAGGCGCCGGCGGCGGCTTTTCTTTCAACCAATATCTCATCGCCGCTGACGAGCCGGTGCTTTGGCACACTGGCCCGCGCGGCCTCTTCGAAGCCACGCGCGGCGCCATCGCCAAGGTCGTCGCGCCTGAGCGCCTGCGCTGGATCGGCTTTTCGCATTACGAGGCCGACGAGTGCGGCGCCTTGAATGAGTTCTTGAGCACCGCGCCCAATGCTGAGCCCCTGTGCGGACGCATCGGCGCGATGGTCTCCATCGGCGATGTCGCCAACAAACCGCCGCGCGCGCTTGCCGATGGCGAGACGCTCGATGTCGGCGGCGCGCGTCTCACATGGTTCGACACCCCGCATCTGCCGCACGGCTGGGATTGCGGCCTCATCTTCGACGAGACACGCAAGCTCCTCTTCTGCGGCGATCTCTTCACCCAAGGCGGCAGCGGCCACGCGCCGATCGTAGAGACCGACATCCTCGGCCCCTCCGAAGCTTTTCGCCAACCGATGGATTATTTCGCGCACGCCCCCGACACGCGCACGCAACTCGATCGCCTAGCCGCCCTCAATCCAGAAACACTCGCCTGCATGCACGGCAGCGCCTGGCGCGGCGACGGCGCAGGCTTGTTGCGGGAGTTGGCGGGGAGGGTGAGTTAGGAGCTATTGCCTTTCGAGTGCGCCTTGATGGTTTCTCGCGAAAGGTCATTGCTCAGCATGATCTCTCGCTCTGCGCGCAGCTGCTCTAGTATCTTCTTCTTCGACGCGCTTTTTCCAAAGCGCTCATTACGATCCAATGCGCGATTGTAAATCGCGATGAGTTCAGGGGCGGTGTAGGCTCTCGCGGCGGCGGCTTTCTTCAGTAGCGCTTCGAAACCGCGATCGTCAGCCATGCTTTCGCGAATCTTGAGACCCAGCGCTTCAGGTTCGAGTCGTTGCTCGGGAAGCTTTAGCTTTTTCAAGCTTTCAAACAGCGTCCGGATGTCTGCCATTGAATGCGCCTTCAAACTCTCAACGAGTTCGCGCACGCGTTCGTCGCGCTGCGCAGAATCGCTTGGCGCAGTGTGAAGAAGCTTTGTTAGATCATCCAGAAGTGTTTCTACCTTCAGTTTAACCTCCTGCTTACCTTCGCTCCGATGGAGTCGAAGACATCGCGAGCGTCTGCATTCATGACGTACGCGATACCTTCGCCCGCCACGTTATATATAGCAGCTGTTCTGGGAACTGCAGCATCCGCAAGCACCCAAGAGTCGCCGCCGAGGATGCGTCGAACTTCTGCGTTGATGCGCTCAGCCACGCGGTTCTCGCGCAAGGTGAGCTGCCCGCCGCGATATACCATTGTCGGAATAATACCGAATAGCTTCAGATGAGGGAAAACCGTCGGCCGCAGCTCGGCCAATTGCTGGGCGAAATAGGTCACCGCCTCAGACGAAAGAAGGTCCAGAATTGTCGGGATAATTAGGTGCGTGCTCGCGCACAGGGCATTGATAGTCGCGGTACTAAATCGCGGTGGCGCATCAATGATGACGATCTCGTATTCGGCGAACTCCGGACTCTCTAGTACGTTGCGGAGGCGATATCTTACGTCAATTTTGTCGTCGGCCGCCCAACCGATTAGTTGTTGGGTTTCCTGAATGTCGAGCGGATAAAACGCCGTATAGATGTCGGCTCTGCTAATTGACTGCTGGGGCTTATCGTCGTGAGTGATAGGTAGTGCCGCCTCGCGCAGTTGCCGCATGTTCGGGTTCGGCGCGATGAGCTGAGCGGCTGTGTATGTGTTCCGACGGTGGCCGATCATTCGCGCGCAGGAGAATGACAGTGAGCCCTGATAGTCGAAGTCGATGAGGAGAACACGCTTCCCTTCCTTCTCGGCGAAGTAGGCGGCAAGATTTGCGGATAGAGTTGTCTTGCCGACTCCGCCTTTGAAATTTCCCACGGTAATGACCTTCTTCTGCCCTTTGTAGGCTAGGTCGGTTCGATCTGTGGGTGCCTTGCTCCAAATGATCTGCCCGAGAACAGGCAGAGGCGCTGCGTTGTCGCGCTCCTTTTCAAGTTCGCCTTCGATTTCTCGCCGACGCTTGTTGACTCGGTAGTTGTGCCAGCCGCGTATCGCCGCAAGAAGTCCTGCGATTGCCGTTACTAGCGCCGCAATCGCGAGCAATAGCTGCGTGATCTGGTCGACGTTCATTTATTTCCCCCTGCCGACTGAGAATTAAGCACAAGCAATCTTCGCGAGCCAGACGGCTGTACAAAATTCACGATCTCGAAGGTCTATCCCACCACCCGCGCCCCAAAATCCCACGCGCAATCAACGCTCCGCGCTCAATCGCACACCAATCTATCCAACACCCTCCGCACCGCCCGCATACTCGCGCGCATCATGCGTCAATCGCGCCATCCCACTCATCACCGCGTCAACAGGCTGAATGCCTGGGCGCGGCTTTGGTTGGTGTGGTTCGTCGGCTTCTGCTCGTCGTTCTGGCGCGACGACCGCGCGCAAGCAGGTGACGTCGCGCGCGTCGCGCGGGGCATCGCTTCGCTCGCCGTCGTCAATGCGATGGCGCGCATGCCGGCGCCGCGGCGCACCAACAATCGTCACGGCCGTCTCAATCCCGCGCGCCAACGCACCGTCGCCGGCAGCCGCCTGCGCCGTGCGTTGCAGGGTAGGGATTGGCGCACGCGGCTGATGGCGATCCTCAGTGTGATGCGCGATCTCGACACGCACGCCACGCGCCTCGCGCGGCGTCTCCATCGCGGCCTGACGCGCCTGCGCGTCATTGATCCCAAACCGGACGCCGAGCCAGCGCCGGCGCACTTTGCGGCGTGCGCGATCGGCGCCGACAGCTCCTAACTCCGAAATCCTTCGCCTTCGCGATGCACACAACAAAACGACCCGAGCGAGGCTCGGGCCGTGGAGTGGTCGTGCGGGGAAGTAATTAGTGGTCGCGGTCGTTGTCTGGATCGACGTTGTCGGAGGCTTCGTCCAAACCATCGGCCGCATCGTTGCGAACCTGATTGCTGGTTTCTTGGACGAGGTCACTGGCGCGATCGGCGCCTTCGGAAAGCGCATCGCTCGTGCCTTCGGCCAATTGCACAGCCGTGCGGTCAATCTCAGCGCCAACGCGTTCAGCCGACATGTCGTTGTCGACCCAGGCATAAACCAAGAGCGCCACGCCGCCGATCAGCGCAATCGTCGCCGCCGTGCGGCCGCTGCCGCCATGCCCGACCGCATGTGTGCCGCCGAACGAGTTGAACAGCAGCGACAGCACAAACAGGGCGAGGAAAACCCAGAACAGAATGATGGCGATGCCGGTGAACGCCGAAGCGATGCCGCCAAAACCGAAAACCGCCGCAACAAGGGCGGCAATAAAGAAGCCGACTGCCCAGCCGAGCATGGGAAATTCTCCGTTCAGCAAATCTGACGACGCTGAAACGTTGGTTCCCAGGCGAAGTTCCCGGCTAGCGCAACTTTTGTCGCGCTAGATCGGCATCCGCAGAATTTCTTGATACGCGCTGATCACCTGATCGCGCACCGCGATCACCGTCTGCAATTGCGTTTCCGCCGCCGCGATCGCGGTCACGACATCGACAATGTCGGCTTGCCCGCCCGCGACCGCGAGCGATTGCTGTTCGGCAACGTTTGCACTCGCGCCGGCTTGGCGGATCGCTTCCTGCACAAGATTGCCGAAGTCGACGCCTTCGCTGCCGCCTGTCGCGCCGCCGCCTTGCATGGCTTGCGCGGCCTGCTGATAGGCCCGCGCAGCCGAGACTGGATCGATCGCCATCTAACTATCTCCGCAAAAGATCGAGTGCGCGCGAGGTCATCGTTCGCGCCGCTTCGATCATGTTCAAATTGGCTTCGTAAGCGCGCGTCGCTTCGCGCATGTCCATCATCTCAACCAGCGTGTCGACATTCGGCAGCCGCACATAGCCGCGATCATCCGCCGCTGGATGCGATGGATTATATTCTTCGCGAAACTCGGTCATGTCGTTGACCGCGCCTTCGACGCGAACGCCGCGCGCGCCGGACGCAAGCGTGGTGCTCTCCAACAGCGGAATGCGGCGGCGGAACGGATCTTCGTTCGGATTGACGCCGGTCGAGTTGGCGTTGGCGATGTTTTCCGCAGCGATCCGCATGCGCGTTTGTTGGGCGCGCATGCCGGAGGCGGCAGCCGAGATCGCGGCGTTGATGTCAGTCATCTACTATCTCCCAGGCGGACGCGCGGCCATGCGAACGAGTTCAAGGCCTTTCTGGTAGAGCGCGATGCCGGTTTCGAATTCCATCCGCGTCTGCGCAGCGGCCGACATTTGCTCTTCGAGCACCACCGCATTGCCGTCGATCGTCGTTTCGCTGTCGTCGCGGGTGACAACCCGCGTTTGGCCGTTGCCGCCGCCGGGCGACATGTGGCCCGGCCTCGTGCGCGCCATTTGCAAACCGCCGCCCCCGGCAGCCGAGGCGACCATGCGCTCAAAGCCGGAAGTATCCACATCGCGCGGCCGGTAGCCGGGTGTCGAAGCGTTGGCGATGTTTTCCGAGATAAGCCGCTGGCGCTCGCTCAACTGATCGAGCCGGCTGCGCAGCAATCCGAAGAAAGGGGTGTTGGCTAGATCCATGCGGTCCGACTCGGGGCTGCAAACTTTGCCTAGTCGAACCCAACGTGGTTAAGCGCGACTTAATTTCGCGCGCGAAAATTAAGACCTCGTTTACCAAACCGGCCCAGCCACTGTTGCATAAACTCCAGAACGGAGACGGTGGTGGACTTGCTGGATTATGCGCGGACGGTCTTCGCGCTTATCGCCACTCTCGCGCTTATCGTCGGCGTAGCCTACGCCGCGCGCCGCTTCGGCATGCTGCAACCCGGCGGGCCGGGTGTGAAGCGCATGCGCGTCACCGAAACGCTGTTGATCGATACCCGCCGCCGCATGGTGATCGTGCGCGTCGATGACCGCGAGCACGTCATGCTGCTGGGGCCTGCCGGGGATCTGTTGGTCAGCGACATGGCCGCAAAGGAGACGCCGGCGCCTGAAACGCCCGCAGGGGAGACGCCGACGTGAGCGCAGTTCGCAAAGCCCCGAAGAAGGCGTTCTGGGAAGCTGGCTGGGGCAAGACCGCCATTATTCTCGGCATGTCACTGGCGCTCTCGATGTCGATCGGCGCAGGCGTTGCCTATGCGGCTGCGACCAATCCGACGCTATCGGTGAACCTCGGCACCGGCGATGGCCTCACGGCGCGTGTGATGCAGCTCGCGGCGCTGATCACGGTGCTCTCGCTTGCGCCGTCGATCATCATCATGACGACGAGCTTCGTACGCATCGTCGTTGTGCTCTCACTGTTGCGCACCGCCATCGGTTTGCAGCAAGCGCCGCCGAACGTGGTGATCATCTCACTCTCGCTCTTTCTCACCGCGTTCGTGATGCAGCCGGTGTGGAGTGAGGCCTATCAGGCCGGGATTGGCCCGGTGATGCAGGAAGAGATGCCGCTCGACGAAGCGTTTCCGCGTATCGCCGCGCCGCTCAAGACCTTCATGGCGAGCCAGACCCGCGATGACGATTTGGCGCTCTTTATCGATATGGCGCGCCTAGAGACGCCGCCTGCGAGTGCGGAAGACACGCCGCTTCGGATCATGGCACCGGCTTTCATGATCTCAGAGCTGAGGCGTGCGTTCGAGATCGGCTTCATGCTGTTTATCCCGTTCGTCATCATCGACCTCGTGGTCGCGTCGCTGCTCATGGCCATGGGCATGATGATGATGCCGCCGGTGACGGTAAGCTTGCCGTTCAAGCTGATCTTCTTCGTGCTGGTGGACGGCTGGCGCTTGGTCGCGGGCAGCCTCATTGAAAGCTTCAACGCCGGCGCGCCGCCGGGCGGATAGTTCGAGTAATTCGAACTCGAGCGCCTTAGCGTTCGATGCCGAGATCGGCGATCAGCAGGTCTTTGAAGTTGTCGGCCTTACGGCCGAACAGGCCCCTGAAGAAGTTGGCAATCACATTCAGCATCGCAGCCCCCTGCAGCACGTTTCCTCGACGCGTTCTGCGTTCGGAACGAGCCCATCGTTCCATGCACGTCTGAATCCAAGATGAGGCGGAATCGGTAAATTGGATGCCCCCCGAGCAAACTCAGTTTTACTGTGGCCGGGTAGGCACAGTTAGGTGTGCGGAAATTCACACAGTGACGGCTTGCATAGACGTAACCCTCTCTGAAACCTCGCATTAACCACGTCAGGCCGACCCCTTCTCTGGGCGGCAGAATTTGCCGACCCCTCGGAGGCCACGGATGTCTGGCGCGGAAGTTCTCGATCTCGGTCGCGATGCAATCTGGATCACTGTGCTCGTCGCCGCAGGCCCCATGATTGTGGGGTTGGTTGTGGGTCTGGTCGTCTCGTTGCTGCAAACGCTGACGCAGATACAGGAACAGACTTTGGTGTTCGTGCCGAAGATCCTCGCGATCTTCTTTGCCATCCTGCTCTTCTTGCCGATCATGGGCGGCCTGTTGGGTGGCTTCACCACCCAAATCTTCGAACGCATCGCGGCGTTCTGATGGACCTCACGCTCTACGGCGTCGAGATCTGGGCGACTGCGCTGCTGTTCGGCCGCATCGGCGGCATGATCATGCTGTTGCCGGGCTTTGGCGAACCATCGGTGCCGGGGCGTATTCGTTTGGCGTTTGCGTTGGCAATGGCGATTGCGCTTGGCCCGGCGTTGTCGAGCAATGTGCCGCCGCCGGCGGACTCCGCGTTGGGCATGGCCTTTCAGGTTGGCTCCGAAGTTCTCATCGGCGTGCTGCTCGGTGGTGCGGCGCGCATACTCGTCTCGGCGTTGGCGACGGCTGGTCAAATCGTCGGCATGGAAATGGGCATCTCGTTCGCGCAGACTGCAGACCCCACGGCGACGGGTTCGGGGCAACTCGTGGCTGTGTTTCTCGGTGTGTTGGGCGTCGCGCTGATTTTCGCGACCGGGCTTCACCACATGTTCCTGCAGGGGATCGCCGGATCGTACGAGGTCATCTCGATCGGCGGGCAGCCGCCGGTCGGCGATGCCGCGCAGCTTGCGCTTGATGCGACGGCGTCTTCCTTCCGTGTCGGTTTTCAGATCGCGGTGCCACTGCTTGTAGCCGGGATGCTGTTTCGCGTTGGCATGGGCGTGCTCTCGCGTTTGATCCCGCAAATCCAAGTGTTTTTCGTCGCATTGCCGCTGCAGATCATGGGTGGGCTGGTCGTGCTCGCGCTTGGACTTTCCACCGGCATGCTGATCTGGCTCGACAGTCTCGATCGCTACGCAACGTGGTTGAGGTAGCGCGACATGGCCGCTGATGACGACGACAAGACCGAAGAGCCGACACCGCGAAAGCTAGAACAAGCGCGCGAGAAGGGCGACATCATCTATACGCCTGAAGTGGGTTCGGCGCTCTCTCTGGTTGCGCTGACCGCGATCGTGTCATTCATGGCCGGACCCATCGCTTCGCAAATGGCGCACGCGTTTATCGGCTTCTTGTCGATGCCCGACCAGTTCTCGGCCCAACCGGGCGCGCTTGAGCACATTCTCGGCCAGATCGGTCTGAAGCTGCTCACCATCTTCGGGTTTGCGTGTTTGACGCTCGCTGCGGCCGGCGTCGCCGCGCGCTATATCCAAGACAAAAGCACGTTCACCACAGACAAGCTGGCGCCGAAAATCGAGAAGCTCAATCCGATCGAGGGCGTCAAGCGCGTCTTCGGCAAAGCGGCGGGCGCGTCGTTTCTGAAATCGCTGGCCAAGCTCGGTGTTGTGGGCGGCGTGATGCTGTGGGCGCTGTGGCCGAAGGATTCATCGTTGCAGAACATGTCGCTGGTCGATCCAGCAGCGCTGTTGCCGTACGTGAAGGACCGCGTCGTCGCCATGCTGATCGCGCTGACAAGCGCATCTGCGTTCATCGCCGTCGTCGACTATGTGTTCACGCGCCAATCCTACATGAAGCGCCAGCGCATGAGCCGCCGCGAAATCAAGGAAGAGCACCGTCAGCAAGACGGTGACCCGATGGTCAAAGCCAAGCTGCGCCAGATACGCATTCAGCGCTCGCGGCAGCGGATGATGCAGAACGTGCCGCAGGCGAGCGTGGTCATTACGAACCCGACTCACTACGCGGTGGCGCTGAAGTACGACCCGATTTCCACACCGGCGCCGGTTTGTCTGGCCATGGGGGTCGATGCGGTGGCGTTCCGAATTCGGGAAGTGGCCGAGGAAAACGACATTCCAATTGTGGAAGATCCGCCCTTGGCGCGGGCGTTGTTTGCGACCGCTGAACTCGATCAGCCGATTCCAAAGGAACATTACGAGGCCGTGGCGAAGGTAATCGGCTTCGTCATGCGCCTTGCCCGCCGGCGCGGCCGGCGGCGCTCAGCATTGTGATTGGAGACGCCCAATGGCGGATGGTTTTCCAGCAGCAGGCAGCGGTGCTCGCGAGGCCGAATCGCGGTCAATTGGGCGCGACATGTCAGACCTTGCAGACACCCCGGCGCCGCACAGCGGTGGGCGGCTCGACCCGCTTCAAATCCTGTTCTGGTTCTCGGTGGCCGTTGGCCTCGGGGCGGCGGGCGTTGCGCTGACCGCAGGGCAGGCTGTCGGGCAGGCGGGTGCGGTGTTGCTGATCCTGCTCGCGGCTGCGGGTCTTGTGCTGTTCTTCTGGATGTCGCGCGGCGCTGGGCGCCGCGTTGGCGCTTTCCCGGAGCGCGGCGCGATCGCGGCAAACTCACTGCTGGGCGGGCGCAACGATTTCGCGTTCGTCGAAGCCCTTGATGAAGCGGCGATGATCACCGACGCGCATCTGTCACCGCTGACCGCCAATCATTCCTACCTTGAGATCGCTGAGGCGGCGGGCATTTTGGGTGAGAGCGATCGCCCGCCGATGATGAGCCGCTTGTTTGGCGCCGACCCGATGTTGTCGGCGCCGATGTTTCGTTTGTCGAAGGCGGCGCAGCTCGGTCAGACGCGGCGCGAGGAATTGCCGGCGACGGCGGCGATCAACGGCAAGCACACGCGCTATGAAGCGTGCGTTGGCCCGATCCCAGGCGGGCAGGTGCTGTGGCGCTTGCGTGAGCTTGGCGTCGCCGAGCAGGGCGCCAGCCCGGACGATGGCCGCCAGCTTTTCTTGGATGACTCGCCAGTTGGATTCTTTGCGGCGAAGTCTGACGGACAGATCATCTATATGAATCGCTCGCTGCGCGCGGTGCTGGGGCTTGGCGACGACCCGCAGTTGTTGCGCGTCAAGGACATGATCAAGGAAGACGCGAGCCGGCTCATTCGCCGCGATCGCCGTGGCTTCGGGCCGTCGCGCGCCAAGGTCACTCTGAAAGGCATTGACGGGCAGGAAACGCAAGCGAGCGTGCTGAGCTTCACGCCAGTTGACGACATCGATGGCGCGGTGCGCGGCTTGGTGTTTTTCTCCGAGGCGGAGTCGCCGGAAAGCGCGGTGGTGACGCGCTCAGTGGATACGGCCAGCGCCGATGGCGTGTTCGCTCAGGCGCCGTTCGGCGTCGCAGTGTTGGATGGCATCGATCCGGGATCTTGCGCGGTGTTGGATTCCAACGCCGCGCTGATGGAAATGACGCAAGGGCGAGCGACGCCGAGTGCGGCGTTCGCTGATCTTTTTGAGGCGTCGGAGGGTCCGGCGGCGTTGGCGCACCGTTTGCGGCAAGCCTTGAACGATCCGATCGAGATTACGCTGGCGACGGCGCCGCCGACTGCGGTGCACGTACAGCTGGCGCGTGGCGCCGATGGGCGGGCGCTCGCCTACATTTCCAACGTCTCGCAGCAGCGCGAACTTGAGACGCGCTTGGCGCAGTCTGAGAAGATGCGCGAGATCGGCGAACTGGCAGCAGGCGTTGCGCACGACTTCAATAACCTGCTCACGGTGGTGATGCAGACGTGCTCGTATCTGCTGCGCCGCCACCCGGTGGGCGATGCCGATTATCCGATGCTGAAGGAGATCGCCGATCACGCGACAACGGCGAAAGAGCTTTCGGAAATGCTGCGCGCCTATGCGCGTCAGCAGAACTTTGCGCGCGAAGTGTTCGATGTCGGGGACTTCCTCGGCTCCAAGCAGGAACTGATCCGGCGCGTCATGGGCGCATCGATCCAGACCGAAATCCGCCACGGCCGCGATCTGCCGTATGTGAAAGTCGATAAAACCCAGCTTGAGCGCGTGGTCGTAAACCTCGCCACCAATGCGCGTGATGCGATGACGCCGAAGGGGTCGCCGATTGCGCGTGATGGCAAGTTGATGATTCGCACGTCGGTGATCGAAGCCGCTTCGGCCCGCGCCATGGGTCACACGCCGATGGAAGACGGCAAGTATGTGATGATCGAGGTGGAAGACACCGGCGGCGGCATCAAGCCGGAGCACGCCGCGAAAATCTTCCGCCCGTATCATTCGACCAAGGAGGCCGGCAAAGGCACAGGGCTCGGGCTCGCCACCAGCTACGGCATCATCAAGCAATCGGGCGGCTACATCTTCTTCACCTCGAAGGTTGGCGTGGGCACGACGTTCCGCATCTTCTTGCCGGAATACACGCCGACACAGGAAGAGTTGGATGAGATCGCCGAAAAGGAACGCGCGCTGATCGCGCCGCCGCCGAAGGATGTTTCGGGGCGCGGCAAGATTCTGTTCGTGGAAGACTTGGTGCCGGTGCGCCGCGCGACGGTGCGCAATCTGAAGGAGTGCGGCTACGAAGTCGAAGAGGCGGGCGATGGCCAGGAAGCGCTCGACATTTTGACCGCGAAGCCCGGCGCGTTCGACATCATCATCTCGGACGTCTCGATGCCGATCATGACCGGGCCGGAGATGCTTGAAGAGGCGGAGCCGTCGATGATCGGCAACGCCAAGGTGCTCTTCCTCTCAGGCTATGCGCCTGAGAGCTTCAGCGACGTGCTGGAGAAATACCCCGTGCACTATCTGTCGAAGCCGGTGACGATGGAGCAGCTGGTCGGGCGCGTGAAGGAGCTGCTGGCCGCGGCTTAGTCTTCCTCTCCCTGTGCGGGAGAGGAAGCGTTTGTCCAAACAACGATGGTGAGGTGTGGTGGCGCAAGCGCGCCGTCACCCCGCCTCTGACCTTAGCTTCGCTCCGGTCTGTCTCCTCCCACGAGGGACGGAGACGAACTCAGCGGCCCGCCTTGCGCAGTGTCTCGAACTCTTCCTTGGTGAGTTCGATGTCGGCGGCGGCGGTGTTTTCTTCCAAGTGCTTCACCTTGCCGGTGCCTGGGATCGGCAACATGACTGGGCTGCGTCGCAACACCCAAGCGAGCGCGACTTGGCTTGGCGCCGCGCCCTTGGCTTTTGCGATCTTGTCGAGCACCGAGCCTTCGCGGGCGAGATCGCCGGCGGCGAGCGGGTACCAAGGGATGAAGCCGATATTCTGCGCTTCGCAATAGTTCAGCACGTCTTCGCTCTGGCGATTGGCCAAGTTGTAGAGGTTCTGCACCGTCGCGACCGGGAAGATTTTCTGCGCCGCTTTGATCTGATCGACGCTGACTTCGGAGAGGCCAGCATGAGCGATGATGCCTTGGTCGAGCAGCGACTTCACGGCGTCGAACTGCTCGCCCGCGGGGACTTTCGAGTCGATGCGGTGGAGCTGCCAGAGTTTGTGCTGCTCGACGCCGAGGCGTTTCAGGCTGCCCTTCGCATCGGCTATCAGTTTTTCTGGACGGCCGTCTTGGCCCCAAACGTCCGGGCCGCCACGCGTGAGGCCGCCTTTGGTGGCGATGATCACATTGTCGGCGTAGGGCGCGAGCGCTTCGTGGATCAGCTCTTCGGAGACGTGCGGGCCGTAGGATTCCGCCGTATCGATGAAGTTGATGCCGAGTTCGGGAACGCGTTGCAGAACGGCGATAGCTTCGCGTTTGTCGCTCGGTGGACCCCAAATGCCTTTGCCGGTGACGCGCATGGCGCCGAAGCCGAGGCGATTTACTTCAAACTCGCCGCCAATTTTGAACTGGCCTGAGCGCGCGGCGAGCGTGGTTGATTGCGACATGAGCGGATGTCCTTGAATAGCGAAGGGGACGCCGCTCGGACCGGCGCGCTTCGGGAAAATGGGAGGAGCGCCGCAAAGGGCACGACCGACATTTGGGAATGTGGCGCGTTCGCGGCAAGGCGGCGCTTCGTGAATCTTTTGAAACGCCGCTTGCGCCGCGTCAGCCGATCCAGCGCGCGATGGCCGCGGCGACGGCCGGATCGTTATCGGTGGTGAGTGCGAAACTCGCCATGGCGTCGAGCCCGGGTTCTGCGCGCTTGTAGAAATGTTGCAATTCGGGGAAGCGGGCGATCTCTGTTAGAAGGTCAGCGCGTGCGGCGGCGAGTTGATCGACTTGTTCCGGCGTCACCGATTGATCGCGCCCGCCTTGGATGAGCAACGTGCGCAAGCTGACGCGCGCAATGGCGGCGCATGGATCGACAGCGTCGACTTCACGAATGTACGCGACCGCCTGTGGTGGCATTTGCGCCAAGCCTGCAAGCATCGGATTGGCGCGGGCGGCATCGCTGAGCGGAAGGCCCTCACGTATATCAATTGCGGCTGTGTCGAAGCCACTCATATCCGCGCCTGGCATCATCGCTGCGGTTTGCGCGCGCATGATGTCCAGCAAACGCAGCGCCGGACCTGATAGGCTGATCATGCCGTCGATGCCTTCGTTCGCGCCTGCGCAGAGGAGCGAGGCGACGACTGCGCCTTCGCTGTGTCCCGCCACGAAGAGTGGCGCATCGGGGGCTGCTTCGCGCAAGCGCACAACTGCCGTCCGGGCAACAACAACACGCTCTTCGAAGTGAAGGTGCGCGGCCGCGCGTTCTGCGTCGATCGTCTCGCTGCCGGTGCCGGGGCCGATCTTGGCTTGGCGCATTGAGGCGACGCCGAGCGCGGCAAGTTGATGCGCGAGGTCGCGATAGACGTGCGGGCGCACGTTCCATGCGGGGAAGTCACCGTCGGCGTCCACGAAGAGCGAGCCGGGGAGGATGAGCACGCTGGCTTTCGCAGCACCCGCGGGCCTGGCGATGCGGCCAGGAATGTGGACACCGTCGATAAGGAGGGAGGCGTCTTCTTCCGTCATGGTCAACTCCTGGGCGATGGCGGGCGTGGCGAGAGCGCACGCAGCAGCGATGAGGGTTCTGCGGTATGGAAGGTGTTTCGAGCCGGACCTTGGGGTCGGCTCAAGAGGGAACTTGCATCCGCGCGCAGGATCAAGCGTGTGCCTTATTGCGCCGGCGCTCGGCCTTCATATTTCTGTGGCGGGAGATTGCTCACATGAGAAAGCTTGTTGTCGTTCAGGATGCGCCGCGCCCGCATTGGGTGGGGGATGGCTTTCCGGTGCGCTCGATGTTTTCGCCGCAGACGCATGGCGCGCTGCTCTCGCCATTCATTCTGCTGGACTACGCGCCGCCGACAGAGTTTGGGCCTGCGCCGCGGAAGCGTGGCGTCGGTGTCCATCCCCATCGCGGCTTCGAGACGGTGACGATCGTCTATTCAGGTGAAGTCGATCACCGCGATAGTACCGGCAATGGCGGCCACATTGGCCCGGGCGACGTGCAATGGATGACGGCGGCATCCGGCATTCTGCATGAGGAGTTTCACTCAGCTGCGTTCACGCGCGACGGCGGCACGATGGAAATGGTGCAGCTTTGGGTGAACTTGCCGGCGAAGGATAAGATGAGCCCTCCAAGCTATCAGACGCTGATGGATGGCGAAATTCCGCCGGTGGAATTGGCCGATTGCGCCGGGCGCCTGCGTGTGATCGCGGGTGCGTATGACGGCGCGCGCGGGCCGGCGAAGACATTTACGCCAATCAACATTTGGGATGTGCGTTTGAATGCTGGCGGCAAGGCAACGTTCTCATTGCCCGAAGGTCATACGCTTGCTGTGTTGGTGCAGAGCGGAGCGGTGAAGCTGAATGGCGGCGAGGTTGCGCGTGAAGCGCAGTTCGCGATCTTTGAGCGCGAAGGCGGTGCGATTGAGATTGAAGCGGAGAGCGACTCCAAAGTGCTGGTGTTGAGCGGCGAGCCGATCGATGAGCCGGTGGCGTGGTACGGGCCGTTCGTGATGAACACTGAGGACGAGATCCGTCAGGCGATCACGGATTTTAACTCGGGCAAGTTCGGCGACGTGCGAGCGTTTGCTTAGCGATCTGCAGGCCGCAGGGCCCAGACGTTTTCGCACCAACGGTCGCGTATGTATTCACCGTTGCGGATTGCAAACGCGAGCCGGGATTGGTCAGCATCCTCGGCAATGACACAGATCGTGAGAGGGGCCGTGCGCGCCTGTAGGCGCCAATCAGGTCCAGGAGATTGGCAACCGGGAACGGTTCGAACGCGGCTGCCAACGCCGATGTACAGGCACGATTGGCGTGAGGCCTCGGTGATGACGTCCAGCACGCGCTGATCTCGGAGCAGCCCCCCTTTCAACGTCACGACGTTGCAGCCGCCGTCGCGTTCGTTCGATCGCATGCATCCTGGGCCGCCGTCCGTGCCGCGCACAAAAATGCACTCGGGTGCCGGCGCAAAACCTTCCATTGGCGGTGAGCAATTGTTCGCAAGCGTGGCGGGCGCGTCATTGCCCAGTGCAGTTTCGATGCTGGTGCTGAGGCCGTTGGCCAGCCACCAATTGCCTTGTGACTGAGCTTCAGGGCTAAGCGTGAAGAAGATTGCGACTATGATCGCGTAGATGAAGCGCGCGGCATACGCGCAGAGCAACGCAGCCGCGCCGAGGCCAAGCCCTGCCAGCAGCTTGTCGCGCGGCTTCATATCGGCGCTAGCGATTGACTTTCGGCAGGCGGCGCGCGGCGAGGATCACGAGCTTTTCGCTCGGCGGATAGACGACGACGCCGCCATCGGGCGCGGTGACGAGCACCATGTTCGGGTCAGGCTTCTGAATGGGCCCAGCTGGGCGCGAGAGCGCGGCCGTCTTCACGCGAAAGGAGCTGACGGCCTCCAAAGTGGCCGGAACGTCGCCGCGCGGCGGAATGGGCGCTAGAGACTGAGCCATCCGACCATCCTCTCTGTTTCTCCCTCGAAAGTACTTAATGGCCAGCCGATTGGGTAGCGCTGGCGTCAGAAAGGCGCGCCGACCGCAGGTTTTCGTTACGCGCTTAACCCTCACGCCCGCGAATCCGGCCAGACATGATCCCAGACAGCGGCATTCTCAATCGGCCGATGTTCCGCTTGTGTTCTCAGAACAAACGCGGTACAAACGATTCAACGGCGGCGCGTGGGCAGGCCGATGGCCTTTAGAGCTGGACTCGGGGCCAAATGGAGGGCGTGAGAGATGGCATCGAAGCTGAAGCTTGTTGAGGAAACGGTGGAAACGGACAAGCAGAAGGCCCTCTCAGCCGCTCTGAAGCAGATCGACCAAGCCTTCGGCAAAGGCTCGGTTATGCGTCTGGGCGAAAAGCCGGTCGTTGAGATTGAGGCAATCTCCACCGGTTCGCTCTCGCTGGATATCGCGCTTGGCATTGGCGGCCTGCCAAAGGGCCGCATCGTTGAGATTTATGGTCCGGAATCTTCGGGCAAGACGACGCTTGCACTGCACTGCATCGCTGAAGCGCAAAAGAGCGGCGGTGTGTGCGCGTTCGTTGACGCCGAGCACGCGCTTGATCCGATCTATGCGCGCAAGCTGGGCGTTGATCTGGATGACCTTTTGGTCTCGCAGCCGGACACCGGCGAACAGGCGCTTGAAATCACCGACACGCTGGTGCGCTCGGGCGCGGTCGACGTGCTCGTTGTCGACTCTGTCGCGGCGCTGACGCCGCGGGCGGAAATCGAGGGCGAGATGGGCGACAGCTTGCCTGGTCTGCAAGCACGCTTGATGAGCCAGGCGCTGCGCAAACTGACGGCCTCAATCAACAAGTCGAAGACGTTGGTGATCTTCATCAACCAGATCCGCATGAAGATCGGCGTGATGTACGGCAACCCGGAAACGACGACGGGCGGCAATGCGCTGAAATTCTATTCCTCGGTGCGTTTGGATATCCGCCGCACCGGCCAAATCAAGGAGCGTGACGAAGTCGTCGGCTCAGAGACCCGCGTGAAAGTGGTGAAAAACAAGGTGGCGCCGCCGTTCAAGCAGGTGCAGTTCGACATCATTTACGGCGAAGGCGTCTCCAAGACCGGCGAGCTGATCGAACTCGGCGTGAAGGCGGGCATCATCGATAAGTCGGGCGCCTGGTACGCCTATGGCTCGCAAAAGATTGGCCAAGGCAAGGAGGCCGCGCGCCGCTTCTTGAAGGAAAACCGCGCCGTGGCGATTGAGATCGAAGATAAGATCCGCGGCAAAACCCAAGCGATGTCGGATGCGATGTATTCGCCGCCGACTGATGAGGAAGAGAAGGACGCTGCTGACGGCGAATAGGAATAGGTTTCGCTGGCCGGTTCGGGACGTATAGCCGACCCGACCCCATGCCCTGGCGCGTCTCGGGCCGGCCGGCGGATTACCTCGGAGAGTGGCGAGTGGAGCCGCGAGTTTCTCTGATTACGATCGGCGTCAGCGATCTTGCGCGGTCAAAGGCCTTCTACACGAAGCTCGGATTTACGGCGTCGTCGGTGGGCGGCGCCGAAGTCGTTTTCCTGCAGGCGGGCCCGATGGCGCTTTGCCTGTTTGCGCGCGAGAGTCTTGCGTGCGATGCGGATGTTCCGGCTGAAGGAAGTGGTTTCCGCGGTATCGCCATCGCCCACAATGTACGTGAGAAGGGTGAGGTCGACGCCGTTATCGCGGAGGCTGTCGCGGCCGGTGGAACGATCGCGAAGGCGGCGCACAATGCGACGTGGGGCGGGCGTTCGGGCTACTTCGCCGATCCAGATGGGCATCTTTGGGAGGTGGCGTGGAATCCGCACTTCCCGCTATCGCCAGATGGCGCGCTCACCCTGCCGCCGTGATCAGGGTGTGACGTAACCGCAAGGCCCCAGGGCGTCCTGCCGCTTGGCGTTCGCGCTTGCGGTACAATATACCAAGCCAAACTTCGATTTGGCTTGAGATCAGATGCCCAGCGTCAACGACATTCGTAAGCAGTTTTTGGATTTCTTCCACGGGCGCGGCCATGAGCTGCCGGGTTCGTCGTCACTCGTCCCGCAAGACGACCCGACCTTGCTTTTCACCAATGCCGGCATGGTCCAGTTCAAGAATTACTTCACAGGCGCGGCGAAGCCGCCGTACCCGCGCGCGGCGACGAGCCAGAAGTGCGTCCGCGCTGGGGGCAAACACAACGACCTCGACAATGTCGGTTACACGGCGCGGCATCTCACGTTCTTCGAGATGCTCGGCAACTTCTCGTTTGGCGACTATTTCAAGGAAGGCGCGATCGACGCCGCGTGGTCGCTCATTACGAAAGACCTTGGCCTGCCGAAGGATAAGCTGCTCGTCACCATCTATCACGATGACGACGAAGCGGCTTCACTATGGAAAAAGATCGCGGGCCTCGGCGACGACAAGATCATCCGTATCGCGACCGCCGACAATTTCTGGTCGATGGGCGACACAGGTCCGTGCGGTCCTTGCTCGGAAATCTTCATTGACCGCGGCGACCACATCTTCGGCGGCCCGCCGGGCTCCAAGGACGAGGACGGCGACCGCTTCCTCGAGTTCTGGAATCTCGTGTTCATGCAATACGAGCAATTCAATGATGGGCGCCCGCGCGAAAAGTTGCCGAAGCCGTCGATCGATACCGGCATGGGGCTTGAGCGCATCGCGTGCGTGATGCAGGGCGTCGACTCAGTGTTCGACACCGATTTGTTCAAAACGCTGATTGCCGCGTCGTGCGACCTTACCAAGACCAAAGCCGAGGGTGACAAGGCGCCGAGCCATAATGTCATCGCCGATCATTTGCGTTCGTCGTGTTTTCTGATCGCCGACGGCGTTTCTCCCTCGAACGAAGGCCGCGGCTACGTGCTGCGCCGGATCATGCGGCGCGCCATGCGCCATGCGCACATATTGGGCGCGAAAGAGCCGCTGATGCACCGCTTGGCGCCGACTTTGATCGCCGAGATGGGCGAGGCCTATCCCGAACTGAAACGCGCGCAGCCGGTCATTGAAGCCCAGCTCCGCGAAGAGGAGGAGCGCTTCCGCCGCACGCTGTCGAACGGCCTGCGCCTGCTGGAGGATGAACTCGCAACCTTGAAGAAGGGCCAGAAGCTCTCGGGCCGCACGGCGTTCAAGCTCTACGACACGTTCGGCTTTCCGCTCGACCTGACACAAGACATTCTGCGCGGACGTTCGTTGGAAGTGGATGTTTCCGAATACGACGTCGCGATGCAGGAGCAACGGGATCAGGGCGCGGCGAGTTGGAAGGGCGCGGACGGCGCCGACAATCCGGCGATCTGGCTCTCGATCCTCGAACGCACCAAGGGCAACGAATTCCTGGGCTACGGCGGCGAAGCGGGCGATGGCGCGGTGACGGCGATCGTCTCTGGCGGCGCCGAGCAACACCAACTGCGCGAAGGTGCGACCGGCGCGCTGGTGTTCGACCGCACCCCATTCTACGCCGAAAGCGGCGGCCAAGCGGGCGATCATGGCGTGATCAAGTTCGCTAACGGCGCCGAGTTCGTCGTCGAGGACACGCAGAAGCAGGCGGGCGCGCTGCACGCGCATGTTGGGCGGCTGGTGAAAGGGGCGATCAAGGTTGGCGACAAGGCCAAGCTTGAGATCGACCACGAGCGACGGACGAAAATCCGCTCGAACCACTCAGCGACGCACCTGTTGCACGCGGCGCTGCGCAACACGCTTGGTCCGCACGTGACGCAGAAGGGCTCGTTGGTTGAAGCGGACTATTTCCGGTTCGACTTTAGTAACGGTCAGGCCATGACCGCGGACGAGATCGGCCGCGTCGAAGACGAAGTGAACGCGATCATCCGCCAGAACGCGGAAGGCGTGATCAAGGAAATGGCGCCGGCGAAGGCGATCGAAGAGGGCGCGCTGGCGCTGTTCGGCGAAAAGTATGGCGACACCGTGCGCGTGCTGCGACTTGGCGATGCGTTGGCGCATGATGGCAAGGCGTACTCGGTCGAGCTTTGCGGCGGTACGCATGTGAAGCGCACCGGCGACATTGCGGTGTTCGCGATCCTCTCCGAAGGCGGCGTCGCCGCCGGCATTCGCCGCATCGAGGCGGCGACGGGCGCGGCTGCGCTGGCGCACTTGAAGGCGCAGGCGGCGCTGGCAAAGGCGATTGCGTCGAACATCAAAGCGCCGCTCTCGGAGGTGACCGAGCGCGTGTCTCAACTCGCGGATGATCGGCGCAAGCTTGAGCGCGAATTGGCCGACACGAAGAAGAAGCTCGCGCTTGCGGGTGGCGGCGGCGGAGCGGCTGCGTCGACGGGACCTGAGAGTGTCGGCGGCGTGTCGGTGCTTGCGCGCGTGCTTGAGGGCGTGCCGGCGAAGGAGCTGCGTGGGCTTGTCGATGAAGGCAAGAAGTCGATTGGCTCCGGCGTAATTGCCTATATCGGCGTGGAAGACGGCAAGGCGGCTTTGGCTGTTGGCGTCACGGACGACCTTAAGGGCAAGGTGAGCGCCGTCGATCTCGTAAAGGCGGGGGTCGCGGCTGTCGGCGGCCAAGGCGGCGGCGGGCGTCCCGACATGGCGCAAGGTGGCGGACCGAACGGCGCTGAAGCAGCGAAAGCGCTTGAGGCGATCCGCACCGCGCTGCAGGGCGCGCTGGCGGCGTGAGCGAGATTGTCTATCGTGATGCGCGTGCAGCTGACGCAGAAGCGTTGGGCGCGTTCGCGGAGCGCACGTTTACCGAGACGTTCGGCCATCTCTATCCGCCGGAAGACTTAGCGGCGTACGTTGAAGCCAAGTATCCGGCGCACGTGGTGGCGGCGGAACTTGGCGATCCGAACGTGCGCTACGTGCTGGCGCAGCGTAAGGGCGCGATCGTTGGCTATTCGAAGCTCGGGGTCGTCGACATGGATGTCGACGCGACCGACGCGCTCGAATTGCACCGGCTCTATGTCGATGCGTCGGTAAAAGGCGCGGGGGTTGCGAAGGCGTTGATGGATGATGGACTCGCTTGGGCGCGCGGCAAGGGCGCGAAGGTGATGTATCTCAGCGTCTGGGAAAACAACGCACGCGCGCAGGCGTTCTACAAACGCTACGGTTTCGAACACGTTGGCGAACACAAGTTCATGGTCGGCCGCGTGGCGGATCGCGATTTCATCTGGCGCTTAGCGCTGTGATGGCGGCGATGCCGTGACTCAATTCGAGTCAGTAACGTCTCGGAAACCAAATCAGCCGTTTTTGGACGACTCGATTCGGTTGTGGGGACGCCCGGATGACACAGAACGATGCGCTGGCAGCTTTTCTTGGGCCAGAGCTTTTTGAGCGGCTCGATTGGGGCCAGCTCTCGGACCAGCAACGTGACGCGATTCTCTCGGTGTTCCGAGTCGGATTAGGCGCCGGGGTGCAGTCGGGCGCTGTTTCGACGATTGACGCCGTGCTGGCGCGGGGAAAGGTGCTGATCTGCGAGGACGGTTCGCACTGGCAGGCGCGCGAGCGCGATGATGCGGAGCTGATCGAAGATTGGGGCGCGGGTTCGCTGGTGGCGATCCATCGTCAGCTGGTCTATCGGCTCGACCCTTACCAAGCGGCAGAGGTTGAGTTGTTGCGCCTCTGAGCGCTAGCGTAGCGGTTCATTGCGGAGCCGCATCAATGTCTGCCTACGAAACTATCAAACTCGACGTCGCCGATGGCGTCGCCACCATGACGCTCAACCGGCCGGACCGGATGAATGCGTTCACCGATCAGATGGTGCGCGACATGATCGCGGGCTTTGACGAGACCGATGCGAACGATGATGTGCGCGCCGTGATCGTCACCGGCGAGGGACGCGCGTTCTGCGCCGGCGCTGATCTGGGCTCAGGCGGGGCGACATTCGACTACGAGAAGCGGCTGGCGGCGCGCGATGGCGGCGCGAGTAAGTTCGATCCTGATCGCGCACGCGATGGCGGCGGGCAGGTCGGCATCCGCATCTATGAAAGCCTGAAGCCCGTGATTGCGGCGATCAATGGCGCTGCGGTCGGCGTCGGCGCGACGATGACGTTGCCGATGGATATTCGCCTCGCTGTGCCGGGCGCGAAGATGGGCTTCGTGTTCGCGCGACGCGGAATCGTGCCGGAGACGCTGTCGTCCTACTTCTTGCCGCGGCTCGTCGGGGTGTCGACGGCGCTTGAGTGGACGATGACGGGGCGCGTGTTCACCAGCGAAGAAGCGAAGGAGCGCGGGCTGGTGCGCTCACTGCATGCGCCGGAGGAATTGTTGCCGGCGGCGCGGGCGCTGGCGCGCGAGATCGCAGACAACACCGCGCCGGTTTCGGTCGCGCTGTCGCGGCGGATGATTTTGGATATGCTCGACGCCGGGCATCCGATGGAGGCGCATCGGCTAGAGAGCCGCTTGATGGTCGCGCGCGGGCAGGCGGGCGATGCCAAAGAAGGGGTGACGTCCTTCTTGGAGAAGCGCACTCCGGCTTATCCGGACAAAGTGTCGACGGATATGCCGCAGCCCTATCCGTGGCGGCCGACGCCGCCGTTCAAGGGCTAGCGCCGGTACTGGATGAAACCGCGGTTCTGCGCGACTTTGTCGTAGAGTGCGCGGGCGGTGGTGTTGGACTCGTGGGTGAGCCAGTAGACGCGCTCAGCGCCGTATTGGTCGGCGAGCGCATACACCGCTTCAATCAGCGCGCGCGCGACGCCGCGATTGCGTGCGGTGGGCGCGACGAAGAGATCTTCGAGATAGCAGAAGTCGCCGATCGCCCAGGTGCCGCGGTGGAAGACGATATTGGTGAAGCCGAGGAGGCCGCCATCTTCGTCTTCTGCGACAAGGCATTGCATCGGCTCAGCAGGGTCGTGGAAGCGTGACCATGTTGCGTCGGTGACGGCGTGCGGCAGTTCTGAATTGTAAAACTCAAGATAGCCGGCCCAGAGTGCTTCCCAGGCCGGCCGGTCTTGTTGTTGCGCTTCGCGGATGACGAAGCCTTCGTTCACGCCTTGCCCATTGCCTTGTCGACGTTGTCGGCGATGGCGTCGAGAAAGCCTTCGGTGGTGAGCCAGGTTTGGTTGTCACCAACGAGGACGGCGAGGTCCTTGGTCATCTTGCCGGACTCAACCGTGTCGACCGTGATCTTCTCGAGGCGCAGCGCGTAGTCGATGAGCGCTTGGTTACCATCGAGCTTGCCGCGATGGGCGAGGCCGCGTGTCCAGGCGAAGATCGAGGCGACGGAGTTCGTTGATGTCGGCTCGCCTTTTTGGTGCTGACGATAGTGGCGTGTCACGGTGCCGTGCGCGGCTTCCGCCTCCATCGTCTTGCCGTCCGGCGTGATCAGCACCGAGGTCATGAGGCCCAGCGAACCGAAGCCTTGGGCAACGGTGTCGGACTGCACGTCGCCATCGTAGTTCTTGCAGGCCCAGACGTAGCCGCCCGACCACTTCAGCGCCGAGGCGACCATGTCGTCGATCAGGCGGTGTTCGTAAGTGAGTTTGCGCTTGTCGAATTCGGCCTTGAACTCGGCGTCAAAGATTTCCTGGAAGATGTCCTTGAAGCGGCCGTCATAGGCTTTGAGGATCGTGTTCTTGGTCGAAAGGTAGACCGGGTAGTTCTTCAAGATGCCATAGTTGAACGAGGCGCGGGCGAAGTCCTTGATGCTCTCATCGAGGTTGTACATCGCCATGGTGACGCCAGAGCCAGGCGCCTTGAACACTTCCTTTTCGATGACCGTGCCATCGTCGCCGACGAACTTGATCGACAGCGTGCCCTTGGTCGGGAATTTGAAATCGGTGGCGCGGTATTGATCGCCGAAGGCGTGACGGCCAACGACGATCGGTTGCGTCCAGCCGGGCACGAGACGCGGCACGTTCTTGCAGATGATCGGTTCGCGGAAGATGACGCCGCCGAGGATGTTGCGGATCGTGCCGTTGGGCGACTTCCACATTTCCTTGAGACCGAACTCTTTCACCCGCGCTTCGTCAGGCGTGATGGTGGCGCACTTGACGGCGACGCCGTACTGCTTGGTGGCGTTGGCGGCGTCGATGGTGATTTGGTCGTTGGTTGCGTCGCGACTTTCGACGCCAAGGTCATAATATTTCAGGTCGATGTCGAGGTACGGGTAGATCAGGCGCTCCTTGATCAGCGCCCAGATGATCCGGGTCATCTCGTCGCCGTCCATATCGACGACCGGATTGTCCACCTTAATCTTCGCCATGCCCTAGTACCTTTCGCGTTCGGGGATTTGCGCGGGTGGTAGCAGCTTGGCGGCGGGGCGCAAACTGCGGCGGGACGCCCCTTAGTGGCGCGCCTGTGAGATGGCGTCGAGTTCGGCGGCGCTCAGGATTTCATACTCATCGGGCTGGGTGACAGCAGCGTTGAGCGGAATGCCAGCGTCCTGCACGGCTCGGCGCCGGACTGGTGCGGGTTGAGGGCCCGCGAGGTCGGCCGCGATTTCCACGATCGCGGCGTCAGGCGTGATCGACGGGAGGGGTGGCGCCGCGACCCTTTGATTTGGCGTGTGCAACACGGGTTGCGGCGCCATGTCCGGCGCGAGCCAGCTGGCGGCGATGATCCCGGTGATGACGACGCCCAGCAGCACGAAGTGACGCAAGGTCCATGACCTTGCGCGCCCGCGCTTGCGGCGCGGCGTCGGATGCTGAATGACGTTTGCGGACATGTCCCGATACGGCCCCGAGCAATGACACGCGCACGAAACATGCCGCCGCCAATTGAAGATGCGTGGCCTGCGGTCTGCCTTGTGCGTCCCCAAATGGGGGAAAATATCGGCGCGGTTGCGAGGGTTTTGTTGAATTTCGGCTTGGTTTCTCTGCGCCTCGTGGCGCCGCGCGATCGTTGGCCAAACCCGAAAGCGGAGGTGGTCGCGGTTGGCGCCGATCAGGTTCTGAAGGCGGCAAAGGTCGAATGGAAGATCGAAGACGCGCTCGCCGACGCAACTTTAGTGCTCGCCGCGACAGCGCGCCCCCGCGGGTTGGAAAAGCCGGTGTGGGGTCCGCGAGAGGCGGCGACGAAATTGCGTGCAGCGATCGCTGCCGGTGAGCGCCCTGTGGTGATGTTCGGGCCCGAAGCGTCAGGGATGGAGACCGATGAGATAGCGCGCGCGGACGCGATCCTGACGCTCCCGGTCAATCCGGCTTTTGCGTCGCTCAATCTGGCGAACGCGGTGGCCGTGTTTGCGTATGCCTACGCCGAGGCGCGGCAGGAAACGGACACTCCAGCCTGGTTTCGCGACAGCGACAGCCCGCCCGCGACACAGGAAGAACTCGACGCCATGTTCGTCCATCTTGAACAAGAACTTGAACGTGGGCGGTTTTTTCACCCGATGGATAAGGCGCCGCTGATGAAGCGCAACCTCCGATCGTTGTTCATGCGCACGCGCCTGACGCAGCAGGAGGCGCAGACACTGAGGGGCGTAATCAAGGCCCTGACCATCGGCCGGGGCGGGCGCAAGAAAGATGACCTCTAGGAAATGACTTTACCCGCGCTGGGGGAATTGCTTATCCACAGGGGTGGGGACTTTGGGACCGCATGCTGAAGACAAAGCGCCGACCACAAAAGGCTGAGCCACGTGCGCCATCGCGTGAACTCGCGCCCTGGGGCGGCGAAGTCGTCGATGTCGACCGCTTCTATGCGGAGAGCTGGATCGATCTGTTGAACCGGCAGCGTTGGCTCTCGAAGAAACTCAAGCTTGAGACCGCGCCGTGGCAGGTCGATCAAAACGCCGGCATCATTCAGTTCGAGCGCAAGGATGGCGCGCTGGTGACGGCGCCGATCCAAATCATCGGCGCGTGGAATCCACGTACGACGATGTTCCGTTGGGCATGGGACCATCCGATGGTGTTGCAGCGTCTGCGCAATGACGCCGAGCGCACGCGTTGGTTTGGGGACAAGCACGGTCTCGAAGAGCTGACGCAAAAAGCACTCAAGATGGACGAAAAAGAAGCGTGGCAGATGACTGCGCTGGCGATGAAGGTGAACGGCTCGCACGGCGTGTACCGCGCGCCGACGGAAGGGCCAGTGATCTTCATGACGCTCGGCGAACCGAAGGTGCGGAAGTAGCGCGCTTAGGCGCGTGACGCGGCTAACCTCAAACCAAACGCGATGAAGAGGCCGCCGGTGATGCGGTCGAGCGTCTTAATGACGTTGGGGCGCCGAAGAGCGCGGCCAAGTGGGACGGTGGCTGCGGTGAGCGTGGCGAACCACACGACTGAAAGCGCGATGTGCACGCTCGCCAGGAAGAACGAGTAGAGGGCAACGTTGGCGCCGTGCGGAATGAATTGCGGTAGGAACGTCACGTAGAAGACGCCGATCTTCGGGTTGGTGATGTTGGTGAAGAAGCCCGCGCGCATGGCAGCGAAGCCCTTGGCGCCGGGCGTGTCTTGATCGGCCCACGCGGTGCGCGGCGTGATGAGCATCTTGAGGCCAAGCCACACGAGATACGCCGCGCCCGCCCACTTCAGGATCGTGTAAACGAGTTCGGACGCCTGCAGCAGCGCGCCAAGACCGAGCGAAACCGCGCCAGCCCAGATGAGACAGCCGATCGAGATGCCGATGCCAGCGAAGAGCGCGGATCGCGGGCCCTCGGTCGCGGCCGAGGGCAGCACCATGGCGGTGTCGACGCCAGGCGTGATGGTGAGCAGCGTGGCCGCAGCGATGAATGCGAGGAAGAGGCCGGGGTCGAAGATCATTCTTCGACGAGCGCGCCAACCATTTCGTGGCCTTCGCCGCCTAGGATTTCGAGTTGGGTGATCGTGCCTTCGGCGATTTCGTCTTCGCTATCGACGTAGGTGACGCCGTCGATTTCGGGCGCGTCGGCTTTGGTGCGGAAGGCGTAGGCTTCGGCGTCTTCGTCCCAGCCGTCGCAGATGGCGTCGACAGTCTTGCCGATCATGGATTGGAGGCGCTGGTGCGCGAGCGCGGTCTGCACTTCCATGAAGCGGTCGTAGCGCTCGTCGACATCGTCCTGATCCACGTGATCAGGGAGATCGCGTGAGGGTGCCCCGTCGACGTTTTCGTATTTGAAGACGCCGGCGCGATCGATCTCGGCTTCTTCGATGAAATCGAGCAGCGTTTCGAAATCGTCCTCGGTTTCACCGGGGAAGCCGACGATGAAGCTCGAACGGATGGTGAGGTCGGGGCAGATCTGGCGCCACTTCTTGATGCGATCGAGTGCTTTGTCCTGGTTCGCGGGACGGCGCATGGCTTTCAGCACATTCGGTGAGGCGTGCTGGAACGGGATGTCGAGGTACGGCAGCACTTTGCCTTCGGCCATGAGGCCGACGACTTCGTCGACGTGTGGGTACGGATAGACGTAGTGGAGGCGGACCCAGGCGCCCAAGTCGCCGAGCTCTTTGCAGAGATCGTAGAACTTGGCGCGGACCATGCGGTCCTTCCATTTGCTCTCGGCGTATTTGACGTCGACGCCATAGGCCGACGTGTCTTGGCTGATGACGAGCAGTTCTTTGACGCCGGCTTTCACCAGCGACTCTGCTTCTTTCAGCACAGCGTTCGCGGGGCGTGAGACGAGGTCGCCGCGGATGCTCGGGATGATGCAGAAGGTGCAGCGATTGTTGCAGCCTTCGGAAATCTTCAGATACGCGTAGTGGCGCGGCGTGAAGCGGAAGCCGCCTTCCGGCACCAGATCGATTTTCGGATCGTGGACTTGCGGCAGGTGCGTGTGCACGGCGCCAACGACGGCTTCGTATTGGTGTGGGCCGGTGACTTCGAGCACCTTGGGGTGCGTGTCGCGGATCAGCGTTTCTTCTTTGCCGAGGCAGCCGGTGACGATGACCTTGCCGTTCTCGGCGATGGCTTCGCCGATGGCGTCGAGGCTTTCGGCTTTGGCGCTATCGAGGAAGCCGCAGGTGTTCACGACGACGAGGTCGGCGCCTTCGTAAGAGCCGCTCAGCTGATAGCCCTCGGAGCGCAGGCGCGTGATGATGCGCTCGCTGTCGACGAGGGCTTTGGGGCAGCCGAGCGAAACGACGCCGATGGTGGGGGCTTTTGCGGACATTGAGGGCGGGCTCATAGCGTGCTGCGGGCTTAAGCCCAAGTGGCTGCGCTGAAGAATAGTGGCGGTTTGGCGAGAGCTGGCTACGGTGTCACTGCTGGATGGGGGAAGCTTATGACGCGTGAACGTGGTTGGCGGCCGCTAGGAGCAACGACGCCATGATGCTGCGTCGGGTGATGGAGCATCTGCGTAAGCAGGAATGGACGGCGATCGCGATCGACTTTGTGATCGTGGTTCTTGGCGTGTTTGTCGCGACCCAGGTTAGCAACTGGAACGAGGAACGGGAGGCGGCGATCCGGCGCGACCAGATCGTGGCGACGCTCGTGGCGGATCTACGCGACGCGCAAGGCGCGCAGCTCGATATGGAGCAGGACATCACCGCGGGCGTTGCCGGCTGGCAGGAAGCGTTTGCCGCGGGCGAGAGGCCCCCGCCATATTTTTTGCGCATCCCAGGCTCGGACACCGCACCGAGAACATGGGACACGCTGCGGCAGATGCAGCTCGCAGACATGTTCGACCCGGTCACGTTGTTCGATCTGGGCTTCTATTATTCGGAGCTTGAGGGGGTCGGTGTGAAGTACGTTCGTTACGTTACTTTCGTTGAGAACGAGATACTTCCATACATTGATCGCGATCCGTCGATCTTCTATCTGCCCGATGGTTCAGGGTTAAGACCGGAATACGCGGCGAGTATGGATCGCGCTTTGGAGTATGCTCACGAAACCCACCAATTTCGACAATGGGCAAACTGCCTAGTTTATAGACTCGAGTCGCATCGCCACTTCGCTCAAAGCTGCCGGCGCGCGAACTATGTGCTGGAAGGCATGACGCCCGTGGCGGAGACAGGGCTATGATCCTGCGCCGCCGCGCTGGGTGGCCGCCCGCCTCAATGAACGCGTCCGGAAACGGCGAGACACGCGCGTCCGGTTCTGGCGATATGCGCGCCAGAGGAGATGCTTATGGCAACGGTCAGAAGAGAGTTTCGTAGCGCGCGCTCAGTGGATGAGGTGTGGGCGGCGTTGCGCAAGTTCGATGCGGTGCATGAGCTGGCGCCTGGGTTTGTGACGGCCACGAAGATGGAGCCGAGCGGGGCGCGTCTGGTGACCTTCGCAAACGGCACAGAAATCCGGGAGTGGTTGGTGAGTTCAAACGATGAGGAGCGGCGCTTGGTTTACGCCATCCTCGATCACCCGAAGATTCAGCATTACAGCGCGGCAGCGCAGGTGGTTGAGGACGGGGCCGGCAGCCGGTTCGTTTGGACTGTGGATTTTCTGCCGGACGGCATGGCTGGGATGCAGGCCGCCTCGATGGAGGCGGGGATCGCGGCGATGTCGAAGGCTGTCGGCTGACGCCGATCTAGCGCGCGATCGGCTTAGCGTTTGGCATGTCGAAGCGCCCTATTTCGGTGAAGCCGTCGCCGGTTTCCAGCGTCGGTGCGTGTTGCGGCGCGAGGACGAGCCACGCGCAAGCATCGTCGAAGGTGTCGAACTGGCGAACATCGCTCGACATGCCTTCGCGCAGGTTGCGTCCGTCAACCCAGTGCCTGATGTGACGCTGCGCGGCCGGGCTTCGGCAAATCCAAGCGGCGCGCCGCAAGATCATCAAAGACTGGTCGGCGAACAGCGCGCGGTAGCGTTCGAAGATTTTGTCCAAGCCGCTCAGCTCGAAATCGAAGTAAGCGCCGGGGGTGACGATGTTCAGCGCGTCGCAGGAGAGCCAAAACGGATTTGCTACCTGCAAATCGATCATCGCGGTCACTTCCGTAGCCGTGATGGCATTGCAGAACTCGGCTCGGTTCAGTTCGAGACCGGTATGGTGGCGCAAAACTAGGGTCACTCCGGGCAGAGTTTGCAATTTTCGGTTGCCCGGCGGTTAAGCCTGGGAGGAGAGGCCTGTTTACATTGCTGCGAATGACTTGCAGAAGCGATCGCTGCAGGGTATTGTTTCTTTGCGTCTGACTCTCAGTCGCCCAAAATGTCTTTGCTTACAGAGAAATGCGGGATGTACGTCTGCAACTGTAACGGTGTGACTCGGGCGGAAGTGGATGAAGCCATTTCTGCTGGGGCTCAGGCTCCGGAAGCGGTCCTCGCCCACCATGGGTGTGAGCCGTGCTGCGGCCGCTGCCTCCCAGAGATCGCCGATGGCATTTCTAGCGGCGGAATGGCTTGCGGTAAGCGGAGCCTCGTCGCAGCGGAGTAAGCGCGATGAAGGGCGATGCGGACGTCATTAAGCAGCTCAACAAGATTCTCACCAACGAGCTGACGTCGATCAATCAATACTTCCTGCACGCGCGGATGTACGAGAGCGACGGCTACGGCAAGCTCGGCAAGAAGACCTACGAAGAATCCATCGAAGAGATGAAGCACGCCGACCGCATCATCAAGCGGTTGCTGCTGATCGAAGGGTTTCCGAATCTGCAGAACCTGAACAAGCTGCAGATTGGTGAGAGCGTGCCGGAGCGTTTGGCTGCGGATTTGAGCGCAGAGAAGACCGGCCACGCCGGGATCAAAGAGGGCATCGCGCTCTGCGAGACGAAGCAGGATTACGTCACGCGCGATCTGCTTACGGAGTTGCTCGATGATACCGAAGAGCACATCGACTTCCTCGAGACGCAGCTGAAGAATCTCGATGAGATGGGCCTGCAGAACTATCTGCAAAGCCAATATGATCTGGATAGCGCTGCGGACTAACCGGTCCTTACATTGAACCGCTGGCAGGCGCCGTGCGTACAGGATCGGATGATGATGGTCCGACCATGACTTCGCCTGCGATCGTTTGGCTGCGGCAAGATCTGCGGATCGCCGATAACCCCGCGCTGACGGCCGCGGTGGCGAGCAAGCGGCCGCTAGTTGTTGCGTTCGTGCTGGACGACGAGACGCCTGAGAAATGGCGCCTGGGCGGCGCTTCGCGTTGGTGGCTGCATCACAGTCTTCAGGCGTTGAACCGGGATCTGAAAGCGAAAGGCGTCACGCTGGTGTTGCGGCGCGGGCGCAGCGATGCAGTGATGCTCGATCTTGTGCGCGAGACTGGCGCAGGTGCGGTGTTTTGGAACCGTTGCTACGAGCCCCATGCGATCGCGCGCGATAGGGCATTGAAGCAGTCCCTCGCCACGCAGGGCGTCGAAGTGGAGAGCTTCAACGGCGCGTTGATGCATGAGCCGTGGGAGGTGAAGACCAAGAGCGGTGCGCCGTTCAAGGTGTTCACGCCGTTTTGGCGAGCGTGTCTTCAAGTTGAAATGCGTGGGCTCGTAGCGACGCCGAAGCGCATCAATGGGTGGAATGGAGAAGTTGCATCGGACGACCTCGCTGAATGGAAGCTGCTGCCGACGCGGCGAAACTGGGCAAAGGGGTTCGATAGACGCTGGACGCCGGGTGAGGCGGGAGCGTTAGAAGTGCTGGGCGCGTTCATTGATGAACATCTGAAGGCGTACGCGGACGGGCGCGACTTGTTGGGAGAAGACGCAACCTCCCACCTCTCACCGCATCTGCACTTTGGTGAGATTTCGCCGGTTCAGGTTCGGCGCTCGGTGGAAACGGCGGTGATGCATGAACCGGCGCTGCAGCGGGGCGCCGACAAGTTCCTGACAGAGCTTGGGTGGCGCGATTTCTCGACGAACCTGTTATTTCACTGGTCAAGTTTGCCCGAGGCGAATTGGCGCGCGGAGTTCGATGCGTTCGCTTGGCGGGATGACGATGCGGCGTTTGTGGCGTGGACGAAGGGGCAGACGGGCTATCCCGTTGTTGACGCCGGCATGCGTGAGTTGTGGGCGACAGGCTACATGCACAATCGCGCGCGCATGATCGTGGCGTCGTTTTTGATCAAGCATCTGCTGATCGATTGGCGGCGCGGCGAGGCGTGGTTCTGGGACACGCTGGTTGATGCTGATCTCGCGAACAACGCTGCGTCTTGGCAATGGGTGGCGGGGTCGGGCGCAGACGCGTCGCCGTACTTTCGGATTTTCAATCCAGTGACTCAGGGTGAGCGTTACGATGGCGACGGCGCGTATGTGCGCCGGTGGGTTCCGGAGTTGGCGAAGTTGGATGAGGAATTCATCCATCAGCCATGGGAAGCAAGCGCCGACGTGCTCGCGAAAGCGGGCGTGGCGCTCGGAAAGACCTACCCAGAGCCTATCGTCGAGCACGCCGGAGCGCGCGCGCGGGCGTTGGCGGCGTTCGCGGCTTTGCGAGCTGAAGACTAAGGATCACCGCGCGAAGTTCGCAGCGCCTGACTCGAAGCGGGCAACCTCTTTGAAGTTTTCGCCGTGCTTCAGGATCGCCGTGCTTTCGGCGGAGAGCAGCATCCATTCGCCTGCCGCTTCAAAGGTGTCGAATTGGCGGACATCGGCCCATGGGCTTCTGTCCGCGTTGCGCTTAGCCATCCAGTGACTGAGGAAACGTTGACCAGCGGGGCTTTCGCAGACCCAGCCGGAGCGGCGCATGAACATGAGGTTTAAGGGCTCGAAGAGTTGGCGATGCGCCGTAAAGACCCCATCGAGATTGTTGAGTGTGATGCTGGAGACATCGACGTCGTCGTGAATGACGCTGATACAGTCGAAACCCAGCCAGATCGGATTGGCGGCGTTGAAGGCTGCGTGATCGTGAAGATCCTGCGCGCGCATGACGCCTGTGTATTCGACGCGGCTTAGCTCGAGCGCGGCGTTGTGGCGGAGAACGATCGGCACTGCGTCTCCTAACGGGCGCGCGTTTGGCTGATGGCCGGCGCATCTTCGAAGCGGGCGAGTTCTTCGAAGCCGGCATTGGTTTGTAGGGCGATGGTCTCCGCCTCGCTCAAGATGAGCCAATCGCCCGCTTCTTCGTAGGAGCTGAATTGGCGGAGCGTCGTCGACATAGACTCGCGTGCGTCGCGCTTGCCGCTCCAATGGTCGACGTGTGCTTGCGCCGCCGGGCTGAAACAAAGCCACGCCGATCGGCGCATGATCTGGAAGTTTATCGGCTCGTAGAGTTTAGCGTAGCGGCCAAACAGCTGGTCGAGCGCGTCGAGTTCCACGCCGACGAAGTCGGCGCCCGGTGCGACTAGGCTCAGACAATCGCTTTTGAGAAACGAAGGATTTTGCGCGAGAAAGTCAGCGACGGCCTTCAGCTCCGTAAATGAAACGGAGCCGCGGTATTCGGCTATGTTGAGCTCCAATTGCTCGTTATGGCGCAAGACCACCGGCACCGGCGCACGCTCCTTCAGTTTAGCGTGTGCTCCCGTGTGCTTTCTGAAAGATTAAACGTGCTGTGTGGCGGTAGTCGCGGCGGTCCGTGGGATCGTCGCAAGCATTGTTGACGGGAGTGCAGTCGCGCCTGTTGCTGGGTTGATGAGACGCATTCTGTTCGGCTCGCTGGTTTTGGCCGCCTGTGCGACGTCGCCTGCGGCGACAACGCCGCCGGTTGCTTCGAACCCGGTCATAGTGGCGGAGCGGACATTCGCGGCGGACGCCGCGCAACGCGGCTGGGCGGCAGCGTTTCGGTCCTACGCGGCGGCGGACGCGATCACGCTCAGCCCCGACCCGGTGAACGCGCAGGAGAATTTGGCGCGGATCGAAGGAGACGGCGAAACGACGCTAGACTGGCGTCCCGCTTATGCCGGCATTTCGCGGGGCGGGGATTTCGGATTCACCACCGGGCCGTTTCTCTTCCGGGGCCGCGACGGCATTGTTGGGCACTACTTCACTGTGTGGCGTCGCCAGCCGGATGGAGGTTGGAAATGGATTTTCGATGCTGGAACTGACGTGCGCGATCCAGGGCCGCCGGTTGCTGTCGACGCTGACATTCCGACTTTGAACGTTGCGGCCAGCGGTGCGAGCTCAGCGTCTGCGGCTGCCGAGGAAGTGCGCGCGCTGGAGCACTATATCGCGATTGCGCGCCCCGACCCGCGCGAGCAATTGCTGAGACGACTGGCGGACGACATTCGGCTCAATCGGCCGGGTCACGCCCCGGCGATAGGCATCGAAGAGGCGACCGCGCTGGCGCAGGCGACTGGATTGGACGCAGCCCAGGAGCCGCTGATGCTGGAGGTGGCGTCGGCGGCGGATATGGTCTTCGTCATGGCCCGGACGTCATGGCTCGAGGGTGAGGAGCGCCGGGAGGGCTATCTGGCGCGCGTGTGGCAGCGCCAAGGCCAGGATTGGCGGATTGTTTTCGACGAGATCGTGCCGCGCCGGGGGCCGCCTGCCGGTTGACTTTAGGGGGGCTTTCAACCAAAAGCCCCGCTTTCCCGCGCCGGACCTCGTTCCGGGGACGGGACATACTGGGTGACGGGCGAACCGCCAGGGTAGTCGCAATCTCGTTTGTGAGGTTGCCGGGCCCCGTCAGATGAAGAAGGCGCCTCAAGCGCATGACGAAGCGTATCCAAGCTAAATACAAGTCGGACCGCCGTTTCGGCCAAAACCTCTGGGGCCGTCCGAAATCTCCAGTCAACAAGCGCCAGTACGGCCCCGGCCAACACGGCCAGCGCCGCAAGGGCAAGACCTCCGACTTCGGCCTGCAATTGGTCGCGAAGCAGAAGCTGCGCCTCTATTACGGCAACATCACCGAAAAGCAGTTCCGCAAGACCTACGAAGAAGCTGCGCGCCGGAAGGGCAACACGGCTGAAAACCTCATCGGTCTGCTTGAAAGCCGTCTTGACGCGATGGTCTATCGTTCAAAGTTCGCGCCGACGCCGTTTGCCGCGCGTCAGCTCGTGAACCACGGCCACGTCAAGGTGAACGGCAAGCGCGTGACGATCGCGTCGTACTTGGTGAAGGTCGGCGACGTGATCGAAATCAAGGACAAGGCGAAGTCGATGGCGATGGTGCTCGAAGCGCTGGCCAGCGGCGAGCGTGACACGCCGGATTATCTGGAAGTCGACGCCAAGGGCATGACTTCACGCTACGCGCGCATCCCGACGCTCTCGGACGTGCCGTATCCGGTGCAGATGGAACCGAACCTCGTCGTCGAATACTACGCGTCGTAAGTTCGCTTCATTGGCGAAGTTCGAAGGCCCACCCTCGCGGTGGGCCTTTTTCTTTGTATGCTCGGCCCATGGTGAAGCTCACGAAACTGATCGACAACAATTGCTTGGTGGCCCCGGGCGAGAAATCCCAGCTAAGCAAGCGCGCAACCGTCGCGGACGACATTCTTCCCGACCGCCAAGCGGCGAACGAGGCGACAAAAGAAAACACCAAAGCGATCGACGCGCTGCAAGATGCGCTGTGGGCCGAGCACCATCGCGCGCTGCTGGTGATCCTCCAAGGCATCGATACGTCAGGCAAAGACGGCACGGTGCGCGGCGTATTCAATCGCTGCGGCCCGCTCGGCGTTTGTGTAACGCCATTTGGGCGTCCAACCGACGAAGAATTGGCGCATGACTTCCTGTGGCGGATCCATAAGGCGGCGCCGAAGAAAGGCGTGATCGGCGTATTCAACCGCTCACAGTATGAAGATGTGCTGGTGGTGAGAGTGCGCGGCCTGGCGCCTGCAGATGTTGTCGAGCAGCGCTATGAGCAGATCAACGCGTTCGAGAAGCATCTTCACGATAACGGCACGCGTGTGCTGAAATTCATGCTCAACATTTCGAGGGACGAACAGCGCGAGCGCTTGCAGCAGCGGCTGGACGACCCAAGCAAGAATTGGAAATTCAATGCCGGCGATCTGGAGGATCGCAAGCTCTGGGATGATTACGCGAAGGCGTATGAGACGGTGCTGGATCGCTGCTCGACAGAGCACGCGCCGTGGCGTGTCGTGCCGGCGGATCGGAAATGGCAGCGTAACGCGATCATTGCCGCGACGGTGCGCAAGACGCTCGAAGATATGGCGCCGTCCTATCCGAAGCCGGATTGGAACCCTTCAGACTTCAAGATTACTTAGCCGCGATGACGTCGTCTTCCTTGCGAATAATGCCGAGCGAGATGACGCGCTTCAGCGCCTCGTCTGGCGGAATTGAGAGTGGCTTCAGCGCATTGCGCGGCAAATAGAGCAAGAAGCCCGACGTTGGTATCGGGGCTTGCGGCACATAGACGGCGATGAGGTCTTCGCCGATGTCTTGGACGACTTCGGCGGTGTTTTCGTTGGTGATGAAGCCAATCGTGTAGGACCCGGGGAGCGGAAACTCGACCAACACGGCCTGTTTGAACGATGTGCGCTCTGGGGCGGCCACTTGGCGGAAGACTTGCTTGGCGCCGCCATAGATGGTGCGCACGAGCGGCAGGTTGGCGATGCCGCTGTCGGCGGTGCTGACGATCCAGCGGCCGACGAGATTACCGGCAAGGGCGCCGACGAGCGTAAGCGTCGCGACCGCCAACAGGAGGCCGCCACCGGGGAAGCGCGTCAGGAACTCAAATCCGCGCGGAACAAGCGGCTCAACGCGTGTGTCGATGAAAGTGACGACGATCCAGATCAGCGCCACCGTAACGACAAACGGCAGCACGAGCGCGACCCCCGCGAGAAAGGAATTTCGCAACCAAGCGAGGAGGTTGAACCGACGCGCGGTTTGCTGTTCGGGAGAGACGGAAGTGGGCGGCATTGAGTGGGATGTAGGGCAAGGAAGCGCCGCGAGGAAGCAGGGCTGGCGAAGAGAACTGAGGGCGCCTACGTTTCGCCTCATGTTTGGTCGCAAGCGCACGTTTGTCTCGGCGCCGCCGAGGCGTGGCCCACGGGACGCCTTCTCCGAAACCGTCATTCGCGTTGTCGAGCAGATCGGGCCGGCGGTCATTGGCGTCAGGCGCACGAGTCGCTCGCGCGGGCTCTATGACGGCGCGGGATCCGGCGTGATCATTTCACCGGACGGCTATGCGCTTACCAACAATCACGTCGTGCGCGGGGCGGGATCGATCGAAGGCGTCTTGCACGACGGCAGCGTCGCGACGGCGGAAGTCGTTGGGGCCGATCCGGACACCGATTTGGCGCTGCTTCGGCTGCACGGCAAAGGTCATCATGCGGCCGAGTTGGGCGATTCAAGTCAACTGAAGGTCGGCGAGCTAGCGATTGCGATGGGCAATCCGCTTGGGCTGCAAGCGACCGTGACGGTTGGCGTCGTCTCGGCGTTGCGGCGCACGTTGCGCGGCGAGGCCGGGCGGCTGATAGAAGATGTCATTCAGACGGACGCCGCGCTCAATCCGGGCAATTCCGGCGGTGCGTTGATCGATGGACATGGGGCGGTGGTCGGCATCAACACCGCCATTATCGGCGGCGCTCAGGGGCTTTGCTTTGCGGTGCCGAGCAGCACCGCAAGACTGATCATCCCGGACTTGATGCGCGAAGGCCGTGTCGCAAGAGGTTGGTTGGGCATTGGCGGTCAGACCCAGGAATTCTCACGTGCGCTGGTGCGCAGGCTGCATCTGTCCGTTGAGAGTGGCGTGTTGGTCGTGGCGGTCGCGGGCGGCGGACCAGGCGAAGCCGCGGGGCTCGAAGAGGGCGATGTGATCTTGCATCTCGATGGCGAAGCGACGCCGTCCGTCGACGCCATACACAAGCTTCTAACGCGCGATCGCATTGGGCGGACCGTTGAACTCGATATTCTACGCAATGGCGCGCGCACGAAATTGAAGCTTTCGGTGACTGCACGCCCCGAGCCGAAGGCGGCCTGAGTTCACCCATTTGGGGGAGCGCTGCGCGCGGTAGCTTTACGGAGAACCGGTGACGTGCTCGGAAGAGTGGATTGGTTCCGGGGGAGGCGACCGATGTTGCGTTTTGTTTTGGCTGTGTTCGCCGTGTTCGCCTTGGCGCAACCCGCGGTTGCGCAGAGATTGAGCGCAGCAGATTTCACGCAGGGCGCTTCTATGCGCGCCGCATCTATTTCCCCCGATGGAAATTTTGTCGCCGCAATCCAGGGTGTCGATGGCGGTGAGGCGCTTGTCATCATCGATTGGCGCACCCGTCGTGCGCAAGCGATCCAAGTCGCCAGATATGACCGTTCCCTCTTCCTCGATGGCGTGGCGTGGAAGAACGACAACCGGCTGTTGTTCTGGGTTCGCCAACGGATCACGCAGTTTGGACAAAGCACGGGCTCGCGGCAGCGCTCTGATGCCGGTGAAGTCGACGTGGTCCGGATTTTTGGCGTGAACCGAGACGGCACGAACCTTACGCAATTGTTTGAGAACAATCGGCTGGCGTTGGACACGCTTTCAGTGCGACTGATCGACGGTCTGCGGAACGACCCTGACAACGTGCTGATGGGTACGTGGGGGCAGGCGGGTTTTACGCTTTACCGAGTGAACGTGAATACCGGTCGCACTTCAGCGGTTGAGGATGCGGCGTGGGAGACGAGCGGAATGCTCGTCAACCGTGAGGGGCGCGCAATCATGCGGCTGGACGCGCTACCGTACAATTCGGGCTATCGCTACTACCGTCGTCCCGCCAGCGGCGGTCGCTGGATAGTCGCGCATGAAGTGCGTCGCGGGGAACGCTCTCAAAACCGCGATTTCTTGCCGATAGCGGCTGGGCCGGGGCCGAACCAAGTGTATGTCGCCGCCCGTGCCGAAGGCGAAGAGTATCAAGCGATCTATCTATATGACACAAGCACCGGAGAATTAGGCGCGCCGATCTACTCTCACCCGCATGCGGATGCTGCGATTGCTTGGATCAACGCGGAAGATAATTCGCTGCTCATTTCGTGCGCGGAGATACGGCGGTTCGAGTGCCGCTCGAGCGATTCAGCAATGCAGCGCCACTTCAGCGGGCTTGCCAACTATTTTGAAAACCGGGCCGACTTCAGTTTCGGCGGCAGTTCCGCCAACGGGCAATTCTGGCTTGTGACGGCGGACGGTCCAACCGTTCCGCCGACCTTCTACGTGTACGATGTCGCGAACGCTCAGATCAGCGTTGTTGGGCAAACCTTTCCCAACCTGCCGCGCACTGCGTTGGCTGATACGGTGACAGTTGATTACGCATCACGGGATGGAACGGCATTGTGGGGCTATCTGACAACGCCGACGAGCGGGTCCGGTCCATATCCGACGGTCATCATGCCTCACGGCGGACCGCAATCGCGCGATAGCTACGGCTACGATTTCATGGTGCAGTTTCTGGTCAACCACGGTTACGCGGTGTTTCAACCAAATTTCCGTGGATCAGAAGGATCGGGTCGATCATTTGCGCACGCGGGCTACAGGCAATGGGGCGGCGTGATGCAAAATGACATTACCGACGGCGTAGAGCATCTCATCACGACAGGTGTCGCCGATCGCGATCGCATCTGTATCGCGGGGATCTCTTACGGTGGATATGCCGCTCTCGCTGGCGCGGCGCTGACGCCCGATCTGTATAGGTGCGCGATCTCAATCGCAGGCCTGTCGGATCTACCCGAATTGATTGACACGGAACGTTCCGACGCGGGCCGTCGCTCTGCCCTCTACGCCTGGGTGCAAGAGACGGTCGGGGATCCGGGCGAAAACACAGAGCAGCTCATCGCGGCGTCGCCGCGCCGGCAAGTTGAGCGCATCACCATTCCGATACTTTTGATCCATGGTGAAAAGGATGAAACGGCCCTCCCTGCGCAATCTGAACGCATGCGGGACGCATTACGGCGCGCGGGCAAATCGGTTCGTTATGTCGAAATTGAAGGCAATGTTTACCACCCATGGAATGGCTGGTGGACGCATCATCAACGTCGGTTGCTCGAAGAGATGGATGCTTTTTTGGACGCCAACATCGGCGCCGGAGCGCAACAGCCTTCTACGAGACCGTGACGCCTTTTTCGTCGAGCAGTGTTTTCAGTTCGCCGGTTTGGAACATCTCGCGGACGATATCGCAGCCGCCGACGAATTCACCCTTCACGTAGAGCTGAGGAATTGTCGGCCAATCTGAGAAGTCCTTGATGCCTTGGCGGATGGCGTCGTCGGCGAGCACGTTCACGTCATGGTAGTCGACGCCGACGTGATCGAGGATGCGCACCACCATCTGAGAGAATCCGCACTGGGGATGGTCCGATGTGCCTTTCATGAAGAGTACAACATCGTTTGTGGCGATGGCGTTGCGGATCGATTCAAGGGCGTCTGACATACGTACTCCTGAGCCCCGCAGGTAGGGGGCGTTGCGCGGGTCATCAAGCGTCAGGTCTTAGGCGCGGTGTCGAGCGCCAGAGCGTGAAGGTCGCCGCCCATCCGGCCTTTGAGCGCCGCGTAGACCATTTGGTGTTGGGCAACGCGGGATTTCCCTGCAAACGCAGCTGACCGAATGGTCGCTTTATAATGGTCGCCATCGCCGGCCAGATCCTGAATCTCAATATCGGCGTCTGGGAGGGCTTCCCTGAGGAGCGCCTCCAGCTCGTCTGCCCGCATTGCCATCGGATGGTCCTGAAAAAACTGGGATTCCAGCGTTCTATCCCCTGATGCATAAGTTTGCATCCAGCCCTCGGGAACTGCATGACGATCACGAAAGTTTTGATTGCGGCCCATGGCGCTGAAGGGCATCAGGGCGGGTCTGGGGGATGGGCGGTCTGTGAAGATCGCCCACTGCGTGGGAGACGTTGACAACGACCGTATTTCCGAAAATTTAGACGCCAGCGCAGGGAGAGAAGACCGCGGATTGCGGCAGCCCGGGAAGAAAGGCGCTTGGTGGGAGGTAGGGAGCCACGCTCAGGACACAATCGAGCCGGGCCCGCAACCAAACACCGTAGGTAACGCAGAGATCTCTATCGCGGTGAACGAACGCGCATGCAGGGCGCGGTGAGTTCGCCAAAACTGAATTCAGGGCAGGCACAAAAGGGCAGACCATGACGTTGATGAATTCGCTGCTGATGTTCGCGCAGCAAACTACCGCACCGGCCGGAACGACACCGGCGACCACCACGGTCGAACCGCCGCCGCCGGCTGCGTCGCAAGCTGATATCGACGCCGCCAAGCAGCGCAGCGCCGAAGCGATGAGCGAAGCGGCTGGTCAGCAAGAAGTCTCGATGATCGAGCTGGTGCAGCACCTGAACGGCGTCGAAATGGGCGTCATGGTGATCCTGGGCCTTTGCGCGATTTACGCCGTGGCGCTGCTCTTCGAAAAAATCTACGTCATGCGCAAGGCTTCGAGCCAAACGAAGGACTTCCTCAATTCGTTCCGGAAGGCAAATTCGGTTGAAGAAGCCGAAGCCATCGTCCGCAAGCTGCCGAACTCGGGCATCAAGTCGATGTTCGACGCCGGCATGGCGGAAGTCCGCCGCACGCAAGACCTCGGCCTCTACACCATGCGTGACGCGCGCGATCACACCATGCAGCGCGTTTCGTCAGCGATGGCGACGCGTCAGAATGAGCACCTTGAGGACCTCGGCTCATCGATGACCTTCTTGGCGTCGATCGGCGCCAACGCTCCGTTTATCGGTCTGTTCGGCACGGTTTGGGGCATCATGGTCGCGTTCGTTGGTATCGCGAAGACGCAGACGACGTCGCTCGCGGTGGTCGCGCCTGGTATCGCCGGCGCTCTGCTTGCCACCGCCGCAGGTCTCGCCGCCGCTATCCCGGCAGTGTTGATCTACAACTTCGCCGCCAAGCAAATCTCCAAGCAGGCCACCAAGCTGGACGACTTCGCCGCCGAGTTCATCGCGCTGGTTTCGCGCGACATGGATCGCCGCGCCGGTTGAGGTTGACCTAAGCATTGGAGGACTACCCCAATGGCGGGTAAATTATCTGTTGGGCCCAAGAAGAAGGGCGGACATGACGTGACTGCGGATCCGAATGTGATCCCGTTCATCGACATCATGCTCGTGCTTTTGATCATCTTCATGATCGCCGCCCCGATCTCTAGCGTCGACATCGAAGTTGCGATGCCTGACGCGCGTATCGTCCCGTCACAGCGGCCGCCACGTCCGACCTGGATCTCCGTCAAGGAAGGTCCAACTGGATTGGAGACCTATGTGATGAACGATGCCGTGGAACTGAATAATCTCGGTGAAGCGACGTATGAGGCGGTGCGGGTCAATTCCCCGACCATCGCCAACGACGAGTTCGAGATTATGGATCAGCGCATCTACATCCGGGCTGATGGCAACATGGCTTATCGCAATGTCGTGCGGGTGATGAACCGCCTGCAGGACAAGGGCTTCACCAAGATCGGCCTCGTCGCCGAAGATCGGCGGAGGTAGCCCATGGGTGCGAAAGTAGGTGGGTCAAAGGACGGCCCGGTCGCAGAACCGAACGTTATCCCGTTCATCGACATTCTCTTGGTGCTGCTGATCATCTTCATGGTCACTGCGCCGATCCCGACTGTCGACATCCGTGTTGACTTGCCGCCGCCGAACCCGGTGCCGATCCGACTAGAGGGCTTGAACCCAACCGTCGTTGGCATCCGCGAAACGCCGAGCGGTCTGGCGATCTACGTGGACGAGGAAGTCGTTCAGATGTCGCAACTGGGCGACAAGACGTTTGAACATGCGCGGCGGAATAATCCGGCGCTCGATTTCACCGATCTCTACGCAGAGGCTCGCATCTTCGTGCGCGCAGACCAGAGCACCGCGTATTCCAACGTTGTGGATGTGATGAGTCGACTCCAGGAAGAAGGCTTCGTGAAAGTCGGTATCTTCGCTGAACTTGCGAGTGAGGGGTAAGACGATGATTGGTCTTCGCCTCATATCTCTCGCGGTCGCGGCGGTACTTTGTATTACGATCGTTTGGATGGCCGTGAACCAGAAGTTCAGCGCCATCGCTGACCTCTTCGATGAAGCCGACGCCGTGAAGGTGGAAATCGAGGAGGAGAAAAAACCACCGCCACCTCCGCCGCCGCCGGACCGTCCGCCGCCGCCGCCACCGCCAGAGCAGCGTGTGCCGCCACCGAATCTGGATGCGCCGCCGACGCCGACGCCGATTCCGGTCGCAATTGACCCGCCGCCGGCTCCGCCGACGCCGTCGGTCATCACGAACCCGGTGTTCCTGCAGCGCCCGGACGCCCGCCAGTTCTCCCAATACTATCCCGATCGCGCGCAAGAGCGGGAAGTCGAGGGACGGGCGACCATCGATTGCCTTGTCGGCGCTGATGGACGTTTGTCCTGCACGGTGACTGCCGAGGATCCGCCAGGTTACGGGTTCGGCGATGCGACGCTCCGGATTTCGCGCTTCTTCCGTATCGCGCCAGCGACGCGGGACGGGGTGCCGACTTCTGGGGGACGCTTCCGCACTACTGTGCGGTGGGTGTTGCCAGACTGATCCAGGTGTTGTCGGTTCGGCGGCGACGCTGAAAGGACAACAGGCACGTGAACCACGGCGTACACACGCCAGAGCAAGCCGCGCGATCCATGAGGGTTGTGCGGCTTGTTTCGTTTGGCGCGTCGGCTGCGCTGGCCACGCTTGTACTCTTGGCGCTTGGCTCTTTGCGTTATGCGCCCATGTGGCTGCGGACGGATGCACCGCCAGTAACAGTGGTCAGTGAGATATGGCGCCCGCCGCCAGCGGCGCTGCGCCCGCCTGCGCCGACCCTTGTAATCCCGCACGCCGAACGACGAGAGACCGAGGCGCCGCCGCTGCCGCTGCCGGAGGCGCCCATTGATCCCGTGGTTATCACCTCGCCGGTTTGGGTTGAACGACCGCGCAACCCCGAACGCTACTATCCGCGCGACGCGTTCATGCACGGCATTGCTGGTGAAGTCGTGTTGGACTGCGATGTCGATGTCGATGGGCGCTTGTCGTGCGCCGTTGCGTCGGAAACACCAGCAGGTCAGGGCTTCGGTGACGCTGCGTTGCGCATAGCGAGCGCGCATGTGATGCGCCCCGCGATGCTGAACGGGACGCCAGTTCGCGGTCGCTATCGTATGGTTGTGCCGTTTTCGCCAAGCGGCTGAGCACATCGCGAATTCGTGAAATCTCGCAAGCGTGATGGCGCTCTCGCGCCTGTGAATATTCGCGCGGTACGAAGCGTCGCATGCTTCTTCTGAACCGGCGTCAAGACCGGTCAACAACTGGGAGGCGCATATGACTCAATCACTCGGCATGCGTGCGACGTCGTTCGGTGCGTCGGCAGTCTTGCTTGGACTCGCAGTGTTCGCAGCGCTCAGCGTTTCGATCTCGTTGCAAACCGAAACGGGACAATCGTCTTTCACAATTCCGATGGTGACACTGCGGCCGCCGGAGCCGCCGCCGCCGATAACACGTCCGCGCACCCCGCCTCCCGAGCGACCGATCGAAGAGTCCACGGAGCGCATTGTCGATTTCTCTGCGCCGCCCGAGCCCGACACAGGCGGGCTCACAGGGTTCTTGCCGCCCGTGGAACCAGGTCCGAGCGAGATCACAAATCCGCGATGGCTTCGCCAGCCGCGCGATCTTGCAAGCTATTATCCATCTCGCGCGCTCGCGCATGACATTACCGGGCAAGTCGTTCTTGATTGTCTGGTGCGAACAAGCGGAGCTTTAGATTGTTCGGTTTCGTCCGAAACGCCCTCGAATTGGGGTTTTGGGCAAGCTGCGCTCCGGATTTCAAGCGATTATCGAATGGTTCCCGCGATGCGGGACGGTCAGGCGGTCGAAGGGCGTTATCGGATGCGCGTACCTTTCGAGGTCAGGTAGCCCGGTCGCCATTGCGAGGCCAGTCACCGCATTTTGGCCGTGATTGGCTCGCAAATCCCGCGGTCGAGGGATAAGAACGACGCGTTCTGGACAGGAGTAAGATGACGATGAAAGTTCTGCTTGGCGCAACCGCCGCGATCTTATTGATGGCGACGCCAGCCCTGGCCCAGACCACTCCTGCGGCCCTCCCTGCGCAATGCAACTTCACGCCGCCGCCGACGATTCCAGATGGCGCCACTGCGACCAATTCCGCGATGTCGCAGGCGCGTGAAGCACTTGGCGCTTGGCGCACCACTCGCGAAACCGAACTCGCAGCCTGCACCGCGCAGGCGCAGGCGCTTCAAGCGCAAGCACAGGCAGCTGCCGCAGCCCACAATGCCGGTTTGGCCGAAACCAATGCGACGATCCAGCACTTCCAAGCTGAGAATGAAGCGTACACGGCGCGTGGCGCCAGCTCGCGCCGTGAGCGTGGAAGCACGCTTACGCGTCCGGATCATTGATCTGCTGGACGGGTGTGTAACGCCATAGCGGCGTGAACAAAGCTAATGCCAACGCGGCGAGCGTTAGCCCTGTCGCTGGGGCTAACGCCGCTGCGCGCGCGCCCCACTGGCTGGCCGCGAAACCAACGAGCGCCGACCCAATTGGCGCGCCGCCCATGAAGCCCATCGAATACACGGCGAGCACTCGCCCCAGAAACCGCTGCCCTGCAGCGCCTTGAACAATTGTGCGACTGGTTGAGATGGCGACGCCAGCGGCGAAACCCCAAAGCACAACGATTACTGCAAACAACGCGAACGGTTTGTGAAACCCAAACGAGAAGAGCGCTGCGGCGCCGATCAGGTGGGAGATGACGAGCGCGCGGCCGGGTTGTCGCAGAGGTTTAAGCCTGCTTAGGACGACCGCCGATACGAACGAGGCGCTCCAGAAGCATGCCAGCAACGCGCCCAAGCGCAGTTGTTGGGTGTTGTCATCGCCGCCGTATGCGTCGCGGATGATAAGCGGAAACAGAACCTGGAAGGCGCCGATGACGAACACGCCCACATACGCCGCCGAGATCAGCATCGGCGACATCACTGGATCGCGGAAGGAATAGGCGAGGCCTTCTCGCAGATCGCGGAGCGCGCCCAGCAGCGTGCGTTCGTGGCCGGAAGGTTTCGGTGCTTTCATGCCAAGCAGCGCCACCGCTGCGCCAAGCGCAAGAGCAAGTGCTTGGATTGCGAGATAGGGCGCCGGTGTCTTGCCGGCGAATTGGGCTATGAGAATGCCAACGATCTGCGCACCGATCTGCACGGCGGTGGTTATGGCGGCAGCGGTCGCGATCGGAGTGTGAATGCCGCGCAAGGCTTCCCGCTCGACAATGCCGTTGAGCGCGGCGTCGCGGATAGGCATCGCAAACGCGGCGCATGATCCAACAATGACCGCATAGGCTATGAGAACAGCGTAGGTGAGCTGCCCCGCTGCTACGACCGCACCGAGGATCAGGCTCATGAATGCAAAGCCGAGGTACAGAAGCGCTAGCGTCGTGCCTGCGCGCGCGCGCTCGGCTAGGAGGCCGCCGAACAGCAAGAGGCAAAACATAGGGGCGGAAAGCGCGGACTGGGCGAGACCGACGCCAGCGGGCGTTGCATCGAGCGCGAAGGCGACGAGTGACGGGAACAGTACGAACTGCATCCCAAACGCCAAGAAATAGAGGCCAACGAGGAGGTAATAGAGATTGAGTTCGGACAAGAAGCCCGAACGCTGTTTGTGTCCTCGGTCAGCCGCCCCTGGCTCCATAGGTTCTTGCCATAATGATGGAGAACTGGCCGGTCCAGTGCGTCACGCGTTGACGAGAGCTTAACGCGCCGCGTGCTGGCTGGTGCGATGGCGTTGCCGAATCAACCCCTGTCCGACTTCGAGGAGCCCCAGCCTCTGGAGCTTACCGAGCCGCACACACCGCGGGCTCGGCAAGCCCTGGTGCAGCGGCTGTGCGAGGTCGTGTCCTGGCCCGAAACGCGCCTGCCTGCCTATGAGCGCCAACTGGCGGCGGACATCCTTGTCGGCTTGTTGCGGACCAGCAATCTTGATGCGCGCCGTAAGTGCGCTCAGGGGCTTGCGCGTGTGCACGATGCGCCGAAGGCGCTGCTGCGTTACCTCGCGCGGGACGAAATCAGCGTTGCGCAACCATTGTTGGAAAATGGCGCTGGCTTCGATGACTCCGATCTCATCGCGACCGTACGTGCAGGCGTCGCATGGCATTGGCTGGCGATAGCCCAGCGTCGCGGCCTCACTGAAACGGTAACCGATGCGCTTTTGCAGACGGGCGACACAGCGGCCATTGAGGCAGTGCTGCGCAATTCGGCGTCGCGCCTTTCGACGCAGGGCGTGGACATTGTTGTCGCCAAGTCGCGACAAGCGCCAAGTCTGGCGCCGCTTCTCGTTCCGCGAATGGAATTGAAGCCGACGCAGGCGCTTGTACTTTTTTGGTGGGCCGAGCATCACGCGCGCCTGCAGATATTGCGCCGATTTGCGGTGGATCGGCAGGTGCTGATCCAGGAATTGGGCGAAGTGTTCAAGCTGGCGGCGGCCGAAGGTTGGGCGGACGCCGACACTCGCAAGACTTTGCAAGTGATTGAGCGGCGACAGCGTAATCGAGCCGCGGCGGCGCAAAGCCCCTACAAATCGCTTGAAGGCGCCTTGGCGGCGGCCGAGCGTGGACTTGACCGGGCTCTCATACACGAGATTGCGCATTTGTCCGGCTTGAAGCCGACCACCGCAGCGCAGATTTTCGCCGACGCCGGCGGAGAAGCGATCGGCGTCTTCTGCAAGGCTGTCGGGCTGAAGCGGCCGCTGATGATTGCGCTTTGGAAAGCACTGCGGCGGCCTGGCGGCGATCCCGATGCCTCGAATAATCCGCTCGGCCGCGCGGTCTACACGTTTGATACGTTGGCGACGGCGAAAGCGCAGACGGTGTTACGGTATTGGAATTGGTCCTTCACCGCCGATGCGGTGGGGATTGATCAACAATCCTATGACGACGACGTCCTGGAATTGTCGTTGGCGCGGCGCAACGCAGCGCTGTTGTTCAGCCGCAACGGCTGAGTCTAGGGCCGGATCAATCTGGCGAATCCACTGATGCGAGGCTAAGCCTTGGTGTCGCGCGATGGCGGCGCGGGGAGGCGAATGAATGCTTCACGCCGCAGCAATGTTTGTCGGCTTGGCGGTGTTGTGGATAGCGGCCACACAGCGTGCAAGTTCTCCACAGGACTGGGTGGTTGTATTTGGCGCGGCGTTTGTCTGCGTCATGGTGGCGATGCGGTTCGGCGGCGCCACGGGCGCATTCGCACGGTCCCCGCGATTGCTTGCGCTCAGCGCTGCGCGCGCTGGCGCGGTGGCGCGCGGCGCGATCGCAACACTCCGCGCCGCGCTTTCTGCCGATGTAAAGCTAAATCCGGCTTTGGTTCGTCTACGGACGCGTGCGGCGGAGGCTGACGACCGGGCCGCATTCGCAAACATGATCAGCGCAACACCGGGCATGGTGGTCGTAGACCATGACGCCGACGGTTTGCTCGTTCATGTTGTCGACGAAAGCAGGATTGACGCGGCGGAACTCGGGCGGCTTGAGGCGAACGTGGTCGAGGGCGGACGATGACTGCGCTCGCAGCCGCTGTCGGCGTTGGCCTAGCGCTACTGTTGTGTGTGATGCGCTTGTTCAGCGGACCGACGCTCTATGACCGAACGTTGGCGATGAATGGCGTCGTCACCAAGATCGCGGTCATTGCTGCTGCGGTGGCTGTCGCGACGGGACGCGCGTCTCTCGTGGACGCTGCGTTTGCGTTCTTGTTCGCGAGCGTGATCGCGAATGTGGCGGCGCTCAAGTTTTTCCGGTCGCGGAGCTTCCAGCCGCCGCTTATGCGCGCGGAGGAACGCTGATGGATGCGGGCGTTGTGTTCGACCTCGTGCGGCTTGCCATATCCGGCGTAGTCGTAGCGAGCGGGCTCATCTTGATGGCCGGAGGCGCAGTGGGTCTATTGCGGTTTCCGGATCTTTACACGCGGCTGCACGCGGCGAATGTCGCGGACACCGTCGGTTCGGTCGTTGTTGTAATTGGGCTTGCCATCGCCGCGCCCGATTGGAGCATTGCCCTACGTCTCTTGTTGCTTGCAGGTTTGCTGGTGGCGCTGGGGCCGATGCTCTCGCACTTAGTGGCGCAGGCCGCGCACGCTGCGGGGCTCGCGCCGATCACCGGGCGATATGCAGCGCCGCGACCAGGATCAACGCGTCCGAGTTCGGGGCCATGAGCGCCATCTTACCTTGGCTTGCGTTGGCGCTTCTGGGCGTGGCCATCGCGACAGCGATTGGCGCGTTGCTCGCTCGTTCGTTGTTCGTGAGTTGTCTTCACGTGACCGTCACGGGCGTTTCGGTTGCGGCTGTGGTGCTGCTCTTGCGAGGCGGCGACGCTGCAGTGGCGCTGGCGTTATTCGCAGCGGCGTGGACGCCGGTGCTTCTCATGGCGGCAATGTTGTTAAGCGCGCGCGTGACCAAGGCGAGGCAAGCGCGCCGCTTCCCCTGGTTGGGACTCTTGAGCGCCGCCGTCGCGGTCGTCGCCATCTGGTGGCCGCTGCTTGACGTCGTCACATCAGCGCCCCTGCGGGCGCAGAACGAACTTCCTGGTTTGAGTTTCTGGCTCGCCCCGCCGCTGCTTGTCGCCGGTATCGCGTGTGTGGGAGCCCTAGGGTTCGGTGAACGTGGATCGCTGAGGCAGCGCGTATGAAGCCAGAGTGGGACGCAATCGTCGTCGCCGCGGCGAGGTTTTTCGCGCCGCTGATGACGCTTTTTGCCTTGCTGCTGCTAGGCGGGCGCGTGGCCGGAAGCGGCGTCGGCTTCGTTGGCGGTTTGGCGTTCGGGTTGGTTCTGATGCTGCATGCGTTGACCTTCGGAGCGGCGGTGGCGCGGGCGGCGTTTCCAGCGATCTTGGCTCGCTCCGTGTTGGCCCTCGGCATCGTCAGCATCTGCGCAGGAGCGGGCCTGCCAGGTTGGACGTATGCGGCGCAGCTCATCGAAGCTGGCGCATTTCTGAGCACCGTCGGCGCGGCTGCGCTCATTCTTCAGGTCGTTTTTGGGCGCGCGCCGACATTGCAGGACGGTGAGTGGTGAGCGGAGCAGCCCTATCCGTTGATTTCTTGCTTGCCGCTGGCGGCGCGACGCTGCTGCTGATCGGTGCGGTGGCGGCGCTCCTGTCGGGCAACGCGATCAAACGCGTGGGCGGACTCCTCATCTGCGGTCTCGGCAGTGTTGCGGCGCTAGCCGCGATGGGGGTTGGCAATGCAGCGCTCGTGACCGTGATCGCACTTCTGTTCGTTTATGCCGTTCTCGGAACGGCGCTCGTCGTTCGATTGCAAGAGAGCTATGGCGCAATCGAGACGCCAGAGATTGATGGGGCGGACGCCAATAGCGACGGGCGGGAACCGACTTCATGACTCCCGCATATTTGGATCTGGCGCGCGCGCATGCGCCATTGTTGATGATCGTAGCACCTCTCTTGGGTGCAGCATTGACGCTTGTGACGGGCGCCGCCCGCGTGAGCTGGGTTGTCGCGTGCGTCGCCGCGGGGATTGGGGCCTATGCGGCGATTGATTTCGCGTCGGTTGTGCTGGGCGGCGCTGGCCAAGCGATCGCGGGAGTGGGCGTTGCCCTTTTTGTAGACGGCGTTGGTTCGTTCGCGGCCGCGCTGCTGGCGAGTGTCGCAGCGGTCACGATCTTAGCAGTCGGTGCGTCGCTGAAAGACAGCGGCGCCGCGGTCGCGCCCTTGGCGCTTGCACTTGTGCTCTGCATTGCTTCCGGTTGGATTGGTGCGCTCGTGGCGCGCGATCTGATAGCGATCGTGGCGGCGGTCGAGACCGCGTGGCTCGCGTCAGTTGGGCTGGTGATGCTGAATGCTCAGCGTGGTCGCGGCGCCCTCAACGGTGCGCTGCGGATGTTGAGCTATGGCGGGGTAGGCGCTGCGTTCATGCTCTTGGGCGCTGGCATGATTGCACGTGCGACTGGCAGCTTCGCCATAGACGCGCTCCCGCTTGCGCACATTCAGGCGCACAACCTTGCCGCCGCGGGCGCTGCGCTGATTGTGCTTGGCCTGGCTGTAAAAGGCGCAGTCGCGCCCATGCACGCATGGGCCGCTGCCGCGGTGGGGCGCTTGCCGACGACCTATGTGTTGGGAATTGGTGTGCTGAGCGTGCTGGGAGCGCTGAGCGCGTTGGTGCGGTTTTCCGCATACGCTATCGCGGCGCCGGAGATCGGCGCGGCGATCTCTGCAACGTTGGCCGTACTAGGAGCGGCGAGTGTCATCGTTGGCTCAGTCCAGGCGGTGGGCGCACGCAATCTTTTGCGGCTGACGGCGTATGCCGGTGCGTCACAAGCTGGATGCGTGCTGCTAAGCATCGCGCTTGGTTCGCCTGCAGGCTTTGCGGCTGCGTTGATGCAACTTGTTGCGTTTTCGGCAGCGGCGATGGCGCTTTATGGCGGCGCGGCTGCGGGGCGTGTGCAGTCGCTTGAGATGCTCGATGGTTACGGACAACGTGCACCGCTTGCGAGCGCCGCCATAACGCTTGGCGCGCTGAGTCTGATGGGCGCACCGCTGACGATCGGGTTTTTGGGGCGCTGGCGCTTGGTCGAAGCTGGTGTGGGCGCCGGTTGGTGGTGGGCTGCCGCGTTGGTGGTCGTCGCGTCGTTGGCTGGCGTGTTTTACGGCGGACGCCTGATCGAGCGCATGTATTTTCGCCGCGCCAATGCCGCCTATGCCGGCGAAAGGGGTGTCTGGCGCATTGCGCTGGCTCCGGCATTGATCGTTGCGATCGCCACTGTCACGATTGGTGTTGCGCCAGGCTTTTTGTTGCGTGCGGCTGCCGCGGCGTCGCTCAAGCTGACCGGGCTGGCGTCATGACGCCGGAAATCGCCATGTTCTGCGTGCTTGGCGCGCCGGTGGTGCAGGCCCTGTTGGTGATGCTCATCCCTAAGCCACCGGGATTGCGCGATCTCATTCACATTGGTTTCTCGCTCTTCGCGGCGAGTTGCGCGGTGTATCTTGTGAGCGCCGTTGCTCACGGCCAAACGGGTTACATCGTGCTCGCGCGACCGTTGCCAAATGTGGATCTTGCCTTCGAGATTGACCCGCTTGGCGCGATGATGACTGCGGTGCTGACGGGGCTGGGTGTTTTGCACGCTGTGCACGCCGCTGGCGTAGCGCGGGCGAAGCAAGAGAGAGAGCCATCGCGCATGCTTGCGTTTATCGCTTTGGCGATGGCTGGCGTGACTGCGGTGGCGTTCTCAGCCAACCTCTTCAGTTTGTTTGTCGCCTACCAAGCATTAGCGCTCGCTGCGTTCCCGCTGGTGGCGCATCGCGGTGACAGCGAAGCGCGGCCCGCAGCGCGCGCGTTCCTTGCGACTTTGCTGGCCAGTTCGGTCGGATGTTTTCTGCCGGCGATCATCTGGACCTATGCGATCTCGGGTACGCTGGATTTCCAAGTCGGCGGCGTGCTTGCAGGGCGCGTCGATGCGCTGACGGCCAACGTGCTGCTTGTCTTTTACGTCATGGGCATAGCCATGGCGGCGATCCCGCCCATGCATCGTTGGTTGCCGGCGTCGAGCACGGGCCCGTTTCCGGCTCTCGTGACCATTCAGGCGTTGGCGGTGTTGCCTGCCGGCGGCATCGGCGTGCTCAAGGTGGTGACGTTCGTATTTGGGGTGGGAATGGCGGAGGCTGCGATTGCGGCTCAAGCGCTCATCGTCCTTGTTGGCGTTGGCATGATTGTCGCGGCGCTAATCGCGCTATCGAAGCAGGATATTCGCGAGCGCTTGGCATATTCATGCATGGCGCAATCGCTTGCGGTGGTGATGGGAGCGCTGCTCTCGCTTCAGCCCGGACATTTTGGACCTGCTGGTCTGTTCGCGGCGGCGCTGCAAATTATCGCGCTATCCTGCTCAGCGGCGACGCTTCTGATGGGCGCTGGCACCACAGCGGCGATTACCGGGCGCACCAAGGTTGCGGACTATGCTGGCCTCGGCCGCGTCATGCCATGGACGTTTGCGGGCTTCGCGATCGCATCGGCGAGCATGATTGGTATGCCGCCGTTCGCAGGCGCGTGGGCCAAGCTTTGGCTGATAACGGCCGCCGCTGGGTCGGGTCTGGTCTGGGCGGCTGGGCTTGCGGCTGGCGCCGCGATCCTGACGTTTGCTCATCTCGGACCGTTGGCCGCGAGTGCGTTGGCGGCGCGAGCCCCGACGGATGCGTTCAAGAGACCGGACGGCGCTTCGATTCTGCTTGCCGCGCCCGTCATTCTTGCGGCAGCCGCGACGCTGTCGCTGTTGGTGTCTGTAAACTCGCTGGCTGAGTTCTTGGCCCCGATTTGGACAGCGAGGGCCGCGCCATGAGCAAGTCTCCGCGCGCTCCGCAAAACAGCGATGTCTTTGGCCTGTTGTTGGTGTTTTGCCTGACTGCGTTTCTCGGTGGCCTTGGCTTCGACATCGCCGCGGGCGCAAGACTGCGCTTTTGGATCGGCGATCAGCCCGCGGCGGCCGGTGCGGTCGGCATCGCGGCCGTCCTGTTCGTTGTGCTCGTGGCACACGTGGGGCGCATTCTCTTGGACCGGCGCCATAAGGAAGAAGAGGGGGGTGATGGAAGAACTCAAAGAACTCACCCTTAATCCTGGCTTCGTGCCGATCCTCGCTGCGCTGCTGGTCTTGGCGCTGCCTCGAACCGTGCGTTCGCCGGTGATAGTTATCGCTGCGCTTGGTGCGTTCTGGCTGTTGCTGGAACACGAGTTCGGTGCGGCGGCGGCGCGTAGTCAGATGGGCTTGCCCGTCGTGCTGCTGAAACTCGACGAACTGAATCGAATATTCGGCATCGCACTGCTGACGGCGCTTGTTGCGCTGGGCATTTACTCGGGTGCGCGGCGCAATCGTTACGAAGATGCGGCCATTTTGTTGCTGGCGGGGAGCGCGGTATCGGCGCTGTTCGTCGGTGATTTGATCATCAGCTTTGTCGCAACGTTGTCGGTAGCAGGGCTCGCCGCGGCTTGGGTGGTGTTCTCGTCTCCGCTGGAGGGCGCCAGCCGCGCCGGTGCGCGTTTGTTGATCTGGCACGGGCTTGAGGGCTTGCTGCTGCTTGTCGGTGTCGCGGTTCACCTTTCTTCGGGGGTGAGTGCGACGCAGGTTGGCCGGCTCGATGTAACGACCATCGGCGGCGCGTTCATCTTTGCGGCGCTGATGATCCGTATCGGCGCGCCCGCCGCGCATGTGTGGCTGAAGGATGCCGTGGCGCACGCATCGCCAACGGGCGCGGCGGCGATATCGAGCTTTACGACGATGCTCGGCGTTTACGCCTTGGCGCGCTGCTTCCCGTCGGAGCCGCTGTTGATTTGGATCGGGGCCGCCATGATGCTGCTTGGTGCGGTCTATGTCGCAGCAGAAGACGATCTGCGGCGCGCGGCGGCGTACGGGCTCACGATGCAAACCGGGTTGTGCGTATTGCTTGTGGGTCTTGGCACGCCGCTGGCGCTGGCCGCCGCCGAAGCGACGGCATTTGCGACGATCCTGGCGCTTCTAGCGTTGCAGCTGACGCTCGGCAGCGTGCTTGAACGGCACGGATCGGCGTGCGTGTCACAATTGGCGGGGGTGGGGCGCACCATGCCGATTTCGGCGTTCTTGATGCTCGGATGCGGTTTGGCTGTTTCCGCCACGCCCGGACTTGCATTGTTCGCTGCGCATTCGGCTTCACTTGAAGCGGCGAGTCAGTGGGATTGGCGCTGGCTTTGGACAATCATCTGGGCCGCGCCGGCGATGTTGTTCGTTGCGTTTCTAATGCGACCAGCGTTGGCGGCGTTTACGCGAACAGGGCAGGTGAGCCCCATTCGCGAAGCGCCTTTCTCGATGATGCTCGGATCAGCCTTGGCTCTGTTCTTGTGCCTGTCGGTCGGGCTCGCGCCGCAATGGCTGTTTGACTTGATGCCTTCGAGAACTTCGTTCGACCCGTTCATGATCGATCGAGTCGGACCGCAGTTTCAGCTGTTGGGTGGGGCGGGGCTCGCATTCTTGGCGCTTCGCTTGGCGCGGGTGACGCCAACTGAGCGCGAAGTTCGGTTGCTGGACATCGATGCGCTCTATCGGGGGCCGCTGGCGGACGCAGGCCGGTGGGCCGGCGTGTTGGCCTTGCGGATTTATGGCGCTTGGCAGAGTTGGACCCGTCGGATGTCGGCCTTGGTAGCTCGTTCAATCGAAGCGCTGGCGCGCGCCTGTGACCGCCCGTACGGGCAGGCCGGGACGGCGGCGGCGACCTTTCTTTGCCTGGGCGCATTGCTGTTGATCATGTTTCTGGTGAGATAGGGAAGACCCTACCTGCACTAAGAGAGATCGCACCTCGACCTTCTCATTGCTGTTACGATGAATATGCGTTCAATATTTGTGGGACTTGTCGCTTGCAAGACCTGCAACTATACTCATACAATATCTGACCTTCACTTGCAGACAAAAAGCCGCTGAATGGAAAACCCGCGCGATCTGGTGCGCATGGCTGCTGACATCGCGGCTGCCTACGTCTCGGCCAACCCGATGCAACCGCAGGATTTGCCTGCGTTGATCCGCACGGTGCATAGCGCGTTGCTGGAAGTGTCCGGCGTCGTTGGCGCTGCCATCGAGGCGGCGCCTGAGCCCGCGGTTTCGATCAAGAAATCGGTGACAGCCGATTACATCATCTGCTTGGAAGACGGGAAGAAATTCAAATCTTTGAAGCGCCACCTACGGACGCGCTACGCCATGACGCCGGATGAGTACCGCGCCAAATGGAGCCTTCCTCACGATTATCCGATGGTCGCGCCTAATTACGCAAAAGAGCGCTCCAATCTGGCCAAGCGCATGGGCCTAGGCCAAACCCGCAAAGGCGGATAGAGGAAAAAAATCCCATTTATATACTTCGCGCCACATGGCCTAAAATCAATGACTTAGCGCTCTCTTTTTGCGCATAGCTCTGAAAATGTTACCTGAATAAAGTCCTATGTGGCGTCAAGGTGGGTAGACTAGTCCTACGAACGGACTCAAGTCTTCCGCGTGTGCGCGCGCGATCCATTCGCGGCCTTACGTCCGCGCGGCGACCAGCGTCGCGAAAGCTTCGAGGATGCCCTCCGTAAGCTGCACGAGATCATGCAACGTTGGGACAAGCGGTTGGTGACTGAACGCCCCGCCATCGGGAAACGTGACGCCGAGGAGGTCTTTCGGGTCGAAGGAGTCGGGCATGAGAAGCCGGACACGGCCATCCTCGTGAATATCGACCGTGTAGTCGGGGGTGCTGATGACATTGAGCACCGGGATAATCGTGTGATGTTTGTCCTGAATGTCGAGGTCATGCAGGCCACGCAGCGCGTCGTTCCCCCCGGTATAGGGAGCGAATTGCTTGAGTAACGCCACTGCATCCGGTCCCGCGCGATGAAAGTTTCGCTTCGTGATCATTTCATCGATGTCGCCGGAAATTTCGCAAAACGGGAAATAGACGCTCTTGTGATTTTTGCCCGCAGCCTTCACGAGATCGACCGCCATCAGGTCAAGGGATGCGCGCAGATTGTGGATGACGTCGCCCACCATCGGTCCAATTTCATCCCCAAACCCCTTCACGGTGAGGTGGGTGTTTGTCGCGCTCCATTCGTCCGCTGGGTTGACGCGCTCGCGCGTGAAGATGGGCGGATGCTTTTCCAAGTGCGCTGCGATGTAGTTTTCAATTTCCTGGATATGCGCCTTGGCGCGGTCGACTTTCAAACGTGATGCGCGGAAAGATTCTGACATGACTAAGCGCTCTAAAGACGATCAATACAGCGAAGAAGAAACAAAGCGGCGCGCAGAGGAAGCGTTGCGTGGCGCGTTTAAGACGCCGCCTATCACGCAAGAGAAACCAAAGCCGAAGACAAAACCATCAAGCTAGGCCGCCGCTGAACGGTTGCGGCATTGGTCGGTCTTGAAGGAAATTGTAGGGATACGTGCTGTTGCAGGATTTGCAGTCATGAACGCGCCAGCGCCCATTGCGTCCCGCAGCGCGAACGGTTTCGCCGTTTGGCTGCAGATACGATACTTTGCAGTTCAGAAAACAATTTGGACAGAAGCGTATCGCTTCTTCACTAGGCTCTTCCGGCGCCTTCAACTTGTAGGTCACAACACCAGAGTCTTCGGTGGTTCTGACATAGTCGGGCTTTTGCGCTTCAAAGTTTTTGAAGCTTGCAAGTTCTGCTTTCAGCGCAGCCTGACTTTCCGTCACCGCTTCATACTCGCCGTACATGGAAGAGACCTTTTCCATGAGGTCTGTCACCAGAGCGGCGTTTTCCGCGTAGGGCTTAGCGGTCGCGAGTTTACCCAAGCCCTCCATCAAGCTCTTGAAGCTAGCTGTAGCGACGGCTGCGGCTGTAGGCATATGGCGCACTCCTAGACATGCGCCATTGGCCACCGGCGCAAACGGTGGTTTCATCGGCCCCGGTGTTCGAGCACCGGGGCCGACTCACTTTGTACGACTTCCGAAATTAGGCGCCGAGTCCTAAGTGTAGTTGCGCATGGGGTCGCTTTCAGAAGGAAGCGACGGTGGTTTACTGGAACGACAAAGGGCGCGGCATTCCGCTGACTAATGGGCCGTGTAATCCGTATGGCCTCTACATCTCATGCGAAGCCTGCAAGCATTCTACGCTCATGGTATGGGCTGACGTGTTGAATCGTTGGCCGTTGGGTACGTTCAGCCGCGACATGGCCCGCTCGCTCAAGTGCTCTCAGTGCGGTGAGCGGCAGGGGTCAATTATGGTCGCGGCGCAAACGCCCTAATTGTCATCGAACAAGTCCTTTGACGTGTTCGGATCAGTCGCCGGCGAAAGCCTGCCGAAGCGCTTTTGCAGGATCTGACGGACCTTAGCGGCGCGCTTACGCTTGAACGTGTTGTTCGGCGCCGTCAGTCCGCCGATACGTGAGGCGCTTGCCTTCGGCGCCGACAAGAGCGGCGTCAGCGCGCGCTTTGTCTGACCAGCCAAGCTTTACGCGGTGGTTGAAGCGAAATTCAAACTCGCCAACGTAGCGGTGCAGGTGCTTTTCAGCGCAGTGCTGATAAACGCCCGACATGCCTTTTTTGAACACGCCGAAGAAGCCTTCCGCCGTGTTGTTATGGACGTCGCCGCGCGCATACTCGCCAGCCTTGTGCTTGACGGTTTCATGCGCGGCAAACGACTTGCCGACAGCCGGATAAAGGTTGCTCTCGTCGGTGTGCAGACGTGAGCGGCGGTCAACGTGCTCTTCCAAGAGCTTCGCAACCGTCTTCTTCGAGGCTTCGGCAACGTGGAAGACGCGGGCTTGGCCGCCGCGTTCCACAAGCGCGATGATCGGACGCTTGTTGGCGGGACCGCGCGCGCCGCTCTTGTGATAGGGGCGGCCATCGAAACGCACGGAGCGAGGCGCTTCGACTTTGCCCCAATAGGTTTCGTCCGCTTCCACGATTTGACCGGGGCCGCCGATCGGACCTGACATCAAGTCGCCGTTCGCCATTGCAAGGCGGATGCGGTGCGCAAGAAACCAAGCCGACTTGTAAGTAATGTCCAGCGAGCGGTGGAGCTGGTGGGCGCTCATGCCTTTCTTGGACGACGCCATCAAATAGAACGCCATCAGCCAGACATTCAGTTTGATGTGGCTGGCTTCCATCACGGTGCCGGTCATGACGGTGAAGTCCTTGCGGCACTCCTTTTGGCCACAGCGATAGCGGCCCGTGCGCTTGGTGGGGTAGTCGGTGCCGATAGCGCCGCACTTGCCGCAGACGCGGACGCCGTTCGGCCAGCGCAGCGCTTCGATGTAGGCGCGGGCGGCTTCTTCGGTCTGGAATTGGGGAGCGTCGAATTTCATGAGCCAAATCTAGTTATTCAGGCTTGTGGCGTCAAGTATATAATCAGGAAAAAAATCCTAGATTAGGCAAAAAAATCTATCCTACACTTCTGGTGTGGCCGTACCCTGCTGGCTGGCATGGAGCGGTTGTTCGAGAGAAGAGGTGTGGGAATGGGCGTGTTGTCGAAACGCGCGGAAGATGCTGCGTCCGCAGAGCTTGCGGCGAATGTGGTCAGCTACGCGTTGGGCGTGCCGCCAGAGAGTATCGTCGATGATGCACGTGGTTGCTCGCAGACGGCATATGCGCGGCAATTGGCGATGTACCTGTGTCACGTGGCTTTCGAGTTGAGCTTGGCGCGCGTGGCGGCCGCGTTCGGGCGGGATCGGTCTACCGTGGCGCACGCGTGTCACATGATCGAGGATAGGCGCGACGAGCCGCAGTTCGATCTTTGGATGAGTGCGTTGGAGCAGATGCTACGTGCAGCGCCTGCGCCGGTTTTGCCTGAGCGAGCGCAGGCATGAGCGAGCGGCGTGTGGCGCGCGCTCTTGCCCGCCTCGCGAGCGGAGACGCGCTGCTTCGAGATGGCGCAGGCCCCGACTATGGTGTGTTCACAAAACGTGATCGCCGGCGGCGCGCGCTGCTGCGTCTGCGCGCCAGCGAGGTCCGCGAGTTGGAGGCGGAAGGCGTTCTTGAAGCTTGCAGCGAGGGGACGTTCGTTCTGACCAAAGCTGGTTTTGCGAGAGTGGAACGCGATGGCGCCGAGCCCGGCGAAGCGTTCCTCGCGCAACACAGAGCGGTCGTGGTTCGCGACGCCATTGATGAAAGTGGCGTGATACGAAGAGTGCGAGGCTTTGATGCAGACGCGCCGATGCGCCGGCTGGCGGCGCTCAAAGGGCCGCAGGGCGAGCCGTGGTTGAGCCAGGCTGAGCTTTCGGCTGCGGGGAAGCTGCGTTCCGATTGGGCTGCGGGTGAGCTTGGCTTGGTGCGCGGTTCGGATTGGACTGCGCCTCCAATCGGAACCACGCGAGGTCTGGGAAACGTACACGATGCCGCCATGGCGCGACGGTGCGATGCGCGGCGGAGGTTGTCAGATGCGCTGGCGCGCCTCGCCGGCCCGTTGAGGCGGGTTGTGGAGCGGTTGTGCCTCTATGAGGAAGGGTTGGAAGCGCTGGAGCGCAGCGAGGGGTGGCCAGCGCGCTCCGCCAAACTCGCACTGAAGCTTGGCCTGGCGCAACTGGCGACGAACTACTAAGCGGCGCGAGCTTCGTCTTGAATGCGCTTCATCATGGAGAAGAGGCCGTTCGAGCGCTGCATGGTAAGCGCTTCCTTGAGCCCAAGGCGCTCGAACACGGCTTGCGGTTCGACCGAGAGGATATCGGCTGGCGTTCGGCCCGAGAAGATGCGCAGCAACAGCGCGACCTCGCCGCGTACGAGATGAGCGTCTGAATCGCCGCGGAAAAAGAGCTTTTCGGGCTCATCCGCGTGCTTTTCGCTGACGAGCCAAACGCGGCTGGCGCAACCCCGAATGCGATTTTCTTCGTTGCGCTCCTCGTCGGACAGAGGAGCGAGGGCGCGCGCGAGTTCGATCACATACGAAATGCGCTCCTCCCAGTCGGGGAGGAGCGCAAATTCGTCTGCGAGATCTTCGATCGTCTGATCGATGCCGGCCATGGCCGTTAGATGCGCCTCGCGGCGTATCCAAGCAAGATCAGTCGCGGCCGCCGCTGCCAGCGGTCGGAACGGGAGTCATGGCGGTGGCCTCAGGTTGTGCGACGGCGCCGATGCAAGTGCCGATGTCGCGCAGGCCATGCTGGCCAAGGCAGAACGCGTTCTCATACCGGAAGCGCGCCGCCGACATGCATTGATAAAGCTGCAATTGAGCCATCTCGAAGCAATCGCGCGAACGCGGGTCGGAGACGAGCCGGGTGACCGCGCTTTGGTTTGTGTCTACGGCGTCAAGCGCTTGCAGCGCAGCGACGGCGGTCATGCGGTCGAGGGCTTCGCCGCGCGAAGCGTTGACACGCCAAACTGCCGCCGCGGGCGTCGAAGAGACTTCCACGACCTGCTCGCCGCCGCGAACGGCGTCCCAGAAGCGGCGACCGCCGTAGACGGAAGGGTCGGTGGCCGGGTGGAGGCTGAGTGGCGTCACACTCAGACGCGGAGCGACCTCGGACGGAACGGCGTCGGCCGGCGCACCGTCGCGGCCGAGTGTGCGAATGCGCTGCACCCGCGCTGGCTGTCCTGGCGCCACCGAGTTTGCCCAGCGCTGACGCTGCAGCGAGTACGCCATTTCCTGATAGCGATCGGCGACGCTGATGATGCGGGCGCTGTCGGCGTTGGCCGACGCGAGCAGCATGTTGGTCGCTTCCTGACCGCCACGTAGACCGCGCGCGTAGGAGGGATCGACGGTGACGGCCCAGATGACGGCGTCGCGGCCATAATAGGCGGCGGCGTCACGAACGCCTTGAACGAATGCTGGTGATTGCGCGGCGGTGTTGGCGCCATAGGCGATCCAACCCCGCGTCAGCGCATCCCGGTTATGGCGCGCGACACGGTCGAGCGCTGTTTCCAAACCTGCTGCGTCGCGCATGGTTGTCGCGCGCAACTCCGAAACGTCGCTTTGATAAGCGGCGTAGGCCGTAACCGCAGTCTGCAGGTCGACATTGCTCGCGCCAGCTTCAGTAGCAGCAGGCGTTTGAGCGTTGGCGACGCCAAGAAGGGCGACAACCGCGGTTGTGGTCCATACCGCAAGGCTCCGCATCGGCTTCTGCTCCCTGATCCTAGATTGGTGAGTCCGCTTTCGAATCCGACTCATAGCGGGCACTCTCTCCCCCAGCGCGTTAAGAAGTCTTTTACTCGCGAGCGACGTTTCAGTGTCAACACAACTGGCCGTAACGCCGGGTGCAAAAGCAGCGCCAATGGCAGCTACAGTGGCATGGACGGGGTGGTTTTGGACCGCCAGCGTCGTTGCGGCGGCGTTTGCCGGCGTTTTCGGGGGGGCAGAACGCCAGGATGTGGCCGCCGCCGCCGGGTTAGCGTTAGCGCCAGCCCTGGCTGGGTTTACCTTCTTGCCTTGGGTGAACCAGCGTTGGGCGGCGCTAGGTCTCATTATGGCTTGGCTGGTGGCTCTGTCGGGGTTGGTGGCGGGAACCGGCGGTTGGGGTTCGCCGCTTGTGGTGTCGCTGCTTCTGCCGGTGATCGTGGCGCGGACGCTCGGCCGCTGGACACGGATTTCAGCCATCGGAGCGGTTCTGGGTTACGCCGCGACGGGCTTCTCTAGCTTCATGTACGCGGGGCTCGGGTGGTTCACTGTGGTGCTGACGGTCGGTGCGTTGCTTGTGAGTGGCTGGCTTCTTGGCTTCGCGCAGCGGGGTGCACGCAGTGAGCAGGCGACGAACCAGCGAATTGCAGAGGTGTCGCACGAGCTGCGGACGCCGCTTACGCACATCCTTGGTTTTTCGGAGATGATCGAGCGTCAGCTCTTCGGTGAGATCGGCGTGCGCTATGTCGAATACGCGGGACTCATTCGCAAGAGTGGCGCGCATCTGCTTGGCTTGGTGAATGATCTGCTCGACCTCTCGCGCATCGATGCCGGGAGATTTGAGCTACACGTTGGTGAGTTTGACGTGCGAGACGTGATCGAGGACGTCGTGCGGGTCTCGATCGATAGCGCGGAAAAGAAGCAGATTCATCTCGGCATGGTGGCGGGTGAGGCGCCGATCATGGTGCGTGCGGATGATCGGGCGGTAAAGCGGATGCTGATCAACACGGTCGGCAATGCGATCAAATTTACGCCGGAGGGCGGCCGCGTGATCGTGCAAGCGAGCCTCATGAGCGGGAGCCTCCAACTCGATACGATCGACAACGGGCCCGGGATTCCGGCGGCCGAGCGCGAAACACTGGGGCAGGCCTACGAGCGCGGTTCGGGTGGCGCGCGTGCTGAAGGCACGGGCCTTGGACTTTCGCTCGTGCGCGCGTTGGCGGATTTGCACGGCGGCGCGCTCAGTTTTCATGATGCGCCGGGTGGCGGCGCGCTGGTGCGAGTTACGTTGCCGGTTTTGGTGTGACTAGCGGCGCAGCGTTAGAAATGCGCGCGCGGCGGCGATGTCGCCGACTTCGACCAGCAAGCTTTGGGTGACGCGCCCGGTTTCTACGCGCAGTTCCACGCTTTCGCGCGGGTCCAGATCGACAAGGTCTCGGAACGCCGTGTCCGGAAACGTAAAGACGACGCTCTGTTCGCCATTGCGGCGTTCGATGGTGCGTGTGGAGGGGATGCTGGCCGTCACCATCGGTGAGGGCAGGCCAGCCTCCAGTCCCTGCGAGATGCGTTGCGGCAACGCTATTTCGCGCATCTGGCCGCGTGCTTGGTCACGCAGGATGAGGAATGCGGCGTTTGGTGCTGTCGCGCTGGCAGCGAGCGGTATCACAAGAGCGAGACGTTGCGATCCGTCCGCGTCGCGCACGCCGAAGGTTGCGCGAACCGGCGAGCTAATATCTTGGCTCAGGCGCCATCCAACTGGATCAGCGACGCGGCGCGCACGCCAGGAGCGATCCCAACCGGGAAAATCCATTGTGCCGGCATTGGCCCACTGCGCGAAGGAGCGGCGGGCGTCGGCGGCAGCGGTTTCGGTGCGACCGTCGCCGCAGCGGCGGCTGCGGGCGGCGTTGACGGCGGCAGCCTCTAGTTCGCGCAGTCTGGCGTTCGTCCAGCCCTCGCGCAGCAGCGCGCCGCGCGCTTGTGCGACGCCGACGTTTAGGGCAGCGCGGATGCTCGGTTCGAAGAGGTGGCATTGCGCGTCGGCTTCAAGAAGCCCACGCCGCTCCACGAAGGCGGTGCGTGCATTCTCTGTGGCGGAAGCGGCGGTGGCCGTCCCCAAGGCGAGGGCTAGTATGATGAAGCGCATGCGAGCGAGAAAGGTTAAACTAATCTTCTTGCGTTCTGGTGAACGGCGGCATGGACGAACTGAAAACTGACTTCTGGGCCAGCGCCCTCATTCGGCGCGCGCAGATCGGGGGCGCCTTCGCAGGCGTTGTGAAGAAGGGCGACACCGACGCAGGGGCGGTGTTGGTGAAAGTGGCGACGCTCGATGGTAAAGCTCGCCTTTACGGGCCGGCTCGCAACGGTGACGGGGAACGCATTTGGCTGGATCTTTCGGCTGGTTCGCTGGGGGACGTTGAGACGGATGTGGACGGCTACGTCCGCAAGCGCCGGGAAGGCGATCCGGACCTTTGGGTGATTGAGATCGAGGATCGCGAAGGTCGGCATTTTTTGACCGAGCCGGTGGATTCTGGCGGCTGACCAAGAGGCGCTGTTGCCCAGGGCGGCGGCAAAGCGTAAACGCGCCGCTTCGCTTTCATATCTGAGACCTGATGTCCGCCGACCCCGCCACCGAGGCCGCCCGCCGCCGCACGTTCGCGATCATCTCGCATCCCGACGCCGGCAAGACGACTTTGACTGAATCGTTGCTGCTCGCGGGCGGTGCGATTCACTTGGCTGGCGAAGTGGCTGCGCGCGGCCAAGCGCGGCGCACCACCTCGGACTGGATGAAGATTGAGCGCGAGCGCGGCATCTCGGTGTCCAGCTCGGTGATGATGTTTGAGCACGACGGCATGGTGTTCAACCTGCTGGACACGCCAGGTCACGAGGATTTCTCAGAAGACACGTATCGGACCCTCACCGCTGCGGACTCCGCGATCATGGTGCTCGATGCGGCAAAGGGCATCGAGCCGCAGACGTTGAAGCTGTTTGAGGTCTGCCGCCTTCGCGACATTCCGATCACCACCTTCATCAACAAGATGGACCGCGAAGCGCTCGATCCGTTTGAGCTGCTGGATGAGATCCACTCGAAGCTCGCCATGGACACTGCGCCGATGTATTGGCCGGCGGCGTCGGGGCAGCGTTTTGGCGGCATGCTTGATCTGACGACGGACGAGTTCGTGCCGTTCCGCCGTTTGGAGCATGGCGAAGAGGGCTTTGCGGTTGAGATGCGCCAGAAGCGCGGTGCCAGCAATTTTCTGGAAGGTCTGCGCGACGATGTACGCGCAGAACTGGAAGAGACGGCGGAGCTGGCGCGCGAGGGCCTGCCAAAATTCGATCTGACTGCATTCCGTGAAGGGCATCTGACTCCTGTGTTCTTCGGCTCAGCGTTGCGCCGCTATGGTGTGCTTGAGTTGCTCGCTGGGCTTGGCGCCAATGCGCCGCCGCCACGGCCATTGAAGGCTACGGTGAAAGGCCAAGAGACGGAGGTGGCGCCTGGGCGAAGCGAGGTCAGCGGCTTCATCTTCAAGATCCAAGCGAACATGGACCCGAAGCACCGCGACCGCGTCGGATTCTTCCGTATTTCGTCGGGCAAGTTTCAGCGCGGCATGACGCTGAAGACGGCGGCGGGCAAAGGCTTCAACGTCCACAACCCGATGATGTTCATGGCGCAGGATCGAGAGATCGCGCAGGAAGCGTTTCCAGGTGATGTGATTGGTATCCCGAGCCACGGCGGCCTGCGCGTGGGGGATTCGCTGTCTCAGAGTGGTGACGTCATCTTCCAAGGCATTCCGAACTTCGCGCCGGAAATCCTAAAGCGCGTGCGCGTGAAAGATCCGCTGAAGCAGAAGCATTTGCGCAAGGCGTTGGAGTCCCTGGGCGAAGAGGGCGTCACCCAGGTGTTCAAGCCGGTGCATGGCGGCGATCTCGTTGTGGGCGCGGTTGGTCAGCTGCAGTTTGAAGTGCTCGATGAGCGGATGAAGGCAGAGTACGGACTCGAGGTGATTTTTGAGACGTCTCCCTACCAGGCTGCACGTTGGGTGAGCGCCGAGAGCCGCGCCGATCTCGAAGCGTTTGCCGAGAAATCAGCGTCGCAGATGGCCGAAGACGTTGACAACGCGCCGGTGTTCCTCGGCAAGAGCGCGTGGGAGATTGGCTACGTTCAGGAGAAGAACCCGAAGGTCAGGTTCTCCGATACGAAAGAGCGAGCCGCCTAGTCGTGCGGCACGCCTGGGCGGCGTTCGGCAATGTGCCAGAGCACGCCGCTTGGATCGACGATGTAAGCCACGCGTAGGCCCCAGGGCTGCATCGCCGGAGCCTTGGGGGCGGCAACGCCAAAGTTTGCGGGAAGATTGAGGTTTTCGATGTGCGTCCACCACGCGTCGAGATCGTCGACCATGAGCTGCATCATGCACATTTCGGCCCACGCATCGGTGAACAGCCGTTGGAGGATGAAGCCGCCAGAGCCGGTCTTGAAGATCGCGACGTCGCTGTCGAGCACCTTCTCGAAGCCGAGTGCTTCGTAAAAGCGCTTCGACAAATCGAAATCGCGTGTCGGCAGGAACGGGCGCGCGAGCTCGGCGCCTGAAGGCGTGGGCATAGGCGTAAATATCTGCCGCCTTCGCGCCGAAGCAAGGGCCTAAGCCGCTTGTGCTGCGCCTTTGCGGACTTTGAAGAAGCGCATGGCGCGCTGGGCCGCTTCGACCGGCACGTCGTTATACATGCGGCCAAATTCCTCGGCCCGCTGCATGGCTTCATCGCCGCCGCAAGAAAGCACGGCGAGCGTGACAAAGAGCGGACGTTCGATACCGGCGGCGCGGCAGATCATGGCGAGACCATCAATGTCGCGGCGATTGATCAGGTCGGCCACCGTGTCGGGCTCAAGACTTGTGATCTCGGCAAGGCCGTAGAGGAAGTGAGTCTGCTTGGCTTCGCGATAGAGAGAGACGAGGAGGCGGGCGTTCAGTTCGCCGCTATTCTTCTTCGAGTTGATGAAGGCCATCGCGTTCTTGGCTTCCGCGCTCATGTCACCGACGCTGGCGCTCATCCGCGCGCGGGCCTTTGATAGCGCAGCGTCGAGTGTCGCGGGATCGACTGAAGCGTTGCGCTTCATGATCTGGTCGCGGAGCGTATTCTCGACGACAAAATACATCTCGTTCAGCAAATCAAGCGGCAGGTCGGCGCGTTTTACGACGCCTTCGTGCAGCATGCTGTTGCTGCGGGCGCGATCGACGGCGACTTCCATGCTTGTGCGCGAGATCTTGGCGGTGTCGTTGCGGATCAGGTGATCGAGCGCGGTATCGTCGCCGAACTTTACGATGGCGTCGGATAGGTTCTCGGAAACGTCGGGGCGCTGAGCGACGGCGGCGATGTGCTGCTGGCTCTGGTAATTGACGATTTGCAGCAGGGTCTGCTCGTCGAGCGCGTGGCTGCGCTTTAGGACCGGTCCCGCGATTTCGAAGGAGTGGTTCGCCAAATCGCGCATTAGGCCGACGGGCGCATCCTCGGCGTCGGCGAACACTTCTGAGAGTTCGGCCAGCACGCTGTCCTGCATCTCCGCGGCCACAAGCTGCAAAACATCATCGAACAGCGCCGTCTCACGGGTTGTGCGGGTACTTGATGTCTCGAAGAAGAGATCGGTAACCTCGCGCAGCAGTTCACGCCGCTGATTGCTGTCGGTCGTACGCGCCAAATCGACGAGCTTCGCAAACCGCGCGTTAGACATAAGCCTGAAGTCCCCTGAATCGAGCAGAAACTACTGCGCGGTCGTAAACAAATCTTAGCAGCGCCTTCAATTTCCAAGCCCCCCGCGCAGGCTTTCCTCAGTGCTTGGGCCGCCCAAAAGCGCCAGCGAGAGGTCCTGAGGGGGATCTGCCGTCATAACAGCGCCGGGCGCGCGGTCTTCGTGGGCGGCGATAGCGGGCGCGGCGGAAGGCGGCGGCGCCTGCGAGTGGGGCGCGCGCAACGAAGCCGGAACGCGCAGGCTAACGCCGGAGGTGACGCCTTCACGTTCGGTCGGTGTGGGAACGATGGCTTTTAGCTCGCAAGAATTCGCCTGATAGCTCCAGGCCATGCAGAGCGTGTCGTCGGCGCAAAGGCGTTCGCACCCGGCGACAGAGTCCGCTTCAATGGTGGCGTACGAACCGCCTGGGCGGGCGACGTTGGTGTCGCCTATCGCCCAAGCCGCACCGACTTGTGCCGCGGCAATCGCTGCGAGCAGGAAGAGATAGCGCATGGGCCGAATCTGTACGCGCTTTGGTTAACAAGAGATTCACTCTTGTGCGCCGAGCGCCTCGCGTCGCAGTTCTATCTCCAGCCATTCGGCTTCAGCCGCTTCTCGCTCGGCGCGGGCAGCTTCGAGGCGGGCGGCGGTTTGGGTGAATTCGTTGCTGTTGAATGCGTCGGCCGCGGCGAGCTTGGTTTCAAGTCCTTCAATCTCGGCGGATAGCTTCGGCATCAAAGCGTCGAGTTCGCTGGCGCGCCGCTTGTCCTTGTAGCTGAGCTTGCTTTGCTTCTTGGGCGCGGTGGGGCGCAGCGGTTCGGATGGCTGGTTCTTCGGTGTTGGGCGTGGGCTGATCGCCTCGCCGTGTTCGCGCTCGAAATCCGCCCACCCGCCGGGCGTCTCTACCCACTTGCCGTTGCCGAGCGGGCCGACGATCTGGGTGGCGACGCCGTCGAGAAAGGCGCGATCGTGACTCACTATGAGGACGGTGCCTTCATAGGTCGCGAGCATCTCTTCAAGCGCGTCGAGCGTGTCCATGTCGAGGTCGTTGGTGGGTTCGTCCAGCACCAGGAGGTTGGCGGGCTTGGCCAGCGCGATGGCGAGCGCGAGGCGATTGCGTTCGCCGCCCGAAAGCGCCGAGACGGGTTGGCGAAGTTGTTGGGCGGTGAACAAGAATTCTTTAGCATACGAAGCGACATGGCGGGCAACGCCACGCACCATGACCTGATCGCCGCCGCCGGGTGTAAGTGCGTCTTTCAGTGTGAGGTTGGGATCGATGATGTCGCGGCGCTGATCAACGTAGGCGAGGGTGAGGTTTTCGCCTATGCGGACGCTGCCGCTGTCAGGCTCGCGGCGTTGCAGCAGGAGTTCAAGCAATGTCGTCTTGCCGCTGCCATTGGCGCCGACAACGCCCACTCGGTCGCCGCGACGAATGCGAAGTGAGAAATTCGCGATCAAGGGTCGTTCGCCGTAGGCTTTCGAAATGTTCTTGGCGTCGATGACCAGCCGGGCGGATTCGGCGCCGCGTTCGGCGTTGAGAGCGGCGGCGGGCGACGCGCCTAGCTCTTTCATGTCGCGGCGCTCAGCGCGCATGGCCAAGAGCTTGCGGCGGCGCCCTTCGTTGCGTGAGCGGCGCGCGGTGACGCCACGGCGGAGCCAGTGCTCTTCGGCTTTGAGTTGCGTTTCGAGACGCGCGAGCTTGCGGGCGTCTTCCTCCTCGATTTGGTCGGCCCATTCCTCGAAGGCGGCATAGCCGCGATGGAGCTTCAGCAACCGGCGTTGGCGAAGCCAAAGCGTCGCTGTGGAGGTGCGCTCCAAGAACCGGCGGTCATGGCTGATGATGAGGCAAGCGCCGCGTTGGTTGGCGATGATCCGTTCGAGTTCTTCGATCGCAGTGATGTCGAGGTGGTTGGTCGGCTCGTCGAGCAAGAGAATGTCGGCGTCGGCGGCGAGCGCGCGGGCGAGAGATGCCCGGCGGGCTTCGCCGCCGGACAGACCCTGCGGGGGACGTTGTGGGTCGAGGCCAAATTGTTCGAGTGCGGCATCGGCGGCGTAGGCTGGGATTTCCATCGTGCTGCCGACACGCATAACCGAGACCGACTGCGCGTACTCGCGGAGCGTTGCGAAACCGTCGAAGTTGGTCTCTTGCGGCGCGAACGCGATTCTCGTGCCGGATTGATAGACGATTTCGCCGGCATCCGGTTCGGTAAGGCCGGCCATCATCCGCATCAGCGTCGACTTGCCGGCGCCATTGGCGCCGACAAACGCCACGCGCTCGCCTTTTTGTAGCACGAACTCGGCGTCGTCGAAGAGCGGCGCTTGGCCAAGCGTCAGCGCTAGTTCTTTGACGTGCGCGAGCGCTGACATCTAGTTGAAGATGTCGCCGAGGTCCGGGAAACCGTTGTCGTCGCCGCGGCGGCGGCCGTCGTTGTTGCCGAAGGCGTTGACAAGATCATCGAAGAAGCTCGCCATTTCCACTTGCGCAGGTGAGTACGCGGGCTGCTCGATGCCGGGCAGCGGATGGTTCTCGATGCCTTCGTGGGCGACGCGCATGGAATCGGCCCAGATTTGTGCCGGCAATGTGCCGCCAGTGGTGCGGCCCATGGACGTGAAGTCGTCGTGACCAACCCAAACGCCGGCTGTAAAATCGTGGCTGTAACCCACGAACCAAGCGTCGCGCCAATCGGAACTGGTGCCAGTCTTGCCGGCGATGTCGCGATTGCCGATCCGTGCTCCGGCGCCGGTGCCGCGAAGAACCACCGCGCCCATCATGCTGTTCATGCGGTGTGCAATGTCTTCATCCAGCACACGTTGGGGTGTGTAGGGCGGGCGCGCATAGATTTCCTGGCCGGCCGAGTTGGTCACGCGCTGCACGATATGCGGATCGACGCGCAAGCCATCGTCCATGAAGGTGGCGAAGGCGGTGGTCATGTCCCAGAGCGTAGTTTCGATCGAGCCGAGCGCAATCGAAGGCGGAACGAAGGCGTTGCGTTCCGGCATGTTGGCGATGCCGAGGCGTCGTGCCACGTCTGCAACGCGGGCCGGGCCGACCTCGTTGGCGACTTCGGCTGCGACCGTGTTGATCGAAAGCGCAAACGCAGTTCGCAGTGTCACTGCGCCGCGATAACCCTCGTCGTAGTTGCGCGGGCGCCAGCCGTCGATGACGACAGGTTCGTCGTAGCGCACATCTTCAGTGTCAAAACCCGACTCGAGCGCGGCGGTGTAGACAAATGTCTTGAAGGTGGAGCCGGGTTGGCGCCGGGCTTGGGTGACGCGGTTGAACTTCGATGTGTTGTAGTCGGTGCCGCCGATCAGTGCACGGACGCCGCCATCGCGGTCCAGAGCCAAGTAGGACGCTTGCAGCGGACGGCGGCCAAAGGCGCGATTGCCGAGCCGGCGGCGGATGGAATCGGAGGCAGCGCGCTGGGTGTCGGCGTCTATGGTCATTTGAATGACTAGGTCCGGCACATCGCGGCCTACGACCGCGCGCGCCTGTTCGACCGCCAAGTCGAACGCGTAACCCAGCGAACGTTCAACGGCGGGGCGTTCAACGACGCGGATGCGTTGCGCAATGGCTTGGTCGCGCTGTTCGGAGGTGATGTAGCCGGCATCAACCATCGCCGCGAGCACCACGTGTTGACGGGCTGTCGCGCGTTCGAGGCTCTCTGTCGGCGCTGAGCGTGACGGCGCTTTGGGGAGACCGGCAAGCATCGCCGCTTCTGCGAGTGTGAGTTCACTGGCCGGCTTGCCGAAGAAGCGACGCGCAGCGGCGTCGACGCCATAGGCTTGATCGCCGAGATAGACGCGGTTGAGGTAGAGTTCGAGGATCTCATCCTTCGTTAGCCGCCGTTCGAGGCGCGAGGCGAGCACCATCTCGCGCAATTTGCGGTTCACGGTCTGGCGCGGTGTGAGGAAGAGATTGCGCGCGAGCTGTTGCGTCAGCGTCGAGCCGCCTTGCACGGTTTCACCGGCGCGCAAATTGGCGAGCACGGCGCGCAGCACGCCGATCCGGTCAACGCCTTCGTGCTCGTAGAAGCGGCGATCTTCGATGGCAAGGAAGGCTTGCGGCACGTAGTCCGGTACGTCCGCTAGGTGGATACGGTTGCCGTAATAGGGTCCGCGCACGCCGAGCGTTTCGCCATCGCGATCGACAAATCGCACGGATTCCTGTCTGTTCAGCGACCAGATCGTTTCAGCGTCCGGAACGCGGGGAAGCCCCCAGTATATCCAGAGCCACAGCGAGACGACGCCAACCAGGACTATACCCGCAAAGACGCTCGCAACCTTGCGCCAAGTGAAGCGCTGGCCGAGCATCTGGTTGAGCTGTGCCTGCGCGGCGGCGGCGCGCATCTTCGCCCAGTCGATGCGGCTGCGAAAGTCGGGCCGGTTATTGTCGGACAAGGAAAACTCCGGGAGGGGGTGTCCAATAGAGGTATGGCCGAATTCTGGCCAGAGGAAACGCGGATAGACACCCTGCGTATCCATGCCGCTTTGGCGGAAAGTCCTGAACTATCAAGCTCCGCTGCAAAATCAATCCGACCGCCACGGGGTCGATGTAGAGTTCCGGCACTGTCGAGAACAAGGATTTCAGCAAGGGAGCCGGGCGGTGAGTACCGCGATAGCATTTCGTACATACCTGGACGCCGCGCACGCGGCCCTCAATGGGGGCGACGCTTTGGACGCTGAGCGGTTCGCGAAGGCGATTTCGGTGCTGGTGCGGGCGGAGCGCGATGTGGCGGAATTCCTGTCCGAAGCCCGTAGCGCAAGTGAGAATGACGAGTCCGAAGCTATTCGCGCCGAACTTCAACGTAGGCTTGCTCTCCTCGCTGACGCGGACCGCGCGGGAAGCTCTGGTGAAGTTCTTGCCGCCATCGCTGCAACGCGAATTACTCCGTGAGTGGAGCTATTGGTGTCGCGCGGAACAATACGAGCCGGTCGGCGACTGGCCGTGTTGGTTGTTCATGGGTGGGCGAGGCGCAGGCAAAACGCGGGCTGGAGCCGAATGGGTGTCGCAATTGGCGCAAAGCGGCCGGGCTCGGCGCGTTGCGTTGGTTGGCCAGACATTTCACGACGTGCGTGAGGTGATGGTCGAGGGACACTCGGGCTTGCGCTCGCTAACGCGCGAGCGTCCGAACTATGAAGCCAGCCGCAGACGTCTGGTTTGGAGCAACGGCGCGCAAGCGGCGTGTCTCTCATCAGAGGACCCCGAAACGATAAGGGGGCCGCAGTTCGACGCGGCGTGGTGTGACGAGCTTTGCTATTGGGCGCACCCCGACGAGACGCTGGAGACGTTGCAACTTGGCCTGCGGCTGGGGACGCGCCCGCGCATGATGGTGACGACGACGCCGCGGCCGATTCCGGCGTTGAAGGGGCTGTTGGCGCAGAGCGACACGGTGACGACCCGATCGACGACCTTCGACAATGCGGAGAATTTGTCCGCTGATTTCATTGCGACGCTAAGAGCGCGCTGGAGCGGGTCGGCTCGGCAGCGGCAGGAAATGAACGGCGAGCTGATTGAAGAACCGGAAGGCGCGTTGTGGCGGCGCGCGGAGCTTGAAGCGCTTCGTGAGCGCGACGATGGCCCGTTCGATCGTGTGGTCGTTGCAGTCGACCCGCCGGCGAGCAGCGGACCGAAAGCAGATACGTGCGGCATCGTTGCCGCTGCAGTGCGAGGCGAGGGGTTGGGGCGGCGGGCCATAGTGCTTGCCGATGCAAGCGTTCAAGGTGTTGCGCCGCATGTGTGGGCGGCGCGCGTTGCAGAGCTGGCGCGTTCGGTTGGGGCGCAATCAATCGTCGCTGAGGCAAACAACGGGGGCGAGATGGTGCGCGCGGTGCTGAAGGCGGCGGCGCCAGATTTCAACGTGCGCTTGGTGCGCGCGAGTGAGGGGAAAAAGGCGCGAGCGGAACCGATCGTGGCGCTCTATGCGCAGGGCAGGGTGAAACACTCCGCCGCCTTCCCGGACTTGGAAGACCAAATGTGCGCGTTTGGGGCGGAAGGCTTTTCCGAAAGCCCCGATCGCGTGGACGCGCTTGTTTGGGCGCTTACGGACTTGCTGCTCGTTGGCGTGGCGTCGCCGCAGATACGAGCGCTTTAACGAAAGACGACAATGCTCAACTGGTTGAGAAAACTCCGCAGCGCGAGCGCGGAGCGAAAGCTTTTGGCTTGGCACGTCCCGGGGCGGCCGGTTTGGCCGATGCGGGACCCCGCGGCTTTTGCGCGCGAAGGTTATGGGCGAAACGCGATTGCATACCGCTGCGTGCGTCTGATCGCCGAAGCAGCCGCAAGCGCCCCGTTGCATGTGGGGCCTGAAGATCACCCGCTGACCAACCTGTTGGCGCGACCGAACCCAGAGCAAACGGGGATAGAGTTGCTCGAAGCTTTCTACGGACACTTGCAGGTTGCCGGGAATGCCTACCTTGAGGCCGCGTGCATCGGAGAAGACGCGCCCTCCGAGCTTTACGTGCTGCGGCCAGATCGTATGAGCGTCATTCCGGGGGCCGACGGCTGGCCGGTGGGGTGGGAACATCGCGTCGGCTCCAGTGTGCGACGCTTTGAGCGCGATCCACTCACGAATGACGCGCCAATCTTGCATCTGAAGCTCTTTAATCCAGCAGATGACTGGTATGGCCTCTCGCCGATGGAGGCGGCGGCGTTCTCGATTGATCGCTTGGACCAGGGCAATGTGTGCCGCATTGCACTCTATGGTGGCGATGCACTCGCCAGCGTCACGCGAATGGAGCTGCTTGACGGCGCCAATGCGTTTGCCATCGAAGCGGATGGTGAGTGGGAGCTCATCCAGGCGGAGATGTGCGAACTCGTTGCGCCGGGCGTCTACGATCTGAGCGGGTTCCTGCGCGGTCGCCTGGGTTCGGCTCACGCGATGCGCGCGCCACACGCTGTTGGCGCGCGCATCATAAAAATGGATAGGCGGCTGGCGCGCGCGGATGTTGGTGCGCATGAGTGGGGCGAGGCGCTGAAATTCATCGCGCCGCCAAGTGAAATGCTGCCGACAAGCGCACGCGCCGAGGCGGCGACCGTCACTCTTCCGCACGCCGCGGTTCGGCCTTGGGCGCCGGCGCACGTGAGGGCAGCGCGCGCCGCCTCGGGAGATGTGCTGATCACCTGGGTGCGTTGCGCCCGGCTGGGCGGAGATTCCTGGGGACCGGGCGAGCCTCCGGTCGGCGTCCCCACGGAAAGCTACGTCCTCGAAGTGCTGGATGGCTCTGATCCGGTGCGAACCGAGGCGACCGACCTCCCCAGCATTACCTATTCCGCAGCCGCACAGACGGCAGATTTCGGGATTTTGCCCGGGTCGTTGCACATCCGTGTCGCGCAAGTGGGTGAAAGCGGCGCCACAGGCTTGAACACGGAGTTAACCATAACATTATAGTCCGGCAGGCCAGAATGGCCGGACTCGTCCGATTCCGATTTCGGGGCGGACGACCGTAGCCGGAGCGCGCTGATACCTTGAGTTGGGACCCTTATGCCTCCCTTGGTGTGAGCCGCACCGCAAGCGCGGACGACATTCGTCGCGCCTATCGTACGCTGGCTAAAGAGCTGCATCCAGACGTTCGCCCTGGGGACAAGGCGGCTGAAGAGCGCTTCAAGCGAGCGACGGCCGCCTTCAACTTGCTTTCCGATCCGGTGACGAAGCAGCGTTTCGATCGTGGCGAGATCGATGCCGATGGCAACGAACGCATGGCGTTCAATACGCGTGGCGGACCCCGTCAAAGCGCGCGCTCCTATGCTGGGGCAGGCGCTGGCCCAGGAGGAGCAGGCGGCGGCGCCGCAGGCGGCGATCCGTTCGACCTCGGCGATATTTTCTCCGATCTCTTCGGCCCTGGCTTTGGCGGGGCTCGAACTTATTCGCGCATGCGCGGGCGCGACATTCGCTTCACGCTCGACATCGATTTTCTCGACTCCATCAACGGGGCAAAGCGCCGAATTTCGTTGGCGGAAGGCCGCACGTTGGATGTCGCCATTCCGGCAGGCGTGGAAACCGGCCAAGTGCTGCGCCTAAAGAATCAGGGCGGCGCTGGTGTGCAGGGCGGCCCCGCCGGGGACGCGCTGGTCGAGCTGCGCGTGCGTCCGCACACCTTCTTCCGCCGCGAAGGTCAAGACGTTCACATGGACTTGAGCATCTCGTTGACGGAAGCCGTCGAGGGCGCGCGCATCCAGGCGCCTACGCCGGGCGGCAACGTGACGCTGACAATTCCCGCCGGCTCCAATACCGGAAAAGTCCTGCGGCTGAAGGGGAAGGGCGTTGCCGGTCAAGGCGACCAATTCGTTCGCCTACAAGTGGTATTGCCGGAACTGGTGGACGAAGATTTGCGTAAGTTCGTGAAGAAGTGGCCGAAACGGGACTACAGCCCGCCTAGGCCAAATGGTTAAGAGGTAGCGTCGGCTACATTCAGCGCCCATTCAGAGCGTCTCGCGTAATCCAGAACCGTCATGTGGGCTAAGTCTGCACTCCTCTTCGCGCTTCTCACGGCCAGCACATTCTCTGCGCCGGCGGATGCGCAGCAGCGCGAACATGTGCGTCAGGCCCACCAGGGATGGGTGCAGCCTGTCCAATACCGCGGCGGCGGCGGTTCCGTCCAATGCACCCGTCCGGTGGGCGACGCGATCGCTGAAGTGGCCGCCCGCGCGGGTGGTGGTTCGATCGTCGGCCGCGCCCGGTGCCTTGAGCAGGGTGGCCGCCCGATCTATGAGATTCGCTGGCGCATGCCCGATAACCAGCTGCGCGACTTCTATGTGAGCGGCAGCTAGGACGATCATGCGAGTTTTGGTGGTTGAGGACGACAAGAACCTGCGGGAGCAGCTTGCTTCCGCACTTGGTGATGCTGGCTATACCGTCGATACCGCCGCTGACGGGGAAGAGGGCCAGTTCCTTGGTGAAACTGAACCCTACGACCTGGTGATCTTGGATCTCGGCCTGCCAAAGATCGATGGCCTCAGCGTCCTGAAGTCCTGGCGCAAGGACGAGAAGACGATGCCGGTGCTGATCCTCTCGGCGCGCGATCGCTGGAGCGAAAAGGTCGAGGGGCTTGATTTGGGCGCCAACGACTATGTCACCAAGCCCTTCCATATGGCCGAGCTGCTGGCGCGCGTTCGTGCGAATGTGAGACGCCAAACTGATCACCAATCGTCGGTGCTTGAGGTTGGTGACTTGCGGCTCAACTCGGCCACTGGCCAAGTGACCGTGGAAGGCGCCCCCATCAAGCTCACGGCCTACCAGTACAAAGTGCTCGATTATCTGATGCACCATGCCGGGCGGATTGTGTCACGCACCGAGTTGACGGAAAAAATCTATAGCCAAGACCACGAGCGCGATTCCAACACGATTGAGGTGTTCATTGGCATCTTGCGCCGCAAGATCGGCGCCGATCGCATCATCACCGAGAAGGGCCTCGGCTATCGGTTGATCGATCCCGCCACGGAAGCGCAGTGACCACTGCGCCGGAAGGTTTGATCCAAAGATTTCGCGCGCTAATCCGCCGCTCGATGGCGGCGCGATTACTGACGGTCGCGATCGTCAGCGTCTTCGGCCTCGTGATGATGGGCTTAGTGGCGCAGGCCCAATTCAACTCCCAGATCGTCCGGCTTGCGGTTGATCCAGAAATTGAGAGCGTTGCCGACGATCTCATCGGCAATGCGGGCGCGGGTCTCAATGGTGAACTGGTGTTGCGCGATTTGCCGTTCGATCCGCGCTATCTGCAGCCGTTGAGCGGACGCTATTTCGAATTGGTGCAAGTGCGCGACAATCAGCCGTTGCTGCCCCAAACCATCTCGCCGTCTCTTACGGATTCCGAGCTGCTCCTGCCCAAGGTAGTCGAGGAGGCGATCCGGACGGCGCGTCCCGGCGATGGCGCGCACTATTTCACGGTGGCGACCAAACGCGGCGGCCTGCGAATTATGGCGCGCGTCGAGAGCATTCCCGATGTTTCGGGCAACTACGCCTTCGTGATTGGAGTGGAGACGTCAGCGATTATCGCGCCGGCGGCAAATCTTGTCGGCTGGGCGTTTGCGATATTTGTGATTTTTTGCGCGCTCATGGTCGCCGCTGTGAGCGCGTTGCAAATCCGAGTGGGGCTTGAGCCTCTGCATGCTTTGCAGCGTGATATCGCGGCTGTGCGCCGTGGCGATGCGGAGCGCTTCGAGGGCGAATATCCAGCGGAAATCCAGCCCGTGACTGATGAGCTGAACGCGCTTGTCGATCATAATCGTGAGGTCGTTGAACGGGCGCGCCGCCACGTCGGTAATTTGGCGCATGCGCTTAAGACCCCAATCGCGGTGCTGAAGAACGCAGCGGCGGGCGGCGGCGAAGACGCGGTGCTGAAACAATCGATCGATGAGATGGAAGGGTTCGTGGAACGCCAGCTCCGGCGGGCCCGCGTTGCGGCGCGCGCGGAGGCCAGCGCAGGCGCCACCATCGCCTACCGGACGCCAGTGCTGAAAAATCTGGAAGATCTCGTCTTCATGATGGAGCAGCGTTACGACGGCGCCAAAGCGATAGACATTTCAATCGAAGCGGAGAGCGATGTCACCTTCAGGGGCGAGCGCGAAGATTTGCTCGAGATGGCCGCAAACCTCATCGACAACGCCTGCAAGTACGGAAAAAGCCAAGTGATCGTGCGGTTGTTGCCGTCGTTCGAGTCCAAAGGCCTGTTCGAGATTGTGGTTGAGGACGACGGCCCTGGCCTGTCCGATGCTGAAATTGCGCGCGCGATGGCGCGGGGCGCGCGGCTGGACGAAGCGGCGCCCGGCCAGGGGCTGGGGCTTTCGATTCTGCAGGAAACCGTGGAATTGTACGCTGGCGATCTGGTGTTTGAGCGAGGTCAACTTGGTGGCCTCAAAGCGCGTCTTAGATTGCCGGCGACAGACTAGGCCTGCGGCGTCCAAGCCGGTTTCGCAGGGCCTCGAACCGCGCTAGGCCACCCCCTGTGTTGACGCCCCTCATTGTGATGGTTGTTGGCGTGCTTTTGGCCGCTGGCGCTGCGTTCTGGACGCTGCGTGCGGTGCGTCGTGCAGGCGGCAATGCGGCTACCGGACGCTTCGTCTTGTTAGTGTGCGCTGGTCTCAGCGTCGTCGCGCTCGGCGTGTACGCGATCAACGGGCGTCCCGAATTGCCAGGCGGTGCATATGCTGAACGCATGGCGGCGTTGAAGGAGCGACCGCGCGAGACATACACTCTGGACGATTGGCTGGCGGTTCTCGCAGACGACGCACGCGAAAACCCTGCAGATCCGTGGCCACATCTCGCAACAGGCGAGGTACTTTTGCGCGCCAATCGCCCTCAAGAAGCTGCGCGCGCATTCGATACGGCGCTCCGCCGTGATCCGCATTCTGTCGACGCGCTGATTGGGCTGGCGCGCGCGATTGCGCAAACAGAGGGAAGCTTCACGCCAGAGGCGCTGGCCTTTCTCGAACAAGCCAGCACGATCACCGACGATCCGGCGCCCTGGCTCTATCGAGCAATGGCGGCGATGGAATCAGGCCGCGACGCGGAGGCGCGGCAGATGTGGGGCGAGGCCTACGCGCGGATGAGCGCCGAAGATCCGCGCCGCGAAATGGCGCGCCGATTTTCGACGGGGCAACAACCATGAGCAAGATGCGTAAGCGGGATCAGCGCCTGATGATTATCGGGGTCGCTGGCGCCGTGCTCGTTTTAGCCGCGACCCTTACATTCGCTGGCCTGCGAGATTCAGTGGTTTATTTCGTCTCGCCCAGCGAGCTTGCAGAGAAGGCGCAACCAGGACAGCGCATTCGACTTGGCGGCCTTGTCGTTGAGGGCACTGTGCAGCGCGCAGGAGACATCGCAACGTTCTCGGTTACCGACGGCGCCACTGCTGTTCAGGTCCGCTATGAAGGGTTGCTGCCGGACCTCTTTCGAGAGGGCCAAGGCGTCGTCTGTGAAGGAAGCTGGCGCCCCGGCCAGGCATTCGACGCTGATCGCGTGCTGGCGAAACACGATGAAAACTACATGCCGCGCGAGGTTGCTGAAGCGTTGAAACAGCGCGGCGAGTGGAAGGGCGACAGCAGGCCATGATCGCAGAGATCGGTGCGTTCGCTGCGGCGCTGGCGTTGGCGCTCTCGCTCGCGCAAGGCGCGCTCGGTATTATGTTCGCCAACAGCACAGCCCGCGCAGGCGCCGCGGCGGCGCTGTCGCAAGCGGCGGCGTTTGCCTGCGCGCTCGCGTTTGGCTGTCTGATCACGCTCTTTGTGCAGTCAGATTTCACCGTGGCGGTCGTCGCCGCGAACTCGCACGTCGATAAGCCGCTAATCTACAAGATCGCCGGCGCTTGGGGAAACCACGAAGGCTCGATGCTTCTGTGGTGCCTGGTGTCGGCGTTATTTGGCGCGATCTTCTCCAGTTTGCGCGGGAAGCAATCTCTCGGATTGTGGTCGCGCACGATCGGCGTGCAGGGCTTGGTCACCGCCGGCGCACTGATCTATACGCTGTTCTTGTCCAACCCGTTCGCACGTCTCGATCCGGCGCCCATGGTCGGCAACGGGCTCAATCCGTTATTGCAGGATCCTGCGCTCGCCGCGCATCCGCCGCTTCTCTATCTTGGGTATGTCGGCATGAGCGTGCCGTTTTCGTTGGCGCTCGCGGCGTTGATTGAAGGTCGCGCCGATCAAGCGTGGGCGCGCGCCCTACGGCCGTGGACTCTCATCGCGTGGACGTGCCTCACGCTGGGGATAGGGCTGGGTTCTTATTGGGCCTATTACGAACTTGGTTGGGGCGGTTGGTGGTTCTGGGACCCAGTCGAGAACGCGAGTTTCATGCCCTGGCTTGTGGCGGCGGCGCTGGTGCATTCGGCTATTGTCACCGAGCGCCGGGGATCGCTCGCAAGCTGGACCATTTTGCTCGCGATCATGGGTTTCGGCTTGGCGCTCTTGGGCACTTTCCTTGTGCGCTCCGGTGTTCTCACCTCGGTGCATGCGTTCGCTGTTGATCCGCGCCGCGGCATTGCGGTGCTGATCCTCCTTGCTGTTTCACTCGGGACGGGGTTCGGCCTCTACGCCTGGCGCGCACCAAAGCTCGCGCAGCCTTCCGGCTTTTCTGCCGTGAGCCGCGAGAGCATGTTGGTTTGGAATAATTTTGGTCTTGCTGTTGCGGCGGGCGTCGTGCTGACCGGCACGATCTATCCTTTGCTCGTAGAAGCGTTCGGCGGTGGGCTGATCTCGGTTGGGCCGCCGTTCTTCAACGCGACGGTCGTGCCTCTGCTGGCAATGTTGTTCCTGCTCTTGCCGCTTGGGCCGATGCTAACGTGGCGCGTTGGCGACATGCGCGCGGCTTTGGGCAAACTTGCGCCGGCAGCCATCTTGGCGGTGCTGACGTTGATTGCCGCGCTCGTTCTGAGCAAGTGGCGCGCCATGCCGGCGATCGGGCTGATGCTCGGCGTGTGGTTGATCGCGGGCGGGCTTGTCTACCTTTGGGTGCGCTTGCGCCGTGGCGAGGGAAAACTCTCAGCCAAGGTCGCCTTGCTGCCACTGGCAGTGTGGTCGATGAGCCTTGCCCACATTGGCGCAGGCGTTTTGACAATTGGCGCCGTTGCCGAAACCGCGTTCAGGTCAGAGCGCGCCGTGCTGCTGGCGCCAGGCGAAGGCGTCGCGTTCGCGGGCCGCCGGGTGACGCTGCTGGAGGTCGGCGGCATTGAGGGGCCGAACTACTCGGCGACACGCGCAAACTTTCGCATTGATCAAACGAGCGGCGCCGCGTCGTTGCATGCGGAGCGCCGGTACTTTCCCACATCGCCGATGCCGACGACGGAGGTCGGCATCCTCAGCGCGCTTGATGGCGACCTATATATCGCGCTCGGCGAACAAATCCGTGGCTCGGAGCAGTGGACCGTCCGTCTCTATCATAACCCGCTCGTGCATTTTATTTTCGCGGGGATTCTTTTGATGGCGTTTGGCGGCGGCTTGAGCCTCGTTGCCTTAGCGCGCAAGAGGATGGTCAGCACATGAGCTTGCTCGCACTGATCCTGGCGACCTCAGCGCCCGCTGCGGTCGGTGATCCTCGGCAGGAAGCTCGCGCGCAATCGCTCGAACTCGAAATCCGCTGCGTGCAGTGTGAGAATGAACCCATTGCGCAATCAACGGCCGAGATCGCGGCCGACATGCGGGTGCTGGTGCGCGAGCGGATCGCCGCGGGCGACAGTGACGAGGAAATTCGCGCCTTCTTTCGCCGCCGCTATGGGGACTATGTGTTGTTCCGTCCCCCTTTCGACGCCCGCACGTGGGCGCTCTGGGCGGCTCCCTGGCTGCTTGGCGGGGCGGGTCTTGCCGCTATCGTGGCCATTCGCCGGAGACGAAGCGCCGCAGCGGTGGAATACGCCCCTGAGGAGGGCGAAAGGTAAAGGTCGCGCCAACCGTGCCGTTTGTCGCGCAAGTTGCTGAATGTCCTAAAAAAGCCGCCGGGTTCTGCCCCAATCGATCCCAACTTTGCCCCAAACCACTCGTAACCCACGAGTGATGGCGCCTAACTAGGGCTTGAAACGTAGCTGGGCTAAGCCTCCAATTGCAGCGTCTCCCAAAGGTTTAGAAATTCATGACTGAAGTCGTCTCGATGAAGCACCTCCGCCGTACGCTGATTGCCGGCGGCGCCACTCTGGCGTTGTTCGCTGGGTTCGCCGCCCCGACGCTCTTGTCCGCCACCGCCCAAGAGATCAATCCGACGGCGGTCGCCCCTCCGCACGGCGCGCCGGCGAGTTTTGCGGATCTGATCGAGCGCGTTCGTCCGGCTGTCGTTTCCGTGACTGTGCGGCAGCGTCCCGATGCGGTGCAGGAGCAGCAGCTCGAGGGGCTGCCGCCAGGGTTCGAGGAATTCTTCCGCGGTCGCCCTGGCCGGCCGAACGGCCCGGCGCCAACATCGCTCGGTTCGGGCTTCTTCGTCGGCCAAGACGGCACTATCGTTACCAATCACCACGTCATCGAAGGCGCCGAAGAAATCACGATCCACACCAGCGATGGCCGCGACCTTCCGGCCGATATCGTCGGCTCCGACGAAGCGACTGACATAGCGGTGCTGCGCGTTCGTGGCGGCGGCCGCTTCCAATACGTGACCTTTGATGATGCGAGCCACGTGCGTGTCGGCGATTGGGTCGTTGCAGTCGGCAACCCGTTCGGTCTCGATGGCACGGCGACTGCCGGTATCGTCTCGGCCATGGGCCGTACCGACGCAGGTTCATCAGCGTATGTCGATTACATGCAGATCGACGCACCGATCAACCGCGGCAACTCGGGTGGCCCAACCTTCGATCTCGCGGGCAACGTTATCGGCGTGAACAGCGCAATCTTCTCGCCAACGGGCGGCAACGTCGGTATCGGCTTCGCGATCCCCGCCAACACCGCCAACGCCATCGTGCAGCAAATTCTCCGCAGCGGCCGCGTTACGCGTGGCTGGATCGGCGTTTCCATCCAACCGCTTGATGCTGACATCGCAAACAGCCTCGGGCTTGAAGAGGCGCGCGGAGCGTTGGTCGCAAGCGTGACGCCCGACGGCCCGGCCGCTCGCGCCGGCATTCACCAAGGCGATGTCATCCTGGCCTTCAACGGTCAGCGGATCGAGAACAGCCGCGATCTCACGCAGCGCGTCGGCGCAACGGCGATTGGCGCCAACTCGCGCGTTGAGGTGCTGCGCGATGGCCGCCGTCAAACCCTGAACTTGCGCCTTGGCGAGCGCCCGTCTGAGCAGACGCTTGCCTCGGCGAACCAGACGCCAAATGCGACACCGCAGCCGGAAGAACGCGGCGGCGTTGCGCAGAGCTCACTCGGAGTTTCGGTGCGTCCGCTGACCTCTGAAGATCGCACGCGCTTGTCGCTTGCAGCGAATGATACGGGCCTTGTCATCACATCGGTCGAGCCGACGAGCGATGCGGCCCAAAAGGGCATCCGTCCAGGCGATGTGATCATGCAGGCGGGTGGGCGCCAAATCCACACCGCGGCGGAGTTGACGACAGCCGTCGAAGCAGCGCGTCGCGCCAATCGTCCGCTGTTGCTGCAAGTCGGTAATCGCGCGGGCCGCGGCTTTGTCGCTGTCGATGTGAGTGGGCAATGAGGAGAGACAATATGAGGGTTCTCCTGGTTGAGGACGATGCTGAGATGGCTGCAAACCTCAAGGCATCGCTCACCGCCGATGCGCACGAGGTTGAAGTCGCCGGCGACGGTGAACTGGGCCAGTCGATGGCTTCCACAGGCGGCTACGACGTGATCGTGCTCGATCGCATGTTGCCGAAGAAGCTGGGCGTCTCGGTCGTGCGTGAGCTACGCGACCAGGGCGTCTCGACGCCGGTTCTCATTTTGTCGGCGCTGCACGACGAGGATCATCGGGTCGAAGGTCTGAACGCCGGCGCCAATGATTATCTGGGCAAGCCGTTCTCGACACGCGAGCTGCTTGCGCGGGTTCGTGCGCTGTGGAATGGCCGCGACCGCGAACCGCAGACCAAACTCGCCGTCGGCGATCTCGAAATGGACTTGCTCGCACGCACTGTGAAGCGCGGCGGCAAGAAGCTCGACCTGCAGCCGCGCGAGTTCAGGCTGCTTGAGTATCTCATGCGCCATTCCGGGCAGACAGTGACGCGCAAGATGCTGCTCGAAAATGTCTGGGATTATCATTTCGATCCTCAGACGAACGTCATCGACGTCCACATTTCCCGCCTGCGTTCGAAAATCGATCGTGATTTCGCGCAGTCCCTTTTGCACACGGTGAGAGGTTCGGGTTATCGACTGGAGGCATGAGGCCAAGCCTCTCGCTCCTTCGGACCACCACGTTCCGGCTTGCGCTTGCGCAGGCCGGGATCGTGCTTGTGTTTGTCGTCGCGCTTCTCGCTTACGTCTACTTCGCGACAGTTGGTCAATTAAACGCTGATTCCGATCTGCTGGCGGATCAGGAATATGCCGCGCTGGACCGCGCTTACGGCGAGGGCGGCATTCGCCGCCTCAATCAGGAGGTCGTCGAGCGCGCCGCGCGTCAGGGGCCGCTCCTCTACGTGCTGGCGGAAAGCAATGGCACCGTCATTACTGGCGACTTCCAACAGCTTCCCCAGGTGCCATCGGGCGCAGCCGAGCGTGTTGATTTCAATTTTGAACGCATCGACGAACAGGGAAACGCCTTCCGTGGCCGCGCGCGCGGCCAGGTCGGCCGACTCCTGAATGGCCCCATTCTGCTTGTCGCGCGCGATCTCGGCGACAGCGCTCTCATTTCCGGGCGCATCACGAGCGCGCTTTGGACGGTAGCGCTGATTGGTGTCGTGCTTTCGATCGCGAGTGGACTGATCGGTTCGTGGCTCGCGTCGCGGCGCGTGGAGGCCCTGGCGGCAACCGCCCATGACGTGATGGGTGGCGATCTCACGCGCCGCGCGCCGGTGCGGGGCGAGAACGACGAATTTGACGCCCTCGCAATCGCCATCAACGCCATGTTGGATAGATTGCAGCATTTGATGCAGGTGTCACGTACAGCCGGGGACGCAATCGCGCACGATTTGCGGTCACCGCTCACGCGCTTCCGACAGAAACTCGAAGCCGCGCTCGAAACGCCACCGAACACGGAGGCCGATCGCGAGGCGCTTCGTGTTGCACTTGAGGAAGCAGATAGCGTCCTTGATACTTTCGCGGCAGTGCTCAAGCTTGCGCGCGTCGAGGGCAACGTTACGTGGCGCTTCGAGCGGGTGAGTGCGACCGCTATCTTGCGTGAACTGGTCGATTTCTATGAACCCGCCGCAGAAGACGTCCAGCGTTCGCTCACCGGCCAGGTCGAGGACGGACTCTTCATCTACGGCGAACCGGGCCTATTCACGCAAGCCGTTTCGAATTTGATCGAGAACGCGCTGAAATACACCTATGAAGGTGGACGCGTGGAGGTGCGCGCTGTGCGCCGTGTCGATGGCCGCATTGAAATTGCGGTTTCAGACGATGGCCCGGGCATAGCTCCCGAAGATCGCGACCGGGTGCTTGATCGCTTTGTTCGCCTTGAGAGCGCGCGGTCAACGCCAGGGGCAGGATTAGGGCTCAGTCTCGTCGCTGCTGTTGCGCGTCTGCACAAGGGCGGATTGCACTTGCGCGACGGCCTTGGCGGCCAAGGCGAGCGCAAGGGGCTTGGCGCCGTTCTGGTGTTGCCTGCGATGGCGAATTCATGAGCCACGCGATTCGTCCCGCGCTTGCGAGCGAACATGGGCCAGACGCCTTCGCCGGTTCGGTCTGGCAACAGGCGTCCGCCGCCGCCGTTTCGCACGCACCGTACCTCCGGCGGCTCATGTTGCGCCGCCCCGACTTGCTTGAGTCACCGGACGAACGTTGGGCTGAGCGGATTCTAGAGCAGGCGCTCGCCGCCGCAGACGCAATTGCGCGGTCTCCACCATCGATTGACGAGGCGATGATCATCCTGCGTCGGGCGAAAGATGCGGCGCATCTCGCTGCAGCGCTGGCCGACCTTTCGCGAGCGTGGCCGCTGATGCAGGTCACCGGCGCCATTACCAAGTTCGCTGACGCTGCGTTGCGCGCCGCGCTCACGGTCGCGGCGTCCGAGAGCGCCAAACGCGGCGACATCACCGGCGCCGATTTTGGTGATATGGCCGGGCCCGCGCCGGGCGTTGCGCTCATCGCCATGGGCAAGATGGGCGCGGGCGAACTTAATTATTCCAGCGACATCGATTTTTCTGTGTTCTTTGACGCTGAAAAGCTTGCCGCCGCCGGCGCCCGAGAGCCGCGCGTCGCCGCCGTGCGCTTGGTGGCGCCATTGGTGCGCACGCTCGAAGAGGTGACGCCGGAGGGGTACGTGTTTCGTACCGATCTGCGCTTGCGCCCCGACCCGGGTTCGACGCCGGTTGCAGTGTCGATAGCCTCGGCTGAGCACTATTACCAAAATCTCGGTCAAAACTGGGAGCGCGCAGCCTTCATCAAGGCTCGCGCCGCCGCCGGTGATTGTGTTGCGGGCGCAGAGTTTCTGGAATCACTGCGGCCCTTCATCTGGCGCAAGCATCTCGATTTTGCCGCCGTCGAAGACGTGCATTCGATCAAACGGCAAATTCTCTCAGCGCATAAGAGCGCCGAATTGGGCGAGCCGGTGTTCGACGTAAAGCTCGGTCGTGGAGGCATCCGCGATATCGAGCTCTTTGTGCAAACGCAGCAACTCATCCTGGGCGGGCGCAACAATAAGCTTCGCTCGCCTTGCACGCTGGAGGCTCTTGGCGCGCTAGCCGACGCAGGCGCTATCTCCGAGGAGGCCCGCGATGCGCTGCGCGAAGCCTACGTCTTCTTTAGAGACGTAGAGCATCGCATCCAGATGCTGGAGGATGCGCAGACCCACAAATTGCCGGCCGACCCTGACACGCGGGGCCACGTCGCAGCGCTCGCCGGTTTCGAAACGCTGGCGGAATTTGACCAAGCGCTCGTTGAGCGCCGACGCATCGTGGCGGAGATTGATCACCAACTGTTCGGAGACAAGAAGCGCAGTCTCGCCGACCCGATGGGCAGTCTGATCTTCACAGGCGTCGAGGATCAGCCGGAAACTTTGAACACAATCGCTAAGCTGGGCTTCACCAACCCCGCCTTTGTCAGCCAAACCATCCGAGGTTGGCATCATGGTCGCGTTCGAGCCATGCGTTCGGAACGCGCGCGCGAGTTGCTGACCCGCCTGACGCCGCGTTTGCTGCGCGCCTTCTCAAATGCTGGCGACGCTGACCAAGCGTTTGCCCGCTTTGCTGCGTTCTTTGGTTCATTATCCGCCGGCATGCAGGTGCTGGCGCTTCTGGAGGCGCGTCCGAAGTTTCTCGATCTGCTCGCGCGCGTTCTCGCCCTGGCGCCTAAACTTGGAGACAAGCTCGCGCAACGTCCCGTACTTCTTGACGCGCTGATAGAGCCGCGGTTCGTTGTCCCATTGGGGCAGGATGCGCCGGGTACGCGGCTAACGGATCTGCGCGAACGATCGAGCGACGCCGATAGCTTTGAGGCTAAGCTCAACGTCGCACGCCGCTTTCATCGTGAAGAGGCGTTCCGCATCGCCGTACAAATTCTCGATCAGTCGGCCACTGCTGAACAAGCGGGCGCCGCCTACGCCGACCTTGCCGAGACCTGTGTCGTTGTGATGGCAGACGCCGCACTCGAAGAAGTGGAGCGGCAGCACGGGTCGCAGCCAGGCAGCTTCACGGTGCTTGCGCTCGGGAAGTTTGGCGGCCGCGAACTGGCCGAAGACTCTGACCTTGATTTGATGCTGGTCTATGACGCGCCCGCGGAGAACGCCTCGCCTTCCGATTTCTATACGCGGCTGACGCAGCGCCTCATCAGTGCGCTTTCTGCGCCGACTGAGGAAGGCACCCTCTACGAGATCGACACCAAATTGCGACCGTCGGGTTCAAAAGGCCCTGTGGCGGTGCGCATGTCTTCCTTTGAACGTTACTATGCGGAAGAAGCTTGGACGTGGGAGCTGCAGGCGCTGACACGTTTGCGCCCAGTGGCTGGCGACGAAGATTTGGGACAGCGGGTCCTTGCAACAGCCCGCGCCGCTATCGCGCGTTACCACGACCGAAAGAAGATTCTCGCCGATGTCGCCGACATGCGCGCGCGTATGGACCGGGAACGCCCGAGCCGCAGTCTTTGGGACTTAAAGCTCGCCGCCGGTGGATTCGTTGACATCGAGTTTGCCGCTCAAGCGCTTCAACTCACTGCGGCCAGCGAACAAGTGATCGCCCCCAATACCGGAGACGCGATCGCAAAGCTGGCGGCGGTGGGCGCACTGGAGTCGGGGCCCGCGGCGCGGCTGGATGGTGCTTGGCGCTTGCTCAGTTCATTGCAGCAGAATTTGCGGATTGCTGTTTCTGGCGAGTTCAATCTTGAGACGGCGCCGCCGCCGTTGGTTGGGCGGTTGGTTGCATTGGCGGGGGTTGCGAGCGGCGAGGAACTGGAAACGCTGTTGCGGGCGACCCAGGCGGCGGTCCGGGCGGATTTTTCGCAGATCGTAGCGGTTGCTCCCGACGGATCGGGCGAGCCGGCGCGTTAGACGGTACAACGGAGCTTTTGCATGAGATTTGTTTTGGTGGCGGTTGCAACCGTTCTGGTGGCGACGCCGGCGCTTGCGCAGCGTGGCGGAGGCGCGTTGGCGATGCTTGAGGCGGCGGATGTCAATCATGACGGTGCGATCACCAGGGCCGAGGTGCGAGCGGCGCGGGAGCGGATGTTCGATAGGCTGGATGCCGATCACGACGGGTACCTATCCCAAGACGAACGCAGCGCTGTTAGCGCCCAAGGCGGGGGGCAAATGCGCCATGGATTAGACAGCGCCGACACCGACAACGACGGTCGCGTCAGCCGAGCCGAAATGATGAGCCAACCCTATCGCGGATTTGACCGGCTCGACCGCAATCACGACGACACGGTCTCTGCTGAAGAACTCGCAGTAGCGCGCACTTTCTTAGGTCGCTGACGGAGCGCGATTGGACGTTGAAGAGGCATGATCGATCCGGACGGTGAACTCGTCCGGAACGCGGGGGCGGGCGATCAGCGCGCCGCCGAAGCGCTTGTTCGCCGCCATCTCCCGAAGATGGTCGGCGTCGCGCGGCGTATGTTGAATGACGGCGCGGAAGCTGAGGACGTGGCGCAGGAGGTGTTTCTCCGCGTGTGGCGAGAGGCGCCGCGCTGGCAACCGGGGCAAGCGAAGTTCGAGACGTGGATGCATCGCGTCGCGCTCAATCTTTGCTACGACAGACTGCGGCGGCGGCGCGAAAAAACAGATCCAGATGCTGGGCTCGCAGTCGCCGACAGTCGCCCGCTCGCCAGTGAAGAATGGCTGGCGCGCCAGCGCGCGGCCAAGGTGCATGAAGCGTTGGCGAAACTCCCTGATCGCCAACGGGCCGCGATCGCGTTGGTGCACTTCGATGAACTGAGCAACATTGCCGCGGCGGAAATACTCGAGATCAGCGTTGAAGCTCTTGAGTCGCTTTTGGCGCGCGGCCGCCGCGCGCTGAAGGCCGCCTTGGCGGGCGTGGCGCAAGACTTATTGGGTGGCGCAGAGGGCGGCGCCCCATGACGAGGAAGGAAGAAGCCATGAACCGGGAGCGGTTCGCTGAATTGCTAGCCGCCTACGGCGCGGATTTCCGGCGTTGGCCGGCGGAGACGCGTGCGGACGCGGCGACGTTTGCAGCGCAGGACGCCGAGGCGTCCGCGTTGATTGCTGAGGCGCGAGAGCTTGACTCGCTGCTTGATGAAGCTCGATCGATGCCGACGCCTTCCGCCGATCTCGCGGAGCGCATTCTGGCTTCCGCGCCACGCATGCAGCGCCCCTCTTTCGATCGGCGTGCTGTTTTGGCGTTGGCGGCATGCGCGGTGTTTGGCGTGGTCATAGGCTATAGTGGCGGGTTGCTGGCGCCGCCTGCGGTGGCCGAGGACGATGGATATTTCTCGATGGCGTTTGAAGCGCCTACAGCGTTCGAGGATGAAGGATGAGCGACACTCGGTTTCCCTGGCGCACGTTGCTATTCGTTTCCCTCGCGCTGAACCTACTTGTCGTTGGCGCCGTGGCTGGCGCTTGGGGCGCTGGCGTGCGGATTCAGCGTGATGCGAGCCAAGGCGCGATCGTGGAGCGCTTGCCGGGGCCGCGTGCATTTTTGCGTGCGTTGCCGTCAGAAACGCGCGCCGTTATGCGTCAGGAATTGGTGAGCAGCTGGCAGGACTCCCGCGAGACGCGTGAAGCAGCGATGCAGGCGCGCCGTGAGGCTTTCGCCGCGATGGCGGCAGAACCCTACGATGCAGCACGTGTGCGCGCCGCCTTCGAACGCCTGCGTGCTGCTGACCAAGCGGCCATTGCTGTTTTCCATAACAATGTGATTGAGGCCTTCGGCGAACTCACGCCCGAGCAACGGCGTGAGGCGCTGCAAGCGCTGCGGGACGCTGCACCGGCAACGCGAAACGGCGCCGCGCCAACAGAAGAGAGCGCAGCGCCCGCGGTGCTCACGCCCGAACAGCGTGAGACGCTTCAACAACGTCGTGACGAGCGCCGCGAACGCTGGCGTCAGCGTCGCGAAGAGCGTGCGCGGCCGCAACCACCGCAGCCCTAACGCTATTCAGCTGCTGTGGCTTCCGGTTCGCGATTGCCGCCGAAGGTGCGCGGCAGCGCCACAGTCACGATGGTGCCGCGGCCGACTTCGCTCTGAATAGAGAGCTTGCCGCCGTGCATTTCCACCAGCGACTTGGTGAGCGCAAGACCCAAACCCGTACCGTGATGGTTGCGCGTGAGCTCCTGTTCGACTTGTTCGAACGGGCGCGCCAAGCGCGGAAGGTGTTCCGGCGGGATGCCGCATCCGGTGTCGACGACTCGGAGCGTAATGCCCTGCGAACTGCCGCGCCCATGCACCATGATCGCGCCCTGATCGGTGAACTTCACTGCGTTCGAAAGCAGGTTCAGCAAGACCTGCTTCATCGCGCGGTGATCGGCTTCGATCTCGCCGAGCTCTTCGGCGTCGATGACGAGCGAAAGACCCTTTTCTTCCGCTTTGCGCTTGGTGAGACGCGCGGCCTGCTCAATAACCACCATCGGATCGAGCGGCTTCGGCGTCAGCGTCAGTTTGTTGGCTTCGATCTTGGCCATATCGAGAATGTCGTTGATCAGATCGAGAAGGTGGCTGCCGCTGTCAAAGATATCGCTGGCATATTGCTTGTACTGCGGATTGCCGATCTGGCCGAACAGTTCCTTGGCCATGATTTCGGAGAAGCCGATCACGGCGTTCAGCGGCGTACGCAGCTCATGGCTCATATTGGCGAGGAAGGTTGACTTGGCGAGGCTCGCTTCTTCGGCCTTCTGACGTTCTTCGTGCGCTTCTTTCGCGAGCGCCTTGATCCTGTATTCTTGCGTTTCGGCGCGGCTGAGCGCATCCGACAGGCGACGCTCGTTCTTCGCGAGTTCCTCTTCTTTGCGCTTGAGCGGCGTGATGTCGACGCCGACCGTGATCACGCCGCCATCGGCGGCGCGGCGCTCGACGATATGCAGCCATTCGCCTGTCGTAAGTGCGATCACACGCACGTCAGGGTTCGCCGGATCGTGTTTTTCACGGCGGATGCTGGGGGTCGAAGCGGCCGAGACGGCCTCGTAGGAAACGCGCGTGCGCAAGATGTCGGGGCCGAGATTGAAGGCCTTGGCGAAGCTCTGATTCCAGAGCAGCAGACGTTTGCGCGAATCCCATAGCGCGAATGGGCCAGAGAAGTTGTCGATCGCGGCTCGCAGCTGTTGCTCAAGGCGCGACACTCGCGCTTCGGCTTCGTGACGTTGGGTGGCGTCGATTACGGTGCCGAAGACGCGCGTCTCGCTGCGACCGCTCGATTCTTCAACTGCCGTGCCCCGCGCTTCGATCCAACCTAACCCGCCGCCGCGCGTCACCCGGAAGCGCGCGTCGAGAAGGCCGGATTGCCGCGCTCGCCGGAATTCCTCTTCAACACCGAAGCGATCTTCGGCGACGATAAGCTCGAGAAACTCGCGCAATCCCAACACGTCGCGAGGCGCTCCGAGCAGGCGGGCGGCGCGCTCCGAGAGCTGCACCTCATCGCCGGCCGGGCGCCATTCGAGGACGCCGACCTTCGCGCCATCGGCCGCTATTTGGAAATGGGTTTCTGCACGCTCGGCTTCCGCTTCCGCCAAGCGCGCGCGCTGTGCGTTTTGACGCATGAGAAGGTAGAGCACCGCCATCGCCGCGAGTGGCGCGGCGGCGACGAGCGCGAACCGCAAGAAGGCGTCCAGCCAAAAGTCGATAGCGCCAGGGGCGTGACCTGCCGCCATGACCCCGAACCCGCCAATCTGCGCGGTGGACTCTGCTGCAACCCAGGTATCGCCGGCGCTATCTCGGATGAGCGCGCCGTGATCGCGGCTCCGTGCGGCGGCCAGGACCTGTTGCTGCGCGCGCGCGCCGGCGTGCTGCATAGCAGGCGATGCGTAGAGGATTGTCCCGTTTGGCGAGGCGATCAGGACGCGCGCGTTGGCGTCCAGTTCAGGCAGCAGCTGGGCCGCATCGATTACCGTAACGACGGCGCGATCACCAATCGTGCGAACGATCACCGGCGCCGTCGGAAGCTCACCACGATCGGGGGCGCCGACCCAAACTTCGGCAGGCCGCGCGCGCTCGAAAGCGGTCGTGATCAACGCCGCTTGTGAGGGATCGGTGATTGCTTCGATGTCGCCGGCGCTGCTGACCACTGCGGCAGCTAGCGCGGGGTGCGCGGCGGCGGCGGCGTTCGCAATCGAGGACGCGGGCACGCCGCCGGCTTGCGCGATGTCAACGATGCCCGCACTCGCGCCCATCGCAATAGCGAGGTTTGCGTTGACGCGTTCCGCGATCAAGCCTGCGGCGGAGGATTGAGCCGCGATGACAGTGTCAGCCGCGCTGTCGTGATGTGCGCGAATTTGCGCGGCGATCGCCGCGAAGAACGCGGTGACAAACACCAGCACAAGCACGATGAACGGCTTGTTGGCTTTGTATGGCGCAGCCGCGTGCGGCGCTTCGTAAACATTGTCGTTTGACACAAGTATTCCCCGGCCGCCCCGAATCGCCGTTCGGAATCCTGAACAGTCTCAATTGTAACGGCTCGGTAAACGCTCTGTCGATGCACCCACTGGAAAGGCTGCCCACGCAAATGCGCGCGTTACCGATTTGCCGCAGCTGTTGATAACTAGGCCAGCGTGCGCTCAACCATTTCCCGCGTGTTCTTCGATAGTTGCGGAAGCGAAGCGAGGTGTTCGAGCGCCTTGCGCGCGTGCTCCTGGCGCTTGGAGTCGAATCGCCTCCACGATTCGAAAGGAGTCAAGAGACGCGCAGCGAGCGCAGGATTGAGCGGATCGATGGTTTCAGCGAGCGAGGCTAGGAAACGATAACCATCGCCGCTTGCCGCGTGGAATGCGCGCGGATTGCGCATGGCGAACGCAGCAGCGAGCGAGCGGACGCGGTTTGGGTTTTTCAAATTGAACTCTGCGTGTGCCCGCAAGCGTTCGACACGGGCGAGCGCATCGGCGCGCGGCGACGAAGCCTGCACAGCGAACCATTTATCGATGACCAGCGGATTGGCCTGCCAGCGCTCATAGAAGCGTGAGAGCGCCTCATCGAACGCCGGGCTCTCGGCGGCGCCAAGCGCTTCGAGAGCGGCGATGGTTTCGGTCATGCTCTGTGCAGCGTCGAAGGCGTGGGCAAGCGCATCGCTTGGGCCGAGCGAAGAAAGAAGGTCGAGCGCAGCGCTCTTCAAGGCGCGTCGGCCGGCGGCATCTGCGCCGGGCGAGAACGGAATTTCGCCCTTCGACTTCGCAATGGCTTCGAGGCGCTCGCGCAGAGCGCCGGCGATAGCCCGACGGAGTTGCTCGCGCGATTGAAACAGCTTTTCCGGGTCAGGCGTCTTGGACGAGAGAATGAGTTCGTTGAGGTCGGGGGGGCGCAGCGCAAGCGCGGCAAACGCGGGATCCTCCTGCGCCCGATCGAGTTCGCGTCCAAGGGCGGTCGTGAGCGCTGAGACCGAGGCGCCGGATTCGCCGAGCATGATCGAACGCGCCAGTGTTTGGCCCGCCTCCCAACGCGTAAACGGATCTGGGTCGTGCGCCATTTGCGCCAAGCGCGCTTGCGGTGTGAGGTCGTCATCCAAAGTGACGGGCGCCGAGAAGCCGCGCGCGACAGAAACGATGGGTTCTTCGAGAACGTCGGTGAAGCGGAAGGTCGTCTGGGTATCCTCAAGCACAGCGCGGTGTTCCGTGCGCGAAAGCGTGTCGCCTTCGATCTTGGAAGCAATGATCGCGCCGTCCGGACTAATGAAGCCAATCTGCAGCGGGATAGGCGCGGGCAGCTTGTGTGGCTGGCCTGGCGTTGCGGAGAGGTGTTGCGAGACATGCAAATCGTAGGTGCGAGCCGGTCTATCATACTCTGCGCGGACCTTGAGCGCTGGCGTGCCGGCCTGCTCATACCAACGCATGAAGCTCTCCAGCTTCCGGCCCGATGCTTCTTCAAAGCAACCGATGAAGTCCTCAACCGTCGACGCGGTGCCGTCGCGCCGCTCGAAGTAGAGTTGCATACCGCGATCGAAGGCGTCTTCGCCGATAATCCGCTTCAACATGCGGATGACCTCGCCGCCCTTTTCGTAGACGGTCGCGGTGTAGAAGTTGTCTATCTTCTGATAGGTCGACGGACGAACCGAGTGAGCAAGCGGGCCTGCGTCTTCACCGAATTGGCGTGCGCGCAAGCGTTTCACGTCCTTGATCCGTTGCACGGCGCGTGAACGCTGGTCGGCGCTGAATTCTTGCTCCCGATAGACGGTGAGCCCCTCCTTCAAGCAGAGTTGAAACCAATCGCGGCAGGTGATGCGGTTGCCGGTCCAATTATGGAAATACTCATGACCCACCACGGCTTCGATGGCTTCGAAGTCGGCGTCTGTGGCTGTGTCGGCGTCTGCAAGGATCAGCGCCGAGTTGAAAATGTTAAGCCCTTTGTTCTCCATTGCGCCGAAATTGAAGTCACGGACGGCGACGATGTTGAACACGTCTAGGTCGTACTCGCGCTTGAACGTCTCTTCGTCCCATTTCATCGCGCGCTTCAGAGCATCCATGGCATAGCCGGCGCGCGGCGCGTCGCCCGGATCGACATAGATTCCAAGCGCGACCTTGCGGCCGCTCTGGGTCACGAAATGATCGTGGATGGACTCATATTTGCCGGCGCAAAGCGCGAATAGATATGCAGGCTTCGGGTGCGGATCGACCCAAACCGCAAAGTGTTTGCCGTCCGGCAACTCGCCACTTTCGGTGAGATTGCCGTTCGAGAGTAGAGTCGGGTAGGCGGCTTTGTCGGCTTCGATACGGACGGCGAAGCGCGCCATGACATCCGGACGGTCAAGATAGTAGGTGATCGTCCGAAAGCCTTCCGCCTCGCACTGTGTGCAGAAGCGGCCGCCTGACATGTAGAGGCCTTCGAGGTGTGTGTTCGTCGCCGGTGCGATCTGGGTGACGATATCCAGCCGGAAAGAGGCAGGCGGATTTTCAATAATCAGCTGTCCCGGTTCGAGCCGATAGGCCCCCTCTGCGAGCGGTTCGCCATCAATTGCGACGCTCTGTAGCTCAAGGCGTTCGCCGTTCAGCACCAGCGGCGCCGCATTGGCGCCGCTACGGCGCACATGTGATCGCGCTGCGACAAGCGTCGCGTCCGGTTCCAATGAGAAAACGAGCGCTATCTCGTCGATCAAATAGTCGGGTGGTTGGTAATCCGACAGTCGGACAGTGACGTTTTCAGCGTCGCGCATTCAGGCCTCCAGGAGGGACCTGACATGAGCCGCTCGGACCTGAAAATCAATGCGCCTATACGGTAGGGGCGGGGTCGTCGGCGCGCGGGGTAGGCTCGTGATACACCGCCGCAAGCGTCATCTCGGCTTGCTTGGCGAGTTCCAGCAACTGACCGGGGGTTTCGTGTGGGTATTCTTGCGCGAACTCGATCAGTTCACGCGCCACGCGCATCAGGCGGAGCGCATTGGCGAATACGCGGGATTGGTGCTCGATGCGTTGCGGGTCGCGGTCATATTCCGCCATCGGCACGCGCCATCCGCCCCAATCCATCTCGTCGGTGACGACGACAGGATATGTGCCGGGATAGGGGTGGCGCGGATCGCGCGCGTCTTGCGAGAGCCGATTAACCGCACGAAGGATGCGCCAGTTTTCCGTCTCGATGAGGTCCGGCTTGTGCGGGTCTCTTTCTTCGGCGGCCAGTTCGTGCGCGTGGAAGTCGCGACCGAGGCCCGTGTCATAGGTGACGCGCAACGGCTCTTCTACGCCCTTGACCCATTGTGGGTTGACGTTCTCAACCATCGCCCACGTCGCCACTGGCTTCACGTAGACGCGCTGGCCCTTATGGAAGACCGCCTTCGCCATAGGTATGCACCCCAATCTGAAAGGCCGAGCATACCGCAGCGCCGTTGAGCCTTCGTGAACAGACCTTGACGCCAAGACACTCTTTCGGCCTTTGCGACGACGGCGTTAGGATGGCGGCAACCATAAGCCCGGGAGGAACGGGGTGAATTTCGATTTTTCAGACGACCAGAAGTCGTTGAAGGACCAGGCGCGCAAGTTTCTGGCCGACAAATCCGCCATCAAGGTTGTGCGCGGCGTTCTGAATGATGACGCCAGATCCTACGACGACGCGCTGTGGCGTGGCGTGGCCGAAATGGGCTGGCTGGGCGCCGCCATTCCAGAAGAACATGGCGGCCTGGGCCTCGGGCGTCTGGAACTTTGCGTGCTGGCCGAAGAGATCGGCCGCTCCGTGGCGCCCATCCCGTTTTCGTCGACGGTCTATTTCTTCGCTGAGGCGCTGATGCTTGCAGGGAGTGATGCGCAGAAGGCGGCGCACCTCCCCAAGGTCGCAAGCGGTGAAACCATTGGGTGCTTTGCATTGAGCGAGGGCCCCGGCGCCCCGAGTGTTTCGAGCATCAACGCCAAATTCGACGGCACGACGCTGACAGGCGCCAAGATCCCGGTGACGGATGGAGATTGCGCTACGCACGCTGTGGTCGCCGCCAAGGACGGCGCCGGCGTTTCTTTGGTCCTCGTAGACCTCAACCAGCCGGGCGTGACGCGCACGACACTGAAGACACTCGATCCCACACGCGGGCACGCCAAGCTTGAGTTCAAGGGCGCGAAGGCGGAGCGGCTGGGTGCTGCGGGTCAAGGCTGGGAGCTTGCGGAGCAAGTTCTGGATCGCGCGGCGGTGCTGCTGGCTTTCGAGCAAGTCGGCGGTAGCCAAGCTTGCCTTGAAATGGCGACGGAATACGCAAAGTCGCGTTACGCGTTCTCGCGACCGATCGGTTCGTTCCAGGCGATCAAACACAAGCTGGCCGACATGTACGTAAACATCGAGGTCGCGCGCTCGAATGCATACTATGGCGCCTGGGCGCTCTCAACCGAAGCAGCCGAGTTGCCGTTTGCGGCCGCGGCCGCGCGCGCGGCAGCGAGCGACGCCTATTACTTCTGCGCCAAAGAGAACATCCAGACGCACGGCGGTATGGGATTCACCTGGGAAGTCGATTGCCATCTCTTCTATCGCCGCGCCAAATTGCTTGCGGTGCAAGCCGGCTCGCCAGCGGCGTGGAAAGAGAAGCTGGTAAAACGGCTAGAACAACGCAACGCGGCGTGAGGAGATACGACGATGGATTTCAACGACACGCCCGAAGAAGCCAAGTTCCGCAGCGAAGCGCGCGCGTTCTTGGAGGCCAACGTTCAGCCCAAGAGCAATGACAAGGAGCGTTTGCAGCGTCGCTTGAAGCCAGCCGAATATATGAAGGCGGCAAAGGACTATCAGCGCAAGAAAGCCGAGGCGGGCTTTGCCGGCATCACCTGGGCCAAGGAGCAGGGCGGGCGTGGCCTGCCGCCGATCTATTCGGTGATCTTCAATCAGGAAGAAGCCAAGTTCGACGCGCCAAGCGCGCCATTCTCGATCGGCCTGGGCATGTGCGTGCCGACCGTGATCGCATTCTCAGATGAAGCGACGAAGGATCGGTACGTGGCGAAGGCGCTGCGCGGCGAGGAAATATGGTGTCAACTGTTCTCAGAGCCTGCTGCAGGCTCCGACGTAGCAGCGGGCAAGACCAAAGCCGTGCGCGATGGCGATGACTGGATCATCAATGGTCAGAAGGTCTGGACCACCGGCGCACAATTCTCGGACTTCGGCATTCTGCTGACGCGCACGAACCCGGACGTGGAAAAGCACAAAGGGCTGACGATGTTCATCGTCGACATGAAGCAGAAGGGTGTTGACGTGCGCCCGATCCACCAGGCTTCAGGCGGCCGTGAGTTCAACGAGGTTTATTTCACCGATGTCCGTATCCCGGACTCGTGGAGGCTCGGCGAGCCGGGGATGGGCTGGAACGTGGCGCTGGTGACGCTCATGAATGAACGTCTTGCTGTCGGGGGGTCCTACGGTCCCGACTACAAGGAGATTTTCGATTTCGCCAAAGGCATCAACTCGCCAGCGGGTGGCGGCGCGTTGATTCAAGACGAAAGCTTCCGCCAAAAGTTAGCCGATTGGATCGTGCGCGCCGAAGGCTACAAGCTTGCAAAATTCCGCACGATGACAGCGCTATCGAAAGGTCAAACGCCAGGGCCGGAAAGCTCAATCGGCAAAGTCATCAATGCGAATCAGATGATGGACATCGCCAATACTGCGATCGAAGCCCAGGATCATTACGGCATCATCAACGATCCCGATTTGGCGCCGCTCGAAGGCTCGTTTCATCAAAGCTACATGTTCGCGCCGGGGCTGCGCATTGCTGGCGGCACCGACGAGATCTTGAAGAATATCATCGCCGAACGCGTGCTTGGCCTGCCGCAAGATGTGCGCGTTGATAAGGGCGTGGCCTTCAAGGATCTGCCCACGGGCCGGTGAGATGGCGGGGCGGCTTGAAGGGCCTGACAGTGAGGAGCGTCTTCGGCGCGCGCAGGAGGGCTTTCGTGAAGCCTCGCGCGGTTTTCGCTGGCGCGCGTTTGTGCGACGCTGGTGGATGTGGGGTGCGCTGATCGCGGTGGCGGCGCTCTATGTTGTATGGCGCCAGCTGGCGTGAAGCTGCCGAGGGCCAGATGATCACGAGACGCAACTTTTCGTTGACGGCGAGCGCAAGTGTTTTGGGGCTCGCAGGCTGCGCCACCGCTACGGGCAATGCGCCGGCGGCGCAGGTTGGCGCCGTTTTGCAGGAAGCCATGGCTGGCAAGGCCGTGCCGGGCATGGCCGCCTTGGTAATACGCGACTTCAGTGTCGAGGCGGAATATTGCGCAGGCGTCCGCGCTCTGGGCTCATCCGCCGCGATTGCACCCAATGACCGTTGGCATCTGGGCTCCGACGGCAAAGCGATGACCGCGACATTGATCGCCAAGCTCGTTGATGCCGGCGCCATGCGCTGGGAGACGCCATTGGCGGAAATGCTGCCTAACCTCGCAGACACGATGAAGCCAGCTTATCGGGATGTTACGTTGCCGGATTTACTCTCGCATCGCGCGGGGTTGCCCGAAAACACCGACGATATGGAGTTCTTTTTCACGTTTGCGGCCGACGCGGCGCCAACGCCAGCGCAACGGCTGCGCTACATCGCGCGCTGTCTGCAGGATGAGCCGGTTGGGCCAGCGCGGAGCGAGGCCTCTTATTCGAACACCGGCTTTCTCGTTGCGGCGGCGTGCGCGGAACGCGCGACAGGGCGTGCGTACGAAGATTTGATTGTCGCGCAGGTGTTTGATCCGCTTGGCATACATTCGATCAGTTTCGAGCAGTTCGGTGGCGCAAACGAACCCCAGGGCCATGTCGATGGCCGTATCGCCAATCAACTGAACGACGTGAATCCGCCAATGTTTGCGCCTGCGGGCGCAATGCGAATGAATTTGCCTGACTGGTCGCGCTTCTGCATCGATCAGATGCAAGGCGAACACGGGCGCGGGCGGTTGCTGCGTACTGAGACGTATCGGTTTTTACATGCGCCGCAGGATGGCGTGCGCGCGGCGCTAGGTTGGGGCGCGGCGCCGCATCCGTTAGGTTTGCGCGGGCCAGCGCTGACGCATTCCGGCTCGGACGGCAATTGGTATGCGCTTGTTTGTCTGTTTCCGGAGACTGGCAACGGAGCGCTCGTCGTGGCGAACGCCGCGGATAGCATGGGTGGTGATGAAGCGTCGGTGGCTGCACTGCGCGCGCTGGCCGCTACCGTTGCTGAGCCTTACGAGGAAAGTTAGACGGCTAAGCCAATTCCTCGAACAAGCTCGGCTCGTTTTCGCGCCAGCCTTCGATCTTCAGCATTTTGAGTTTCGTCTTGATGCCGCCATTGGCGCTGAAGCCGACGAGCTTATCGTTCGCGCCAACGACGCGGTGACACGGCACGACAATCGCGAATGGATTGCGTCCGAGCGCCTGGCCGACGGCGCGCGCGCCATCCGGTTCGCCAATGGCCCGCGCGATCTCGCCATAGGTACGCGTTGCGCCGGGAGCGATGGCGCGTGTCGTTTCATAAACGCGCGCATTGAAGGCTGGCACGCGCGAGAGATCGAGCTGGACCGCGCGCAGTGATTTTTTCTCACCGCGCAGCAAGGCGCTGATGTCTTCGATGGCGCGCGCAATCTGTTTTGGCGGTTCGAGTTCTTCAGCATTGGGGCAAAGACGCATGAGGCGGATGCGCGTTGCTTCGGGGCTGCGCTCCGGCAGCTGGACGCCGATGATCCCGCGTGGTCCCCAGGCGAGAGCGCAGCGCCCGATAGCGGTCTCAAACAGCGCGTAGGCGAACATCTGCAATCTGCCTCCATTTCGTTCCGCTGCCGTCTTGCCGCGAAGGACTCGAAGGAGTAGAACATATAGAGAACATGAGTCCTCGTCCAGCCTCCTTTAGCCTCTTAGAGGCGCCGGCCCCAGATGCTGGGTTTGCGGGAAAGCTCACCACTATGGCTAGCCAGCCGCTGCACGAGATTGGGCCGGCGGGTCCAGGGTTCGAGGCGGCTGCGCTGGGCTTCACGTTGGCGCTGGCGGCGAAGTGGGCGGGGCCTGCTGGCATATTCTGGGCAGGTGAGGATGCCGCCTTTGCCGAAGAAGGTGCGCCGTATCCGGTCGGTCTCGCGCAATACGGATTGCCGCTTGATCGTCTGATCGTCGCCCGTGCGCGCAAACGTGAAGACGCGCTCTGGGCCGCCGAACAAGCCCTCGCTGCAACAGGCGCCATCGTGATCTGTGCACTTGGCGCACAAGGCAAACCGCTCGACCTCAAAGCGAGCCGCCGCTTGCTGCTCTTCGCCGAACGTTACGCATCACGGTGCTTATTGTTGACGCCTGAGAATGGCCCAAGTGCGGCCTGGACACGTTGGCGCATCGCACCAGCCGAGAGCGCCGCGCAACCGGATGAGCTTGGATTGCCCGCGTTTCGCGCTGAGTTGACACGCAGCCGCGGCGGACCGGCCGGTGTTTCTTTTATTGTGGATTGGGACGCCCATGAGCGCAGCTTCGCCGAACGCGAGATGGCTCGCGATTTATCTGCCGCGCCTGAAAACGGATCGGCTGATCCGCGCTGGGCGAGGGCCGTCTGACAACCGCCCGCTTGCGGTTTACGCGAAAGAGAAAGGCGCGTTGCAGCTTAAAGGCGTTGATCTGCGCGCGCACAAACTCGGTTTGAACCTGGCGATGTCGCTCGCGGATGCGCGCGCGATGCAGCCTAAGCTGGAGGCGATTGAGGAAGAGCCTGAAGAAGATGCGCAGGCGCTCGATAATATTGCGGCGTGGTGTGAGCGATTTACGCCGATTGTGGTGCTCGATCCCCCCGAAGGGCTGTTTCTGGATATAACCGGCTGCGCGCATCTCTTCGGTGGCGAAGAGAAATTGCGAATGGAGATCGTGACGCGCTTGCACGCGCAAGGTTTTGGCGCGCGAGCCGCAATCGCGCCGACGCCTGGATGCGCTTGGGCATTTGCACGCTATAGGCGCCAGCTGCAGGGTGAGGTGACTGACGCATTCGCTGTATTGCCTGTAGAAGCTTTGCGGCTTGATGCTGATGCCGCGGTTTTGTTGCGCCGGCTGGGGCTAAAGACAATCGGCCAAATCCTCAACGCACCCCGCTCGTCGTTCACCGCGCGCGCTGGCGAGCAGGCGATGTTGCGGCTCGATCAGGCGCTCGGTCGCGCGCAGGAAGCGCTGATGCCACGCCGTCCTGCGCCGCCTGTGTTTGTATTGCGACGCTTTCTGGAACCCATTTTTACCGGTGAAGCGGTTCTGCACGTAACGCAGGATCTCTGCGGGGATCTCATCGAAAAGCTCGACATCCGGGGTGCAGGTGTTTTGCGCGCTGAACTTGTGTTGTTCGGTGTTGATGGCCGCGACCGGGTCATTGGTGTTAACGCCAGCAAGCCGTTGCGCGAAGTGAAGCCGTTGATGCGGCTGTTCCGCGAAAAGCTAAATATTGTCGGCGAAAATCTCAATGCGCAGTTTGGTTTTGAAGCCGCGCGGCTGGACGTGGTGCGGCTGGCGGAATTTGACCAGCGCACGCAGACGTTGGTTTCGGTGGATGCGGGTTCTGCAAGCGCGGAAACGATCAGCGGAATTGTTGATGTTTTGAGTTCACGGCTAGGGGCAAAGCGTGTTGTTCGCCCGCAGTTGAATGATGCACATGCGCCTGAACGTGCGGCGGGATGGCGTTCGGCGCTCGCATCGAAGGGGCAAGATCAACTGATCAAACCGCCTGCGGATGGCGTGCAGCGCCGGCCTGTGCGCTTGTTCTCGCCTGGTCAACAGATCGAAGTTATGGCCGGGGTCCCGGATGGCCCGCCCATCCGCTTTCGGTGGCGGCGGGTGATGCGTGAAGTCGTCCGCGCTGAGGGGCCGGAGCGCATTAGCGGCGACTGGCAGAAGTACGAGAAGACTCGCGACTATTACCGCGTCGAAGACAAGCAAGGGCGCCGCTATTGGCTTTATCGTGAGGGACTCTACGGCGAAAGCGAAACGCCGCGTTGGTTTGTGCACGGGCTTTTCGCATGACCGGTTTTGCCGAGCTCTGTGTCACCACGAACTTCTCATTTTTGCGAAGCGGCTCTCATCCTGAAGAGATGGTGGAGCAAGCAAACGCTTTAAGCTTGAAAGGCATCGGCGTAGCTGATCGCAACACACTGGCCGGTGTGGTTCGCGCCCACGTCAAGGCGAAGACGCTGCTCGAGCAAGGTAAAGGCGACATTCGAGTGATTGTCGGCGCGCGCTTGGCGTTTCGCGACGGCACGCCGGACATCGTCGTCTATCCAAAGGATCGCGCTGGTTATGCGAACCTGACGCGATTGCTTACTGTTGGAAATCGTCGCGCGCCGAAAGGCGAATGCTGGCTGGATTTCGCCGATTATCTGGCGCATGCGCACGGCATGCAGGCAATCCTCATCCCGGCGTTTGCGCATGGGGATGAGCCATATCCGCTTGGATCGTACCTAAAGCAAATTCAGCATGCCGCGAATGAGGTGTGGCTCGCCGCGCCATTCCAGTTCAACGGCGAAGATCGGCGCCGCATTCGGCAATTGAAGCAATTGGCTGAGCAAACCGGCGCGCGCCTCATCGCGACAACCGAACCGCTCATTCATCACGGCGATCGCCGTCCGCTGCTCGATGTTGTGACGTGCATTCGGGAGAAAAAGAAGCTGAATGATGCCGGCGTGTTGCTCGCGAAGAATGCAGAGCGGCAGCTTAAGTCTGCACAAGAGATATGCCGCATCTTCCGGGATGCGCCAGAAGCCGTGACGGAGAGTTTGCGGTTTCTGGACGGCATAAGCTTTTCAATGGAGCAGCTACGCTACGAATACCCGGAAGAAGTAGCGGCAGGGTATTCCGATCCTCAGGAGGCTCTGGTCGCGCTGTCTTGGGAGGGTGCGCATAAACGCTTTCCGGAGGGTATCCCGGAAAAGGTCTCAAGCGCGCTCAGCCGTGAGTTGGAAATCGTCGGACGCATGCGATATGCGCCATATTTCCTGACCGTCGCTGATATCGTGCGTTTCGCGCGGTCTGGTTTCGACAAAGATGGCAATGTGGTCGACAAGATCCTTTGCCAGGGTCGTGGTTCCGCCGCTAACTCCACCATCTGCTATTGTCTTGGCGTGACGGCGGTGAATCCGGCGAAGAGCGAGTTGCTGTTCGAGCGGTTTGTCTCCGAGGAGCGTGGCGAGCCGCCGGACATCGACATCGACTTCGAACATGAGCGGCGTGAAGAAGTCATTCAATATGTCTACAAGAAGTATGGCCGCGACCGCGCCGGTTTGGCTGCGACGCTGATTTGTTACCGTGGCCGTAGCGCTATCCGCGAAGTGGCCAAAACATTCGGCTATTCCGAAGATCAGATCGGCAATCTGGCCAAGATGCTGCACTGGTGGTCGCGCGGGGTTGAGGAGAAAGATCTTAAGGAGCAAGGGCTCGACACAAGCGATGAGAGGTTGATGCAGTGCGTCGGCCTCGCCAAAGAGCTTCAAGGCTTTCCGCGCCACTTGTCTCAGCATGTTGGCGGGTTCGTCATCACGCGTGAAAAATTGCACGATGTCGTGCCAGTCCAGAACGCTGCGATGGAGGATCGCACGGTTGTGGAATGGAATAAGGACGATCTGGAAGACCTCGGCATTCTCAAGGTCGATTTGCTTGGCCTGGGGATGCTTACATGCCTGAAGAAGGCGTTCGACCTTTGCGCCAAGCATTATCCGGATGACCGGCTGGTGAAGTTGGATTCATCCGAAACCAGCGACGAGCGCGTCTATAAGATGTTGCATCGCGCGGATTCGATAGGTGTGTTCCAAGTCGAAAGCCGGGCGCAGATGTCAATGCTCCCGCGCCTCAAGCCGAAAGATTTTTACGACATCGTCATCGAGGTCGCGATTGTGCGCCCTGGTCCAATTCAAGGCGGGATGGTGCACCCTTATCTGAAGCGCCGCCAGGGGCAGGAAGAGGCATCGGCGCCGAAGCCGGAGCTGTGGGAAGTCCTGAAGCGAACGCTTGGCGTGCCGCTTTTCCAAGAGCAGGCCATGCAGATCGCAATCGTTGCGGCAGGCTTCACGCCGTCAGAGGCCGATAAGCTTCGCCGCGCAATGGCGACGTTCAAGCGGGTCGGCACGATCGGAACGCTCAAAGACAAGTTCATCAATGGCATGATTGCGAACGGCTATGGGAAAGATTTCGCTGAAGCGTCGTTCGCGCAGATTGAAGGTTTTGGCGAGTACGGCTTCCCCGAAAGCCACGCCGCTAGCTTTGCGATTCTCGTCTACGCATCGTCGTGGTTGAAGTGCTACTATCCCGACGTATTCGCAGCAGCGCTGCTGAATTCACAGCCAATGGGATTTTATGCGCCGGCCCAGACTGTCCGCGACGCCGCCGATCATGGCGTCCAAATCAGGCCCATCGATGTAAACCACTCGACGTGGGACAATGCGCTTGAGCGCGGGCCCAAGGCTTCGGAGAGGCTGCATAAGCGCCACTCAGAGATGGTCGGCGACATTCGCTCCACGCATGCGATGCGTCTGGGGTATCGCCAGGCGCAAGGGCTGAAAGAGGCGGAGATGAACCAACTCGTCGCAAATCGTGGCGCGGGTTACGATTCTGTGCGCGATGTTTGGCTGCGGAGTGGTTTGCCGCCTTCGACCATTGAACGGCTTGCCGACGTCGACGCCTTTCGCTCTCTCGGGCTTGATCGCCGTGATGCGCTGTGGGCGGCGCGCGGGCTAAATCGTGTCGGTGGCCAAGAGGATTTGCCGCTGTTTGAATCGGCGGAAGATCGGACACGCGAACCGGACTTTGATTTGCCCTCGATGTGCTTGGGCGAGCATATCGTAGAGGACTACCGAACGATTGGATTGTCGCTGAAAGCCCACCCCGTATCGTTGCTGCGCGATGAGCTTTCGACGCGGCAGGTGATCAAGAGCGAGCAACTCTCGCAGATACAAAATGGCGAGCGTGTGCGGGTGTCGGGGCTTGTGCTGGTGCGTCAGCGGCCAGGCACGGCCTCCGGCGTGATCTTCATGACGCTCGAAGATGAAACCGGCATTGCTAATATTGTCGTGTGGCCGAAACTGTTTGAGCAGTATCGCCGGGAAGTCCTCGGTGGTCGTCTCGTTGCGATCGATGGGCCCGTACAAAGCGAAAGCGGCGTCATCCATGTGATCGCCGAGCGTGTACATGATTACACGCCGCTCTTGGCCAAGCTCTCAGCTCAAGGCGAAAAGCTCGATGCCGCTGGCCCGACAGATGAACCGCGTAAAGGCGCCTATGAAGATTCGAGGCAACGTCATCCACGCAATGTGCGCATCGATCTCGATGTCGCGAAGGCGGCGAACGTGATGCCCAAAGGGCGGAATTTTCACTAGCCGCGCCAGCGCGCAAAGATCGCCGTTGGCAGCAACTCGTTGCGGCCTTCGTGCGGCAGGCACATTTCACCTGCTTGCCATTCGCCGCCTTCGAACATTTGCTGCGCCGTTTGCGCGAGCGCCAGGTAGGAGAGACGCACGGCGTAAACCGTCGCGATCATGAAGCCTTTAGCGCTGGCGCGGTTGGCAGGATCGGTGCGCAGCAGTGTTTGGCAAGCGTCGAGCAATTCGGGGAGATCGGTCTCGAGACGCCAGGTTTCGCCGTCGGGGCCGCGGCCGAATTTTGGCGGATCGAGGATGATGCCATCGTAGCGGCGTCCACGCCGGATTTCCCGCTTCACGAAGGTGAGCGCATCATCGCAGATCCAGCGGATCGGCGCGTCGCCGAGGGCAGCTGCTTGCTGGTTGTCGCGCGCAAAGCCGATCGCCTTCTTCGACGCATCAACGTGCGTGACCTTCGCGCCGGATTTTGCGCAGACCAGTGAAGCGAGGCCGGTATAGCCAAACAGGTTCAGCACCTCAGGCTGCGCGCCGCGATGGGCTTTCAGGCAATCGCGTGCGTAGCGCCAGTGCACGGAGTGCTCAGGAAAGAAGGCGAGGTGACGGAATGGTGTGGGGCGTGACACGAATGCGACGTCGTCCCACTTCAGCGTCCAGTTCTGCGGGAGTTCGCGATTGAAGCGCCAGCGGCCGCTGTCTTCGTCATCGCCCGATGAGCCTGCGAAGATCGCGTCGGCGGAATCCCAATCGCGCGCCGGACGCATAGGCGCCCAGAGCGCCTGCGGCTCAGGGCGCACGAAGCGATAGGGGCCGACTTGCTCAAGCTTGCCGCCATTGCCGGAATCCAGCAGGCGGTAATCCGTCCAATCGTCGGCAATCAAAAGCTCAGGCGCGCGCGCCGTCATATCCGCGTCTCCGCCAGAGATCGTAGAGCATTACGCCCGTCGCGATCGCAAGATTCAAACTATCTGCGCGCCCGCGCATCGGCAGCTTAACAAGAGCATCGCAAGCCGCCTCCATATGCGCCGGCAAGCCCGATTGCTCGTTGCCCATGAACACTATGGCGCGCGCCGGCGCCGGCCGGTCTATGTCGAAAGCTGCGCCTTTGAGCGAAAGGCCCAGCATGGAGGCGCCGCGCTCGCTCCTGTAGCGCAGCAGGTCCTCAAACGAGGCGCGCGCGAGTTTCATGGCGAAGAGCGAGCCCATGCTGGCGCGTACGGCCTCGACCGAAAACGGATCGCAACTTTCGCCAATGAGGACCACGCCAGCCGCACCGGTTGAATCTGCTGTGCGCAGGATCGTGCCCAGGTTTCCGGGATCACGAATGCCCTCAAGCGCCACGACGGTATCGCCACTGATCTCGCCGATCGGCGTCAGGCGCTGTCTGTAGGCGCCGATCACCGTTTGCGGATTGTCGCGTTTGCTGATCTGGGCGAGCACGCCTTCGCTCGTCTCGATGGTGTGGACGCGCCGTTCTTCGGCTTGAGTGATCAGCGCGCGCACCTGCTCGCGCTGCAGCGCCGCCGGCGAAAAGAGCAATATCTCCGGCCAAACCCCAAGATCTGCAGCCTCAACCGCGAGGCGTGCGCCTTCGGCAAGGAACAAGCCGGTTTCAGCGCGTCCCTTCTTCAGGTGCAGGCTCCTCAGCGTTTTGATCTGCGGATTGGAGGTGCTGGTGATGTGGTGGGCCATGAGCCTAGTTTTGGGTTCGCCCTCAGGGGTTTTCCGGTTTTCGCTTAGTTCGCCGGGCATTAGAAGGGCGTTAAGGCGTTAACGTTTGCGCGCAATGCGGGAAAAATGATCGGCCTTATCCTCTCAGAGGTGATCCTCTTCGTCGTAGCGGCGCTCCTGGGCGCGGGCATTGGCTGGTACGCGTACATTGTGATGGGCGCGCAGCGGCGCAACGAAGCTGCGCGCGACATCGAACAATTGCGCGCCGCTTTGACCGAAGCCCAGGTTCGCCGGGCGCGCATATCATGACCGAGCTCGGCGACAAGGCTGTCCCGCGCCGCGTGATGTTGCTTGGCGGGTTGGCTGCGGCGCTGCTAGCGACGCTCTGGGGCCTGTTGGGATTCCATGACGGCGCTTTTTGGCGTGTCCCCAGTGTCCTGAAAGAGCATGTCGCGACAGCGCTTTCAGCGCGCGGTTTTCCAGGGCTTGACGTCGAGATGAATGGTCAGCGCGTGATCTTGCGCGGTATCGTCGAAGACGAGGCCGATATTGCGGCAGCACGCGAGGCGGCGCTGCGGGCCGCTGGCGGCGGCGGCCCTTGGGCGGGTGGCGTAACAAGCGTCAACACTGCTGGGCTTCACGTCGGCGCGATCGAGCGGCCGTTCTCGTGGAGCGTCCGGCGTGAGGCGTCACGTGTCGTCCTGAGCGGTGCAGTGCCAAGCGAGATTACGCGCGTTGACCTAATGGCCGCGGCTTCGCAGGCGTTTCGCGATCTCGAAACCGTGGATGATATGCACGTCGCTGGCGGTGCAGCGTCTCCTCTGTTTTCCGAAGTGGCGCGAGAGGCCGTGCGTGCGGTCGCGCAGCTCAACCCCGGCGAAGCGCGGATCATCGATGAGCAGGTCGTGGTGATTGGCGACGGGGGCCAAGCGGGCGTCGATGGGGTGCGTCGCGCGTTGGCTGAACCACCTGCGCCGTTTCGGTCGCGGTTGGCCGTGACGATCGACGGGCTGGATGTCGATCACCCAGAGTTGCAGGGACTAAATCTCAATGACGGCGACGCGGAGACGTGCGAGCGCGCCTTCGACCGGCTGATGGAGCGCAATGTCATTACTTTCGCCGAGGGCTCAGCGGCGCTGGCGCCAGGCAGCCGCGACATTCTGAACGCCCTCGCTTCGGTTGCCTTGCGCTGTGACCGGTTTTCGATCGAAGTCGCGGGTCACACCGATAACACCGGCGATCGCGCGTCCAACATGGATCTTTCGCGCCGCCGAGCGGATACGGTCGCGTCTTACCTGGCTGGCCAAGGTGTCGCGCGTACACGACTGACCGCTCACGGCTACGGACCGGATCGGCCACGTTCGAGCAATGCAACGCCTGCCGGGCAAGCCGCAAACCGGCGCATCGAGTTTTATGTGAGCAGTTGAGATGATCTATCTGATCGGACAATTGGCGCTCCCGCTCTTGCTGACTGTGCTCGCGATGGCGTTCGCGGGCTGGATGTTCGCAGGAGAACGGTTCGCGCCGCGAGAGGCGGCGGCAAGGCGCGAGCGCGAAAACTTGTTGCGCGACCTGATCCGGTTCACTGGCGATGGTCCGGGCGAACAGCAAACCGAATTGGATGCGGCGCCAACGCAGCGACTGCTGGAAATTCGGGACGGGCGCATCGCTGAGCTTGAACGCGCGCTTGAGACGGCGCGCGGGCGCAGCGATGGACTTGCGAGCGAACTCGCTGCCGCGCAGCGCGGTGGGCAATTGAACGATCTCGACGCCGCCGAGCTGGCGCGGTTGCGCGCCGCTGAAGCCGAACGCGCGCGAACGGTCGATGTCGAAGCGGAGCCGGTCGAGGAAGAGCCCGTTGAAGATGAAAATCTAGCGTTGCAGGCATGGCGGCTTCGTTATTTCGAACAGCGCGTGCGGTATCTTGAGAGCGCGCCGCGCGCGGCGCCGGAGCCGCACGCCGAGGCAAACAACGCGCCGCCCGTACAAGAATGGGCCGCTCGGGAGGCGACGGCGCGCGCCGCATTCTTGGAAGACGAATTGCGGCGGCGCCGGGAAACGCCTGAGGTGGGAGCGGTTGAGCCAGCACCCGTTGAGGCGGCGCCGTTTGCGGCGAATGCGGATGTCGACAAACTGCTACGTTGGCGCTTGCTCTATCTGGAGCGGCGGGTCGTCCACCTGCAGGAGGCGGCTGGGACGCAACCGGCGCCGGTGGCGCCGTTGCTTGAAGCGCAGGCCGATCCCGATCGCTGGAAATGGCGGGCGCGTTATCTTGAGGCGCGTGTCCGCCATCTTGAGCAACGGCCCGTTGAGACAGCCGCTCCGCTTGCGGCGCTAGAGGTGGCCGAGCCGGCGCGCGCGACCGCGCCGCCGCCGGCCCGCCGCGCCAAACCTCCGGTGCTGCCCGCTGCGCGCAACGGTGCGCCCGACGATCTCACGCTCATCGATGGCGTCAGCTTGCTGCAGCAAACCACGCTCTATTCGCTCGGCGTGTTTCACTTCGACCAGATCGCAGCGTGGAGCGAAGAGAACGTTGCGTGGGTTGATCAGTACCTGCGCCTGCAGGGGCGGATCGAGGAGCAGGAGTGGCTGGAACAAGCGCGCGAACTCTCGGCGCACGGACCCGCCGCCGCGCGCCGTGCGCTCGAGAGCGAAGACGCCTGAGCTTCAGTGCTGGTGTGTGTCCAGGCGCACGGTCTCGCGCGTGCCATCACGGCGTTCAACGAACACTTTGCTGAAATCCGGGCTCGCATAGGCTTTGGAGCCCGTCGCTTCAGCCAAGGCGATTTGCCGTTGCGCGCGTTCGCGCAGCTTTTGGGTATCGGTGATGGGTTGAGTCATCGCGACCTCCGTGCGCTCAATTTGAACCTTGGACTGCGGAAATCAACTTACGCTTTGAAATAGGCGCAGAATTTGTTCCCGCCGGGATCACAGGGTGTGGCAATGCTTGCGGGTGCTCCGCGGTGCGGAGAGAAAGAGGCGCATAGGGATGAAGGATGCGAGTTTCTGGGATCGAGTCGCGCCCAAGTATGTGGCGCAACCGCTAGCTGATCCTGAGGCTTACGAGCGCACGCTTGAGCGCACCCGCCACTACCTCAAGAGTGGCGATGTAGTGGTCGAATTTGGTTGTGGCTCTGGGTCTACTGCGATCAAGCTCGCCCCCGCCGTGTCGCGCATCGTTGCAAGCGACATCTCCTCAGAGATGATCGGCTTCGGGCGCGAACGTGCGCGATCCGAAGGCCGAACGAATGTCGAGTTCGAAGTTGCGACGCCCGAAGCGGCGCCGTGGGGTGACGCCAGCTTCGATGCGGTGCTGGCCTTCAACCTTCTCCACCTGATTAAGGCTCGCCTAGCTGCGCTCGCCAATATGCATCGGCTGTTGAAGCCTAACGGCCTCTTCATCTCAAAGACGATGTGTCTGGCGGACGCCAATCCAACCTACCGCGTGGTTCTGCCGCTCATGCAAGTGGTGGGCAAAGCCCCTTACGTCGCATTTCTCTCTGACAGCGAGCTTGAGCGCGAGATCGCGGCAGCGGGATTCGAGATAATCGAGCGCCAACATCACAGTTCGCGCTCGAAGGATGTTCGCCCGTTCTTGGTCGCGCGCAGGTGCTAGTCGCAGCGGTGGATGGGAAAACAGATATGACCGCTCACGGCGAAAAAGCGTAAGCTAGATCCCGGTGATTAGCACTGCCAGAACCTCCGCTCCGTATTTCTTCAACTTGGCTTCGCCGATACCGGAGATGCGGCCGAGGCCAACGAGATCGGACGGCTTTGCGCGCACCATTTCGGCAAGCGTTGCGTCGTGGAAGATCACGTAGGGCGGGACGCCGTTGGCGTGCGCGGATTCGCGCCGCCAGCCTTTGAGTGCTTCGAACAGTTTCGCGTCGGCGCCTTCGAAACCGGCTTTTGCGGCGCCCTTCGCAATGCGAGAGGCGCGACGGTCTTCCTTGCTGCGGCGCGTAGGTTTGGCCGCTTCGCGCATGCGGACTTCGCGTTCCTTGCGGAAGATGGCGCGCACGGCTTCGTCATCACCGATTGAGAGCGTGGGGCGCTGATCGTCGCCTTCGCTCAGCACACCTTCGAACAAAAGGTGTTCGATCACGTTGCGCCACATTGGCTCGCCCTGATCGGCGCCGATGCCGAAGGTGGAGCGCGAGGCGTATTGTTCGTCGAGGCCGTCGCCGGTGCGGCCGAGGAGGTGGTTGACGACGCGCCCGCGGCCGACACGTTGATCCATGCGCATGACGGCGGAGATCGCTTTGGCGGCAAGTTCGGTGGCGTCGATGGAGGTGGGCGGATCGGTGCAGATATCGCAGACGCCGCACGGCTCGACATTTTCTTCGCCGAAATAGCGCCGCACGCCGCCGCGCCGGCAGGTGAGGCCATCGAGAAAGGCGAAGAGTTGCCGCGCCTTTTTGATCTGGACGGCTTTGACTTGATCCGTGGCGTTGGATTGGTTGGCGAACATGATGGCGCGGCGGAGATCGCTGGCGCTGTAGATGCAAAAGCCTTCGGCTGTTTCGCCGTCGCGGCCGCCGCGGCCGACTTCTTGCCAATAGGCTTCGATGCTCTTGGGTGAATCCGCGTGGATGACGTAGCGCACATTGGGTTTGTCGACGCCCATGCCGAAGGCAATGGTGGCGACCATCACGACATCGTCTTCTTCTTGAAAGCGCTGTTGGCGCTCGGCGCGCAGCGAAGCATCGAGGCCGGCGTGGTAGGCGAGCGCGGGGATTTTCAGCGCTTGCAAGTTCGCGGCGGTCTTCTCGACGCTGTCGCGCGTCGCTGCGTAGATGATGCCGGATTTGCCGCGCCCGGCGCGGACGAGATCGTAGATGCGATCTTGGGCTTTCGCGCCCTTGCGCTCGGCGCTGAGAACGAGGTTCGGGCGATCAAAAGAGGCGATGAAGCTCTTGGCGTGATCGAGGCGGAGTTGGGTGCGGATGTCGGCTTGCGTCTTTAGGTCCGCGGTGGCCGTGACGGCCATGCGCGGCACGCCAGGAAAGCGATCTGCGAGCTGGCCGAGCGCGCGATAATCGGGGCGGAAATCGTGGCCCCATTGGCTGACGCAGTGGGCTTCGTCGATGGCGATGAGCGCGATCGGGCATTGTTCGAGAAAATCGAGGAAGCCCTGCGCGAAGAGACCTTCGGGCGACACGTAGAGTAGATCGAGCTTGCCCTCGCGCGCAGCGGAGAGCCATTCGCGCCGCGCGTCGCGATCGAGTGTTGAATCCAGGCGGGCTGCTGCGACGCCAGCACTGCGGAGCGCGGCGACTTGATCCTGCATCAACGCGATCAGCGGTGAGACGACGAGGCCGACGCCTTCGCGGAGCATCGCGGGGATTTGGTAACAGAAACTCTTGCCGCCGCCTGTTGGCAGCACGGCGACAACATCGCGGCCATCGAGCACTTCGCTGACGACGTCAGCCTGCAACCCGCGAAAGTCATCGTGGCCGAAGACGCGTTGCAGCGTTTCGCGGGCGGCGCTGAGATCGGCCATGGGTGCTACTTAGGTGCGCGCCGCCGCTTTGTGCAAACCGAGCGCGCCGAAACAAATCGCGGCTTGGCCGGCCCAATAGATCATCCAGCCGGCGAAACTGCGCCAGTAGGCAAGCGTTGGGTCGGGATCGTGGTGGAACATGTTCCAGGCGACGAAGCCGTCGGAAATGAAGAAGAGCACGGCGCCGGCCATGACGAGCCAGCGCGACCAGGGCAGCGTGAAGGAGAACATCGCCATCGCGCCCAGCACGATCGTGTAGACCAAGAGGGGGATGCGCAGCGGCTCGTCGTTTGGGATCAGCAGAGTTGGCATCCTCGCTGCGGCGAACAAAATGATGAACGCCGCGATGACGCGTGCTGGCTCTCGCATCGCACTTCGCCAGGGCATGCCTGTGCGCGTGAAGAGTGTGATGTAGAAAAAGTGGCCGATCAGGAAGGCGATCGCGCCGTAAAGGAACGTGTCGGGGCTCCACGCCAGCAGCGCGTCGCCGAGTGCGCCGAAGAGGAGGCCGGCGGCGAGAAGGTTAGAGCGCGCGCGCAGCGCGACGAGGCCGAGGATGACGATGCTGGAGGCTTTGAAGATCGTGCCGACGATGTAAGGCGGCTCGCTCTCGTAGAGACTTGAGCCAAATGCACCATAGGCGATGGCAAGGATGGCGGAGAGGGCGAGAAGCAGCGTTTGCTTGTTAGTCGACACGAGGGGTGCGCTCCACCGCGACAAACACTTCTCCTTGGCGCTCGAACGCAGAGCCAATCGGTTCGCTGAGGAGTGGGATGATTGTGCGGTCGTAGTTTGCGATGGTGTTGACGTCGTAGACCGCGGTGTTGCTTCGGTCGTTGATGTACTCGGCGGACTCAAATCCAGCGAAGAACCGCCAGCCACTGTCCATGGGATTGTGCGGCTCGTCGCGATACATCCAGCGCACAGGGTGACCTTCGACAGTGATCATGTCGGTGGCAAAACAGCCTCCATGACCCATCGCAATGGGTATTATCTGGTCGCGCGAAAGTTTGAATTGCTTTGCCATCAATTCCGCCGCGCCGGCTGAGCGTAACCGAGCTTTTCATTCAACGCGCTCAGCAAGCTTTGCGCGATGTCGGCGATGACGCCGCCCGGGGGAAACACAGCCGCCGCGCCCATGTCTTTCAGCGTCTGCACGTCTTCGGGCGGGATGACGCCACCGATGACGATCATGATGTCGCTGCGGCCGCGTTGTTCGAGCGCGAGGCGCAGAGCGGGCGTGAGCGTGAGGTGTCCGGCCGCCAGTGAGGAGACGCCGACGATATGGACGCCGCTGGCGATGGCTTGGTCGGCGACTTCTTGAGGTGTTGCAAACAGAGGTCCGATTTCTACGTCGAAACCGAGATCGGAGAAGGCGCTCGCGACCACCTTCTGCCCGCGATCGTGGCCGTCCTGGCCCATTTTGGCGACGAGGATTTTCGGGCGCTTGCCTTCGGCGTCCTCGAACGCGGCGACGCTTTGGCGGGCGCGTTCGACGGCGGTGTCGTTGGCGGCTTCGCGTGAATAGATGCCGGTGACCAAGCGGATCGGCGGTTGGTGGCGGTTGAAAGCGCGCTCGAGCGCGACGGACATTTCACCGACTGTGGCCTTGGCGCGCGCGGCTTTGACGGCGAGGTCGAGGAGATTGCCGTTGGCGCGGGCGCCGGCTTCGAGTGCTTCGAGAGCGGCGTCGACTTCAACTTGTTTGCGATCGGTTTTGAGGCGCGTGAGCTTCTCAAGCTGCATCGCGCGCACTTTGGCGTTGTCGACCTTCAGTACCGGCACGTCTTCTTCTTGCGTTAGCTTGAACTTGTTCACGCCGACGATGGTTTGGTGGCCGGTGTCGATGCGCGCTTGCGTGCGTGCAGCCGCTTCTTCGATGCGCGCTTTCGGCAGCCCTTGGTCGATCGCTTGCGCCATGCCGCCGAGTTGCTCGACTTCTTCGACGTGCGCCCAGGCTTTCGCGGCGAGATCGGCAGTGATGCGCTCGACGTAATAGGAGCCGCCCCACGGATCGGCGGGGCGCGTCACGCCACCCTCGCTCTGCAGCAGGATTTGCGTGTTGCGGGCGATACGGGCGGAGAAGTCGGTCGGCAGCGCCAGCGCTTCGTCCAGCGAATTGGTGTGCAGCGATTGCGTGCCGCCGTATGCGGCGGCCATCGCTTCAACGCAGGTGCGGACTGCGTTGTTGTAAACGTCTTGCGCCGTCAGCGACCAGCCGCTGGTTTGGCAGTGCGTGCGCAGCGCGCGAGACTTGTCGTCCTTGGGACTGAATTGTGCAGTGAGCTTGGACCACAAGAGCCGCGCCGCGCGCAGTTTCGCGATCTCCATGAACGGGTTCATGCCGATCGCCCAGAAGAACGAAAGCCGCGGCGCGAACTTGTCGATGTTGAGTCCGCCGGCGATGCCGGCGCGAATGTATTCGACACCGTCAGCGAGCGTGTAGCCAAGCTCTAGGTCCGCCGTCGCGCCGGCTTCCTGCATGTGATAGCCGCTAATCGAGATCGAGTTGAACTTCGGCATCTCAGCTGCGGTGTAGGCGAAGATGTCGCCAACGATGCGCATCGACGGCTTGGGGGGATAGATGAACGTGTTCCGCACCATGAATTCTTTGAGGATGTCGTTCTGGATCGTGCCGCTAAGCTTGGCGTGCGGCACGTTCTGCTCTTCGCCGGCGACGATATAGAGCGCCATGATCGGCAGCACGGCGCCGTTCATGGTCATCGACACGCTCATCTGATCGAGCGGGATGCCGCTGAACAGCGTACGCATGTCGAGAATAGAATCGATCGCCACGCCGGCCATGCCGACATCGCCAACGACACGCGGATGATCGGAATCGTAGCCGCGGTGGGTGGCGAGATCGAAGGCGATGGAGAGGCCTTTTTGTCCGTGCGCGAGATTGCGGCGGTAGAAGGCGTTTGAGTCTTCCGCCGTCGAGAAGCCCGCGTACTGCCGGATCGTCCACGGCTGCTGCACGTACATGGTCGGATACGGCCCGCGCCCGAACGGCGCCACGCCGGGGAAGCCATCGACGAAATCGAGGCCCGCGCGATCTGCCGCGGTGTAGGCGCTCTTTACGGCGATGCCTTCAGGCGTGAGCCACGCTTCGCCTTGGGGCGGCGGCGATGTGGCTACTTCGCTATCGAGTGCCAGCTTGGAAAAATCGGGCAGAGTCATGGCTTGGTCTCTTGGACGAAGGGGCGCCGGCAACTTGGACCGCCGGCGCCCTCGCCAGCAGACGGTGTTTCAAACGGCTGACAGCGTGCAGGTTGAACGATGCCGGCGAGGGCGCCGGCGGTCCAAGAGGGTTGGAGCTTCATGCTGGTGACCTTGTGCTTGAGGCAAAGACCGCCAACGCCGCGCTGTCACCACGAAACGCGTTGAGATCGACCGGGCCGCTCACGCCGCGCCGGTGGCCGCGATTGTAATGTTGCCAGATGACCCAGTCATTTTGACGAAAGCTCGGCGCTGTCGCGAGAGAGCGGATCCAGAAACGTTCGCCTTGCAGTTCCTGCAGGTGGGCGTCATGGAATTCGCGTGTGGTGTAGATGATGGGGCGCACGCCGTAGTGCGCTTCGAGCCGATCCATGAAGACGCGCGCCTCGCCGATGACGTCGGTCATTGTCGGGCCTTCGCGGCACCGACCCATGTGTTCGAGATCGACAGCAGGGGGCAGCGCGCCTTCGACGCGGGGGACGACAGCGATGAAGTTCGAGGCTTGCCGCGCGCCCGGTTGGCAGAGCGTGAAGAAATGATAGGCGCCGCGATAGATCGACGTCGCGCCTGCTTGCTGCCAATTGAAGGCAAAGCGTGGGTCCACATGGTCGGCGCCTTCGGTGGCTTTGATGTAGGCAAAGGCGACGTCGTCGGTGGCGAGTGTGCGCCAATCAATGGCGCCCTGATGCCAGGAAACATCGACGCCCTGAATGTAGCGCGACGCCCACGGCGCCCACCAACCTCCCGCGGCAGCGAAGATGGCGGCGATGAGCAGCGCCCCTGCGGCGAGGAAAGCTATGTGAATGCGTTTCACGCGCTGAGCCCCAGTGCGATGTGCAGCGTCTCCAATTCGGTCAGCGCATTCTGCTCCGCGAAGATGAATTGATCGACGCCTGCAGCGCGGAGCGAGCCTTCGCGATCGCCCGGTTTGCCTGCGAGCAGCACCCAATCGGCGCCGGCGGCTTTGAGCCGTTGCGCGGCATTTTCGGCGTGCTCGGTGTAGTGTGCATCAGTGCTGGCAATAACGGCGACGCGCGTCTTGGCGGCGCGGAACGCATCGATGAGGGCGTCCATGCTGGGGTAGGCGTCTTCGGGGCCAATGCTGGCGATGCCGCCGCTGGCGAGGAGATTGCGTGACCATTGCGCGCGGGGGCCGAACTCGGGAAGCGTTGCCAGATTGGCGAAGAACACGTGCGGCGATTGCGGTTCGGCTTTGGCGCGAAGCGCTTCGAACGGTTCGGCCCAGCGAATGGGCGCGAAGGCGGGTGACACACCTGCGGGTGTGTCACTCGCGGGTTCGAACTCAGGCAAAGCGGCGCCGAGCAGCGGAAAGTCGGTGACCCCGGTGATGGTTTCGCGGCGCGTGGCGATCGCGGTGCGGCGCCTATCACGCGCTTCGGCGACTTCAGTTTGTAGCAACTCAAGCGGTGCGGGGTGCGCCTGCAATTGTTGCATCAGCGACCAGGCGCGATCGGCAATCTCGCGCGTGAGTTTTTCGACGAACCAGGCGCCGCCGGCTGGATCGGCGACGTGGCCGAGGCGGCATTCCTCCGCCAGCACGTGCTGTGTGTTGCGCGTGACGCGGCGCGCGAAAGCAGTGGGATGACCCAGCGCATCGGTGAGCGGATAGGTGGTGATGTCGTCAGCGCCGCCAACAGCAGCGGCAAAGGCGGCGCTGGTGACTCGCAGGATGTTCGTCCACGCGTCGAAGCGCGTCATCATCCGGCGCGAGGTGAAAGCGTGGATGTGCGCGGCGCGTTGTTCGGGCGCGGCGCCTGAGGCTTCCAGCACGCGCGCCCAGCACAGCCGTAGAGCACGCAGCTTCGCTGCTTCGATCAGTGCGTCCGGGCCTACGGCCAGGGCGAAGCTGATGGCGCGGGCGCTGTCTTCGATGCCAAGCGCACGGGTTTCGAGGCCGCGCAAATAGGTGATGCCGCTGTGGAGCGCGTAGGCGATTTCCTGCGCTTCGCTGGCGCCTGCTTCGTGGATGACGCGGGCATCAACGCGCAGGAAGCGAGCGTTTGGGAGATCGCGCGTTGTCTGCGCCGAGAAGAGATAGGCGGCGAGGGTGGCCTCGTTCTGATTGGCGCCCGTGCGTAGCTGCATGCCGAGCGGATCAAGATTGAACGCCGTGCCGGAGACCGCGACGCCCTTCAGTTTGTCACGCAACAGCGTCGCCGTCTGTTCGGCGCTTGCGCCGGCGTCGAGCGAGACTGGCGCCGCTTCCAAAATGACGCCTGCAAGCGCATGATCCAGGTCGGCAGCGCTCTTGATAGCGACGCCGCTGCCGCCTTCAGGATCAATCACCAACTCGATCGCGCCGACGCCGCCTTCAAGGTCGGCAAGAATTTCGCGATTGGTGCGCTCTACATCAGGATGCGCGAAGCTTTGGCGGATGAGCCAGTCGCTCTTGCCGCTGCCGCGCACGAACGGCGCCGCGCCGGGCATACCGGAAATATCGGTGGCGGTGTGGATGTCGGGTTCGCGATACAGCGGCTCCAGCGGGATGCCGTCGGCGGTCTTGCCGACAAGCCGCGACCAAGCAGCGCCTTTCAACCCTCGCTCGACAAGGGCGCGCCAATCCGCCTCGTCGGCGGTTTCGCCCAGTTGCAAGGTGGTCTCCGACATTTCCGTGTCCCTTGACGCCATGTCAGGCATCGACGCGCTTTTGAACGCACGCTACCCCTTGTGGCAACCGGAGAAAATCATGGCTCTGCCGCCGCTGTTCGACAAATTGCGCCTCCCCGTCGTGGGCGCCCCACAATTCATCATCGCCAACCCCGAATTGGTCACCGCGCAGTGCAAGGCCGGGATCGTCGGTGCGTTTCCGGCGTTGAACGCGCGGCCTGAGACAGTGCTCGACGATTGGCTTTACCGCATCAAGGACGAGCTCGCGGCCTATGATGAGGCAAATCCGGATGCGCCGGCGGCGCCGTTCGCGGTGAATCAGATCGTCCACAAGACGAATGCACGGCTCGACCACGATGTGGCGGCATGTGTGAAGCACAAAGTGCCGATCGTGATTACGTCGCTGGGCGCCCGTCCGGAAGTCAACGAGGCGATCCATTCATATGGCGGCATCGTGCTGCATGACATCATCAACATCACCTTTGCAAAGAAGGCGTTGGAGAAGGGCGCCGATGGCTTGATCGCGGTCTGCGCCGGTGCGGGCGGTCACGCAGGCTCGCTGTCGCCGTTTGCACTGATCAGCGAGATCCGCGAATTCTTCGCTGGGCCGCTGCTTGTCTCCGGCGCGATTGCGACGGGACGGGGCGTGCTGGCGGTGCAGGCGATGGGCGCCGACCTCGCCTATATGGGTTCGGCCTTCATCGCCACGACGGAAGCCAATGCGCCGGCGGCGTACAAACAAATGATCGTCGACTCGACAGCGGGCGACATTGTGTACTCCAACCTCTTCACTGGCGTGCTCGGCAATTATCTCAAAGGCTCGATCGTCAAAGCGGGACTCGATCCGGAAAATCTCGCCACGAGTGACGCGTCGAAGATGAGCTTCGGCGGCGGCGAGGGATCCAAAGCGAAAGCCTGGAAAGACATCTGGGGTGCGGGCCAAGGCGTAGGTGGCGTGCACGAGGTCGTGCCGACCGCTGAACTCGTTGTACGGCTGAAGCGCGAGTACGACGAGGCGAAGCGGGGATTGCTTGCTCGCTAATCCGGCAGCGGCAAACGCCGGCCGCCTTGTTTTTCAAAGTGTTTGGCGCCGCGCACGCCCAATCAATCCGGGGGGCGCCAGGGCGCCCTTAGGCTTCTCGTCAACACGAGGAGCAAATGTCCGAAACATCATCACTTACGAAAGCCGCCATCCAATCGCTGACCCTGCGTAGCGCAGCCGTCATAGCCATCGCCGCCGCCGCAAATCGCATGGGCGTCGTACTGCCGGACGGCGCAGCGCAAGATATCGCCAATTCGCTGATCGACCTTGTCGTGACGCTTGGATTGATTGGCGTCGCCATCGGGCGCACCCGCGCCACCACCCAGATCAGCTGAGGATACTCACCATGCGTCATCCATTGCGCGTGCTCGCTCTTGCGTGCGCGCTAACTCTAACGCCTGCCTGCGCTTCGCTTGAGCTGGGCGCCACGCGGATCGAAAACCCGCTCGCCGCTGCGCAAACCATCGACCAACGCGCGTACGCTCTGTTGCACGTTTATGCAGCCATTTTGGAGGAAGCGACGGATATCGTCGCCGACCCGGCAACACCGCTGGCGTTCAAACAGGCGCTTGGCCAGGCGGAGCGCGTCGCTACGCCAGCCGCCGATACGCTGCACGTCGCGGTGACTGCGTACGTGCGAGCGCGTGCGGATTTCGACGTCGCTTCCGGCGCCAGCCAACCCACCATCCAGCGTAGCGCAACAGCGCTGTCGATCGCGGCGCGGCGGCTAAACGAGGCTGTGGCCGAGGCACAGGCGCCAATCGCTGAACTCGAAGGTTTGATCCGCGCACATCGCGGCTGAGGAGATGCTCCCATGTTGAATTTGTTGTTGCAGTTGCAACTCTTGCTTGCGGCATTATCGGCGTTCTTGCCGCTCGTCCCCGACGCGCACCGCGCTCGCGCCGGCGAAATTCTGGATGTCGCTGCGAAAGTATTGGCGGCGGGCAGTTCGATCGCCAGCAATGCCGATGATCTCGCCGCCAAGTTGGCAGCGGTACGCGCCGAAGTGGAGGCGATGGCGGCGAGTGACACTGCCGTGAGCGTGCAACAGCTCGACGCCGCAATGGAGCGTGTGCGCGCGGCCTCAGGTGCATTCCGTGCGGCGCTCGCCGCCGAGGCGTCTGAATAAGCGGATAGGGCCGTTGGCGGTTTGCCCGTCAGGCGCCAACGGTCCATAACGCGCAGCATGAGCCAGCATATCCTCGCAATCGACCAAGGAACCACATCAACGCGCGCGATTGTGTTTGATCTACAGTTTCAGCCGCGCGCGACGGCGCAACTCGAACTGCAGCAACACTATCCCCAGCCAGGCTGGGTTGAGCATGACGCTGAGGAGATTTGGACGGCGACGTCGAAGGTCTGCCGCGAGGCGATCGACAAAGCCGGCGGCGCGGCGAATATCGGCGCCATCGGCATCACCAACCAACGCGAGACCACGGTCGTATGGGATCGCAAGACCGGCGCGCCGGTACACAAAGCGATTGTCTGGCAGGACAGGCGCACGTCAGATGTCTGCGCTGCGCTGCGGGAGGCGGGGCACGAAAAGCGGGTGCAGGAAGCAACCGGCCTGCTGCTCGACCCATATTTCTCCGGCACCAAGATCGCTTGGATCTTGGATCGAGATCCGGCGCTGCGCGCGCGTGCTGAAAAAGGCGAACTCGCCTTCGGCACGATCGAGACATTTCTGGTTTGGCGTCTCACTAACGGTAAAGCGCACGTCTCTGACGTGACCAACGCCTCGCGGACGCTGCTCTACGATTTCAACGCACGCACCTGGAGCGACGACATGTGCGCGCTTTTGCGTGTCCCGCGCTCGATGCTGCCGAAGATTGCGGCATGTGACTCCCACTTCGGCGACGCCGATGCATCCTTGTTCGGGCGCGCAATCCCGATCCACGGCATAGCGGGTGATCAGCAGGCTGCGCTGGTGGGGCACGGATGCCTGCGGCCAGGCATGGCGAAGTGCACGTTCGGAACCGGTGCGTTTCTTGTCATGAACATGGGCGACAAGCCGCCTCATTCGAAGAACCGCTTACTTGGGACCGTCGGCTACGAAGCCGGCGGTTCGTTTGCGTATGCGCTCGAAGGCTCGATCTTTTCGGCTGGCGCCACGATGCAATGGCTGCGCGACGGGCTGAAGTTGATCAAGACGGCGGGCGACTCCGAAGCGATCGCTTCTGGTTTGGCGGACAATGGCGGCGTTTATCTCGTGCCAGCGTTTGCGGGGCTCGGTGCGCCGCAATGGAATGCCGAAGCGCGCGGCACGATCGCGGGTCTTACGCGCGACTCCCAACTTGAGCATATCGTTCGGGCGGGGCTTGAAGCGGTCGCCTATCAAACCGCAGATTTGCTCGACGCGTTACGTGCGGACGGCGCGCCGAAGATCGAATCGCTGCTAATCGATGGCGGGCTTACTGCGAACGGCTGGGCCATGCAGTTTCTTGCTGATGTCTGCAATGTTGAAGTGGCGCGTCCGGCCTTCCAAGAAGTGACTGCGCTTGGCGCTGCGAAGCTTGCCGCAGCTGGCGCGGGCTTGATCAACTCGCTTGACGGTGCTGGCGCCGCGCCAAGCGCACGTTGGAAGCCTGCGATGGACGCCGCTAGGCGCGAACAATTGCGCAAGGGCTGGCGCGCCGCCGTCGCGGCGGCGTTGGCTGCGGCGAAAGCGGCTTAGCGGCTGCTTTCTTAGGTCGCGAGGTTGCGTGCGGAGGGGCATCGGATTAAGTGCGCCCCTTCGCGAGCCCGTAGCTCAGTCGGTAGAGCATCTGACTTTTAATCAGAGGGTCGCGGGTTCGAATCCCGCCGGGCTCACTTTCCTATTCATATCAAGACGACTGCGCGGCGCCGCCGCCGCGTGGACGCCGCAAGCGCTTTAGCCAGCCGTCGAGGGGTCGATAGGCGCCGCCGGGGCTTCTGGCGAAGGTGTGGTTTCCGAGTCAGACGCGAGCGCCGGGGCTGGCGTGGAGCTCTGGTCTTGATCTGATGTGTTGTTGGGATCGGCGGGTGGCATGACGGTAGGCCTTGCCTCAGCCACCTGCTGTTCTGCCGCAACAGACGCCGATGGAGCGCGATCCTGACCTGCAAACCATGCGTAGCCGAGACCGGCTGCACCGAGCATCGCAGCGAGCAACGCGACGCGGAGGACGGCGCCGCTGCGGTCACGGTGCATGGGGGGCGGCGTATACGGGTCCATGTTGGTTTGCTTAGGCATTTTTGACTCCTGCGAAGGGCCAAGAAGCAACTCAGGGGGCGGGTGGCGGTTCCGGTTCCCGAATGGTCACAGTCGTGTGACGGTGGCGCCACAAGGCTCCGGAAATGGCTTCAAGAGGCGCCGTAGGCTCTGGCCGAACCGGGGCACGTGGCTGAAGGTGCTTCACTCCTCGAGTTTTTGGCGGGGGATGTTCTCGGGCTCAGGCCTTTGAGAATACGCGCAGGGGCGATGAGGGGACGGGGCCGTGCCGGGAGGGGCGCGGCCCCACTTCATTTCAGACACCAACAGAGCCGGTTTTTTCCCCAACGCTGCGATTTTATTGCCCAAATGCAATGAGCGGCACAAAATCAACGCTCCCGTAGAAAATTCGCTGGGAACCCGTCTGTCCGATGGACTTCCAGGATTTGGGGCGCCAAAAATACGGCAACGACTACGGAACGGGGGACGAAGTTCGGCGTTTGCCGGGTGGAAGCCAACGCACCGGGTCGCAAAGCGCGCATCGCGCGAAGACTGCGTTGCGAGCGCAGGGGATCCTTTGAGAGGGGTGAAAATGAAATCGCGCATCACCAAGACTGTCGCGCTTGCGGCATTGATGGCAGGCGCCGCGGGCGTCGCGAACGCTACTGAAGGCTGGTATGGCCGTGGCGATGTTGGTTGGTCGTTCGACGGCGAGATCGATGTCAGCGACGACTACGCTGGCTACGATTTCGGCAAGTCGAACCTTGAGCATGATTGGTCCGAGCATCTCGGCCTCGGCTACGCGTTCGCCAACAGCTTCCGTCTGGAAGGCGAAATTGGCCACCGCTTCAACCAAATCGACACGACGGACACGATCGATGCGGGCGGCGACGTCCACGCGTGGTCGGCGATGGCGAACTTGTTCTACGACTTCAACCGTGGCGGTTCGATCGAGCCGTATATCGGCGTCGGCGTCGGCGCAGCGCGACTGAACTACAACGTCAACGACCACTCGTCGCTGAACTACGCTGAAGGCGAAGACACCGTGTTCGCCTATCAAGGCATGGTTGGTTTCGCGGTTGGCCTCGGTCAGCAATGGGACCTCGACATCGGCTACCGCTACTTCGTGGCTGATGGTGCTGAGGGCAATGCAACCGACACCAATTCGGTTGGTTCGTCGTTGGTCGTTACGCCATACAACGTGGACGCCGATTACACGCACCAAGCTTTGACGGTTGGTCTGCGTTACCAATTCGCAGCGCCGGCGCCGCCGCCGCCGCCCCCACCGCCGCCGCTTCCGCCGCCGCCGCCGCCGCCACCTGTGGCAGCTGCGTGCCCGACGTCGGAATTCGTTGTGTACTTCGAGTGGGATCGCTCGAACCTCAACCAGGCTGCGTTGGAAACCATCGATGCCGCGGTCAACCGCGCGCGTCAGTGCAACGTCAGCGGCACGGTGGTTGTCGGCCACACCGACACCTCGGGTTCGACCACCTACAACCAAGGCCTG
>JAHBYF010000006.1 GCA_019636095.1 Hyphomonadaceae bacterium
GGCAATCTCATTCAGTCCGAACTGGCGCCGGACAAGACCTGCGGGATGTCATCATGCGAACGCAAGGCGGGTGGCGGGAGAACCAAACCATGCAGATCGCTGACCCAACGGCGGGCGCGCGGGAACGACTTGCTGCTGCCGTCGAAGCTATCCTCGCTCGGACTGATGAACCGCCAGAGTCTGACCCACTTAATTGACGCTGCGTCGTGTCGCGACCGCATGCGTGCCGGGCGCTCGAGTCCGGTTACAGCGTTACGGCGGTTACGGCGGTTACACGCTTCACTAAGACCCTCCACATCACTGCAAGAGCCCCCCTCAACTCCGATTACTCTCTAATCTGATGTAACTCGTGTAACCACTGTAACCGGCTTGCTTTGATTGGACTTCCTCGGTCACCTCGCGGTTACGTCGCACAGCGGTCTGGTGTAACCGCGCGTCGATTTGCCATGCAGCTTGAACGGCTTTTCCGGCTTCATCCAACCCAGCCGCAACATGCAATCGCCAATGCGTTTGGCGACCGCAGTGCTTTGCCGCTCGGTGGCGATGCCGAGCGCATCGATGACTTTGGTGAAGGCAATGCGCTCCTCACCATTGGTTTCGTCGCCGCGCAATTGCTGGAGCTTCTCGATCCAGGGGTCGTCTTCCATCCGCGTGATCTGCGCTTCCGCCGCCGACGCCCACAGTTCTTGCGACAAGGCCAACGAATGCCCTTGCGCCTCTCTCGCTGCCGCCTCGGCCCAGAGCTGATCGCGATCTTCGCGTAGCGCCGCCAAATCAATGGCGCCGACACGCACCGGCCAGAAACGCCGGTTTCCCGTGGCGTCACGCAGATACTGGCCCTGGTTCGTCGTTCCGATGAAGACGCACCGCCGCGGCTGATCGACGGTGATGCGGCCATACGCGGGCCGGGCACGGTCATGCGTACGCGAGACGAACGCCTTGATCCTTTCGATCTCGCCGCGCCCGATGCCAGCGAGCTCGCTTAACTCCACGATCCACTTTCCAGAGATGGCTTCCTGTTGTTCGCGCACGCTCAGATGCAGCACCTCTTGATCGGTGAAGTGCGCCTCCTCACCTGCCAAGATCCGCAACGCTGTTGACTTGCCCTCGCCTTGTGCAAGCCCCTCCAGCACAAGCACGAAGTCAAACTTACAGCCTGGCCGTCGTGCGCGGCGGACCGCCGCGATCAGCACATTCGCGCCGAATGCTCTGTGCAACGGCGTATCCTCGGCGCCGATGTAGCGCGACAGCCACGTATCGAGACGCGGTCGCCCATCCCACGTGAGACCGCCCAAACAATCCTCGACCGGATCGAAGCTATGCTCGTGGCAAAGCTGAAGAGCAGCATCGAACACGCTCTCCTTGCCCGGATCAAATCCATGCGTTTCGAGAATATGCTGGCGCAGGATGCTCACGGTCTTGTCTGTGAATCCGTCCGACCCGCCGCCAAGCGGCGCGCCGCGCACCAGGCCGCGGTCTGAGAAACGATCGAATGAAAACTCGAGGTCACAAGCCTGCAACGCTAAGCGAGCGTTCGGATATGTCGCCCTGGGCTTTCCCGTCTGGGTGACATCGGGCCACGCGAGCGGCTTACCCACCCCACCGAGTTCATGCTCGACACGCGCAAATAGAGCGCGGGCGCATTGCGCTTGCGGCGCGGATTCCACTGCGGTGGCGTCTGTGCTATGCTTTCGTCGCTTCGCCCCGCCAGGAGAAGCTTTTAGATTAGCGTCCATGTGGGGGTTCGCCTCCGCGAAAGGAGCGCAGCGCGTCAACGCTGCGCTCCTTTCCATTTGCGAGATCGTTGAAGTCCTTGAAGCTCGGCGGCGGCGTCTCGACGCGCACGTCGCGACCTTCCTTGCGTAGCCGCGCCGCAAGCGCATGCGCGGCGCGCAAGCCGGGCTCGTCGTTATCGGCGGCGATTATGACACGCTGCACACGCTCGGGAACAATCAGTCCGCGCGTGAAGCTGGTGCCCAACGTAGCGACTGCGGGCATGGCGAACATCGCCGATGCGCTTAACGCCGTCTCAATACCTTCAGCGATGACGAGTTCGTCACCGATTTCGCCCAGCACCACGCCGCCGCCTTTGCATGCGCCAAGCGCTTTCTTGGCGGCGGCAAGCTCGGCCTTGCCGCCCTCCTTCGAGAGAAAAGTACGCTGGATGCTGGAGACGCAGCGCGGCGCGCTCAGTTGCGTTCGCGCCGCAATCAGGGCGGGCCGTTTGAACGATCCGTCCGCACACGCGGGATGAAAGTGCAGCGCGGGCGGATAAGGCGGCTTAAGCGCACGACTTTCCAGATAGCGCGCCGCCAGCGTGCCGCCGATCGGCTTGCTCTCCTGCCACAAGCGGCGCGCCAAGTCTGCGGCGGCGCTTTCGCGCGTCCGCACGAAAGCGCCAGCTTCCCGCTGTTCTGCCGGTGATCTCTGGGGCGCTTCGCAACCTTGCTGCGCCAGCCAAGCCTGCGCCGACCTGAAACTGTCGGCCGCGCCCGCGTGAATAACCAAGTCATACACGTCGCCGCCGACGCCGGCTTCGTGGTCGAAGAAAACCCGCTTGTTGAGATCCACCGAGAGCGAGCCCTTGCGGCGGAAGCGCAACTCGGCGCCGTTGACGGTCGTCGGTTCGCCGAACAGCGCTTCGGCAATCGCGCGCATCGTGCTCATGGCGCCCTCCCCTCGCGCTGGGCGCTGAGCCAATGCTCGATCTCGACGCGGTCGAACAACAGCGTTCGCGACAGCGCGGGCGGATAAAGCGGTTTTGGAAAGCTGAGCGCGCGCCGCCAGCGGCGCACGGTCATGTCGCTCACACCGCTCATCGCTGCGATCTCGGCGACAGTGATGATGGCGCGAGTTTTGGCTTCAGCGGCCATGAGGGATCTCCGTTTGACTCACCTAAGCATGATGCGCCCGCCGAAAGGCGCGCGGATAAGCGCCGCTAGCCAAGCTGGCTGATCGGGTCAGGAGCGGGCGCGCTCACGCGGCCCTCCCTTGGCGGGCGTTCGCGACGGCGCGCTCGGCCTCTTCCTCGTCGAACACGAGTTCGCCCGATGGCAACCTGCGCGGCTGCGGGAACGATGGATCGGCCCTTGCGCGCCGGCGCACGGTTACGGGATGCACGCCCAAACGGGCGGCGAAAGCGGTGATGGTGATTTGGGTTTTGGGTGTCATAGATTGCAGTCTCCGACACGCCCGCGCGATGCGGGGTTGAGCGACACTGTCGAACAGTCTGGAACGCGGCTTGCGCTTCAACGCCGTCGGGTTACGCCTTCGGGCGCCGGTCAGGGCGAGTATCTGGACCGCCGCGCTGGCGCTTTGGCGTTCGCGGGCAACGCGTCGCCATCAGCTGGCTTCACTGCATGCGCGCCGAGCCAAGCTTCGAGGTCGACAACGCGAATGAGGCGGCGGCGCCCGATGCGATAACTCGACAACTCGCCGGACGTAAGAGCCTCGTAGAGCTTCGTGCGGCCAATGCCGATCAGGCGAGCCGCCCGTGTCGGCGAGACGGCGATCGGGCGGCCGGATGCCGGCGCGGTTGCATCCAAAGCAAGTGCTGATTGTGTTCGCATGTGTCACCGAGCGTTCGCGTGAAGATCGTTCAGAGACTGCCGAGCTTCGTTCGAGCGGAAAATCGTCCAAAAATTGGATGGTTGAGCGGATTTCTGAAGACGGGCCTTCGGCTCGCCTCCTAGCGCTGGCTCCCCACACGCAGGCAGCGTTCGTTCGCAGCCTCGATGATCCGCTTCTTGAGCGTCTCAGCGATCACGCCGTGGCTCTTCGTCTCAAGGCCAGGCAGGCGCGAGCGAACAAGGTCGAGAAGCCCAGCGTCGTCGCAATTCAACTCCTCCACCGAGGCAGCGGCAATCACCGCCAGCGCTTCGGTCTCGAAGTCGGCCGGCCTCCCCCGGCCCCGACGTCGATCGCGTGCAATTCCCAGCCCGGCTTTGATCGCACTCTCATTGACGTGGAGGATTCCGTCCACGTCCAGATCCATGATGGTCGCGATGGGACGAAGTCGAAACGGGCCCGAATCCAGCATTGGCGGCGTCGGCGTCGACGTGAGCACCAATCCCGGGCCTGCGGAGACTCGAGGCAGCCGCTCTAGGATGAGAGCGAGATTGTCGTTGTGTGCCGCCCGCGCAAGCATGGCCGTCCATGCAAGCCCACAACGAGTGCTCTCACCCAGCAGCCAGAGCACGCCGGGAATTTCCTCACGAAGGGAAAACTTGATGGGCGCCAATGCGTCCCGGAGAGCCGGCAGAACGCACTCAAGCGCGACGACGCGCATCTCGAGCTCCGCCTCGTCTGCGGTCGCACGACCTCCGCTGACGACGCACCAGTAGTATCCGTGTCCAGTCTCGCCATCGAAGCTCAACTCGGCGTCGTGGCCTTCGTTGCAGAGCCTGCAGCGTACGAACTGCGCCTTCGGCCCGCGCTTTAGCCATCCGTTCTCGTCGAACAGCTGAACGACATCGCCGAATCGAGAAACCAGTTGGGCGAACGACACAGGGCTCTCCCCGCGTTCGACAAGCGCCGCAAGCGCTTCAATTGAGCTCAGGGGCCGTCGCCAAGTCATTCAGCGATGAGCCCCCACTCGGTCAATAATTTTCGGCCAATCGCCTGTCTGCTGGGCGACCATTTGGGAAAGGAGATGGCGTCCTCGCCGGCAAGGGCGAGTTTCAAGGGTTTGCCCTTGCTGTTCGATTTGCCATCGCCGAACCAAACTTCAAACGCTGCGCGATCGATGTCGCCGGCCAGAAGGTGCAGCGTTTCGCGGCGACGCATGCATTCGTAGACATCTTCGTGCGCATCAGCGCGGATGACTTCATAGCCATCCTTTCCATTCCGAAAACGCAACTCGAACAGACGAACGTCACGAACATTATCGCCGGGCGAAGGGTTAAACTTGCGAGGTTGCCTAAGCGGCTCGAACGAGATGCAAACGCGCTCGACTTTCACCGGCGGCTCGCGCCCCAGCGCCGCATCGCAGAAGGCCGCCGCGAGCCGTTCGCGATGAACGTCTCCGTGCCGCGAAATAATCTCCACGAGACCCGTCTGCGGATGGAAGATGAGTGCATCCGGCATCACGGGCACAAGTCGTTTGAAGATCGGACTTGCTCCCTCATAGACATGGGCCGTCTCTGGCCGTCCTCGCCGCTGAATCTGGATTTCGATACGGCGCGTATCGAGTCCCTCACGTTCGATGCGCTCCTCCGGGAAAAGATCTAGGGACTCGCATCGGTCCCCGCGCGCTCGGTAAGCCGCTAAAAATGCGCTCGCGACCACCTCTAACGGCAACACGGTCAACCTAAATTCCGGCGCGGGATCAGTCTGGAAGCTTCCGATCCAGTCGTGCGCACGCTCGCGCGCGCTCTCCCTCGAGAAAATCGCTTCCGCCCGCTGGAAGACATCGGAATGCTCAAGCAGACACCACAGTGCGCTATCGACGGGGCCAAGATGTTGGGTCACGGCCACCTCGAACTCCTCGCGATGCGCGCCGGCGGCGAGTAGGATGGCGTTGCGACCTCGGTCGTCTCCCAGACCAGACACCCGATCCAGAATCTCATCGAAGTCATCGCGTTGTCCGTCCTTGAGCGAGAGGACGAGCAACATGGCGGCGCCGGCATAGTGTTTCGCGCCTCGTTCGGGAAAGGGCCCGTCCACGCCCAGGCGGCGCATCAGCGCGCCGAAACGCACCGCGTCGATTTGCTCGATCAATGTTCGCGGGCTGCGAAAAGTCATGTCTGCGTCGCCGGGCCTCAGGTCCTAGGGTCTTCAGCCCGCGCCGAGTCCGTTAATGACTCGTTGCGATGACTGAAGAAACGACGCACCTCCATCCTTCAGCTTTTTCCATCTGTAGACCGTCGTAGACGGCAGCCCCGTCTCCTTGATGATCTCCGTCGGCGCCATGCCAAGCTCATCGGCTTCCACAAACCGCTCCCACCGTTTCTGATCCCTTGGCCCACGCCACCCATGGGCGCGGTGGCCTTCGGTCTTCGCATCCTGAGGCGCCGAGTGGGAAACAGGATCTAGCGGGTGATCAAGCTGCGTGGCTTCCGCGGTATTCGCTAATGGTGCCGCCGCAATCGCCACCGCCGCCATCGGCGCTGCCACGGTGTGAAATACTTTGCGCCGCGCGTCCGCGTCGCGTTGGCGCATCTCTCGCGTCGCAGCCACTTCGCGCAATTCGTGCTCTTGCTGCCGCGCGTCCGCCTCGTGAAGCGACTTGAGCAGGTCCACGACCCAATTCGTGGTCGGTTCAGCGATGGCAATGAACGCGAACAAGACGTCCATAAGCAACGGATCGGGAAAGGCGTAGCCAGAAGCATTGGCCTCGACCATTTCCCATGCATTGTGGAGGCCAAACCAGGAGGTGGCGGCAAAGCCCATGCAGAACGCCCAGCACCACTTTTCTGCGCCGCGACGACCAGCGGCGCCCACGCGGCGGGCGTTCGCAGCGGAACAATTGGCGAGGCCTTGGGCGTTGCCCACGATAGCCGCGAGCAACATTCCCGCGAGCAAATCGGCAACGGGAATCCCCGCGGCTTCACGTGGGAGAAATGGCGTGATGAAATTGAATGCGGAAAATCCCGCCACCGAGGCGGATAGCCCCACCGCAAACCGGCGCGTCCATGTCCATGGCAAACGTGAGTGGCTCATGGTACGGCTCCCGCCATCTCAGGCACCAGAGCGGGCGACGCCAATTGGCGAATGGAGATCTGGGTCGGCATGCGCGGCGCTCCAAAGTCTGAAGCCCGTACTGCGAGGCGGCCGCCTTAATGACTTATTGCCGCGTGTGTGGCGTTCACAACCGCGAAGGACACAAGCGCACACGCGCGCACGCGTGCGCATTTGCGCGCACCAACCGAAATTTTCTTGGGGACAACGAACGCGCATCAAACGCACGATCTTGCCCTCTATCGCGAGCGAAAACGTGGGTAAGGACGTGGGTAGAAATCGTAGTTTGCAGCGGCTAGCGGCGGATTCCAACGTGCTTTCAAAGCGCTGCCAAAGGGTGATGGTGGACCCAAGCGGGATCGAACCGCTGACCTCCTGCATGCCATGCAGGCGCTCTCCCAGCTGAGCTATGGGCCCATCTCGCGTTGCGCCTGGAGCAGTCCAGGAGCGCCCCGGTTTTGGGAAGGGCGGAACCTAGGCTCCGCCCTTTTTTTGTTCAAGCCGCGAACCGCCGTTTTAGCGGCTCTCGTCCTCGTCATCGCCACCGGCGACGCCAAGGTCGTCGTCGGTGAATTCCTCTTCGTCTTCAATCATCGGGACTGAATCGTCGTCGCCGGCGTCGTCGCCCAGATCGGCCTCTTCCTCGGAGAACCCTTCCGGCAGCTCGTCGTCGCCGCTTTTCGATGTGACGTCGCCGTCCTCATCGTCGTCGGTGGTCAGCGGCTCAGCATCGGCCTCGGCGTCGATTTCTGACGTTTCTTCGGACTCTTCATCCTCGTTTTCGTCGTCATCATCGCCGTCATCCCCACCTGCGCGGGTCTTCTTCTTCGGCAGATCCTCGTCATCATCGTAGGCGTCGTTGGCGCTCGCGCGCGAACGGCCGCGCTTGGCGCGAACGCCTTCTTCTGACGGATCGAAACTGGTGGTGCACTTCGGGCAGACCGCCGGACGGCGGTTCAGATCGTAAAACTTAGCGCCACAGTTCGGGCAGCTCTGCTTTGCGCCCAAATCGGTTTTGGCCAAACGCCTCTCCTTCGGCTGGCTTGGGGGTGCGGCGACCCCACGCGGGGCGCTCGCTTGCCACCGTCTGGCGCGCCTGTCAAAAGCTTTGTCCCGCCCAAGTTTTTGAGCTTCCGGACGAGAGTGCCGTTATGCGTCTGAAGGCGCAATTTGCCGGACCGTTACAGGGCCGCGCCCGCCCGCCAGGGGATAAATCCATCTCCCACAGAGCGCTCATCATGGGCGCCCTGGCGGAAGGCGAAACCCGAATCGAGAGCCTGCTCGAGGGTGAAGACGTGCGCCACACGGCGGCAGCGGCGCGCCTGTTCGGGGCGAACGTGGAGCGGCGAGACGATGGCGTTTGGATCGTCACCGGCGCCGGCGGCTTCAGCCAGCCGACCGAGACGGTCGATTGCGGGAATTCAGGGACCGGCGCCCGGCTGCTGATCGGAGCAGCGGCGAGCTACAAACTCAGCGCCCGGGTCGATGGCGACCAATCGCTGCGCAAGCGGCCGATGAACCGCGTGATCGCGCCGCTTTCGCAGATGGGAGCCCGCTTCGACGCCAAGCAGAACTGCCTGCCGCTGATCGTACACGGCGGCGGGCTGAAGGGGATCACCTACCGATCGCCGATTTCTTCGGCGCAGGTGAAGTCAGCGGTGTTGCTGGCAGGATTGAACGCTGAGGGCGAGACGATCCTCATCGAGCCGGAGCGCTCGCGCGATCACACCGAGCGGATGCTCAAGGTGTTCGGCGCGGACTTTGACTACGTTGAGATCGACGATGCGCTGCATCCGCGCGTTCGGCCAGGCAAGCTGACAGGTGCGCCGATCTATGTGCCAGGCGATCCCTCCTCAGCGGCGTTTCCAGTGGCGGCGGCGCTGATTGTGGCGAAGTCAGAGGTTCAGGTTGAGGACGTCCTCGTGAACCCACTGCGGCTCGGGTTTTTTGAAACACTGCTCGAGATGGGCGCCGATATCACCTACGAAGAGCGGCGCGACCCGATTGGGGAGCCAATCGCGAATCTCATCGTGAGGGCTTCCAGCCTGCATGGCGCTACGCCGCCGCCGCGGCGCGCGCCCGCGATGATCGATGAGTTCCCGATCCTGGCGGCGGTTGCAGCTTTTGCCGACGGCGAGACCCGAATTACCGGCGCAACCGAGCTGCGTGTAAAGGAAAGTGATCGGATCACGCTCATGGTCGATGGCCTTCGGGCGTGCGGCGTTGAGGCCGAGGAATTGCCGGACGGGCTGGTTGTCAACGGCCGCGGGCCGAAGAGTGTTCGTGGCGGAGCAGAAATCCGCACACTGGGCGACCATCGGATCGCCATGTCGTTCCTGGTTCTAGGGTTGGGTTCTAAGGAGCCTGTAACAGTGGATGACGCGGACATGATCGCCACGTCCTTCCCGGAGTTTGCGGCGTTCATGCAGGGGCTCGGCGCAGACATAACGGCGCGTTAGCGGCGCCATTAACTGCGGCTTCACCAACCTCTTAACGCGCTCCATTAACGACACCTGTGCATGCTGCGCCCAAATATAGGGTGTGGGGCAATGCGTATATCGATCCTGTGCGCGCTCGTATTGGGCGTGTACGCAATTTGCGTTGCGGGAGCTGCTGAAGCGCAGCAGCAAGCGGCGCAAGGTCACGATTGGATCGCACGCGGCGAGACCCTCGCCCACCGCATCGAGACGGGCAATCTCGTCATTACGCCAGAAGTGAAACGCCGGCGCGCACAAGCTGCGCAGAATCTGCAGGGCGATGCACGGCTGATGGTTCTCTACGACATGGCCGCAGACTACTATGTCGCGTCCGACGCGGGCGCCGCCGCGACCTCGATCGTCAGACTTGAACAAGAAGCCAGCGCTCAATCGAGCACCCGCTACATGGCAATGGCTGCTATGCTGCGCGCCTACGCCCCTGCCCTCGACGGCGATTATGTTGCGGCGCGTTCCAATCTCGCTGCTGCGCTCGCGAACATCACCGACCCTTATGTGCGAGCTGCCGGTGAACGTTTGCGCGCGTATGCGCTCACAGATCTCGGCATGTTCGGCAATTCACTCGAAGCGGCTCGCGCTGGCTTGCTGCACCTGCCGGACACGCCAGAAACGCGGCCGCTACGATCGGGCCTGCACGATGCCATGGCGTACAATTCTGTCCGCGTTGGCGACTATGAGACGGCGCTTATGCATCTGGAGCGCACGGTCGAGCTAGATACGCTGGCCGGGCGTCCAATCGACGGATCAGTCATCATCAACAACGTTGCCGGAATGTTTGCGGAAGCAGGCGCTACGGCAGAAGCCACCCACCTGGCCCAGATCCATCGCAATGTAACAGCGGGCATGAACGATCCGGTGCAGACATTCTTCACCGACATGCTCTGCGCACGCGTGAACCTACTGGCTGGCAACTACCAATCGGCAGTGCAATGCGCCGACGAAGGACGCGCCATGAGCGGTGCTCCGGTCGAATACATCACGCGATTGCTTGTGTATCGGGTGCACGCCCTGGCCCGCCTCGGACGCGCCTCGGACGCGCGTGCGGCGATGCAGGAACTCCGAAGCATGGCGTCCGAACGCGGCGACCCGAACCTCTCCGAAAAGCTCGACTTGATCGAGCCCGAGATTCTGGATGCGGAGGGTCGCCACGCTGAGGCTTTTGCCGCCATGCTGCACGCGCATGAGACAAGCGAACGCAACCAAATGACACGCTTCAACGCCGGAGTCCGGGAGTTGCGGGCAAACATGGAGAGCGAAGTCGCTCAAGCTGAGGCGCGCGCTGAAGCGCAAGCGATCCAATCGAGCTTACAAGCGCAAACGTTGAAGATGATGACGCTGGCGGCCGTGATGGCCGGCGCCTGTGTGCTGGCCCTGCTGGTGATCGCGCTGCTCATCTATCGCAGCCGCCGCGCGATGCTTCGCGCCGTTGGTCGCGCGGAAGAAATTCTCGCACGGCGCGGCGCAGATGCGCCTGCAAACGATGACGGCAAGAAGCGCGGGCCGACCCGGCGCCTCGCTCTTATTCTCGACGAGATTGCCCGCCGCGACGTCGAGCTGAGGCGTGCTTTCGCCGAACTCGAGACGGCGCGCGCGACAGCAGAACAAGCCAACGTCGCGAAGTCTCAGTTCCTCGCGACCATGAGTCACGAGTTGCGCACGCCGCTGAACGCCATCATCGGCTATGGCGAGTTGCTGATGGAAAACGCCGACGCGCGTGGCGACGAGCAGGACCGCGACGACCTCAAACGCATTCACGGCGCCGCCCACCGGCTCCTCTCGATGATCAACGATGTCCTCGATCTGTCCAAGATCGAAGCGGGCGCGGCAATCGTCTCGAATGACGAGATCGATATTGAAGGCATGATCGCCGAGGTGGTCTCCACTGTCAGGCCCGCAGCGACCGCAAAGGGAAGCACCATCACCGTCGAGGCCGAACCCTGCTTGGGAACGCTCGCGACAGACGGCTTCAAACTAAGCCAGTGTCTCTTGAACCTGATGTCGAACGCCGCGAAGTTCACACAGGACGGACAGATCAAACTCGTCGCCGAGCGCGATCCGCAATGGGCCACGTTCCACGTCATCGACACCGGCATTGGCATTTCTCCCGACGCGCAACAGCGCCTGTTCCAACCTTTCGTTCAGGCGGATGCGACGACAACGCGTGCGTACGGCGGCACGGGTCTTGGTCTTGCAATTACGCGCCGTCTCGCCCGGCTTTTGGGCGGCGACGTTACGGTGAAGAGCGTCTTGGGTCAGGGATCAGTTTTCACATTGCGTATCCCTGTGCAGGCGCCGCTGGAACTCAATGTTCCGGCCAACGACGTAGCGCGCGACGCCGCATGAGTTCCCAGTGAACTCCCTGCCCTCAAGCGCGTTGTGCGCTTAGAGGAGCAGTTCAATGAAGAAATTGTTGGCGAGCGTAGTCCTGGCGTTGAGCGTCTCCGCTGGCGCGATTGCGTATGCGCAAATCAAAGAAGAGCCCATGATGGAGGGCGTCCGCGGGCAGCCGATGGATGCGCCGCCGCCGCCCGTCGTTGCGCCCGAAGCCGAAACAACGGCTGTCGATGCACGCAGCCTGGCAAGCGACGAGGCCATTGGAGCGGCGCGCCGTTACTACCGCGCGCAGTGCAATCAATACGAGTCCGCGGGGTTCTGCGATTGTGTCACCGCAGGTGTGGCGCAGGCTTTGATGCCTGAGGAGGTTCGCATTGCTGGCCGCACTATTGGCGAGCGAATAATCGCAGAAGGCGATGCGCCATATGCCGCGCAGTCGGATGCGACAGCTGCAATGAGTTCGGCGGAGCGGATCGAGCAAGTCGAAGGTCATTACGCTGACGCGTGCGCGTCGTACCGCAGCTAAGGGGCCGGCGACCCTTCATCTTCGCGCCGCGCACCGCGCGCGAGGATGGAGGTGGCGGCCAAATCGCCGGTGACGTTGCCAAGCGTGCGGAAGATGTCGGGGATTACCTCCACCGCGATGAGAATGCCAAGCACTTCGGTGGGAACGCCCAGCGCTAAGCAAATCGGCGCAATCGACGCAATGAACGAAACTTGGCCCGGCAGGCCGACGGCGGCGATGCTGACAGCATAGGCGACGATGATCGCACTCACGATCTGAACCATCGAAGGTTCGAGATTGTAGAGATGCGCGATGAAGAAGCAGACGGCGAGGTTCGCCACCGGACTGGTGAACCGGAAGACGGCGACAGCGAGCGGCAGGATCACGTCCGCGACTCGTGGTGAGATTTGAAGGCCGCGAAGCGCGGCTTCCAGCATCGCCGGCAACGATGCAAGCGACGACTGGGTTGACGCCGCAATCGCCCACACTGGGGTCGCAGCAGACGTGAAGCGCGCAATTGGCTGACCACCAAAGGTGATCGCAATCAGCCATGCGATGACGGTTGAGCCAGCCGTTATCCCGGTGACCATCACAACGTATTGAGCGAGCGTCCCGGCGGCGGAGAACCCCGCATGCAAACCGACGCCAAGCGCTAGAGCAAACACGCCAAACGGGCCGGCGAGCAACACCCAATGCACGATCTTGATCATCGCTTCGGAGACAGCGCGAAAGAAGTTGACGATCTGCGCGCGCATTTCTGGCGCGAGGGTCGCGGCGGCGAAACCGAAGAAAATCGAGAACACAACAAGCGCCAGCATGCCGTCCTCGGCGGCGGCCTTGATTGGGTTGTAAGGCGCCAATCCCTGCAGCCATGAAGCGAAGGTTGGCGCTTCGCTGATCGTAACGCCCTGGTCGCCGACACCGGCAATGAACAGGTCCGCCGCGGCGCGATCAAGCGGCCAAATGGCGAGCCAGCCATTGGTGACAAACGTCGTGCAGATGGCGGCGAAGAAGAGCAGCACCGTAAAGAGCACGACACCCCGCGCGACAAGGCCGCCGGTTTTGGCGGTGTCGGCGACGGACGCGATCGCGGTGATCAGCAGCGACACAACGAGCGGCACGACCGTCATGCGCAGCGTATTGAGCCAAAGACCGCCAAACGGCTCGATGACACTTGCGACGTTTGTGATGGTGGGATCGCCGCTCGCGCGCACGAGCGCGCCGGCGACGAGGCCAGCAACCAGCGACAGCAATACGATGACTGAGATAGATTTCACGCGCGACCTCGGGAGAGCGAGATCAGCGGTCGTAGCCGATGCTGCAACGCAGCGCTACTCCGCCGCGACCGCTTCGCGAGAGGCAGGCGTGCGCTCGATAGCCGCCGGCTTCTTTTTGAACTCAAGGACCCCATCCTCGATGCGCCCATAGCGCAGGTCCATGATGTCATGGCCGTATGACTGGTTCTGCTTCCAGGGCGCTTTGCTGGTTTGTTTGGGCAACAGGTGATTGGCGCGCTGGAAATAGCCCGACGAGAAGTCTGCGAATGGCTTGTCTTCGTGCGGGCCGGCGTCCAGGCGCGGCGTGGCTGAGGCCAGACCGTACATATCCATGTAATTGATGAGTCGACAGGCGTACTCGTTGATGAGATCGGCGCGAAGCGTCCAGGACGCATTCGTATAACCAAAGACGAAAGCCATGTTCGGCACATCCGAGAACATCGCGCCCTTATACGTATAGCATTGGCCCGGCTCGATCCGCTTGCCATCGACAACGATCTCGGCACCGCCGAGCATGCGCAAGTTCAGCCCCGTTGCGGTGATGATGATATCGGCTTCGAGTTCCTTGCCGGACTTGAGCTTCAACCCTTTCTCGGTGAAGCGCTCGATATGATCGGTCTCGACGGAGGCTTTGCCCTCTTTGATCGCGATGAACATGTCGTTGTCGGGCACGAGGCAGAGACGCTGCTCCCACGGATTGTAGGGTGGCGTGAAATGGGTCTCCATGTCGTAATCAGGGCCGAGCTGTTCACGGATCAGACCGAGCAGGCGCTCGCGCGTCTTTTCCGGACGCTTGCGCGCCAGGCGAAAGAATATTTGTTGGAAGACGATTTTGCGAAGACGAGTGAGGTCGTACGCAAAGTGGCGCGGCAGGTGCCTGCGTCCCCAATTCGCCAGCGCGTCCTCGGCGGGCAATGAGACCATATAGGTCGGCGTACGCTGGAGCATCGTCACGTGCGCGGCTTTGTCCGTCATGGACGGCACCAACGTCACAGCGGTTGCGCCTGATCCGATCACGACGACGCGCTTGCCCGCATAGTCGAGATTTTCCGGCCAATGTTGCGGGTGGATGATCTGCCCTTTGAAGGAGTCTGTTCCCTCCCAGGTCGGCAAATAGCCTTCCTCGTAATTGTAGTATCCGGCACAGACGTGGAAGAAATTGCAGGTGAAGCGCTTGGTTGCGCCTTCGTGCTCGGCTTCAACGGTCCACAGCGCATCTTCAGACGACCAGCTCGCGCGTCTCACGCCGTGCTTGAAGCGGATGTGTTTGTCGATGCCATACTCGGCAGCGGTTTCGTGCACGTACTTCCAGATCGAAGGGCCGTCGGCGATCGCCTTCTCTTCCGTCCACGGTTTGAACGAATAGCCGAGCGTGAACATGTCGCTATCAGAGCGGATGCCGGGATAGCGAAAGAGATCCCAGGTGCCGCCCATGTCGGCGCGGTTCTCTAGGATCACGTAGCTCTTGTTGGGACAGTCGCGCTGCAGATAGTAGCCCGCGCCAATACCCGAGATGCCGGCGCCTACAACGACGACGTCAAAATGTTCAGTGCTCATGGTCAAATCCCGCGCCGAAGTTGACGCGATGTCAAGATGCACATGGCGGAACGTCAGCCGTCGAGCAGCGCGCGGATGGTCGCTGCGAGCTGACCGCCCCTGTAGGGCTTGGCGAGGAAGCGCGCGCCAGCCTGGACGAGACCGTTGCGCATGACCGAAGCGTCGGCATAGCCGGAGGTGAACAATATCTTGACCCCTGGGCGCGCTTTGAGGGCGTGCTCGGCCACGTCCTTTCCGGTCAGTGCGCCGGGCATGACCATATCCGTGATGACCAGATCGTGCGTCGCTATCGAGCAGGCGTGTCGCTTCGGCGCCGTTTGTGGCTTCCGTCACCACATAGCCGCGCTCCCGCAAGCTCTCAGCGGCAAGCAAACGAACCTGAGCGTCATCCTCAACGACGAGAATGCTTTCGGTTCCGCGCTCCAATGCGCCGGTTTCTGCAACACGCGCACCTTCAGCGCCCGACGTATCACGGGGCAAATAGAGGCGCACCGTCGTGCCATGCCCCACTTCACTGTAGATTTTTACATGACCCTTTGACTGGCGGGTGAAGCCGTAAATCATGCTGAGGCCCAAGCCGGATCCTTTGCCAACGTCCTTCGTCGTGAAGAAGGGCTCCAGAGCGCGATCGCGCACCTCGGCCGACATGCCGACGCCGGTATCCGTAACCGCGAGTGCAACATAATCGCCCGGCGTAACGTCGGTATTTTGGGAGGCATAGTGCGTGTCGAGGTGGGCGTTATGCGTCTCAACGGTAAGTTTGCCTCCCTCCGGCATCGCATCTCGCGCGTTGATCGCCAGATTCAGCAATGCGCTTTCGACCTGGGCGCGATCTGCGTGTGCACGCCAAAGATCGGCCGCGAGTACAAATTCCGTTTCCACACGCGCGCCCAACGAACGGCGCAACATATCCTCCATGGCGGTAACGGTGCCATTCACATCGACCGCAGACAACTGCAGTGCCTGCCGGCGCGAAAAGGCCAACAATTGCCGGATCAAATTGGCGGCGTTGTCGGCGGCATAGAGGATGGCGTCGACGCGAGGCCGAACCTCGTCAGAAACGCGGGTCAGCAGGGAATCCGCCGCGCTGACGATAATGGTGAGCAGATTGTTGAAGTCATGCGCCACGCCGCCGGTGAGCTGACCAAGCGATTCGAGCCGCTGCGCCTCAGCGAAGCGCTGTTGCTGTTGGAACAAAGCCATCTCCGCGGCGTGGCGCGCTGCGAGCTGACGCAAGATCAGCCAAACCGCCAGGCCGAGCGCGATAAGCATCCCGGCGATGATGAGGCCGCCAACAATCACTTCTTGCCGCCAGGCAGCGAGCGCCTGAGATTCCGAGAGTGAGACCGCGACCAAAAGATCCCGTTCGCCAGACGACGCATAGGCGGTGATCATTGGCGCACCGCCGTCAGTGATTGCACCACGGATGATGCCGGCGCCGTTCAAGATACGAGGATCCACGGCCGTGGCGCCCGCAAGCCGCGGCTCTTCCAACAAAACCTCTCCGTTGCGATGCAAAACCCGCACAACGCCGCTCTCAGCGTCGATGCTGCCGTAGAAATTGCGCAACGACTCGGGTGAGAACATCGCAATGACAGCTCCGCTGACGCGGCCATTATTGATCAGGCGCCTCCCAAAGGGCACAAGCAGCGCGCCAGTGTCAGGCGACGCGACTGGCGGCTCGTCAATGATCTGTGGCGCCTCCTGGCCTTGGAGTGAATCGAAGATTGCGCCGCTCTGGCGGCGCTGGCCGATAAGGTTTTCAAGCGTTGAGTGACGAATGACACCCGCAGCATCCATCACCGACAACGAGTCAACAGTGGTGGCGCCAGCCCTCGCAGCTTCCAGGACGCCTTCCCATTGCCTGCTAGGCCCGGCCGGTCCGCCAAGGCGCTCACTCTGCGCCTCGATTTGCGCCAGGCGCGCGTCCATCGCACCCATGGTTCGATCAAGGTGAGCGCTCAAGATGGTGCTGTAGCTTTGAGCGCGGTCACGTGCGGCGGCAATGGCGTTTTGGTGGAGGCCGGTGAAGCCGATCACGGCGACAAGCAAGATGAATGCGCCGAAGAGACCCGCAAATGTCAGCACCCGTCGACGCAAGTCCGCGTAAGACAGAGCGCTCTCTAGACTTCGCTTTGCCGCGGCGGCTTGCATGTCCGCTGTGATCCCTCCCCTCGTGTGGCTATCGTGTAGCAATCGTCTTGTGCAACGCGCCAGCGCATTTTGGCTGCTGGTCTTGAAATAATCTCTGCTAGAGAGCGGCGATGATTATTGCTGTTGATGGGCCGACCGCTTCAGGAAAGGGCACCGTCGCCAAGAGTTTGGCGGAACACTACGGGCTGAAGCGCCTCGACACCGGATCGCTCTATCGCGCTGTCGGATTGGCGGTGCTCGACGCTGGTGGCGATCCCAGCAACGTTGCCGCTGCCGTGGCGGCGGCGGAGCAGCTTGATCTCGGCGCGATTGACGAAAGCCGCATCCGCTCCAGCGCGGCGGGCTTGGCCGCATCCAAGGTCGCCGTAATTCCGCAAGTCCGCGAGGTGTTGCGCCGCGCACAAAAAATATTCGCCGCCGATCCCATGGGCGCCGTGCTCGACGGGCGCGACATCGGCACAGTGATCTGCCCGAACGCCGACGTGAAGCTTTTCGTGACGGCCTCGTTGGCCGAGCGCACGCGGCGCAGGCTCGCTGAGCTTCGCGCGCGTGGCGAGCAGATCAGCTTTGGGGAATTGCAGGCCCAGATTGCCGAACGAGACGAACGCGACATGACGCGCAAAGACTCGCCCCTTTATCAGGCCGCTGACGCGCATTTGTTGGATACCACATCTCTTTCGATCGAGGCCGCCGCCCAGGCCGCCCGCGCCATCGTCGACCGGATTCAGGCGGCGAAGAGCTGACTTTTTGGATCTCCCTCGCTTGTGGCCGGAGGCCTCCCTATCTATAGAGAGCCCGCGTTCCTGAGGGTCTGAAGGCCCCGGGACCGCTTGGCATTTCTAAGCCAGATCAAAGGACGGCCCCATTGTGGGGCCGAGACCGCCGGAACCAACCGGTTGGCCCCTAATCGCCTATGAAGGCATTGTTGGAGTTGAAATACGTATGGCGTCTGACACGCAAAATTCCTCATTGAACCCCACGCGCGACGATTTCGCAGCGCTGCTCGACCAGAGCCTCGGTTCAAAAGGCATGATTGAAGGCCGCGTTATGCCGGCCACCGTAGTTGCAGTCGAACACGACTTCGTCGTTGTCGACATTGGCCTCAAGACCGAAGGCCGCATCCCCCTCCGCGAATTCCTCGTCGATGACGGCGCCGGCCAACCAAAGCCTGGCGACATCGTCGAAGTCTATCTCGACCGCATCGAGAACGCGCTGGGTGACGCTGTCATCAGCCGTGAGAAGGCGCGCCGCGAAGAAGCGTGGACCCGCCTTGAGAAATCATTCGCCGCACAAGAAGCAGTCAATGGCGCGCTCGTTGGCCGGGTCAAGGGCGGCTTCACCGTCGACCTCGGCGGCGCCAACGCGTTCCTGCCCGGCTCGCAAGTTGACATCCGTCCGGTCCGCGACGTCGGTCCGCTGATGAACATCGTGCAGCCGTTTGCGATCCTGAAAATGGACCGCCAGCGCGGCAACATCGTCGTCTCGCGCCGCGCCGTGCTCGAAGAGAGCCGCGCTTCGGAACGCGCCGAGATCGTTGGCCAGTTGCAGGAAGGCGAGATCCGCGAAGGCGTGGTCAAGAACATCACCGATTACGGTGCGTTCGTTGATCTCGGCGGCATCGACGGCCTGCTGCACGTCACCGACATGAGCTGGAAGCGCGTCAGCCACCCGAGCCAGGTGCTCAACGTGGGCGACACGGTGAAAGTCCAGATCGTGAAGATCAATCCGGACACCCAGCGTATTTCGCTCGGCATGAAACAATTGCTGACCGACCCCTGGGATGGCGTCGATGCCAAGTACCCGGCGGGCGGCAAGTTCACGGGCCGCGTGACCAACATCACCGATTACGGCGCGTTTGTTGAACTTGAACCGGGCGTCGAAGGTCTGGTGCACGTCAGCGAAATGAGCTGGACCAAGAAGAACCTACATCCGTCGAAGATTCTGAGCACCAGCCAGGAAGTCGACGTGCAAGTGCTCGATGTGGACGGCGAAAAGCGCCGTATCTCGCTCGGCATCAAGCAAGTTCAAAACAATCCGTGGGATGCGTTCGTTGCCGAACACCCGGTCGGCGACGTCATCGAAGGCGAGATCAAGAACATTACCGAGTTCGGTCTGTTCGTTGGTCTCACGCCCGAACTCGATGGCATGGTGCACCTCAGCGATATCGCGTGGGACGCTCAGGGCGAAGAAGCCCTCACCCGCTTCAACAAAGGCGATGTCGTCAAGGCGAAGGTTCTCGACGTCGACGTCGAGAAAGAACGGATCTCGCTCGGCATCAAGCAAGTCGACAGCGACCCGATGGCAGACGCCGACTTCAAGCGCGGTCAGATCATCACGGCGGAAGTCGTCGATGTGGCGACAGGCGGCATCGAAGTCGCGTTCGGCGAAGGCAACGCGCTGCGCACCTTCATCCGCAAGTCGGACCTCTCGCGCGATCGCCAAGAGCAACGTGCTGACCGCTTCTCGGTCGGCGACCGTCTCGATGCGATGGTGACCGGCTTCGACAAGGCAACCCGCAAGGTGTCGCTGTCGGTGAAGGCCATGGAACTTGCCGACGAAAAGGAAGCGATCGCTCAGTTCGGCTCTTCGGACTCGGGCGCCTCGCTCGGCGACATCCTCGGCGCTGCGCTGAAGGACAAGAAGTAAGCATACGCCGCTACCAGCGGCGGATTAGGGCCTAGCGGCAGCGCTAGGCCCTTTTTCTTGGCCTTTTCAAACCCCTGGGAGTTGACGCAAGCCGCTGACCAGTTCTCTATCGCCCCAACGGGGAACTCAAGGGATCGCACAATGCTGCGCTCAGAGCTGGTCAGCCGGCTGCAGGAAGAGATGGGGTCGCTCAAGGCGGCTGAAATCGAGCACGCAGTCGATGTCGTCTTGGATGAAGTAGCTGTGGCGTTGGCTCAGGGCGGACGCGTTGAGCTCCGCGGGTTCGGGGCGTTTTCAGTACGCAAACGCGACGCCCGCACCGGCCGCAACCCGCGCACCGGCGCGACCGTGAAGGTTGAGGCGAAAAAGGTGCCGTTCTTCAAACCAGGCAAGGAATTGCGGCTGAAGGTGAACGGCGGCGAAGAGCCCTAGACCTGAGACCCTCACCCGTCGGGGAACCCGAACAATGGTTCACCAGTTTTTGTCCTGGATCAAGGCGGGGCGACCAGGGCGCAAATGAGTAGTGACGACCCAGCGCCCGGTCCGCACGCGGCCTCCGAAAGCGACGTCATGGCCGCTCGTTTGGCGACAATCGTCGCCAACTCGGACGATGTCATCATCTCCAAAACGTTGGGCGGCATAATCACGTCGTGGAACGGCGGAGCCACGCGCATCTTCGGCTACGAACCGGAAGAGATCATCGGTCAGCACATTTCAAAGATCATCCCGCCCGAGCTCATGGACGAGGAGAAAGACATCATCGCGCGCCTCTCGCGCGGCGAGCGGATTGAGCATTTCGAGACCATTCGCCTGACGAAGGATGGCAAGCGCGTCCACATCTCTCTCACGGTCTCGCCGATGCGAGATTCAGGTGGGCGCATCATCGGCGCCTCGAAGGTCGCGCGCGACATCACCGATCGCAAGCGCGCTGAAGAGACCCAACGTCTCCTCATCGATGAACTCAATCATCGCATCAAGAATACGCTCGCTACTGTGCAAGCGATCGCAACGCAGACCTTGCGGCGATCGGCGTCGCCCACGGAATTCGTTGAGAGTTTCAGCGGCCGCATTAAAGCGCTGGCGCGCGCCCACGGCCTGCTAACGGCCGGTTCGTTTCAGGGGGCGGAGATCACCGACCTCGTTCGCGAACAATTGCTGCTCGGCGACGAAGACGATCAGCGCATATCTCAGTCAGGACCGGCAGTGACGCTTGAAGCGCAGCCCGCGCTTCATCTGGCGCTTGTCCTGCATGAGCTGGGAACAAACGCGCGCAAACACGGCGCTCTTTCGGTGGTCAGCGGCTCGGTTGCCGTGCGATGGCAAGTCCAGTCTAGCAATGGACGTCACTTGAAACTGAGTTGGCGAGAGATTGGCGGGCCCCGCGTCAAAGCGCCATCGACACAGGGTTTTGGTTCGGTGCTGATTGAAAATAGTCTGCGCGCTTATGGTGGAGACGTCGCCGTCACCTATGCAGAAGACGGCGTCATTTGCGAGATCAACTTGCCGTTGGCCGAACTGAGCCATCCGATCGGCGCATTCGCCCGCGATGCACGTTCGTTTGGCGGGGGCGCGACAGGACCGCTTCTCGGCATTGGAGGCAAACGCGTCCTCGTTGTCGAAGATGAACCGCTGATCGGCATGGTGCTTACTGACTACCTCCAAGAGGCAGGCTGCGAAATCGTCGGCCCCGCGCAGAGCGCTGAGCAGGCTGAGCAGATGGCGCGAACAGAAGCGATCGACGCTGCGTTGGTGGATGGAAATCTCGCGGGCCAGCGCGCCGACAAGATTGTCTCGGCGCTGCGTGAACGGCGCATCCCGTTTGCATTTGTCACGGGTTACGGACGCGAAGCGCTACCTCCAGGCTCCGAAAATGCACCGATCATCGAGAAGCCATTTACCGAAGGACAAGTGATCACGACGCTCAATCGCCTGCTCAACAGCGTGGTGCAGTTGCGCTCAGGGCGTCTCGAAGGCTGACCGCTCCGCGAAGACGCCCTCGAACGACATGCGACGCCGAATATTCAGGGTGTTTGTTCCGACTGTGCCCTAGCCACACGCGCCAAATCCTGACAAGGCTCTTCCACCTTTTCTTGCGGAGACGCGCTCATGTCCATGCTTACAGAGTTTCGGGAATTCGCTCTCAAAGGCAATGTCGTTGACCTCGCCGTCGGCGTGATCATCGGCGCGGCGTTCGGGACGATCGTGTCTTCTCTGGTCGACGATATGATCATGCCGCTGGTCGGCGCCGCTACTGGCGGGCTCGACTTCTCAAACTATTTCATCCCGCTTTCCGACGGCGTGACGGCGACGACTCTTGATGCCGCGCGTGAGCAAGGCGCCGTGTTCGCTTACGGAAAATTCCTCACGGCGCTGTTGAAGTTCGTAATCGTCGCGTGGGTGATGTTCATGATCATAAAGGGCATGAACTCGATGAAGCGCAAGGAAGAAGCGAAGCCCGCGGCAGTTGCTGAAACGCCAGCCGACATCACGCTGCTCACGGAAATTCGCGACCTGCTGAAGAAATAGCGGAGCGGATCGCCCAACCATCGGCGGCCAGATGACGGCAGCCGATTTCGTCGCTACGTGTGCGCCATGCCTGACGCGAAAATCTGCGGCATAACCACTCCCGAAGCGCTCGACGCCGCAATCGAAGGCGGCGCGCGTTTCGTTGGCTTCGTGACCTATCCGAAGAGCCCGCGGTTCTTGTCGATGGATAAACTCGCGGCTTTGGCGGCGCGGGCGCGCGGCCGGGTCGAGACCGTCTTGGTCACCGTGAACGCCGATGACGCTCATCTCGCGGCAGCCAGCGTCGCCGCCCAGCCGGACTGGATCCAGCTACATGGCACCGAAAACACGAGGCGTGCAGCCGAGGTCCGCCCGTTCGCCCGGCGGGGCCTCATCAAGGCTGTGGGCATCGCCAAGCATGAGGACTTCGCTACCCTGCCGCCCTACTGCCCCGTCGTGGATTTCTTCCTGTTCGACGCCCAAGTGCCTGCGGGCGGCCTACCAGGAGGCAACGCGCTACCGTTTGACTGGCAACTCATGGCTGGCGCCCAGATCGGCCGACCTTGGTTCCTGGCCGGAGGGCTGAACCCTAGCAACGTCAAAGAAGCGATTCAGGTATCCGGCGCCGACCTTGTGGACGTCTCCTCTGGTGTGGAAAGCAAGCCAGGCCTAAAGGACCCCCAACTGATCGCCCAATTCTTGGCGGCTGCGGAAGTATAAACCCTCCCCCATGGACGTGCGCCGCAACTGGCAGGACCTACCCGACGCCGAGGGCCGTTTTGGCCAATACGGCGGTAGGTTCGTTGCCGAAACGCTGATGCCGCTGGTGCTCGATCTGGAGCGCGCATACCGCGCTGCCCAGGCGGACCCGGCCTTCGCGGCGACGATGGCGGATTTCTGGACCCATTATGTGGGCCGGCCCTCGCCTTTGTATTTCGCTGAGCGTCTGAGTGAGCATCATGGCGGCGCGAAAATCTACTTCAAGCGCGATGAGCTCAATCACACGGGCGCGCACAAGATCAACAATTGCCTCGGCCAAGTGCTGCTGGCGCTGCGCATGGGAAAGACGCGGATCATCGCGGAGACGGGCGCGGGCCAACACGGCGTTGCGACGGCGACGGTCTGTGCTCGGCTTGGTTTGCCATGCGTCGTGTTCATGGGCGCGACGGATATTGAGCGCCAGAAGCCGAACGTCTTCCGCATGAAACTGCTCGGCGCCGAAGTCCGCCCGGTGACGAGCGGCGCCGCGACGCTGAAAGACGCGATGAACGAAGCTCTGCGCGATTGGGTCACCAACGTCGCGGATACCTTCTACTGCATAGGAACCGCTGCCGGCCCTCATCCGTACCCGGAGATGGTGCGCGATTTTCAAAGTGTGATAGGCCGCGAAGCGCGTGAACAGATATTAGGGCGCGAAGGCCGTTTGCCGGACGCCGTAATGGCGTGCATCGGCGGTGGCTCGAATGCCATCGGGCTGTTTCATCCCTTCATTGCTGACGAGAATGTCCGCTTGATCGGCGTTGAAGCTGCCGGCCATGGCATCGACGATCGCTTTGAGCACAGCGCCGCCATCAATGGCGGCCGCCCTGGCGTGCTGCACGGAAACCGGACCTATCTGCTGCAAAACGAAGACGGCCAGATTCTCGAAGGCCATTCGATCAGCGCTGGCCTCGACTATCCCGGCGTTGGCCCGGAACATTCCTATCTGGCCGACATCGGCCGCGCTCAATATATGAGCGCCACTGACGGTGAGGCGCTGGAAGCGTTCAAACTGTGTGCAAGGCTTGAGGGCATCTTGCCTGCGTTGGAACCCTCTCACGCGTTGGCGCGTGTTGGCGATGTGGCGCGCGAAATTGACAAGGATGGCCTGCTGGTCATGAACCTCTGCGGACGCGGGGACAAAGACGTGTTCACTGTTGCGGACGCGTTAGGAGTGAAACTTTGAAACTGATACATGCACTTTCGGCGCTCTTCTTGGCAGCGGCGACGACATCGGCTTTCGCAGAAGACGCGCCGCACACCTTGATGCCCGACACGCTCAATCTCGAGATCGTCGATGGTTCGACCGTTCCGGATGATTGTATGTATCCAGCATCCATCACCGATACGACGCGCTTCGAAATTGCCTGCGTGACCATGCCTGCCGTCATCGGCTCCGAGGTCAGTTCGCAATACATTGGTCAACTCGGCGCACACGGTTGGCATCAGGGAAATTTCGTGCCGGGTGGCATGACCGCCGTGCGCACGGATGAGAACAATTGCCGCCGCGTGCTGAACATCTTTCCCAGCAACTATCCGCCGGGCGAAGAGCACGCGCAGGTGAACGTGCTTTGGTTTGCGCTCGACCGCACCCCGCGCTGCAACGAGGCGACACCGGGTTGAGCACACAACTCGCCTCTCTACCGTCAGGCCCAATGGCGCTGACATCGGCAGCGCCGATGTACGGACTCGGGGACGGGCCATGATGCGCGCGCTGTGGATTCTCGTTGCCACCGTGCTTTGCATTGCGCCGAATGCGCGCGCCGAAGACGCACGTATCCTACCAGAGAGCGCCAACATTGCTCTGGTTGACGGGAGCGCGCATCACAGCCCCTGCGAGATCGAGATGGCGCCAAACGCGGCCGCATTGATCATGCCGCCCCATGGACAATGCGTCTTGGTCGCGATCGACAATAGAGCGCTCCGCATTCGCGACGCATACCTGCAAGAACTGCATGATTCCGGCTGGCGTCTTGACAGCGAAGAATGGCCCGCTTGGCACTTTTCGCGCTCAACGGCGGACGGCGCCGGCAATGCCTACCTGGACATGATCCAATTGCTTCGCGGGCCACCAGGAGACTTTGCCTCCGGCGTCGTGCTGATTTTCATGCTTCGGGACGGGCCACCCAGCGACGCGCGTTCCCCATGAACCCACGCCTCACCTCCCGCTTTGCTGCGCTAAAGCGCGAAGGCCGCGCTGGACTTGTCGCGTACGTGATGGCGTCTGACCCGGATCACGAAACGTGCTTCGAGATTCTAAGCGGCCTGCCCGCGGCCGGCGCCGACGTCATCGAGCTTGGTTTTCCGTTCACCGATCCGATGGCAGATGGGCCGAGCATCCAGAAGGCGGCGTTGCGCGCGCTGAAAGCCGGCGGTTCACTCAAGCAAACGCTCGATCTCGCGCGTCGCTTTCGTGAGACAAACAAGGACACCCCGCTCATCCTGATGGGCTACGCCAATCCGATTGAGACAATGGGCTATGACGCCTTCGCGCAGGCGATGGCCGCGTCCGGCGCCGATGGCGCGATCATCGTTGATCTGCCACCGGAGGAAGATGCGCCATTGCGCGCGGCGTTCACCTCGAACGGCCTCTCCATCATCCGTCTGGCGACGCCGACCACGGATGATAACCGTTTAACCAAGGTGCTCGCGGGCGCTTCTGGGTTCCTGTATTATGTCTCGGTAGCTGGGGTCACAGGCGCTAACGCCGCGACATCGGCTCAGGTGCGTTCAGCGGTGGAAAGACTGAAGCGCGCCACGGACCTCCCCATCGCCGTGGGTTTCGGCGTACGCGAACCAGAAGCGGCTCGCGCCATTGCAGTAAATGCGGACGCCGTTGTCGTCGGCTCCGCCTTTGTGGACGAAATTACCGCCGGACCAGCGCCCCAGGCGGTTGAACGCGTCTTGCGCAAGGTCGCTCAATTGAGCGAAGCTGTGCGCTCAGCGCGTGAACTTGAAGGAACACCCGCATGAACTGGCTGTCGAATTTTGCGCGGCCTGGCCTCTCCAAGAAGAAGCCGGAAGACGCGCGGGAGACGCCCGACAATCTCTGGATCAAGGATCCGCTTTCCGGCGACCTGATCTATCGCGCCGAGCTTGAGCAAGCCGATTGGGTGACGCCCTCTGGTTTCCACATGCGCATCGGGCCCGACGCCCGCTTCAAGGTCATGTTCGACGACCAAGCATGGCAGACGATCCCGCTGCCGAAGGTCGAGAACGATCCACTGAAGTTCAAGGACGACAAGAAGTATGCCGACCGTTTGAAGTCGGCCCGCGCGAAGGTGCATCGGGAAGATTGCATGGCCGCGGGCTACGGCCGCATCGGCGGCGCGCACGCCGTGGTGCTGGTGCAGGATTTCGAATTCATGGGCGGCTCGCTCGGCATGGCTGCCGGCGAAGCGTTCATCGCGGCTGCGGAAGCTGCCGTGCGCCGCAAAGCGGCGATGATCATCGTAACGTCATCCGGCGGCGCGCGGATGCAGGAAGGCATCCTCTCGCTGATGCAAATGCCGCGCACGACGCTTGCAATCCAGATGCTGCGCGACGCTGGGCTGCCCTATCTTGTCGTGCTCGCTGATCCGACCACCGGCGGCGTGACCGCTTCATATGCGATGCTGGGTGATGTGCACATTGCTGAGCCCGGCGCACTCATCGGGTTCGCCGGCCCGCGCGTGATTGAGCAGACCATTCGTCAGAAATTGCCCGAGGGCTTCCAGCGCTCGGAATACCTGCTGGATAAAGGCATGGTCGACATGGTCGTTGACCGCCGCAAGCTGAGGACAACGATTGCGACGTTGCTGACGGTGCTGATGCACAAGCGCGCGGCAGTTCAGGGCGATAGCGGCGAGATCGAGTTCGCGGACACGAACGTCGAGGAATTGCCGAAGGGCAAGCGCAAACCGGCAAAGCAAGCCGCGCCGCCTACAGCGAAAGCAGCGGAATAAGGCTCTTCCGTTTGTCGTCATTCCGGGGCAATGCGGAGCATTGAACCCGGAACCTAGGGGCAACCAGCGCGTCTTTTGACTCCTGGGTTCCGGATCGCGCTTCGCGCGTCCGGAATGACGACTCTAGTGGAAGACATCGTTCAACAGAGATTCATTGAGCTGTTCGGCCCAGAGTTTGGGCACGGGAAGCCGTTTGATCTGGCGCGGCTACGCGCTGCGCTTCATCAGCTTGGCGACCCGCAAGACAAGTTACCTCCCGTCATCCATGTCGCGGGCACGAACGGTAAAGGCTCGACCATCGCCTTCATGCGCGCCATCGCGGAAGCGGCAGGCCATAAGGTGCACGCCTTCACAAAGCCGCACCTGCTCAGGATCAACGAACGCTTCGTTCTCGCCAGCAAGGCTGCCGACAACGAGAGACTAATCGACGCCGCCGAGCGCGTTTGTGCGGTGGCGCCCGAAATCACCCAGTTCGACGCACAGGTGGCGGCGGCATTTCTGCTGTTCAGCGAGATGGCCGCAGACGCCGTGCTACTCGAAACCGGGATGGGCGGACGCGACGATTCCACCAACGTTGTGCCCGCTCCCACGCTGACAGTGCTCACGCCGATCGCGCTCGATCATCAAGACGCGCTCGGACACACGCTGGGCGAGATCGCGGCGCACAAAGCTGGCATCTTCAAGCGTGGCGTACCCGCGATCGTCGCGCGCCAAGAGGACGCCCCGCGCATTGTCATCGAAGCGCAAGCGGACGCGATTGGCGCGCCGCTCTATCGGCAGGGCGTAGAATGGGACGCCTACGCCAGCCAAGGGCGGCTGGTTGTGCAAACAGAAACCCGTGCGCTTGATCTCCCGTTGCCAGCTTTGTTCGGCGTCCACCAGATCGAAAATGCTGGCCTCGCCTGCGCTGCATTGCTCGCGCCCTGGCGCCATCAATTCTCCGATGACGCGTTTGCAGAGGGCGTCGGCAATGCACGTTGGCCGGGACGCTTGCAGCCCCTAACCCGCGGACCGCTTAGCGCACCAATCCGTGCACTGGGCGGCGAAGTGTGGGTCGATGCCGGCCATAACGCACATGCAGCTTACGCGCTCGCGCGCGCGTTAAAGCAGATGAGGGCTCAGCGCGGCGGACATAACATTGCGATTGCCGGCTTGCGCAGGCGCAAGGATGCGCTGAAATTCATCGCGGCCCTGGCACAGGGCATCGAACATCTGATCGCTGTGCCGTTGCCGGAGGATCACGCCTCGGTGCACGAGATCGCCAAGCTCGGTTACGATTTGGGCATCGACGTTGACACCGCGCCCTCGCTTGCCGCCGCCATGCAAAACGCGGCGCAGTTGTCTGCGCCGCGTGTGCTGATCTGTGGTTCGTTCTTGTTGGCGGCCGAAGCGCTCGCGCTAGAGAACGCCTAGACGCTCTCGTTCAGCCACTCGACGATCTTCGATTTCGGCATGGCGCCGACTTTTGTCGACGCGACTTTGCCGTCCTTGAACACCATCAGGGTCGGGATGCCCCGCACGCCGTACTTGCCGGGCGTCATCGGATTGTCGTCGATGTTAAGCTTCACGACTTGAACGCGATCGCCCATCTCGGCGGCGATCTCCTCAAGCGCCGGGCCGATTTGCTTGCACGGGCCGCACCATTCCGCCCAGAAGTCTACGAGCACCGGGGTGCCGGATTTCAGCACGTCGGCTTCGAAACTATCGTCGGAAACTTTGTTGGTGGCCACGGACTTGCTCCTTCGGAACCGTGAAAATGTTCGACCGATGTAGGGCGCGCCGGTTAAGGATTCAACCTCAGGCGAACGTAGCAAAAACGTCGTCCAGGCGGCTGTCGGGCAGCTCCATGAGGTGGGGTTTTTCGGTCCACAACAAGGCGCACGAAACGATTCTACCAGGGAAAATCTGACGCAAAACCTCGCGGTACAGCGCCAGCTGCATGACGTAAGATTCGGGCGCGGCGGCAGGGTCGGTCGGGGCCGGCCGATCTGTCTTGAAGTCGAGCACGAGCACGCGCCCTTTGTCCACCGCAAGTCGATCCACGACACCGCGGATAGCTTTGCCGCGCACTTCGCCGATGATCGGCGCCTCGGCGCGGCTCTCCGGCGAAAACACAGCCGCAAAGCGCGCGTCGTTGATAACGCCAAGGGCTTCGCGCGCGAACTGTTCGGCTTCCGGCTCCTCAACGCCTTGGCGCTTCAGCCAAGCGCGTGCCGAGGCTTCGCGCTTGTCTGACGTGAGTTCAGGCAGACGCTCGAGCAAGCCATGAATGAGCAGTCCGCGGCGAAAGCGCTTCTGTCCGTCGCCGCGCGGTGAAAACAACGCAGGGTCGATGCGATGCAGACGCGAGGGCGCGGCGATCTCTGTGCGCGCAGCGCCGGCAACTGGCGTGTGCGACCATCGAGGCAGATCAACGGCCGGACGCGGCGCCTCGGTCTGCGGGTCCGCTTGCAGCGGTGTTCCAAAGCGCAAACCTTCGCCGAACGGTGTTTCGACGGGCGTTGCACCGAGGTGGCCCAGCGCCTCGTGGACCGCCAGGCGCCAACTATCCGCCGCCTCCCCGGTCTTGGAGTTGCCGAACTGCGGACCACACACAATCAGCCGGTCGCGCGCACGCGTCATAGCCACGTAGAGCAGCCGCCAGTGCTCACCGCGCATGCGGTCTTCATGCGCCTGACGCGCCGCCGCGACCCTGACGTCGTCATCGCTCTTACGGAAGGAGACAAACGGCCCATGATCGTCGTCAAAGATAAGGCCGTTGTCCGGCGCGTCTTCAACGTCGCCAGTAGAATCCGGAAGGATCACGACCGGGGCCTCAAGGCCCTTGGCGCCGTGCACGGTCATCACGCGGATGGCGCCGGTTTCGGCTTCCAACTCGCGCTTCACTTGGCCAGCGTCAATTTCAACATCGTACAGGAAGCGCTGCAGTGTTGGCGCGACGTGGTGGGCTGGCCTGAGCGCGCGCTGAAGCAATTCCTCCAGCGGATCGCGGGTTTCCGGACCTAGGCGCGCGAACACCCGCGCCCAGCCAGACGGTCCGCCGCCATGCGTTTCAAGCGCCCAGCTTAAGAATGAGAACGGATCGGCGCCGCGGCGCTTAACCAGTTCGCTCACAAACGCGCGTGCGCCGGCGTATCGTTCATCGGTGCTCGCCACCAATCGCGCCATCAGCGTCTCGCCCTTCTCGCGGCCGTATGCCAGCGGGAAGAGATCGGTGTCATCATCGGTCAGGTCGATCCACGGCCCTTTGATTACGCAGGCGAGCGCGAGATCGTCCGCCGGATCGAGAGCGACGCGCATCAACGCCAGCGCATCCTCGACAGCCAGTTCATCGCGCAGCACCATCCGATCGGCGCCGGCAACCGGCAGACCGGCGCGCTTGAACGCCTTGATCAGTTCGCGAAACATTGCGCCGCGCGTGCGCACCAGAGCCAGCACATCGCCGGCGTGCATCGGACGAAGCACGCCCTTCTCCCACACGCCCTCACGCGCTTCGATCATCGCCTTGACGCGTTGCGCGATCGCCTTGGCCAATTGCGCGGGTGCGCTTGTGCCCGTTTCGACATCGATCGGCGCATCCCAAGGCTCGGTGTCGCTCACGATCGGGCGCGGCGTCCACGGCCATACCTCGACGACGCCGCTCTCGTCGCCACGCGATGCGAGATGCACGATCTCGTCAGCGGCGCCGGGGCCGCTGATCAAGGGCTTGCCTTTGATGGTTTCATCCACCGCGCGCAGAATTTCGGGCGCGGAGCGGAACGATGTCCGAAGATCCGGCGCTCTGAAATTTTGCTCAGCCGCTGCGGCGCGGGCCGCCAAACTTTGCGCCTCGCTGAGGAAACGTTCGGGATCAGCGCCCTGGAAGGCGTAGATGCTCTGCTTTGGATCTCCGACCGAAAACACTGTGCGCGGCGTCTCGCGCGCGCCGGCGCCCGCAAAGAACTCGTTCTGCAGCGGTTTGATCAGCTCCCACTGCGCCGGACTCGTGTCCTGGCCTTCATCGATAAGGATGTGATCGAGCCCGCCATCGAGTTTGTAGAGCACCCAAGGCGCGGCCTCGGAGCGCTGCAACAGCGCCTGTGCGTGTTCGATCAGATCGTCGAAATCGAGCGCACCGGCGCGATCCTTTGCATCGGCATAGGCTTGATCGAGTTTAAGCGCGAGAGCGAGCGCCGCCACCGCGTCTTCGGCGCGCTCGATAGCGTTCAGCTCCTGCTTGGCTTCGGCACACGCCTCGGCGAAAGCGCGAACTCTTGGTTCGAGCCAAGGATGCGCGGTCTGAGTGCCTTTGGTAGCGAAGCTGGACCGCAGATCGCCCTTGTCGGTCAACGCGAACGCGAAGCACGCGGCCATGGCTTCGGCATCACCGGCGGCCATGCATTCGATTGCGCGCGTCAGACGCTCGCTTGTGTCCTGGTCTCTAGAACTGCCCTCCGCCAATTTCGCCGCGGCTTCGCGCAGCGCCGGCAAGTCCGCGTTCGCAATGAAACCGCGCGCGAATTCTTCGGCTGATTGCACCACGCCGTGGCGATCACGCAGCATCTGCTCAGCGAACAGCGCGCCCTGGCGGCGTTCGAAGCGGCGAAACTCACCACGGCGCAACGCCAGACGATCCAGCAGCGCCTCCAAACCCTCGCCGTGCAGCTTCGCCGCAAAACGGCGGAACGCACCGCGCGGGGCGTCGTCAGCCAGCGCCGCATCCGCCCGCGCTTGGCCGAGCAAAGCCGCCGCGCGCGGTTCATCGGCAATGTCGAAGCCCGGCGGCACCCCGGCTTCGAGTGGGAAACGCGCAAGCAATCGTTCGCAAAAAGCATGGATGGTCTGAATCTTGAGGCCACCCGGCGTTTCAAGCGCCTGCGCAAACAGCGCCCGCGCGCGCGCGAGATTTGCATTGGGCGCTTCAAGCTCCTTCAGATCAGCTGCGAGCGTTGCATCATCGGCCACACACCAACCGCCGAGCCGTTCGAACAGGCGCCTTTGCATCTCCGCTGCGGCGGCTTTGGTGTAGGTGATGCAGAGAAACGCAGAAGGTTTTGAGCCTTCCAGCAGCAGCCGCGCGATCCGATCGACCAACACTTTGGTTTTGCCGGACCCTGCGTTGGCAGTGACGAAGACCGAGAACGCTGGATCGGCGGCCTGGTTTTGCGCTCTGGTGGCTTCAAGGACAGGATCAAGCACGCTCATGCTTCATCCGCCTTTTCGTCGGCCCATTCCTTGCGGCGTGCGAGTTGGTCGTAGTCGTCGTAGAGTTTGATGCGGAAGACACGCGGCTTGGAGAGAAACGGCTGGCCCGGATCTGCATAGCGCGCGAGCAAACTCCGGAGAGAGGCCAACGCCTTCATGCCAGCGCCATGGGGACCATCTTTCAGGTCGACCGCGCGCGGTGTCGGTTGCGCGTTGCCGAAGCGCCAGTAAATCAGCTCCGTCGCCTGGTGCTTGCCCAATTCAGGGAAACCGCCGGCCGCGAGTATTGCTGCTTCCAGCAGCAGCTGCGGGCTCAGGCCGCTTTCAACCTGCGAGTCAGTCGGCGGCGCGCCGGTCTTGAAGTCCAAAATAGCGGCATGACCTGGCGCGATCTCGATGCGGTCGGCGATGCCGGTGAGCTTGACGTCATCAATCATCAGCTCGCCACGAATTTCGCGGTGCACAGCGGCGTTGCGGGCGCGGCGCTCCTCGAACCAGGCAATCAATGCTTGCACCGAGACCGCCAGCCGCTCGCGCTCGGCCGCGCGGCGTTCGGGCGAAATGCCGTGGAAGTGAAGCGCTTGATCCAGAAGCTGGGTCAGCTCCGCTGGATCGTGGCCGTCGCCGAACGCTTCGATGGCGGCGTGCACGGCGGTGCCGCGTTGGGCCGGGCCCGCAGCGGCGCCAATGGGATCGAGCGCTTCCAGCTTCAGGATGCGCCGCGCATAAACGGCGTAAGGGTCACGGATCAGTGTCTCGACGGTTGTGACGCTGATTTGGTTCAAGCGCTTGCCGGCGGGCGGGCGCGGGTGCGGCTGCTTTGCGGCAGTGATGGCCGCCGGTTTATCGAGCGCTTGCGCATAGGCGACATAGTCAGCGGCGTTCGCGAGTTTGGTCTTCGCCCCTTGCACCAGCGTCTTGAGACGCCAAAGCCAACGTGAGGCGAGCGTGGGCGAGCCTTCGCGGCGCAGCGCACGCGTGAGCACAACATTCGGCGCATTGGCGAGTTGAGCGAAGTCGTGCGCGGCAAGGCCAATGCGGGCGTCTTGCGACGGCAGACCAAGCTTCTCGCGCATGGCGCGGGAGAGAAATGGATCTTGCGCCGGAGGTGCGGGCCAGACGCCTTCGTTGAGGCCCGCGAGGATCATCAGATCGCGACGCTGCAAGCGGGCTTCGAGCAAGCCCCAGATCGCGACACGCGCATCGCCGCTTGATTGCGCGGGCGCCACTTGGTGATCGTCCATCAGCCGCAAGAGCACCCGTGGCGCGGCGTGCGCTGTGATGGCGCCAAGCTCGCCACCGAATTGGTTTGCATCGCGCAACAGACGCGAAGCGACCTCGCCGTCGCGGCCTTGCCAGACATCGTACTTGGTAAGGCCTTCGCCGGCTTGGGTAAGCGCATCGGCAAAGGCCGCAAGCGTCACATTCTTCTGCGACATGATCTTGGTGAGCGGGGCGAGCGCTTGCGTGAGCGCCTCGACGATCGCGCGCGCGCGCGGCCAATTTTTCACCGGCTTGTTCGGATCGCGTTCGCCGAGATTGGCGAGATCGGCCAACGAGTGATGACGGCGCGCGCCGCGCAGGGCCTCATGTTCGAGGATTGTGTAGCCATAAGCGTCGCCGGCGACGCCAACGCGTGGATGCTTCAGCAGCGCCGCAAGTGCGACCGGTTCGGCCGGATCAAGCGCGAGTTCGCAGAGCAGCGCTATGAGACGGCCGGCGTCCGTTTCGCGCAATGGCGCGCCGTGCGACACACTGGGCTCGATGCCCCAGCGCGCGAGCTTGGCTTCGATGCGGCGCGCGAGGCTGGCGTCCGGCGTCACGACAGCGGCGTTGCCGCTCGGCTCCTCCAGCTTTTCGCGTAGCATCAGCGCGATAGCGGTCGCTTCTTCGTCTTCGGTGGCGGTTTCGAGAAGACGCAGGCCGTTAGCGCCGCTCTTCACGAACGCCTCGCCGCCAATGGCTGTGAGACGCGCGATCCAGTCGGCCGTTTTTTCCGCAGGCGCCAATGCTTCGCGCATCAGCACACGGCGCGCGCGGCCTTTTTCGTCTTCGAACTTCAGCATCGGCACGTCGTGACGCTCGACGCCGAGCGCGGCCAGTGTGTGCTTTAGCGCATATTGCGGATGCTGATCGCCGATGAGGCGCCAGCTATCGTTGTCGAGATCGACGTCGATGTTCGGGAGAACAACGACGCCTTTCGGCAGACGTGACACGACCTTCATCAGCTCGCGCGTCGTCGCCTGCGAGCCGGTGGAGCCCGCAATGATGATCGGACGCTTCGGCGGTTCGACTTTCCAGCGCGCGGCGAGCGCATGCCGGAGTGCGGCGCCGTGTTCGGCAGGGTCGCTGACGCCCTGCTCTTTCAGATGCGCGGGCCAGAAGGTGGCGATAATGTCGAGAAAGGCGGCGGAGTTCGCCCAATGGCGGGCGAGATCGATTTCTTCGACAAGCTTCGGCAGCTTTTTCCAATCGACCTTTTCGACGGTTGCGGCGCTATCCAGCAGCTTGCCGAGTTCATCCGCGAGCGCGATGGCGCGGGCGGGATCGTCAACGCCGTTTTCAGCTTTATCGCGGCGGCGAATGAGTGATGCGAGTTGCATGCGCCGCCGCATCTTGTCGATCGGCGGTAGGACGTCGGCGTTGATCGGATCGGCGCCCCAAATGTCGGGATCGTCGTCAGCGTGCGGATCGCCGAGCGGACGGATGGCCGGCAACAACGCAGCGCCACCAAGGCGGCGCGCAAACGCATCGATCAATCCCTGCCGCGAGCGCTTGTTCGGCAACAGCACCAGCGCATCGGCGAGCGCGAACGGATCGTCGTCGCGCTTCAGTGCGGCGATCATGGCTTCGGCTAGCAGATCCAGAAATGGCTCAGACGCCGGTATCGCGCGCAACCGCGGCGCCGGGCCGCCGAACAGAGGTTCCGGCAGCCCGAGCGAGAGCGAACTCACGCCGCCCTCGCCAATCGTGCTTCGGCTTGTTCGCGAGCTTGCGGATCGCCGACATGCATCCAGAAGCCGCCGAGCGGCGCACCGTGCAGGCGGCCTTCCGGCGCGAGCTTGCGCCAGACCCGCGTCATCGAGAACGGTTCGAGCGGTTCGCCGTCCACGATCTTCGGATCGGTGATGTAAACGCCCATGTACGCCCACGGCGTGCTTGGCGCGTCATCGCGGAAGCTGAGTTTAGCGCCCTCATCCATGAAGAAGTCGCCGGCGCCGTCGAAGCCGAGACACTGATCCATAGCGGCGAGCATCAGTTTGGTGTCGCATTTCGCGGGATTGTAGCTGTAAGCGAGGCGCGCGATGGCCGAGCCGTTCCACTCTTCCCAGACACTATCGATGTTGCAGACGATGATCGGATCGTCGCCGAGCAGCGGCCGCGCTTGGCGGATGCCGCCGCCAGTTTCCATGAGCTGCGCGCGCTCATCGGAGACAACGATCTCGATGTCGGTGCGCCGTCGCAAATGCGCTTCGAGCAAATCGGCGAAGGCATGCACGTTCACGACCGCGCGCTTGACGCCGGCGGCGACCAGGCGATCGAGATTGTGATCGATCAGCGTCTTGCCGCCGACGGTGACGAGCGCTTTGCAGCGATCGTTGGTGAGCGGGCGCATGCGGGTGCCGAGACCGGCTGCTAGCACCATGGCTGTATGCGGGATCAAGCCGCTTTCTCCAGATACGGACGCGCCACCTCCTCAACGAAGGCCCGCGCGTCAGCGAGCGAAGGATGTTCCAGCGTGCGGCCAAGATGGCCCCACATGCGCGGCATGAAGGCGAGATAGCGCGGCTTGTTATCGCGCGAGGTGAGACGCGAGAAGATGCCTAGGATGCGCATCGTGTTGATGGCGCCGAGCACAGCAAGCTCGCGCTGGAACTCAGCTTCGCTGGCGCCGCTTGCTTCGAGATAAGCCCGCACAGCCGCATCGTGCGCCGCTGGGCTCACATCACGGCGCGCGTCATGCAGCAACATGGAGAAATCCCAGCCGCGCCAACCGCGGATGGCGTCTTGGAAATCGAGCAGGCCGACGCGCTGCAAGCCATCGCGCTGCGGCAGCCAAAGCAGGTTTTCAGCGTGATAGTCGCGGATGGTGAAGGCGCGCGGGAAGCCGAGCGCTTTGACTATCAGGCTGTCGCGGATCTTCTCCCAACGGGCGCGGGCTGCATCATCGATGTGGACGTCAGCAGCGCGTGGTAGCCATTCGACGAACAGGTCGGCGTTCACTTCGAGGGCCAGTGCGTCATAATCGAGCAGCGGCCACGTCGCGTTGCCGGCGCCTTCGAGGCGCGCCGGCGCTGGCGGTGCGCCGTGAACATGTGCGAGGACGCGCGCCGCTTCTTCGTAGAGCGCGATTTCGTCTGTGCCTTGCGGGATGACGTTGGCATAGAGATCGTCACCTAGGTCTTCGATCACCGCGTAGCCGGCTTCACAATCGGCCCCGTAAATCTTTGGCGGCGCCAAGCCGATGCTTTCGAGATAGTTCGCGACCGCGGCGAACGCTTCGACACGCGACGCTGCCAAACGCGCTGTCGCGTTCCAGCCCATGGTGCGCCGCTCAGCTGGCGTTGCGCTTGGCGGGCACGGCTTGCTTTCGGCGCTCGGCGGCGCGTCCATCAGCATGGCTTTGCGATCGCCGAGTTGCAGGCGCTCATAGCGGCGCGTGGAAGCGTCCGCCGCCAACGGCGCGCGGGTTGCGCCGGTGAAGCCGGTCTCTTCCAGAAGACGCGCCAGAGCTTCAGATCGATCCAAGCTTTGCTCTCCATGCGCCGTGCGCGGTGAGAGCGGCTGTGCGGCCCTCGCCTTCCGGCTTCAATTCCACATCGAGACGATCGGCCGGCAGCTGCCCACCCAATCGTTCCGGCCACTCAATCAAACAGGCAGCACTGGCGAACGCGTCCTCCAAGCCAAGCTCCCAAGCGTCGTCCGGCTGCTTCAGCCGGTAGAGATCGACATGCCAGAGTTCGCCGCGTTCGCCATCATAGGTCTGAACCAGGGTGTAAGTGGGGCTGGGGACATCGTCAGGGTAGCCGGTCCAGGCCTCGACTGCGCCGCGCGCCAAGGTGGTTTTGCCGGCGCCGAGATTGCCGCTGAGACAGATCACATCGCCCGGCCCGATCTGCCCGCCTAAGCGGCGACCAAAGGCGAGCGTCGCCATGGCGTCCGGCAGCGCGATCATGCGCGAATCAGAGGCGGTTTGGGCTGTCACGGGCGCGGATGCTGCCCTTCGGGCAGCGCGGCATCAAGGGCGGCTTGCGTGCGCGCCGCAGAGGCCCCAAACACTAAGCCGCTGTGAGTACGGGTGAAATCAAACGCATCATCATTATCGGCGCTGGCCAAGCCGGCGGCGAGACGGCCCAGCGCCTACGCCAGGGCGGCTTCGATGGTGAGATTACGCTGATCGGCGAAGAGCCAGCCGCCCCCTACCAGCGCCCGCCGCTCTCAAAGGCTTACCTCAAGGGCGACCTCGACATTGACCGGCTGATGCTGCGGCCCGCCTCGGTTTACGTCGAGGAGCACATTGCGCTGCTGACCAAAACGCGCGCGGTCTGGATCGATCGCGCCAATCGCAAAGTGCGGATCGAGGGCGGGCGCGAGCTGCCATACGACGCACTGATTCTGGCGACGGGCGCCAAGCCGCGGAAGCTGCCGCTGGTGGGCGCTGATCTCGACGGCGTGCATTTGTTCCGCACCGCGGCCGACGTTGATCGCGTGCGCGAACGATTTGTCTCAGGCGCGAAGCTGATCGTTATTGGCGCCGGCTATATCGGTTTGGAAGTCGCCGCCGTTGCGCGCCAGCGCGGGCTCGACGTGACGGTGGTTGAGACAGCGGTGCGTCCGCTCGCGCGTGTGACCAGCCCGGAAGTCGCCGGCTTCTTCCTCGACGAGCACGCCCGCCAAGGCGTGCGGTTTGTGCTCGGCGGACAGGCTGCGCTGATCAAGGGCTCGGACCGCGTGACAGGCGTCGGCCTCACAGATGGCGCCGAGTTGCCTGCAGACTTGGTGATCGCGGGCATCGGTGTGACGCCGGATGTGGCGATCGCCGAGCAATGCGGGCTGACGGTGAGCAATGGCGTCGTCACCGATCGCCAGTGCCGCACCTCAGACCCAAACATCTTCGCCATCGGCGATTGCGCGGCGCGGCCCATGGTTCACTACGGAGGCCGGATCGCGCGGCTTGAGAGTGTGCACAACGCGGTCGAAGGCGCGAAGATCGTCGCGGCGGTGCTGACCGGCGGCAAGGAGCACGCCGAGGAAGCGCCGTGGTTCTGGTCGGACCAGTACGACCTCAAACTGCAGATTGCCGGCCTCTTCCAGGGTTACGATCAGCTCGTGTTCCGTGGCGTCATGGCTGACCGGGCGTTCGCGGCGTTCTACTACAAGGGCGATAAGCTGATCGCCGTAGATGCGGTGAACCGGCCGGCGGAGTATCTGGGCGCGAAAATGTTGATCCAGACCAATCGGACACTGCCGCCGTCTGTTATTGAGGATATGTCGCGACCCATGAAGGAACTGGTCGCGAGCGCGCGCTGAGGATTGAGATGCCGAAGATTACGTACATTGAGCACAACGGCAAAGAGCATGTCGTCGAAGCGCCTGTCGGGCAAACGGTGATGGAGGCGGCGGTGAAGCACGCTGTGCCAGGCATCGACGCCGATTGCGGCGGCGCGTGCGCGTGCGCGACATGTCACGTCTATGTGGATCCGGAATGGCTGGCAAAGACGGGCGAGCAGAATTCGATGGAGCAATCCATGCTCGATTTCGCCAATGAGGTCGAAGACAATTCTCGCCTCTCCTGCCAGATCAAAGTGAGCGAAGCACTGGACGGCCTCGTTGTGAGGCTGCCGAAGAGCCAACATTGAGCGCGCTTCGCTTCCTGCCGCCGCCGATATGGGCGATCCTCCTCCTGACCTCGCTCTACTACCTTAGCGAGGCGCCAGCTCTGCAGGCTCTGCCGGACTGGCGCCACAAGCCGGCCGGCATGATCCTCATCGTGCTTGGGCTCATTCCACCAATGATTTCGATCGGGCAGTTCTTCCTTGCCGGCACCCAGGTGCACCCAACATCGAAAGCAAACAACAAGCTCGTGACGACAGGGTTCTTCGCCTTCACCCGCAATCCGATGTATCTCGGGCTGGTGGTCGCATCGATTGGCTTTGCGTTGTGGTTCGGCAGGCCGCTCATGTTTCTGGCGCCAATCCTGATCTTCGCGATCGAGAACTGGGTGTTCATTCCTTTTGAAGAAGCGAAGATGCGCCGGCAGTTCCCGGAAGCCTTCGACGCCTACTGCAAACGCGTGCGGCGCTGGCTCTAACAAGACCGGGTGACGCGCATGCGCCGGCGCCCACGCCGAACAAGGTTCGGCGCGGCAAGACGTTGGCGGGCGTGTTCTGAGTTACGACGTGTCGGCGCAGAAGGACGCGCACGGCGCGACGAGAGTGGCGATGTTTTCAGGCGGTGGCGCGAAGAGCACAATCGCGCAGAGCTTGGTCAAACGCTTGAGCGCGCGCGGCAGCAGGAAACGGCGCACGAACGCGTCGAGATCGGAGAAAGCAGCAAGCAGAAGCGCAGTGCGCTCACGCAACGTGCGCGCGCGGAGCGCCTTGCGCAGGCGCGATCCGAGAATGGCGCGCTCCTTGCCGGCACGGTTGATGCGCCGGCGAAATCCTGCGCCGGTTGCATTGCGCGCGATCCGCGACGGTGGGCGGTACAATCCCGCCATTTCCGCAACGCGCGCAATCGCGAGGCTGAACAAGATCTTCCTCAGCCAAGCCAGCGAGACGAAGCGATAGCGTTGGCTCAAGCGACGGCGACCGGCAAACATGTCGCCGCCCAGGACCAGCGCGATCCAACTCAGCATCGCCACCGCCCAGCAAATCAGCCGGGCGGTGCGATGTGGATTCAGGAGGGGTGGCGATGCATTCATTTGCACCGGGATTGTTGCACATGGTGCAAACCCGCCGGATTGAACGGGGCGATTTTCTCGTAAACCACTGACATCCCACCCGTCGTTGGAGCGAGGCGTAAGGATAGAGGGCGTGCGTACCCGCGGTTCCAGCCTCAGCCGCGGCGCGGCTCATGCCGGGGTTGCGCGGACGACGGCGAGTCTGTTGAGTGCCATTCAATTATTGAGGGGGTTCGAATGCGGGCGGTTTTTCTTGCACTTGCGATCACGGCGTTTGGCGGTACTGCGTTGGCGCAGGACCTGACGCCCGATCGGGCGCGGTTCCGTTCGATCTATGAAGAGCTGGTCGAGATCGACACCTCGCCCAGCACCGGTTCGTGCACACGTGCGGTGAACGCTATGCTCGCGCACCTGCGCGCCGCCGGTTATTCCGAGCGTGACGCGCAAGTCATCATCCCTGAGAACGCGCCGGACGATGGCAATCTGGTCGCCGTTCTGCGCGGCTCTTCGAGCCATGCGGTTCTGCTGATGGCGCACATCGATGTCGTCGACGCGCATCGCGAGGATTGGGAGCGCGATCCGTTCACGCTCGTTGAAGAGAACGGGTATTTCTACGCCCGCGGCGCCGCCGACGATAAGGCGATGGCCTCGGTGTTCCTCGACCTTATGGTGCGTCTGCGTGAAGAAAATTTCCATCCGCGCCGCACATTGAAGCTGGCGCTGACGTGCGGCGAAGAAACGTCAAACCGTGTCAATGGCATCGACTACCTCGTCCGCAATCATCGCGAGTGGGTTCAGGCGGACTTTGCGATCAATGAAGGCGCCGGCGGCATGCTCTCCGCAGGCGGCGAGCCGATCGCTCTCAACATCCAGGCCGGAGAGAAAATCCACCAGGTGATGACGCTGACCGTCACCAATCCGGGCGGCCACTCCTCGCGCCCGGTGCCGGACAACGCCATCTACCGGCTAAGCAACGCGCTAGAGCGGCTGTCGCAATACAGCTTCCCGGTTGAGCTGACGCCCGTAACGCGCACCTTCTTCGAACGCATGGCGCCGATTGTTGGCGGCGCGACTGGCGAAGCGATGACGGCGCTTGCGCGAAATCCGAACGATGCGGCCGCCGCAGCGGCGTTGGCGCGCGATCCTTCCTACAATGCAATCATGCGCACGACCTGTGTTGCGACGCAGCTTGAGGCTGGTCATGCGGCCAACGCCTTGCCGCAGCGCGCGGTTGCGACGCTGTCGTGCCGCGTCCTGCAAGGCCACACGCCGGAAGAAGTGCAAGCGGCGCTGCAAGCCGCAATTGGCGACCCGCAGGTGCAGGTCGATATCGTGCGCCGGCGCGACGGATCGACCCCGCCTCGCCTCACGCGGCAAATCATGGGACCGATCGAAAGCACCGCCGCGCGCATGTGGCCGAACGTGCCGATCATTCCGACCATGACGCCCGGCGCAACCGACGGCCGCTTTCTCATCAACGCAGGCATCCCCACCTACGGCATGAGCGGCATGTTCTCGGCGCCGGGCGAAAGCAACGCGCACGGCCTCAACGAAAAGATTCGCGTACAATCGCTTTACGAAGGCCGCGACTTCTTGGAAAGCGTCGTACGCGCCTACGCGCGGCAATAAAAACGCCGCGGCTGGCGGGCCGCGGCGTTCAAGGTCAGCCCTAACCTTCGCTCAGGAATTGGCGCCAAGCATACGACGCGCGATTTCGCGCTGCTGGACGGCGGGCGCCACGGCATTGCGTTCGCTCTTATAGAGCGCATCGAGGAAGGCCGTATCCCAGACCGTCAGGGCGGTAGGAGCATCCGCGCTGACTTGTGCGCCGCTGAACAGGTTCATGATCGTCGGGTACTCGGCCATGCTGGCGCTGGGATTGATTTGGGCTAGCGCAATGAAGGCGACGTAGTCCGACAAAGTCGCCAATTGCAGGCCGCGCACGCGATTGGCGTCGATGATAATGATCACCTGGGAGAGGTCTTCGCGTGTCGCGCCCGAAAGACGCGTGCCAGTCGCTCGCGCCACCGGCGCGTTGCTCATGCCGCCGCTTGAGGCGTCACCGGAAAGCGCAATGCCGTCAGAGCCGAAAGTGCGGGAAACGTACCACCAGCGAACGGCGCGCGGTGTGGTGAGAAAATCATCCAGCGCGGTTTGGCCAAGCGTCGAGACGTTGGTGGACGGACGATAGGCGAAGCGTTGGCGGTCTTGCTCGAACAGCTGGTGCGCGAAGGCGTCGGAGTCACCGGTTATGAACACGGCGACATTGGGCTGGCAGCCGGGACCACCCGGCTGCAGCCCCACGGCGGCGGCGCGCTGGGCGATGCGATCCGCAAGGAACTGGCCCTGACGCGCTGGCATGCCGGCGATGCTGGTGCAGATGGCGCTGTCCCAGCGCGGCAGCTGTTCTGCCGTCGGCGCTGGAATGGCGAGCTGATTGACGAACGACTGCGCCTGCTCCGGGCGCGCGCCGGTTACGATAATGTCAGGCGAAGTCGTGTTCTGCGCGAGCGCCGGCAGTGGCGCGAGCAAGAAAAAACTGAGCGCTGTCGCGAGGCGGCGCATCTTCGGGTCAAACATGTGGACTCCTCCCTGCAGGTATCTGGCGCTGAGATGCCGCGCGCGCGAGGGACGGATGCGGGCGCCGCTGTACTTCGCGATAGATCGGCGCCCGCGCGCGACGAACCGGCGGCAAATGCGTTCGAATTGTGGAGGCCTAATCGGCCGAGGCGGTCAAATTGATCTTTGTTGCTTAGCGGACAGGCGTTACGACATGCGGCCATGTCTCAGCCAGTGCAGCGCAAACTGACGACGATCCTGGCGGCGGACGCCGACAGCTACAGTCGCGTGATGGAAGCCGATGAGGTCGGCACTTTGGGGGCGCTGCGCGCGGCGCGCGAGGTTTTTTCCCGCTTCATCGAACGCCACCACGGCCGGATTGCCAACACCGCGGGCGATGGGCTGATTGCTGAGTTTCCATCGGTCGTCGAAGCGGTTCAGTGCGCCATCGAGGTGCAGCGTGAACTGGCCGAGGATGCGCAACGCGGCCTCAAGTTTCGTATCGGCGTACACCTGGGTGATGTGCTGGTGGATGGCGACGACCTGCTGGGCGAAGGCGTCAACCTTGCGGCGCGGCTGCAAAGCATGGCCGAACCGGGCGGCATCCTGATTTCGCAGCAAGTGTACGATCAGGTGCAGAAGAAGCTCTCGGTGGGGTTCCAATATCTGGGCGAGAAGCGGCCGAAGAATTTCGAAGAAAGCGTCGCGGTTTATAGTGTTGCGCCGGTTGGCGGCGGCGACGCGGGCGCGGCGCGGGTCGCGGCCAAGCCGGAGCGTGCGAGCAAAAAGACGAAGGCCAAAGAGTCCTGGAGCAAGCTCATCGGATCAGCCAAGCGCTACGCTGCGATCGTGGCGATCCTATTGGCGCTCAATCTGGTGCTCGGCGAACCGTATTGGGTGCAATGGCCAGCGCTTGGCTTGGGTTTGTTACTCGCCTTCCGCGCCGTGCCGCTGATTGGGCGGAGCGATTAGTGCGGCGGGTGTGGGCCAATCCGTACATTGGCCCTCCGACCGTGAAGCTAATGTAGATCTAGTTGGGGACGTGACATGGACGAACCGCTCGCCCGCCAAATCTCAACTGAACTGTCTTCAATACTCGCGGCCTTCAACCGGCTTTCTGAGCTAACTCTCTCGATCGCCGACGAGAATGAGCGGCGCGACTATCGCAAAAGTCTGGGGGGCTGATGGCGCGCTGCGACCACGACCTCATTCGACCGATAACGAAGGCACATCCGCACCTCGATCCGATCAAGAAATGACGAACGTCCGCTATTTCGGACGGTGGGCTTTACCACTGGGCGTGCGCCGCTTCTCGTCCCGCTGGGCTACATAAACGGTGTTTCCCACGCAATGGCGACGACGCGACCCGACACGACAAAGAGGCAAACCACGTCGTGCTGTGGGGTGGCGTACGTTTCAACACGCTCACCGTTGCCGCGCGGCCTGCCGCCGCACATGGGGGCGCCGTCTGGAAAGTCCCCTAACTCCCGATGGGCTCGGGTGCGACTTAGAATGGCGTCCGCCTCTTCCAAAGGCATGCCGACTTCGACGCCAAATCTTCGACCGTGGTCTATGCTGCCCGGCAATGCGCACGAAGCTAGCAACATTGCGAGCGTCAACGACGTTACTTTTGAAAGCATGCCGGTCGGTTTGCGCATGAGATGCCTCAATCCTGTCGGAAAAGCTAGAACGACCAACGCAAATATCCTGTACCACGAATATCGGCTGTCGGCGAATACGCGCCAGTGCTGCTAGCGCTAAGCGATTGACCGCCATCGTGAGAGCGGGTCGCTCGAGAAACGACGACTTAGGTTGGCCAGTTTGAGCCGCTGGCACCGCGAGCCTGCGACCCTTATGCTTGGCGACATGGATAGCCTTAAGAACCGTCGCCTTTTTGCAGTCTCGCTAGCAGTGCTCTTGCCAGTCACGGCTCACGCCCTTGGTGCCGGATTTTTTCGTTCGCCGTCGCTGCGGGCTCGATAGGCGGGCTGTACTATTTGTGGGACAAATCCACCGCCTGAAAGAAATAAGCGATCGCTCCCGGCGAAAAGCGGTCGCCTACACTTACGCCGCCTCTCGCGAGGGCGGCGTGGGGGGCGGGCCGGCGAGCGGAGCGTGTGCGGGCAAGTGGCAGGTCACGGTGACGCCGCGGCCCGGCTCGGAGCGGACTCTAGCTAGCCCTGCGGTTGAGGAGCCAACGCAACGATGCGCCGACCGCGCCTCCAACAGCCGCGGCGGCGAACCCAACCACCACAAGCGGCATCACAACATCAAACACGAAATCGCCAAGCGGCCAGTTAGCGCCCGGCCACGCACCACCTGACACCAAGGTCGTGATCGTAGGAACTGCAATGGCTGCAACGATAATCGCCCACCACGAGCGCCATCCCAATCGCATGACCAAAAGAGCGGAGATCAACGCGGTCAAACCGACCGCGATTAACCCGATCCAGTGCCCGTGCACGACGCTCGCTGGATCGACCGTGTAGACGTCCACCTGATACATGCCCGCAGAGTCGCTCACGAACGGGACTAGTGCAATGAGCGGAGGCGGGCCGCCCTGCGCTTAGGCCGCTTCCCGCGTCGGCGGCGTGGGGGGCGGGCCGGCGAGCGGAGCGTGTGCGGGCAAGTGGCAGGTCACGGTGACGCCGCGGCCTGGTTCGCTGGTGAGCGCAACCCAGCCGCCGTGCATCTCCACGAATGAACGTACCAGCGCGAGGCCAAGGCCAGCGCCGCGGCGGTCGCCGGACTCGAAGCTGTCGAAGGCGCGCGCTTGCTGCTCGTAGGCCATGCCCTTGCCGGTGTCGGCGACGGTGAGGCGCACGACGCCGTCGAGACGATCGGCGGAGACTGTGATGGTGTCGCCGCGTTCGGTGTGGCGGAGCGCGTTCGACAAGAGATTGACGATGACCTGCGTGATGCGCTTGGGGTCGGCGTCGATCGAGCCGATCTTCGGATCGCACTTGACCTTGATCGGCACCTCAGTGTCGCGCGCCTTCGAGGCGGCCATCTGCACGCTTTCGCTGATGACCTCGTAAATATCCATGGAAGCGCGATCGAGCTGGACGTTGCCGGCTTCGACCATGGCGACATCGAGGATGTTGTCGATGAGTTTGGAAAGCGAACCCGAGGCTTCGATGATCGAACCCACCTGCTCGATCTGGCGGTCGTTCAGCGGGCCGAACACCTTGTGCTGCAAAAGCTCGGCGTTGCCGTAGATAGCCTGCAGCGGATTGCGCAGCTGGTAGGACACGTTCTCGACGAACTGGCCCTTGAGCTTATCGGCTTCCTCGAACGCTTCGGCGCGCTCGCGCAGCGCATCTTCGACGCGGCGGTCGGCGGTGATATCTTGGAACGCGACGAGCGTTGCACCGTCAGGCAGCGGCCGGGTCAGGAATTTCAGCACGCTTTCGTCGCTGCGGCGCATCTCGCCGCGGAACTCGGTGCGCGCTTCCGGCGACGGATCGGTGATGCGGGCGCGAATCTGAGCCCAGGTGGCGCGATCGTGGAACAGGTGTTCACAGACGGCGACGACCTTGTCGAACGCGGTTTCGTCTTCGATGGCGCCGGCCTCAAGCTTCCACATCGCGCTGAAGGCGCTGTTGTGCAGCTTCAGGCGGCCATCGAGACCGAACACAACGACAGCTTCGTGCAGCTTATCGAGCGCCGCCTTCTGAGTTTGAAGCAGCGCATCGTAGGAACTCTTCAACGCGACTTCGTTGGTGATGTCGGAGAAGATGACGAGCATGCCGCCGCCGGGATGCGGCTGGCGGGCGATGCGAAGCATGCGGCTATCGGGCAGCACCCAGAAATCTTCCGGCAGGGCTTCGTGCTCTTGATAGAGGGCCAGCTCGCGCGCGCGCCATTCGGCGTAGTTTGCGTGCGCCGGGAGCTTGCGCTTCTCTTTCAGGTAATCGAGCCACGCCGCATGTGACGGGCGATCCTGGAGGAAGGCTGGATCGAGGCCCCACATTTGTTCGAAGGCGCGGTTGTGGAAGACAAGCCGCTTGCCTTGATCGAAAACGGCGATGCCTTCGGCGAGGTGGTTCAGGGTTTCGTCGTGCGCGCGCTGCTGGCGCGACATCTGCTCGCTCGCCGCCTCGCTTTCGGTGACGTCAACGGCGAGGCCAGCTGCGCCGCCGGCGACAGGGCTGACGCGCAGACGTAGCGTGCGTAGCTGCGTGCCGACGACCGCGGAGCGCGTCTCTTCGACGGACTCACCGGTTTCGATGGCCTTGCGCGCAAGATCGGTGGCGCCCTGGTCAAGCTGCAGGTTGCGGTCAATGGCTTGGGCGAGCGACTTGGCTTCGAGCGCCGTGAGATAAGCTGGGTTGGCCCATTGCAAGCGGAGACCGCCATCCACGCGCCAAGCCATGAACGGCGCCTCATTCCACATTTCGAGGAACGCGGCGGGATCGCGGGCGATGACTTCGGTCGCGCCATCGATGCGGCCGCCGGCGCCGCCCTCTTCCACGCCGCGCACACTGGCGTCGAGAATCCAAACAACGGCGCGCGCGCCGGCGGTGCGGCCATCAACTTCGACATAGACGCCGTCGGGGGTCGAGATCGTCAGCGAGAACGGCGCGCCTTCACGGCGCAAGCGCTGCAACGCTGGAGCAAGGCGCGTGATCGCGCCAGTGGCGCCGCGCGCGTCGAAACTTGTCAGCCCCTGCAAGATGCGGATGGCGGGTTCAGCCGCATGTGCTGCGCCGGAGAAGCGCAGCAGTGACGCGAGCGCGAGCGGGCTGCCATAGACGCGCGGCTTGCCCCAATCGGTCTCGCTGTCGGCGAGCGTGTCTTCCCAGATCAAGACGACGCCGGGGTGTGCGCCGAAGACAGCGTCCGCCCAAGCGACGGTGTCCTCAAGTTCGCGCGAGCGCTTTTTCCAGGCGGCAACGCTTCCGCGCGCACCTTCCGTGACGCGGATCGCCCAAAGCAACGATGCAATCGCAATCGCGGCCGAGCCACCTGCTACGAGCAAGCTTCCGTCCAATGCCGACCCCTAGTTCCATCTTTGCGGCGAAACGAATCGCCGAGCCCCATGGGCATTTTCCCGGTTTGCGAGCGCGTTTGCACGCGCGCGCCTGCCCAGGCCGGTTAACAAAATGCTAAAAGGGTTAGCGCCGAGTTAAGTTAAGAAATATCAATTGGTTAACGAAGGTCGCGTTTCTTCGCGCAGGCTCGATCGTTCCGCTTGGCGTTGACTTGTCCGGCGCGATAGGCGCGCGGCGTGGCCCGCACGTTACGCCGGACCGCTTCTGATCTTCTCAACCGCCTGCTGAGCTGCAACGAGCGTCGGGCGCAGCGTGCGGGCGCGGCGGCCGCTATCACGCGTCTTCGAGGCGCCGGAAATCCTGAACACGAACGGGATTTTGTAGCTGGCGCCAAAACGAATGTGGACGTCCTTGGGTTGGAATTTCGCATGAAGCAGCGCCTCGCGTGCTGCCTCGTAGAAGACATCGGAGGGCCAGGCGTCGACGCAATTGATGTTCTTGGCGCGCCCGTCAGCGCCGACCTCAAATTCTGCGATGGCAACGCCTTCGACGCCTAAACGCCGTGCAAGCCTTGGGTATCGGGCGCGAAGCGGGCCGACGACATCCCAGGGCATGTCGGAATGGTCGTCTTCCTCATCCTCGATCAGCTGGCGAACGCTCTTCTCTTCTTCCTGCGCGCGCCAAACCACGCAGCACGGGCCACTCGGCAAACGTTGCTTTACACGCTGCATTTCGCGACGCTCGCGCAAACGATCGCGCACCCATTCGGCGGCATTGGTGACGACAATAACCAGAACCAGGACCGCGAGGCCAGCCGCAAACAGCGCCATGCCCCCGCTCAATCCCTGCGCGCGCAACAAAGCGCTGATGGCGAGGTGCGCGAGAACGACCACGCCGAATAACGCAGCGTAAAATAACGCGCGCATCGCCCAGGTTGAGAGCGTTCGTGTGGTGCGGATGAGCATTCTGTCTTCCCCGCGTCTAGATGCACGGAGCGGCGCCCGGGCGCAACGCCCGGGCGCTCTGGGTCACGCAACGGTCAGTGGAATGCGCAGACCGCCGCGATCTCGGGGCGCTCCGGCAGTGCGCCGGCCGGCGCGTGCGCCCCTCTCACTAGTAGCGATAATGATCCGGCTTGAACGGGCCGGCGGTTGGCACGCCGATATAGTCGGCCTGCTCCTTGCTGAGTTTCGTGAGCTTCACGCCGAGTTTTTCGAGGTGAAGCGTCGCGACCTTCTCATCTAGATGCTTCGGCAGCGTGTAGACTTGGTTCTTGTAGGCCTTGCCATTCGTCCAAAGCTCGATTTGCGCGAGGGTTTGGTTGGTGAACGACGCCGACATCACGAAGCTCGGATGGCCGGTGGCGTTGCCGAGATTCACGAGGCGGCCTTCGCTGAGCACGATGATCTTCTTGCCGTCCGGAAATTCCACGTGGTGAACCTGCGGCTTGATCTCGTCCCACTTGAAGTTCTTCAAGCCGGCGATTTGGATTTCGCTGTCAAAGTGGCCGATATTGGCGACGATGGCGTTGTTCTTCATCGCGCGCATGTGGTCGACGGTGAGGACGTCCTTGTTGCCCGTCGCGGTGACGAAGATATCGGCGTGCGGCGCCGCGTCTTCCATGGTGACGACCTGATAGCCTTCCATCGCGGCTTGCAGCGCGCAGATCGGATCGACTTCGGTGACCATCACGCGCGCGCCGCCTTGGCGGAGCGAAGCGGCCGAACCTTTGCCGACATCGCCATAGCCGGCGACGACTGCGACTTTGCCGGAGAGCATCACGTCGGTGCCGCGGCGGATGGCGTCCACGAGGGATTCACGGCAGCCATAGAGGTTGTCGAACTTCGACTTGGTGACGCTGTCGTTGACGTTGATGGCGGGGAACGGCAGATCGCCCTTCTTCGCCATCTCGTAGAGGCGGTGAACGCCGGTGGTGGTTTCTTCGGAAACGCCCTTAACCGAAGCGCGGATCGCTTCGTAGAAGCCCGGTTTCTCTTTCAGGTATTTCTTGATCGTGCCGAACAGCGCCTGCTCTTCTTCGTTCGAGTGATGTTCGAGAAAGTCGGCGTCTTTCTCGGCCTTCGGGCCCATGACGCACAGCAGCGTCGCGTCGCCGCCATCGTCGAGGATCATGTTGGCGTACTCGCCATTCGGCCATTGGAAGATGCGGTGTGTGTAGTCCCAATACTCCGCGAGGCTTTCGCCTTTCACGGCGAAGACCGGCGTGCCCTTGGCGGCGATCGCGGCGGCGGCGTGGTCTTGCGTCGAGAAAATGTTGCACGAGGCCCAGCGCACTTCGGCGCCGAGCGCCTGCAGCGTCTCGATCAACACTGCGGTTTGGATGGTCATGTGCAACGAGCCGGCGATACGCGCGCCTTTAAGCGGCTGCTTTGGCCCGTACTCTTTGCGCACCGCCATGAGACCCGGCATTTCGGTCTCGGCGATTTCGATTTCCTTGCGGCCCCAGTCGGCGAGGCTGATGTCTCTGACGACGTAATCTTTAGCGCTCATCGCGCGCCCTCCTTCGAGAGTTCGCGAGCGTCGTTTCCAAAAGAGGAAGCCAGACCCGAGCCTGGCGGCACGCATGCCGTCGCAACGCTCCTCGGGAGGCGGGCGCGGTGTAGCAAAGGGCGTTACGCCTGCCAACCGGCTGTAGTGCATAGTCCAGATGCGAAAGAGCCGCCGGGTTCACCCCGGCGGCTCAATCTTTTCAGTGCCTTGGCGATACTAGGAATCGCTGGTCCAGCGATCCAGCAAACGCTTTGCCGCGTCTCGCCCGCCGACGCCGAAGGCAATCGCCACCGCAACCGCCACCGAACCCAAGATCAGGCCAAAGGCGAGCGCGATGATGTTGTTGGCGAGGCCCATGAACGACAGGCCAACCGCCGTCGCCAATGCGACCACGCCCCAGCGCACCATCGTGGAGATGATCTCCGATGACGGCTTGCCTTCGCGCACCGAAGCAGCGGCAAGAATGTTGGCCACGAGAATGCCAAGCGCGATGATCACAGCGCCGAAAAGCACCTTGCCGGCGAGTTGCACCATCTGAGCCAGCATGTCGGCCATCGCGCTGAACTCCAGCAAGCGCGCGGCTTCCACGGCCGAGAACAACACGATGCCGATCAGCACCGCGAGCCCAATCATTTTCGACGGCGGGTATTTGGCGAAGTTGATGGTGTCGACGCCTGGGGTCGGATCCATCTTCTCACGACCGACGCGGATCGGCTCAGCGTTCGCGATGCTTGAGATGATGGCGTCGAAGCCAATGGCTTTCAGCCCCTCCTCGATCAAGGTCATGACCCAGCGGCCAATCAGGTAGGCGATGAAAATGATCAGCGCCGCGCCGATGACACGTGGGATTGTGGTCAAGATGCCGTCGAGCATGCGCGTCGCCGGCTCCGAGATCGCCGTGATGTGCAATGCCTGCAACGCTGCGATCGCCACCGGGATGATGATCAGCGTAAAGGCCAGGAGCCCAAGCAGACGCGCGAGGCCAGGGCCTTTCGGCGTGTGGGTGAGGCCTGCGTCGATCAGGCGCCGGTCAAGCTCGACCGCTTCGACGGTGGCTTCGACCATCCGGCGCACAACTGTGGCCAGCACGAAGCCAATGAAGAAGATGAGCGCCGAGCCAACAATTGATGGCAGGTAGTGCAAGAAGTCCCGGACCATCAGGTTCAGCGGATCAACCACATCCGAGAGCCCAACGACGTTGAGCGCCGCGATAAGGCCCAAGAGCCAAACCAGCCAGTAGCCAACTTCGCCAATGCGCTCGCCGACATCGACTGTCGGCTTCACGCCAGCAGCGCCGGCGCCATCACGGCGGGCGAAGAATGGAATGCGATCGATGCCCTTTGCGATGCCCCACTTCACGGCCTTTGCCGCAAAGTGCGCCACGACAACAATGAGCAGCGCCAGAAGAATCTTCGGCGCATCGTTTTGCAGCCATGCGGTCATGGCGGCTTGGTTTTCAGGCGTAATCATAGAAGCAGCCTCCCTGCCGAGCTGCGTTGAACATGCCCCTACGATCACCGGAACGCAGCCGATTCATAGGCCTTGCGCGCTTTAGGCGTGCATATCCTATGCTGCAGCCGCGAGATGTTCGCGGGATAGGCGCAGATCGTTGCGCCCCGTTCAACGCGGCGGGGAATGAGCGCTGGATGCAGCCCACAACAGGGCTTCGCGGATCAAGCTCGTTTGATCACCCGTACGATCAACAAAAGCACGACCGCGCCAATGAAGGCTGTGAAAATGGCGTTGATGATCCCCGCGCCAATCGCGAGACCAAGCACGCCGAACAACCAGCCTCCGAGGAACGCGCCGATAATCCCAACAACAATGTTGCCGATGAGACCGAAACCAAAGCCGCGCACGACGAGGCCCGCGAGCCACCCCGCAATCGCGCCGACAAGAACCCAGATAAGAATTGTTTCAACAGGCATGGACGTTTCTCCCAATCGCGGGAGGAACGCGGCACGAAACCGGCTGTTCCCTGTTGGAACCAGCGTTGAATTCTCTCAGCCGGCAATGGCGCGCATGCACTGCGCCAACGGCTCGCCCTCCAGGTTGGGCGTCAGCTCAAGGCGTTGCGTTGTGAACGTGCCCTGCCCACGCGGAAAATAACGGAACGTACGTTCGGTCCCGCCGTCGCGCACGACATAGCCAATCTCCAAGTCAGGATTGCCAATCTCGCCACCGTCGCGACGGATCAACACCATCCCGTTGCGTAGACCGGCGGCATAAGCAGGCAAGCTTGGATCGACGCCAGCGATAATGTTGTTGTTGGCCAGGGTCGCCTCGATATCGAATCCACGATGGAATTTTGCCGCCTCGCGCGTGGTGATCGTTCCGCAAGGTGCGAGCAAATCCGCAGGTAGCAGGATAGCTTGCCCGTTTGCCACGTAGGTTTCGAGATCGGATCCAAGATCGAGGCTATGTGCAGGCGCTGAAGCGGCGAAGACTTCCTGCGCATACTGTGCCCCGCGTGAGGCACGGTCACGCATATCGTGCACAATCTCATCGAAGCTATGACCGTTGCGCCGCAGGCGCGCATCCCAGAGCATCACAAGGAAACGCCCGCGCAGATACGGCATGCGTTGGACGTCGCGATCGGTCCAGAAGTCGGCCAGGATGCGGGCGTTCGGCGCCGTGCGCACCGGCGATTGCGCATAGGCAAGCAGCGCCTCATTGAGATCATCCGCGAATTGTTGCGGCGTCCAGAGGCCTTCACGCACAAGCATGCGCGCCGTGTAAAAATCGGTGAAGCCTTCCGACAGCCAATACTGCAACGGCTGATCTTGTTCAGGCAGGCCGCCCACTTGTGGCGAAATCCAAGTGTGAAAGCTTTCGTGCGCGAGCGTTCGCACAATGGTGTTTTGATCGGCATTCGGCGTGGCGAAGAAAGCGAAGGCGTCATCGAGGCCTGTGCCGCCCACGGAAAGCCAACCCTCAGGGCCAGCGAGTTGCAGCACGGTGACAAGATATGGCGATGCTGGATCATTCCAGAAACGCCGATGCCCGGCGATGATGCCTGATGCTTGCGCAAGCAACTGCGCATCGCTGAACCCCCACGTCCCGCGAATAGCGATTTGCACGTTTGACCCGGGATCGCGGAGAATTCTGAAATCGCCGGCCACGGTGACGCTTGGCCAGACCTGTTCGAGCGTAAGATCCGGGACCAGAAGGTCGGAGGCGAACGTCCAACCCTGAGGCAGATCGCGCGCGCGCACACGCACAGGCGTGTTGAGGCTTGCGCCCCCTGGCGTGACCAACACGGCATTGCCGATCAGATGGAAGTATGTCGGCTGGATGGTGGCGCGATACGTGTTGCCGAGTTCGGCGCGCGGTGCCCCCTCCCAGTCCTGGATGACGCGATAACGCACGTGGATGCGGGCGTTCGGGCGATAGGTCAGGATGCGCTGATTGGGTTGCTCGCCGTCGCGCATCGTGGCGCCGGAAACAATCTCAAGTGCATCGACGCTGCGCCAAAGTTCATCCTGGCCGCCCCAGCTATCCGGCAAACGCAGGTCGCTCTGTCCGTCCCGCTCGCCGCGGAACGAAAGATCGATCTGGACGGCCTGCAGCGAGCCATCGCGCAGGATTGGGGTCAGCACGTAGTCGATGCGCGGCGGCGCAGCAGCTCCCACGCAAACAATCATGGCGCCGAGCGCGGCGGCGGCTTGAAGGATCGGGCGCATTAATTTCCCCGCTTTGAACTTAGATGTCAGATGCAGAGATTGCGGCACAAACGGGGCAAAGGCCCCGCTCAATCGTCTTCGTGAAATCTCGCCACGATCAACGCTTCGACAGCCGCCATCGCCTCTTCGGCTTGCGGGCCGCGCGTCTCGATTTCAACCTCATCGCCAATGCCAGCGCCGAGCATCATCAGATCCATGAGCGAGCGCGCATCCGCCTCGTCGCCTTCTTTGCGCACGCTGATGCGAGTGTTGTCGTAGCCGAGCGCGAGTTCGGCCAGCTTGCGCGAAGCGCGCGCGTGCAAGCCCTTCTTGTTCACGATCGTCAGCGTACGCGTGATGGTCATGATCTCGCCCGTGCTTGGCGGCCAGGACTAGGCCGCGCCGCCGGCGAGTTCCACCGAGGCGACTCGAATATAGCGCCGGCCGGCGTCCTGTGCAGCAAGCGCCGCTTCCGGGAGGCTGACCTTGTCGCGAACCTCAGCGAGCTTGATCAGCATTGGCAAGTTCACGCCGGCGATTACTTCGGTCTTCACTTGGTTGATCACCGAAATCGCAAGGTTCGAGGGGGTGCCGCCGAACATGTCGGTGAGGATGACAACGCCGTCTCCCTTATCCACCGTTCGCACCGCGTCGATGATATCGGCGCGACGCTCTTCCATATTATCATTCGGTCCGATGGCAATGGCGCGCATCTGATCCTGGGGGCCAAGAACGTGTTCGGCCGCGGCGACGAACTCGTCAGCCAGTCGGCCGTGGGACACAACCACGACTCCAATCATTCGGTAGTACTCCCGCCACCCGCCAGAGGGCCTGGATAAGGGACCGTTTCATAGGCCTTCGGCGAAGCCTGAGAAAGCAAAAGGCGCACCCGGATTGCAGTTTTCGACCAATAGCTTACGGCGCGAGCGGCAATTCCACGATCAGGCGAGCGCCGCCGCTCTCGCCACGGCCGAGCCCGTCCGTGTTCTGAGCATAAATCCGCCCGCCATAGGAACTGATGATTTGCCTGGCGATCGACAGGCCAAGCCCAGAATTGCCGCCGAAGGCGGCGCCCTTGGGCCGCTGTGTGTAGAAGCGCTCGAACACGGTCTCAAGATTCTCGGGCGGAATGCCAGGCCCTTGATCTTCGACGGTGGCGCGCACGACTGCGCCATCCTTGCTCCGTTCGACCGCGGCAGAGACTGAGACCGTTCCGCCCTGCGGACTGAACGATCGTGCGTTGTCGACAAGATTGCGGAACACTTGGCCAATGGGACCAGCCTGCCCCATCACAATCAGACCTTCGGGCTTCGAGCCTTTGAAGGCGACTGTCACCGGCGCCGGTTCATCCGGCGGTGTCGCATAGGCGCGGGTGAGCTCAAATAGAAGCGCGCCGAGGTCGACTCGGTTGAGATCGAGCTTTGCGGTTTCAGCCTCGATGCGGCTGGCGCGCGCAATATCCGTGATCAAGCGGTCGAGCCTTTGCACGTCTTGCGCGACGATGGCCAGCATTTGCGCTTGCTGCTCGGGCGTTGTCGCCGAACGCGCGGATGCGACGGCCGACTGGATCGAGGCAAGCGGATTTTTGATCTCATGGCTGACATCAGCGGCAAAACGCTCGTTGGCGTCGATGCGATCTGCCAGCGCGCCAGTCATCGCCTCCATCGAATGCGCCAGCGCGCCGATTTCGTCCTTCCGGCGCGAGTCTTCGGGCAGCGACAAACGGGTGGCGCCGGTGACACGCAGTGAGTCAGCCGCGCTGGCGAGACGGCGCAGCGGCCGCGCGATGAAGAGTGCAAGCAACAGTGACGACAAGAAGATCGCGATGGTGGCGCCGATCATGAACGGGATCATGCTGGCGCGTTCGGCCACCAAAATGCGCTCCACGTCGGCGCTTTCGGTGGTGACCGTGCCCATGACCTGCTGGACGCGCCGCAACGGCAGAGTGACGGAGACGACCCGCTCGCCGCGCTCGTTGAGGCGTTCGCCATCGACAATTTCGCCACGCAGAGCGCGGCGCTGTTCCTCCTCGAGCGTCGTGGTTGGCCGCCAAGGCGTGAGGCGCATGTACTCCACGCGGCGCGCGGCATTCTCGATCCGCTCGCCCAGACTTTGATCATCCTGGATCGGCGCGGTGCGCATCTCATCGTAGATAATGTCGCTATCGGCGATCAGACGGCCATCGGCATCGAACACGCGCACGCGCGGCTGGCCGACACCGGAACGCGCCCCTTCCGCGATCGGCGGCAAGATACGATGCAAGACCAGGCGCACCGCGCTTTCGTTGATGTAGGGATAGGGATCGCCTTCAACCGTGCCGGTCTCAATCAGCAGGTTGGTGATCAACTCGCCCTGGGTGCGTAAATTGCGAAACTGCGCTTCGGTCAAGCCGGCGCGCATTTCCGTCAGCAACAAGACGCCCAGGATCAGGACGGCAAGGCCAACGAAATTCCAGATAAAGATGATCCGGGCGATACGCGACCTGCCGATCGCGCGAAAAATCCCGTCAGGCTTCGTTGTACCTGTAGCCGACACCATAGAGGGTTTCGATCGCGTCGAAGTCGCCATCGATGTCGCGGAATTTTTTGCGGAGCCGCTTGATGTGGCTGTCGATTGTTCTGTCGTCGACATAGACCTGATCGTCATAGGCAGCGTCCATCAGCTGATCACGGCTTTTGACGTAGCCGGGACGCTGCGCGAGCGCTTGCAGGATAAGAAACTCAGTAACTGTGAGGCGAACTTGTTCGCCTTTCCAGGTACAGGCGTGACGGTTTGGATCAAGCGTGAGTTCGCCGCGAACGATGGGCTTCTTGTCATTCGCCGCCTCCGCGCCCGGCGCGCCAGCGCGGGTGCGCCGCAGCAGCGCCTTCACCCGCTCGCTCAGCAGGCGTTGGGAGAATGGCTTTTTGATGTAGTCGTCGGCGCCCACATTGAAGCCGACCACCTCGTCCATCTCATCGTCCTTCGATGTCAGGAAGATGACCGGAAGGTTCGAGGCCTGGCGCAGGCGGCGAAGCACCTCGACGCCGTCCATGCGCGGCATCTTGATGTCGAGAATGGCGATATCCGGGGGTGTCTCTGAGAGCGCGGCAAGTGCGGCGGCCCCGTCGGTATAGGTGCGCACGGCGTAGCCCTCGCCCTCGAACAGAACTTTCAAGGAGGCGAGGATGTTCTCGTCGTCGTCGACAAGGGCGATGGTCGGCATGGGTAGGTTGCGAATCCTGACTTTACCGTAATGAACTGGTACGGGCCTTCTTAGCCGTCAATGGCGGCGGAGGCTAGCGCGTAGCTTTCACGGGCTTGTGTCCAAGGCTTTGCAGGCTTCAGGCGCGAGAAACGGCGAAAATGGGACGCCGACGCCCCCAGCGGCGCGACGCGGGCCCCAAAAACTGCGCGATGAACGCCCGCCGCGCAGTGGGCGCGATGTTTTGGGTGTTCACATGAAACGCCTCGCCGTGTTCTCGGTTGGGATCGGCGCTTATCTGCTCTTCAGTTTCCGTGCGTGATTGACGCGCCGCCGCTACAACTTTGCTCGCCGTTGCCACGCGATTTCTTGGAACGCGGGCACGGGGGCTCGCCGTCGTGAGCTCGATTGACTGTTGTCATCGGCGCACGCGTAGGTGAGCTGCGTGCCACGGACAGCTGCTTTCAATCATTGACGTTCACTCCGCCCTCAATGGCGCAGTACAACTCTATCCACGACGTGAAGTCAGCGGCAATCTGCTCGATCTCGTTGAAGTCATGATCCCACAGCCAAATGCCATAGGCGCCGCGACGAAAACAGAAGAGATTGCCGGAGCAGTCGGTCGCGAACGCCACGGCGTCATCAGGTAATCCGAGTTCTCGCCACTGACCTGTAGCTTCAACAATTTCGTCAGGCGTTAGGAAATCGTGCACATCAGCGATTTCGAATCCCTGGTCCACGATCGCATCAAGCAGATCAAGGGTCGCGGACGCCGCCCCGGACGTCGCGAGCGCGTCTTTGAACGCCGCTGGCAAGCTAATCTTCAGAGCATTTTCCACACGTCGAAATTCCGACGCGTCAACGGATTTCGGCGGAAATTCCGGATGAGTCCACTTTGCGATGAAGGAGGCGTAGGACATGCTAGTGCGCCGCGCCCCACGTCGCGCCGGCCTTTGCTTCTACTGTGAGCGGCACGCTGAGCACCGCCGCTGGCTCAGGCGCGGCTTCCATCACATCCTTCGCCAGCTTGCAGAGCGCATCTGCCTCCGCTTTGGGCGCTTCGAAGACAAGTTCGTCGTGCACCTGCAGCAGCATGCGCGACTTGAGCTTGGCTTTGGCGAGCGCTGGCGGCAAGCGGACCATGGCGCGGCGGATGATGTCGGCGGCGGCGCCTTGCAGCGGCGCGTTGATGGATTGGCGTTCGCCGAAGGCGCGTTCGCTCGGGTTCTTTGACTGGATACCTTTCACCCAGATGCGGCGGCCGAAGATGGTTTTCACATAGCCATTGGCGCGCGCGTAGGTTTTGGTTTCTTCCATGTAGTCACGAATGCCGGGGAAACGTTCGAAATATTTCTTGATGTAGGCGGCGGCTTCTTCGCGGGCGATGCCGAGATTGCGGGCGAGGCCGAAGGCGCTGATGCCATAGATAATGCCGAAATTGATCGCCTTGGCGTTGGCGCGGATTTCTTTCGGCATTCCCTCCACCGGCACGCCAAACATTTCCGACGCCGTGCGCGCGTGGATATCGATGCCGTCGGCGAAGGCCTGCTTCAGCTGCGGAATATCAGCGACGTGCGCGAGCAGGCGCAGCTCGATCTGGCTATAGTCGGCGCTGACCAGCACATTGCCCTTCTCCGCGATGAAAGCCTCGCGGATGCGGCGGCCCTCCTCCGTGCGGATCGGGATGTTCTGTAGGTTCGGGTCGTTTGAGGCGAGACGGCCGGTGGTGCTGGCGGCGAGCGCGTAGGTGGTGTGAACCCGCCGGGTTTCTGGATTGACCGCCGCTTGCAGTGCTTCGGTGTAAGTGGAGCGCAGTTTTGAGAGCTGGCGCCATTCAAGCACTTTGGCGGGGAGATCGTGCTGTTCGGCGAGGTCTTCGAGAATGGTTGCATCGGTTGACCAAGCCCCGGTTTTGGTTTTGCTGCCGCCGGGGAGTTTCAGTTCATCGAACAGAATTTCGCCGAGTTGTTTCGGCGAACCTAAGTTGAACTCCTTGTTTGCGAGCGTGTAGGCCTCCGCTTCGTACTGCAGCATACGCTGGGCGAAATCGCCGGAGAGCCGCGACAGCATTTGCGGATCGATCTTGACGCCCTCGCGCTCCATTGCCGTGAGAATGGCCGGCAGCGGGCGTTCGAGGGTTTCATAAACCGTGATCAGGCGATTGCTTGCGAGCTCGGGCTTAAGCTTGCGATGAAGCCTCAGAGCGGCATCGGCATATTCGCATGAGTACGCGGCGGCGCGTTCAACGGGAACGAGGTCGAAGCTTTGCTGGGCTTTGCCTTTGCCGGCGACGTCGCTGTAGGGCGTGAGCGCGTGGCCGATATGCTTTTCGATCAGCGAAATCTTGTCGTGATCGTCGAGCCCGCCATAGAGCGCGTACGAGGCCAGCATTGGATCGTCGTACGGTGCGAGCGCGATTCCATGCTTGGCAAGAAGCGCGATGTCCCATTTCACGTTGAGCCCGATCTTGGTGACGGCGGCGTCTTCCAGGAGCGGCTGCAACGCAGCGAGGGCGGCGCTCAGTGGGATTTGCGCGCCGGTGTCGGGCGCGGTTTTTTCCGATGGGGCTTCTGAAGCGAAGAGTTCGCCGGCGCGGGACTCGGCGCCTTTGTGCCCAAGCGGCACGTAGATCGCATCGTTTGCGGCGATGGAGAGCGCGAGTCCGACCAATTCGGCGCGGGTGGCGTCGAAAGAATCGGCTTCGGTGTCGATGCCGACAGCGCCGGTGAGCTTGGCGCGGCGAACGTAGTCTTCGAGCGCCGGAAGATCGCGGACGATTTTGTAAGCGTCGCGTTTGAATTCGCGCTCGATTTCTTCGAGCACTGGGCCGGTGCGTGAGCCATCGTCGGCGTGGGCGGGCGCTGGCGCGGGCGCAGCGCTCGCGTAGCTGGCGACGATCTGAACGCCCTTCTCTTTGGCGAAATGCTCGCGCACACGGCGGCCGAGCGTGCGGAATTCCATCGCGTCAATGAATTGCAGCAACATTGAAGGATCGGCTTCGCGCAGCGCGAAACTTTCCCACTTCTCTTCGACATCAACGTCGCTCTTCAGCGTCACGAGCTCGCGCGAGAGGCGGATTTGATCGGCGAAATTGATCAGGGTCTCGCGGCGCTTTTGCTGCTTGATCTCGTTGGCGCGTTCGAGGATGGCGTCGAGCGTTCCGAAGGTATTGATCAGTTCTGCGGCCGTCTTCGGGCCAATGCCTGGGGCGCCGGGGACGTTATCGGTGGAATCACCGATCAGCGCCTGCGCATCGATGACCTTGTCCGGCCCGACGCCGAACTTTTCCATAACAGCATCGAGGCCCAAGATGCGGTTTTTCATCGGATCGTAGAGCTGGATGACACCATCGACGATAAGTTGCATCAGATCTTTGTCGGACGAGACGATGCGCACGCTGGCGCCGCTGGCCGCGGCCTGACGCGCATAGGTGGCGATGAGATCGTCTGCTTCGAAGCCGCCCATTTCGATGCACGGCAGATTGAAGGCGCGCGTAGCGTCGCGGATCAGCGGAAATTGCGGAACGAGATCTTCCGGCGCCGGCGGGCGGTGCGCTTTGTACTCGGGATAGAGTTTGTTGCGGAACGTAACTTCGCTTTTGTCGAAGATCACCGCGAGGTGCGTTGGCGCCTCGGCGCCTTTCATCTCTTCCAGAAACTTCCACAACATGTTGCAGAAGCCGGCGACGGCGCCGACCGAAAGCCCGTCGCTCGCGCGCGTCAGCGGTGGCAGCGCGTGATACGCGCGAAAAATGTAAGCGGAGCCGTCGATGAGGTAGAGGCGCGGAGCGTCTTTCTTGGCCATGCGCTTATCTAGGCGTTCCGTGCGGCACAGTCAGCCCTCAACAACTAGCCGCCCTCAAGATTCCGGGCTATGCTTGATGCATGCGCGCAAGTCTTATCGCACCCGCGTTGACTATCTGGCTAATCAGCGGAATCGCAACGTGCGTATTGTTGAACGCGCCTTGGTATGTGGGCGCCAGCGTCGGGCTCTTGGCGGCGGCAACTACCTATTGGCTGTGGCCAAAGCTAACCGCCATTCCAGTTTGGCTCCTGCATGTTGCCACAGCTGGCGTGGCCGCGACGACCTTCCTCATGAGCGCCCCTACATTTCTGATTTGGATCGCTGGCTTCAGCATTGCGCTCGAATTGTTCATGGCGGCACGCACTTTTTCACGCCGCCATGATCCGCAAGTTGAAACATTCGACTGAGAGACTCACCCGCCGAACAGCTTGTTGTAATCGGGCGGGCTGCCGCGGCGTTGCCACAGCGCTTCCGAGTCACCGTCGCGTAGGAAGTCTTCCGCCGCTTCGCGGGCAGCGGCCATGGCGACGTTGAAGAGCCCTGTCGCTGCGCTCAGACGGCGGACGCCAAGTTCCCGTAATTGCACCGCTGGCGGGGCGCCAGGGCGCGCCATGACATTGAGCGGCAAGTTCGTTCCTTGCACCACGGCGCTGATCTGCGCGGCATCGGCGATACCGGGAACGAAAAGACCACTGCCGCCTGCCTGCTCAATCGCAGCGGCGCGGCGCAGCGTTTCTTCAATGGCTTGCTCGGGTGGAACAAGTTGCTTGAGAATCACGTCGGTGCGGGCGTTGATGTAGAGGTTTACGCCCTTCTGCTCTGCGATGCCGCGGATGGCTTCAATCTTTTTCAGATGTAGCTCGTGCGGCTGCTTGCCGTCTTCGAGATTGATGCCGACCGCGCCAGCGTCGATGAGCTTCGCGACATTCTCCGCCGCCTGCTTCGGATCGTCGGAATAGCCGCCCTCTGCGTCGCAAGTGATCGGGATATTCACAGCGCGCGCGGTCGCTTCAACGACGGCGATCAGATTTGCAATCGGGAAGTGATGGCCATCCGCGTAACCTTGCGCCCAAGCGACGGCGGCGCTTGATGTGGCAATGGCTGTGGCGCCGGCGTCTTGAACGATGCGCGCGGACGCTGCGTCCCACGCGTTCGGCAGGATCAGAAGGTCTTCATGCAACTTGTGAAAAGTTGCGGCGTCGCTCGGGCGTGCAGGCATGGGATGTCTCCTCCGCCGCAGCATGTAGGGAGCGCGCCGCTCAAGCGCTCGCCGAAATCGGACTTATTCGTCGCAAATCAGTGATCTTCGCCCGCGCCGGCGGCGAGAACGAAGCGGCGGTCGCAATAACCGCATTCGACGAAGTTCTCCTCGCCCATGTCGTAATAGACGACTGGGTGACCTAGCGCGCCGCCGCCGCCATCGCACTTCACGCGGCGCGAGGTCACCTCGATCACCTCCGGCGCGGGAAGCACGTCGGGATCGCCCGGTGTCGAAGCGTCGGTTCGCGGATTGTCGTGAAGTTTCGCCATTTCTGGTCGCGGCCTAGGGTTGAAGCGGATAAAGCGCGCTCGTAACTAGAGCGCATCGCGCGCCCGCGCAATGCGGGCCACCCCAGGTATTCCATGCCGACATCACAAACGCCGCCCGAGTTCGCAATCGAGGCGCGCGGCCTCGACAAAACCTATCGCGCCCAAGGCAAGGGCGCGGCCGTCCACGCGCTGAAGGGCATCGACCTCGCCATTCCGCGCGGATCGTTCTTCGGCCTGCTGGGGCCCAACGGCGCCGGCAAGTCGACCTTCATCAATATTCTGGGCGGCCTCGTCGTGAAGAGCGGCGGGACCGCTTCGATTTGGGGCCACGACATCGACGCCGATCCGATGAACGCGCGCGGCGCCATCGGCATCGTGCCGCAAGAACTGAACATGGACCCCTTCTTCTCCCCCGGCGAAGCGCTGGAGATTCAGGCGGGTTATTATGGCGTGCCGAAGAGCGAACGCCGGACGGAAGAAATTCTTCGCGCCGTTGGCCTCTGGGACAAGCGCGACGCGTATGCGCGTACCCTCTCCGGTGGCATGAAACGTCGGCTGCTTGTCGCTAAGGCAATGGTGCATGGACCGCCCGTGCTGGTGCTGGACGAACCGACCGCCGGCGTCGACGTCGAACTCCGCCGTCAGCTCTGGGATTATGTGCGCTCGCTGCACGCCAGCGGCGTGACGATTGTGCTGACCACGCACTATCTCGAAGAAGCGCAAGAGCTTTGCGATACGATCGCCATCATCAACCACGGCAACGTCATCGCTTGCGAACCGACGCCGAAGCTCATTTCGCGGCTTGACCAGAAAACACTGGTGGTGACGCCGCAGACGCCTGTCACGCCGCCGCTGAAGGGCTTTGAAGACGTAATCTTCGCCATGAAGAACAGCGGCGCATTCGCCCTCACCTACAAGACCAGCGAGCATTCGGTTGAAGAGTTGCTCGATCGGGTGCGCGCGGCGGGTGTTATGATCAAGGATCTCTCGATCCAAGAACCGGATTTGGAAGATGTGTTTGTGGAGCTGACGGCATGAAATACGTCAATCTCGGCAAGACCGGCCTCAAAGTCTCGCGCATCTGCCTTGGCACGATGGCGTATGCGAACGGCGCCGGCGGCGCACACCCTTGGGCGCTGAGCGAGGAAGCGTCACAACCGTTCTACAAGCGCGCCTTCGAGGCCGGGATCAATTTCTACGACACGGCCAACGTCTATTCGTTCGGCACCAGCGAGGAATTTCTTGGCCGCGCGGTGAAGAAATACGCCAAGCGCGATGAAGTTGTGATCGCCACCAAGGTTCATGGCGAAATGCGGCCGAGCGATCCGAACGGCAAGGGGCTCTCGCGCAAAGCCATCCTTGGTGAGATCGATTTGAGCTTGAAGCGGCTGGGGACGGATTACGTCGATCTTTATCAGATCCACCGCCTCGATCCCGAGACGCCGATCGAAGAAACGCTTGAGGCGCTGCATGATGTCGTGAAGAGCGGCAAGGCGCGCTACATTGGCGCCTCGTCGATGTATGCGTGGCAATTCATGCAGGCGTTGGCGCTGCAAAGCGCAAACGGCTGGTCGCATTTTGTTTCGATGCAGAACCACCTCAATCTGCTTTACCGGGAAGAAGAGCGCGAGATGCTGCCGCTCTGCGTCAACCAAGGCGTCGGCGTCATTCCGTGGTCGCCACTGGCGCGCGGACGATTGGCGCGTGCGCCGGACGAAAAGACGGAGCGCAGCGAAACAGACAAGTTCGGCACATACCTCTATCGTAAGACGGTGGAAGCCGATCGCGCTGTCATCGAACGCGTCGGCGAAGTCGCAGCTGCACGCGGCATTTCGCGCGGCCAAGTCGCGCTTGCGTGGCATTTCGCCAAGCCAAGCGTCACTGCACCCATCGTTGGCGCAACCAAGATCGAACAACTCGACGACGCCATCGCAGCCGTTGACGTCATCCTGAGCGCCGACGAAGTGAAGCGCCTGGAAGAGCCCTATGTCCCCCACCCTGTCGTTGGCTTTGTCTGAGGGTTCGCTCGATGTGCCGCAACATCAAGACGCTGTTCAATTTCGATCCGCCCGCGACGGACAAGGAGATCCGCGACGCGTCGCTACAGTTCGTGCGCAAGCTCTCGGGCTACAACGCGCCATCGAAGGCCAACGAAGACGCGTTCAACACCGCCGTCGAGGAAGTGTTTGAAGCCGCCAAGCGCTTGCTGACATCGCTCGAAACCAATGCGCCGCCGAAAGATCGTGAAGTCGAAGCGGCGAAAGCCAAGGCGCGCAACGCCGAGCGCTTCGGCAAGCCGGTGGAGGCGTGAAGCCCCGTCGTGCAAAAACGAAAACGGCGGGCGCTTCGTAGTACGCCCGCCGTCTCGACAACCCCAGGATGGGGTCATTGTTACTTGTCGCGTCGGTGACGCGGATGGCCTTAGCGGCCGCCCATCACCTGGGCCTTCATCACGGCCGACTGGCGGAACGCCAGCTTCTTCGACGCCTTGATCTTCACCGGCTCACCCGTTTGCGGGTTGCGGCCCATGCGGGCCTTGCGGTGGCGAACCATGACCATGCCGATATCGCCGATCTTCACCTTCGCGCCCTTCAGCACGTAGGCCTTCACAACATCGGTGTAGCCTTCGACCATCGCCTTGGCTTCCGACTTCTTGACGCCGAGGTGATCGGCGACCGACTGGAGCAACGCGCTCGCGGTCACTGTCTTGCCAGCCGTCGCAGTGACCTTCACGGCCTTCGCCGGGGCCGGAGCGGCCTTCTTGGCGCTCTTACGAGCGGCGGACTTTTTCTTGGCTGGCGCCTTCTTCTTCGCTGCCTTCTTGGCCATTGTCGTGTTTCCCTTCTCAAAGGTTGTCGTGTGGTTACTCAACGAACCGGCTTCAAATCAGGCTTTTTGACCGCCCTTCTTCCTGCCGGCCTTCGAGTAGATGCCACTCAATTCTTGATGGAGCGTGACCGCGCCTTTCTCGAAGCACGTCAAAAAGCGCCATTTCATGCGGTTTTCGACGTTTGCGGTGAATTCCCTGGCATGAGCGCCTCTGAGTCGCAACGCAAAAAAGCTGATTTACAGGGGTTTCCACACGCGGCTACGGAGCGCGTGTTACGAAAAAGCACATAAATCAACGAAAATCGCGGCGTCTCGTCCTAGCGCAGGCCCATGCGAATGGCGCCGTCGAGACGCACATCCTCGCCGTTGAAGTATGGATTGCGAATCATTTCGAGAGCGAGAGATGCGTATTCTTGCGGGTTTCCGAGCCTCTTCGGGAAAGGCACGCTCGCGGCCAAGGCTTCTTTCACCTTCTCCGGCGCACCCATCATCAGCGGCGTTTCGAAAATGCCCGGCAGGATCGTGTTGATGCGAATGCCTTCGCCAGAGAGATCGCGCGCGATCGGCAACGTCATACCGACAACGCCGCCCTTAGAGGCCGAATAAGCCGCCTGCCCCATCTGCCCGTCTTCGGCCGCGATGGAGGCGGTCATGACCATGGCGCCACGTCCTCCACCTTCGAGCGGATCCAGCGTCAGCATCCCGGCTGCGGATTTGGCCACGCAGCGGAAGGTGCCGATCAGATTGATCTGAATGGTCAGCTCAAAGATGTTCAGGGGGAAATGCTTGATCTCACCGGTCTCCTTCGAACGGCTTGCGGTTTTCATCGCCGAGCCAATGCCGGCGCAACACACAAGGATACGCTCCTGACCGTTGGCGGCGCGGGCTGCTTCGAATCCAGCGGCGACGCTGTCGTCGCTGGTGACGTCCACCTTGCAGAATGTGGCGCCGAGTTCACTGGCAGTCGCTTTGCCGCGATCCTCGTCACGATCAAAGATGGCGACCTTGACGCCCTCAGCCCGCAGCTTCTCGACCGTGGCTTTGCCTAGGCCCGACGCGCCGCCCGTCACGACCGCCGCGATATCTGACGAAAGACGCATCTTGTTCCTCCCTTGCCGCGCACGTTGGCGCGCTACGGCGTTCTAACCACCGCGCGTGCGAACGCAATGTCGCGCTGCGTCAGTTCGGATTGGGAGGATCGCGGGTCGCGTCCGCGTCACTCGGCTGCTCGCTCCTTGGCTCCGCCGGTGGCGGTGGCGGTGGCGGTTGTGGTGGTGGCGGAGGCGGTGCAACCGGCGGCGGCGGCGCGACCGGTGGAGATGGAGGCGGCGCGGGTGGAGTCACCGGCGGCGCTGGCGGTGACGGAGGAGTCACGGGTGGTGACGGCGGTGGGTTTGGATTGCGAGGCCGCGGCCGGGGTGGTTGTGGCGGCGGCGGTGGTGGTGGTTGCGTGACTGGCGGCGGTTGTGGCGGTGGATTGTTCATTGCATCGCGCAATTGACGAATGCGCCGCTGCGCACGGTCACGGAACTCGCCGTCGCGTTGGGTTGCTAGATAATAATCATAGGCGTCGATGGTGTCGCGGCGGGTGGCGCGATCCCAGGCGCTGCGATCGTCAGCGCGCAACTGGTAGATCCGGCGTTCGGCGTCGGGGCGATGGTAGCCGTCGGGAAATTCGCGCAAGTAGCGTTCGTACTCACGCACTTCATCGCGCCGGCGCGCGCTGTCCCAAGCCCAGTCATCCTGGCGGCGATAATCATCGATGATCCGGCGCGCGTCCACCGCATAGGGCGAACGTGGATAGGCGCGCAGAAAATCTGCGTAGCCGCCGATTGAGTCCAGCCGTCGCGCGCGAAGCCAGGCGCCTTCGTCAGTGTTCCACAACTGTCCCAAGCGCATACGCGCTTCACTGGCGTGGGCGCCATCGGGCCATGAATTGAGAAAGCCCTCGTAAGCTTCGATGCGATCGATGCGGGCTGTCTCGACCCAGGCGGCGTTTTCTTCGGCGGCCAAACGCGGCGCCGCCAGCACCGCGCGGCGTTGATCCGCCTCTTGCGCATTCGCGCCCCAACCGAACCGGTTCAGATAGTCTTCGTAGGATGCCTCGGTATCGACTTGGCGCGCTCTTCCCCAGGCTTCGCGCTCCAATACCATCAATTCCGCGATACGTTGGCGCGCAGCTTCCGCATGCGGGCTGCCGTCGTATGCGCTGAGGTAAGTCTCGTAAGCGTCGGGCCGATCTTGCGAGGTGGCCGCGCTCCACGCGCGAACTTCGAGATCTTCAGGCGTCAGCGGCGTCGCACACGCCGCCAGCAGCGCGGCCACCGAAGCAGCCGCCATCATTTTCAAACGTAAGAGCTTGCCCACCATACCCACTTCCCCGTATCGCGCCCGTAGTAGTACCACTTTGACCTGAACGGTGGCGGAATCGAAGGGCCAAGTGGTGGGAGCGATATCGATTGGTCCGGTTTTTTGGGCGCTAGCCGCGTTGAGCTCCCTCGCCGCTCTGGCGTACGGGCTCTATTTTCTGGGGCGTCCGCCAACCTTCGTGCGTGCGTTGGTCAAGACTCTCTTTATGGGGGCTACTGCCGCAGCGTTGATCACCGCGCACGCCCCTTTCCCACTAACCGTGGCGATCATCTGCTCAGCCTTGGGCGACTTCTTCCTCGCATTCAAATCCAAGTGGACATTGCCGCTTGGTATTTTTGCATTCCTGCTCGCTCAACTTGTCTATGTCGTGATCTTCGGTGCGATGTGGTTTTTCTCAGGAGACAACAAGCCGCTTTGGCCGCGCTACGCCGCGATGGTCGCGATCGGGGTGCTTCTGGTTTCATTCCTGGTTTGGTTTTGGCGGACCGACGAATTCAAGCGCGCGCCGATTGGCAGCACCTTGTCGGTCGTCACTTTGCTGGCGCTAGGGGTTTCGCTGCCGGTCTTGGTGGTGAGCCTACTGATGTATGTGAACGGCGACACAGCTTCGCGCCCCTCCCTCACCGCATTCGCCCCACTCTTCGCATTATTGTTCGCCGCGATACTGCTGGCGACCTGGCGGCGCAAGCTTGGCGCCATTCAGCTGGTTGCGATGATCTACGCGGGCGCGATCACGACGATGGCGATCGCGGCGATGTGGCTGCCTTGGATCGGTTGGCCAGCGATGCTCGGCGCGGTGAGTTTTCTTGTTAGCGATTTGGTGTTGGCCTCGGAGATGTTTCGCTTGCCGGCCGACGCGCCTGCGCGACGCTGGACAGCGCCAGTGGTCTGGTGGACGTATGTCGCGGCGCAGCTCTTGATCATCACCGGCATCATCCTTGTTGCGCTAGCGAGGTAGGCGGATGAAAAAGTTGGTGCTTATCGTAGCGGCGTGTGCGCTGGCGGCTTGCGGGCAAAGCACCGCGCCGGCGCCTCCATCAGGCCCGCAATACCCAAACGCACAGCCCATCATTGAACGCCTGGCGCTGATCGATGCGTGTCTGACGCTGGCGCCCGACCGGCGCGTGGTCACTATCAACACCGAGGCATCCCGAACTCTGCGCCTTTCAGGCGAGGCAGGCGACGTCGATTGTGTCGTCCCGGACGATGCGACCGATCCGGCCAACGCAACCGTGCTTCCCGCTCTTGATGAACCGTCGGCGGATGCAATCCAGTTCGTCCGCGCGCCTGGCGAAAATCCCGGTGGCGAATGCTACCAAGCGCCTGAGGTGCGCGACGCGCGCGGCCAATTGCTCGGCTGGGTTCTTGATCCTGAGGGCTGCTAGGCCGCGAATGCGCTGGCTTCGATCAGGCCGCAGACACGCGCAATATCGCCTGCGAGCGAGCGATCACGCTCCATGTTGGCGGAGACGCCGCGAACTTTCGCAAGCTCCCGCTGAAGCGTTTGCGACGTCTTGAGCGGCGCATGAAACTCCAAACCCTGTGAGGCTGCGAGCAATTCAATGGCAATCACGTTCGCCGCGTTGCGCGCTATATCGCCGGCTTTGCGGCCAGCGAAGGTCGCCATCGAAACGTGATCTTCCTGATTGGCTGATGTCGGAATCGTGTCGACCACGGCTGGGTGCGCCAACGTCTTGTTCTCCGAAACCAACGCCGCCGCCGTGACTTGCAGGATCATGAAGCCGGAATTTAGTCCGCCCTCCTTCACCAGAAATGCCGGCAATCCTGAAAGAACCGGATCGATGAGAACCGCGAGACGCCTCTCACTGATCGACGCAATTTCGGCGGCGGTCATCGCGATCATGTCGGCGGCGAAGGCGACTGGCTCGGCGTGGAAGTTGCCGCCGGAAAGTATGGCGCCGTCTTCTGCGAAGACGAGCGGATTATCGGTGACTGCATTGGCTTCGATCTCCAGCGTCGCTGCGGCGCTGCTGAGGACATCGAGGCAAGCGCCCATGACTTGCGGTTGGCAGCGGATCGAGTACGGATCTTGCACGCGATCATCGCCGGTGAGGTGCGATTTACGGATGTCGCTGCCATCCATTAAAGCGCGCAACCGCGCCGCCACTTCGATCTGGCCTTTCTGACCACGGGCGGTGTGAATGCGCTCATCAAACGGCGCGTCACTGCCCTTCATCGCATCAGTCGACATGGCGCCCGAAACGAGCGCGGCGTCGAACACGTCTTGGGTACGGAAGAGCGCATCGAGCGCGAGTGCGGTGGAGATTTGGGTGCCGTTGAGAAGCGCAAGTCCTTCCTTGGGGCCTAGAACGACCGGTTCGGCGCCAACGCGCTTCAGCGCCTCGCGCGCCGTCATCTTCTCGCCGTTCAACCGCACATCGCCTTCGCCGATAATGGCACACGACATGTGCGCTAGCGGCGCGAGGTCGCCCGAGGCGCCCACGGATCCCTGAGACGGGATGACGGGCAACGCATTTGCAGCAAGGAGTTTTGCCAGCGTGTCGACAACGATGCGTCGTACGCCGGAGCGGCCTGCCGCCAGCGTGACGATCTTGATCGCCATCGCCAGGCGCACGACGCGTTCGCCGAACTCAGGGCCGACGCCTACAGCGTGCGAGAGCACCAGATTCCGCTGCAATTGTTCGAGCTGATCAGCGTCAATGCGCTTTGAGGCGAGCTTACCAAAGCCGGTATTGATGCCGTAGAGCGCAGCCCCCGTGGCAAGCGCCTTGGTGACGGCGGCGGCGGAAGCGTCAATCTGCGCGTACTCGGCGGCGGTGAGTGTCACCCCCGCCTTTCCAGACCAGATCTCGCGCAGCTGTTGGAGCGAAAGTTTCATTTAGCGAATATCCAGCGCAGGAAGATCGAGATGCTGTTCGCGCGCGCATTGCAGCGCCTCTTCGTAGCCGGCATCGGCGTGGCGCATGACGCCCGTGCCGGGATCGTTCCAGAGTACGCGACCGATGCGCTTTGATGCTGCTTCGCTGCCGTCACAGACGATGACGACGCCGGAGTGTTGCGAATAGCCCATGCCGACGCCACCACCATGATGCAGCGACACCCATGTCGCGCCGCCCGCCGTATTGAGTAGTGCGTTCAGCAAAGGCCAATCGCTGACGGCATCACTCCCGTCACGCATCCTCTCGGTCTCGCGGTTCGGCGAGGCAACACTGCCGCTATCGAGGTGGTCGCGCCCGATCACAAGCGGCCCAATCTCCCCCCTCGCAACCATTTCATTGAACGCGAGGCCTAAGCGATGGCGCTGGCCGAGGCCCACCCAGCAAATGCGCGCGGGCAAGCCTTGAAAGGCAATGCGTTCCTTTGCCATGTCGAGCCAGCGGTGCAGATGCGGATCGTCTGGGATCAGCTCCTTTACCTTTGCGTCGGTCTTGGCGATGTCGTCTGGATTGCCGGTGAGCGCCGCCCAGCGGAACGGGCCGATGCCGCGGCAAAAGAGCGGGCGCACATAGGCCGGCACGAAGCCTGGATAGGCGAACGCGTCGGCGACGCCGTTATCCTTGGCCACTTGGCGAATGTTGTTGCCGTAGTCGACGGTGGGGATGCCCATCTTGTGGAAGTCGAGCATAGCTTTGACGTGCACCGCGATCGAAGCGCACGCGGCTTCGCGCACTGCTTCTGGATTTTGTGCGCGGGTCTTGTTCCAGCGCTCCACCGTCCAGCCGGCGGGTAGATAGCCGTTTACAGTGTCGTGGGCTGACGTTTGATCGGTGACGGCGTCCGGGCGAATGCCGCGCTTGACCATCTCAGGCAAAATCTCAGCGGCGTTGCCGAGCAGACCCACCGAGATCGCTTCGCCTTTGGCGCAGGCGTCGTTGATCAGCTTCATGGCCTCGTCGAGCGTTTCGGCGCGCTTATCGAGATAGCGCGTCTGCAGGCGCTTATCGATGCGATCGCTTTGGCACTCGACCGCCAAGCAGCAGGCGCCAGCCATCACCGCCGCGAGCGGCTGCGCGCCACCCATACCGCCGAGCCCAGCGGTGAGAATCCACTTGCCGGACCAATCACCGCCGAAATGTTTGCGGCCCATTTCGGCGAAGGTCTCGTAAGTGCCCTGCACGATGCCTTGCGTGCCAATATAGATCCATGAGCCAGCCGTCATCTGGCCGTACATCATCAGGCCCTTGCGATCGAGTTCATCGAAATGCTCCCACGTCGCCCAGCGGGGAACGAGGTTTGAGTTCGCAAGCAGGACGCGCGGCGCGTCGGCGTGCGTCTTGAACACGCCAACGGGCTTGCCGCTTTGGATCAGCAGCGTTTCGTCGTCCTCAAGACGGCGCAGCGTTTCGACGATTTTGTCGTAGCTCGCCCAATCACGCGCGGCGCGGCCAATGCCGCCATAGACGACGAGTTCTTCCGGGTGTTCAGCCACGTCCGGATCGAGATTATTCATCAGCATCCGCAGCGCAGCCTCGGTAAGCCAGCTTTTGGCGGTGCGCTCCATGCCTCGCGGCGCGCGGATGACACGCGACGGATCGCGGCGGGAATCCATGTTTCCTCCGGAATTTTGAGGGGGTGTTAGCCTGCCGTAAGGTCTGCGTCCAATGTCACGGCATCGCAGAGTGGCGTGGCGCGGTCAGTGGCGATAAGAAGCGTTACGGTTTGGGGACAGACATGGCCAACTTCATCCACAATCGCCGAGCGTTTTTGGGCGGCGCCACCGCTCTGGCTGCAACAGCGCTCCTTCCCTCAACCGCCAACGCAACACAGGACGACGCCACTGACATCACCGTCAGCAATGGCCGTGTCGTCACGTTCAGTATCTGGCGTCCAGCCACGGTGCGCGCGGCAATTGTGTTCAGCCATGGCCAGGGCGGCAGACCGCAAAACTACGACGCGCTGACGAACACCTATCGCGATGCAGGCATTCTTATTGTCGCGCCGCTGCATGTGGACTCGCTCGACCACCCACATCGCGCGGATTACGACCGCCGGGCGGGCTTTGGCGCACGCTGCGAAGATATGATCGCCGGATTTAACTTGCTCACATCGCTCGCTCCCGATGCGCCAAGGGCGGTCTCCGGCCATTCGTACGGCGCGCTGATGTCGCTGATCACGGGCGGCGGGCTGCCGCCGATCGTGCCGGCGCCGCTGGCGCCAGTGAGCGCCGTGGTGGCATTTTCATCCGCCGGACGTGTCCCGAGCCTCATCAATGAGCACAGCTATTCTGGATTGACGGCGCCGACGTTGATGGTGACGGGCGATCAGGACACTGTAGAGGACGCTGGCATCACCAACTGGCGCGATCACCTCTATCCGTTCGAGACGAGCCCAGCCGGCAATAAGCTTGCGCTGGTCTATGCAGGCGGTCACCACAACCTTATCGGCGGCCAACAGCCCGCAGACGCGAACGGTCCCGATGCGATACGTAACGGCGCCGATTTCATCCTGGCAAATGCGGTTGGCGATACAAATGCCGCCGCGCGGATCGCGGCGCTAGAAACCAACGCCGTGCGCGAAGTGATGCGCCGCTAGACAACGCGGCCGGCGAAGACACGCTCCTTCAGCAGCGGCGCGCCGAGCCAATAACTAAGCTCCGACGGTGTTGCGATGTCCCAAACCGCAAGGTCGGCGGCTTTGCCGGGCTCTAGCGTTCCTGTCTCGTCCAACAGTCCAAGGGCGCGCGCGCCTTCACGTGTGATGCCGGCGAGCGCCTCCTCGGGCGTCAGACGAAACAACGTGCAGGCCATGTTGAGCGCGGCAAGTGGTGATGTCATCGGCGACGTGCCGGGATTGCAGTCGCTGGCGACAGCCATGCGAACGCCAGCTTTGCGCAGCGCATCAATGGGCGGCAGTTGCTTTTCGCGCAAGAAATAGAACGCGCCTGGCAACAACACCGCAACCGTGCCCGCCTTCGCCATCGCGGCAATGCCTGCATCATCGAGATATTCGAGATGGTCGGCGCTGAGCGCTTTGTGCCGCGCGGCCAGAGCTGAACCGTGCTGATTGCTCAATTGCTCGGCATGGAGTTTTACATCCAGGCCCGCGGCGCGCGCGGCAGAGAAAACAAAATCGGTTTCCTCGGCGGTGAAGCCAATATTTTCACAGAATGCATCGACAGCATCGGCGGCGCCCGCCGCGGCGATCGCCGGGATCATCACGTCGGCCACAAGCTGCACATAGGCGGCGCGATCGTCTTTGAACTCAGGCGGCAGCGCGTGAAGGCCAAGAAACGTACGCTTCACGCGCACATTCCCGAGCGGCCCAAGATCGCCGGCGGCTTCGAGCATCTTCAACTCTGTTTCCAGGTCGAGGCCGTAGCCGGATTTGATCTCGACTGTTGTGACCCCTTCCCGAGTCAGCCCCGCGAGCCGGCGCATCGCACTGGCGGTCAGCTCCTCGCGCGAGGCAGCGCGCGTCGCCGCAACTGTGGATACGATGCCACCGCCAGCCCGCGCGATCTCTTCGTAGCTCGCGCCCTCGAGGCGCAGCTCAAATTCACGGGCGCGATCGCCCCCGAACACGAGATGGGTGTGGCAATCAACAAAACCCGGCGTGATCCAGGCATTGCCGCAACGACGAACCTCGTGTGCGAGTTCTTCGGGCGGCTTCGGCAAATCGGCGGCGTATCCAATCCAGACAATGCGGCCATCCTTCGCGGCCACGGCGCCGCGTTCGATGGCGCCGTACGGCTTGCCGGGCGTCATCGTGGCGAGATTGGCGTCAACCCAGAGCGTATCCCACATGGGCGCTCTATAGACTGCGCCGCGCTGCCGCGCCAATTATCCACGCATGACGAACGATTCAGACTGCCGCTCCTGGTTCTCCGCAGCCGACTTGCTCACGAATGACGCCTCCGCTCCGGTCGCGCTGGCAGGCGCGCCGATGGGGCTCGGATCAATCACGCCGGGGCGCTGCCATGAGGCGCCAGCCGCCGCGCGCGCGGCGATGAAACGGATGAGCGTCTATGATTTAGAAACAGAGACCGATCTCTCAACGCTGCGGGTTTTCGACGCCGGTGATGCGGATATCGCCGACCTGGATCCCGCGGCTTCGCTTGCGCCGCTGGTTGCAATGCTCAGCTCCCTGGCCAAGACGCATCCGCTGACAATTGTGCTCGGAGGAAATAACGCCATTACACGGCCTTGCGTGCATGCGCTTGATCCGACGTTGCAGCGCGTGGGCGTGCTAACGCTCGATGCGCACTTCGACCTGCGCGACACCGATTGCGGACTCACCAATGGCAATCCGATCCAGGCCTTGCTTCTGGACGGACTACCTGGCGCGCACATCGCGCAAATAGGGCTTCTGCCCTTCGCCAACACGAAGAAGGCGCACGAGAAGGCAAAGACGGCGGGCATCTACGTGGCGACGGCCGCAGCATGCAGATCGCAGGGGCTCGCCGCCATTGCAGCAAATGCGCTGGAGCGCCTGGCATCGCGCTGCGACGTCATTCACGTGGACTTTGATATCGACGTCATTGAGCGCGCAGCGATGCCTGGCGCGCCCGGCGCACGGCCCGGCGGCCTCCCGGTGCAAGATTTTTTCGACGCCGCCCGGCTGATATGCGCGCATCCGAAAGTTCGAAGCGTCGACCTGACCGAGTTCGATCCTTCGCTGGATGTCGCTGCGATCGGCGCGCTCACGGCGGCTCGATGGACCTGCGAAGCGCTGGCCGGCTTCCAGCGCCGCTAAAAGCGCAGGAAAGGGACGAGCATCGGCACGCGCTTGCGATACGCGGCGTACTCGGGTCCGAGTTCTTCACTGAGGAAGCGCTCTTCCAGCCGCGCTTTCATCCAAATACCGAGGCAAAACAGAATTGCGCCAATCAGCGCGACCAGTTCTCCGCGCGCCACCGCAGTTGCAAACGCGCTGGCAAGTAGCCCGGTGTAAATCGGGTGCCGCACCAGCGCATACGGCCCGGTTTCGACGACTCGGTGATCCGCCTTGCGTGTCACGCTGCCCGACCAAAGCGTGCCGAGATGCAGGCGCGCCCACCAAGCGAAAGCGATGCCGAAGATCACCATACCAAACATCGCCCACGCCGTGGCCTCGCTCACATCCCAATCCGGACCTAGACTGAAGCCGTGCGTTGGCGTGAACAACAACCCGGCGCCGACGAGGCTCACCAACCGGCTTGGCAATTCTGCGCCGCCCGCGCGCGCCGACGTTCGGCGCGTCCATACCGCCGCAGCGAGCCACGACGCCGCCCACCCCGCCCAGGCGAAGGTGATCAGCGAGCTAGGTGAGGAATACCAGTGCACGGCGCGGCTAGCTCGCGAGGAACGTGCGCACTTCGCTCATGAACCGATCAAACTGATCGATCATGATGAAGTGATAGCTATTCTCGATCTTCACGATCCGCGCCTGCGGGAGATTTGCGTAGGACGCGCGCATGTAGGCCTCGTACTGCTCAGGCGTTATCGGCGCTTGCGGCGGGATCACGAAAAGCACGGTTACAGGCGCCGTGATGTGCGTCAGTTCCGGACGAAGGTCGGTGACTATGAGTTCGCGGAACGCGTTTGCGGTCGTCGCGACGTTGCTGAGGCGCGCATGCTCCATGATTTCCGGACGAGCGGTTTCTGTACGCACCATTGATGCGATCATGCCGCGCGTTTGATCGGAGACGACGCCTTGCGGCGCCGTGCGCATCGCTGCGCGGATCTGATCGGCTATCGGCGCAACGCTCTCCGGCGTTGCGTTTGGTCCACCGAACATGGCCCCCATGAATGGAAACATGTCGACGACCATCAATTTGCCGACAGCATCCGGATGCCGGGCGGCAAGCATCATGCCGATCGTACCACCCATCGAGTGGCCAATGACGGCGGGATGATCAAGGTGAGTTTCGCCGATGTAGCGTGCGATCTCTTCGGCCACGGGCGCAGACACCGGGCCGTCGCCGTTTGCGCCGACCGGCGCGCCGGCGAAGCCGTTGAGCTGAACGAGGTGCACGCAATAATGGCCATCGAGCGCATCAGCAGTCGTGTTCCAGACATCCCGTGACGAACTAAGGCCAGGGATCAGAATGACGTCCGGCCCGCTTCCGCGCACGACCACGCTGATCCGATCGGAGCTGAAGCCCTCCTCCGGCGCCGATGGCGCGGGCGTGCTCGCACACGCGGCCAGTGCGAACAGCGCTCCAATCAGAAGTCCGCGACGTTTCATGCATCTCTCCAAATACGCGCGCTGGGTCATTCCATCGTCACCACGAGCTTGCCGGTGGCTGTGCGATCCATCAGCGCGCGAATGGCCTTGCCGCCTTCGCGGAGCGGATAGCGCGCGGAAATACGCGGCTTCACCTTGCCTTCGGCGTAGAGCTTGAAGAGATCGCGCACATTGCCCTTGTGCAGATCAGGTTCGCGCGCGACCGACGCGCCCCAGAATACGCCGACGATCGACGAACTTTTCAGCAGCGTGAGATTGAGCGGCGGCGTCGGGATACCGGCTGGGAATCCAATCACCAAATACCGGCCATTCCAGTTCATCGCGCGAAGCGCCGGTTCGCAATAATCGCCACCGACGGCGTCGTAGACTACATCCGCGCCGCCGCCGCACGCCTTCTTGAAGGCCTCCGCCAAGTCTTTGCTCTGCTGCTTCGACATGCCGGACGCCGGGTAGATCACGGCGTCGTCCGCGCCTGCGGCCTTTGCAAAGGCCGCCTTGTCTTCGGTCGAAACCGCTGCCACGACGCGCGCGCCCATCGCCTTACCAAGCTCAATCGCGGCGACGCCGACGCCGCCGGCCGCACCGAGGATTAGCAAGGTCTCGCCAGCCTTCAGTACGCCCCGATCCTTCAGTCCGTAGTAAGACGTTCCGTAGGTGAGGATGAACGCACTGGCTTCGTCGAACGGCATCGCGTCAGGGATCGGCAACACGCGCGCGGCTTGGGCCTTCACTTTCTCCGCCATGCCGCCCCAGCCAAGTGAACCGATCACGCGCTGGCCTACTTTCACGTTGGCGACACCGGCGCCAACACTTTCGATCACGCCTGCGATCTCGCCGCCTGGCGCGAACGGGCGTTCCGGCTTGAACTGGTATTTGTCTTCGATGATCAGTGCGTCGGGGAAGTTCACGCCCGCGGCCTTCACTGCGATGATGACCTCGCCCTCGCCCGCGACCGGGTCCGGCGCATCTGCGTATTCGAGTGCTTCCGGCGGGCCGATCTTGGTGCTGAGCAGCGCTTTCATGACGTCTCCAAAACTGCGTTTCGTGTTGCGTTGAGGTTTCTTGTAGCGGCTGGCGTGCTGACGGTCCAAAACTAGCTCATGACCCGTCGCGGCTATTTTCTGCGCCTCGCCCTCTCCATCGCCATCGACCTATTCGACTTGACGTTGGGGCGCATACCCATCTTCGGCAGCGTCACCGAAGGGGTGGGCACTGTTGTTCTCGTCGGCCTCTGGGGGCCAGCCGGGCTGGTGAACCTGTGGGAGCTGCTCGACTTCACCGATCAAGCGGACAGTTTCGTCCCCACCGCCACGCTCGTTGCGCTCTATGTGGGCTGGAGGAACGGCATGTTCAGCAAGAGTTCCACAAACGTGACGGCGCCCGATAGCGCAGCACCCGGCGAATAGGTCTATAGAGCCGCCCATGAGTCCGACCTGGGCGCTGGCCCTCCACGGCGGCGCCGGCGCCATCGCCGAGCGCGCCTACAAAGCTGAAGAAGAACACATGGCTGCCCTGCTCGACCAGGGCGCGGCCATGCTTGCGAGAGGCGTCAGCGCGCTTGATGTCGTTACGGAGATGGCGTGCGAGCTTGAGGCAAGCGGCCTCCACGTCGCCGGCAAGGGCGCAGCGCCGAATGCGGCGGGCGTGGTTGAACTCGATGCATCGGTGATGGATGGCGCGACCCGCGCGGCGGGAGCGGTCGCGGCGCTGCAGGGCTTTATCTCGCCAGTGCGCGTCGCACGCGGCGTGATGGAGAAGACTTCGCACGTGCTGCTCGCCGGCCCTGGCGCGTGCGCGTTTGCCAGAGATCAGGGCTTCGACAGGGTCGATGATCCGAAAACCTACTATGTCGCTGCCGAGAGCGGCTTGCCGGGAGCAGGAACGATCGGCGCAGTCGCGCTCGACGCAAACGGGAAGCTCGCTGCAGCAACCTCGACCGGCGGCCTCCACGGCAAAATGCCGGGACGCGTTGGCGATACGCCGATCATAGGCGCGGGCTGCTGGGCCGATGAGCGCGCCGCGGTTTCATGCACCGGCATCGGCGAATACTTCATGCGCGTCAACGCCGCCGCGGATGTTTCGGCGCGCATTGCATACGCGGGCCAATCGCTGGAACAGGCAAGCGCCGCCGTGATCGACGACGTACGTAGACTTGGCGGTTATGGCGGCTTGATCGCGGTGGACGTGAAAGGCAACGTCACTGCACCGTTTGCGAGTCAGGGTATGAAGCGCGGCCTCGCCTCCTCAGCAGGTCTGCGCGAAGTGAAAACATTCTAGCCAGAGGTGTCCCCATGAAGACGATCGCCGCTCTTGCCGCACTCTCACTTCTTGCAGCATGCGCAACCACCAGCTCCGGCCCATCCGGACCTTTCATGCAATGGCGCTGCGACGGCGGCGCTGCTTTCAGCGCCCGCATCGCCGACGGCGGCACGGCTGAAGTATTTGCCGGCGGGCAAACCTATTCGCTCCCACACGTGCAAGCTGCGTCAGGCGCAAAATATTCCAACGGCAGCGTCGAATATTGGGAACGTGGCGGACAAGCGACGCTCGGCGGCGCGCGCGGCGGGCCCTACAACAATTGCCGCAGGGGCTAATGCGCGGCTATTTCGGCATTGGTGCTGAGGAGATCTCGAAACCGATGAATCTCGGTGCGCTGATGCGCACCGCGAACGCATTCGGCGCAAGCTTCTTCTTCACGATCAACGCACACCCGAAGGTGCGCGAGGCTTACAACAGCGACACCTCACGCAGCTTCGATCATATGCCGTACTATCCGTGGGATTCGCCTGAGGCGATGCTGTTGCCTAAGGGTTGCCAGCTCGTCGGCGTCGAACTTACGGACGACGCGGTCGAACTGCCGCGCTTCCAGCACCCGCAAGCAGCCGCTTATATCTTGGGTCAAGAGCGCGGATCGCTGTCGCCGGCGATGATCGCGCGCTGCGCGCATGTCGTGCAGATCCCAACCAAGTTCTGCCTCAACGTTGGTCTTGCCGGCGCATTGGTGATGTATGATCGGCTGCTCGCACATGGCGGCTATCCGGCGCGCCCGATCATGCCAGGCGGGCCGCCGCCGGAGATGAACACCAAGCCGAAGATGAAAAGCTAACCAGCTCAGCGTGTGGCGTAGACATAATGTACGCGCGGCTTGTCGGTCACCGCCCAGATCAGAGCCCAGAACCAGCCAATCACGGTCCAACCAAAGAAGAAGTTCAGCAAGAAGATCGCCAGCGCGTTGTGGCCGCGCGCGCCGGCAATGATCGTCGGCAAGAAGAAAGAGGCGATGAGGATCGTCAGCGTGACCATCGGCGACTCCGGTGAAGCTTCATCGGATAAAGTATGGCTCCCCGGCGTCTGCCGCAAGGTTATGGACGTTGTGAATCGCGGGAGCTAGGCGCAGTAAGTTCGCCATGGTCGACCTCGGCGCCACCTATGGCAGGCTCTCCACCAACGTGCGGGGCGCGCTGTGGATGCTCGCCTCAGCTGTGACGTTCACGCTGATGACGTCGCTTATCAAATATCTGGGTGACGACTATTCGCCCGCCCTACAGACCTTCTATCGGCAAGCCGCTGGCATCCTTGTGCTTGTGCCCATCGTCTTGCGCGATCCGGTAGGCGCGTTTCGCACATCGCGGCCCGGCATCCTGCTCTTCCGCTCGCTGGCAGGGACGCTTGGGATGGTGCTCGCCTTCTGGGCGTACCAGAAAATGCCGCTCGCCGAAGCCAACGCCCTTTCGTTCACGCGCACGCTATGGATTGTCCCGCTCGCGATCTTCGTACTCGGCGAGAAGATCGGGCCATGGCGGTTGGGAGCGACACTGATTGGCTTCGCCGGCGTTCTGATCATGCTGCAACCATCGATCGCCAACGCCGTCGGCTGGCCCGCGGCTGCAGCGCTTTCATCTGCGGCGCTCTTCGCGATGACTGTGACCGGGATGAAGGTGATGACGCGCGACCATTCGGTCACGGTCTTGATGGTATGGTCCGCCGCTCTGGGTTTCGTGCTCTCGATCCCGCTTGCCGTGCTCGAGTGGCGTTGGCCCGAGCCCCTCGATCTTGCCCTGCTAGCGGCGATGGGGGTGCTCGGACTGGTCACGCAGGTGTGTTACATCAAAGGCATGTCGCTGGGCGACGCTGCCGCGATGGCGCCGATCGATTACACACGCCTCGTGTTCGCGATTCTGTTCGGTCTCGCGCTGTTCCACGAAGTGCCGAATATGATCACGATGTTTGGCGCACTGATCGTGATCGGCTCCACACTCGTGATCACGCTCCGGGAGCTGCACTTCAAACAGAAGCCGCCGCCCGTCCGAGCAGACTAGCTGGTTACCCAGCACAACTGGGCAGGGTTGGGGATTGCCGCGTCCGCGAAGCATCTCCATAACGCGGCCAGTGACCATTGCACCCTCCCCAAAGCCTTCGCTGGCTGGCCTTTCCAAGGCTGAGCTGGCCGAGAAGCTTATTGCCGTTAGCGTCGAGCCGAAGAAGGCGAAGATGCGGGTCGAGCAATTGTGGCGCTGGATCTACCATTACGGCGTGACCGACTTCGCGGCGATGACCAACGTCGCGAAGGAGCTGCGCGCGACGCTCGGCGAGCACTACACGCTTGAACGGCCCGAAATCGTCACTCAGCAGATCAGCACGGACGGCACGCGCAAGTGGCTGATCCGGCTTGGCCCCGGCGTCGAAGCAGAAGCCGTGTTCATTCCGGGCGTTGGCAAGGCGGGCGCGTTGTGCGTGAGCTCGCAGGTCGGCTGCACGCTGAACTGCACCTTCTGCCACACCGGCACGCAAAAGCTGGTCCGCAATCTGACCTCCGCCGAGATCGTCACGCAGGTGATGATCGCACGCGATGCGCTTGGTGAATGGCCGACGCAGGAACGCCCGCTGAATGACGGCGACCGTCAGTTGACGAACCTCGTGTTCATGGGCATGGGCGAACCCCTCTATAATCTGGACCATGTCGACACCGCGATCGACGTGATCTCCGATGGCGACGGCATCTCGATTGGCCGCCGCCGCATCACCGTAAGCACTGCCGGGGTGGCGCCGCGGATCAAGGAACTCGGCGATCGCACCGGCGCAATGCTGGCGATCTCGCTGCACGCGACGAACGATGAGTTGCGTAACCAGCTGGTGCCGCTGAACAGGAAATATCAGCTCGAAGAATTGTTCGCGGCGATCCGGTCTTATCCGTCGCTCAACAACGCCAAGCGCGTGACGTTTGAGTACGTGATGTTGAAGGGCGTGAACGACTCGCTGCCCGAAGCCAAAGCGCTGGTGAAGCTGCTCGCGGGCATTCCGGCGAAAATCAACCTCATCCCCTTCAATCCGTGGCCCGGAACGCAATACGAGTGTTCGGATTGGAGCACGATCGAGGCCTTCGCGGAAGTGCTCAACCGCGCCGGCTATTCGTCGCCGATCCGCACGCCGCGCGGCCGCGATATTCTTGCCGCCTGCGGTCAGCTGCGCAGCGAAAGCGTGAAACAACGCGCCAGCGAACGGCTGAAGGCCGCGACGTGACCGTTACGCCGACGCTCACCGCGCCCGGCATCGTTCTTCGTCCTCTTATTCCTACTGACGCTGCTGCGCTGTTCATCGCACTCAGCGATCCCGATGTGCAGCTCTACCGGCGCGCGCCCGCGCACACCGCCCTCTTCGAAACCCAGGCCTACATCGCCGACACACTCGCCAAGTCGCGCGCCGCGTGGGCCATCACCATCGAAGGCAGCGAGGCGCTGGGCAGGCTCGCTCTGCGCGTGCCGCAACCGGACACGGGAGAATTCGGCATTGTCATTCGCGCTGCCGCGCAAGGGCGCGGCTTAGGGCTGAAGGCAATCCAACTGGCCGAAGACTTCGCGTTCGGCGATGTCGGCGTCCGCGTACTGCGCGCCAACATCGACATCGAGAATGCCGCCTCACGAGGTCTGTTCGCGAGGGCCGGATTTCAGATTGCCGCGCATCTCACGGCTGATCGCACCACTGACCTAGGCGTGCGTGACAGCGTGCTCATGGAGAAGCTGCGCTAGCTTTGCATTCAATTCATCGGAATCGAGGGTGCCACGTTGATCAACACGCGCTAACTTGGCCGGTGGAGGGACATCCATGACCAAGAGCACCAGCGCCCGCCTCGCGCGCGACCGCGGCGTATCCGGCTTTTTCGCGTTCCTTGCTTCGCTACCGCCGCTGGCGGCGATCGTGGGGCTGCTCTATCTCGGTTATGAAGTTGTCACCGACCAACGTGAGGACTTAAGGGCGGACGGCGGCTACCTGATGATCGCCCTCCTGGCGTTGTTCGCGTTTCTCTTTTTCATCGTCGCCCGCTGGACCTACGACGCCGTTCAAGCCGGCCTGACGCCGCAGCGTGTGCAGGCGATGTGGCTGCGGCGGTTTCAATCGGAGAGCGGCGATGCGTTCCGCACATCGCGTGTCGTCGACCGGCTTTCGCGTCATGGCATATCGGCGCTTACGCTACAGGATCGCGACGTACAGCTATCGTTTGAGCAGCGCCGCAATCGGCTCGCGCCAATGTTCTGGTTGCTGTTCCTGCCTGTCGCCGGCGCGGTCGTTTATTTGATCTATCAGGGTTGGCTGAGCGCCCAGGCCGACATCATAAACATGCCGCGCGCAGAAACGTTGCAACAAGGCATCGGTCAGATTTTTGGCGCCTTCTTCGCTCTGATCGTGGTCGCGATCCTGCTGGTGGTTGGCGTCTTTTTCGGCGTGATGGCGACGCTCGTCGTTGTCATGCTGCTCGCCGCGATATCTGGGCCTATCGGCGCAATGTTTTCCCGCAATCGTGACGACTTCAAATCGCTTCCCCGCCTCCTCGATCGCTTGCAGCGCGGCAAGGGTAGACGCGGCGCCTCGATCGTTCGCATTTCCGATGCGAACTGGCGCGAGGCCGTAGCGTCATCTCTCGCGGCTGTGGATGTCGCGATTATCGATCTCACCAATGTCAGTGAGAACGTAGCGTGGGAGATCGGCGAAGCGGTGCGGAATGTCACACCCTCGGGGTTGGTGTTCATTTGTAGTGAGGGCAGCCAACTCTCCAACGAAGCCCGCGTCGCAGTGCGCGACGCACTCGGCCGCGAACCGAGCAATGTTGTCTATTACCCCAGCAAGCGCGGAGGCAAAGCCACGCGGTTTGCACGCGCACTGCGCGAGCAGATTTATGACGCCGCCGATCTGCGTGGCGCAATGAAGGCCTGAATGACTGTCCCTACCCTCGAAACAACAGGCGTGGTATTGCGCCCGCTTGCTTTGGAAGACGCCGAGGCGTTGTTTGCGGCGCACGGCGATGAGCGCACGCATCATTTCTGGTCCGGCCCCGCACATCGCGACGTTGAGCAGACGCGCGCCTACATCGCCGACACGATCGCCATGAAAGGCGCGCATGTGTGGGCGATAACCGAAGCCGGCGGCGTCGCGCTAGGGCGTATCGCGCTGTTTGTGCAGCGAGAGGGCGTCGGCGAGATTGGCATTATCTTGACGCCGGAAGCGACGGGTCGCGGCCTCGCGTCAAAAGCATTAAATCTCGTCGTCGAGTACGGCTTCGGGTCACTCGATCTCCACCGCATCGCCGCCGACATCGACCCGGACAACAATGCTTCGATTTCGCTGTTTCTGCGTGGCGGATTTCAGCGCGAGGGCGTCCTCCGCGGTAACTGGAAGACGCACCTCGGCATCCGCGACTCCATCATGATGGCAAAGCTCCGCGACTAGACGCAGCGCTTAGCGCGCCGAATTGCGTGTTCGAAAAAGAGAGTAAAGGATCGAGCCGCCGATCAGCGCCAATGTTGCGATCAGCGCCCATTGCGGTTCAAGATAAGGCAACCAGCCGAGTTCTTTGGACAAGCCGAAATTCCAAATGATCTTCGCGCCGATGAGCACCAACACGAGCGAGAGGCCGTACTTCAAGTACGCGAACCGCTCCACCGCCGCCGCAAGCATGAAATACATCGAGCGTAAACCGAGAATTGCAAAGATGTTCGACGTGTAGACAATGAACGGATCGCGGGTGACCGCGAAGATCGCCGGCACGGAATCCACGGCGAAGACGATATCCGCGGTCTCGACCATGACCAGCGCTAGAAAAAGCGGCGTCGCGTAGGTGGCTAAACGGCCATTCTTGGGATTTGGCGATTTCACAAAGAAGTTGTGATTGTCGATTCTGTCCGTCACCTTCAGGCGCTTGCGCATGAATCTGAGGAGCCGATTGTCTTCAAGCTTCATGTCGTGGCTGTCGCCGCCGCTGCTGAGCATGCGCCAACCTGTCCAAATCAGAAACGCCGCGAAGAAATAAAGCACCCAGGTCCAGGAGTTCACAACGGCGGCGCCTGCCGAGATGAACAGCGCGCGGAAAACAATCGCACCGAGAATGCCCCAGAAGAGGACGCGATGCTGATACTCACGCGGAATCGCAAGATAGCCGAAGATCAGCGAAATAACGAAGATGTTGTCGAATGCGAGCGCTGTCTCCAGCAGATAGCCAGTGAAGAATTGTATCGCCGCTTGCTGATTTAGATTGTCGGGCGAGAGATAGAACACCGGATCGGGATCGTAGACGAAATAGACATAAGCGCCGAACGCCAACGCCAACGATGCAAAACCGACCCACATCAACGCGCTCTTTGCGGGCGATACGACGCCATCCTTTTTGTTGACGACGCCGAGATCAAGCCAAAGCAAGAATCCGATCAGGCCAAGAAACGCGAGCCACAACCAACCCGGTTGCCCCGCGAATTCACTCACGAAGAAATCCATGGATAAATCCAGTCGAGCCTAAGGCGCCGGCGCATTTGCGCCGGTGCTGATGAAGAGACTTAGAGATTGCAGCTCGAAGCGCCGGGCCATGGACCAGAGGGGCATGCGCTCGAAGCGCGCCTCTTACGTGCAATCCTCCAGTCCGACATCACGGTCCTTGCGAACCGCCAGAGGGGCCCGGCCTGGCTCCTTTGAGATAGCTTGGACGTAAGGTGATACAACCCCTTTCATGCAAAAAGGGCAGCGCGTTGCGCCGCCCTTTCCGCACTATGGTGTACTTCGCGTTATTGCGCGCCGGCCGGACGTGGCCGGTGCAGGTCGAAGCGATCGAGTTCGCTCACCTTCGCCCACGCCTTGACGAAATCCTTCACGAATTTCTCTTTCGCGTCAGCGGCCCCGTACACTTCAGCGAGCGCCCGCAATTGGCTGTGCGAACCGAAGATGAGATCGGCGCGTGTACCGGTCCACTTCACCTGGCCAGACTTACGGTCGCGCGCTTCGAAGGTTTCCTGGCTGCCGCCAACGCCCTTCCACTGCACGCCCATGTCCAGGAGGTTGACGAAGAAGTCGTTCGACAACACGCCCGGCTTGTTGGTGAGCACGCCTAGCTTGTCGTCGCCGACTTGCAGGACGCGCAATCCGCCAACGAGCACAGTCATTTCGGGTGCGCTCAGTTCGAGCAATTGCGCGCGGTCAACGAGGTGCTCTTCCACCGCCATGATCGGCGCACGGACGTAGTTGCGGAAACCGTCCGCCTTCGGGTTGAGATACTCGAAAGAGTGCACTTCGGTTTCTTCTTGTGTCGCGTCGGCGCGGCCAGGCGTGAACGGCACCGTCACATTGACGCCGCCATCCTTCGCCGCCTTCTCGATCGCAGCGTTGCCGCCGATCACGATGAGGTCCGCGAGCGAGACCTTGCCGCCCGCTTGCTTTTGGATCGCCTCAAGCTTTGCGATCACCTTCGAAAGTTGGGCCGGCTTGTTGACTTCCCAATCCTTCATCGGCGCCAAGCGAACGCGGGCGCCATTGGCGCCGCCACGACGATCCGAACCGCGATACGATGAAGCCGAAGCCCACGCCGTTTCGATCAGTTCGCGAGTCGATAGACCGGAAGCTAGGATCTTCGCTTTCAGGCCATCAACATCAGCCGCGCTGATCGTCGACTTCGGACCCGAAATCGGGTCCTGCCAGATGAGCGTCTCTTTCGGGACGAGCTTACCTTTGTAGAGGATCTTCGGACCCATATCGCGGTGCGTGAGCTTGAACCACGCCCGCGCGAACGCGTCGGCGAATTCCGCCGGGTTCTTGTGGAAGCGGCGCGCGATCTTCTCGTACTCAGGATCGAAGCGCAGCGCGAGGTCCGCCGTCGTCATCATCGGCTGGTGCTTTTTGTTCTTATCGAACGCATCTTCAACTTCGCGGCCAGCGTCGCCCTTCGGCTTCCACTGGTGCGCGCCCGCCGGCGATTTGGTCAGCTCCCACTCGAAGCCGAACAGCGTGTCGAGATAGCCCATGTCCCACTTGGTGGGATGTTTCTTCCAGGCGCCTTCGATGCCGGAGGTGATCGTGTGGCCCGCCATGCCGCTTTCGAACGTCGAGAGCCAACCGAGGCCCTGGTTCTCGATGTCCGCGCCTTCCGGCTCTTTGCCGACATGGCTCTCTGGGCCAGCGCCATGCGCCTTGCCGAACGTGTGTCCGCCGGCGACGAGCGCGACCGTTTCTTCGTCGTTCATGGCCATGCGCGCGAAGGTTTCGCGGATATCGCGTGCGGAAGCGACGGGATCAGGATTGGCGTCCGGCCCCTGCGGGTTGACGTAGATCAGACCCATCTGGACGGCGCCGTAATTGCCCTCAAGCACGCGATCGCCAGAGTAGCGGCTGTTCGGCGCCTTCGAGTCCGCGAGCCAAGCTTCTTCGGCGCCCCAGTTCACGTGGTTCTCAGGTTCCCACACGTCGGCGCGGCCACCGCCGAAGCCGAACACTGGACCGCCCATCGATTCGATCGCGACGTTGCCGGTGAGAACCAGCAAATCGGCCCATGAGAGCTTCGCGCCGTACTTTTGCTTGATCGGCCACAACAGCCGGCGCGCCTTGTCGAGGTTGCCGTTATCCGGCCACGAGTTCAGCGGCGCGAAGCGCTGCTGGCCGCGCCCAGCGCCGCCACGGCCATCGCCAACGCGATAGGTGCCAGCTGCGTGCCAAGCCATGCGGATGAAGAACGGGCCGTAATGACCGTAATCGGCCGGCCACCACGATTGGCTGTCGGTCATCAGCGCGCGAAGATCCTTGATCACCGCATCGAGGTCGAGGGTTTCAAACTCTTTGGCATAGTTGAACCCCGCACCCATCGGGTCAGATTCGGGCGTATTCTGATGCAGCACGTTGACGTTGATCTGGTTCGGCCACCAATCAACGTTCTGCCGCCCGCGACCTTGCGAGACTGGGCATTTCGATTCAGATGTTCCGTCGGCCATTGGAAACACTCCTTCTATGAGAGCGTCGATAGCCTGTCAGGGGAGCTAGGCCTAATTGGATTTTCTATAGGGACCTATAGAGGGAGCCTTTGGCGGATCTCCAAGCGAACCTCGATTGTGTTCGTCGCTCAGAGCTGCTCGACGAACGATAGATTCCGCAGGCCGTTGCCGCTGCGTTCTTTGGCGTTGGTCTTGCCGCCACGGATGCCGTTGATGATCTCGAGCGCGGTGCGCTTGTTCGCGGGCAGATCAGCCTCGCTCTGACTCAACGGCGTCACGCGATCGCCCCAGCGCACGAGGTGCGCACAGACGGTGAGGCCGGCGCCGAAGGCCGGCATGAGCACGAGCGAGCCCGGTTTCACGCGGCCCTCCTCCAGCGCTTCCGCGAGCGCAACCGGAACAGTCGCGGCGCTCATGTTGCCGTAGCGCTCGACGGTTAGCATTACCTTGTCCATCGGAACGCCGCTCCGCGTCACGACTGCCTCAATGATGCGCATGTTGGCTTGATGGGGGACGACGAGATCAATGTCCGCGGCTGTCACCCCGCACTTGGCCATCACAGCCTGGCTTGCCTGGACCATGCCGGTGACGGCGCGCTTGAAAATTTCTGGGCCATCGAAATCCCAGTCGGTGTCGCCCATGGTGATGCCGCGATTGACGTAAGCTGTGCCCATGCCGCGCACGCGCAGTGTCTGACGCGCGTCAGCAATACAGCCGAGTTGTTCACCAAGAATGCCTTCTTGCTTATCGGTCGCCTGAACGACGACGGCCGCGCAACCATCGCCGAACAAAACCGCGACGTTGCGGTTCTCCCAATCCATGAACGGCGAAATCCACTCGACGCCGATGACGATGGCGTTCTTCACAACGCCCGTGCGGATCATCGCTGTCGCAGTAGAGAGCGAGTAGAGAAAGCTCGTGCAGGCCGTGTTGACATCCATCGACGCGGCTTTCGTCGCGCCAATCGCGGCCTGTACGCCCGAGGCCGAGTTGGGCACCTGCTCGTCATTGCTGCAGCTGCCATAGACAATGAGATCAACGTCCTTTGCATCGAGACCAGCGCACGCGAGTGCGCGCTTGGCCGCGACCACTGCCATCTCACTTGCAGTCACGTGGGAAACGCGGCGCTCCTTCATACCAGTGCGCGACACGATCCATTCGTCATTGGTATCGAGAAAGGTGGAGAGATCGGCGTTGGTGAGCGTGGCCGGCGGCATGCACTTGCCCCAGCCTGTGATCGCGGCATACGTCATGAAGGGCGTTCCTCGAATTTTGTCCGCTACCGCTAGCAGGCAGCAAGGTGCGCGTCATCTGCTAAGCGCCCAAAGCGAGCCGTCAGAGTACTGCCTCGCCCCTAAATACAGGTACGCAGCGGCCAGCGACCGTCGCTGTGATCTCCGCGCCGCGGCGAGAAGCCGTGATTTGCAATAGGCTGGGGCGACCCATCTCCACACCCTGGCGCACTGTGAAGGCGACGTCGTTAGCCGTGCTGTGGTGCAGCAAGAGCCCAGCAAGGGGCGCGTTGGCGCTCCCCGTGGCGGGATCTTCCCAAGTGCCAGAGATCGGCGCGAACATGCGCGCGCGGATGTTCGCGCCGTCGCGGCTGTAGACGAAAACTGAGAAGCGGTTGCCGAGATCAGTGCGCGAAGCGTACGCACGCTTAAAGCCATTGAGATCGGGCGCGCAGCGACCAACCGCGTCATAGAGGACTTCGGCGAACACGTACGGGTTGCCCATCGAGGCGATCACCGGCGCGTGGGTTGTGGTGACGATGTCGCGCTCCGCGAGGCCGAGGCAATCAGCGATCAGCTGCGGCGTGAACTCCGGGCCCACAGAGAGCGGTTGCGGCGCGGTAATCTCGCCGCCGATCACCTGCCCTTTCGTATCGCGCTCAAGCTCAACAGCAACGATGCCCGCGGGCATTTCCAAACGCAGGTGATCGCCTTGCGCGAGACCCGCTCGCGCAAGCACATAAGCTGTGCCGATGCTGGGGTGCCCGGCAAAAGGCATTTCCGCGGTGCGGTTGAAGATGCGGACGCGCGCAGTGTTCTCCGCGTTCTCTGGCGGCAGCACGAACGTGGTCTCGCTCAGGTTGAACTCGAAGGCGAGCTTCTGCATTTGCTCCGCCGAGAGCCCGCCGGCATCTTTGAACACAGCGAGAGGATTGCCGCCGAAACGCGTCTCGGTGAACACATCCACGGTCTCGAACGCATAAGCGGTGGTCATCAGTGAGCTCCTGGCCGCTCACGTGGGCGCCGTGGTGCGTAAGCGCAACGATCTTCGATCGTTTCGCCGGCATCACACGGTCGGCGCACGACTCATGTTAGGCGTCGCCCATGGAACCCATCGCTCAAGCAACTGCAATCGTTCTCGCCGGCGCTTCACTTGGCTGGATCGCGCTTTTCTCGTTCGTGCTGGCGCCGGTGGCGTTCAAGCAATTCGATGCCGGGCGCGCCGAGCGGCTCGTCAAGCACGTCATGAACTCGGGACACGGTATCCTTGGCCTTATTGCTATCGCCTCGGCCATCGCTTCGCTGATTGCCGGCGCCGTTGCGGGTGCCGCGACCGCCGCGGTCGGCGGCGTATTCGCGTTCATGTGCAAGTTCGCGTTAGCACCGCGCGACGACAAACCGCTCAAGGGTCACCGCGTGCTGAAGACGGCGCGCATCGTCGCGTCGGGCCTCACGGCGTTCATCGCGCCGGTTCTGATTGCTGCGATCGTTCTGACGCTACTGAAAATCTAAGCGGCGACGTTAGCCTTGCCTTCCTCGATCGCGCGCTTGGCGCGTTCGATCCATGTCGCCACATCGTCGGCGCTTGGCGCAGGCGCATTGCCCCACGCGCGCTGACCTTCATCAGACAGACCCCATTGCGCGACGCCTTCGCAGAGCTGCAGCGCATCGCTTTGCGCCAGATCCTCGGCATCGTGAACGCCACAGGCCACCAAGGCCTGCGCTTCGCGCGATTTCATGCCTGGCACAGTGCAGGCGAGCAGCGCTTGCGCTTGCCAATCGCGGATCACCTTCGCGGAGATATGGCGCGCATCAATCTGCTGCTCACCCTCTTCCGCATTCATCGCGAGCAAATCCGCGATCGTTTTCACGCCGACCGCTTCCAGGCGCTTCGCTGTCTTTGGACCAATCGAGGGCGCTTGCACCACTGGAGCGCCCTCGCTCAGCGTGAACTTTGGCAGCGTCCTTTCGCGCTTCGCAAGCGGCGCGCCTTCGGGCAATTCGCGGGGCATTTGCTGCTTCGGTTGCGGCGGCGCGGCTGGCTCGGGCTCAACTCTTGGGCCCACGTCAATCGTGCGCACTTGCTTAGGGCGCGGGATTGTACGTGTTTTGCCTGTCAAGGCGCGCGCGGGCGCGCCCTCCCCGGCTTTCGCGCCAATCTCGCGCGGCCACTTGGCGTCGAGGTTCGATAGCGGAGTCTTCAGCACTTCGAGCGCGTGCATTTCGCGCACAGCCTTGTCGTCTTCGCCCAGTGTGGTGCGGACCTTCCCGGTCTTGCGATATTCTTCGTACTGCGCCTCGACCTCTCGGCGGGAGGCCGCGTTATCAAGCGTCTTCAGTACAGCTTGTATCGGAATTTCGAGCGCGAGGAAGAAACCCTGCAGATCGTCACCAACGCGCGGCGGGCGCACGGCGGCTTCCTCGAACGCCTTGTCGAGAATACGCGCAAGGCCGACGGCGGCGTAGCCCACCAGCTTCGCAATCGTGTCCTTCAATTCCTGATCGAGACCCGCGGGCGGATCCTTCACACCCTTAGCGAAGTCGTAGTGATCAATCACCATCTCATAATATTGGTTCGACAGCTTGGCGCCGGCGCGCACCATTTCGGCCAGCCAATTCTCGCCACCCGGAGCATCCATCTTGGGATAGCCGCCCATGTCGGTCTCAAGAATGCGCTGGAACGTCGTGTACGACTTGGAGAAACTCCATTCGACGGCGCGATGGATGACATTTTCTTCTTCGGTCTGATGGGTATGAAAAGGTTGGATCGGGTCGACGTAGTAATGGCTCATGACGCCAGCTGAGTACGCGGCTTGTTTCCAATCCTTGGCCGCCATCGCCCGCACAGTGCGGCGATACCATTCTTCGCAAGACTCGATCGCCCCGCCCCACTCCTTCTCGCGCACGTGCAAAACGTGGTTCTTGAAATCCTTGAACACCGTGTCCGGCGCCTTGGCGCCAGCGAGGTAGTCCTCATGAAAATGGAGCAGGAGATTGCGCCAGCGCTCAGCGTCCGGGCTTTGCAGGTGCCGCAGCGCATCCACAGCGAGACGGTGATGGTTCGAACGGCAGCGGCTTCCAAAAACGACCGCGTACAAAAGCGACATGACTTCCCTACCCTCGCCTCAGGGATAAACGCGAGGTTAAGAAATCGGGCCAGTTTGGTTAGCGAGCAGTTAACCGCCGCGCACCAGCCCCCAGTCTTCGCAGAGAATGCGCACCAGCCGCTCATGCCGCTCCTCGATGGCCTGGAACGACCAGTCTTCGATCGGCGCGATATCCTTAGTGAGCCCCATGATCGGGGCGTTGGTGTCGAAATAGACTTTGCGTTTCTCCGGATAGGGCTTGGTATCGGCCTTGGCGTTCTGGTCGTAGGTCAGAAGCGTCAGGTTTCCGAACAGATTGGCGAGTTCGCTCCGCAGAGCCGGGTCGGGGAAGCGTTCGTTCCACCAGGCGCCGCCATTCTTTGGCAGTACGTGCTCGACCGTCGCATCGTCGGTCATCCGCACGAGGCGTCCGCCGGGCATTGCAGATTCCAGCCGCATCAGCAGCAAACGGCGTTGACGATCGCGTTTGCGCGAACGATTGAGCGCGTCAAAGAATTTTATCTGTTCGGACTCGGTAAGCAACAATGCGCGCTGCTTGCCTTCGCCGGCATAGAGAATTTTGTCGTCGCCGACATATTTGATGATGTTGGCGTACCGCGCTTCGCGATCACGGTTATCGACGACGGAAAGTTCGCAAGCGAAGGTGAAGCGATCAAGCGCCTGGAAAAAGCGACGCGCGCGTTCCGGCTCCGATGCGTGCTCGGCCAAGAAGGCGATGGCGCTCGGCGCCCAATCCCACTCCGGGACTTCTTTCATCAACGCGACGCGGCGATTAACCTCAGCGCTAGCCGGACCGACATCGATCGATCCCGCGAAAATTGCGCGCAGCGCATGCGCATAGCGCGGCAATTGTTCGAATAGGAAGGTGCGCACGCCGCCTGCACGTTCAACGGCAGTGCGGAAGGACGCCAAGTCGCCTGGCGCCAACAACGGCTCCCCCGTTAAGAGGAACGGCATCATGTAGAGGAGCTTGGAAAAATTTTCGCGCTCAAACAAATCCTCGGTCTGCTCCCACTTGCGCGCCGCAGCATCCGCTTCGGTGTTCGAGAGCCCCGAATTTTCCAAAAGGTCGCTTTTGATGATGTCGGCGCCGGACAACGGTGAGCCGCGCTTGTTCAAGGTGTTGAAAACTGTTTGCGCGCATCCGCGTTCGTCCGCGTCGACGACGTTCAAGGTGCAGCAGCGCACGACATAGGACATGAACGCATCGAGTTCGCGATCTTCAGTGATCTTGCTCAGCTCCGACTCGATCGTACGCGCCGCGCCGGCGATCAAATCCTTCGAATCGACGCCGATCTCTGCGTGGCGCGCGAGTTCGCTCATGTGGCCCGGCTCCTGAACGAAACCGAGATAGAAATTCTGATCTTCCTCGCGCAGCAGCAGCCGCGGCGTGCTCCCATCCATGATCAGGGATTGATATGGCTTCGAACGGCCGGGAATGCGATCGCGGACGTAAGCCAGCAGCATGGTCAGTGTAGCGAGACGTTGCTGGCCGTCGGAGACCTCAAGCTTGCCGTGGTTTTTCACCAAGACGATCTGACCAATAAAATAGAACGTCGCGCCGCGCCTATAGGCGCGCCACAGATCCTGAATTAGCTCGCGCACCTCGCGCTCGGCCCACGTATAGGGGCGCTGATAGCGGGGTACTTTCAGTTGCTTGCGCGTGAGCACCGCCGCCACATTCAAGATTATCGACGTCAAGCCGAGTGGTGTATCGCCAAAGGCGCCAGCCATTGATTTCTCCCCGCCAGATTTTTTTCTTGGCCGGGATCGTTGCGCCGCGCGGAGACATGGCGCAATGCGTCGCGTGGAATAAGTCAGCGCACTTTCGAATTGCGTTTCCCAAATACAACGCCGACCAAGTTGGCGAGCTACCGAACCAACGGTTTGAGTTCGAAGCTCGGCGCTTCTGCAATGTGCGAAAATGCACTGAACCCACGCGTCTCGAACGCGCGCAGAGATGCAAGCGCCCCCTCTCCGCTTGTGAACGCTGCACGTCGAACGCGTGGCGCGCCCTGATCCGCGACCAGAACGTGCGCAAGGCGGCGCGCAATCGCAGCGCCGGAATCCATCCAAATGCACTCTCTCGGCGCGGCGGCGGCAAGTTCCGCCGCTAGAAGCGGGAAATGGGTGCAGGCCAGTGCGACCACGTCGATCGCGTCACCTCCCGGCGTACCAAAGAGTCTCGTCACAACGCCTGTGATCTCAGATTGATCCGGGGATTCACCTCTCAACTTCCGTTCGGCAGCCTCCACGAGTTCAGCCGACCCGAATCTGATGACCCGCTTACCGCCCGCGAACTGCGCAATGAGGTCATCGGTGTAGGCGCGCTGCACGGTCGCCGGCGTGGCCAGCAGCCCAATCACACCCGTGCGGGTCGCAGCTGCGGCAGGTTTGATCGGCGGCACTACGCCGACCACCGGAATGCTCAGCGCGGCGCGAACTTGCTCCAGCGCGATCGTGGAGGCGGTGTTACAGGCAACAACCACAGCTTGCGGCGCCCATTGCTCCACGAGGCGCGCTAGCAAGTTCGGAACGCGATCGCGCAGCTGCTCGTCGCTCTTTAGCCCATAGGGCAACCACGCATTGTCCGCCGCATAATCGATTTCGAACGCCCGTCCCGACGCGGCGATCGCATCCAGCACCGAGAGGCCGCCGACGCCAGAATCGAACACCAGGACGCGCTTGGCGGCGTTAACCATTTGGGCCGTCGATCCAGAGCAAGCGCGTTAACCAATACGCTGATTTGGGCTCGGTTTTCTGTTTCGGCAAAGGTACGGCACGCACCTGTGGAAACCTAGTGTTAACCGAGTTTGCGCGAATCATAACGCCGGGTAGCAACGCTGGTGTGGGGTCAAAGGTCAACGCGCTGAAGGGCGCGGTTTTGAGAATTCGGGGTCGGTACCATGAACGCCATCGGCAAATCCTCGGTCGTCTTCGTGACGCTGTCAGGCCTGTTCTGGGGCGGATGGGTGTTGGGCTCGCAAACGCCCGAGGGCCAAGAAGCTATCGCGCGCGCCTATGCGACCTACGCTGAGCAACAAGCCGTCGCGAATGAAGATCTCTTCGATTCAACCGCGCTCCGCGCCATTGTGTGCGGCGGCAGCGAGAACGGCGCCCAACAGCCATGCCTCGCGGTGGTTGCGGCCGGTCGCCTGTTCGTCGTGGACGCCGGTTCGGGTGCAGCTGACTCACTGATCCAACGCGGCGTGCCGATGGAGCGCCTGCAAGCCGTTCTGCTGACGAGTTCAGGCTTGCAGCAAATGTCGGATTTGAGCGCGATGTATCGCCAGGCTTCGACGGGCCAAGAAAATACGCTGCTTCCGGTTTACGGCCCGGCGGATACGCAGCGCACGGTCGATGGCTTGAACCAAGCCGCGGGCATGGACGGCGCTGCGCGTGGTCTACAGGCCTGGGGCCCCTCGCCGGAGCCCGGCCGCTCGGTGATTGTATTTGAACAAGACGGGCTCGTGGTTTCCGCCTTTACGACGCAAGAAGACGCTTTCAGCGGCCGCGTCGGCTATCGCTTCGACTATCGCGGTCGCTCGATCGTAGTTGGCGGCGATGGCCGCATGGTTGGCGCAGACGCCGCTGCGAACGCTGACGTGGTGCTGCAAGGCGCGCAAAGCCAAGCACTGTCGCACCGCCACGAACAAACCGGCATGACTGCCGCTCAAGTCGCCGCCGAAGCAAGCAGCGCCAACGCAGGGCTCGTCGTGCTCACCGGCGCAAGCAATCAGATGGAAGCACAGGTGCAGGTTTCGGAGGCGCGCGCCGCGGGCTTCAACGATGTGGTGTCCGGCCGCGTCGGCACACTGATCGAGTTGCCGCTCGACAACATGGAAATCAACGTCCGTCCACTTTAACGCAGCCGGATAGACGACCACGAAAAGGGGAGCCCGCGAGGCTCCCCTTTTTGCTGCGACGGATACTGGCGAGCGCTACGTTGAAGAGGCAGCGGAGACGAAGTCCCATGCCCGACCTTAGACTTGCCGCCATAGCAACGCACCGCTTCGGCCTAGGCCCGCGCCCTGACGAACTGCGCATCGTCGCCGCCGATCCGCGCGGCTGGGTGAAGGCGCAACTCGGCCCTCAACACACGTTGCCGGCGCCGATCGCCGCGCTTCCGCCAGCGGAAGATGATCTTCTCGCATTCGGCCGCTGGCTGGCGCGCCGCCGTCTCAACGGCGCCAATGGCCAGCGCATAGAAGATCGCGCTGAGCGGCAAGGCGTAACACAGGAGGACCTGCAACGGCTCTCGATCGAAGAGGACTTCGTCCAAAACTTCCGCGAACGCGTGGTTCGCGCTGTCGGCGCCCGCGTTGAAGCGGCGATGACAACCGAAACACCGGTGCACGAACGCCTGGTGCATTTCTGGGGCAACCATTTCACAGTCTCCACCGCTAAGCCTGGCGCCATCGCGCTGCCACCCTCGTTCGAGAAAGATGCAATTCGCCCGAATGTAGGCGGCCGTTTTGCAAACATGTTGCTCGCATCAACGAAGCATCCCGGCATGATCGTCTATCTCGATAACTGGCTATCGGTGGGGCCCAACAGCCAGGCGGCGCAAAACCCAAGCCGCGCGCGGCGCCTGCCAGGCGGCGGCCGTCCTACCGGGATCAACGAAAATCTGGCGCGCGAGGTGCTCGAACTGCACACGCTCGGCGTGAACGGCGGCTACACACAGACCGACGTGCAGGCGCTCGCCGCCATCATCACTGGCTGGACCTATGAACGCCCGCGCCTGCGTGATCTCGTCAGTGACAGTGTCGCTGACCGCAATGGCGCACAGCTCTTCGAGTTCGATGAGAATGCGCATGAACCGGGACCCAAGACGCTGCTCAATCGCACCTATCCGCAAACCGGAGTCGCGCAAGGCGAAGCCGCGTTGAACGATCTCGCGCGGCACCCGTCGACTGCGCGCTTCATAGCGACCAAGCTCACGCGCCACTACATTGCCGATGCGCCACCGTCTGCCGCTGTCGCACGCGTGGAGCGCGCATTCCGCGAAAGCGAAGGCGACCTCCGCGTCACGATGGAAGCGCTCGTCGACAGCTCCGAAGCCTGGGAAACGCCGTTCGCGAAATTCAAACGGCCCGAGGAATACGCCATCACGCTGCTGCGCTTGGCGAACTTGCGCACGATCCCCCCAGGCGCCGGCATCGCTGCGCTCGGGGCCATGGGCCAACGTCCCTATGCGGCGCCTGGCCCTGATGGATGGGCAGACATCGCCGACGCATGGCTCACGGCAGACCTCGTCTGGAAGCGGCTCGAATTCGCACAGGCCTATTCCGCGCGCATTGCACGAGCCGACCTCGATCCCATGAGCCTTGGCGAAGCTTGTCTTGGGCCATTGCTGAGCGATGAAACCCGCACCGCCGTGTCGCGCGCGGAATCGCCAGCTCAAGGCCTAGCGCTGCTCTGTGGCGCGCCTGAGATGCAACGGAGATAATGATGCTGAACCGCCGCCATCTCCTCGCCGGCGCAACCGGCGCCACCGCTCTCTCCTTCCCGGTTTTCGCCTTCGGCCAGGCGCAAGCAACAGACAAACGCTTGCTCATTATCATTCTGCGCGGCGGTATGGACGGCCTCGCTGCGATCGCACCTCTTGGCGATCCGGCTTACGCCAACGCGCGGGGACGTCTGGCGCTACAGCGCAGCGGTCAAAACGCGGCGCTCGCGCTCGACAGCACCTTTGCCCTCAATCCCAAGCTGCCAAAGATGCACGCGCTCTATCGCGCGGGTGAGCTGCTGCCGATCCACGCCTGCGCCACCGCCTATCGGGAACGCTCGCACTTCGACGCGCAAAATGTGCTCGAAACCGGCGCATCAGCGCCGTTCGCGCGCACGGAAGGTTGGCTCAACAAGGCGCTCGGCGCGCTGCCAAATTCGCGCCCTGAAATGGGCATGGCGCTTTCCGCGCAAGCGCCGCTCATCCTGCGCGGCCCAGCAAATGTCGCCACATGGTCACCTTCGACGCTGCCGAACGTGGACGACGACACGATGGCGCGTCTGCTCGCTCTCTATGAAGCACGCGATCCTGCTCTCGCGCATGCGCTCACGTCAGCGATGAGCGCCAACGGCGTCGCCATGGATTCTGGCGCCGGCGGCATGACCGGCGCGGGCCCGCGCTCGATTACGCCCATCGCTCAGGTCGCCGCACGATTCCTGAAAGACGACCACGGCCCCATCGCCGCCGTTATGGAAATGAGCGGCTGGGACACACATGCAAATCAAGGCATCGAACAGGGCCCACTTGTCCGCGCTCTGACTGCGCTGGACGAAGGGCTCGACGCCTTCCGGACCGAGATGGGACCGGCATGGTCCAACACCGTCGTCATCATCGCCACCGAGTTCGGCCGCACGGTTGCGCCGAACGGCGCCAACGGAACCGATCACGGCACCGGCATGGCGGCGTTTGTGGCTGGCGGTGCGGTTCGCGGCGGGCGGGTGCTTGCCGACTGGCCGGGCCTCGGTCACGCCGCGCTTTATCAAGGGCGCGACTTGCGCCCCACCACAGATTTGCGTGGTGTCTTCAAGGGCGTGCTCGCCGGTCATCTGCGCGTGCCAAATGCCGTGCTGGAACACGACGCATTCCCAGATAGTGGCAGCGTGCGCGGCATTCAGGACTTGCTGCACGCCTGAGCCTCCTTAAACTCCGCCGCGCTGATGCGCGCGCTTATCGTCCTCGCTGCTCTCTGGTGCTTCGCGACACCCGCTTTGGCGGATCGCTTCGCACTAACGTATGACGGCTTCGGGCTGGGTTTCGTTCCTGTCGGCGGCGTCACCGTCGACGCCGACGTCAGCGACGACAGCTACGATATTTCCGCCAGCCTTGAGTCACGTGGCATCTTCAATCTGTTTGAGCGCACCAACATACAGGCAAGCTCATCTGGCCTGATCAACGCCGCAGGCGTGCATTGGCACCACTACAATCTCGATCACCATTACAGTCGCAAGCGGCGTATCATCGATATGACCGCTGGCGAGAATGGCGTGATCACCTCAGTGATCGAGCCGGATTATCGCACCTGGGGCGATCCGGCGGCCACAGAAGAACAGCGCCGCGCTTCGCGCGACCCGCTTTCTAACGTCGTCGCTATGGCGATAGATGTCGGCCGCTCGCGGCGCTGCGAAGGCACGTACCCCACGTTCGATGGTCGCTTTCACTATTTGCTTCAACTGAGCGATGGCGACATCGATGATTATGACGGCGGCGGCTACGAGGGCGAGGTGCTGAAATGCAAACTGGCCTATGTCGCTGTTAGCGGTTTCAATCCGCGTGACGCGGGCCGGCGGCGCATCCCTGAAGGCCAAATATGGTTCGCGCTGATGCCGGACACGACCTTTGCGCCACCCGTCCGGATCTCCACGCCGCTTTCCGCAGGCGGCGCGACAATCCGGCTCGCGAGCTTCCGGCGCGCCCACGTTGACGTCCAATACACGTCCGATACATCCCCCACGCCTTGACCGCCCGCCGCGCCGCCACCGAACTCCTCGTCGCCGTGATGGATCGCGGCCGCGCGCTCGAAGACGCACTCGCTGAGACACCAAGCTTTAATGCCCTCGAAGGCCGCGACCGCGCCTTCGCACGCGCGCTGGTGACAGCCGGCCTGCGCAGGCTCGGCGGCATCAACGCTGTACTCTCGCACTTTCTCGACCGTCCGCTGCCGGATAGCGCAAATCACGCGCGCGCGCTTTTGCACCTCGGCGCAGCGCAATTGCTGGTACTCGGCACACCGGCGCATGCTGCGGTGAGCGAAACTGTCGAAACCGCAAACCACATGCGCGAGGCGCGCGGCTTTGCGAAGCTGATGAACGCCGTGCTGCGCAAGGTCGCGCGCGACGGCAAGACAATTCTCGACGATCTGCCGCCTGGCGCCGACCTGCCGCCATGGCTCTATACGCGCTGGCGCGCGAGCTATGGCGAAAGCGCACCACGAATCGCCGACGCGCTGCTCAACGAACCGCCGCTCGACATCTCGGCGAAAGAAGATGCTACGGGCTGGGCCGCGCAACTCCAAGGCCAAGTGACGCCGAGCGGAAGCATTCGCCTCGCTCAACACGCGCCGATCGACAGCCTCCTTGGTTTCAACGACGGCGCCTGGTGGGTGCAGGACGCCGCGGCAGCGTTGCCGGTGAAGCTGCTTGGCGATGTGCGCGGCAAACGCGTGCTTGATCTTTGCGCGGCGCCCGGCGGCAAGACACTTCAGCTCGCGGCAGCGGGAGCGCATGTCACTGCCGTCGACAAATCCGAGGCGCGTTTGAAACGTCTGCGCGAGAACCTCGCGCGCACCAAACTCACGGCTGAAGTTGTCTGCGCCGATGCACTTGAGTTCAGCGCCGAAGCTTTTGACGCTGTCCTGCTCGACGCGCCGTGTACCTCCACTGGCACGCTGCGTCGGCATCCCGATGTCGCCTGGCTCCGCCGCCCGACTGACATCAAAGCACTGGCGGACTTGCAAGCCCACCTCATCGAGGCGACGGCGCCGCTCCTCAAACCCGGCGCGCCATTGGTCTATGCCGTTTGCTCACTCGAACCCGAGGAAGGCCCAGGCGTCGTTGCGGCGGCTCTGGGCGGTGGCTGGCGGCGAGCACCGCTCAGCAACGAAGTCCCCGCCGAATTCATCTCCACCGATGGCGATATGCGCACGCATCCTGGCCATTGGTCCGCGATTGGCGGCCTTGATGGCTTTTACGCTGCGCGTCTGCTGCGCAACTAGCGTATCGGAGAACCGCCTCGCCTTGCGCCCCCTCCCCGGCGCAGGGTACGAGAAATCATGGCGCGGACGCTCATTGCACCTTCGATTTTGGCGGCGGATTTCTCCAGGCTCGGCGAGGAAGTGCGCGCGGTCGAGGAAGCCGGCGCCGATATGATCCACATCGACGTGATGGACGGTCACTTTGTGCCGAACATCTCGATCGGTCCGGTCGTGGTGAAATCGATCCGGAAGTCCACAAAGCTGCCGTTCGACGTGCACCTGATGATCGCGCCGGTCGACCCGTACATCCAAGGCTTCCGCGACGCCGGCGCCGACATCATAACGGTTCATCCCGAAGCCGGGCCGCATGTGCATCGCACGTTGCAAGCGATCCGCGCAACGGGCGCGAGGGCCGGCGTTTCGCTCAATCCGGGTACGCCTGCCGAGGCCGTCGATCCGATCATCGATCTTGCCGATCTCATCTTGGTGATGAGCGTGAACCCTGGATTTGGCGGCCAAAGCTTCATCGAGACGGCGCTACCAAAAATAGAAAAGCTGCGCAAAAAGATCGACGCCACCGGACGCGATATAATCCTGGAAGTCGACGGCGGCGTAAATGCTAAGACAGCGGCGCGCGTCATCGCTGCCGGCGCGACAGCGCTCGTTGCGGGCACCGCTGTTTATGGCGGTGATCCGATAGCGTACGCCGACAACATCGCGAAACTGAGAACCGCCGCGTGAGCTGAATGAACGCGCCGGTCTCCCCCTCCAACCGGCAATCGAAGCCGGTCGCGGCGAACGATCACTGGCGCGCGAATCCGTTCCACCGCATGCGCCTGGGCGACGCCGCGCCCGACCGCATCGGCCGCTGGGGCGATGACCCACGGGTCGGTGATACCAACCGCGGACGCGAAATCGGCCGTGGCCTATGGCGCATCGGCGCCGAGCGCCTGCAAGGCGATCACCTCTTCCCGTGGTTACCTTCGCACCCCTCGCGCCATTTCACAGCGCGGCTGCACTCCTTCTCCTGGCTTGTCGATCTGGCTGCCGTCGGCCCGTCTGCGCACAGCTTTATCGCGCAGCTCATCGACGCGTGGGTGAAAGAACACGGCGAGTGGGACGATCTCGCTTGGGATCCTGAGATCACCGCCGAGCGCCTGTTCGCCTGGCTCTGTTGGGGCCGACCCGCCTTCGAACAAGGCGCGCCGGAGCAGCGCGCGTCGCTGCTGCGTTCAGCGGCGCGCCAGGCGCGCTTGCTGCTGATGGCGCAAAGCGAACTGAGCGAGCGGCATCTCGGCTCAATCAAAGCTGGCGCGGCGCTTGTACTCGCCGGCGCAGCTGATTTTCCGGAGGGGGAGCGTTTCGCCGAGCAAGGCGAAGAAATGCTCATCGAAGCATGCGCCAAACAATTCTACGGCGACGGTGGGCACCTCTCGCGCTCACCGGAGGCGCTGATGGAAGCGCTCTGCGATCTCGTTACCGCGCGCGACGCCCTCGACGATCCGCCACAGATCATCAACGACACGCTGCCGAAGCTCGCCAACATGTTGCGCATGATGCGGCTCGGCGACGGAGGCTTGGGGTGCTTCCAAGGCGGTTCAGAAAGCTCGCCGGCAACGATCGACGCGGTGCTCGCGCGTGTCCATGACGATGTGCGGGCTTTTCAATTTGCCAACCTCACCGGCTTTCAGCGTCTCGATGTCGGCGGCATGCGCGCGCTGTTCGATGTTGGCGGCGCGCCGCCACTCAATTACGCCGAACGCGCACATGCCAGCGCGCTCGCGTTCGAGCTCTCCAGCGAAACCGAGCGCCTGATCGTCAATATCGGCGCCACGCGCGAACTCTCGCCCGCCGCCCGCATGGCCGCGCGCGCCACCAACGCGCACTCGACGCTGGTGCTCGCGGACGCACTCTCCGCCAATCTCGACGAACGCCGTGGCGGCTCGCGTCTCACCGGCCCACAGCTCGATGAAGTGCGCCGCTCGTCGGACGAAAGCGGCATCACCGTTCAAGGCCGCCATGACGGCTACAAGGAGAAGTACGGACTCTGGCACCGCCGCTATATCTTCGTCGACCACGAAGGCAAAAACCTGCGCGGCATCGATGAACTCATTCGTCCGATGAAACTGAAGTCGCCGAACCTGAAGAAGAACATCCCCTACGTTGTTCGCTTCCATTTGCATCCGAACGTGCGCGTGCGCATTTCAGAACATCAAACCGCGCTCTTGGAAACGCCCGGCGGCCAACGTTGGCGCCTGCGCACCGACGCACCCGAAATCGCCGTCGAATCTTCGATTTATTGGGGCGGCGAAATCCCACTCGAAAGCCACCAAATCACTCTCTCGGGCGAGGCTGATCCGATGGGCCACGGCCTCGCGCCGCCCAATCGCATTCGCTGGGCGCTGGCGCGAACTTAGCGCGTTATCGACAGCTAGCCGTGCTTGCCCGGGTTCCACCCGCGTTCGGCCAAATGCTTCTCGCCACTCTCGATAGCGCCCGCTTCGATGGAGGTCGCCATGGAATCGTTCCAGCGGTTCAAATAGCCGAACAGAGCAATGACACCCAGGATTTCAACGATATCGTCGTCAGTCCAATGCTGACGCAGCGCGGCGCCGATCTCGGCGTCAACGCCGTTCGGAATGCTCGATGCAGCTTGGGCAAACGCGAAAGCCGCCTTTTCCGCCGGCGTGAAGAGATCGCTGCGCTCGTAGCTCCAGATCTCAGCGAGGCGTTCGTCGCTGCCGCCATAGCGCTCGGCCGCGCGCGCCGTGTGCGCCTGGCAATAGCGGCATCCTGCGGTGAGACTGGCAATGTAGCCGATCAAGCGCTTCTGCTCAGAGGTAACGCGACCCTTATTCTCCATCACTGCCTTATTGAGCTCGATAAAGGCTTTGGCGATCGCGGGGCGGCGTTGCATGGTGAGCACGCTGTTTGGCGGGAAACCGAGCGTTTCATTGAAGAAGCGCGCAAGCTCCGCAACTTCAGCGTCATGATCGGCGGCAAGCGGTTCGACCAGCGCCATGTTTTACCTCCGCCTCGTGTCGCGGAGGTTGCGAACCTCCCAGCCGCCGGATGTCGTGCGCACAATCCAAATCATGACGGGCACGTTGCCCTCGTCCGTCGCAAATACCACCGGGCACGTGAAGATACCGCCGCGCGGTTGGCAGCCTTCATAGTCGGCGATATGCGCCGCCGACAAATTTGGCGCAGCAGCGGTTTCCCCGCGAGCGTAGAAGGCATGTACAGCCGCCTCAAGATCAAATTGCGACGGCCCGAGTAGCGAGCCACAAGCCGCGAGAGCGCACAGCGCTGCGACGGCAAGAAACGTGCGGATCATTCGCCGATCCTCGACTTCGCCGCATGCCCCGCGCGCGCTTTTTCATGCAGCCACGCCGCATGTTGCGGCGCTTTCTTTGTGCGGCTCCATTCGTCCAGCATCATCGGCGCAACGCGCTTGAGTTCGGCCAATTCATCAGCGGTGCCAGTATCGGCGGTGAGCTCGAGGCGGTGCCCGTTAGGATCGAAGAAGTAGATCGACTTGAAGATGCCGTGATCTGTTGGCCCAAGAACGTCGAGCCCTTTTGCCTCGGCGCGCGCCTTCGCGGCTTCAAGCGCCTCAAGGCTCTCGACCTTGAACGCGATGTGCTGAACCCACGCCGGCGTGTTCTCGTCGCGCCCCATGTCTTTCTGGTTCGGCAACTCAAAGAAGGCGAGCACGTTGCCGTTTCCGGCGTCGAGGAAGACATGCATGTACGGATCGTATTCGCCGGTCGAGGGCACGTAATCTTCGGCGAACGCCGTCGTGTACTCCATGCCGAAGACGTCGTTGTAGAACTCGACGGTCCGCTTCGCGTCTTTGCAGCGATAGGCGACGTGATGAATGCCGTTGGTTATGGGCACTAGCGTCCTCCTTGTGAGGCAGGCGTTTCTGAAATGGGCGCCAGAGATTTGTTCTTTGCTTCCTTTTCGATCTCGTAACGCCAAGTGCCGAACACCGCGACGGTCCCTCCCGCAAGAACTGCCATGATCAATGCGTAGGCCGCCAGCACACCGCCGGCGCGATCATAAGAAGTGTCGCTAATGGCATAAAACCAGACGCTAAGAAGCGTGACGACTACGAACACAACGCCGCCACCGACAAGCGTCACGAAGCGCAGCGGCAAAACAGATTCGCCATGAGCGGACGAGCGGTCCCATTCCGGAAAGGGTACATCTTCCGGCACTCTCTTGGCGAGATCATAGCGCAAGAAGCAGACTATGACCCCGATATAGACGTGATGGAATCCGAACGAGATCGCCATTCCCAACGCCACCACGGGAATTGCCAACAGCGCATTGATTCCTATGACCTCGGCTTGCGACGCTGCGGCGAGAGCGGCCGATACAATCAAGAAGTGCTTTACGGCATCATCTCTACCCTTCAAATGAAGCAGCACCTGCTCACGTCTCCCCGCGTACACTGCGGTTATCAGGTCCAGTTCACTCATCGTCCTCCCCCTCGTCCGCGAAGATTTGAACGACCGGCGTACCGCCGGCAAATTGCGAGGCGCGATAAATGCCGGGGGTGTTGAATGCCCAGACGGCGCGGCCGCGGCCATCCATGACGATGACGCCGCCATCGCCTGCAACGCCCGCGGCGTTCGTCGTGGCGCCGACTTCAGCGATAACGTGATCGGCGGCGGCTTGCGCAGTTTCGTGGCGCAGTTCCATGCGCGCGCAGATTTCGCGGGCGACACCGACGCGGATGAAGTATTCGCCGGTGCCCGTCGCGGAGACACCGCACACGCCGTTCTGCGCATATGTGCCGGCGCCGATGATCGGCGAATCGCCGACCCCACCCCATTGCTTGGCTGTGGTGCCGCCTGTCGAGGTGCCCGCAGCGATGTTGCCGTGGGTGTCGAACGCGACGACGCCGACAGTGCCGAAACGGTGATCGTCGGGATAGGTTTGCAGCGATTGCGGCGCGGGCGGCGCGCCTTCGGGACGCGCGGGAATTGGTAGATTGCGGCGACGCAATTCGGCTTCGAGCTGCTGCCAGCGGCGCTCGGTGAAGAAGTAGGACGGCGGGACCTGTTCCAACCCCTGCGTCTGGCCGAACGCTTCGGCGCCTTCGCCGATCAGCATGACATGCGGGCTCGACTCCATCACCGCGCGCGCGAGTCCGATCGGATGGCGCGTGTGCGTGATATCGGCGACAGCGCCCGCGGCGCGCGTGCTGCCGTCCATGATGGAGGCATCGAGATGGTTCTTGCCGTCCGCGCCGAACACGGCGCCACGGCCCGTGTTGAAGAGCGGATCATCCTCCATCCCACGGATGACAGCTTCGACCGCATCGAGCGAAGAACCGCCGCGTTCGAGGATTTCGCCGCCGGTCGCGAGCGCCCGGTTCATGGCGGCGCGGTATTGGGCTTCGAGTTCGGGCGTCAGGTTCGCGCGCTCAATGACGCCAGCACCGCCATGCACGACAATCGACCAGCGTGGCGCGGGCTCCGGCGCCGTTGCGCACGCACTGAGGGCGAACGAGAACGCTAGCAATATCCGTTTCATCTCGAAATCACCGCGCTTCTTCCACTTCGATCGCTTCGCTCCTGCTCAGCCCGCCTTCAGCACGCCGCGTTTGATTTGGTCGAGTTCGATGGACTCGAACAGGGCTTTGAAATTGCCTTCGCCGAAGCCTTCATTGCCCTTGCGCTGGATGAATTCGAAGAAAATCGGGCCGATCGCGTCCTTGCCGAAAATCTGCAGCAGCAAGCCCTGCCCTTCGCTCGGCGCGCCGTCGATGAGGATACGGCGCTTGCGGAGCTCTTCAACCGGTTCGCCGTGACCCGGCAGACGTTTGTCGATGAGATCGAAATAAGTCTCGATGGTATCTTGTAGCTCAACGCCGCGATCGCGCAGACGATCGACAACGGTGTAGAGATTGTCCGTGCCGAAGGCCAAGTGCTGGATCCCCTCGCCCTTGTAGCGCTGCAGATATTCCTCGATCTGATCGACCTTTCCTTCCTCGCCCTTCGATTCATTGAGCGGGATGCGGATCTTGCCGTCTGGGCTGGTCATCGCTTTCGAGAAAAGCCCGGTGACTTTGCCTTCAATGTCGAAATAACGGATTTCGCGGAAGTTGAAGATGCGCTCGTAATAATCCGCCCACGTCTTCATGTTTCCGCGGAAGACGTTGTGGGTGAGGTGATCGAGATAGGTAAGGCCGATTGAATTCTTCTTCTCGTCGGCGCCCTCAATCGGTTTGAAGTCGATATCGTAGATCGTTTGCGCGCCGTAGCGGTCGACGAGATAGATATAGGCGCCACCGATGCCTTTGATGGCCGGAATATTGAGCTCCATCGGCCCAACTTTGCCTTCCACTGGCTCGGCGCCGCGCTTCACGGCTTCACGCAACGCGTGCTGCGCATCTTTCACACGGAACGCCATCGCATTCGCAGAGGGGCCATGCGCCGTGCGGAAATCTGCCGCTTGGCCGCTCGGCTCCATGTTCAAAATGAAATTGATGTCGTTCTGCTTGTAGCGAACGACATTCTTGCTGCGGTGCTTCGCGACCGCGGTGAAACCGATCTGTTCGAAATACGCGGCAAGCTTTTCTGGTTCGGGCGAAGTGAATTCGACGAACTCGAACCCGTCGGTCCCAATCGGATTTTCGAACAGATCGGCCATGGACGTTTCCTCGAAGCTTGCGTTTATTCAAGATTTAGTTTCATCTGAAACCAATGGCAAGCGCGAAACGGAAACCGACAGCCCTCAAGAGCTCTGGGGAATTACTGGTTCTGGAGGATTTTCTTCCCTACCGGCTCTCCATCCTATCGAACCGCGTCAGCCGCGCGATCGCGGCGCGGTATGCGGACGCTTTTGGGCTCACGATCCCCGAATGGCGCATTATTGCGGTGTTGGGGCGCCGGCCAGGATTGACGGCCAAGGATGTCGCTGAAGCGACGGAGATGGACAAGGTCGCTGTTTCGCGTGCGGTGGCGAAGCTTGTGGAGGCGCGGCGCGTCGCGACGCGCGCAGATCGCGATGATGCCCGTAAACAGCTGTTATCGTTGACGTCTACAGGCGAGACGCTGCACGCGCGGATCGCGCCTTTGGCGCTGGCGACAGAGCAGAAGCTGCTTGCCGCGCTGCGCCCGCGAGAGCGCGAAACGCTCGATGATTTGGTCGACAAGCTGCTGAGCGCGGCGAAGGAGCTTTAGCGGGAACAAAGCACCTCTGCTGCGCGTTGTGCCACTCTCGAAAACCGACAGGAGGAGCAGATATGCGCACATGGCGCACTTTCGCCGCCGCCGGCGTTTCCGTCGCGGCGCTCTCGATCGCCGCATGCGCCGGCACGACAAGCACGGCGTCCAACACAACCGCGAGTACGAGCACAGCGTCAGCGACACAGACACAGCCAACTGATCCAGCGTCGATGACGGACGAACAATTGCGCTCCTATGTGGTCGCGCGCGAAGCAATCACGCCGCTGCAGGAAAGCTTCGCGACGCAGACGCCCGAACAAAGGACACAGACAACTGCGCAAATCACACAGATTCTGCAAAGCCATGGGCTGACGCCGCAGCAATACAACGCGATCAGCAGTCACGCCGCGCAAGACACAACCTTTGGAGCACGGCTCGCGGCGCTAACCCCGGACACCTTTGCTGACGCCAACCTCCGCGCATTCGCGCAAGCAAGTGTTGAGATCGACCCGATCACGCGCGATCTCGGAACCGCGACACCCGAACAACAAGCGCAAGCGACAACGCAAATTCGTGAAATCCTCGAGCGTAACAATCTTGACTCGACCACGTACAACGCGATTGCCGCGCGTGCGCAGGCGGAGCCCGCTTTCGCGCAGCGGATTCAGACGATCTATCGCGAAGCGCAAGCCCAGGACGACAGCAACGGCAGCGGCGAATAGATAATGGTGAGGCGTCGGTCGTAGAATGCGATCGACGCCAACGGCCTGTCGCTCGCCACGCGGCTATCCGAGAAAAACACGGTCGCCCACGGGCTCACTGAGGCTGATCGCGACCTCGGTGAGCAAACCACCCTCTGTTTCAGTTCGTCGTTCTGTGATCGCCAATCCAGGAACGCCCGGTTCCTGTTACCCTTACTGAGCGAAAGTCAGATCAAGCGCGCCCATTGCCTTGCCAGCGCCCTTTTCCCTCGCCACGTCACCTTTCCTGGCGTTAACATGCGGCCCGCTGGGGGCAGCGGGACGGCAAAGAATTTGGCGGACGTCTTCATCTCCTGTTCGCGGCTCGACCGTGGTCGCGTGCAGCCTATCGCGGAGCGGCTGAGTTCACTCGGCTACTCGGTGTGGTGGGACGCGCGCGCTGGCCAAGCGAGCGCCAGCGAGATCGAACGCCAATTCTCCGAAGCGCGCGCCGTCGTGACCGTGTGGAGCGATCACGCACGTAATTCATCGGTAGTGCTGGCGCAGTCGGCAGCCGCGCTCGATGAGAACAGATTGCTTCAGATGCAGATCGACACCGGGCGCCCGCCTGCCCCCTTTGACACTCTCAAAGTAGCTGAGATTCACAGCGGCAAAAGTGAGTGGGGCGTTCTGGAAGCGTCTCTCGCCGCGCTGGTTCGTGAGAAGCGCCCACCCGAGGTGATCGATCATCGCGCTGCGAGCGGCGCGCGCCCAACTATCGCGGGCGCGCCGCGCCTCCTCCTTGTTGCGGGCGCCACCGCACTCGTTGCATTCGCGGGCGCGCTGTCGGCGGGATTCAATGGCGTGATGCGGCCCGATCAGATGCAGATAGCGCTGTTAGGCGTTATGGCCGTTGGCGGACTTTGTGCCGCAGCCGCAGCGCAGCGCCTCCTGTCGATACGGCGTGCTGGGGGCTAAGCGCACGCATGGCGAAATCTCTGCTTAGCGCGTTTGTGACCAGCACCAGGGCCTTGCTTGTGGCGCAACTGATCGCGTGCGTCGGCGCGGTGGCGCTCGCCGGGTGGACGCTCGGCGTCACCAACCAAGTTCTGCGCGAGCGCAACCGCCTGCAAGAGCGCGTCATTCAGTTGGAAGAAGCGATGGCGGCAAGTGGCGTTGTCCCGCCCGCGCCAGCCGCCGTCGTGGCGCCCGCACAAACCGACGCCGCATATCCCGGCTCTATCGCTGATGCGCGTGCGCCAAACGACAACACCGAAACCGACGATATCGTGGCGAGTGCAGAAGACAGCGGGCAAAGCATAGGTACGGTGATTACAAGCTTGTTTGGCCCCGCACCGCCCCTCCACACTGTTGTCTTGCATGTCCGCGCTGAAACAGATGTCGCAGCAGCAGAGAAAATTGCGCGCCAACTGCAGACCGAAAACATGCGCACGCTGATCAACGTCATGACGGCGCGCGACCAGCGCCCGTCCGGCTATGCCTATTTCGATGGCCGGCAGAGTCGCGCCGCGGCTGATGTCGTCGCGCGTTTCCACGATCTCGCGCGGGAGCAAGAAGTGGCGCAATGGTCGGCGCAACTGCGCGGGACGGCCTTGCCGGCGCGTGATGAATACACCGCCGACCGCCTGGACATCGTCCTGCCGCCGCTGCCGCCTCCTCCGCCGCCGGTGGTCGAAGCGCCATCAGCGTCCGCGACCGCTCCTCCCCAGCCGTAGCAGTTGAGCCGCCTTGCTTCCGCCAACCGGGCGGGTGAAAAGCCGGACCGTGACAACAGCTGGCGCCGCGCTCGATTTCGGTTGGGAGCCCAAACGGGCCCTCACCCTGAAGGCTGCCCGGCGCCGCTCGCGCCTGATCGCCGCGCTACGCCGGTTTTTTGTAGCGGGCGCCGGCGCCTCGTTTGCGGCCGTCTTCGTGTTTATGGCGCTGCACGCCGTCGAGGGCGGGTTCAATGCCGGCCAATATGCCGCCGCCGAGCCCCTACGGATGATAAATCCACGATTTATTGGCCGCACCGAGAACGGTGGCCCCTACCAGCTCTCTGCCGAAGTCGCCGAACGCCAGCAGGGCGAAAACCAGCCGATTGAGCTTGTGGCCCCGGTGTATAGGACCGAAGCCGGAACGATCATGCTGGCGCCGCGCGGCATCTACGACGAACAAGCCCAGACCGTCGTTTTCGATGGGGAAGTGTTGTTTTCGGACCGAAACGGCAACCGGTTCACCACCCCAAATATGATTGTGGACCTCGAAAAGGGCACGCTCGCCGGCCGTGGCGGCGTCACTGGCGCCGGGCCACTTGGCGTGCTTCAGGCCGGAAGTTATGAATTACGCGACAGCGACCGTGCTTTGGTCCTGGGCGGCGGAGTCAGGGGACAGATCCCGGACCGCGATCAACAGAATGGGGAGCAGCCGCAATGAGGCCCGTGAGCTTTTTCATCGCCGCCGGCGCCTTTTTTCTGGCGGCGGTTGCAGCAGCCCCAGCGCACGCTCAGCTGAGCGAGGGCGGCGGGCCGGTATCGTATTCCGCCAACAATCTCGAATATTTCGACAGTGAGCGCCGCTTGGTGCTCGTCGGAGATGTCGACATTGTTCAAAATGATGCGCGGCTGCGGGCCGACCGCATCACCCTCTACTTTAGCGGCTCCAGCGGAGCGCCGAGCGGCGGCGGCGCGCCGCAGCAGGGCCTGGGCTCCGGCGACATCGAACGCATGATTGCCGAAGGCGAAGTTTATTACATTCGCCCCTCGCAAGACGCGCGTGGAGACCGTGCTGAATATAACGTCGCTGCCGATAGCGTCACGTTCACCGGCAACGTCATCGTCATGTCCGACGAGAACGTCATCCGCGGCAACACCCTGGTGCTCCAAATCGGGTCCCGCCGGACAACAATCCGCCCGCAGGCAGGTCAGCGCGTGCGCGGTGTGTTTGTCCCCCACGAAGGCGGCCAGACCCCGGCCAATCCTCAGCAGTGATGGCCGCTTTCACTTCCAAGGGTTCACGAATTCTTAGCGCCGGCGGGTCGAAATGAGCCCCGAGGGCACGGCACGCCGTTCGGCTCAGCCCGAGGCTTCCACGGGAGGTCTTGGCGCGGTTCGGATCGCAAAAGCGTATCGCGGCCGCCAGGTGGTGAAGGACGTTTCGCTCTTCCTCCGCCGTGGCGAGGTCGTTGGTCTGTTGGGCCCCAACGGAGCAGGCAAAACCACCTGCTTCTATATGATCACGGGGCTCGTACGCGTGGACCAGGGACAGATCTTGTTGGACGGCCAGGACGTCACAACGCTGCCCATGTATCAGCGCGCCAGGCTCGGCGTGGGCTATCTCCCACAAGAGCCGTCGATTTTCCGTGGTCTGACCGTCGAACAGAACGTGATGTCTGTCGTCGAGTTGAGTGAGCGCTCTCACTCAAAGCGACGCGAGATTGTGAACGGTCTGCTCGCCGAGTTGCGCGTCGACCACCTGAAAGACGCGCCCGCCTCCGCCCTCTCGGGCGGCGAACGGCGCCGGGTTGAAATTGCGCGGGCTCTGGCGACCAGGCCGTCCTTCATGCTGTTGGACGAACCTTTCGCCGGTATCGACCCGCTCGCCATCAACGACATCCGAGACCTGATTACGTTCCTAAAGGATCGCGGCCTCGGCATTCTGATCACCGACCACAATGTGCGCGAAACGCTGCAGATCGTGGATCGGGCTTCGATCATGTTCGACGGTGAAGTGTTGTTCGAGGGCACGCCCAACGAGGTGCTTTCGGACCGGACCGTGCGCGAAAGGTATCTCGGCGATTCATTCAACTAGTCCGGGGACCGCGCATGGCGATGACACCTCGGCTAGAACTTCGCCAGGGCCAGGCCCTGGTGATGACGCCTCAGCTGCAGCAAGCGATCAAGCTGCTGCAACTCTCCAACGTCGAGCTTCAGGAATTCGTCGAAAGCGAACTTGAGCGCAATCCGCTGCTCGAGCGCGAAGAAGGCTCGACGGAAGCGAAAAAGTCCGAGGACGGCGGCGACGCGCAGCAGCTCGAATTCGATAGCGGTATGGCGCCGGCGGAAGCTGCCCTTGACGTCAGTGTCGCCGATATTGCGCCGGACCTCAGCGCGAACGAACTGGCCGAAGCTGGCGCAGCGCCAATGCTGGATTGGTCGAAGTCCTCTTCCGGCAAGAGTTTCGATGACATGCCTGGGATCGAGGAAACGCTCGCGAGCGACAAGACGCTTGCGGAGCACCTTGATGCGCAACTTACAGAAGCTGGTCTCTCTCCTGTCGAACGCATGATCGGCGGCGTGCTGATCGATGCAGTCGACGATTGGGGCTACATGCGCGCCGACGTACTCGAAATCGCGCATCGCATCGGCGCAAGCGACGCCGATGTTCTGCGCGTCCTGCAAGTCATGCAGGGCTTTGAGCCGACCGGCGTGATGGCGCGCGATATTCCTGAGTGCCTGACGCTGCAGCTGAAAGAGCGCGGCCGTTTCGATCCGGCGATGGAAGCGCTGGTGACGAACCTCGATTTGCTCGCCAAAGGCCATTTCGAACGCTTGATGACGCTTTGCGGCGTCGATCGCGAAGATCTCTCCGACATGATCGCCGAAGTGCGCGCGCTGACGCCGAAACCGGGCGCCGGCTTTGGCGGCGGCACGGTGCAATCGGTGGCGCCGGACGTCTATGTGAAGCAAACGCCCGACGGCATGTGGCTGGTCGAACTCAACACCGACACGATGCCACGCGTGCTGATGAACCAGCGCTATTACGCAACGGTGTCAAAAACCGCGAAGCGCGAGGAAGACAAACAATTCCTCACCGAGTGCGCTGCGAACGCGTCATGGCTGGTGAAGAGCCTCGATCAACGCGCCAAGACGATCCTCAAAGTCGCGCGCGAAATCGTGCGCCAGCAGGACGGCTTCTTCGCCCACGGCGTCGCCCACCTGCGCCCGCTCAATCTGAAGACTGTCGCCGCCGCGATCGAGATGCACGAGTCGACCGTCAGCCGCGTCACCTCGAACAAGTACCTCTCCTGTGCACGCGGCGTGTTCGAGCTGAAATACTTCTTCACCGCCTCGATCAACGCCGCCGACGGCGGCGAAAGCCACTCCGCCGAAGCCGTGCGTCACCAGATCAAAGGTCTAATCGACGGCGAGACGCCGGTCGAAATCCTCTCCGACGACCGCATCGTCGAAATCCTCCGCGAAAAAGGCATCGACATCGCGCGCCGCACGGTGGCGAAGTATCGTGAAAGCCTGCGCATCCCAAGCTCAGTCGAACGCAAGCGCAAACTGGCGCACGGGCTCTAAGGCGACCTTCTCCACCGCGAGGGGGAGAAGGTAGTCCGAAGGACCGGATGAGGGGGCGAGCTTCAGAACGTGGCTCATCGACAACGTAGCCTCGTCAAACCACCCACCCTCATCCGTCAGCTTCGCTGACACCTTCTCCCGCCCATGCGGGAGAAGCGCGGAGTCCGCAATTCGCCGACAGCGGACATTGGAGTCATCCACTGCTAGGCTGACCGGATGGATAGCGAAAACCGCGTTCTCCAAGCTGTGACGTTCCCGATCCGCGCGGTTGGCTTCGTGACGGATATCTTTGCGGCAAACCTTGGGATGCGCCTGGCACCGTCTGGTATCGGCTGGACCGCGTTTATCGCAGTGATCGCTACTGGTGCAGCGGCGCTGACGTTGACACGTAGCCTCGCGCCCTTTGGTGACACCCTCGGTTGGCTGGGTGTTGCAGCCGTTTCCTACGTCGTGGGCGCACTGGTGGACCTAGCACTCAGATCATTGTTCAACGTGAAAGCTTAGGTCCGCAGTGGGCCAGAAGCGGAATCTATCCCACTCCAAACGCCGCTCCCACCCAACAAAATCCCCGTCCCACACAAAATCTATCCCACACCCTCCAACCACCCATATCATGCACCCATCCCTCGCACGGGAGGCTCACCGGCTAGCCGAGCCAAGCGAGCGTGAGGGATGCGATTGAGCGTGATGCGCGGTTCAGTCCGCGCAGAAGCCCACGGGAGTTTGCATAAGACGAACCGTGGGAGCGCACCGGAGCTAAGGCAAAGCTCCGCACGCCGCCGGGAGACCGATCCAAGGGAGTGAAAAACCTCTCCGTGATGGCCTGGCGCCCAACAATCGCGAAGGGCGCGTGGCGACACGCGGCGATGCTCGAGCGATCGGGCGTCGCACACTAGGCACTACCCCAGCGCGTCCCACGCGCCCTGCTCCCGCTTCGCACAAGCGAAAGCGCCGCGCACGCGCGCAGCCGTCTCGGCTGACGCGCCATTGGTCGCACGTGAATTGCCGCCGATCGCACTTTTAACCGAAAGCGGAGGCGGAGCTAGATCAATGAGTGAACACACAACACGCCGGTCCCTGCTGAAACAAGCTGCCGCAATGGGTGCGGCGCTCGCTTTCGGCCAAAGCTGCGCGCACACAGCCGCAACCGGCCCGCGCACCGAACGGCGCGATCTCTACCCTGAAGGCGTCGCCTCCGGCGATCCCGCGCCCGATAGCGTGATCCTGTGGACGCGGCGCGCGCCCGATGAAGATGCAAGCTCTCACCGGCTCATGGTCGAAGTCTCAAGCGACGCAGCGTTCTCGCACATTGTCGCACGCGGCGAGGTCGAGGTGAGCGCCGCTACAGATTGGACCTGTCGCTTCCTCGCCGCCGGGCTACGGCCCTCGCGCGAATACTGGTACCGCTTCGTCGACGAAGCCGGCAACACTAGCCGCGTCGGCCGCACGCTCACCGCGCCGACAGAGAACGACGATCGTCCGGTGCGCTTTGCATTCGTCAGCTGCCAAGACCCGACCAACAGCGCCCTCAATGCGTACAGACGTATGATCTACGAGGACGTGCGCCGCCCGCGCGCGGAGCAGCTGAGCTTCGTGCTGCACTTGGGCGACTTCATCTACGAGATGATCCGCTACCCCGAGGACACGCCGGACGGCCTGGATCGTGGCCGGCGTCTGCGTGATGGCTTCCGTTACCCGACCGGCAAGAAGATACGGCGATTCAACTATCCGACTGATCTCAACGATTATCGCGCCGCATATAAGAACTTCCTCGCCGATCCTGACCTGCAAGATGCGCGCGCGCGTTGGCCGTTCGTACCCGTGTGGGACAATCACGAATTCTCATGGCAAGGCTATCAAAGCGCAGAGGTCGCATTCAACGAGATGCACCCAAAGCAATCGCTGAAGGTCGCCGCCAGCCAAGCGTGGTACGAGTATCAGCCAGCGCGCGTCACTAAGCCTGGCGCGGGCGATCCTTTTGAAGCGCCCGCCGTCACTGACGCGCCGCTAACCGACCGCGACGCACGCGGAGTCTATCAAGAACCCAACAATCTCATCGCCATTCGCGCGCTGCAGATTCAGCGCGCCTTCCGTTTCGGCAAGAACGTGGATGTGATCTTGACCGACAATCGCTCATTCCAGTCCGCGCCGATCGACGGATCAAACCTACCTGGGCTCGATTTTGGCTTCATGCCCGAGACCGCTAACGACATTCTTGAAGCCGGCCGCGAATATCCGGGCGGCGCACCAGCCACGATCCGCATCGGCGAAACCGAAGTTCCCAATCCACAAATCAACGAGCCGCCGCAGGCTTATCTCGGCATCGAGCAAATGGCCTGGTTGAAGGGGCGTCTGCGCGCTGCGCAAGCGCCCTGGAAAATCTGGGGTCATTCATTCGGCACCCTCACCTGGCGCAGCGATCCGCAAAATCTGCCGCCAGAGTTTGCAGCGATGTGGCCGAGCACGGAATACGGCGACTACAACCGCTCCTATGTGGTCGAGCACGCAGAAATCTTCGGCATGGTGCGCGATGAAGGCATCACCGGCCTCACCACTGTCGTTGGCGACAAGCACTCATTCTGGGCTGGCTATCTCAGCGAGACCTTGCCGCCGCGCCCGTTTGAACCGGTCGGCGTCGAGTTTGTCACCGGCTCAATCTCACAAACAGGCGGAGCGGAGGTGCAGGCGCTCACCTTCCCGCGCGACAATCCGCTGCGGCCATTCTACGTGCACGATCGGCCGGGCGGCGGGACGCAATGTGCGCTCAACACGACGCTGCTGCATGGCGTCCGCGCGGCTCTGGCGCTGCGCGATACCGATGATCCGGCACAAGCGCGCGTCGCAAGTAATCCGGAGAACGCGCCGCATCTCAAGTTTGTCGACATGGGTGGCTACGGCTACTCGACTGTGCGCGCCACGCCCGACCTGCTCGAAACTGAGTTCGTCTGCATCCCACCGCCGCTGGAACGCGCAGAAACCGAAGATGGCGGCCCCGTACGCTATCGCGTTGTCCATCGCGTCCCACGTTGGGCGCCGGGCGAGCGCCCACAAATGCAACAAGAAATCATCGAAGGCGACGTCGAGACGGCGATTTGAGAGACGAAACATAGATGAAACACTCGGTCCTTGCTCTCTCATTATTCGCGCTTGCCGCTTGCGCCACACCGCAAGCAGAAGCACAGCAAACGGCCACGTGCCGTCCCGCAGGCTTTGACCGCGCCCGCATGGAATCCCTCAAAGCAAGCGAATGGACCATTGCGGACGACGCAACACGCAACCGCTTCGCGCGTGAACTGACATCATGCCTCGGCGATCCAGACGAAACGATCCGTGACGGCATCGCCTTCGAGGCGCTGCAGCACTACATGCGCAACAATCTGCTGACGACGGAAACACTCGCTGCATTGGACGCCGATTTACAGAGCAAGCTCACGGCGCCGGACCCGCAAGGTTTTCAGCGCCCGTTTGCGGCGCTCGTGCTTGCTGATGTCGCGCGCACCGATCGCATCTCACCATGGATGAGCGAGGCCCAGCGCGCGCAGCTTATCAATGCCGCCGTCGCCTACATGACCAGCATCACGGATTATCGCGGCTTCACCCCCGGCGAAGGTTATCGCCATGCGCCCGCACACACCGCCGATCTGATGCTGCAATTGGTGCTCAACCAAGCGGTCACGAAGCCTGACCTCATTCGCATTCGCGATGCCATAGCCACGCAAATCGCACCGGACGGGCATTTCTACATCAATGGCGAAAGCGAACGGCTGGCGACACCAATTCTCTACATGGCGCAGCGCAATCTCTTCAGCGAAGCGGAATGGACCGCGTGGTTCACCAGCCTGGCGGGCCCGGGCCCGCTTGGCGCTTCTTGGGACAATTGGTTCAAGTCAGAGACGGGTCTCTCGCGCCGTCACAATCTGATGGCGTTCCTCACCATCATGCAGACCAATCTGAGCCTCACGCAGAATCCCGCATTCGCGGTCCAGCGCCCAGGCGTCGAAGCCGCCCTCCGGGCGATGCCCTAATCGCGCTCATCTCGCGGTTGCGAACGCTGCTAACTGCAGAAACGCCGTAGCGCCCGCGGGCCGGTGTGATAGGCCGCTGCCGGGACATTTCGGGGATCACGCATGACCACCACAGCTTTCATCCCGCCTGCGGGCAAGGACATTTTGGGCCACCCGCGCGGGCTTTGGTATCTCGTGTTCGCCGAGGCGTGGGAGCGCTTTTCGTATTACGGCATGCAAGCCCTGCTGGTGCTGTATCTCACTCAGTATTTGCTACTGCCGGAGCACGTCGGCGCGGTCGCGGGATTTGAACAATTCAAGGGCGCTGTTGCCGCTGCCTATGGGTGGCTGAGCCAAGCATTCGGCATCGGCGATGGCAGTAACGAACTTGCGACCCCGATCGCCACGGCCGCCGCAATCACTGGCGTCTATTCTGCGGGCGTGTACGCCACGCCAATGATCGGCGGCTGGATTGCCGACCGTTTCCTCGGCCGCACCACGACGGTTGCACTGGGCGCGCTGTTCATGGTGGCGGGTCACTTCCTAATGGCGTTCGACGTCGCGTTCGTCGCGGCCATCGCGTGTCTGTTCATCGGCGTTGGTCTGTTCAAGGGTAATATCGCCAGTCAGGTCGGTGAGCTTTACGGTCCTTCCGACTTGCGCCGCACTACGGCGTATCAAACATTCTTGCTTGGTGTGCAGGTCGCTGTGATCGTTGCACCAATCGTCACCGGCTTCTTGGGTGAAAAGATCGCGTGGCACTACGGCTTCGGCGCCGCCGGCGTCGGCATGGCGATTGCGCTCGTCGTCTACCTCGGCGGCCGCAAGTACCTCCCGCCTGAGCAGCCACGCGGCCGCGCCGCGGCCGGCGCGCCAAAAGACAAGCTCACCGGTCGTGACTGGGCGACGATGGCAGTGCTCGTCGCAATGCTGCCGATCCTGGCGGCGACAGCGATCGGCAACCAAGAGATCTTCAACGCTTACCTGCTATGGGGTGAGCAGAACTACAATCTGGTGTTCTTCGGTCAAACGATGCCGACATCGTGGCTGGTGTCGCTAGACGCCATCATCTCAACCGTAACCGTAGGCGCCGCGCTACTGTTCTGGACCTGGTGGGGCAAACGCTGGAAAGAGCCGGACGAGATCATCAAGCTAGCCATTGGCGCCGTGATCGCCGCCGGCGCGCCGCTGATCCTCGCATTCGCAAGCGCCAGTCACACCGCCACTGGCCAACCCGTGTCGCTGGCGTGGGGTCTGGGCTTTCACATCGTGAACGACGTCGGCTTCGCGATGATCTTCCCTGTCGGTTTGGCGCTTTTCTCACGCGCCGCGCCGCGGCAAGTAGGCGGTCTCTTCATCGGCATCTATTATCTGCACTTGTTCATCTGCAACCTGGCGACCGGCAAAGTCGCCGGCATGATCGAGACAATGGATGGCTTCAGCTTCTGGGCCATGCATGCGGCCGTGATCACGGCGGGCGCGCTGGCCCTGGTGGTGTTTGCGGTGCTCTTCAACAAGCTTCTGGCGCCGAAAACCGCCGATGCTGCGCCTGCCGCCACCGAAGCCGCGCCTGCTTAGGCCGCGCGTTTCGAACGGAGCAGCAGTACCTGCCCCGCGAGCACGAGCACGACGCCGCTCAACGCGAGAACGCCCCAGCTCTTGTCCTCGAACAGAGCTGAGACGAACATCGCCAGCGGCGGCGTGAGTGCGGAAATGTAGGATGCGGTTGCGTATCCCCGCCGGCGCGCGAGACCGTAATACAGCGCGAAGGCAATAACAGAGCCGACAAGCGAAAGATGCAGCAGAGAAAGCATGTACGGCGCAGTGAATTCAAACGCCCAAGTTTTGCCGGTCACCGAGGCAAACACAGCCAGCATCGCTGCGCCATAAGCCATCGCCCACCCGGTCGACGCAATCACGCCGGCGCCAGCCATCTCGCCTCTCCGCGCAAATACGTTTCCGATCGCCGCAGAGAACACACCCGCAAGCGTCAGGCCAATTCCCGCCAGCGCGCGGGTGCTCATGTGTGAGTTGGCGATTTCCTCCCACGAGAGAAGCCCAACGCCGATCACGCCAAGGCCAGCGGCGGCCCAAGACAATAACGGCGCGCGCAGGCCGAGGGCTACGCGGAAGACGATGAGGTTCACAAACGCCATCGCCGCGAACACGACGGCGACAACCGCCGAAGTCACGCGTTCTTCAGCCCAGTAGACGAAGGAATAGTCGATAGCGAATGTGAAGAGGCCAACGCCGAAGGCGGCGAGGTGTTGAGCGCGGTTGAGTGTGAGCCGTTCACGTCGCAATGTCCCCCACGCAAACAACAGGGCAGCGGCAAGCGCGAATCGATACGCGATGGACACAACCGGATCGACGACGCCGAGCTGCTTGGTGATCGCAAACCACGTCGTTCCCCATGCGAGCGTGCACACTACTATCGCCGCAAGGTCTATCCATTGCGTGCGTTGCGGCGATTCAGCTGTTGGCGTCGTTGCGCTCTCGTCGGCGCTCATTGCAGCTCCCCGGCGCCAAGATGGTGGTTAAGCGACATAAATCAAAGGCAAGGCGAAAGAGAAACAGCGTCGCACCGCGTTGACCGGCTCCATAGGGAGGCTTACCTTCATGAATGGCATCGGGGCGCCTTCGGGGGCGGCGCGAGCCCCGAGAGCGCCATGGGTGAATACCAAGGAGGCTCCTTCATGCGCGTACAAGTCGCCGGACGGCAGATGGATGTCGGCGAAGCTCTCAGAACTCGTATCGAAAGCGAACTCGCCAGCGGCGTGGGCAAGTATTTTAACCGTGCGACGGACGCAGTGGTCACAGTAGCCAAGAACGGCGGCGGCGTTGGTGTAGCGGTGGATTGCTTGGTTCACCTGCCCTCTGGAATTTCCCTACAAGCTGAAGGCCATGGCGGCGATGCGCACAGCGCATTCGGTGACGCTATGGAAAAGCTTGAAAAGCGGGTGCGCCGCTACAAGAGGCGCCTGCGAAATCATCATGCAGACAACAAATCTCCCCTTCCGGCTGAGGACGCTTCGTCCTATGTGCTCGCGCCATTAGAAGAGGAAGCTGAGGACGACGGCTCGGAGGCAACGACGATTGGCGACGCGGCCCCATTGGTGATCGCGGAAGCCACAAAGCCAGTGCGGACGATGACGGTGTCCATGGCGGTGATGCAGCTCGATTTAACCGAATCACCGGCGCTGATGTTTAGGAACGCCGCCAATGGCGAACTGAACGTGGTTTATCGCCGGGCGGACGGAAATGTCGGCTGGATCGATCCAGGACGCGGGAACCGAAAAAACCGCGCCTGAGTTTAATGGCCCTCACTGGGGCGCGGCGCGTAGGGATGCATGAACGACCTAAGTGATTTGGTGGCGGCGAATGCGATCATGCCACGCTTGCTTGCAACGTCACGCCGGCAGGCTCTACAGCTCATGGCCGAGACGCTGGCTAAGAGCGCGGGTATTGATGCGCGCGCGGCGTTCGATGCTGTCTTGATACGCGAACGCTTAAGCGGCACCGGCCTCGGCGAAGGTGTTGCGACCCCGCACGGCCCGCTACTTGGCCTCACAAGGCCTGTCGCCGCCTTCGCGCGCCTCGACCCGCCGCAAGATTTTGAAGCGATGGATAACCGCCCAGCGGACCTGGTGTTCATGCTCCTATCTCCGCCGGAAAAAAGCGCCGACCACCTGAAAGCGTTCGCGCGGATTTCGCGCTTCCTGAAGCATGCCGACGTTCGAGCCGCGCTCCGCGGTGCACGTGGCGCCGACGAGCTTTACGCGCTGATCGCCGGCGCCGTGCACAGCGACGCCGCATGATGACCGCGGCCGACAGGCTGTTTTCGTACTTCCCGTTGCTGATGACGGTGTTGTTGCTGACGGCGTTGGGTGTATTTGCGCAATGGCCATCGCTGTGGAGCGCGATCCTTGTTCTGCTGGTGGTCTATGTGCTGCCGCCTACAATGCAACGCGTCATGCTGCGCTGGGCGCCGCTGAAGCAAGGCGTCAACCAGATCGACGGACGTACGTTCTCGCCTTGGCTGGCCTCGCACAATATCCAGGCGTTCTATGACGCACTGCCCTATCTGGAATCCTTGCTGCGCGTGTTCCCCGGCTTCTACTCGATGTGGCTCCGCATGTGGGGCTCACGCGTGGGTTATGGCGTTGAATGGCCAGTGCGGATGGATGTGCTTGATCGAGGACTGATGGATATCGGCAACCGCGTGATCTTCTCGCGCGAAGTCGAGCTTGCCGCGCACGTACGCAAGAAGACCGATGGCGGGCGCTCGCGCGTTCTCGTGCGCACGATCCGCATTGGGAGCTACGCCTTCGTCGGCGCAGCTTCGCGCCTCTGCCCAGGCGCGAGCGTGCCGTCTAACGCCAGCGTGCCGGAGATGACCAATATCGGCGTCAACGAGACGTTTGGCGATGCGGTGCGTCACCATGAACAAGCGGAAGCGGAGTTCGCTTAGCGCCAGAGTCATTCCAGGCGAGCAACGCGAGACCTGGGATCCAGGCGGCGCTGCGCCGTAATCTTTGGATTCCAGATCGGCTTTCGGCCGTGGGGAATGGCTCAATCCTTCTCAAGCTTCGCCAACAGCACGCCTTCACTCACTTGCGCGCCAGCTTTGGCGTTGAGATCGGCCAGCTTGCCGTCAAACGGCGCGGTCAGCGTGTGTTCCATCTTCATGGCTTCGAGCACGAGAATGGGATCGCCCTTCTTCAGCTTCGCGCCGGCTTTGGCCGCAACGGAGACGATCTTACCGGGCATGGGCGAAAGGATCGCGCCATCGCTGGCGGTGGCTTCGTCGGCGCTGCGCTCGCCGGTGTCGAGGGTGAACTCGTAGGCTTCGCCGCGCTTATGGACGACGATCAAACGATCTTGGCGAGGCACAAATCCGCGCGCGTCGCCGAAAGATTTACCCCACTCCGCCTTAGACTCCGCGCCATGATGCCTGAGCATCACCGCCTTGTTCGGAGGAGCGTTTAAGCGAAAGCCGGTTATCTTGTTCCAGGGAGATTCCACCGAACCGCGCTTCGCTTCGGGCAAGAAGTGATCGCGCGAATGCCAGATCGCCGCTCCGGCAGCTGCGGCCGATACGTCCGTGTCGGGCTTGGGTTGGCTGGTGAGCGGTTCGCCGCGCGATGCAATGAGTCCGGTATCAACTTCGCCGGTCGAGAAGCGTTCATCCTCCAAGCAACGAACCAGAAACCCTGCATTCGTGCGAACGGGCCAGACACGGGTGTCCGCGCAGGCGTCTCGCAACTCGCTCATTGCCTGTTCGCGCGTTTCGCCGTGGGCGATCAGCTTCGCGAGCATCGGATCATAGTTTGGCGAGACATCATCGGTTCCTTGGAAGCCTGAATCGACTCGAACAAAGTCCGGAAGCTTGAAGACTTCGAGGCGGCCTATTGACGGAAGGAAACCGGTGCTTGGATCTTCCGCATAAAGCCGCGCTTCCATCGCCCAGCCGTTGATCTTCAGCTCTTCCTGCTTCAGCGGCAGCTTCTCGCCGCTGGCGACACGGAGTTGCCATTCGACCAAGTCTTGGCCCGTGATCTCTTCGGTCACCGGGTGTTCGACTTGGAGGCGCGTGTTCATTTCCATGAACCAGATGCGGTCGCCCTTGAGGCCCTCGCTGGCGTCGGCGATGAACTCGATGGTGCCGGCGCCGACATAGTTCACGGCTTTCGCCGCGAGCACCGCCGCATCGGTGACAGCTTTGCGCGCCTCGTCGCTCATGCCTGGCGCGGGCGCTTCTTCGATCACCTTCTGGTGGCGGCGCTGCAGCGAGCAATCGCGCTCGAACAGATGCACGACATTGCCGTGCGTATCGCCGAACACCTGCACCTCGATATGGCGCGGGCGCTGCACGTAGGTTTCCAGCAGCACGCGATCGTCGCCGAACGCCGCCGCCGCTTCGCGTTTGGCTGAAGCGAGCGCAGCTTTGAACTCGGCCTTCTTCTCGACCTTGCGCATGCCTTTGCCGCCGCCGCCGGCGACGGCTTTGATCAGCACCGGATAGCCGATCGCATCGGCCTCCTTCTGCAGGCGCTCTTCGCTTTGATCTTCGCCGAGATAGCCGGGCGTGGTCGGCACACCGGCTTCGGCCATGAGTTTCTTGGCGGCGTCCTTGAGGCCCATGGCGCGGATGGAGTCGGGGTTTGGACCGATCCAGATGAGGCCCGCGTCGATGACGGCCTGCGCGAAATCGGCGTTCTCGGAGAGAAAGCCGTAGCCGGGATGGATGGCCTCGGCGCCGGTTTGCTTCGCAGCAGCGATGATCTTCTCACCGCGCAGATAGCTCTCTTTCGCGGGCGACGCGCCGATGTGCAGGGCTTCATCGGCCTCGCGCACGTGCAACGCTTTGGCGTCAGCGTCGGAATAGACCGCGATTGTGCGCACGCCGAGACGCTTGGCGGTGCGAATAACGCGGCGCGCGATCTCGCCACGGTTTGCGATGAGAACGGATTTAAGCACTCGGCGCGTCGTCCTTCATCACATGTGGAAAATACCGGCGATCCCAATCGTCCGGCCGAAGCATGACTTTCACGTGCCAAGGAATAATCTCGTCGGATTCGTAGGGCACGTCCCGCATTAGGACTTCCGCGATCAGCTCATCGTGCTGCATGTGAAAGTGATCTGATTGCTCGCTCAGATGTTGAAGCTCAGCCACAAGTTGATCTCGCCCATCCGGATTTAGATAGAGATAGACTTCAACAGGTTCGCCCTGCTCGTCCTTCTTAATGGCAAAGGTGATGCGTGGCTTGGACATGAGCTACATCCTAAACACGCCGAAGCGTGTCTCCGGAATCGGCGCGTTGAGTGATGCGCTGATCGCCAAGCCTAGCACGTCGCGCGTTTGTGCTGGGTCGATGATGCCGTCGTCCCAGAGGCGCGCGGTGGCGTGATAGGGGCTGCCTTCGGCTTCGTAGCGGGCGCGGATTGGGTCTTTGAATTTTTCTTCTTCGGCTTTGGCCCAGCTCTCGCCTTTCGCTTCCATGCCGTCGCGCTTCACTTGCGCCAGCACGCTCGCCGCTTGCTCGCCGCCCATGACGGAGATGCGCGAGTTGGGCCAGGTGAAGAGGAAGCGCGGGGAGTAGGCGCGGCCGCACATGCCGTAATTGCCGGCGCCGAACGAGCCGCCGATCAGCACGGTGAATTTCGGCACTTCGGCGGAGGCGACGGCTGTCACCATTTTGGCGCCGTCCTTGGCGATGCCGCCAGCTTCGTATTTGCCGCCGACCATGAAGCCGGAAATGTTTTGCAGGAAGAGCAGCGGAATGCCGCGCTTGCAGGCGAGCTCGATGAAGTGCGCGCCCTTCTGTGCGCTTTCGCTGAACAGAATGCCGTTGTTGGCGAGGATCGCGACAGGAAAGCCCCAGATGCGCGCGAAGCCGGTGACGAGCGTCGGGCCGTATAGTGGTCGGAACTCGTCCAGCTCGCTGCCGTCGACGATGCGGGCGATGACTTCGCGGACATCGTACGGCGTGCGCACGTCGTCGGGGATGACGCCGTATATGCTTTCGGCATCGTAGGCGGGCGCGATCGGTTCGCGCAGATCGAGGCCGACTTTCTTCACGGTGTTCAAGTTGGCGACGATGCGACGAACGAGGTGCAGCGCGTGGGCATCATCCTGCGCGAGGTGATCGACAACGCCGCTCTTGCGCGCGTGCATGTCGCCGCCGCCGAGGTCTTCGGCGCTGATCACTTCGCCGGTCGCGGCTTTCACGAGAGGAGGTCCGCCAAGGAAAATGGTGCCTTGATTGCGTACGATGACGGTTTCATCGCTCATCGCCGGCACGTAGGCGCCGCCGGCGGTGCATGAACCCATGACGCAGGCGATCTGCGCGATGCCCTCGCCCGACATGCGCGCTTGGTTGAAGAAGATGCGGCCGAAATGGTCGCGGTCCGGGAAGACTTCGGCTTGGTGCGGCAGGTTCGCGCCCCCGCTATCGACGAGATAAACGCACGGCAGCTTGTTCTGCATCGCGATCTCTTGCGCGCGCAGGTGCTTCTTCACCGTCATCGGAAAATACGCGCCGCCCTTCACCGTGGCGTCGTTGGCGACGATCATCACTTCGCGGCCGGAAACGCGGCCAATGCCGGTGATGACGCCAGCCGCGGGCGCTTCGCCGTTGTAGAGATCGTACGCGGCTAACGCGCCGACTTCGAGAAACGGCGCACCGGGATCGAGCAAGCGCTCAACCCGCTCGCGCGGCAACAGCTTGTTGCGCTTGGTGTGGCGCGTGCGGGATTCCTCCGGGCCGCCGAGCGCGATCTGCGCCGTGCGTTCGCGCAGCTGCTGCGCCAAACCGCGATGATGCGCAGCGTTCTTGGCGAACGCTTCGGAGTTCGGATCGATGTTGGATTTGAGTTTCATGCGGCGTGTTAGCCCCCGCCAATAATTTCGCGTCCGATCAGGAAGCGCCGCACTTCATTCGTGCCGGCGCCGATGTCGTAGAGCTTAGCGTCGCGGAGGAAGCGCTCAACTGGGAAGTCTTTCGTGTAGCCCGCGCCGCCGAGGGCTTGGATGGCTTCGAGGCCGACCTTCACTGCGCTCTCGGAGGCGTAGAGGATGGCGCCAGCTGCGTCGTGGCGCGTGGTTTTGCCGGCGTCGCACGATTTGGCGACGGCGTAGACGTAGGCGCGCGCCGAGTTGAGCGCAACGATCATGTCGGCGACCTTGGCCTGCATCAGCTGGAACGAACCGATCGGGCGACCGAACTGCTTGCGCTCGCGCACATAAGGCAGCACGACATCGAGGCAAGCCTGCATAATGCCGAGCGGCCCGGCGGATAGCACGGCGCGCTCATAATCGAGCCCGCTCATCAGCACGCCGGCGCCATGGTTCACCGGGCCCATCGTGTTCTCTTCCGGCACTTCGCAATCCTCGAACACCAGTTCGCCAGTGTCGGAGCCGCGCATGCCCATCTTGTCGAGCTTCTGGCCGACGCTGAAGCCCTTCATGCCGCGCTCGATGATGAAGGCGGTGATGCCGCCCGAACCCGCGCCGGGTTCGGTCTTGGCGTAGACAACCAGCGTGTCGGCTTCTGGCGCGTTGGTGATCCAGAACTTGGTGCCATTGAGAACGTAGCGATCGCCCCTGTGTTCGGCGCGTAGCTTCATGCCGATGACGTCCGAACCGGCGCCGGCTTCGCTCATCGCCAGCGAGCCGACGTGTTCGCCGCTGATCAGCTTTGGCAGATATTTGCGCTTCTGCTCCGGCGTCGCCCAGCGGCGGATCTGATTGATGCAGAGGTTCGAGTGCGCGCCGTATGAAAGGCCGATCGAAGCGCTGGCGCGGCTGACTTCCTCCATCGCCACAACGTGTTCGAGATATCCAAGGCCAAGGCCGCCCCACTCCTCCTCGACGGTGATGCCGTGCAGGCCAAGCTCGCCCATCTCCGGCCACAGCGCGCGTGGGAACTTGTTGTTGGCGTCGATCTCGGCAGCCATCGGCGCGATGCGGTCGCCAGCGAATTGTCGGGTGGTGTCACGGATAGCGTCGGCGGTTTCGCCGAGTTGGAAATCGAGTTGGTAGGAATCGGTCATGGGGGCCTCCCGACCCTTCTACGTTTGACTGCGACCTCTAATTGATTTGGCTTGCCAATAGAAATTGAACGTTGCGAACAAGACTGATAGATATGGTCTATGGATCGCTATCTGCTGCGCTATTTCCTGGCTGTGGCCGAACTCGGCTCGTTCTCGAAGGCAGCGCAGCGGGTCTCGGTTACGCAGCCCACGCTTTCGGTTGGGATCGCCAAGCTCGAGGACGAAGTTGGCGCCCGCCTGTTCGAGCGGACAACAAGACGGGTGTCGCTAACCCCTGCCGGCAGCAAGTTCCTGCAGCATGCGCGGCGGATCACCCAGGAATACGAGGCCGCGCTCCGAGAGGTCTCGAGCACGCCGCAGCTGAAGCGGCTGCGGGCGGGCATCCTCTCCACCATCCCTGCGCGAGATCTCGAACGGGTGGTCGCGGCGCACGCACGGAACTCAGGCGGCGAGGCTCTGGAGATTCTGGACTCGACAGAGCGCGATATCGCTAACCGGCTCTCCGACGGACGCCTCGACGTGGCGATCACGATCCTACGGCCCGGGCTGGAGAGCTTCGCGCAGGAGAGGCTTCGAAACGAACCTTATGTGTTGTTTGTCAGCGCTAACCACAAACTGTCGGGGGTCGAGGAGATCGAAGGTGGTCAACTGGCGGGCGAGACAATGATCGTGCGCCGCCAATGCGAAGGCCTGCCGGAAATCAGCCGCTACTTCACCAACCGCGACGTGCGCCCCTCGTTCAGCCTGCGCACGCTCTCCGATGATCGCGCCATGAGCATGGTCGCTGCGGGGCTCGGCGTGACGGTTGCGCCATCAAGCTTCAAAGCGCCGGGCCTCGCATCAGTAAATCTTGCTGGATTTGATCTGAGCCGCGATGTTGGGCTCGTCTTCTCCGATCGCATGCGCGATCGCGGCGGCGCATTCGTGGAAGCTGCGCGCGCCACCTATTCGTCTCATGGCGGCGACCGTCGCAAAGTAAGGTAAACGCTAACCACGCGCGTTGTGGGCGAGTTCCAGTAATGTTACGATACTGGAACGTCGGGTCACGTCAGGGTGTTTAAGGGTCATGGCGCCTCCAGCTCGTCCAGTTTGGACAGGGCAAATTCGGCTTGCGTTGGTTGCGCTGCCGGTGAAGCTCTACTCAGCCTTGGATTCCAAGGAAAAGATTTCGTTCAACCAGATTCACGAGCCTTCGAAGCAGCGTATTCGCTACGAGAAGGTCGCGCCGGGCGTTGGCGCCGTCTCGAACGACGAGATCGTCAAAGGCTACGAGTACACCAAGGGCCGCTATGTGCTCTTCAGCGATGAAGAGTTCGATGCATTGAGGGTCGACTCCAAGAAGACGCTGGACATGATCCAGTTCGCGCCAGCGGACTCGATCGACCCGATCTATTTCGATAAGCCGTATTACGCCCTGCCCGATGGCAAAATGGCGGATGAGCCGTATCGCGTTGTTTGCGAGGCTTTGAAGAAGACGAAGACGGTTGGCCTTGGCCAGATCACTATGCGCGGGCGTTCGTATATCGCTGCGGTGAAGCCGTACGAGGGCGGGCTGTCTGTCGAGACAGTTCACTACGCGCAGGAGCTGCGCAAGGCGAACGCGTTCTTCGACGAAATTCCGGGCGGGAAGCTCGACAAGGATCTAATCGATCTCGCCGAAGAGCTGATCAATCGCAAAAAGGCGAAGTTCGACCCGAACAAGTTTGAGGACGAATACGCGATTGCGATCGAGCGCTTGGTGAAAAAGAAGATCGAGCGCCACGGCGAACTCGTTCTGGAAGATCAGGAAATGCCGTCGAACGATTACGGCGACAATGTCGTCTCGCTGGTCGATGCGCTGAAGAAGTCGTTGGCGAAGAAAACGAAGATCGTCGGCGAAGAGGAAGAAGAAACACCGGCGCCGAAGCGCCGCGCCGCCGCAGAACGCACGAAGACGCCGCGCGCGAAAGCGCCCGCTAAAGCTCCGGCGAAGAAGCGCGCGAAGAAATAAGCCAGTGCGATGGCGCGCAAGTCTGTAAAGGCGGGCGATAAGGTCGGCGATCTCGCCGACTACAAACGCATGCGCGACTTCAAGAAGACGACCGAGCCTGCCGGCGGGACCGTGAAGGACGCTGGCGGTATGTTCGTCGTGCAAAAGCATGCGGCCACGCGGCTGCACTATGATTTTCGGCTCGAGCACAATGGCGTGTTGATGAGCTGGGCGGTGCCACAGGGCCCTTCCCTCGATCCCAGCATCAAGCGCCTCGCCATGCGCACAGAAAACCATCCGATCGAGTACGGCTCGTTTGAGGGCGTGATTCCAAAGGGTGAGTATGGCGCAGGCGCCGTGATCGTCTGGGACACCGGTAAGGTGCATTGGCTGCTCGATCCCGACGAAGGCATGGCCAAGGGTGAGTTGAAATTCGTGTTGGCCGGCGAACGGCTGCAAGGCGAATTTCACATGGTCAAGATCAAGCCGCGCGAGGGCGAGCGTGGCAATCCTTGGTTGTTGTTCAAGTCGAAAGACGCCTTTGCAGGAAAAGAAGACCCTGTCGCGCGCAGCGTGACGAGTGTCGTATCGGGCCGCACGATTGAAGACGTGCGATCTGGCGGCGCGCGCGTCTGGAGCAAAGGTGGCGAGCGCGCGCCGAAGGCCGCGAAGCCTCCGAAATGGGCGTTCGTGGACCCCGCTTTAGCGACGCGTGCGGAGAAGGCGCCATCAAGCGACGCTTGGCTTCATGAGATCAAATACGACGGCTATCGTATCCAAGCGGCTGTAAGCGGCGACAGCGTGCGGCTCTACACCCGAACCGGTTTGGATTGGACGGGTAAATTCCAATCCGTCGCGGATGCGCTGGCCGCGCTCAATCTGAAAGATGTGCTGCTCGATGGCGAGGTTGCCATCGCACAAGCGAGCGGCAAGACGGACTTTTCCGCGCTGCAGAAATCACTTGAGAGCGGAGTCGCCAAGGGCGTTTCATATTTCGTGTTCGACCTGTTGGCCGAAGGCGCTAAGGATTTGCGTAAGGCGCCGCTGATCGAGCGCAAGGCGCGGCTGGAAAAGGTCCTCGCCAAGGCCAAGGCGCCGGTTCGCGTGAGCCCCCACTTCGAGGGCAATGGTCCTGCAGTGCTGGAAGCTTTTCGCGAGCAAGGGCTCGAAGGCGTCGTTTCGAAGAAGGCGAGTTCGACGTATCAAAGCGGACGAACGAATTCGTGGCTGAAGGTGAAGCTCATCCACGAGCAGGAATTCGTGATCATAGGATACCAACCTTCGTTGAAGGGCCGCGCGTTCGCCGCATTGATGATGGCCGATCATGAGGACGGCAAGCTCGTCTATCGCGGCAATGTCGGCACGGGGTTCAATGATAAGACGCTTGCCTCTCTCTCTGCGCAGCTGAGCAAGATCGAGCGCGCGAAGCCCGCGCTGGCTGTGCCGCGTCCCGCCGCAAAAGGCGCCAAATGGGTTGAGCCGAAGCTTGTGGCGCAGGTGAAGTTCGCAGAATTCACGAGCGATGGCGCGATACGGCACGGTGTCTTTCTTGGACTGCGCGGCGACAAGGCGGCGAAGGACGTTCAAGCCGAACAAGCGGCACCAGCCATGCGGACGCGCGTTCGCTTGACGCACCCGGATAAAGTGCTCTTCCCGGAATCCGGCGTCACCAAAGCCGAACTCGCGGCCTATCTCGACATGGCCGCCGACCGGATGGGGGCGCATCTATTTGGCCGTCCAGTGAGTCTGGTGCGCGCGCCGGATGGCGTCGGCAAACAGACATTCTTCCAGAAGCACGCCATGAAAGGCATGCCGAAGGAGATCAAGCTGATCGATATCGCAGAGAGCGACGGTAAAACCGAGGAATACATCACGCTGCCAAACGCCACCGCGATTGTGTCAGCTGCACAGATCAGCGCGTTGGAATTTCACCTCTGGGGTTCGAAGAACAGGGATCTGGAACACCCAGACCGCCTTATCTTCGATCTCGACCCGGATGAGGAGTTGGACTTTCAGGTCGTCAAGCGCGCAGCATTCGATATCAAAGCGCTGCTGGAGAACGCCGATCTTGCATCCTTTGCAATGATTACCGGCGGCAAAGGCATCCACATCGTCCTCAACGTGAAGCCCAGGCTCGAGTGGGAAGAGTTCAAGCAGTTTGCCGGTGATGTGGCCGAACAGATCGCGGCGCTGGACCCGAAGCGCTTTGTGGCCAACATGTCGAAGGCAAAGCGCAAGGGACGCATTTTTGTCGACTATCTGCGCAATGGACGCGGCGCGACAGCGATCGCGCCATACTCACCTCGTGCAAAAGGGACAGCGCCCATTGCAGTGCCGGTCAGCTGGGACGAGCTAAAAACAATCCCGGCTGCGTCGGTGTTCAAACTCAAAGACATGCGTCCACGGCTCAACGAACCGGACCCGTGGGCGGACTACGCCAAGAGCGCTGTGAGCATAACCAAAGCGACGCGAAGCAAATTGGGCCTCTGAGACCGGTCATCCAAATTGCGGCGCCATTAGTCCGCAGTATAGTGACCCAAACCGGAGATGTTCCGCATGCGTTTCGCTCTTCTCGCTGCTGCTGCCCTTCTCTGCGCGTGCGGTCAATCCGAACCGCCGCCACCTCTGCCAGCGACAACAGCCGAAGCTGTCGAGGCGCCGTGGTTCATTTGCGATGCTATCAACGCGCCCGCGTTGTTGGTGTTTGAGCGCGATGGGGACACCGCGCATGTAATTCAGTATGACAAGCCGAACGGGGCGCTGATTCAGCGGACAGAGTATCAAATCGGCGAGTCCGAAGGCGCGGCAGGAAGCATCTACACCGCCCTGACGCAAAACGGCGCCGAGGCGGGCTTCGTTCGCCAGATCAATTCTGGAATGCTTGAGACGCCGGGTGCGGCGTACACCCCATTCTATTCCAGCGTGCGTCTCGCTGATCGCGAAATTTCGTGCCGCTGGCTGCCTCGCACGCGCCTGATGGGATTCACTGGGCGGCGCACAATTGTCGTCAGCGAAGATGGCGATGGTGATTTGCTCTATCATTCCTACGATTTTGCCAGCGCCGCCAACGCACAGGCGATCGATATCGCGGAAAACGGCCGCACGACCACATTCTCGCTCGAAGTGCGCGACGGCGCCGAGCAGACCGATGCGGATGGTGCGCGTTACCTGTTCCAGGCGGACACCGAGACTCAGATTGCGGTCACCGCTGGGCGCGACGGGCGCGGGCGCGTCGACGTCATTCGTCATGGTCCGAATCCGGCGCAAAGCGAGGATCTAATCGCCTACGTGCAGGGCGACGGGCCTGAGTAAGAGATTGTCGCGACTGTGCTAAGAGTTTAAGCCACGCGGAGGTTTCCACGGAGCTTCCATGACGTTCGCCACCTACGACAAATCCGGACGTGTCGCCACAATCACGTTGAACCGGCCCGAAAGCCGCAACGCCATCGCGACGCAAGCTGATTGCGACGACCTTGCCTCAGCACTCTGGAAAGCAAATGACGACAGCGACGTCAACGCCGTGATCCTCACTGGCGCGGGAAAGTCTTTTTGCGCGGGTGGGGATCTCAAGGCGATCCGCGAGCGCAGCGGCATCGGCCCGCGCGGCACACCGGATGGGACGCGCGCCAATTATCGGCGTGGCGTGCACTCGATCATCAAAGCTTTGGCTGACGTTGAAGTCGCCACGATCGCGGCGATCAACGGTCATGCGATTGGGCTTGGGCTCGACATTGGCGTGCTGTGCGACATACGCCTTGCCGGCGCTTCCGCGAAAATGGCGTCGAGTTTTGTAAAGGTTGGCATCATACCCGGCGACGGCGGCGCATGGATCCTGACCAACGCGATTGGGGCCTCGCGCGCGGCGGAATTGGTGCTCACGGGCGACACGATCGACGCGGACGAGGCCGCGCGGATCGGCCTAGTCTCGCGCGTCGTTTCCGATGAAGCGCTTATGGAGGAGGCGCGCAAGGTAGCAGAGCGCGTTGCTGTGAACCCTCCCCGCACCGTGCGGCTGGCGAAGCGCTTGCTGCGCGAGGCGCAGCATGGTCGCTTAAGCGACGTGCTGGAACTTTCTGCGGCGTTCCAGGCGCTGGCGCATGAGACGCGCGACCACAAGGAAGCAGTGGACGCGTTCACAGAAAAGCGCGCGCCGAAATTCACGGGCGAATGAGATGACGATCCGCGTCGGCATCGGCGGCTGGAGCTTTGAGCCGTGGGAGGAGACCTTCTACCCGCCGAAGCTCGCCGCCGCCAAGCAGCTTGAGTACGCATCGAGCAAGGTGACGGCGATCGAGATCAACGCGACGTTCTACCGGACGCAGACCGCCGCCTCCTTTAAAAAATGGGCAAGTTCGACGCCGGAATCGTTCATGTTCTCCGTGAAAGCGCCGCGAGCGTCGGTGCAGCGCAAAGACTTGCGCGAGGCCGCGCAATCGATCGAATGGTTCTTCAATAGCGGCGTCAGCGAGTTGGGCTCAAAGCTCGGTCCGATCTTTTGGCAGATGGCGCCTTACAAGAAGTTCGATGCTGACGAGATCAACGCCTATTTTGACATGCTGCCGCAGAAACTCGGCAAGCTGAAGCTGCGGCACGCCATTGAAGTGCGGCATGTAAGCTTCACTGATGATGCGTTTCTGAAGATTGCACGCGAGCGAAATATCGCCGTTGTGACGGTCGAGTCCGAGAAACATCCACTCATCGTCGAACCAACCGCGGATTTTTCATACGCGCGCTTGGAGTTGACGAAGGCCGATGAACCTACGGGATACCCGAAAGCTGCACTGAAGAAATGGGCAAAGACGGTGCGCGAATGGGAACAGTCGGGCGACGTGTTCCTTTACTTCATCAGCGGCGCCAAGGAGCGCAACCCAGCGGCCGCTATGGCAATGCTGGACTTGTTGAAGGCGTAATTGCGGCGACGCTCATACGCCTTGCCTAACGAGCGCCCTAGCCTCACATTACGAATCACGAGGGCGTATTCGACGCCGACGAAACAAACATGTCCGAAAACCGCATCGGTCACATTCGCCTGACCTCCCATCCGGGAACCGGCGCAACGCTGCGCTTTCCAATTCAGTGGGGCGCGCCAACAGCACAAGAACGCGGGCCGATCATTGGCTCAGCGACGGCGGAGCGCAACGTCATTGGCGCCTACGGCGGCGCGTATTCTGTATACCGCGCGCTCGCTGTATCAGCAGGCGCGCTCAATCCTAGTGTTCGCCCGGATTTGAAAGACACCTCCCCTGTCGTTCAGATGGGCCCCTTTCCGCAATGGCGCGACGCGTCAAAGATCGTGTCACTCGATCCTTGGGGGCATCTGGTCGCAAACGCATTCAAGCGGGAAATCGAGAGCGGTGTCGATGTTCGCCCAACGATAGCGATCACCAAGGCGCGATTGTCGCTGCCAGAGGTGCGTGACGCGATCCAGCTTGGACGGTTGATAATTGATGGCAGGGTCGTCCATGAGAGCGGCGATGTCGCAGTGACGAAAGCGGCGATCGATCCCGTGTGGCATCTCCCCGGCATCGCAGCACGGTTTGCAGTGAGCGAAGAGCGCTTGCGGCACACCTTATTCGAGCAGACCGGCGGCATGTATCCGGAACTGGTCACGCGGACCGATCTCAGCGTCTTCTTGCCACCGATCGGCGGCATCACGCTTTACATCTTCGGCGATCCCACAGCGGTTGCCGACCCGGCGCGCAAGCTAACGTGCCGCGTCCACGACGAGTGCAACGGCTCAGACGTGTTCGGCTCGGATATCTGCACCTGCCGGCCTTATCTGACTCATGGCATCGAAGAATGCGTGCGAGACGCGCAGAACGGCGGCGTGGGCCTTATCGTCTACAACCGCAAGGAAGGCCGCGCGCTCGGCGAAGTGACGAAGTTTCTCGTCTACAACGCGCGCAAACGTCAGCCCGGCGGCGACCAGGCGGCAACCTATTTCGAGCGCACGGAATGCGTTGCTGGCGTGCAGGATGCGCGCTTCCAGCAATTGATGCCGGATGTGCTGCATTGGCTTGGCATCACGCGCATCGACCGCTTCGTGTCGATGTCAAACATGAAGCACGATGCGATCACGGGCTCGGGGATCGCAATCGGCGAACGCGTGCCGATCCCGCCGGAACTCGTGCCGCCTGACGCCACCGTCGAGCTTGAGGCCAAGAAGGCAGCTGGCTATTTCAGCGCCGAAGCAGCACCAACCGAAGAAGATCTGAACCGCACGGTGGGGCGTGACCTTAAGGATTTCTGACGCGAGCGCCCTGCTCAGCGCCGGCGCCGTGCGTTCGTGTGCAGAGGAAGCATTCGCGCTGGTCGAAGCGGGTAAGCTCGATGACTGGATACTGAATCTCGGCATGCTGCCGGCGTGCGCGGAGTTCGTCGCGAACGTTGTGCGCAAGCGCTATCCGACGCTCGACGTGCCGTTTCACGCGCGGTGGCGTCATTTCGTGTTTGGCGGTCGCGACTTGTGGCGCGAGATTTCTCAAGACGTTCGGTGGCGCGACGTTGATGTGAGGGCGCGCGCTGAGTTCGATCTCGCCATCACGTCCGTGCTGCTCGACGCCGGCGCCGGACCTGCCTGGCGCTTCGTAGATCCGAGCACGGACTTGAGCGCGTCACGCTCCGAAGGTTTGGCTCTCGCGAGCCTGCGTCTGTTCGAATGGGGCGGCTTCTCCGCCGATCCTGCTGATCCATTACGCGCGGACGCAGAAGGATTGGCGCGCTTGGACGGCACGGCGCTTGCTGATGCGCTTCAAGCGGGGGAAATGAACCCACTCGATGGACTTGATGGAAGGGCGCGCCTTCTCAATCGACTGGGTCAAACGGTGGACGCAAACCCAGGTCTCTTCGCGCTACACGACGCGCCGCGGCCGGGGGGATTATTTGATGAACTTAAGGGACGCGCCGCGGGCGGCGTTCTCCCAGCGCCGGTCATTCTTGAGGTCTTGCTCGAAGGGCTGGGCCCGATTTGGGAAAATCGTCCCTCTTTGGGCGGCGTCCCCCTCGGCGATTGCTGGCCGCATCCGCAGCTGGGTTACGTGCCGCTGCACAAGCTCTCGCAATGGTTGGCCTATTCGCTGATTGAGCCGCTTGAGCGTGCAGGCTTGCGCGTCGTCGAGATCGACGGGCTCACGGGGTTGGCCGAGTATCGCAACGGCGGACTCTTTGTTGACGCCGGCGTGCTCGCGCCAGCAGACCACGCCCCACGCGCTTACGATGTCGGCGATCCGGCGATCGTTGCTTGGCGCTCGCTTACGGTGGCGCTTCTCGACCGCATAGCGCCTATGGTGCGCGAGCGGCTGGGCGTAAGCGCTGAACAATTTCCGCTGGCGAAAGTCCTCGAAGGCGGCACTTGGGCCGCCGGGCGCGAGATTGCGCGCAAAAGGCGCGCTGACGGCGGACCGCCTCTTCTCATTCATAGCGATGGTACGGTGTTCTGATGCAAAGCGTGACGATCGTCGACCATCCATTGGTGCAGCACAAACTTACGATCCTCCGAGACAAGGAAACGTCGACGCGCTCATTTCGCGCGCTGCTGCGCGAGATAAGCGTGCTGCTCTGCTATGAAGTGACGCGCGATCTGTCGCTTGAAGATGTCGCGATTGAAACCCCGGTGGCGGCCATGACTGGCAAGAGGTTGGCGGGAAAGAAACTGGTGTTCGCGCCAATCTTGCGCGCGGGCATGGGATTGCTGGACGGGATGCTTGAACTGGTGCCCTCCGCGCGCGTGGCCCACATCGGCCTCTACCGCGATCCGAAGACGCTGAAGGCGGTCGAGTACTATTTCAAGGCGCCGAGCGATGTCGCGGAGCGGCTGGTTATTGTGATCGACCCTATGCTTGCGACCGGGCACACTGCCGTCGCGGCGCTCGATCGGCTGAAAGAAAACGGCGTAACCGACATTCGCCTTGTGTGCCTGCTCGCAGCCCCCGAAGGGATCGATGTCGCCCGCAGCCATCACCCAGATGTGCCGATTTGGACGGCGTCGGTCGACGAACGCCTCGACGAGCACAGCTATATCGTCCCGGGTCTCGGCGACGCGGGCGACCGGATGTACGGAACGAAGTAGCCTACTGCGCGCGCGTCGCAGTGATGTATTCGTCCACTTGGCGTTCCAGCACCGGCAGCGTCACGCCGCCGTTGCCGAGGACGACGTCGTGAAAGGCGCGGATATCGAAGCGATCGCCTAACGCTGCCTCGGCCCGCTGGCGCAACTCCACGATTTTCAATTCGCCCATCTTGTAAGCAAGCGCTTGACCGGGCCAACCGATGTAACGATCCACCTCAGTGCGAATTTCGTGTGTTGATAGCGCCGTGTTGGCGGCAAGATAGTCGAGCGCACGTTGGCGCGACCAACCCATCGAGTGCATGCCTGTATCTACGACAAGCCGGCATGCGCGCCACATCTCGTAGGTGAGACGGCCGAAACGCTGATATGGCGTGTGATAGATGCCCATCTCTTCGCCAAGCCGCTCCGAATAAAGTCCCCACCCCTCGCCAAAGGCGTGCGGATAGAACGAGCCCCGGAACGCAGGAAGATTTTCCAGTTCACGTGCGAGCGAGATCTGCGTGTGATGGCCCGGCGCGGCTTCGTGTGCGGTAAGTGACGGCAAAACATAGAGCGGGCGGGTGTTGAGCGCGTAGGTGTTGACCCAGTACTCACCGGCCTGATCGACACGGCCGCCATTGTAGCGGCCGCCCGTGTAGTTTGGCGCGATCTCGGTGGGAACGGGGCGCACCGTGTACGGGCGACGGGGAATGCGGCCGAAGAAATTCGGCATCTGGCCGTCTATTTCGCGCGTGATCCATGCTGCTTCACGCAACAATTGCTCCGGCGTGGTTGCATAGAATTGCGGATCAGTGCGCAGGAAGGTCAGAAATTCCGGAAAAGTGCCTTGGAAGCCCGATGCGCGCATTTCCACCTCCATTGCGGCGTGGATGCGCGCGACCTCGCGCAGGCCGATCTGGTGAATCTGTTGCGGTGTCGCGTCTGGCAGCGTCGTGTAATAGCGGACGAGATCAGCGTAATAGGCTCGGCCATTCGGCAGGCGCTGCGCCGCGATAGTGTTGCGGGCGCGCGGCGCGTACTCTGTCTCGAAGAACGTGCGGAACTCGTCGAACGCCGGGATCACATTGTTTGCGATTGCGGCGCGGCCAGCTTCGCGCAAGCGCGCGCGTTCCGATTCTGGCACCGTCGCGGGGAAGTTGGCGAATGGCTCATAGAGACCGATCGATTCAGCGCTCTCATAGTGAAAACCGCTGATCACTTGCGACACACCGCCGATGATCTCGCGCGGCAGCGTGAAGCCATCTCGCATTCCAACGCGCATGTTGGCGATCTGCTCGCGGAAATAACGGCGCGTGTCGTTTAGCCGGGAGACGTAGTTTTCGTAATCATGCACAGTGCGCGGCGACTGTAGGTCGTCGAGCAGGACGATGTCGGAATAGAAGCCACTGTCGCTATTGAGCGGCAGGCGCCACTCGTCATAACGCCCCAAGCGGACACGCTGTCCGACCATAAACTCGAAGAGGTCGTAGCTCACCTGCTCCGGGTGCGAGAGTTGAGTGCGATCTATCGCGTGGAGGCGCGTGAGGAATTGTTGATTCTCGCGCAACTGCCGTGCGTTTGCCTCAGGCGTGACCGACGGAAAACGATCGTCGTAGTCATGAATTCCGGCGCCGGTCGCCGAGAGCGGGTCCTCGCGATAGACGAAGGCACGTTCATCTGCAAAGAGCCGCGAAAGATCGGCGTTTTGAGCGAAAGCGGGCGTGGCGCACATGAGAGCGGCGGCGGCAACGAACAAGTGTTTCAATTGAACCTCACGGGATGACGGCGGGCTTGCCCGAGGGCTCCTCTGCCTTGTTGTCGCCAATCAGCGCCGAACGCAACAGCAAGAGTGCTGCATAGAGAACCACGACAACGACGCCCCATCGCAGAACCACAACGTCCAGTTCTTTGACGACATACGCCGCGATCAACACGGCCGGAATGCCGCCAATCGCTAACCCCAGTACCACGCGCAGATCGATACGTTCGGAGGCTACGAAGCGGAAGCCCGTGGTTGGCATCAGGAAGGCGCACGCGCTGGCCATGATTGGAAACGCAAGCCTGGGATCCAGGCCGAGGAGACTTAGGAGGATGAGCGAGGGAGCATAGAGCCCGATTCCGAACGCCATCAGTGCGCCCATAATGAAATGTGCTCCGATGGCTATGTAGAGGCGAGCGCCCTCGAACCCTGTTGCTTCGCCGCCGACCGGAAACATCCCAAGATTGCTCATGGCGTAGAGACCTGCCGCAATGAGCAATGCAATGCCCACGACGGCCTGCACGACACGCACCGGCGCCTTCAAAACGATCGGCGTACCTACGAACGCGCCGACGACAGCAGCAACTATGCAAGACACCAACAAAAGGGGGCTCACGTGCACGCCAAGGATAATCAGGAAGATTACTGACTGCGCGATTGTCGGCAGCGCGTGGCCGGTATTGAGGACGGCTGGGATAAAGCTGTCAGGCACCATCCGACGGAATTTGATCCAGGCCGTGGTCGGCGCGAACGAGCCGATACCGAGGGTATCGAAAAAATTCGTAACCGCGCCGAGAAAAATCGCTTCGAGATTCGGTATCGCCTGCGATCGCTTCAGCGCGGAGCGCAGCAATGCTATCGTAAAGGCCACACCGATAGCGGCGAGCAACCCCAGCAACACAGTCAGAACCATGCGTATCTCCCCCGCACGTCTTTTCTCAAATTGAGCACGCGCACGACGAACGTGCAACGCCGATCAGACGACCTGGAAACCGTGCGCGAACCGGTCTTCGGTGTCGATCCAGATTTCGTTGCGGCCGGTCGCGATCGCAGAGCCCTCAATGGAGGGAATGATCGCTGGAACGCCGCCTATCTCGGTTTCGGCTTCAATGCGGCCCGTGAACCTCGACAGGATATAGCTCTCGTGGACGAAAGCGTCACCGACCTTAAGTCTGCCGTTGGCGTGCAGGTGTGCCAGGCGCGCTGAAGTGCCGGTGCCGCATGGAGATCGATCAATGGCCTTGTTGCCGTAGAAGACGGCGTTGCGGCCGTGAGCGCCCCCGGTCTTCGCCTTGTCAGCCCACAACACGTGGCTCACACCCCTAATGGTCGGATCGAGCGGATGTACCGGCTCGATCTTGTCGCGCAGGCGTTGGCGGATGATCGGCGAGAGCTGGAGTATCCGCGCAGCGCCGAGATCGTCGAGACCAGTGTAGGCGCCTTGCGGCTCGATAATCGCGTAAAAGTTTCCGCCATACGCAATGTCAAGCGTTAGCGGGCCGAAGTCTGGCACGTCGACACTTATGTTCTCGGCCGCGAGATAGCTCGGGACGTTCCGGATGCGGACGCTGCGAACGAGATCGCCATCCTGCTCATAGCTGATTTCGATCCGGCCGGCAGGCACTTCGGCGATGAATCGCCCCGGCGTACGCGGTTTGATCAGCCCGTTTTCGACACCGAACGTAACGATGCCGATCGTGCCGTGGCCGCACATGGGCAAGCAGCCGCTGGTTTCAATGAATAGAATGCCGACGTCGGCGTCCGGCATTGTTGGCGGATAGAGGAAGCCACCGCTCATCATGTCGTGACCGCGCGGTTCGAAGCAAAGCCCAGTGCGAATCCAATCGTAGCGCGCCATGAAATCCTGGCGCCGCTCGCTCATACTCGCACCACGCAGTTCCGGGGCGCCTTCGACAACGAGGCGCACGGGATTGCCAGCGGTGTGGCCGTCGATGCAGCGGAAGGTGTGGCGCGTCACGCGGCGCTCTTCAGTTTCGGACGTGTGGCAGCGGCTTGCTCAACCATCGCTGTGACTTCGGCGCGGCGCGCGCCGGCGAGCGGGTAGCGTGGCGGACGCACACGTTCGCTGCCGCGGCCCATGATCTGCTCTGCTAGCTTGATCGACTGCACAAGATCATGCTCAGCATCCAGGTGCAGCAGCGGCATGAACCAGCGGTAGACGGAAAGCGCTGTTTCGAGATCGCCACGCTTGAAGGCATTGTAGAGTTCCAGCGATTCTTTCGGGAACGCGTTGGTGAGACCCGACACCCACCCTTTCGCGCCAAGGATCAATCCTTCGAGAGCGACGTCATCCAGGCCAGCGAACAGCATGATCTTATCGCCGACGGCATTGTAGAGATCGGTAAAGCGGCGCGTATCGGGGGCGCTTTCTTTCAGGCAGACGATATTCGGAATGTCCGCGAGTTGCTTGATCGCTTCGATGCCGACACTGACGCGATAAGCTGGCGGGTTGTTGTAGAGCATGATTGGCAGCTTGGTTTCCTTCGCCACCGCTTTGAAGTGCGCGACGAGTTCCGCCTCAGTCGGCACATAGACCATCGCCGGCAATAGCATCAGCCCGTCGGCGCCGGCTTTCTCAGCGTCGCGCGCGAAGGCGATGGCGCGGTTGGTGTCGAACTCGGATACGCCGACGAGAACGGGCACGCGCTTATCGACAGCCTCGACCGCTGCCCTCAAAACCTTGCGCTTCTCATCTGGCTCAAGGGAGTTGTTCTCTCCCACCGTGCCCATGATGATGAGACCGTGGACGCCATCGCGGACGAGCGCGTCCTGCACGCGCTGCGTCTCGCCGATATCGATCGAGAGATCGGGCTTGAATTGCGTCGTAGCCGCCGGAAACACGCCACGCCAATCGACTTGCATTGATCCCTCGCTTGCTTAGATCGCGAACTTATACGATCCGGTGTGGCGATGAAATCGATTCTGGTCATTGGCGGCGGCCTTGTGGGCGCCGCGTGCGCGCTCCGGCTGCAGGCGGCTAGCGTGCAAGTGACCTTGATCGATCCAGGCGATAAGCGTCGCGGCGCTTCCTACGGCAACGCAGGGCACATTGGCTCGGAGCAAATCGCGCCGTGGTCGGCATGGGGCAATGTGCTGCGGGCGCCGCGATCGAGTTTCGGCGCTGGTGGGCCGCTGGATTTTCGTTGGAGCGACGTGGCGCTTTGGACGCCGTGGGCGATGCGGTTTCTCCGCGCCTGCGACCCAGCTCAGTTTGAACGCGGGCGCGAGGCGTTGGACAATCTGCTCGCGGATGCGCTGCCTGCCTGGCAGCGGCTCGCTGAACTGGCGCAGGCGCCGGAGATCGTCATTCCGCATGGCCATGTAACCGCGTGGATGACTGAGCACGGGGCTGAGCTTGGGCTGGCGGCGGTCGCAGCAGCGAGGTGGGGTCGCGCGTCGAGCTGGCGTGAAATGGCAGCGACAGAACTCGCGCGATACAATGGCGTGCTGAACCGTGCGCCCAAGGCGGCTGTCATTTTTTCTGGCACAGGGCAAGTGAGCGAACCGCAGGCAGCGCGCGACGCGATCCTCGCTTCATTCGCGGAGCGCGGCGGCGAGGTCGTTGCCGGAACTGTCGTGCGAGTCGAAGAAGGCGCGCGCGTGATGCTGGCGGATGGTGCGGTGCGCAATGCGGATGCGGTGCTCGTGTGCGCGGGGCCGTGGTCGCGGGTGTTGATGGAGCAGCTGGGCGTAACGACGCCGCTTATCGGCGAACGCGGTTATCATCTGCAAAGCAGCGAGACGAACTGGCCGCGCGATTTGCCGACGACGGTGTTTGACGAGAACTTCATTGCTGTATCTCGGTTCACGAGCGGGCTGCGTTGCACGAGTTTCGTGGAATTTGGATCTCCGGATGCGCCGGGTGATGAGCGCAAGTGGCGGCGCTTGCGGCAGCGGATCGATGATCTGGGGATCAAGTTTGAAGCGAACCCAGACCGCTGGGTCGGCTCGCGCCCGTCCCTGCCCGACTTTATGCCGGCAATCGGCCGTTTAGAGCGCGCGCCGAAAGTGCTCTACGCATTCGGCCACGCGCACTTGGGCCTAACGGAAGCCCCGATTACGAGCGAGATCATGGCGGCGATTGCGACGGAAAAAACGCCGTCGGTTGACATTGCGCCGTTTAGGATTGAGCGGTTCGGCTAGCGCAAACTTGCGTTGATCTTTTCCAAATCCGCCACGCTTGGAATGAGATCAGCATCCGGCAGTTTGTTCAGCGGCGTCGTCACTGTGCCCATCGCATCGTGCAGATCGCTCGCTTCCGGGTCGACATAGAGGAGGCCCGTGACAATCTCGCCCTGCTGGGCCTTCCGCCCAAGATAGGCGAGTGCGGCGTTGCGGCGTGTGTTGTCGTAATCGTCCTCGATCTTCCGCAGCCGCAAGATTGAGCCGTCGTGTTGGCGGACTTCCTTTACCTCGCCTGGCTTGTAGTCAGCCGTTATTGGCGCGCGCGGGGTGATGACGTCCATACGGTTCACGGCTTCGTTATGCTCACGCACGTAGTCGAAGCTCTTGGTGGAGCCGACGTGGTTGTTGAACGCCACGCACGGGCTGATGACATCGATGAAAGAGGTGCCCTTGTGCGAAAGCGCGCCTTTGATCAGCGGCACCAGTTGGTTCTTATCGCCTGAGAAGCTGCGGCCAACGTAGGTGGCGCCGAGCTGCAGCGCGAGCATAACGAGATCAATGGCGCTATCCTTGTTTTCCGCGCCTTTCTTGGCCTTTGAGCCCTTGTCGGACGTGGCGGAAAACTGACCCTTGGTGAGGCCGTAGACGCCGTTGTTCTCGCAGATGTAGGTCATGTTCACGCCGCGCCGGACGGCGTGGCAGAATTGGCCGAGCCCGATCGAGGCGCTGTCGCCGTCGCCGGAGACGCCGAGATAGATCAGATCACGAGCGGCAATGTTTGCGCCGGTGAGCACGGACGGCATGCGCCCGTGGACGGCGTTAAAGCCGTGCGCAGGGCTAACGAAATAGTCCGGTGTCTTTGACGAGCAACCAATGCCGGAGAATTTCGCCAACCGGTGCGGCGCGAGATCAATTTCAAAGCAGGCCTGGACGATCGCAGCGCTAATCGAGTCATGGCCGCAGCCAGCGCAGAGTGTGGAAATACGCCCTTCATAGTCGCGGCGCGTAAAGCCCAACGTGTTCTTTTCAAGCGACGGGTGATGCAAGGGTGGCTTGGCGATGTAGGTCATTCGGCATTCTCCCGCAGCGCGGCTGTATGCGGGCCTTTGAGTTTGTCGGTGATCGTTTTGATGATGAAGCGCGCGGTGATCGGCGTGCCGTCATAGTGCAGAACCGAGACAAGGCGCGCTGGGTGAATGCCACCCTCGTTCACCAACAGCGACTTCAGCTGACCATCGCGGTTCTGCTCGACAACGAAGACTTGTTCGTGATCGCGGATGAATTCGAACACGTCGTTGCAGAATGGGAAGCTGCGAATACGCATGGCGTCGAGATCGATGCCTTGCCCGTCAAGTGCGCAAAGCGCCTCTTCCATCGCCGGATCGGTGGAGCCCATAAAGATGACGCCATCGGGCGTACGCTTCTTTGCTTTCTTCACGATCGGCGCCGGCACATGGGACTTCATCGTCTCCCACTTGCGCAGCAGGCGCTCCATGCCTTCTGTGTAGTCCTCGCCCTTTTCGGAATAGCGCGCGTCTTTGTCATGGCTGGAGCCACGGGTGAAGTAGCTGCCCTTGGTCGGGTGCGTGCCGGGAAGCGTGCGATATGGCACCGCGTCGCCATCGACATCGCGGTAACGGCCAAATGGCACGCCTTGCTCCAGGTGTTCGTAGCTCAGCACCTTGCCGCGATTGAGATGACGCTTGGCATCCCACTTGAACGGCGGCGTCAGCCATTCCTGCATGCCGATATCAAGCTCAAGCATGACGAAGATAGTGGTCTGGAAAAAGTCGGCCAAGTCGAAGGCCTGCGCGGCGAACTCGAACGCTTCGGTTGGATTGCCTGGGAAAAGCATCGGATGCTTGGTGTCGCCATGCGAGGCGTAGGCCGCGAGCAGCAGGTCGGATTGCTGCGTGCGCGTGGGCATGCCGGTTGAGGGGCCGCCGCGCTGCACGTCGAAGATCACAGCCGGGATTTCGGCGTAATACGAAAAACCGACGAACTCGTTCATCAGCGAAATGCCGGGGCCGCTGGTGCAAGTAAAAGCGCGCGAGCCCGCCCAGCCTGCGCCCATGACCATGCCGATCGAGGCAATCTCGTCTTCAGCCTGCACGATGGCGAAGCGGTTCTTGCCGTCGGGGTCCCTGCGGAGCTTGTCGCAATATTTCTGGAAGCTCTCGGCCAGCGACGTCGATGGCGTGATAGGATACCAGGCGCAGAAGGTGGCGCCGCCGTAGACAGCGCCGAGCGCGGCGGCATCGTTGCCTTCGACGAAGATGCGATCACCCACTTTGTCGCTGCGTTTGATCTTCAGCCCGATCGGCGCGAGATGCTCTTTGGCGTAGCCGTAGCCCAGCTCGAACGCTTTGAAGTTCGGCGCGATGAGCTTGTCCTTGCCTTTGAACTCCTCTGTGAGGAGCTGCTTCACCAGATCAGTCTCGACGCCAAGCAGCTGTGCGAGCACGCCGACATAGCAGATGTTCTTGAACAGCTGACGCTGGCGCGGATCGGTGAACTCGGCCGCAATGAGATCGGTGAGTGGTGCGCCGACAATGGTGATGTCATCGCGAAATTTCGACGCTGGCAGCGGCTTCGAGCAGTCGTAGAGCAGATAGCCGCCGGGCTCGATGCCCTTCACGTCTGCGTCCCAGGTCTGCGGGTTCATGGCGATCATCAAATCGATGCCGCCGCGGCGGCCGAGCCAGCCCGCCTCACTGACCCGAACCTCGTACCAAGTCGGCAAACCCTGAATGTTCGATGGGAAGATGTTGCGCGCGCCGACAGGCACGCCCATGCGCAAGATGACTTTCGCGAATAGCCCGTTGGCGCTGGCCGAACCGGACCCGTTCACATTGGCGAATTTGACGACGAAATCGTTGGTCGCGGCGAGTGGCTTGGCCATGCTTGGGTGCGGCGCTCTTCTTTACCCGGTGCGTCAGCGGCCAGTCCGCCCGCGCGGGGAGGAACTTGATAGCCGGTCAGGGGCAGCAATTGAAGGGCTTAGCCCGGCGCCTGAGCCTGAGCGGGCGCCGCTGTGGCTGAGGGCGGCGGGTGGGTCGCGCTGAAGACGATTGAGGCATTCTCGAATGGTCTGCGATAGCGTTCCAGCTTGTCGCGGCTGATGGTCCGATAGCCCATTACAGGTTCAACCACGACCCAGCGTTCATCGTCGTAGCCCACCACCAACAGGTAGTGGTCAACCATCTCAAGCCCAGTCCATTGCGACACCTGCCCCACCCGGTACGAGAGCGTGCTCCCGACAAGACCGAGCACCGGCGTATTTGCGCCGGGATAGGTCCGATTCTGGACGTAGATGGACGGCAGCCGCACTGCGACAAGCACGGGCCTCCCGTTTTCCAATTCTCTGATTATAGCCGCGTCATCGAGGCGAACACCGCTTGCGATCAAGCCGTTGGCGCGAGCGAGCGCCATGAGTTCCGCAATCGAATAACCAGCTGGCGCCGACGGCGGCGTGGCGGAATAGATCGTGTCGCCCTGTACGGTCCCCGCGCCGCGCCAATAATTGATGACACTGGCAAGCGCGTGTGCGCCGCAGGACGGCCCGTCTGTTTGGCGATCGTGAACGACCGGCAACACAAGGGCGTCACCTGCCATGCGCCGGTCGAACACTTCGAAACTGTTGTCGGCGCTATCCTCGGCGAATGCGTTCACGTCCGGTACGGGCGTGACGGCGCATCCGCCAAGGCAGAGCGCCAACGTCAGCACGCCAGCGCAAAGGCCGCGCTGCATTAGTCGGCGACAGCGACCGCGATGACGATCACGCCCGCCAGGATGCCAAGCAGCAGCCATTGGTTATCTGTGATCCCCGCTTGATATTGCGATGCTTCCTCTTGCGAGAGCACGCGCACCTCATAGCCCTGATCTTGCAGCGCCACGGCACGGTTTGACGCTTCCGCGCTCAGACCATAGCTCTGTAGTTCCTGTGCTGAGAAGGTCTGCGGAGCAGCTGAGCGAAATTGCGCCGTCTCGGCATAGGCGGGCGCAGTGGCGAGCGCGAAAGCGAGCGCCGCGGCGCCAATAAAACGAGACTTCATGGGTTTGTCCCTTCCTGTCCTCAAGAGCCGGAATCGGCGTTGAGCCCGAAGGGCTTGGCGCGCCGCCTCCGATCGGGCGGACGCAGATTCTGCGCCCGTCCGATAAGGCCAAACGCCGAACGGCGTAATCCGTTCCGCGCGCGCATGGTTTCTACGCGGGAACCTCGCGCCTTTTGATCCTAGTCTGCGACCGCCACAGCGACGACGACCACCAGCAAACCGATCAGCAGCCAATGCATAGTACTCATGCCGGCTTGATATTGTTCGGCTTCCGCAGGTGACATGACGACGACCTGATAGCCTTGATCCTGATAGGCGGCGACCTGCGCGGCGTCAGCGACGCTCAGACCGTATTGCTGCAGATCCTGTTGCGAGAAGGTCTGCGCTTCAGCAGTTCGGAAGGCTTGGGTTTCCGCAAAAGCGGAGGGCGCGACGGTCGAAAGTGCAAAAGCCATCGCAACAGCGGTTATTAGATGTTTCATGAGAATGCTCCCCTGATGATCACTGCGAGGAGCGGCGCTTACTGGCCTCGCGGGTCGATGCGCCGTCTATCTTTGGCGGGCCACCTAAGCAGCTCCGCGGGAAAGTGCGTTTGCACGCACGACACAAGGTCCCCAACCCGCGCGAACGCTAACATGCGCGCGGCAGGCAGCAAGATAATTCGCGGTTGGAATGCTACTTCGCGGGCGCCGGTTCGCGCTTGCGAGATGGCGTCTTCGGCTTGCAGCCAGCCGGCGTGATATCGAGGTAGAAATGCTGCATGTCCCATGCGCCGGTCGGGCAGCGTTCCGCGCAAAGGCCGCAGTGCAGGCACACGTCTTCATCCTTCACCATCACGCGACCGGTTTTTAGGCCGTCCTGGACGTAGAGATCCTGGGTGATGTTCTTAGCCGGCGCGTTGAGGCGATCACGGAGTTCAGTCTCCTCGCCGTTGTCGGTGAAGGTAATGCAATCCATCGGGCAAATGTCGACACACGCGTCACACTCAATGCAAGCGGGCGCCGAAAACACTGTCTGCACGTCGCAGTTCAGACAGCGTTGGGCCTCCTTGTAGCCGAGCAGCGGATCAAAGCCCTTCTCGACCTCGATCTTCACGTTGCGCAGGGCCACTTCCGGCTCGACCAGCGGCACCTTGTAGCGAAGGTCGAGCGAGATATCGTTGTCGTAGGCCCATTCGTGAATGCCCATCTTCGTGGACATCATCGACACGCCCGGCGGCAGCCGGTCCTTCACATCCTTGCCGTGGCAGAAGAGATCGATCGAGACGGCCGCGTCGTGACCGTGCGCCACAGCCCAGATAATGTTCTTGGGGCCGAACGCGGCGTCGCCGCCGAAGAACACGTTCGGAATCGACGACTGGAACGTCACTTCGTCGACAACGGGCATGTCCCATCTGTCGAACGTCATGCCGATGTCGCGCTCGATCCACGGGAAGGAGTTTTCCTGGCCGACAGCCATCAGCACGTCGTCGCACTCGAAGTGAACGTCCGGCTCACCAGTCGGCTCAAGCTTCTTGCGTCCGTCCTTCTCAACCCAGTGCATCTTCGTGAACGTCACGCCTGTGAGCTTGCCGTTCTTGTGCGTGAATTCCTTCGGATTGTGGAAGTTGATGATCGGGATGCCTTCGTGCTGGGCGTCTTCCTTCTCCCACGGCGAGGCCTTCATTTCATCGAAGCCAGAACGGACTATCACCTTAACGTCCTCGCCGCCGAGGCGGCGCGAGGTGCGGCAGCAATCCATGGCGGTGTTGCCGCCCCCAAGAACGATGACGCGCTTGCCGATCTTGTCGATGTGCTCGAACGAGACGCTGGAAAGCCAATCGATGCCGATATGGATGTTGGCGGCGGCTTCCTTCTGACCGGGCAGGCCAAGATCGCGCCCGCGCGGCGCGCCGGTGCCGACGAAGACGGCGTCCCAGCCTTGAGCGAGAACTTCTTTCAGTGAGTCCAGGCGCGTACCGAAGTGCGTCACCGGCTCGTAGCCGAGGATGTAATCGACTTCCTCGTCGATCACGCTTTCAGGCAAGCGGAAGCGCGGGATCTGGGTGCGGATCATGCCGCCGCCCTTCTTCTCCGCGTCGTAGATATGAACTTCGTAACCAAGCGGCAGCAGATCGCGCGCAACCGTCAGCGACGCCGGGCCGGCGCCAATGCAAACGATGCGCTTGCCGTTTTTCTTCTTAGCAACAGGCGGCAGCAGGTGCTCGATCTCACCCTTATTGTCGGCGGCGACGCGCTTCAGGCGGCAGATCGCCACCGGCTCGTCTTCGACACGGCCACGGCGGCAGGCCGGCTCGCATGGCCGGTCGCAGGTGCGCCCAAGCACGCCCGGAAACACGTTCGATTTCCAGTTGACCATGTACGCGTCGGAATAACGCTGCGCGGCGATCAGGCGGATGTATTCCGGCACCGGCGTATGCGCCGGACAGGCCCACTGACAATCGACGACCTTATGGAAGTAGTCGGGGTTCGCGATGTTCGTGGGCTTCAAGCGGATTGGCTCCCGTCATTGACGCGAACCTACTCCCCCCAGCCGCGTTGCCGCAATCGCTAAGCGCTTGATTGCACGGCGCGGGGCCGCGATGGTCGCGCCGCGATGAGCTGGCAATTCTGGATTGATCGGGGCGGCACCTTTACCGACGTCGTGGCGCGGGGGCCCGGCGGCGTTGAGGTGGTGAAGAAGCTGCTGTCGGTCGCGCCAAGGCGCTACGAAGACGCCGCCCTCGAGGCGATGCGACTCATTCTCAAAGAAAACGACGCAACCTTCGCCGATGTCGAGGCGGTAAAGCTTGGCACAACTGTCGCGACCAACGCGCTCTTGGAACGCAAGGGAGCGGATGTTGCGCTGGCGGTGACCGAAGGCTTCGGCGACGCATTGGAGATCGGCACGCAGGCGCGGCCGCACATCTTCGCGCTTCACATCGTCAAACCTGAGATGCTGCAGAAGCGTGTGATCGAAGTGCGTGAGCGTGTGACAGCGGGGGGCAAAGTGCTGACGCCCCTGGATGAGCCACACGCACGGGCGGAACTGCAATGCGCATTTGACGAGGGCTTGCGGGCTGTCGCGATCGCCTGCCTGCACGGCTGGGCATATCCGGCGCATGAGCAGCGCCTGGCGGAAATCGCAAGCGAAATTGGCTTCACACAGGTGAGCGTGAGTTCGGAAATCAGCGGCCTGATCAAGTTCGTGCCGCGCGCCGATACGACGGTGGCGGATGCGTACCTCTCGCCGGTACTGCGGGAATACATCGATGGCTTCGAACGCGGGTTCGGCGGCGACGCAGATCTGCTGTTCATGCAATCGAACGGCGGGCTGGCGCATGCGGACAGCTTTCGCGGTCGAGACGCGGTGCTTTCTGGCCCTGCGGGTGGTGTCGTCGGTATGGCGGCGGCGGCGCAGCGCGCTGGGTTTGACAAGGCGCTCGGGTTCGACATGGGCGGGACCTCGACGGATGTCTCGCACTATGCGGGCGCGTTCGAGCGCACGAACGAAACGGTAGTCGCGGGCGTGCGGCTTTCGGCGCCTATGCTACAAGTTCACACTGTTGCGGCCGGCGGCGGGTCGATCTGCTTTTTCGATGGCGCGCGTTTGCGCGTCGGCCCGCACAGCGCCGGCGCCGATCCGGGACCAGCATGCTACCGGCGCGGTGGACCGCTCACGATCACTGACTGCAACGTGTTACTCGGCCGTGTGCGGCCCGAGTTCTTCCCGGCGATTTTTGGATCGAACGCCGATCAACCGCTCGATAGCGACCTGGTGCGGAAGAAGTTTGCAGCGATGTGCGCCGAGATTGGCGGCGGCATCACGCCGGAGGAGGCAGCCGAAGGCTTTCTACGCGTCGCCAACGAAAATATGGCGGAGGCGATCAAGAAGATCTCGATCCAGCGCGGATACAACCCCGCCGAGTACGCGCTCGTCGCCTTCGGTGGCGCCGGTGGGCAACATGCTTGCGCGGTGGCGGATGCAGTCGGTGTTGAGACGATCCTGTTGCATCCGCTTGCGGGCGTGCTGAGCGCCTGGGGGATCGGCCTAGCAGATGTTCGGGCGCTTGCGGAGGAGACCGTTGAGCGGCCGCTTGAGCAGGCCGGATTGAAGGAGCAGGCAAGGCAGCTTGCCCGCCGCGTAACGCGCGAATTCCGGACCGAGAGAGTCGATCTCACTCTTACCGCCAACCTCACATACGAAGGCGCTGATTCAACGTTGCCGATTTCGCTCGATGCGGCGGACCTGAAACAGGCATTCGAAGAAGAACACCGTAAGCGCTTCGGCTTCATTGATCCGGCGCGCGCGATCATCGTCGGATCACTTACGGCAGAAGCACGGGCGCGCGTCGATCGTGGACCGCTGGCGTCCTCGCCCGCTCGCACTACATCCTCCGAACTTGGCGCAGTCCAACAGGAGGGCGGTAGTCCCTCAGAAATCGCCCTCGTCGCTAACGGGCAGTCCCATACGGCTCGGGTCTTTGACCGTGCGGCGCTCGCGCCCGGCTTCAGCGCGAGCGGACCGGCGCTCGTGGTTGAGCAAGGCGCCACCACCTACATCGCGCCCGGATGGCGAGCGCGCGTGAGTGAGGATAGCGATCTCATTCTCACGCGCGCCGAGCACATCGAGCGGCACGCCGTCGGCACGCGGGTCGACCCGATTTTGCTCGAAGTGTTCAACAACCGCTTTATGGGCGTCGCCGAAGAAATGGGCCTGGCGCTGCAAACAACCGCCTCTTCCGTGAACATCAAGGAGCGGCTGGATTTCTCCTGCGCCATCTTTGACGAAACAGGCGGTCTCGTCGCCAACGCACCGCACATTCCTGTTCACCTGGGCTCGATGAGCGACAGTGTCCGCGAGATCATCCGCCGGCGCGGCGACACGATGCGCGCGGGCGACATTTACATGCTGAATGCGCCACATGCAGGCGGCACTCACCTGCCCGACATCACCGTGATCGCTCCTGTAATCCTTGATGGAGACACACGCCCTGCCTTCTTCACCGCCGCGCGGGGACATCACGCTGACATTGGGGGCATCACGCCGGGTTCGATGCCGCCGGAGTCGCGGGGCATCGAAGACGAAGGTGTCCTCATAGAGAATTTCTTGCTCGTCCGGGACGGGCGTCTGCTCGAAGCGGAGACGCGTGCACTCTTCGCTTCAGGCGCACATCCGGCGCGCGATATTGATCGCAATATTGCCGATCTGAAGGCGCAGATTGCCTCGGTTGTTCGCGGCGCTGAGGAATTGAAGCGCCTAGTCACACACTACGGCCGCGATGGCGTTGCGGCATACATGGGCCACGTACAAGACAACGCCGAAGAACAAATCAAGCGCGTCATCGACACGCTGAAACCCGGTTCATTCGCAGTGGAAATGGATAGTGGCGCCACTGTGCGCGTCGCGGTGACACCCGATCAATCCAAACGCACGGTGCGCGTCGACTTTACCGGAACAAGCCCCCAGCAAGAGAGCAATTTCAATGCACCGCTCGCCATCACACGGGCTGCGACGCTCTACGTCTTCCGCACGCTGGTGAACGACAACATCCCGCTGAACGAAGGTTGCCTGGCGCCAATCGAGATTATCGTGCCTGAAGGATCGCTGTTGAATCCAAAACGCGGCGCAGCTGTTGTGGCCGGCAACGTGGAGACGAGCCAGATTGTAGTCGACGCACTCTATGGCGCGCTGGGCGCGTTGGCGGCGTCACAAGGCACAATGAACAATTTCACTTTCGGCGATGCGAAGCGCCAATATTATGAAACGATCTGCGGCGGCGCAGGCGCCGGCCCGAACTTTGACGGCGCCTCCGCGGTGCAGACGCATATGACCAATTCGCGCCTTACCGATCCGGAAGTATTGGAGTCGCGCTTTCCGGTGTTGGTTGAGCGGTTTGGCATACGGCGCGGCTCGGGCGGCGATGGCGCGCACACAGGCGGCGATGGCGCGATCCGCCGCATTCGGTTTCTGGAGCCGATGACAGCGGCGATGCTGGCGAACCGCCGCGCCACGGCGCCATTCGGACTGAACGGCGGTGGCGATGGCGTCGCTGGCCACAACCAAGTCGAACGCGCGGACGGCTCAGTCACGACACTGGCCGCGACTGGCAAAACCGAGGTCAATCCGGGCGACGTGTTTGTGATCGAAACGCCGGGCGGCGGCGGCTACGGCAAGGCTTAAGGTCATTGGGGGAAGCATGCTCGTACTTCTAGGCATTGGTGTCGTGATCCTTGGCTTTGTGCTTCGAGCCAACCCGCTGCTTGTGGTTATGGCCGCAGTGCTCACCACCGGGCTCGCCGCGGCATGGACGCCAGATGCCGATCTTCAGGTGATGTTCGAAGCGGCGCTCGCGACACTCGCCTCTTTCGGCAAAGCCTTCAACGACAGCCGCTACGTCAGCATGGTCTGGTTTGTTCTCCTAGCCATCGGCTTGCTTGAGCGCAGCGGCTTGCAAGAACGCGCGCGTATGCTGATAGCCAAAGTACAAGCCGCGACTGTTGGCCGAGTGCTCTGGGTCTATTTCGCCGTTCGCCAAGTAGCGGCGGCGCTCGGCTTAACATCACTTGGAGGACACCCTCAGATGGTGAGGCCGCTGGTGGCGCCAATGGCCGAAGGCGCCGCTGAGGCAAAGTTCGGCGCGTTACCGGACCGGCAACGCTTCCTCATCCGCGCGCACGCAGCGGCAACCGACAACATCGCGCTCTTCTTCGGCGAAGACATCTTTATCGCCATCGCATCGATCCTTCTCATCAAGGGATTCCTCGAACAGAACGGTATAGTGGTCGAACCGCTGCAGCTATCGGTGTGGGCGATCCCAACCGCACTCTCTGCGCTGACAATTCATTCTCTGCGGCTTTGGCTACTGGACATAAACCTGAAACGCGCACTGCAACCGAAAACAGTGGAGGCGGCGGAATGATCACGCTGCCGCTCGCCTACGTTGTCGTCGGCATCTTCTTCACCGCGGTATCGCTCCTGTCGATCTTCGACAGCGCCAATCCGCGCAGGCTCTTGAACTTTCTGTTCTGGGGCATGCTCGCGGCGAGCTTCCTCGCTGGCAATTACCTGGGCGACCTCGGCAACGGTTTGCTTGCGCTTGGTTTGGTGGTCGTCGCCACAATAGGGCTCGGTCACGGCAAACCCGTTTCGACGACACCAGAACAACGGCGCGAAAGCGCCTTGAAGCGCGGCGACCTTCTCTTTCTTCCCGCATTGATTATTCCGGCGATGGCGCTTGCGGGCACGCTCATCGCTAAGCAGACGGATTGGGGCCCAAGACTCATCGATCCCGCTCAAGCGACATTGATCTCGCTCATCATCGGAACACTGGTCGCTGTCACCGTGGCGCTGCTCTGGTTTCGGCCGCCATTACTGGCGCCGGTTCAAGAAGCGCGCCGTTTGCTCGACGCCGTGGGGTGGGCGGCGATCCTGCCGCAGATGCTGGCTTCGCTTGGGGCGGTCTTCCTGGCTGCTGGCGTGGGACAACAAGTTGGCGCGCTGTTCTCCGAATACATCCCCGGACTAGAGGCTTCGCGAACGCTCGCCGTGACCGCCTATTGCGTCGGTATGGCCTTCTTCACCATCGTTATGGGTAACGCCTTCGCTGCGTTTCCAGTGATGACAGCTGCGGTTGGTCTGCCCTTCGTGGTGGTCGCGCTCGGCGGCGATCCGGCGCGTGTCTGCGCAATTGGCATGCTCGCGGGATTCTGCGGCACGCTGATGACGCCGATGGCGGCGAACTTCAACGTTGTGCCGGCAAATCTCCTCGAACTCCCGGATCGAAAATCGCCGCTGAACGGCGTCATACGCGCACAAATTCCAACCGCAATTCCTCTCCTGATCATCAACATAGTGCTGATGCGGCTCTTGGCGTTTCCCTCTTGACGCAGATGTCGAAACCGATTGCGGAAAAATTCGCCGCGCTCGCGCTCGCGCATGTCCGGCGGGAGTTTCCCAACATCATGCAACATGCGATGGCTGGGCCCGCTGACATTGTCGGCCCGCGAGCGGCGCATCCCATCTTCTACGGCAGCTATGATTGGCACTCGTGCGTGCATGGCTACTGGCTGTTGGCGCGTCTCGTGCGGCGCTACCCGGACATCTCCGTCGCCGCGCAAATCGCGCGATTGTTCGACGAACAAGTTACAGCAAGTAACGTCGAGGGCGAGATCGCGTATCTCATACGTCCTGAAGCGCGCTCTTTCGAGCGGCCATACGGGTGGGCTTGGTTGCTAGCGTTGCAGGCTGAGCTTGAACAGCACGCATCGGGCTCTGGACGACATGCCGCAGCTACGCTGCGTCCGCTCGCCGAGCTGTTCGTGCAACGATTCAAAGCATTCTTGCCGCTGAGCGATTATCCTGTGCGCACTGGGATGCACACATCAACGGCTTTCGCACTTCGCATCGCCGCCGATTTTGCAGAGCCGAACGATCCCGATCTTTACGCCCTGATGCGGGACAAGGTCATCGCCTGGTATGGCGACGACCACAGCGCCCAAGCTTGGGAGCCAAGCCAAGACGACTTCTTGTCGCCAACTTTGATGGAAGCCGAATGCGTTCGCCGCTTCCTGGCGCCAGCGGCGTTCAGCGCGTGGTTCGCAGAGTATCTCCCCCACGCTGCCGATGGCGCGCCTGCATCGCTCTTCTCACCTGCGCGCGTCAGCGACCGCAGTGACGGCAAGATCGCGCATCTCGATGGTCTGAATTTTTCGAGAGCCTGGTGTTGGCGCTCAATCGCCTCAGCGCTCGGCGACACGCATCCGGTATCAAAACGCGCCCGCGAAGCGGCCAACGATCATATTGCCGCCAGCCTTCCGCACGTGGCCGGCGACTACATGGGCGAACACTGGCTTGCGACATTCGCCTTGCTCGCGCTTGAAGCTTAGCGTGCGATCGAAAAACTCAGCGGCGCCAGACCATCGATTCCACACTCGATTGTGTCGCCAGGATTGAGCGCAGCGACCCCCGACGGCGAGCCGGTGAAAATAAGGTCTCCGGGCTTCAGCTCCCACCAGCGCGAGAGCGCTGCAATAATTTCGGGGACACTCCAAATCATGTCGCCCGTCGCCGCGTCCTGTCGCGTTTCACCATTAACCTTGATCCAAATCCGCGCGCGGGCGGGGTCGCCGCTCGCAGATGCAGGAGTCAGCGCGCCGACTGGCGCCGAATGATCAAATCCCTTTGCGGTATCCCACGGGGTTCCAGCCTTCTTCGCCTCGGCCTGCCGATCGCGGCGCGTGAGATCGACGCCAACGGCATAACCCCAAACATGCGAAAGCGCACTCGCCTCATCGATGTTCGAACCACCGATGCCGATGGCAATGACCAGTTCTACTTCGTGGTGCAAGTTGGAAGTGTTCGACGGATAAACGATGGCAGCGCCACTCTCCACGACAGCATCAGCGGGCTTTGAGAAGAATAGAGGCGGCTCGCTTTTCGGATCGTTCCCCATTTCACGTACGTGATCGGCGTAGTTTCTCCCGACACAGAAGATGCGGCGGACAGGAAACCGCTGATCGCTCGCAGCAATAGCGACGGAGGGCTGCGGCGGGGGAGCAATGGCAAATGACATTCGCACCTTTGAGCATGGAGGCATTAACCATGCAAACTTCGCGTTCGCGGGGAAGCCAAGCGCTTTGCCGATGCAAATGGTTGCGCCCGAAGCTCTGCCTGCTGATCTTACGGGTTCGCAACGCGAGGGGCGACGCGTTTGGAAGTCTGGGTCTTAGCCTTTTTGCCGCTTGCGGTATGGGTGTGGCTGCAAGCGCAGCGCATCGATATGCTCGCGCGCCGCGTGGCTGAACTTGAACTTCAAATGTTTGCTCTGCGGTCGGGTTCACCGGCGCCTGCCCCACCCCAATCTGACGCCGCACCCCAGGCGCCAGAGTCCGGTGCGCCACAGGATGAATTGCTCCTGACCGAGGTCGTGCCCGACGACGTTCTTGTTCTTGATAATCCGCTCCCAGACCCATCAAACGATGTAGCGGAAACAACAGCTCAATCGCCTCACCCGCGGATGCACTCGCCACTTCTGCTCGACGACCCGCCCACCACAGCAGAGCAACCGCCCCCGGCGTCTCCCGTAGAACCGCCGCGGCGACTTGATCAGTGGCTTGCGGAGAAGGGTCTCGCTTGGATAGCCGGCATCGCGCTCGCAATGGGCGCGATTTATCTTGTGTCGGTCGCCATACAGTCCGCGTGGTTCACGCCAGCGATTCAGCTCGCGAGCGCCGTCGCCCTGGGCATAGTGTTGGTTGGCGCCAGTGAGGTCGCGCGGCGCGTGGGCCTCAAGAAGCCGCCGGGACATCCGCTCATCGCCGCATTGCTGGCCGGCGCCGGCATAGTCACATTCTACGCCACCGCCTGGGCGGCGCACGGTATCTACCAGTTTGTCGATTGGCCAGCCGCGACCGCTCTCCTCGCACTCTGCGCTATCGCACTCATCGCCCTATCGTTTCTACACGGAGAGGCTCTCGGCGTTCTCGCGATTGCACTTGCGCTTCTCGCGCCCGCGCTCACCAGCTCGCCCTCGTGGCCTTCCCTTGCCCTCACTAGTTACGTGGCGCTTGTTGGCGCTGGCGGATTTGCGCTGGCGCTGTTTCGCCGCTGGGCGTGGGTGGCCATCGCAACAGTGGGCGGACTGTATTTTTGGTTTTTCGCATCGATAGCGGCGGACGACGTTCGGCGCGCGCTTACTTTGATCAGCTTCGCAAGCGTGGGCGGCGCTTTGATGGCATTCCGCGCACCGATAGCCAGCGACGCCAAGAAAGGACTCACATGGTCCGCCATTCACGAGATCGGTTCGAGCGTCGCCATTAGCATATCGAGCGCTTTGCTGATTTGGGGGTGGCTCGTGGTCGCCCAAGCGCCAGCTGGCCGGATCGCGGGCCCCGCCCTGATAAGCATCTTCCATGTTGCATTGGCGACTTTCGCTGTCGGCGAGCGTCGCGCCGCGCCGTCCGCGCTCGCTATCGCGGTGGCTGGTCTCGTGCTTGGTTTCATGGCGTACTTGCGCGCCCGTGGCGTCTATGCGCCGCTTGGCGACGACTTCTATCCAATCGTGTTGCTCGCGGCGTTCTGCACGGCCGCGTGTTCCATTCTCGCGAACCCCGAAAAGGATGCGCGCGCGCTCATTGCCTCAGCCGGTTCAATCGGCATGGCCCTGCTTGCGGCTCTAGCCGCAGCATCGCGTTCAGATTGGCATGCGCTCTCCGCCTGGGCGCCGGTCTTCATGTCAGCTGCTGTTGCGTTCGGCGTGGCCTGGTGGTCTGAACGATCAGCACCGGAACGCAACACGGATGTTGCAATCGGCTGGTGGGCCGGCGCTGGCGCCGCGCTTGTGTTGCTCGGCGTCGAGTCTGCGTTTCCGCCTGAACTCCGCACCGTTGGACATGCGGCGGCAACGCTCCTGTTCGCAATTGGTTTGACTTGGAGAAATTGGCGCATCGCGGGATGGGCTGCGCTCACAGCTGCCGCGCTCGCCGTCGGCCACGCGCTCGCGCCAGGAGCAACGCTATCCCCGAGCCTGATTAGCCTAACGCTCGCCCGCGAGTTGCCGCTTTGGGGCGCCCTCCTCACCTTCGCAGGAGCGGCGGTAACGCTGTTCGGCGCTTCAACAGTGATCCGACGCAGCAATTCGAGCACCTCAATCGCAGAGGCGCTCAGTGCGGCGGCGGCAATTGTTGCGCTTACCGCCGCGTTCGTTGCGTTGCGATGGGTTGCCGCCGGTAATGCTGGCGTGATGCTCGATGGCTTTACCGAGACGTCGTTGCGCGTGGTAGGTTTGATGGCCTCGGGTCTTGTCTTGCTGCCGCGCATTCACGAAAGCCCCGGTTTGATTGGCGCTTGGCGCGGGCACGTTCTGCTGTGCCTTGGGCTCCTCTACGCGCTGCTGGCGCCAGGCATAGCGATCAACCCGTGGTGGGGTGGGCCTGGACGCGCAGTGGTCAGCGGACTGCCGCTGCTAAACGCGCTTGCCGTTGCCTTTGCTGCGCCGGCGGCGCTGGCATTCTGGGCGGCGAGCCGCCTTTATGTGCGCCAGCGCCTGTTCGCCAGGACCTATGTTGTGGCCGGTGCAGCGCTCGCGTTGGTGTGGGTTGTGGAAGAGCTACGGCACGCATTTCACAGCGGCGCCATGGCCGAACCACAAATCGGGCTCTTCGAGAGCGCCTGCTACGCGCTCACATTCCTCAGTTTCGCGCTTGTATTCGCAATAGTCGCGCGGCTGCGCACGCGTCGCAATCCGCATCGGCCGTTTACTGAAGATATGATGCATTCGATGCGCGCGGTGTGCTGGGGCGGAATGGGCGCTGCCGCACTCATCATGCTGCTGCTGCAGCATCCGATTTGGGGTCTCCACGACAGCACCACCAGCAATGCGCTTTCAACAATGCTCGCGGTACTAGCTCAGCCCGTCGCGATGATCTTGGCGCTCGCGCTCGGCCGCGCGCTCTCGCTTTCACGCGAAGCCGAGCCCACGCGCTTTGCGGCGGCGTCAGCGGCGGTGTTGTTCGGTTGGAGCTTTGGGCACTGCCTCATTCGCTGGCTGCATCATCGCGGCTATATGGACGATGGCGTCACCCCATACGCGCTCGAAGGTATCGCCCATGCGTTGTGGCCGTTGGTCTTTGTTATTGCCGCAGCCCAGCTCACGCGCATCGCGCCCGGCCGCGACACGACGCGGGCCTATCTGTACGATCTGCAAGCGCTTTGGGCTGCGGCCATATGGCCAGCGTTTGGTTTCACGGCGCTCGGACTTTGGTTGCTTTACAATCCGTGGTGGGGCGTGTGGCCAGCGCATCCGCTTACGACTTTGGGCGCTGTCGCGGCGCTATTGTCGTACCTCGCGGCCGCGGCGTTGAGCTACGCAGCGCCTGACGTTCCGCACGTGCGCGGCATGAAGTGGATGGCGCCGGCAGCCACCGTCGCATGCGCTGCACACATATTTGTGGGCGCGACGCTTGTCGTGCGCTGGCTCTATTACGGCGGCGACATGGCTGGCCCGCAATCTAGCGAGATCGAACTTTGGGTTTATTCTGCCGTTTGGGCGATCTTCGCCGCCATTGCGCTTGGCCTCGGCACTCTGCGTAATGATCCGGTCTTACGTTGGGTCGGCCTTGCTGTCTTTGCAGCGACAATTGTGAAGGTTTTCTTCATCGATACCGCGCAGCTCTCAGGCATTATCCGCGCGGCCTCCTTCTTGGGCCTCGGCGCCATCGCTGCGGTCGCAACCTGGATGGCGCGGCGCAACCGCCCGCCCCCGAGTCCAGGCGATCTCGTAACTGTTACGCCAAGCGCGCGGCGTGAAAGGCGACGTGTTCGGAGACGAAAGTCGCAATAAAGAAATACGAGTGATCGTAGCCTTGCTGAAGACGAAGGGTCATCTTCTGCCCGGCCTTTTCAGCGGCATCCTCCAACAATTCCGGCTTCAGCTCATTGGCCAAGAACGAGTCTGCCGTGCCCTGGTCAATCAGAATATCATCGAACGACGCAGCTTTTCCGCTCTCTAACAACAGCGCGGCGTCATGGTCGCGCCATGTATCCCGATCGGCGCCGAGATAGGCGCGAAACGCCTTCTCACCCCACGGACACCGCGTGGGAGAGGAGATTGGCGAAAAGGCCGATACGCTCTTGAAAAGTCGCGGATGCTTCATTGCAAGCGTGAGCGCGCCGTGCCCGCCCATCGAGTGACCGAAGATAGAACGACGCGGCGCCAAGGGAAACGCCGCCTCGACAGCCGCGATCAAATCGCCGACGACATAGCTTTCCATCCTGAAATTTGGCGCCCAAGGCGGCTGCGTCGCATTGAGATAGAAGCTGGCGCCCTGCCCCAAGTCATACGCAGGGTCATCGGCGACGCCTTCCCCGCGCGGAGAGGTGTCCGGCGCAACAATCGCGACGCTGTGCTTGGCGGCAGCTGCGTAGGCGCCCGCTTTCGTTGTGAAATTATCCTCGGTGCAAGTCAGCCCGGAGAGCCAGATCGCGTAGGGAAACGGACCCTTGCCCCCCGGTAGGAACACAGAGAGCCGCATCTGCGTGCCGGTCGCGACACTTTCGTGCGCGGCATAGCAGAGCTCGCCGCCGGCGACGCGATGCGTCTTGGCGATTTGCATTACGGCGTTGGGGCCGGCTGCGAATGATGCGTCGGCATGCGGTCCATCTCGGCAAGCGCACGTTCAATAGCTGGCCCGATTGCTGCGCGCTCTTCCGGCGATGGCTCACCGTGTGTGAAACGCAGGCGTAGTTGGCGATCGGCAATTTCCAGAACGGCGATTCGACCGCCGCTTCGGATAAAGAGCGGCACGCCAAGATCAGTGATCACGCGATGATCGTTTGGGCCAATGAAGATCGAGGTCCGATCGCAGACAACCGCGTGAACGGCGCCAGGCGGCGCCGAGAACGGCGGCGTTGCCAGCAGTATGGAATAGCCTGGGATTGGAATGTAGGAGACGTGCTCTGCGTCGGTAATTTGAAACACGCCGCAACGCTCGATGGGCTGTTGCGCCATCGCCGGCGCGGCCAAGCAAGTTAGCGCGCAGGCTACCGCCAAGGTCCGGATCATATCGTCACCCTCTGCCCTTGCTCAGGGCCTCAGCGTCCCACCGCTTGAGGCTGTCTATCCCGGCGGGATGCTCTCAAGCAACGCTCCATGGCACAAATGCGACCGTCAGCGCGGGCGCGCGCCTTCCTGGGCATAGTCCTGCATCAGACGGCCATAATCGCCCGGCGAAGGCCATCGTTCGAAGCTATGCTTGGCGCCGGTCACAGCGCCTGGAAGTTTCTCCGCCGTCTGGGACTCGATGAACGGAACCACCCAGCTCGCATCCTCAAGCATGGTCGGACGGAAATTGAGAAAACCCATCGCGGCGAGGTTTGGGCTCGTCGTGTAAAGCCAGCTCAGACAATGCGGGCAATAGTGATGCCGGCTCTCGTCCCGATGCAAAGCGCCGATTTGCGTTTCGCCCTCAACCTCAAAACCGGCGGTAGGGAGCATCAGCGTCAGCGAATAGGCGCCACTTGTGAGCTTCTGGCAGCCAGCGCAGTGACACGCCATCGATATGACAGGCGCGTCGGTAACCCGCATTCGCACCTGGCCACAGAGGCACGAAGCATTCCATGGAAGCTTCCAGTCGGTCATCGCGTCCCCCAGTGTCATCGCCTGAGCCCAGGAAACAATGCGAGCAAAACAAAGGCTCCGCCAAGCCAGAGAACTACCGAACCAACGAGAGTAGCCAGCCCCAGCGCATACCTTTCAGGCACAGATTTCGCTCCGAGCATGAGCCGGTGACTCACTCCAACGGCCAATACGCCGATCGCACCACCAAGACCGCCGCCGACAAAGAGCAAAGTCAATGGGAGCCAAGCTAGACCTTGCTCAACAAGCCCGAGCTTCTGAAGCTTTGGTTCATCGGGCTGGGGATCGGTCACGTCTTCTCCTTAAAACACCACCACACTGCGAATGCTCTCGCCCTTGTGCATCAGATCGAAGGCTTCGTTGATCCGCTCCAGCGGCAACGTGTGCGTGATCATCGGATCGATGGCGATCTTTTTGTCCATGTACCAATCGATGAGCTTGGGCACATCGGTGCGGCCGCGCGCGCCGCCAAAAGCTGTGCCCCTCCAGACGCGCCCCGTGACAAGCTGGAACGGCCGCGTCGCGACTTCCTTACCGGCCTCGGCCACGCCGATGATGATGCTCTCGCCCCAGCCGCGATGGCAGGCTTCGAGCGCTTGGCGCATCACCGTGGTGTTGCCGGTAGCGTCAAACGTGTAGTCGGCGCCGCCGCCGGTAAGTTCGACCAAGAGCGGCACCACATCGCCGCTGATCGTCTTCGGATTGACGAAGTGGGTCATGCCGAACTTGCGGCCCCACTCTTCACGGTCCGGATTGATGTCGACGCCGACGATCATATTCGCGCCGACAAGCTTCGCGCCTTGAATGACATTTAGACCAATGCCGCCCAGACCGAACACGACGACGTTCGCCCCAGGCTCGACCTTGGCGGTATTGATCACCGCGCCGACACCGGTGGTGACACCGCAGCCCACGTAGCAAGCGCTCTGGAACGGCGCGTCCTTCCGGATATTCGCAACCGCGATTTCCGGAAGCACCGTGAAGTTCGAAAACGTCGAACAGCCCATATAGTGCAGCACCGGCTTGCCTTTGTATGAAAAGCGCGAAGTGCCGTCCGGCATTAGGCCCTTGCCCTGCGTGGCGCGGATTGCGGTGCAAAGATTAGTTTTGCGCGAGAGGCAGCTTTTGCACTGACGGCACTCAGGCGTGTAGAGCGGAATCACGTGATCGCCGGGCGACACACTCGTCACGCCTGCGCCGACCTCGCGCACGATACCGGCGCCCTCGTGTCCAAGAATGCAGGGCCAGGCAGCTTCGCTGTCGAAACCGTCAAGCGTGTATGAATCAGTGTGACAGACGCCGGTCGCCTTGATCTCGACAAGAACTTCACCCGCCTTAGGGCCTTCAAGGTCAAGTTCCACAATTTCGAGAGGCTTCTTGGCCTCGAACGCAACCGCCGCCCTAGTTTTCATCGCAAATCGCTCCTTCGCGCGCGCTTATAGCGCGACGAGGAGACGATGCGCGTAGAAAATTAGCCGCCTGTTTTTCTCGACTGCGGCTTGCGCGTGCTCGGTGTCTTGCTTGCGGCAGTCTTGCCACCGCGAACCTTACTTGGTCCACGCGACTTACCTTTCGCCGCCGACAAGAGATCGGGATGCATCGAACGATGGGGCACGTTGTGCGCGAACGCCAGAGCACCCTGTTCAATCTCCTTACGCGTGGCTGCATCTACATGCTTGCCCAGACCAGCAAGCATATAGATCGCCTCGACGGGAACGAGCGCCGCGACGGTCCGGCCATAGCGGTCGAATCCAATCACCGCATTGTCGACTTGAGCCGTCTCGAGAGCCTCCGCGAAATTGGCCCGCGCCTCCGAAGTAGAAAGGACAGGCGGCCCCTTCGGCTTACGTGCGCGGCTAGCCGCCTTTTTGCGATGCTCTCGGACCGATCTCATGTGAAGACCTGCTCTTCCTCTCGCACGCCAAACCAATGCGGCGGCCACAGCGCCCCGAAAAACTCCGCCCGAGGCAATGGCGGTTCGTCCCAAGCCCACGAATTGAGTCGGAGTCGCGGACTTACGTTGTGACCGGCGTCGCTCTGTACCAAACGCCCACACGGACCAATCGTTTCCGGCTCAACGTGTCGCTGATGGGTTAAGGCTTCCCTGCCCCAAACAGAAAACACCCGAGAAACCCGCTCACTTTGTACAAGTGATGCAAGAGCGTCACGCAAATCACGCAACGCACTACCGCTTGTGAGACGAATGTGTCGCGCACCAGCAAACAATACGGGCTTTGTTTTGCGCCACGCTTGCACGACATCCCGCAATGTGTTCTGCGATAGCAGTTCGAGTTCCGTCAGCGACGCGCCCGACATTTCAACAAGAACGCGCTTGAGGCCTTTCTTCTTGCCGCCTTGCTGCATCGACGGCTTGCCTCCGCGCGCCCTGGATCCGTTCACATCACGGCGATTACGCCGCTTGCGCGGGCCAATGTATTCAGGTGGCGGTGTTTTCTGCTTCCTGATCAGCTTTGGCGGCACGTCGTCATCTGGAGTAGGACCAGTCGCGGGCAACAATTCATACTCACGCACCTTACTGAACCGCGGCAGCTCGCACGGCTTCAGCACAAACCACAGCCCGTCCACCTCGAAGGGGCGCCACCAACGCGACGGATTCACCTCGGGCACGTTGCCGATTTGTACAATGTGACCACACAAAATTCGTTCTGACTCGTAGATGCACTCGTATGCCGCTTCTTTCACCTTAGGCAGGTAACTTGGCTCACGATGCGCCATGTGCAGGAGCGCCGCTTCGCTCACACGCAACGCGAATTCGTCTGATTTTCTTCTCCCCGGCACTGCGTCCTCCCGCCCCGGCTGCTCCATCGCCGGACTTTGCATTTCAGTGAGCCCCTGAAGTGTTGTCGCCACCTCCGGCTGAGCGTCGTGCTGCTTCTGCGCAGACTTTTTGGCTCTCGTGTTCTTGTCTATCTTCTCCTCTACCTCTGAGTGCAGACGTTGCTTCGCTTCCGATAACTGATGTTCGTTCCCCTCTAGTTGCGCCTTGGTCTTGTTTGTCGCCGTTTTCTGCGGTTTGATTGTCATCCGCGTTTGATCCCATCGGTCCCGCTGCAACTGAATTAGGACGCGATGAGAGCGCCGTTTTTGCGGGTCAATCAGCTCCCAACACATGAAGTTTTGTACGAGTTAAACAAAACAACTTGACCGCACGCGCGACTGGGAATTGTCTCCCCTGACATCCGCGAGGGGCGCGGTCAAGGAAGCAGGCCCTGGTCGTCTTGGCCGGGCCGACGTTCCAAAGGGGCGTTGTCTCCTCCGCCCTGGTCGACCGCGCCTCGCCCCGCAAAATATTCGGAACAGGAACGGACCGCCCTGACGCGGGTTTTCCCACGGCGCCTGACCTTACTCCCTCGCCCCAGGCGCCATCAGAGCACGGGCCGGATCTTACCGATCCGGCCCACCTGCTTCCGGGAACCTCAGCCTCAAGACCGATAAAGCGGCTGGCGATGCTGCCGGCGGCTGTCCACGCGTGCAAACATTCAACCGGGTTGTTCCAGTCCTCGGCGCGATTTGCTGGCCGTCATTCATTGCTGCGCCATAAACCACGAACTCGATGGCTTCACGATCGTCGGAGCATGTGCGGTCGGGACCAGCGCCACGCGATGGTGGTGCCTGCAGATGGTCCGCAACACTTGGGCGGCACGCGCCACGATTTGTCGCAAACTCCTCCGCGTCCAGTAGTCCGATCTTATCGAAAAGCAGGTCGTGCGTGAGAAAGGGCGCAAGATGCAGCGCCACAATCGTCGGCTTGGTTCGCTCAACAGATAGCGCCGGACTCGCGCTTCCTACGCCGGAGCGCCGCAGCATCCATGCGTTTCGCCGGGGACGACGTCGTCCAGCGATCATGCGAACCGGCGCTCTCTGATCGCGGAAGGCGTAGCGCGCCGTCGCGCGGCATATAGGTATGCTGGTGTGGCGAGCGCCGGAGGCGCCACGATCGCCGTGATTGCCCGGCATGGCAAAGCGGGGGTTCTGGCGGATCGGTCAGTGTTTCCGCCAACACGGCGTACCTTCCGTCCTCGCGCGCGTCGTTCAGATCGCCAGTCAGCAAGATGACGTCCGCGCATCTTTGGAAGTTTGCGCCATAGCTCGCCGCAATTGCGATGCGGCCGCTTCCATCGTCCGCCCGGATGTGGTGTCAGTGTAAATCTGGCGCGAGGCGGAATTGTTCGCTCATGTGCTCCTACCCCAGCTTCTGGCGCGTTTCCCTGAACGCGGCATGAAGCAGTAGGCGAGCGTCAGTTCAGCCCGTGGTCACAATATTGTATTTGACAAACCCAGGCCCAATCCCTATCGAAAGCCATGGCAAGCCGTTCTCGCCGCCGCTCACTTTCAATGATGAAGTCGCCGCCGGTACCTCGAAGGCAGAAGCTCTGGCCGCAAGGTCCGGTCTGCCTGAAGTGCGGCGGCGAAGGGTGCGCTGAACGGCGTGGAAGGACAAAAAAAGCGCGCCTGGCGCTTGGGCCTGAAGAGCGCCGCGCGGCGCCGCGCTCAATTCACTCTGCGGATTTGAACGATTTTCGAGGACCAGACGCGTTGCCGCACCTGTGGAGGCTGCAAGCGATCGCCAGCGGTTCATGGCCGCATCGAAGAAGGGCATTAGTCAAACCAGCTTTCGCGCGTGCTTGGCGTTCAACTGAAACCGCTTGGCATGAGCCACCGCATTCGCATGGCATGGGCTTCGCCGCTGGCAAGCTGCCGCCGATGGGTGGCGCAAATGCGTCGCGGCGATGAAAACCGAGTTTCACGGCAAAGTTCGCGGATCTGACTGAGCTTCGCACCGCCGGCACGCCGTCAAGACCGCCGCCAGCGCGGGTCATGGCGGCGGTCGCGGCGGCACGAACAAGCAGCCCCATCGCGTCGCGCTGATCGAACGCGGCAGCGGTTTCAGCGCACGTTTCACGTGGCCGGAAGCGACCACGGAAACCATCGCCAAGATCATCGGCAGAACGTTGACCCGCAGTTCGTGCTGCACACTGACGGCGCTCACATGTACGTCGCGGTCGGCAAAGAGTTTGCCGACCACAAATGGGTCGAGCACTAATGGGCGAATACGTGCGCTTTGAGGAAAATGGCGCGGTCCATAAATAACAGCGCCGAGAGCTACTTCTCCGTTTTCAAGCGCGGCATGAAGCGGGCGTGTATCAGCACTGCTCAGAGAAGCATTTGCATCGCTACTGGCGGAATTTTGATTTATCGCCATAACACCCGCGTCGTGCAGTCGGCATGGATGACGCGCGCGCCGATAAAGCCGGATTACTCAGTTGTTGGCAAGCGCCTCACGTATCGAACAGCTGATCACCGCCTGAACCAAAGGCGCAATTCAGCTACTGGTTGCAGTGTACGCGGCGACTTTTGCGCGCTCAGCGTGGCGTGAATAGATTACTCGGAGATTCCGCTAACCACGAGGAACGAATTGAGCAATTAGAAAGCCAAGTCGAAACGCTTGCTCATGCATGATCAACTTCGGGTCGTCCGGGCAGGCGAATGCTATTCAGATTGTTCTCAACGCGTTGTGCATTGAACTGACTATGCTACGCCGAACTGGCAGGACACGTTTGCCAACCTTCAAAATCAGATCGAAGGGAATTGCAGACGCCTACAAGTGCCCACAGCGCCGTCACCGCAAAGAAGAGCAAGACTACCGACAAAGTTCCTGCACGCCGCAGAAATGCTCGCTGCGCCGCGCGCGCTGCGTGCGAACGTGAGGCAAAGATGTACGAGTTAAACAAAACAACTTGACCGCACGCGCGACTGGGAATTGTCTCCCCGACATCCGCGAGGCGCGGTCAAGGAAGCAGGCCCCGGTCGTCTTGGCCGGGCCGACGTTCCCAAAGGGGCGTTAGTCTCCCCTCCGCCCTGGTCGACCGCGCCTCGCCCCCGCAAAAATATTCGGAAATGAGGGAACGGACCGCCCTGACGCGGGTTTTCCCCACGGCGCCGACCTACTCCCCCCGCCCAGGCGCCACCGCAGCACGGGCCGGATCTATCGATCCGGCCCACCTGCTTCCGGGAACCTCAGCCTCAAAGACCGATAAAGTGGCTGGCGATGCCGCCGGCGGCTGTCCACGCGTGCAACATCCAACCGGGTTGTTCCGCAGTCCTCGGCGCGATTTGCTGGCCGTCATTCATTGCCAAGCCATAGGTCCACGAACTCGATGGCGCCACGATCACTGGAGCATGTGCGGCCTGACCGAAGGCCACGCGATGGTGGTGCCCGCAGATAATCCGCAACACTTGGCGGTGACGCGCCACGACGGTCGCAAACTCCTCCGCGTCCAGTAGTCCGATCTTATCGAAAAGCAGGTCGTGCGTGAGAAAGGGCGGGTGATGCAGCGCCACAATCGTCGGCTTGGTTCGCTCAACAGATAGCGCCGACTCAAGCCATTCGGCGCCGGAGCGCCGCAGCAATCCATGCGTTTCGCCGGGGACGATGTCGTCCAGCGCGATCATGCGAACCGGGAAGGCTTCGATCGTGAAGTGCAGCGCGCCGTCGCGCGGCATATAGGTATGCTGCGGAAAGAAGCGCCGGATAAGGCCACGATCGTCGTGATTGCCCGGCATGAGGTAAAGCGGGGTCGGCGGATCGGTCAGTGTTTCCGCCAACACGGCGTACTCGTCCTCGCGCGCGTCGTTCACGAGATCGCCAGTCAGCAAGATGACGTCCGCGCTGTATTCCTTGGCTTGCGCCATAGCTCGCCGCAATTGCGATGCGGCCGCGCCTCCATCGTCCGCCCGGACGTGGGTGTCAGAAATCTGCGCGAGGCGGAATTGTCCGCTCATGTGCTCCCTACCCCAGCTTCTTGGCGCGTTTCCCTGAACGCGGCATGAAGCAGTAGGCGAGCGCCGTCTGTGCCCGTGGTCACACTAGCGTCGACTAATCCAGAGATCGTGCGACGCGGAACCCAATGCCTTGGGTCCGCGATGTCGGCTCGGTCGAACGCCGCGCCGCGGCGCGAAGGACTGGCGCCTGGTCATTGTAGCTGCCGCCTCGATACACGCGCCGGCCGCACTCATCCGCCTCGACCGCGACCCCGTCGATTGGCGCCAGGTCATAGTTGGCGGCATAACAATCTTCGACCAATTCGCCGGCATTGCCGTGCATGTCATAGATGCCGAATGCATTCGGCGCATGCGCGCCGACCGGCGTCGTTTGACGGGCATGGAACGTCGCTTCAGTTTGAGTCACCCGCGCTCCGAACGCGTAGGCCGCTGCCTGACCAGCGCGCGCGGCGTATTCCCATTCAGCTTCACTTGGGAGGCGATAGCTCGTACCGCCGACTTGGGCGTTCAGCCAATTCACATAGGCTTGCGCGTCTTCCCATGAGACGCCGGTGACCGGTCTGTCGCCGCGTCCCCAACCGGCGTCAGGTGGTGAATAACCATTGCAGCCGCCGCCGGCGAGACACGCATCCCATTGCGCGAAGGTCACTTCGTATTTGCCCATCGCGAATGGCGTGACGGACACCTCGCGTTGGGGACCTTCATCACGTCCGCGCCCCGGTTCATTATCAGGCGAGCCCATAACGAACAGACCGCCCGCGAGCACCGTCATTTCGGGGCACCCAGTGCAATCGCTAAAGGCATAACCCGGCACGCGCGTCGGCGAATCTTCAGTGGGCGATGCGGGTGTTTCGGCAGGCGTCGCCGCCGCTTGCTCAGTGTTAGCTTGGCTTTGCTCGGCTGCGGGCTGTGGCCGATTGCGCCAATACTCCATCCCGATGCTGTATAGTTGCGGGCTGAAATAGGCGAGCACGCCAAGCACAGCGGCGGCCAAGGCCATAGACCCGATGCGACGGGATGAGCGCGCAAACTTCTGCCGCTTGGACAGAATCTCGAACGTCTGAACGCGCTGATCGATATTCTCCAGCGGCTTCTGCCCTTTCGACTGGAACGCACTCTGCGGTGAGTTGCGCGCCATCGAACGGAATTCGGAAGACACCAACGCCGTGCGGGGCTCCGCAAGTTCTTGCAGACGCGCGGCGACGTTGACGCCGTGGCCGAGCAAATCGTCCGTCGCGGTGACGATCACATCGCCGACGTGGGCGCCGACGCGGATCGGGGGTTCGCCTTTGCTGCGCTTGTCGAGCAATTCCTGGATAGCGCCGAGCGCTTGGCCCGCCGAAGCAAATTCCAGCATGAAGCCGTCACCGGCGGTATTGAACAGCCGCCCGCCATTGGCGACCGCGACGCGCTCAATCCGCGCGCGCAGATTTTCCACCTTGCGGGCAGCATTGCGCTGATCGCGCTCGGACATGGTCGAGAACCCGACGATGTCGATCGACACGATCGAAGCCAATCGAATTACGCGTTCTTCGCCCGAAGTCTGGTCTGTCACGGCCTAATTCCCCACCCTGGCGAGACTAGGCCCCTCGCCGGGACTTATCCAGCCTTCCCCTAGTCGCCTGAATCAATGCTGAGCAGAAGCGCGGACATGTTTTGGATGAAAGCACCGGTCGAGATGCCCGTGGCGGGGTGGTCGGTGGTATGCGGCGAGGTGTCTGAAATGTCTCCGACCAAGGTTTGGGAGAAATCCCCGGGCGCGGGCGTGGACGACCCCTCGCCAATGTAGGGATTGCTGGTCGCCGTGAGCGGCGTTGGCCAATAGCCGTCCTCGTTCAACCCAGAGACCAGCTCCCGCACCCGTTGCGGCGTCGGTCTCTGGACCGCGCCCGAGCCAACGTTCGAGTTCAAGTCCGAAACTTCGATGTTTTGGGTGGTGAAATAAGGCGGCAACTGGAAGTCACGACGTGCATTGAGCGGCGAATTCGTCTGCATCTGTCCTGCGTCGGCGCCACGCAGACGCTCATAGCGAGCGCGCAGTGCATCGACGTCGAGGTTGCGCCACTGCGAGTAGTGCATGATCGGCTTCTCTGGATTGTAGTCCCAATAGTATTCGCCGTTGACGACGTTCGAACCGCGCCGGTGGTTTATGCGCGCGCGATTGGTTCCGACTTCGATGAACGTCGGATAATGCCGGCCAGCGATGCGAACCTGATCGTCGCGAAGCCGTACAGAGTCCAACCAAGCAAGTGCTTCCGGAATTCGTTCAATAAACCTGCGCTCACCGGTCCATTCGAAGAAATTCAACATCTGGCCGATATTGTTGGCGGTCGTATGGGTCGTCAGAGCATCGGGCTCGTATGACCGCGCGCCAATCGGCGCTAGCGTTTCGTTATGATGCTGTAGGCCCCAACCCGCCTGCGGCGCCGGCTGCTGGGTTGCGACAAACACATTCATTGCGCGGCGAATCGCAGCCAGAGCGCGTTCATCGCCAAGCGTTTGATACACCATCAGCAAGAATTTGATGTTCTCACCAGCGACGTCATCATTGAATGTTACATAACGCGTGTAGTCCGGATGACCGTGCAACGCAGGCGCGTCAGCAACAAATGGAAAGCGCTGCGGCCAGCCGCCATTGTCGTACTGGCTGTCGAGCACGAAATTGACAGCGCGTTCGAGCGGCGCACGCAGCCGCGATGAGCGCCTCTCCAGGTACATGCGCAACAAAAATTGCGACGCTTCGCTGGTGCCTGCGTCATCGAACGTCGCGTTGCCGTAGTAGTGATGGAATTCTTCGAGACGCCAGCCGTTCTTGCCGATGGTGTCATACCAACGGCGCGTGCTCTCCTCGCCGCCGAAGTCATGGAGATAGTTCCAGCCGCCAGCCGGGTGCTGCGCGGCGATCAGGCCGTCAGCGACCTCCATCGCAGCCTGGTAGTAGAACTCATCGCGCGTGGCGTGGAAGCAATCGAGATAGAGATGACCAACCGTCGCCGTGCCTGGCGGTTGAATCCAGATCATCGTTGGGAAGGCTTCCATCTCTCCCCAGCGCCGCGAGAAATCCGACGCGTAGCTCCAGACATATCCGCCGCGATAGGCCACACGCTCGCGCATGAACCGCGCCGCGCGCTTCATCGCCGCACGCGTTTCGCGTTTTAGCGCATTGTCACCGGTGTCATTGCCCGTCGAAAAAAAAGACGTGCAAGCGCTCGTCAACACCGCGCCGGAAGCGCCGGCGAGCAACGCGCGGCGTGATGCATTTTGCATGATGGTCATGATCGTCTCGCGTGCTCCCTGACTGCCTACCGCGCAGGTGCGTTGGACGCCGGCGCGAGCAGATGCTTTCTAATCTTGCCCGCAGCAGTGCGCGGGAAATCATCCACGAAAGTAACGTGGCGAGGGGCTTTATAGCCAGCGACGTTGGCGCGGCAAAACTGAATCACCTCGGCGGCGGTGACCGGCGCCGCATCGGGGCGCAGCAGCACAAAGGCGTGGCCCACCTCACCCCATTTCTCGTCCGCAACGCCGATCACCGCGGTCTCGAGAATGGACGGATGTCTCGCGAGGACATTCTCGACCTCTGCCGGATACACATTCTCGCCGCCGGAAATATACATCTCCTTGATGCGGCCAGCGACGTAGTAGCAGCCATCGGCATCGCGGCGGCCGATGTCGCCGCTCCTCAGCCAGCCATCAGCGGTGAATGCCTTGGCTGTCTCTTCTGGCTTGCGCCAGTAACCAGGCGTCAGCCCCGGGCCGCGCATCCATATCTCCCCGCTATCACCCAGGGGCGCGTCGTTCCCATCGTCATCGACAATACGCACATCGAGAAGCATGAGCGGCTTGCCGACAGAACCGATCTTGCGAAGCGCGTCTTCCTTCATAGCGATGAACGCGGTCGGGCCGGTTTCGGTCATGCCGTAACCGTTGCAGACTTTCACGCCCTTCGCAGCATAGACCTCGACCAGCACATCGGCCAAAGGCGCGCCGCCGCATCCCCACGAGCGCACGCGCGCCAGATTGGCAGCGTCAAACTCCGGATGCAGAGCAAGTTGTTGATAGACAGCCGGCACACCGAAAAAAATGTCTAGGCGCGGCATCAATGACAGCGCTCGCGATTCATCAAAACCGGGCAGAACGATCACTGTGCCGCCCGCGATCAAAGTCGGAATGGTTACAAGCTGAATGCCGGCGCTATGAAAAAGTGGCAGGAAGTTAAGGGTCGTGTCACCGTCGCGCAGACCGAACGCCTCGCCAACGTGAAACGCATTCACCACCGACATCTGATACGTCTGGATCACGCCCTTAGGCTGACCTGTCGTGCCGGAGGTGTACATCAAGAACCAAGTGTTATCGCCCGGCCAGCGGAGATCAGTCGTCAGCGGCGCCGCGTTCGTCAGCGCGGCTTCATAGCCATCATCGAGCGCAAGCGAAGCGCCGCCGAGCGCGAGCGCTGTCTCTGCATCCTCCGCACCAAAAACCACCAGTTTTGCACCGCAATCGGTGATAAGCGCCGAGAGCTCGGCTATCGGCGCGCGCCAATTGAGAGGCACGAAGATGGCGCCAAGCTTGGCGCACGCGAACATGATCTCGAAGAACTCGATCCGGTTGCGGCAGAGGATTGCAACACGATCCTCACGCGCCACGCCGAGAGCCGAAAGCAACGCTGCTCCGCGCGCACAGCGATCTTCGAGTTGAGCATAGGTGAGCGTGCGCCCTGAGAGCGCATCTTCGAAGGCTATGCGATTGGGCGTCAGCGCCGCCCTTTTCGCGGTGATGTCGACGAGGTCGACACCCATGATTCACTCCCCACCTACGCCGCTCACTTCGGCGCTTTGTCCTTTTGGGCCCGCGGCGCGAGCCCATTGATCATAAGATCCGATGCGGCGGCGGCGACCGATCCGGAATCCGTCTCAGCGTCCCAGATGCCATATCGTATTCCAAGAAAGCTTGAGGCGCCCATGAGCGCCCACACGCGGACTTCGTCATCCTGGCCTTCGCTGATTTCGCCGCGTGACGCTGCCTGCGCCAGCTGTTGTCGATAAGCGGCCGCGAATGTCCGGTAATACGCGCGATACGCTTCCGGAGCCACGAACTGCGCCTCCATAACCACGCGATAGAGCGCTTTGTGCGAACGCACGAACTCGATGAAGGCCTGGATGCCCAAGCGTTCGGCTTCAAGGCGATCGTGCGCGCCGCGCGTGCTTTCAGTCATCGCGTGACGGGTGCGCGCACCCATGTCGGCGACGAGCGCCCGGAACACTTCCTCTTTGCTCTTGAAGTACACGTAGAAGGTGCCGAGCCCGACGCCGGCATTCTGGGTGATGTTCGATATCGCAGTGTCGTGATAACCGCGCGCGCCGAACTCTTCCCCGGCGGCATCCAGCAACCGCCGCAGCGTTCGCCTGCCACGTTCAGTCTTCGGCCCAGACCGCTCCTCGACGACCTCTGGCTCGGAACCTGAATGTTGACTCATGTTTCAAGTCTCCGATATAAGCCGCCGCAAGACAACAAGAATCGGCCCGAGAAGCGGTCCGAGGGGGGAATACGGGGCAGATGCCTCAGTTCGTTTTGCCAGACGGGGCGGCCATGTCCTACGCCGAGGTCGGCGCGGGCGTCCCCATCGTTCTGGTTCACGGATGGGCCGCCAATGGCGCCTTCTTCCGCGATCTCGCCGCCGAGCTGGCCAAAAGTCATCGCGTTTACACCCTGACTTTGCGCGGCCATGCGGGCTCGGAAAAGGGCGCCGCGCCGCTGACGATCGAAACGCTTGCAGACGATATCGCGCATTTCTTCGAAACGCTCGACCTCAGGAGCGCCTGCGCACTCGGCTGGTCGATGGGCGCGATGGCGCTTTGGGCCGCCGCACCGCGCATTTGCGGACGCTTGAGCAGCCTCATCGTTGAAGACATGAGCCCGCGCCTGATCAACGATGCAAACTGGGAGCACGGTATCGCCAGCGGCTACGGCGCCAGCGACGTCGCCAACACGGTAAGTGAAATCGAAGCTGACTGGCCCGCTTACGTGTCGCGCTTCGCTCCCCGCATGTTTGCCGCCTCGATGCGCGACGCGTGCCCGGAACTTGAGGCGTGGGCGGCCGGCGAGATGGCGAAAGCCGATGCGCACGCGATGGCCGCGTTCTGGCAATCGATGGCCGCACAAGATTTTCGCGCCGCACTCGCGCGCATCGCAACGCCGATGCTCGTGATCCACGGCGGCGATAGCCAAGTTTACGACGACGGCGCGACCGCGTTCATCGCGGATACGGCGCCAAACGCCAAGCGCGTCGTCATCCAAGGCGCCGGCCACGTGCCGCATCTCGAAGCGCCGGATGATTTCTTGAATCAGGTCGAGGCTTTTGTCCGTGAAACACGGCGGCCCGAAGTGAAGAGCGGAGGAGGAGCAGTTCCATGAGTAAGTTTGGAGATAGAGCGCGGGTCGCGCTTTTGTTGGCGAGTGTAGCGGCATCGCCGTTCGCACAGGCCACACCAGCATTCGCGCAAGATGGCGCGACGGAAGAAGAGTTGGTAGTTACGGCTCGTCGCACCGAAGAATCGCTGCAAGAGGTTCCGGCCTCAGTGTCGGCGTTCACCAGCGAACAACTTGAGCGCATCGGCGCCACCGACGCTACGGGATTGCAAGGCGCGGTGCCGAACTTGAACATCGTTCAAGGTCGCGGCTCATCAAACGCAACCAACATCTATATCCGCGGCGTCGGCCAGCCCGACGCGCTGCAGACGTTCGATCCGGCTGTCGGGTTCTACGTCGACGGCGTCTACTATTCGCGCATCCGCGGCACGCAGATGGATTTGTTCGACATTGAACGCGTCGAAGTGCTGCGCGGTCCGCAAGGCACGCTCTATGGCAAAAACACGATCGGCGGCGCCTACTCAATCGTTACGCGCCGCCCCGGCCAAGATCCGCACGGCCTCTTCCAGGTCACGGTCGGCGATTACGGGCAGTTGGAATCACGCATTGCCGGGTCCGGTCCGATCACCAATAATTTCGCGGTTGGCGGCGCTCTCTTCGGCGCAACGCGCGACGGTTACGTGACCAATCCAGTCACCGGTGAAGAGTACAACGACCGTCACGCCTGGGGCGGCCGCGTGCAAGCGGCGTGGGACGTGACGCCGAGTTTCAGCTTGGATTTCGCAGTTGACTACGCCGCGGAAGACAACGCTCTCACCATGGGTCAAGCGGTTTCAACGCTCGTAAGCTTTGCGGGCGCCACGCCGATCGGTATCGTCCCGACACCGGCTCCAGAGTTCAACTTCACGGCGCAAGCGACACCGGGCCTACCGAACTCGTCGACTATGGATCACAGCGGCGCGTCAATCCGCGCAAGCTGGGATGTCGGCAACAATTGGACGATCAAATCGACCACGGCTTATCGTGCGTTGAACTACGACGACTATGTCGACATCGACGCGACGCAGTATGAATTCGGCGACGTGTTCGTCGGCGTGCGCCAGGATCAAACCAGCCAGGAATTCCAGGCGATCTACGAAGGCCCACGTCTCACTCTGGTCAGCGGCGTATTCTATCTGCGCGAAAACATTACTTCGCATCAAGAAGCCTACGGCGACGACCTCGTGTTCGGCTATTTCGGCCAAACCAGCTTCCTACGCACCATTGACGACGACCTGGAGACCACCAGCACCGCCGTCTACGCCAACGCCTCATACGCGCTCACCGATCGCCTCAACCTGGGCCTTGGTGTTCGTTACACAGACGAAGAGAAGCACTACATTCGCTCAACTTCGACCTTCTGGTCGACGCCAGCCTTCAATACCACGGTTGCGATGAACCGAACCGACAGTTGGGATGATTTCTCGCCGATGGTCTCGCTCGACTATCAGCTGACCGACAACGTTCTGCTCTACGGACGTGTCGCCAGCGGCTTTAAGTCGGGCGGCTTCAACGGCCGCGCCAACAACCCAGGCGAAGATGCGCCGTACGATCCGGAAACCGTGACGTCTTACGAAATCGGCATGAAGTCCGATTGGTTGGACGGTGATCTCGTCGCCAACGTAGCCATCTTCTACAACGACTATCGCGATTTCCAGGCGCGTGTGTCAGGCACGACGAGCGATGTTCCACCAGTTCTTTCACTAACCGTGCTGAATGCCGGTCAGTTGGAAATCTCCGGCGCAGAACTCGAACTCGTCTATCGGCCGACGGACGCTCTGCGCCTCGATGCGCAGATCGGATATCTCGACGCCTCGTACGGCGAGTTCAACGACGTACGCTTCACCAGCTTCGGCGGCAGCAGGGCGTTCCAAGATCCGGCGTTCTCGCCGGAATGGACCGCGCGCTTTGGCGCTGCGTACGAATGGGATCTCGCCAACATGGGATCGCTCACGCTGGCGGGTTCGGCGCGCTTCCGTTCTGAAATGGCGCTCGCAGTCGACAACACGGCGGTCAACTCGAACGTGCCGATCGGCAATCTCTATCAGGACGACTACTGGCTCTACGACGCGAGCCTGACTTGGAACGTCAACGACGTCTTTTCGATCGCGCTGCAAGGCCGCAATCTGAGCGACGAAGTGTACAAGACCGACGGTCAGGAATTCTCGTCTGTCGGCGGCATACGCACCGTCTATTATGGCGCGCCGCAGACCACGAGCCTGGTGTTCACCGCGCGCTACTAAGTGCGTCACGGCGGCGCTCCCTTCTAGGCGCCGCTGCTCTCCTCCTCTCCCGACTTCGGGCGGCATCTCCAGATGCCGCCCTTTTCTTGGCGCAGACATCAGTTTGGACTTGTATATAACTAACTGGTCAGTTATATAGTTCTGATGAACGAACCTCAGCCCGCCGCCCCGACGCCACGCTGGCGAAGGCGTGCGGAAGCGCGTCCAGAGGAAATTCTGGACGCGGCGCTTGAGGAGTTCAGCGCCCGCGGGTTCGACGCCGCCCGGATGGAAGACATAGCCAAGCGCGCTGGTCTCTCGAAAGCTGCTATCTATCTCTACTTCCCGAGCAAGGTCGCGTTGTTGGAGGCCTTGATTGAAGCGAGGGTCGGGCCTTTGGCTCGGGGGGTTCAGACCCTCTCCGCCTCAGGCATGTCCGATCCGCTGACCGCACTTCGCATGATGGCGACAATGGCGGCGCATCGATTAGGCGAACCTGGTTTGCTAGCAGTGCCCCGCCTGGTCATCGGCATCTCCGGCCGCTTCCCCGAAATCGCAAAATACTACCGCGAGCAAGTCGTCGAAAAAGCGCGCAGGGCGCTGGAAAGCCTGATCGCGGCGGCCATGGCGAAAGGCCAGATCCGGCGCGCCGACAAGAACGCCATTGTGCGCGCCTTTATCGGGCCGCTCTTCTTCGAGGCGATGTGGACGCATGTCTTAGGCGGCGAAACCGCTCTCAATGATCCGCAAAAGCTGATCGAACAACAGTTCGATGTCCTGCTCGCTGGGCTGGAGCCACGCGCATGAAGCGCCTTTTGATCCTTTCCTTCGCTCTCCTCGCCGTCGCTTGCGGTCGTCAGACGTCAAACGTGCTGCAGGGGTATGGCGAGGGTGATTACATCTATCTCTCTAGCCAAGACGCTGGCGTCGTCGGCGAGCTGTTCGTGCGCGAGGGCGACGCCGTCGAAGCCGGCGCTCGCGTGTTCCGGCTTGATCCCGATCGCTTAAGCTACGGCGCAGAAAGCGCGCAGGCGCAGCGCGCCGCAGCTGCCGCCGCGGTCCGCACTGCCCAGGCCCAAGCAACCTTGGCGCAACGCAATTACGCCCGCAGTGCCCAGCTTGCGGATCGCGGCTTCTATTCGCGCGCTCGGCTGGACGCCGATCGCGCTTCACTCGATGTGGCGAACGCACAACTCGCCCAAGCGCGCCGGCAGGCGACCGCAGCTGGCGCTGAGACCGGCCTGGCGCAGGAGCGGCTTGAAGAACTGGCAGGCACGGCGCCGCTCGCGGGCACGATCCAGCAGATTTTCCATCGCCAAGGCGAGGTTGTCGCGGCGGGCCAACCGATCGCATCACTGCTGGCGCCTTCGAACATGAAAGTGCGCTTCTTTGCGCCCGAGGCCATGTTGGCGCAGCTACCCGTGGGGGCCCGCGTCATGGTCAGCTGCGATGGTTGCGCACAACCGGTTGAAGCGCATGTCAGCTTTGTCGCGACCGAACCGCAATTCACGCCACCAGTGATCTACTCACTCGATCAACGTGAGAAGCTAGTGTTTCTTGTTGAGGCGCGCTTCGACGGCGCGACGCCGATCCGGCCTGGTATGCCTGTGGACGTGCAGGTCGCCGAATGAGCGACACCGTGATCGACGTGCGGGGGCTGACCAAGCGCTTCGGTGATCGCACCGTCGTGGATCATTTCGATCTACAAGTGCCGCGTGGCGCTATCTATGGCTTTCTCGGTCCCAATGGCTCGGGCAAGACGACGACGATCCGCATGGTGTGCGGGTTGCTGAAGCCGGAGAGCGGCGACGGCGAAGTGCTGGGCTTCGATGTGCTGCGTGAAAGCCTGAAGATCAAAGAGCGCGTCGGCTACATGACGCAGAGATTCTCTCTCTATGAAGATCTCTCGATCCGAGAAAATCTGGAATTCATCTCGCGGCTCTATGGGCTCGACCGGCGCGCCGAGCGCGTTGATGCGTCGCTCGCGGATCTTGGTTTGATTGAACGCCAAGGCCAACTCGCCGGAAAGCTCTCTGGCGGCTGGAAACAACGCCTAGCTCTTGCCGCTTGCATGATCCACGAGCCGGAGTTGCTGCTGCTTGACGAACCAACCGCGGGCGTCGATCCAAAAGCGCGTCGCGATTTTTGGGACGCGATCCGCCGCTACTCGGCACAAGGCGTCACAACGCTTGTAAGCACGCATTATATGGACGAAGCCGTCCAGTGCGATTCAATTGCCTACATCGCGTACGGCAAGAAGCTGATCGACTCCCCGACTGCGGACATCCCCAAGCAGATCGGTCTCTACGGCTGGCGTGTGGCTGGGCGGCCGCTCATGCGCGCGCAAGAGTTGCTGGAGCAATCACCAGGCGTCGAACTCGTTGCGCGCTTCGGCGCCGAAATTCATGCTTGCGGCAAAGGCCCAGCAGCACTTGAGCGCGCCGTGCGTGCTGTGAAAGCGGCCGAACCTCACGTCGAAATTGCGCCTATCGAAGCGGGATTTGAGGAGATATTCATCTACCTGATGTCCGGCGCGATGGACAATTTCCAATGACGACAGCACCGCGCGCCTCCCCGTTCTCGGCCTTGTTCGATCTATCTTGGGCGCGTGTCTTTGCGGTGTTTCTAAAAGAACTGGTGCAGATGCGCCGCGACCGGCCGACGTTCGCGATTATGATCATGATGCCGGTAATGCAGCTCGTTCTTTTCGGCTACGCGATCAACACCGACCCGCGCCATTTGCCTGCGGTGGTTGAGATGCGCGAAGACGGGCCCATGACGCGTGCATTTCTGGCCTCGCTCACGCAGTCGACTTACGTGGACATCGTCGCGGTCACTCATCGCGCTGAAGACGGCGAAGCGATGATCCGCGCTGGGCAGGCAACATTCTTGATTTCTATCCCGGAGGGCTTCGAGCGCCGCCTCGTGCGCGGCGAACGGCCACAGATTCTCATTGCGGCTGACGCAAGCGACCCTGTCGCCGCTGGCGGTGCGCTCGCCGCGGTTCAGCAAGTGGCGGCACAAGCATTTGCACCGGAATTCCAAGGCTCCTTGGCATTTCTGGCGCCGGCCCCACCGCCCTACGAGATCGTCGTGCATCGGCGCTACAACCCGGCCGGCGTCACATCATTCAACATTGTGCCGGCGCTGCTCGGCGTCATCCTGACCATGACAATGGTCATGATCACGTCGATCGCGCTTACGCGCGAGACCGAACGCGGCACGATGGAAAACCTGCTGGCGACGCCGGTGCGGCCGGCTGAAGTGATGATCGGCAAGACCACGCCCTATGTGTTCGTTGGCGCGATCCAAGTTGCAATCGTCCTGATCGTCGCAACGCTTTTGTTCCAAATTCCATTCACCGGCTCGTTCCTGGCGTTTCTGATTGCGGTGACGCTCTTCATTCTCGCCAACTTGATGTTGGGTTACCTCATATCCACCGTCGCCCGCACGCAGATGCAGGCAATGCAGATGACCTTCTTCATCTTTCTGCCCTCAATCTTATTGTCGGGCTTCATGTTTCCGTTCCGCGCCATGCCGGCCTGGGCGCAAGTGATTGGCGAGGCGCTGCCAATCACACACTTCTTGCGCATCGTGCGAGAGATTGTCCTGAAAGGTGCAGGCCTGCCGGACGTCATCGGCGACTTGTGGCCACTGACCGTCATCTTGTTGGTGTTAGCAACACTCGCCTTGCTGCGCTTCCGACGAACGCTGGACTAGGCGTCTAACCAGCACACGCCAGATCAGCCGACACTGCGGCGCCGATCGCCGCGAAGAGTGCCGCCCCGATGCTCTCGTTGTCACCTTCGCGCGCAAGCTTTGTCAGAGCGTCCATAACGGACACAACTTCAGGAAGCTCGCGCAGTGGGGAAGCAACAGCGATCACTCCCGCAGCAGGGTCTGCTTCACGCCATTCGTCCGACGCGGTCAACGCTTCGTGCAACTTCTCGCCTGGCCGGAGACCGGTATAGGCAATCTTCACATCAATGTCGGGGCGCAGGCCTTCGAGCCGGATGACTTCACGTGCGAGCTCGACGACCGGAAGAGCCTCCCCCATCTCGATGACAAGGACGCAGCCGCGCGCCTCACCATTCAGACCTACGGCAGCCGCCTGCAACAGAGCGTCAGCGGCTTGAGGAATCGTCAGGAAGTAGCGGGTGACGGCGGGATCGGTGACCGTTAGCGGAGCGCCGCGAGCAAGTTGATCTTCGAAAATCGGCGTCACTGAGCCGGCCGAGCCCAACACATTCCCAAGCCGCACCGGAATGGCGCGTTTGTCGTCCTGGCGATCAAGCGCTTGGCAGTAGATCTCGCCAAGGCGTTTGGACGCCCCCATCAAACCCTGCGGATCCACCGCCTTGTCAGTCGACACGAAGATCAAGTCCGCGCCGACATTGCGCGCCGCCTCCGCGACATTCTTCAGGCCGAGTGCGTTCGTGAGCACGCCTTCGCTCGGGAACGCCTCCACCATCGGCACTTGCTTCAGCGCTGCAGTGTGAAAGACGATCTCAGGCCGTTCGATCGCAAACCATCGCGCCACCGCGCGTTCGTCGCGAATGTCGGCAAGGACTGGCGTAGCGTCGGGCAGTTCGAGGCCGATCCGATAGAGGTTATGCTCGGAGCTATCCAACAAGCTCAGCCGCGCGGGCGCGAGCGTCGCGATCCGGCGCGCGAGTTCTCCGCCGATCGAGCCGCCACCGCCGGTGATGAGGACACGCTTACCCGCCACGACGTCTGCGATCCGCGCGAAGTCCACGTCGCCAAGAGGGCGTCCGATGACGTCTTCCAAACGCAGGCGACGCAGCCCGTCGCCGATCAGCAAGCAGCAGCGCAAGCCAGCGTCTGCCGCACGCGTCAGCACAGCGCGCTTTGCGGCCCCGTCAGCGGGGGGGTCAACCAGGACAAGCCACGCGCCTTCAACCCGTGGCAAATCGAGCGCATCCCAGATCGGCGCGCGGGCCAGCAAGGGCGCCGGCGCATCTCCCGGGCCTATCAAGACCACGCCGTGCAAGCGCAAGCCCGCCGGCGCCCAGGCGGCGCGCGCGTGCCAAGCTTGGTCCACGGCCTGGGCCGACCCCACCAGGATCGCGTCTTGGATCATCCCCTCACACCCGGCGAATTACTCGCTACACTAGTGCAGAGATCACAGACGCCTGTCCATGGCATTTGCCAAGTTTCTCCATAACAACTCGATGATGCCAACGAACCAGGCAGGCCAATCCGTCGCTCGATTACGAAACGGATACGTCAGGCAGGGATGGGCGCCGCGCCATTGCTAGCGGCGACCTCGAGGGGCCGATCCAAAGTCTCCCCCTCGATTCGAACCTGCCCGCCCGCTGCTTCGACCAGGGCGCATCCGGCAGCAACATCCCAGATCATGGAGCCAGATTCCCGATAGGCCTCCGCGCGACCAGCGGCGACATAGGCAAGCGCCGTTGCAGCCGAGCCTATCATGCGCACCTTCTGCCAAGTGCGTAGCCGCTCATCGAAGGCCCGCATCGATTCATCGCTCGCTCTCGACGGCACGCCGGTCTGCAGAATGCCTTTCGCGGGATTTTCGATGGGGGACACCCGCATTGTGGCGCCATTCATCCAAGCGCCATGCCCAATGATCCCAGTAAAGCGCTCACGCGTGACAAAGCAATCGACGACGCCAAGTATCGGCTTACCCTGATCCAGCAACGCGATCGACACGGCGCAGTGGGGATACCCGCGTAGATAGTTCACGCTGCCATCGAGCGGATCGATGGCCCAGACAAAGCGGTCACCGCGCTGCAGCGAACGCGTCCACCCCGCCTCCTCCGAGATGATGGGGTAGTCGCTCTCGCGCTGGATAGCGGTGAGCACGATCTCCTCGGCATGCTTGTCGCCGCCAATTTTTACTTCGCGGCCTTGCACGTCCTCGATCACGCCCCATTGGGCGCGGTTGGCCTGCAACGCCTCCCCGGCTGCGGCTGCCGCCCGGTCGGCCAGTTCCAATAAGGCTTTGAGATCGTTCACATGCCCCTGATAGCTCGCGCGCGGCACTTGGAGAAGCGCTCTATCCGCGCTTTAGTGGCGGGAGGGAGCGGGCTGAGATGGATGGAGGGCAGACGAAGCCCAACGCCGAACGCCCTGCGGTCAAGCTACCGCAGGGTCTAAGCGCGTCTGCTCTCGATCGAAAATTGAACATCCGCAAGCGCGCACGCGAGGATGCAGGACGCAACCTCCCCCGCCATGACGCAGAAGACCTCTCGGAAGTCGAGAAGGCAGTGATTGAGGCGGTCGCGAGGGAGCGGGAACGGATTGATCAGGCTCGCAACGACGCCAAGGCGGACGCCGAGCGCCGGCTTCGGACGCTCGCGCCGTCGCCACAGGACTTCGCCGGGCCGGCGCTCGATGCACGCCTGGCGTTGCGCCAAGCTTCGGGCCGGCTTGCCCACGACTGGGATGAGGCGTCAACGCGCGCCGCCGAAGCACGTTCGGAACTCGAAGCCTTCAAGCGCCAACATGACGTGCACCGCGCGGCGGTCTACCCGCGCTCCACGCTACTGCAAGCGGGCTTGCTCCTGTGTGCCGCTGTGTTCGAAGCACTCTTCAGCGCCGCCCTTTTTGCTGAGGACGACGCACGCGGGCTGCTCGGCGGCGCCATCACGGCAGTCGGCCTCTCCGGCGCGAACGTAACGCTTGGCTTTCTCGCGGGCTTTCTCGGCTTGCGCTATGTGCAGCACCGCGCGCTGCCCATCAGAGCGCTAGGCTTCACGGCGTTTGCCTTCATCGGCGCGCTCGCTTTGATGCTCAATCTGTTTGCAGCCGACTGGCGCGACCAATTAGCGGCCTTGAGTGGCCGCCAGCTTGATATGGGCTCGGACGCCAGCTTCCACCTGTGGTCGCTGTTGTCGCTAGATTCCCCGCAAGCAATCATCTTGCTGATGCTTGGCGCGGGCGTCTGGGTATTCGCTGCGTTGAAGGGCTATTCAGGCTTCGACGACCCCTATCCCGATTTTGGAAAGATGGATCGCGCTGCGAAATCGGCGTCAGATGCGTTGTCCGAATTCCGCGCTGACGCCCGGCTCGAATTAGAGGCGCCGATCAATGTCGCGCGCGATGCCCTGTCCGCACGCATGGAAAAGATGCGGGCTGAGTTCGAAGCGATGAACAAGGCGTTCGACGCCGCAGCCGCAAAGATGGAGGCGCTAGACGCCCAGGCGCGGGCGCTCGACGACGCCGCCGCCAGCGCAGTGTATCTATATCGCCAGGAAAACGCAGCGCACCGGACAAGCCCTGCGCCAGCCTACTTTAGCTCGCCACCGCCAGCAGCAGGACCTGCCCTTGACGCCCTGGCGACCGTCGCGGGAATGATCGACGATGCGCGTGCGCGTCTCGCTGAGGCGCAGGCACAGTCGGCGCTAGCGCTTGAAGGCTTGTTGAGCGAACTCGATGCCGCCACCAACCGGCACCACAGCGGCGGGCCAGCGTGAACCGGCGTCGCGGCGCACGCAGTCGCAATGTGCTGGGCGCCGTCTTGATTGCTTTAGCACTGGTTGCGCTTGGCGGTCTTGCTGGCGCGGCGCTATGGCTGCGGGCGCCGCCAACTGACGCGGCCACGCTTTGCCGAACGGATGTGCCGCTCGCCGCGCATACGATTGTTCTGGTCGATTCTACCGATCGCCTCGAAGCGCGACACCGGCGGAAGCTGCGCGCCGTGTTGGCGCAGGAACGGGCGCGGCTGTCTCAATACGAGCGGCTCACAATCATGCGCATCAATGTGAGGCGGCCGCAGGAGCCGACGATCCTGTTCTCGCGGTGCTTACCGCAACCGCCAGAGCGAACCAATCCGTTGTTCGAAACGCGCGCATGGTGCAAGCAACGTGGGACGAGGAATTTGCACAGGCGCTAGAAAGCGCGCTGCGGAGCGCCGGATCCGGCGGCCCGCAACGCGCCTCACCGATTATCGCGGGGCTTCGCGCCGTGGCCGCCGATCCGGAGTTTGGAATCGAGATCCCGCGCCGGCGGCTTGTGCTCGTTTCCGATCTACTCGAGCACGATTCCCAAGGCTTCTCGCTCTACGTTTCGGGGGCGAACTATGCGGATTGGCGTAGCTCCTCCCCGGCCGGGCCGCCCGACCTTTCTCGCGTAGATTTGCGGATCGTTCCGGTAGATCGGCCCGATCATGCCGAGCGACAGGCCTACGCCGCCGAGGCGTTTTGGCCCGCCTTCTTCGACGCGGCGGGGGCCCAAACCGTAAGCATGGACCCCGCACCGTGATGCGCTGGCGTCCCGACTCACCTTAGAGTCCCGCCTCGATCGGATTTCGGAGGGGCGCTTTGAACACCTTCAACTGGCAGGGCGGCAGTGGCCGCTGGTTCGAATTTGAAATCGCACGCGCGCAGCGTGATTGGGATGCTGTTGGCGGCGTTTACATGTTCGTGAAGCCGCACGATCAGCCATCGCAAGACTGGGGTGGCCCGATCTGCGTGTATGCGGCGCAAACGGCGGATTTCTCGGCGACGCTCAATCGTCATGACATGTGGCAAGCCGCAGAAAATCTCGGCGCGCGCGAAATCCATCTGCTGACGATCAAGGAACAACAAACGCGCGAGCGCGTGTTGCGAGACATCCTTGAGGCCCAAGCGCCGATTTTGAACCGCAACATGCTTCGGCGCGTCGCCTAGTTTGTCGCGCACTAGCAAAGACAATGGCGTCGCCCGCCCGCGGCGTCATTTTTCTTAGGTGCGAGCAGCCACCGCAGCCACCGAGTCGTCGCTGAACACGCCATCGAGACCAGCCGCATAGAAAGCGCGCAATTCGGCATCGAGATTGCCGTGCAACCGCAATGTCTCCTGCGCGCTCGTTACGCCAATCCGCAGCGCGTTAGGCAAGAAGTAGTTTTCCGGCCTGAACGTCCAAGCGTGGACGAGGAGATTCTTGGCGTGTGCGCGCGCGACGAGATCGGTGGGCGCCCCCAAATTGTTGGCGCCATCGCGCGGAATGACGAGAGATTTCTCAACACCGACGCCGACCGCGTATTCGCGGATGCGACGCAGCCCATCGCCTGCAAGCATTTCGGCGTAGCTAGTTCCGCGTTGATCCCAAGGCCCGCCTTCAGCCGCAGCGAGTTGAATGCACGACCATTGGATCGAGGACATCTGCGCAAGGGCCTGAATAGCGCCAATCTCGAAACACTGCACGTACATGATGTTGGCGGCGTTCTGACCGCCTGCTTCATTCACGGCCGCAACAAAGGCAGGCACAGGGTCAACGCCGCATTCGCGCAAGAAGGTAGGATGCTTGAGTTCGGGATAGATGCCTTTTCCATGTTGCCGCGCTAGAGCAAGCGCCTCGGCAAAGGTCGGAATCTCATAAGTATCGTCGTAGTGCGCGTTATCGGGCCTTAATTGCGGAATGCGCTCACGCGCGCGCAGTGTTTTCAATTCGGCGAGGGTAAAGTCCTCGACCCACCAACCAACGGCTTCAGCGCCGTCGACAGTCTTGGACTTCCTGCGGTCCGTAAACTCGGGATGATCGGCGACATTTGTCGTTCCCGAAATTTCGTTCTCGTGGCGGCAAACAAGGACGTGATCCTTGGTTATCACGAGGTCAGGTTCGATGTAGTCCGCGCCCTGTTCGATCGCGAGCAGATAGCCCGCAAGCGTATGCTCCGGCCGATACGCGCTCGCGCCGCGATGAGCAATGACGATCGGGCGGCGCGCGTTCTCTGCTTCATCCATGCTTGCACATCCTGCGAGCGCAGCTGCACCGAGCAGTACGTCGCGACGATTCATATGCGTTCGTCTTGTGGGGCCACTTTCGTGGTTAGCAGACCCACGAACAGAATCGAGCCCCCGAACAGGAGCGACCATGCGCCGAAGGTTGCATCGAGGGTCGCGTCGAGATTCGGAAACGCGGTGGGAAATTCGTGGGTGAGAAAGGCATTGAGCAAGATCACCGGAAGCGCGAGGCCAATCGCCGCCTCGCCCTCGTCACCCGCGGCTTCGCCGAGCAGCTTCAGACAGACGAAGCCCAGGAGAAGACCGGCTGCGGCGCCCGAAACAAAGGTGATCAGCCGCAGTGATTCATCGGGCAGGAAGAAATATTGACCCGCGAACCGGAATGCAGCCGCAATGCCAAGCCAAAGCAGAAATCCGATAAACATCGCGCGAATAATCATACAAAATTCTCCCCCCGGCCGATGTCGAGCGACATAAGCCTAGCGACCACTGCTTGAAGGCGGTTTTCGGGCATAGGGCGTTCCCGCCTCATTCCTTCAGCATTTCACGCGAGACGATGACGCGCATGATTTCATTGGCGCCTTCGAGAATGCGATGCACGCGGAGGTCGCGCACAATCCGTTCGACCTCGTAGTCCGCCAGATAGCCATACCCGCCATGTAGTTGCAGGGCTTGGTCAGCAACCTTGAATGCGGAATCGGTAACAAACCGCTTCGCCATTGCGCAGTATTTCGTCGCATCTGGCGTTTTCGCATCAAGCTTGCGTGCGGCCGCGTGCAGCAGCGCGCGAGATGCGGCGAGTTCCGTTTCCATATCAGCCAATGTAAACTGAGTATTCTGAAAATCCGCCAGGCGCTTGCCGAACTGCTTGCGCTCTTTCACGTACGCCAACGCCCGATCGAGGGCGTCTTGCGCGCCACCCAACGCGCAAGCGGCAATGTTGAGACGCCCACCGTCGAGCCCTTTCATCGCATACTTGAAGCCCTCACCTTCAGGGCCAATGCGGTTCTCGACTGGTATTCTGCAATCTTCGAAATTTACGATCGCCGTGGGCTGAGCGCGCCAGCCCATCTTATCTTCGTTCTTCCCAAAGCTCAGGCCCTTTGTCTTGTCGGGCACCAACACCGTCGAAATCCCTTTGGGGCCATCCTCGCCGGTGCGGCACATGAGAACATAGAGGTCAGAGAACCCAGCGCCCGAAATGAACGCCTTCGAGCCATTGATGACATATTGCGAATTGCCATCGGGTTTGGCCGTCGTGCGCAAAGCGCCAGCATCTGACCCCGAGCCCGGTTCAGTCAGGCAATAGGAAGCGATCTTCTCCATCGTCGTCAGCTTCGGTAGCCACGCCGCGCGCTGCTCGTCGCTGCCGAAGCTATCGATCATCCACGAACACATGTTGTGGATTGAAAGGAAGGCGGCGGTCGCAACGCAACCGCGCGACAGCTCCTCGAAGATCAAAGCGGCGTCGAGCCGCGTAAGCCCCGAACCACCATACTCTTCGCGCACATAGATACCGCCAAATCCAAGTCCGGCGAGTTCCTGCAGCACCGCGCGGTTCAGGCCTTCCTCCTCCCAACGTGCTGCATTGGGACGAAGCTTTTCCTGCGCGAAACTGCGCGCGGTTTCGACGATAAGTTCTTGGTCTTCCGTAAGTTGCGCAGACATTGTTCCCTCGTTGCGCCGCTTATAGCGCTACGTCCCGCCAGCGCCAGCGTTCCGGATCAGGAACCTGTCGTGCTCTTAGGTGTTTTCGCTGTGCCGGCCCGCGTCCGGGGCGTGCTTTGAAGGAGACCAATCAATGCTTAAGACGTTCGCTACGGCAGTCGCCGCGGCCGCCATGCTGAGCTTGGCCGCCTGCGATGGGGGCAGCGCCGAGAAAGCCGGCGAAAACGCAGATTCAGCGATCGAAGAAGCAACGCAAGGCCACGAAAATCTGGGTGATGGCCCGCTCGAACAAGCCGGCGAAAGCATCGATCAAGCGACCGGCAATCAAAACAACGATGCCGCCGACGCCGTCAGCGACGCCACCGATGGCGACCCGAACACCCATCCCTAGTCGCGAACGTCATTCCGGCGGCCTGACCACGCCGTAACAACGAATCGCAATTGCGATCGAACTCCCCGTGCGTTTAGAAGCGCGCGGGGAGTCTTGATGTTTGCGCGTTTGCCGCCGGCGCTGGTGTTGACACTAGCCATCGTAACCGGCTCCGCCATGGACGCGACAATCAAGCACTTGGCGCAAACCAATTCCGTGCTCCTCGTCGCGTTCGGGCGTTACCTGTTCGGCGCGTTGTTCTCTGCCCTGCTATGGTGGCGCGCTGGCCATCCCACAATCACCAAGGAGATGTGGCGCGCTCACGGTTTGCGCGGATTCGTTATTGCAACCTGCGCGGTGACTTTCTTCTGGTCGCTCTCGGTCCTTCCGCTGGCCGAAGCAGTCACGCTGTCGTTCATCTATCCTTTGCTCGCGCCGTTCGTTGCTGCGCTGATCCTGAAAGAGCGCGTGCGCGCGCAAAGCTTGATCTGCGCAGTGATCGGCTTTGCTGGGGTTATCGTCGCGATGCAAGGCGCGCCGAGCAGCGCAGAATCGCCCGATCATGATCTCGGCGTCGTCGCGGCGCTCGTCGCGGCCAGCTTCTTTTCAATTGCGATGGTGCTTCTCCGCGAACGCGCACAAAAGGATGGACCTTTGATCGTCAGCCTGATGACGAGCGTTGTCCCAGGTATGATCCTGTTTGTTCCAGCGCTATTTCTGGCCGTGAATATGCCGGCGTTCATCAACACTGCGATGGGAACGCATCTGCCCTCCGCCGCCTCGGTGCTTGTTTTGGACGAATGGTGGTTCTTCCTGCAGATGGGCGCGCTGGCGGCAGGTTTTATGTACCTCATGGCGCAGGCCTACGCGCGGGCGGAAGCTCAGCAGCTTGCACCAATTCACTACACGGAACTTATCTACGCGAGCGCCATCGGCTTCATGGTATTCCATGAGACGCCGCGTGTGCAGATCTACCTCGGCGCGGCATTGATCATAGCCGCCTGCCTTTGGGCCGCTTACGATGAGCGTCGTCTCGCACTCAAACCCAAGGAAAGCGTATCGTGAGCTTCGACACATCCCTCATTCCGTTCGCCAAGACATTGGGTGTCGAGATCATCGAGGCGTCGCTCGACCGCGTCGTGGGCAAATTGTTGGTGCGCCCGGAACTCTGCACCACCGGCGGCACGCTGCATGGCGGTGCGGTGATGTCGCTGGCGGATTCGCTTGGCGCTGTCGGTGCGTTCCTCTCTTTGCCTGAAGGGGCGCGCGGCACGACGACGCTTGAGAGCAAGACAAATTTCTTGAGCGCCGCCAAGATGAACACGACGGTCACCGCCGAAGCAACACCGGTTCACTCAGGCAAACGCACCGGCGTGTGGCAGACCAAGATCACAAGCGAAGACGGCAAAGCCGTCGCGCTCGTGATCCAGACTCAGATGGTGCTGACCTAGGCGCTCGCTTGCGTCTGCGCGCGCTTGGCGACGTCATCGGCGCGCCGGCCAGTGACCTCAACCATGTGATCGAACGTCGCTTCGAACGTGGCCAGCCCCTGGGTTAGCGACCGCAACTCGATGATGAAGTTCTGCCGCTCGCTGTGCGGCAGATAGACATCGACGCGATCCCAACCAGGCCAGCCCTCGCGCGGTTCGAAGCCCAAGATCTGGCCGTTGTGCGCCGATACAGCCGAGTTGATCTTCGGCGTGCCGCTGCTTGGCGTGTAGATCGAAAGCTTCTCCACCGGCTCAAGCAGAACCGATCCGCACTTCTCCATCGCTTCCACCATGCCAATGCGGCCCGCTTGCTGGAACGAGTGCTCGCTAGAGTCCACCGAGTGGAACGATCCGTCGATCAACGTGACCGAGACATCCACGACAGGAAAACCAATCGCGCCTTTGGCCATCGCGTCTTTCACGCCAGCCTCGACCGCCGGAATCCACTGACGCGGAATGGCGCCGCCGGTAATCTTGTCGACGAACTGAAAGCCTTCTCCGCGCGGGAGCGGCTTCACCTGTATGACGCAATCACCGAATTGTCCGTGGCCGCCTGTTTGCTTCTTATGCCGACCGCGCACTTCCGCATCCTTGCGCAGGCTTTCTTTGTATGGGGTTGACGGCGGCGCAGTTGAGACATCGACATTAAAGCGCGCTTTCAAGCGGTCGAGCACGGACCGCAAGTGCGGTTCACCCTGGCCCTGCAACAGAATTTCGTGCGTCGTCTGATCGTGAACGACATCGAGACCGGCGTCTTCCTCGACCAATTTCTGCAAAGCGCCAGAAAGGCGAACATCGTCCTTCCGATCCTTTGTTGCGATCGCCACTTGATAGACCGGGAAGCGTTTCTTGAAGCTGATCTTGATCTTTTGCGGGCCGCTTGCGCCCAAAAGGTCGCCAGCGGCCACGGGATCGAGTTTGCCCAAAGCGGCGATATCGCCCTCCGGCGCACGGGAGACTTTCTTGGTCTGTGCGCCGTTTACCGAGAAAAGCGCCCCAGGCCGTTGCTGCGACCCGTCGCTCAGCGTGATCTGATCGCTGTCGCTAAGCGCCGATCCGAAGGCGCGTACATAGGCCAGTTTGCCGGCCTGCCCTGCGTGTGAGATCTTCATCACGTAGGCGCCATTGCCGGATAGTCCCAGTCGCGCCGCAGCGTATTTCGGTTCCGGGGTATCGTGTCTCAGCGCCTTCAACAGCCGCCGCACGCCATTGCCGTTTGCGGTCGATCCAAAGAAGACCGGCGCGATTAGCCCTGCGCGAAGCTCGGCGACGAGATCGCGGAACACGGTGTCGCGATCGGGCGTGATGTCTGAAAGCAGCTTCTCCATCAGCTCATCATCGAAATCGGCAAGTTGCTCAAGCAGATGAAAGCGCGCTTCAGTCTCGCGCTCAGTCAAATCTTTCGGAATGTCGACAATTTCGGAGGGTTTGCCCTGCTGATAGCGATAAGCACGCTCCAGAGCGAGGTCGACGAAGCCGGTGACCTTCTCGCCTTCCCAAATCGGAATTTGACGCGCCACCAGCGGCGTTGTCGACACCGGCTGCAGCGCTTCCAGCAGATCGCGGATGCGCCCGCGCGCCGTGTCGATCTTGTTGATGAATATCGCGCGTGGGATCTGCAAATCCTCAAGCGCCTTGAGATAGGGCTGGACCAGCACCGCCTTGTCCGGATCAGGATCAGCAACCACGATGGCGAGATCGACAGCCGGCAAGGCGAAGTCTGCGTCGGCGAGGAAATCTACGGCGCCCGGGGCGTCAATAAGGGCGTAATGATCGCCCATGAAATCGATGGCGGTGAATTGAGTTTCGGTCGATTGGCCTGCCGCGGCCGGGGAAATTCCCGCGCCACCCGAAGCAGCAGAAGCCAGAGCTTGGATCAACGCCGTCTTGCCCGCTCCGGTCGGACCGACGACGGCAATAGCCCTTACAACATTAGCCGATTTGCTTTCAGGCATAGCGCACACTCCCTTGTTTCCCATTACGGGGTTGGGGCGGCGCCAGCGGCCGGCGCCGCTTCTCGCTTATGTCGGCCTGTCCAGGCCGGGGCCTCACTGTTTCACCGAAACAACTGGCGCGCAACGGGGAGCGTAAATGAAGCGAATGTCAGGAGGATATGGTGGGTGACACACACTCATGGTGGCTGCCTTCACCGAGCGGCGCGGGCTCTTGCGTGAGTGTGTGTCACCCGGCCTAACCGGCCTGCAGTGCGTTTATGGCGCGGGTAATAAAGGCAAAATGCGCCCCGCCCATCGGCATGGACGGGCGCAGGTCCGGATCGGCGAGCGCTTCGCTGTTCATGCGCGCCGCCGCCCGCATCAGGGAGGCATCGCCCTGCGTGAATTCATCGATCAGGGCTTTCGCACGGCGCGCAATATCCTGGGCTCTTTCGCTCGTAGGGTCTGGGTCGGCCCCAAGCGCATCGATGTCCGCAAATACCTGCGTCCACGCTGCGCCGACGCGCGCTTGATCTTCCGCCGAGAACGGACGCGAACGCAACTCACTCAATTGCTCCGGCGTGTAGTGCTTCTGCGCCAGCGCCTCCATCTTAGGCGACCACTTCATCTCAGACATTGCCGTACTCCTAACGAGCTTTCCCAACTCGTCCGGGGAGAGGTGCTGTTTGCCTTTGAGCTTCGCGCGTGCCTGACGCACCAGCGCCAAGGCTGTCTCCGCCTCCGTGCGTGCGTCTTCCAGAGCGGCCTCTTGCAGCGCCAACGCCGCCGCAAGATCACCGCTGCCACGCAGCAGCTCACCGATACGCTTCAACGGCAGACCAAGCTGTTTCAGCGCCAAAATGGCAGAGAGCCGCTCGATCTCCGGCTGACGGTAGATCCGCCAGCCAGCCACCGTCCGCGCCGGTCTCAGCAGCCCTGCGTCCTCGTAGACACGCAGCGCTTTGACGGAGACGCCAAAGCGCTTCGCCACCGCGGCTGCCGTTTCCTGAAATACGCTGGGCTTCATCACCTTCCTCGAACGGCCAGACTATGCAGCCCGGACCTTAGGGACGGCTCAAGCAGATTTTTCAGATAAAATGCAGAGGGCTGATATAGGCCCGAGGCGGCCCCTCTCCGAATGGATGGCGCGGCGAGAGGCTTCGCGGCTCGCGTTTCACCGCCGCCGATGTTCAAGCGGCGACGTTGCGATTGACGGCGAGCGCCGCAGCACGTGCAACCTAATCGGTGGTCATCTCTGGCCAGTGCGACTCGTTGGGAGACAGCAGCACCCAAGTTTCCGCCAGCTTGCCGTTCTCGATGCGATACTCCTGAAGCCCGGTGCGGGATCGGGGTTCCCCGGTTTGGCCATCTGTCCAAGTCATCGTGAACCGGGTCCAGACGCGATCTCCCACGATCGATCGCTCATGCACTTCGAAAGTTAGATTCGGCAACGTGCGGAGCTGCCTGATCTCAGCTGTGTATTCCTCGCGGGTCACGATCCGATCCCCCGCGCGAACTCCTGTCTGTTCGTGCCGTACATACCGCTCGTTCAGGCAATCGGGAACCAGATCGTACCTGCCCTCGCGCCAGACCTGAATGTCCCAGCGATCCATCAGCGTTTCGATTTCCGCCCGCGGGCTGGCCGTCTGTGAATGCGCCGTTGCGCCAACGGCCTGAGTCTGACACGCGCCAACCGCGGGCAGCAACACCAGCGAAATCACGATCGCGCGCAAACTGTTCATTGTTCCCCCCGCCGTGAATTGCTTGTTGGAACAGCAAAGCGCCATTTGCCAGGCATGCTCAGCGCGATCATTGCTGACCGGTAGACACGAAGACGAAAGATGGTTTCCGGCGAAAAGCCCACCTCACCGATCCGGCAAGGGGATGAATTCCGTGTCGTCCCCCGGCACGGCGCCGAAGCGTCCCGCCTTCCAATCTTCCTTCGCCTGCTCGATCCGCTCCTTGCGCGATGAGACAAAATTCCACCAGATGTGCCGCCGTCCCAGATTGGCGCCGCCGAGCAACAGGAAACGCGCCGGCGCCAGCGCCTTGATCGTGATCGCATCACCAGGCCGGAAGATGAGCAGACGTCCCTTCTCGAACCGGTCGCCGGCAATCTCAATTTCTCCGCTCGTCAGATAAAGCCCGCGCTCCTCATGCTCGGCGCCAAGCGGGAGCGAAGCTCCCGCATCAAGCTGCGCGTCTGCATAGAACATCTCTGAATAAGTCTTCACCGGCGAAGCTTTGCCGTAGAGCGAGCCGGCAATCACGCGCACGAGCTTTCCGCCCTCGTCGATCACCGGCAACTCATTGATGCCGTGATGCTTGAAGAACGGTTCGCTCTCCTCGTGCGCTTCTGGGAGCGCCACCCAGGACTGAATCCCGGAAATCGGTGAGCCGGTATCCCTCAATTCACCCGGCGTGCGCTCTGAATGCGCGATCCCGCGTCCAGCATTCATCCAATTTACATCGCCTGGCTTGATTGCCTGCGCCGAGCCCAGCGTATCGCGATGAAAAATCTGACCCTCGAACAAGTAGGTGACGGTGGCGAGATTTATGTGCGGATGCGGAAGCACATCGAGGCCCTTGCCCACATCGAAATGCGCTGGGCCAAACTCATCCCAAAAAATGAACGGGCCCACCATCCGCTTCTCAATCGCCGGTAACGCGCGCCGCACCATGAAGTTATCGCCGAGTTCTCGCGGCTTTGGTTCCAGCGTGATCATCACTGCAGCTTGCGTGCCTTCAGAGGCAGGAGGTGTTGCGTCGCCAGGACGAATGCTCATGCTTCCAAACTACGCTCCTGATCGCGCATCAGCCAAGTGGCAACCACCCAGCAAATCACCGCCCACGCCGCACCCAGGCACCAGCCCGCCAAGACGTCGGTGGGCCAGTGTACGCCAAGATAGATACGGCTCATGCCGATCAGCACGGTCAGCAGAATCGCTGCCCCAAGCACGTAGCCGCGCAGCGCCGCCCGTTGCTGTGTGTGAGCAATCACCGCGCCGAGCGTCAGATATGTCACCGCCGAGAGCATGGCATGACCGCTCGGAAAGCTCATGCTAGTCGTTTCAACGATGTGCGCCACCAAGTCCGGCCGGGTTCGGTTGAATCCGATTTTCAAACCTTCGCTGATGGCCGTTCCGCCCAGCGTCGCGACAAGCAGCAAGAGCGCATCACCGCGACGCCTGATCGCAAGCAAGTAACCGACCGCAAGGCTCGTCACCAGCGCGAGCACCGTAAAACCACCCAACGCGGTAACATCCATCACCGCATTTTCGAACCAGCGTGGCCCGATCGGATCGGCGTGATCGCTTGTGCGAAGCGCCAACAGCACGCTTTCATCAAAAGCGCGCGCGTCACCCTCGCCGACCTCTTCCGCAATCTCTGCAAACGCCCAGATTGGCGTCGCGACGCCAAAGAGCACCGCGATCGGCACAATTTCGCGCCGCGCCAACTGTATCCAGGTATTTGGATGAAGCGCCCGCATCAACCTCATTGAATGCGTGGAACCTTCGAAAGTTCCACGCATTGAGTTGTGCGGCTTACGCACTCTTGCCGCTTCCCGTCGCGCTTCAACCGGGTTTGCATCGGCTGTGGCGGGCATCGCATTGGAGGAACCACATGAGAATTTTGATCACGCTCGCCGCAGCTTCAGCATTTGCCATCGCCGCGTGTTCACCAGCAGAACAAGCTCAAACCGAGTCCGACGCCAACCAAGCCGCGCAAGAAACCGGTCAGGCGATGGAAAATATGGGCAACGATATCGGCCAAGCCGCGCATGAAACTGGCGAGGCCATCGAGGGCGCAACCAACGACGCCGCGAACTCCGTGGCGAACGCCACGGATGACAACGAAAACACGCATCCATAACGAAAGGGCGGAGCCTCGGCTCCGCCCTTCACTACGCCGCCGCCTTGTCGCTGGCGCCGTTGAATAAGAAGTCGTTGCCGTCGAACGTGACGACGACGCGATCGCCGTCCTTGACCCGGCCCTCCAGAATGAGCCGCGCGAACGGGTCTTGCACATCCTTCTGGATCACGCGCTTGAGCGGACGCGCGCCCCAGGCAGGATCGTAGCCGCGCTTAGCAAGTTCCGCCTTGGCGCGGGCGTCGAGTTCCATGCTGATGTTGCGCGCTGCGAGCAGCTTCTCCAAGCGCTTCGACTGAATATCTACAATCGCACCCATCTGCGCCCGCTCAAGCCGCTTGAAGAGAATGATCTCGTCGATGCGGTTCAAGAATTCGGGACGGAAGCGGCTGCGCACTTCGTCCATGACCTGCTTGCGAACATCTTCAACGTCGGCGCCCTCCGGCTGGTCAGCCAGATATTGGGCGCCGGCGTTCGACGTCATGATCAAGATCGTGTTCTTGAAGTCGACGGTCCGGCCCTGTCCGTCGGTTAGCCGGCCATCATCTAACACTTGCAGCAAAACGTTGAACACGTCCGGGTGCGCCTTCTCGATCTCGTCAAACAGCACGACTTGATAAGGCCGCCGGCGGATCGCTTCGGTAAGCGCACCGCCCTCTTCGTATCCCACGTATCCTGGAGGCGCGCCGATCAGCCGCGCGACCGAGTGCTTCTCCATGTATTCGGACATGTCGATGCGCGTCAGCGCGTGCTCGTCATCAAAGAGGAATTCTGCCAGCGCTTTGGTGAGCTCTGTTTTGCCGACGCCCGTTGGACCCAAGAACATGAACGACCCGATCGGCCGGTTAGGATCTTGCAATCCTGCCCGCGCGCGGCGCACCGCATCGGCTACAGCGCGCAACGCCGGCTCTTGGCCAATCACGCGGCCGCGCAACGACTCTTCCATCGCCAGCAGCTTCGCTTTCTCACCTTCGAGCATTTTCTCGACCGGAACTCCGGTCCAGCGCGACACGACAGCTGCGATCGCTTCTGCGTCGACGACTTCCTTGACCAGCCCCGCGCCATCGCCGCCCGCCTTTTCGGCGTCCGCGATTTGCTTCTCAAGCTGCGGAATGCGGCCGTACTTCAGTTCCGACGCGCGCGCGAGATTGCCTTGGCGGACCGCCTGCTCGTATTCCGTCTGCAGCTTCTCCAGCTCTTCCTTCGACTTCGACGTTACCTGAAGCTTCTGTTTCTCCGCGCTCCAACGCGCCGTCAGTTCGGCTGAGCGCGTGTCGATCTGTGCAATCTCTGCTTCAAGCTTGGTTACGCGATCCTTCGAAGCTGGGTCCTTTTCCTTCTTCAGCGCTTCCAGTTCGATCTTCAGCTGCAGCGCGCGACGATCGAGTTCATCCAGCTCCTCAGGCTTCGAGTCGACCTGCATGCGCAGCCGCGAGGCGGCTTCATCCATCAAATCGATGGCCTTATCCGGCAAAAAGCGATCGGTGATGTAGCGATGCGACAACTGAGCAGCGGCCACGATCGCCGCATCGGAAATTCGCACGCCGTGGTGCTGTTCGTAACGATCCTTCAAGCCGCGCAGAATGGAGATAGAATCTTCCACCGTCGGCTCATCGACAAACACCGGCTGAAAGCGCCGCGCCAGCGCCGCATCCTTCTCAACGTGCTTGCGATATTCATCGAGCGTCGTCGCGCCGACACAGTGCAATTCGCCGCGCGCCAAAGCTGGCTTCAGCAAATTGGACGCGTCCATCGCGCCGTCAGCTTTGCCCGCGCCAACCAGCGTATGCATCTCGTCGATAAAGAGAATGATCCCGCCCTCAGCTGCTGTCACTTCATTCAGAACGGCTTTCAACCGTTCTTCAAACTCGCCGCGGAACTTCGCACCGGCGATCAGCGCGCCCATATCGAGCGCCAACAGCTTCTTATGCTTCAGGCTCTCCGGCACATCGCCATTGACGATGCGTAGCGCCAAACCTTCCGCGATAGCAGTCTTACCGACGCCCGGTTCGCCGATCAGTACGGGGTTATTCTTGGTGCGCCGCGAGAGCACCTGAATCGTGCGTCGAATTTCTTCGTCGCGGCCAATCACCGGGTCGAGCTTGCCCTTGCGTGCGTCTTCCGTGAGATCGCGGGCATACTTCTTCAGCGCATCGTATTGATCTTCGGCCGAACTCGATTGCGCCGTGCGCCCTTTGCGCAGCTCCCCAATCGCCGCCTCCAGCTTCTGCGGCGTGAGCCCCGCCTTTTTCAGAATCTCAGACGCTTTACCGTCGGCGATCGCCAAGCCGAACAGGAGCCGTTCGGCGGTCACGTAGCTGTCGCCAGCCTTCGTCGCGGCTTGGTCTGCCGCATCGAGTGCTCGATTGAACGACATCGCCGCATACATGCGGTCGCCGCCGCCCTGCACTTTCGGCAGCGACTGCACGGCCTTGTCGGCCTCATCCGCCGCTTGGCGTGCGTTGGCGCCAGCGCTTGTCAGCAAGCCAGCTGCGAGACCTTCGCGATCATCGAGCAGCGCCTTCAGCAGGTGCTGCGTTTCGAGTTGTTGGTTTTGTTCGCGAATTGCGATGGTTTGAGCGGCTTGCACGAATCCGCGCGCACGCTCGGTGAGCTTTTCCATATCCATGAGCGACCCTTACGGCGTCCCACGTCAAACCCCTTGTGGCGGATCAACGTGGCATGAGTGTTGTTGTGCCCTTGAACTAGGTGTGGCGCCTTGGTCACACAAGGGCGTGCGGCGAAAATTACCCACCCAAACGGATGCCGAAATCGCTCAAGTGCACGCCGAAGAACACGACCGCGATCACCACCACCAGGATCGCACCCACTATCAGCCTCGTAACCAGTTTCAGCGCCGCCCAAACAACAACGATGACAACCGCCACAGCGAGCGCCGCATCAATCAGCGACCAATTGAAGTCCATCCCCCGCTCCCTGCCTTTAGTGCGCTAGCAATAACGGCACGGTTGTCGACCGCAACAATTCCCGCGTCGCGCCGCCAAACACCAATTCGCGGAGCCGTGAGTGCGCATAGCCGCCCATGACGATCAGATCGGCGTTCATCGATTGCGCCGTCTCCAGGATCGCGATCGACGCGGAGCGCCCCATACTGTCGACGTTCTGAACCTTGGCCGGTAATCCGCGCCGCGCTAGGTGGCCGGCGATGTTTGCCCCCGGCTGATCGCCGTGACCGAACATTTTGGGCTTGGCGTCCACCGTCACAACGGCGACAGCTTCGGCGAACTCCAACAAGTCGTCCGCCTCTGAAAGCGCGCGTGTCGCCTCGCGGCTAGCATCCCAGGCGACCAAGACACGCTTGCCAATGGTCGTTCCCGTCCATCCTGGCGGCGCGATCAGCGCCGGGCGTCCAGAATGGAAAAGGACGCCTTCTATGATCTCTTCGCGAAGCTCCACACCCGCGCCTTCGGTCGGACGCGTCATTACCGCTACATCGGCATAACGCGCGTGCACAGCAGCGACCCGCCCCAAGTCGCGCGACAGCGCTTCGGCAACGCGCAGTTCCGCGTCAGGACTTGAGCGCTTCAGTCGCGCTTCCACCTTCTTGCGTTCAACCTCCGCTTCCTGGCGTGCGCGGCCTAGGAGCTCCGCCCAGACGCCCGCGACCACAGTAGGTTCGTAAGCCAGCGGTTCGTCCGGTAACGGCGTCAAGAACGCCGCAGCGAGGTGGCAACCATCGCCACTCTGCGCCGACAGCACCTCGCCAAGCGCGATGGCAGGTTCGTCCGTTGCCGCTTCTGAGACGATGACGAGGATGTCTTTCCAGCTCATGCGGGCCTCCTGAGGTCAATGTATACGCCTTGCGCAGATGTCGCGCCACAAATCCGCGGCAACGTGCGCCTCAAGACTTGAAGCCGCGTTGAGCCTGCGCAATGTCCAGATGAAGTATCTAAGGAACACCTAGAATGAAGCCATCGTTCCGCACCGAAGCCTATATCGACGGCAAGTGGCGCTCGGGCGCAAAGCGGTTCCAAGTATTCAATCCCGCCAATCAGGATGTGATTGCGGAAGTCCCCGACCTCGGCGCGGCCGATGCCGAAGAAGCCATTGCCGCCGCGCATCGAGCCTTCCCGACTTGGGCGGCGAAGCCTGCGAAGGAGCGCGCGCAGATCATGCGCGCTTGGTTCGACCTGATGATGGCGGATATTGACCGGCTCGGTCGCCTCATCTCACTCGAAGGCGGAAAGCCGATAGCGGAGGCAAGAGGCGAAGCGGCCTATGGTGCGAGCTTCATGGAATGGTTCGGCGAAGAAGCGAAGCGCGCCTACGGCCGCGTCATCCCAACCACCACCGGCACGCGCCGCTACGTGACGATGAAGCAGCCCATCGGCGTGTGCGCCGCCATCACGCCGTGGAATTTCCCGATGGCGATGATCACGCGCAAAGCCGCACCAGCCATCGCCGCAGGCTGCACCATCGTTCTGAAACCACCACACCAGACACCGCTCACCGCTTTGGCGTTGGCTGAGCTGGCCGAAAAAGCTGGCGTACCAGCTGGCGTGTTCAATGTGGTGACCACCGAGAACGCGAGCGCCGTCGGCAAGGTCATGTGCGAGAGCGAATTGGTGCGTCACTTCTCATTCACCGGCTCAACCGAGATTGGCAAGAAGCTCGGCGCCGCCTGCGTCGGCTCCACTGTGAAGAAAGTTGCCCTCGAACTTGGCGGCAATGCGCCTCTGATCGTGTTCGCAGACGCGGACCTCGATCTCGCCGTCAAAGGCGCGATCATGTCGAAGTTTCGCAACGCTGGCCAAACCTGCGTCTGCGCCAATCGTATACTGGTTGAAGACGCCATCTACGACGCGTTCTCAAAAAAACTCGCCGATGCAGTCGCGAAACTGAAAGTAGGCCCAGGCAATGAAGATGGCGTCGAGATCGGGCCGCTGATTGATCCGAAGGCCATTGAAAAAGTCGAACGCATGGTGGCTGAGGCGCTTGCCTCGGGCGCCACTGCTCTGACAGGCGGGAAGAAGCACGCCGCCGGCGCGCAATTCTACACGCCCACCGTGCTCACAAACGTCACCCGCGACATGCGCGTGAACACGGAAGAAATTTTCGGCCCGGTCGCACCGCTCATTCGCTTCAAGACCGAAGACGAAGCCATCGCCATCGCCAACGCCACGCCCTTCGGGCTTGCCTCCTACTTCTTCACCAAGGATGTCCACCGCGCCTGGCGCATCGCCGAGCGCATTGAGAGCGGCATGGTGTCGATCAATGACGGCATCTTCTCGAACGAAGTCATCCCCTTCGGCGGCTGGAAACAATCGGGCCTCGGTCGCGAAGGCGGCATCGAGGGCTTGGACGAGTACATGGAAACGAAGTTCGTGAACTTTGGGGGCTTCGCCTGAATACTCGGCGATGAAGAGTGCGGGTTATGTCTACGTTCTCGGCAGCGCGCTTGGCGCTGACCGGCGGACCTATGTCGGGTGGACAGTGGACATCGAGTCCCGCCTCGCGCTCCACAACGCCGGCCTTGGCGCACGCTCCACCCGTGGACGCGCCTGGGTGCTGCTCTATGCCGAACGGTACGCCACCCGCCGCGAGGCCATGAGCCGCGAGTGGTTCCTGAAGCGCGACCGCCGCTTTCGCGCGTCCCTAGCGCGCCTGCTCTAGCGCGCCTATCATCGCACCATGCTCCCGGAGCTTGCAGCCAGAGCCGCCGCCTCGTTGTGGACGGCTGCGTCCGATCTCTTGTGGCCGGCGCTTGGCTTCGCCGCGCTAGCACTGATTGTACGCGGCGCTGCGGCGTTACGAACGATTCGCGACTCTCAAGCGGAGGTTCGCGTCAATCTCATGCTTTTTGTGATCGATGTCGTATTGATCACCCCGCTGCTGGTGTTGTTGCTGGGGTTCAGCGGCGCACTCATGCAGCAATACGGACTACATCTGTTCAGCGCGAGTGCATGGCAAGCGCTGCCTACTTGGCTCGCCGGTTTCATCGCGGTCTTCGCCGGCGACTTCATCGCCTATTGGCGTCATCGCTTCGAACACACAGCATTGATCTGGCCCACGCACGCCATTCATCACAGTGACACGGCGATGACTTGGACCACTGGGCTTCGCTTTCATCCGCTCAACCGCCTAAGCACGGCGCTGATTGACACAACTTTCCTGGCTTTGCTTGGGCTGCCCCTGTGGGCGCTCATGATCAACAACCTCGTGCGCCACTATTATGGCCTCTTCATTCACATGGACCTGCCGTGGACATACGGCCCCCTCAGCCGCGCCTTCGTCTCACCCGCCATGCACCGCTGGCACCACATTCGTGATGCGGATGGCGCCGGCGTGAACTTCGCCACCGTGTTCTCAGTGTTTGACCAAGCCTTTGGCTCCTATCACGTGCCGCACGCATGCAACGTCCCACTCGGCGTACGCGACGAAATCAGTAAAGGCGCGCTCGGACAATTGGCCTGGCCCTTCGTCGCCGCATGGCGCGCGCTTCGTGCGCCGCACTCCAGGCCCGCTCATTCCGGCACGTAGCGTTCACCGTTCACGAAGATATCGCCGCCAAGTTCTTCGATCTCAAACGCGCGCCAGCCTTGCGCCGTGTGACGCCAAGTCTCGCGATGACGTTGCGTCGTGAGAACGCGATCCGTCTCCGTCGATCCATTGGGCCGGGTCATAAGCCGCTCCCATCTTTGGTTCACAATCAACTCGGCGCTTTCGCATCCATCGAGGGCGACTGATTCCACACTTTGATCGAGCGACAGGGTCTCGGGTATCACCGACCAGTCGCGCAGCACGTACGCGCGCAAAGCCGCACGATCGATGACCTCGCCGCTCGTGTCATCGATCACCGACTCCTCCGGCACAAAGCTCATGTAGGCGTCAATGTCCTTGGCGATTGTCGCGCGCGTTATTCCGGCCAAGACGCCCTCGGCATCGCTGCGCACCACGTCGGCGCTGCACCAGGAGGGGTTCTGCTGCGTCGCAGGCGAACAGCCCGCGACCACGACCAGCAAAAGCGCAATAAATATCTTCATAGCCGCAATTGGTGCGCGGCCAATGTTGCAGCATGATTTCAAGCGTCCTACGCAAGAGCAAATGCCCGGCCCTCTGTCCCTGCCTGCTTGGCTCTACACCGACCAGCGCTTCTTCGAATTGGAGCGCCAGAAAGTATTTGCCCAAGCCTGGCACATCGTTGGTCACATCAACGACGTTCCAAACGCCGGCGAGTATCTCACGCTCAACATCCTTGGCGAGCGCGTGGTCACCATCCGCGGCGACGACGGCCAAGTCCGAAGTTTTCACAATGTCTGCCGTCATCGCGCCGGCAAAATCGCTGCTGAAGCGCGGGGTTCGTGCGGCCACCGCCTCGTCTGCCCTTATCACGCTTGGAGCTACAAGCTCGACGGCGGCTTCGCCGGCGCGCCGAAATGGCAGGGATTTGAGGGGCTCGACGAAAGAGAGCTTGGCCTAAAGCCCGTCGATCAGGAAATCGCGTTCGGCTTCATCTTTGTTCGGTTCGCGCAAGGTCTACCAAGCGTCGCCGACATGATGGCGCCATATGCCGACGAACTCGCCGCGCTCGAACTTGAAAAGCTGATCCCCAATGGCCGCGTTACGCTTCGCCCACGTCCGGTGAACTGGAAGAATGTCGGCGACAATTATTCCGATGGCATGCACATTCCTGTCGCGCACCCAGGCCTCTCACGTCTGCTCGCGGGCAGCTACAAAATCGAAGCCAAAGAATGGATCGATAAGATGTGGGGCACGGTGACCGAAACGCCGTCGAACCACTGGCCCGAGCGCCAATATCAGCAACTGCTCGGCACGTTCGATCACATCCCGCCCGAGCGCCGCCGCCTCTGGGCCTACTACAAACTCTGGCCCAACGTCGCGTTCGATATCTACCCGGACCAAGTCGACTTCATGCAGTTCATTCCGGTGTCCGCCCATCAGACGATGATCCGGGAAATCGCTTACGTACATCCCAATGCGACACGCGAGATGAAGGCGGCGCGCTATCTGAACTGGCGCATCAATCGCCAAGTAAATGCGGAAGACACAGTGCTGATCGAAGGCGTGCAGCAAGGCATGGAAAGCTCCAGCTACGCCACGGGCCCGCTCTCACCGAGCGAAGTTTGCCTCATCTCGTTCGGCAACCGCATGCGCAACCTCATCCCCGAGGCAAACCTAGAACGCGCGCCGGACTAAGCTTCGCGAAACGCCTTCAGAGCTGCCATCCAATAGCCGGTCACTGTGACGACGGTCAGCGCTGCAGCGATCCAAAGCACGCCCACACCGACCATGTGTTGTTGATCAAAGAACGTGGGCGCGACCAGCAAACTCAGCGCCAGGAACGCCGCTGTAATCTTGACTTTTTCGAGTGGCCCAACCCTTGGCCCGAGCTTGCCCGGCAAGGCCTCGTTCATCGACGCTACAAACACATCGCGCACGACGAGAACCAGCCCCGGCACGACCTCCAATCCCGCCAACCCGCCGCCGGTGATCAGGCCAAGCACCGCCGCATACGTCAAAAGCCGGTCGCCGATTAGATCGATCATCGCACCGAATGCACTTGTCTCGTTGCGCGCCCGCGCGACCCTGCCGTCGACCATATCGAGCAAACCAGCGCCCAAGAACACGACCAACGGCCACCAGCCATAGGCGCCGCCGCCAAACGCCAGCAGCGCGAACAGCGGGACGGTCAGCAGCGTGCGGAAGATCGTGATCGCGTTGGAAATCATGCTCGCCCCTCTTGCGCCAGCACTCTAACACAGCCAAGTACCGCTTTGCCTATGCTGCCTGAGATTGCCTAACGCTGCGGACCGCGTCGCTTTGAACGCCAGTCCGCTTCTGAACCGCGCCTGCGCATAGCGGGCGCGAATACACGCGTTCAGTTCAGGCAAATCCCAAGTGAACATCTCAAAGTACGAGCAGCGAACGCTGCACGCGCTTGCACAAGGCGGCGCGATTCATCATCGCAAGAACACCGAAGGCCACATCATCGAGATTGACTGCATGAACCGCGACGGCTGGCGATTGGAGGACTGCACGCTCGCAATCTTCCAGCGCCTCCGTCGGCGGCGCTTCATTAGCAGCCAAGACGGCGGCCCTTATCGCATCACGCGTGATGGGTTAGCGGCTGTGAGAGCGCAGCTCGACAATCGGTGAAGCAGGCAGCGCCGGATCCGACAGGGTCCGGCGTCAGCTCTGCACTATCGGCGCCTCAGCTTGGCGCGAATTCCGGCGGTCCGAACGCCAGGGTGGCGTCATTGTCGTCGCACGCCAGCTCGAACGAAGAGCAGCAGCGCGCGCAGAACGCGACATCACCAATAATAGTGCGAAAGGTCGACGCACGCCGTTGCAGCGGTGTCTGGCAGGTCGGACAAGGCTCGCCGATGTGCTTCTCGAGCATTGGTATTCTCCGAACTCCTTCACATTAACGCAGTAATGGTTGACCAAATCTTAGTGCGCCATCGCTGAGCTAACCCTGAAGATGCACGCAAGCTCCGCGCCGGACGCAATTGCTTACGTACTTGTGATCATGTCGATTACGGCGAAAACGCCTCAGTTCGCGAAAACAGTGCGTTGCGTCGCACCACACAGCCACTCGGCCTGACGGCCTAGCCCTTCCGCTTCGCCTTCTTTGCCGCCTTCTTCGGCAACGCCAGCGCATGTGCCGCTTTCAGGGCAGAATGCAGCAATGCGTCGTCTGCGGCTTTGAGGTCACAACGCGCCATACCCATGCGCCCCCAACCGCCCGGCAACGGCTCGATGACGCCATGTGCCTGCTCGACAAAAAACTCCTGTGTCGGCGGATCGAACATGAGGTTCACCGCCAGTTCGCCCGGCGGCAGCGTTGCGAAGATTTTGCGCTTCGTTCGGAATGCGGGTCGATCCAAGTGGACGACTTCGCTGGCGCCTTCGAGGCTCAGAGCGAGCTTACGAACACGGGCTTTGGTGAAGGCCATCCCACACTCTACTGCCGCATCCCGAAACCTTGATAGGACGGATTGTCCGGCTCAATACGGCGCGCCTGTTCATAATCATCGAGCGCGTGGGTCATGTCCCCCATCGCTTGATAGGTGCGTCCTCGATTGTTGTAGGCCAGCGCGTATTGCGGATTGATCCGGATCGCTTCAGTGAAATCGGCGATCGAGCGCGCGTACTCGCGCTGCTGGCGGTAGAGGTTGCCGCGATTGTTGTAGGCGCCCGCGGCATCTGGATTTAGCTCGATCGCGCGGGTGAAGTCCGCAACCGCGCGAGCGAGATCGCCTCGGTCGGCATAGGCGCTGCCGCGATTGCCGTAGGCTGACGCGAAGTTCGGATCCACGAGTAGCGCCGCGTTGAAGTCGGCAATTGCGCGATCGGAAAGACCCGCTGCGCGGTTTGCGATGCCGCGATTGTTATAGGCGTTCGCAAACGATGGATTGAGACGGACCGCTTCGTCGTAATCGGCGATGGCCGAGCCATACTCGCGGTTGTCACGGAACGCGTTGCCGCGATTGTTGTAGGCTTGCGCTCGCCGCTCCGCGGCGAGGCTTGGCGTAGCGATTTGCCGCGAGCAGGCAAGCACTTGCTCGTCGTGGCTATATGCGCTGTCCTGGTTGGCGCAACGCGCGTTCAGCTCATCGGCAGTCTGCGCAGACGCCTCCGCGCTGAGCAAACCCAGCGCCGTGAACATCATAAGGGCGCGCAAAAACCGCATCTCTTCACCATGCGACCGCGGCGTCCAGAGATCACGCCTGAACGCCGCCCAAGTGTTTTTCTCAACCGGCGGCGCTGATGCTAACCTTAAGACCGCGCTCAGGCCACTGGCCGCGGCGGGTCGCGCGGCACGCCGTCCTCTCCAATATCGTAATAATCACCCTTGTCGGCCGTGAAGATGTGCTTGGCGAGCCGCGCGCCTGTCGGCGCCTCAAACGCCCCCATCGCAACACCGATCCAATCCCGAAAGACCGGATCCCAGAACAGCGGCGAACCGCACGTACCGCAGAACCCGCGACGCACCTTCTCCGACGATTGAAACCAAGTGACCCTATCTTCCCCCTCAACCTCGACTGCCGTCTTCGGCACGTCGGTCGAAGAGAAGTAGTGCCCCGAAGATTTCCGGCACTGCGAACAATGACACGCATCGGGTCCCGGCAACTCGCACGCCACCGTAAACCGCACCGCGCCACACAGGCATGATCCCTTGTGCATCACCCGCCCCGCTAACCAACTATGGCGACACCCAACCCGATCACCGCGGCGCTCACAAGTGCTAGGCCAATAAGGTCAGTCGCCTTGAGTGACCATTTCGCCGGCGCATCCGGCACGGCCGCTATCCGCATCTCGCGTGCAATCATGAACAGTGGAAAAGTCACGCTGATCGCGATCAGAAAACCCAGCAAAATATAGAGCCACACGAACCGCACGCCCAAGCGCCGCGCCTCAATCACCATGAACGCCGACGCCGCCAGCAAGAACAAACCAATGTCGACCGAAATCGAACGCGCCGCTGGATTGACTCGGAGATCCGGCAAGAACTGATTGAGCGCCGACATCTCACCACTCTGCCAGACGTAGCTCAGGTTCTGTCCCCACGTCGCGATCAGCGCGATCAGCGCAACGAGCGCATAAAAGCCAACAAGCCAACGTTGTTGCGTACTCATGTTCCACTCCTCCCACGCGTCAGATGAAGCGCCAGCACGATCAGCGCCGCAAGTGACAACGCCACGCCGCCAAATATCAAAGCGCCGCGCGCATCCGCGTCCGTCACAAAAAATGACGCGAACAGAGGGCCCAGACTGCCGCCCACCAATTGCGCGCCGCCAATCAACAACGCCGCACGCCGGGACGGATCGGCCTCGATCGTCATCGGCACCAGGAACGGCGTCGCAAACAGCCAAACAAAGCCCATGACCGACGCCAGCGCCACGAACGTGCCCGCCTCGGGCAACATTCCAAAACCGACGAACACGCCAAGATCAATCAGCGCACACGCGAGCAGCGTCCAGAACCAAGAGATGCGCCCCGCCAGCACCGTCGCGGCCATGCCGCCCGCAATTTGAAACGCGAGCGAGAACGAAACAGCTCGCTCAGCAACACTTGGATCGTGGCTCGCCTGCGTCGCCAACCGCTCTAGATAGACCCACGCCCCGCTCGTCGTCGCCAAGAACAGAAACGACACCGCCAGCGCCACCCAACCACGCGCATTCGGCAAACCACCCGTCGCTGCCGATGGCAACGGTGCGAGCTCCCGAGGCAGTAACAGCGCAACGCCGATGGTCAGCACGCATAGCGCGCCAAGCGCTTGAAAACCGCCATCAGGCCCGAACTGCGGCATCACCAACGCCGCTATGAACGTCACCATCGCCAACTGCCCAAGCGTTTGTGTTGTCACATAGGCGCCAGCCCAGCGTTCAGGCGTCGGCGTACGCGCGATGAAGGCGATCGCGATCCACACCAGCACGCCGCTCGGCGCGCCCGCGGCCGCGCGCAACAATGTGAGCGCATCACCGCGCACATACGGTGTGGAGGCGTCAGCAATCGCCAGTGCAATGAGCGCAACAATCGCGACCAACTTCAGCCGCGTCGCCTTCAACAAACTGCCGGCCAAACCTGCCGTCAGCCCCATCGCCAACAATTCTGCGGTTGCAACCTGGCCCAACTGCCCCGCGCTGACGCGGCCCTCTTCAGCAAGCGCGCCAAGCAGCAGCGGTTGCAAGCCGGGAATCATCAGCCCGACGACACCGCAAAACATCAACGCAGAAATCTGCAGCGCGCTCGGCCGCGCGCCGATCCACGATGGCGCCTCGCCTACGCCCTCAGCCTCGCTCGCCATAACGCCCCCGTCAGAGTCGCCTAAGCTCTACGAACGAACCCGGCGACGCAATGCGAGAACTTGGCGCTGCGCGGAGACCCTAGCCCAGCCAATCCGGCTTTTTGAACGGCTTGCCGAGATCCTTCGCGACTGCCTCGTGCGTGATCGCGCCAGCGTAAACGTTGAGGCCGTTCGCCAAGTGCGGATCGTCCTGCAGCGCTTTTTTGTAGCCCTTATTGGCCAGCGCCAGCGTGAACGGCAGTGTCGCATTGTTCAGCGCAAACGCCGACGTACGCGACACAGCCCCCGGCATGTTGGCGACGCAATAGTGCACGATGCCATCGACCACGAATGTCGGTTCGGAATGCGTCGTCGCCTTCGACGTCTCAAAACAGCCGCCTTGATCGATCGAGATGTCAACCAAGACTGCGCCGGGCTTCATCGTCTTAAGCATCTCGCGCGTAATCAGCTTCGGCGCGGCGGCGCCGGCGACAAGCACCGCACCCACGACCACGTCCGCTTCCTTGATGGCTTCCGCGACAGCTGCGCCCGTCGAATAGATCGTTTCCAGACGGCCATCGAACTCCCTGTCGAGCTCTTCCAAACGCGCCGGGTTTTTGTCGAACACCATTACCCGCGCACGCATTCCAACGGCGATCTGCGCGGCATTGTAGCCGGAAACGCCGGCGCCAAGGATGACGACGTTCGCCGGTTGCACGCCAGGCACGCCGCCCAGCAACACCCCACGGCCACCGTGCGCCTTCTCCAGGAAGTACGCGCCGACTTGGATCGACATGCGACCTGCGACTTCCGACATCGGCTTTAAAAGCGGCAAGCGGCCGTCGCGATCCGTCACGGTCTCGTAGGCTATGCACGTCGCGCCCGACTTCATCAGGCCTTCGGCCTGCGCCGGGTCGGGCGCAAGGTGGAGATACGTAAACAGCGTGTGGTGCGGCTTCAGGCGCGCAATCTCGACCGCTTGCGGCTCCTTCACCTTCACGATCATCTCCGCCGTCTCGAACACGGCGTCCGCGTTGGGCAGGATTTTCACGCCGACCTTTTCGTACATTGCGTCCGGCGCGCCGATTCCCTCGCCAGCTTTCGTTTCCAGGAAGACCTCATGCCCGGCGCGTACGAGTTCGGCCGCGCTCTCCGGCGTCAGACCGACGCGATACTCATGGACCTTTATTTCCTTCGGGCAGCCGACTTTCATAGGAATTCCTCCGTTGCGCGGGGAAATATCCCGATCGGGACGCTTTTTCTTGGATATTTTGGGCGCAAGAGCGTTTCATGCGCCTATTTTTCAGCGTACGTTGCAACATGCCGCAAGAAATTCCCGTTCAGCTGGATGATTTCGACCACAAGATCCTGATCGAACTTGAGCGAGACGGCGTTCTCACCGCCGCAGCTTTGGCCGAACGCGTCGGTCTGAGCCCTTCAGCTTGCCATCGCCGCGTCAAGGCGATGGAGGCCGCTGGCGTCATCGAGGGTTACGCGGCGATCCTCTCGGAAAAGGCGCTCGGCCGCAGCGCCACTGTCTTTGTCGCCGTCACATTGGAGGATCAACGCCGTGAGACCATGGCCAAGTTCGAGCGCGCCGTTGCGCTTTGTCGTGAAGTCCAAGACTGCCACTTGATGACCGGCGAGAGCGACTACCTCCTCCGCATCGTCATCGCCGACGATGACCGCTACGAGCGCATCCACCAGGACACGCTCTCGCGTCTGCCGGGCGTACGGAGACTCGTGAGCAACTTTACCATCCGCACCGTCTTCCGCCGCGCGGCGAGCGTGGCACATTGATGCTTGCGCCGGCACTCAGCCCGCAACCTAGCGCAAGCCATCGGTGCGCTGGTACATCTGTGTTCTTACGTCGAAGGGCGTCGCCTCTGCGCCTTCACATGCTCGATGATGCGGCGAAGGATCATTGCGCAACCTCCTCCGACAAAGCGTTCAGTCCGTCCCGAATGTTCGTGTTGTTGGACGTCAAATCGGCGATTCGCGTTTGAATATCCGCAATCCTTCGCCTCAGTTCGAGATGCAACGTTTGGTCGTTTCGGATTCGCCGTGCCGCCTCGGCGATCAATCCAGGCGCAAGCCCAGTTTCGCACGGATAGCCGATCATGTCTTGGATACGTTGGTAGTCCCCTCGCGCTCCAAAGCGGTCACCGCAATTCGCAGCGAGTGCATTCTGGACATCATTGGGCAGGATCATTCGAAAGCGCTCTCGGTAGGCTGAGCGCGAACCCTCCTGAACGACATCTGCAAAAACAGGCGTGGTGTATACGAGCGTCGCCAAATCGCGCAGCGACCTATCCTCGATCAACCCCATCGCGCCGGTCGAGGTTAACTCTTCATAGGTCGCGTTGCTTCGCTGGTGATTGATATATTGCGTGGCGACGAACGCATTTATCAACAACGCTTCATCGGAAATCGCCTCATCGCCCTCCAAGGCGCGAGCGGCCCGCTGAGCTGCTGTGAGCACGTCACGGTTGTACTCAACAAGACGCGCATAGCTCCACGCCTCTGTGCGGAGATCGTCGCGCAATTGATCCGCGAATTCAGCGCCGCGACGCTGGTTCGCCTGCGCGTCGTTCCAGTTCGACACTTGAGTACCGATGAACACGCCGAACACGACAATAAAGAAGTCGATCGCCACCGCCGTCCAGTTTTGCGCCTTCACTTGTTCGATGATACGACGGAGGATCACGGTGCCCTCCTCTCTTCGAGCGCACGGATCACCGCTTCTGCCTTATCTTTAGTCGCACCGGCTAGCAACAAATGAAAGGCGGCGTCCTCGCGGGCGGCAGCGATCGTCGCACGCAACGCACGATCGTTCCTCACCAGGCGGACGAATGCGTCTTCATCGATCAAGCCTTGCGGAGACAATCCGTCTCTAATTCCGGTTTCGATGGCGCGTAGGCGGATAGGCGCAAGCGTGCGCGACTGGGTCTGCTCCAACCCGTTGACGAGGTAATAATACTCGCGAAGAAGCTGCATCAGCTCCGGATCATTGATGAGATCGATGTTTCCGGAATTGATGAGGGCATCAAACGCAGTGCGATTGGTGTCATACATATAGCCGCCGACGATGAGCCCCCAGAGGCGGCCGAGCTCGTCTTCCGAAAGCGGCTCGCCGTCCGCGATCTGAAACGCCTCAGTCCTGGTGAACACATCATTCGCCGCCGTGTCAGAGGCGCCGAACGAGATTGCGTTGTTTAAATCTGGCGCACCGGCCGCGCGAAGCACATAGGTCGACGCGGTGACACGATCACGCGCGTCCTCTTCAACGCGCGTAAGTTCGTTGACGTCGGAGCGGATATCGGAAGCCACAGCGTCGAGATAGCGCCCAAGCGCCCGGCGATCGGCGTTGGCGGCATTCCAATTCGTAACCTGCATGCCGATGAACACGCCGAACACGACGATGAAGAAGTCGATCGCAACAGCGGTCCAGTTCTGCGCCTTAACTTGTTCGATGATACGACGGAGGATCATGAATATCGCCTGCCCCAGCAAAGAACGAAACATGTCGGAGTTGACCCCCCTTGTCATCCCGATAGCCTCTGATGGAGGCGCCCGCCGGGCGAGTTGGGCGTCACAGTTTCCCGATCGCGGTTCGCCACGCTCAAGTCCGAGCTTGAGTCTCGCGCCTCCTGGCGCGAGAAAGGGCCACCACAACAAAGGAAACGCGATGTCCGATCCCGTCGTCATTCCGGTCCCGAAGGAATGGGAGGAGCGCGCTTACGTCGATGACGTGAAGTACCGCGCCATGCACGCGAGCGCCCTCGCCGATCCCGAAGCGTTCTGGGGCGTGCATGGCCAGCGCCTCGATTGGATCACGCCCTACACCAAGGTGAAGGACACGAGCTTCAACGAAGCCGACTTTCACATCCGCTGGTATTGGGACGGCGTCCTCAACGTCTCGGCGAATTGCATCGACCGTCATCTCGAAAAACGTGGCGATCAGGTCGCGATCATCTGGGAGGGCGACGATCCTCATCAATCGCGCCACATCTCCTATCGCGAACTCCACGATGAAGTCTGCCGCTTCGCCAATGTGTTGAAGGCGCGCGGCGTCAAGAAAGGTGATCGTGTCACCATCTATATGCCGATGATTCCAGAAGCGGCCTACGCGATGCTCGCGTGCTCGCGCATCGGCGCCATCCATTCAGTCGTTTTCGGCGGCTTTTCACCCGAAAGCCTCGCCAATCGCATCAATGATTGTGAGTCCAAGTGCGTCATCACTGCCGATGAAGGCGTACGCGGCGGCAAAATCATTCCGCTCAAGCAGAACGTCGACGAAGCGCTTGCGCACGCGCATGTGACGACGAATGTCGACACGGTCATCGTCGTCACGCGCACCGGCGCCGGGGCGCCGATGACTGAGGGCCGCGACGTCGTCTATGAAGACGCCGCCGCTGACGCCGCCGCCGAATGCGCGCCGGAGCCCATGAACGCGGAAGATCCGCTCTTCATCCTCTACACTTCAGGCTCCACCGGCAAACCCAAGGGCGTCTTGCACACGACCGGCGGTTACCTCGTCTATGCCTCGATGACGCACCAATACGTCTTCGATTATCACGATGGCGATATCTACTGGTGCACGGCTGATGTGGGCTGGGTGACCGGCCACACCTACATCGTCTACGGCCCGCTCGCGAACGGCGCGACTACGCTCATGTTCGAAGGTGTGCCGAACTACCCAAATGTTTCGCGCTTCTGGGAAGTGATCGACAAACACAAGGTCAACATCTTCTACACCGCGCCTACCGCGATCCGCGCTCTGATGCGTGACGGCGAAGAGCCGGTGAAGCGCACCTCGCGAGAAAGCTTGCGCCTCATCGGCACTGTCGGCGAACCGATCAATCCGGAAGCCTGGCTCTGGTATTATCGCACGGTCGGCGACTCTCGTTGTCCGGTTGTCGACACTTGGTGGCAAACCGAAACCGGCGCCGCGCTGATCACCAATCTCCCCGGCGCAACCGCAATGAAACCAGGCTCGGCGACACGCCCCTTCTTCGGCATCAAGCCTGCGCTCGTCGACGAAAAGGGCAATTTTCTCGATGGCGCGATCAGCGGCAATCTCGTGCTGCTCGATTCCTGGCCGGGGCAGATGCGCACCGTCTACGGCGATCACCAACGCTTCTTCGACACCTACTTCCGCACCTATCCCGGCATGTACTTCACCGGCGACGGCTGCCGCCGCGACGAGGACGGCTATTACTGGATCACAGGCCGCGTCGATGATGTGCTCAATGTCAGCGGCCACCGCATCGGCACCGCCGAAATCGAAAGCGCGCTCGTCGCCGACACGAAGGTCGCCGAAGCCGCCGTCGTCGGCTATCCGCACGACATCAAGGGACAAGGCATCTATTGTTACGTCACGCTGAAGCAAGGTGTCGAACCGAGCGACGAACTGAAGCGCGAGCTCGTGTCAGTCGTGCGCAGCGAAATTGGTCCAACCGCAACGCCGGACATCATCCAATGGGCGCCGGGGCTGCCAAAAACCCGCAGCGGCAAGATCATGCGTCGCATCCTGCGCAAAATCGCTGAGAACGACCTTGGCAATCTCGGCGACACCTCAACCCTTGCCGACCCCGCCGTCGTTGACGACCTCGTTGCAAACCGCGCTGGCGGCTAGGCAATGGCGCACCGCATCTACGCAATCAGCTTCGCCAGCGTTTACCCGCACTACATCGCCAAGGCTGAGAAGAAAGGCCGCACCAAAGCGGAAGTGGATGAGATCATCCGCTGGCTCACTGGCTATGCGCAGAAGAAGCTCGACTCTCAGATCGCGGCGAAAGTCAACTTTGAAGACTTCTTCGACCAAGCGCCGAAGCTGAACCCGTCGCGGTCCCTCATCACCGGCGTCGTATGTGGCGTTTGTGTCGAAGACGTCGAAGAGCCGCTGATGCAGGAAATCCGCTACCTCGATAAGCTTGTCGACGAACTCGCCAAAGGCAAGGCGATGGAAAAGATCTTGCGCAAGTAGCCGTGCGCAGCGGGGCGTGCTACGACGCGGCATGCTGAGGTCTTGCCTCTTCGCCGCGTTTGCGTTGGCCTGCATCGCCGTTGCGAATGCGCAAGACGTGGCGCCCCCTCTACCGGCAGATGCGCGCGTTTATGACATGGGCCGACTTTGCGCTCGCTCCGCAAATCAGACCCGCTTCTTCCCACCCCGCGCCATGGCGCAAACTTTGCCCGGCGAAGCAATGATCGACTGCGTGCTTAACGACGACAGCACATTGCACACATGCCAAATCGTACACGAGACGCCCTCCGGCTATGGATTCGGGGAAGCGGCATTGAGGGTGGCTTGCCGTGCGCGGACCAGCGCCTGGGAAGCTACTGACGCAAACAACACGCCTTATGTGGATGAAAATGGGCAGCGCCATGTGCGCAGCACTATCCGCTTCCGAATCGGTGGCGAATCCCCGGCGCCCTCACATGGCAATATGAACAACTGAAGAAGCGAGACTACGTGACTGGACTTTATCTCATCGCCGCTGTCGCGATCATCGCGATCGTCATCATCGTTCTGTTCAATCAGCTCATCGCCAAACGGCAGATGGTCAATAATGGCTGGGCCGATATCGATGTGCAGCTAAAACGCCGTGCCGATCTCATCCCGCAGCTTGTCACTACAGTGCAAGGATACGCCGCGCACGAGCGCCAATTATTCGAAGAAGTCGCCGAGCGCCGCAACGCCGCGCTCGCCGCTGGCGATAACGCCGCCGCGCGTGGCGAAGCCGAAAGCGCGCTCTCAAAGCCGGTCGGCCGCCTCATCGCCCTGGGCGAAGCCTATCCCGAACTCAAGGCCAACCAAAATTTCCTGGAGCTCCAAAAAGAATTATCCGACACCGAGAACAAGATCGAGATGGCGCGCCGTTTCTACAACGGCGCGGTGCGGGAGCTTAACACCGCGGTGGAGAGCTTTCCTTCCAACATTGTCGCTTCGACCTTCGGCGTCGCCAAGCGCGCCTTTTTCGAGATCACCAACGCCAGCGATCGTGCCGTCCCGAATGTGAGCACCGCACCGTGAGCCTACGCGTCCTCTTCTTTGCCCTTGTCGCGCTGCTGATCGCCACGCCAGCCTTGGCGCAGGAGCAGATCAACACTTTTGACGTCGCCATCAAGGTCGAGCGCGATGGCGACATCGTCGTCACCGAGACCATCAACGTCCGCGCTGAAGGCAGCAATATTCGCCACGGCATCTTCCGCGACTTACCGCGCTTCTACGAACAAGATGGCGCGCGTTACCATTACGAATATCGCGTCCTCACGGTACAGCGCGACAATCGCCGCGAGAAATACGAAACGGACACCGATGGCAACGCCTTCCGCATTGTCGTCGGCGATGAAGATGTCTTTCTCGACAATGGCGACCACACCTACGTGATCCGCTATCGCGTCAAAAACCAGATCCGCTATTTCACCGACCACGACGAGTTCTATTGGAACGTCACCGGCAATTACTGGAATTTCCCCATAGCTCACGCGAGCGCGACCGTCACACTGCCGCAAGGCGCGGCCGTCACCGAGACTAATATCTACACCGGCGCGAGCGGCGCGACCGGCGCCGACGCGACCTACACGCAAGCCGGGGAGCGTCTCACCTTCAACACAACCCGTCCGTTCAGCTCAGGCGAAGGCCTCACCATTTCGATCAGCATCGCAAAGGGTCTTATCGATCCGCCGTCGCAAGCCGATCTCGCCGGACTGTGGTGGCAACGAAACGGCGCGCTGACGATCCTTCTGGTTTCGATCGGTGGTCTGTTCTGGTTCTTGTATGACGCCTTTGTGCGCGTCGGTCGCGATCCGCCGAAGGGGCCCGTATTTCCGCGCTACGAAGCCCCGGCCGGCTACTCCCCCGCCGCCGTCCACGTCATCTACAATCGCGGCGTCAGTGGGCACCGCGCCTTGATTGCGACCTTGATGCAGCTAGCCGTCAAAGGCCGCATCACCGTCGACGCATCGGACAAGAAGACAACCGAGCTGACGCGTAATGCGTCGCCGCCAGAAACCCCGGAACTGGCGCCGGAGGATCGCGCTTTGGAGACAAGTCTCTTCGCCGGTTCGAGCAAGCGTATGCTCGGCGGCAAATATGATTCTGCTTTCACCAGCGCCTACACCACCTTCAACAGCGCCATCGGCAAAAAGTATGGGCGCGACTATTTCCGCTGGAACATCGGCTATATCCTAGTTGCGCTGGTGCTTTCGATCATCGCCTTCGCGGTCGCCGCCACCCAGGTCAACGAATGGTCATTCGGAATGACCATTGGCTTGCTCGCGCTGACGGCGCTCAACGTCGCCTTCATGTATCTGATGCCGGCGCCGACGGTGAAAGGCCAACAAGTCCGCACCGAGATCGAAGGCTTCCGCCTCTACATGGAAACAGCCGAGAAGCTGCAACTCAACGCCGCCAAGCCCGGCACGGACGCGCCGCCTCCAATGACCAAGGAGCGCTACGAAAAATTCTTGCCTTATGCCGTCGCGCTCAATGTCGAGAAGCCTTGGACCAAACACTTCGAAAAGCTCATTCCCGAAGAGGCCGCGAACTATCACCCAGCTTGGGCCAACATGAGCACGAGCCAGTCGTTTGCATCACTGTCGGATTCGATGGTTTCCAACATCAGTTCTGGCGTGAGCTCGTCGCTGCCGCAAAGTTCGAGCTCCTCCGGCGGTGGCGGAGGCGGCTCGTCGGGTGGCGGCGGCGGTGGCGGTGGCGGTGGCGGCTGGTGACGCTACAACGCTAAGCGCTGGCGCGATCGAGCGCCGCGACATCGCCAGCACTCAGCGTGACACTCAATGCGCCGATCAATTCCCGCAATTGGTCCGTGCTCGTCGCACTTGCGATCGGCGCGCCCGTGGGAAGTTTCGCCATCACCCACGCCAACGCGATCTGCGCTTGTGTCGCTTTCGTTCGCGCAGCGATGTCATCCAACACCGCGAGCACCGCCGGACCCTTGCCCTGCATGTACTTATCCATACGCGGGCCGCGCAGGCTCTTGGACTTATCGGCCTCGGTTCGATATTTCCCCGTGAGATAGCCGTTCGCCAAGCCATAGTATGGCAGGATCGAAACACCCTCGCGCTCACACAACGGCACGAGCTCCGGCTCGATCTCCCGGTTCAGCAAATTGTACTCAGGTTGTTGTGCATCAAAGTGCACGCCCGCCCGCTTCGCCGCAGCGACGCCTTCTGCGAAGCGCGCCGGTTTGAAGTTCGAAGCGCCGAACGCGCGTATCTTGCCTGCCTTCAGCAATGCCTCCAGCGCGCCTGTATATTCATCGGCGCCGGTCGCTTCGTCGTCACGGTGCAGCCAATAAAGATCGATCGTCTCGATCCCCAACCGCCCCAGCGAATCTTCGCAGGCATCAATGATGTTTTGCCGCTTGATCCCGAGCCGCGTGGGCAGCATCCCAACTTTGGTGCAGATCACCACCCTATTGCGCTTACCGCTTTGCTTGAGCCAAGCGCCGATGACATTTTCGCTTTCGCCGCCTTTGTGGCCAGGCGCCCAAGCGGAATAGACATCAGCCGTATCCACCGCATCCCCGCCGCTATCGACGAACGCATCGAGGATAGCAGACGACGTTGCCTGATCGGCGTTCCAACCGAACACATTGCCGCCCAGCACTAGAGGCGCAATCTTGATGCCGCTGCGTCCAATTTCGCGCTTCTGCTGCATGTTGCCGCTCCTGCGCGCGTCATCTGGACGCCGCGCTTAGTTTGTCGAGAATGAGCTTAACCTAGGAGCGCACATGCGTCTGCTCAACATTCTCGCGGCGCTTTCCGGCGTCCTCGCCCTCGTTATGTTGGTTCTCGCCGCCCATGCGCTGCAACCGGCGCCAGAGGATTTGGAGCGCATACATAGCGGCGCCTATCTGCAACTTGGCGCCGCTGCGGCAGGGTTGGCGATCGCGAATCGCAGCGGGCGAATCAACCTCATTGCCGGCGTCATGATCCTGCTCGGTGCAGCTTTGTTCGCCGGAACATTGTATACGCTCGCAATCACCCATAGCCGCGCTCTCATCATGCTCGCCCCCGTTGGGGGAATTACACTCATCCTTGGATGGACGCTGCTCGCTTTTGCAAAACCAGGAGACTAAAGAGCCTCCCCATCGCACTCGAATGCGCTAGATATGGCTGATGGCCAATCTTGCTATGTCCGAATCCGCCGCACCGGTTTTCAGAGAGGTCGTTTCGCTCGACGCCTTGACGGAAGAATTTCGTCACTTCGCGGCGAATATCCAAAATCTCAGTCCTGAAGAACTTGCAATCCGCGCCGCTTGGAGCGTGGGCATCATTGTCGGCGCCGTCGCCATCTTGTGGCTCCTCCGCTATTGTCTGCGTCTGATCGCTCGCTGGCTTTCACCAAAACGAGACAAACATAGCGACGAAGCGAAGGTCGCTCGCCGCAGCGTTGGCGACATGACCATGGTCGCGGCGCGCTTCGTCATCGGCATGTTTGCCCTAGGCGCCGTCTTCTTCACCTGGGGCTTCGACGTTCGCACCGGCGCACTCGGAAACGTTCTTCTCGTCATATGGCGCGCCGGCATCATCATCCTGGTCGCTCTCGCCGCAGTGGAACTATGCGGTTTCGCCATAAATCGCATGGTGAGCAGCGGCGCAAAGCGATCTTCGAGCGCGCGGCGCGCGGCGCAACTGCGAACGCTCGCGCCACTCATTCAAGGCATCGCCACATCGATCGTAGCGCTCGTCGCTCTGATGATGACTCTGTCGCAATTCGGCCTTGACGTCGGCCCGCTGATTGCTGGGGCCGGCATCTTCGGCTTGGCCTTTGGCTTCGGCGCACAAACTCTGGTCAAGGACTTCTTGACCGGCATCTTCCTCATTCTCGAAGACACCGTGTCGGTCGGCGACATCGTGGGCATTGGCGATTTCGGAGGCGTCGTCGAGGAGATGTCGCTGCGCACAATCAAGCTTCGTGATTATGACGGCACGCTACGGGTCTTCCCTTACAGCGAAGCGCAAGTGATCCATAATCGCACCAAGCTTTTTTCATACGCCGTGTTCGAGCTCGAAATCTCTTACAGCTCCGACATCGACAAGGCGTTCGCGCTGCTTGAGTCCACGAGCCAAGCGATGATGGCCGATGAGGCGTTCAAGGATTTCATCTTGTCGCCAATCGACATCGCCGGAGTCGATCGCCTCGACAGCTCGGGCGTAATTCTGAAGGCGCGCATCAAGACAGCGCCCGGCAAGCAATGGTCGGTGCAGCGCGCATTCCTGCAGAGGATCAAGAGCGCTTTCGACGGCGCGGGCATAGACATCCCATTCCCGCACCTGAAGCTTGTCTCACCCGATGCACCCATCCCGTTCGGCGACCGCCATGCGGAATCGAGTTAGCAAATCACTATTCCGGCGGACGCTCGTCCAAATCCGCGTGGCGCTTCAGCACGTCAACATCGCGCTGCAACTGCGCCAACCGATCAAGCGCCGTCCACAGCGCTACGCCCACCGCCACAAGCAGCACGATAATGGTATATTCGGCGGGCGTACCCATGCGCGTCGTCTCCTAGCCGGCAACATGCGCACGCGTTCTGCGCCGCGCAATGCCAGAGCGCCATCAACGCCCTGCGACATACGCTTCGCCGGAAAACACGGTGCAATTTGGGCTAAATGCGCTCCCCTTCCGGCGAACCGAACCGCCGCCTAGACGTTCTCACTCCATTGGCTGGAGGATCTTATGACCGAATCCAAAACCGCAACTACCCAATTCTGCGCCCGCATTGTCGGCCCGCTCTTGGTTGTGGTCGGCGCCGTCGTCCTCGCGCGTTGGAACGACATGCAGATGCTTATTCCCGGTATCCTGGGGGATGGCCCACTTGCGTTCATCACCGGCGTGTTCACGCTCATTTGCGGGCTTACCCTCTTCGCTGGACACCATCATTGGACGACGCCTCCTGCCATCGTGATCTCACTGCTCGCGATTCTCACGATCGTGCGCGGCGTTGTGCTTCTATTTGCGCCAAGCTTTCTCACCGGCCTCGTTCACACATTTCTGAATCTTGGCCCAGGCGCCCTTCTCGCCGGCGCAATCTCGTTGCTCATCGGCGCTTGGCTGACGTTCGTCGGCTGGTTCCGCAAACCCGTCGCTTAGCAGCCTCGCGGCTTGAAACACCTCTGAAATAATCCCGGGCTAAAGCTGCATGAGCCACGGGGATTGAATACATGAAGCGACTTGTTATGGCCTCCGCCGCTTGCGCCGCGTTGTTCGTTGCGCCCGCGTCTGCACAGGTTGCCGAACCGCGCGCCGTCGCTGAGCGCGTCGCCGCGGCGGTCGAAGAGAACTTCTTTGACGAACAGCGCGCGCACGAAATCGCAGCCGAAGTGCGTGCCGCCGCCGGCGCGGGGCGCTATGACGTCTCTGATCCAGGCGAACTCGCCAGCGCACTCACCGCAACGCTACACCCTCACGACGGTCATTTCCGCGTCGAATATCGCCCGCCGCAGCCCGGAGGGCGCGCTCGCCCACAAGGCGGCTTCGGCAACGATGCACGCTCGGCCTATGGCATCCCGAGCGTCACCATGTATCCGGGTGGTATTGGTGTCATCGACTTTAGGTTGCTCGCAGACTTCAATCCGGACGACCTCGCCGCAAAGAACGCCGCCGATGCAGCGTTCACGATCGTGCACGGCTCACAAGCGCTTATCCTGGATCTGCGCGATTGTGCAGGCGGCTCGCCGACAATGGTTGGCTACCTCGTCGGGCACTTTGTTCCCGAAGGCGCGAACGTCTACAACACGTTCCACGCACGCGAAGGCGAGCAGCAGGAAACGCCGCCGGAGCCGCCCGCAACAGGGCGTCGCCTCGAAACGCCGCTGTTCGTGCTTATCAGCGGCCGCACCGGATCGGCCTGCGAGAGCGTCGCCTACACGCTGCAATCAGCTGGACGCGCGACCATTGTCGGCGAACCCTCCGCTGGCGGCGCCAATCCGGGCGGTCTCATTCCGGTAGGCGACAACCTCGCAGTCTTCGTTTCCGTCGCTACGCCGATCAATCCAATCACCGGCCGCAATTGGGAAGGCGCCGGCGTTCAACCGGATGTCAGCGCGCCCGTCGCCGAAGCGCTGACACGCGCTCGAACGATCGCGCTCGAAGCCGCACTGCGCGCGCCAGCCGACGACAGCGCAGCACGCGAAGCACAATGGGCGCTTGACTCGCTCCGCGCCGAATCCGCCGCCTATCCACGCAATCTCCGCGATTATGCCGGTAGCTACGGCGCGCGTAGCGTCGCCATTGAGAGCAACCGCCTCGTCCTACGACGCGACCGCCGGCCGGCGCTGGTGCTCTTACCGCTTGAGCGCGATCTCTTTGCGGTCGCCGGCGCTGCACCGCTGCAGCGCGTCCACTTCGAGCGTGACGCACGCGGCCGCGTCAGCGCCATAACGCTGGCGCTTGTCGACGGCCAAGAATTTCGCGACTCGCGCCAAAATTAGTGACGCTGACTAGTCCGTTCGCCGCAACAGCGCTGTGACCGGCTGGTGGTCGGAAGCGGCGAAGCCCAGATTCAGTGTGTGCACGTCGCTGGCCGCCACATTGGGCGAGACAATCATTCCGTCGATGATGGTCGTGTAGTTTTCGCCAGCGTGATACGGGCGTTCGTTGGTGCGCACCGTGGGCGTCGACGGATCGGTCACGACTTGCCAGCCCTCCGGCAATTCATCGCGCGGAAAATCATGAATCCAAAACAAGGCCGATTGGTCTGAATTGTGTGCAAAGCTGGTTGGGGTGAGGACCATGTTCCAGTCGCCGCCAATCACCACCGCCCGGCCTTGCGCGTAGGCCTCTTGAGCAATCGTGAACACAGCGCGCAACTGTTGCAACCGCACATCCGCGCCTTCGTCGAACGCGGAAAGGTGAATGTTCATCACCGTCCACGGCCTGCCGCTGACTTCCAGTTCCAGCACCTGCGTATGATAGTGCCGGCGCACGATCCCAAACATCGCCTGCGGTTCTTCAGGCAGGCGCAAGATGCGAGGATCGGGCGCCTCCACGCGCGTCATCATGGCCAACCCATGCTCCAACGAGAGTGGGCGTGGCATCAGTTTGGTGCGGATGTCTGAGGAAAAAAACATCTCGTAGTCGGGCAGTGCTGCACGCACGCCGCCAAGCACATCGACGCCGCGGTTCATCAAGCCCGGCCGCGCCGTTTCCTGCAACAACAGCACATCGCTATCGAAGCCGCTCAACGTGGATTGTATAGAGGCAAGGTTGCGCGCCACCGCGGCACGGCTCGGCGGCAAAAACATTTTGCCGCGATCGGCGACGAAATCGGAATCGGCGCCGAGGCCAGCATAACCGAGGTTCCACGAGGTGATCTGCAACGGCTCTTGCGCCACGCGAGCCGTCCCTTCTGGAGCCGGTGACATGCGCACCGGAATTTCGTTCGCTGTAAGATTCGCAGCAGCCACGAGTGCGACATAACCCAGAACAAGCGCAACGCCAGCCCAAACCGCGCGCGAGATGATTCGTCCCGCCGTCATGACGCGGCCTCCGCTTCTGCTTGATGATCGCCGGAGCTTGCTTCCGCTTCCGGCCGCGAAAATTGCTGTGCGCCCCACTGAGCGATGCCCAATATCGCCGCGAGGCCGCCCCATTCGTTGCTGAGCCGGGTGATAAAACCGACCAGCGTCTTCTGGTTAGTCATATTGACGACGATATCCGTGTAGCGGTCAAAATGATCCAGGCCCCTCTCAGCCACCGTGTCGCGGATCGATTGTAGGCGCTCAAGATATGTATCAATGAACGCAGCATAATTGCCCACATACGCCCAGCCTCCCGCGACAAGGATCGCGACAATGGCCAGCATCGTCATCAGATGCGTCATCAGGACGGCGTTCTTCATGTAGAGACTACGCAGTGGCGTTAGCCGCAGCGCCAGATTGATCGCGAATATTCCCGCGGCAAAAACAAATGTCGGCGACATGCTCTCTTCAACGCGCGATAGCAGCGTCTGCGCATCGAGATAGGAAAATTCGAGCGCGCGCTGCACTGCGTCTGAGTCGGCGAAATCGCCGGAGAGCGGCGCAAGCGCGGACGCCGTCAAAGCCTGCACATTCTGATAGTCGAGCACATATTGGCGCACCAGCAGCGCCATCAACAGCACGCCGCCGTAGAAGAAGATCGTGCTGAACACGCTGTAGATGAGATAAGTCAGCACCAGCCGCTTTCGCTGCCCGCGCGGCGCCGCCAGGCCCGTGCGCACGCCGTGCACCCAGATGAACGGCAAGATGAAGAGAAACGCGAGGCTGAGCTGCCACGGCCAGATCGCGAAGAGATCGTCGAGGCTGGATTCTGGGCTCGCCAGATCGATGCCGACGAGCATCGCCGCCGCGAACGTCAGCAACGTTATTTCACCCACGGCGCCGCTACAGCGATGCATCTTGCCGCTCATGCGGTAACGCAGCGAGTGGCGTTCGATCCAGATCGGCCCAGCGATCCAATAGGCGACCGTCACCGAAGCGACAGCCGCGACCCAAGCATAGAGTAGTCCGACACTCATGAATCTGCCCCGTGCGGGTGCTTTTGCCGCCATGCGCCGATGACGACAAGTCCACGTTGACTGGCCTGCGCATGAGCGTAAGACGCGCCCATCCCGGGGGGCCGCGCACGCGGCTGAGATTGGGCCCAGAGTCATGTGACTTTGCCCTGACCCGTCGAACCTGAACCGGTTAGCACCGGCGGAGGGAGGAGCGCTTTATGAATAAGCCCGAAAACCAATCTGCGTTCGCGACGCCAGAAGGAACATTGAGCGTCACGACTGGCCCGCTCATTGGCTCGCGCAAAGTCTACGCCTCCGGCTGCGCGCATCCCGATCTGCGCGTGCCCTTCCGCGAGGTGCTGCCGCACCCGAGCGCTAACGAGCCGCCCGTGACGATCTACGACCCCTCCGGCCCCTATACCGATCCCAATGTCACGATCGACATCAACTCAGGCCTCGCGCGCACGCGCGCCGCATGGGTGAAAGCGCGCGGCGACGTCGAAGAGATCGACGGCCGCGAAGTCCGCCCCGAAGACAACGGCAATGTCAGCGCGGAAAAGCTAACCCCGCCCTTCCCGAAGCAACCCCGCGTGCTCCGCGCCAAAGCCGGAATCGCCGTCACACAACTCGAATACGCCCGCCGCGGCATC
>JAHBYF010000007.1 GCA_019636095.1 Hyphomonadaceae bacterium
TCTTGGCCGCGCGCGCGTGCGACGAGCTCGCGGTCAAGCTCAGTAAGCCGTTCCTGCTTCACGGCGCGATCGGCGCGGTCAGGTTCTAGGCGCGGTCCAAGCAGCTCAGTGGCAAGGCCCTCGGCCCGCTCGCGGAAACCGTGGGAAACATAAGCGCGCGGGATGACGAGATCGCGCCCATCTGCGCGGACGCCCCGCATCAACAAGTGGACGTGCGGATGCCCAGTGTCGTGATGCTCCGCCGCGACCCAGTCGATGCGGGTGTCTAGGTCCGATTCCACGGTCCGCATCAGGTCGCGCGTGTAGCTCCTGAGATCGTCGATGGCCGCGCCGTGCTCTGGGGAGATGATGACCCGGAAATGGTGCCGGTCATCTTCACAGCGTCCGATGAAGGCGGCGCCGTCTGCCTGATCGAGTTCGCGGTCAAACACCTGGACCGCGTCGCCATCGCGGCCAGCGCCGTCGCGCTCGATATAAAGCGTGTGCCGCATCATCGATCCCGCGCCGCCCGCCGCCTTGCCGTGGATCTTGGGGTGTCTCTTCACGGCCACCCGCTGGCTGCCGGCGGGCCGCTCGTGCTTCAGTTTGACGGCGCCTGCGCCGCGGCCGCGATTGTACCAAGCCGTGCGTGCGCGCGCGGCAACACGCTTGGAGCTGACGGCGGACGGCGGGCGAAATATCGATCCGGTGTCCGGTGTGCACTTTGCGCGACGCCGGCTGACATCGCCTTCGAATTTGTCTTCTTCGTCCATCGCGTCGCGCCTTCATGGCAGCGCAAAACGGCTCTCTTCACCTTGCCGCACCTTTGCGGCAGGGCACCTCGTGGTGCGGTGGAAAAAAGATGTGCAGACAAGCCGCTGTGCGTTTCAGCACTGCGGCGCATTCTATCTTGCCATCAACCCTTCGTCTTTTTCCTCGTTATTCCTGTTGGTGCTTTGTTATCTGCGCGCAGATGCCGAACAAAAGAGGCGAGAGGACATGGAAAGACTGACGCGTCAGCAGCTCTACGAGCTCGTGTGGGCGAAGCCCATGCGCGATGTGGCCGTCGATCTCAGCATCTCGGACGTTGGCCTCAAGAAGATCTGCGCCGGCGCTGACATACCAACGCCTCCGCGCGGTTACTGGGCAAAACTGGCCGCGGGCAAGTCAGTCCTCAAAGTTGCAATGGGACCGCGGGCGCCCGGAATGCCGGATACCGTGTCTAATCGCGGCAATCGGCGTTGGGGCTGGCCAACCGATCCGAACGCGGTGCTTGCCGAGCCAGAGCCCGTCGAGCCGGCCTTCACGGAACCCTTAAGTGAGGTGGAAGCGCGCGTACGCGAGCGCTTGGGCAAGGTCGCGATGATCCGCGGTTTGGATCGCGCCCATCCTTCAATTCAGAAGTTACTCGATAAGGACAATATCCGCCGTGAGCGCCAGCAAGCGTCCGCATTCCCAGATTCATACTGGGACGCGCCGCTATTCGATTCCCCGTTCGAGCAGCGCCGTCTCAAAGTGCTGAACAGCATTTTTGTGGGCGCCGGGCGTATGGGTGCGAGGCCTTGGATTCAAGGCAAGGTGGCCAGAGGACTGGGGGTCCGTGTCGGCGTTTCCGATGTCAGTTTCACTCTCGATCACCCGAAGGCGCGCAAAGACCGATGGGGTGAAGAGCTGGCATTCGGCGGAAAGGTGGATTTGCTGCGCCTGGAGATAGGAAGATCCGACGCCAAAGACAGCGGCGATCCGGTCTGGACCGAGGAGAAGGGAACGGCGATCGAGGCGCTGCTGACGGATATCGTAGCGTCGCTCATCTTGACCGGTGAGGTTCAGTACCGCGCAAGCGCAGTTCATTCCTATCGCTACCGAATCAAAGCGCGGGAAGAGGCTCGCAAGGAGTTGGAGCGCCGCCGGGTCGAGGCCGAATGCAAGGAGCGCCAGCGCCTGGAAGGACTTGAGCGCGCCCGCCGCCAGCACCTCCTCGATCGCGCAAGGGACCTCCGCCAGGCGAACGAGATTCGCGCTCTCATAGTCGCCGTCGAAGAAGGTGCAGGTGATAACGGCATCGTGGGTTTCGCGGAGTGGTCAAACTGGGCTCATGGAATCGCAAACCGCCTCGATCCCCTGCAGGATTTGGCGAAGACTATCGGCGCTGCGTCAGGGATCGAAGCCCTCAAGGGTCGAGACGTGGGACCGCACGACTCGGGCGCGCAAGCGCCGAGAGCCCGGCCGCGAAGCGGCGACGCCCATGGAGAGCATGAGGAGCCTTAGGTGCATTTCAAATGGCGCATCTGCGAGCCGCGGGCCTCGCCTCACTAACGCTCTTTGTCCTGGTGGCGAGTGCGCTGCCGCGTGTCTAAGCGTGACTCCCGGCGAATCGCCAACTGTGGTAGTCGCACGTTGCGTCCACTGACGTGCGGCGAAGTGATTGGAGCCACCGTGGCGCGTAGAGCTGTAAAGAAAGCGAACAAGAAAGCGGCAACAAAGAAAGTGCGAGCAAAGAAGCCGGCGAGCCCGCCGAAGGCTGCAAAGATGCGCACCCCCACAAACGCTGCGAAGTGGACCGCGTTTCTTGGCAAACATCCCGCCTTCTATACGGCAGCCTTTGCTAGCACCATCAAGACGCCGCCCGACCAAGGGCTGACATCGGTAGTGCGCGCAGCCATTGCCAAAGTGGTGAGCGGTCCCTGGGAAACCACGACATTGCAGCAAGGCGCGGCGAAACTAGTCGTGGCTGCTTTCGTGGATAAGGCGGACTTCGACGCTGCGAAGAAGCAGTTCAAAGGCAAGCCGTGGAAGTCGATTGTCCAGGGGTCAATCGACGGCTTCAGCGTCACCTGAGAATTCGCCGTGGTGAGCATTCGCCGATAGGCGGTGAGGGTTTCTTTCTCGGCGCGGTCCGTAAAGAGGTTGCGCAGGCACCGGCGTTGAATGCAGACATGAACGATACGCTTGGGTTAAGACCGCCGCGTGAAAACTGAATTGTTAGGCGTAGACGTCGGTGGCGTCCTCGTTGATCGCATCAAGGCCGACGGCTCGGATACCTCATTTTTCTCGGATCGCTTTCTTGAGACGCCAGCCGTCGTGGGCGCTTTCGACACTTTGACGCGTCTGGGGCGCGAACGGTTTGGCTCGCGCATTTGCATCATATTGAAGTGCGGCCCCCGGACCGAGGAGAAGACCCGCCTTTGGCTGGCGCACCACAAGGTGCTCGATGCGCTCGGTCTCGATCCTCAGGCGCTCTACTTTTGCCGAAAGCGGCCAGACAAAGGACCGATCTGCAAGCGCCTTGGTGTGACACATTTCATCGATGACCGGATGGAGGTGCTCACTCACCTAACCAGCGTACGGCATCGGATACTGTTCGGGCCGCAAGAAGAAGGGATGAAGGCGAAGGGAGTAGTGGGGGCCCTGACGTGGTCAGATGTAGCCGCCAGGCTGCTTTAGGATTTCGTTATGCCCTTGGTCTCGCCAAGGTGGCAGCTACGCTTCAGTGAAGAGACGCGGTAGCAGTAGGTCCAACGCATCGACCGGAAAGCGCAACGAGACCGGGCCCTTCTCGGTCGTAGCGCCGAGAATGCGGTCTTTCACCAACTCTCCAAGCAACGTGCGCGCCGTGCGTTCGCCAAGGCCCGTGATGGCATCGGCGTCGCCACGCGCGATCTCACCCCGATGGAGCACTTCAATGAGCAATGTTGCCGCTTCCGACCGCCATCCTTTGTGATCGGCGTATTTGCGCAGGCGATCCGACAGCCCGTCGAGATCAAAGAGATCGGTCATGAAGCGCACCTGGTCGAGGCACACTTTCAAAAACCAGGTTGAATACTCTTCGAGCGCGCGCGATGAGAGATTGCCGCGTCCGTCAAGGTCGCCCTGGCGCGGCGTGTCGGCATGGTCCATCATCCGCTTGTATTCGCCGCGGCTTTCGATGCCTCGGGCCAAGCCACGCGAAATGGACCAGAGGCCGTGCGCGCCAATCCCAGCTTGAAGCGCCATCGCATGGCTCATGAGGCGACTGACGCGCCCGTTTCCATCCGGGAAGGGGTGAATGTAGTTGAGGCGGTGATGAGCGGCCGGCAGCGCTAACAAGCGCGCGGCTGTGCTGGTTTGCGCGCCAAACCTGCGTTCGAAGTGTGCCATGAAGGCCGCGACCACTTCGCTGCTCGGCGGCAAGTGCCTGCCAACGGCGACATCATGCGATGGATCATTTCGAAGTTCGCCAGGCGTCATTATAAAGCTTCGTCCCGCGCCCTCGATGCGGAGCATGGCTTCCGGCGCATCACGATAGAACTCGCGGTGCAGCCTTTGAATGAACTCGACGTTTGTTGCTGGTGGCAACGTGCCAGCCGCAAACTCCTCATCGATCATCTTTTGAATGCGAATATGTGCGCGCGCTTCGAGTTGAAGGTTACGACGCTCTTCGTTGGCATCAAGATCGTTGTTGAGGGCCCGCTCAATCTCGCGAGGACGCGTGTTGTGCCCCTCGATGAGGTTCGAATAGTAGCAATTCATCACCCGGACGAGATCAGCCAGGTTGGCCGCTGTTGTGGGATGAAGCCGAGCCGCGAGCTTGTTAGCGGCGCCTGGTAATTCGGCCACGAGGTCGAGCAACTCGCCTCGCGCTTCCTCAAGGAAGCACGGCTCAATGCGGGTTGGGACCTCGATAGGAGCATCTGCCATTTTGCCGATTATGACAGACTCGGAAGTGATTGGCTATATTGGGTTTTTTAAGAACCTAACACCGCGTTTTGCCGATGTATACCGCCGATGTCGCTGCCGCCACAAACGCTTCTGAAATCAGGTGGTTATGAGGCCTTTGCGTCTGCTGTTCTGCCGATAATTTCCGACGTACTGCTATGACAGGCTCAGTTTGGAAAACACGCCAAAGCACATGCTAACTATATGAAAAATCACATAATATGGAAGTGGCCCGAAATGAACAAAAAATGAGCGAGCCAATAAAGAGAAGATATTATAAATAGAGTAGTGTGACACGCCGTCCAAAGAGTCCTGTTTCCGTCGCTGATCTCCCCTCCCTGCTGAGCCATACGGGACCGGCCCTCACATCTGATCTGATTGAACACATGGTTGCCGGTGGCGCGACAGAGGCAGCAGCGCGTCAACGCCTCGCGCGTGGCCTCGCCGAGCCTTATGGCGAGATCACCCGGCTCGCGGGGCTTCGCTTCAGATACAATGCTCGCTTCGTTTATCGAACGGATCAGTTTGGAGACCGGAAATTCTGGGATGCGCTTGAACGCGCGTTTGCTAGTCACGGGCCGGCCTACGGAGGTGTCGTCTCTGTTTTGCGCGCCCGGGGCGGGAGCGCGCCGAAGAGCCTATTCGCTGCGATATCCGGCGTGCCGATCGCACGCAAAGGTCAGCTCTCTCCAGATCGCATCTTAGAGCGTCTTTCGGCGATACAATTGCTGAAAGAGGAAGAGGGGGAAGATGGCGTACGCTACGTTCGCTTCGGGCCTCATCACTATACCCTCGATCCCGCGCCTCTCATCCGCGCGCGGCTGCTTGCTGAGCAAATCGCGCTGCAAGGTATGCAGGACTGGGTCCGTAAGGTCGGCTTCGGTAGTTACGACAAGGTGCGAATTCGCGGCGAAGGAGATCCACCAAACGTCGCCAATCTCGTGTGGGATCTCTCCGCTCCGTCTTATCTCCGGCCGCTTGTAAACATATCGGAAACCGGTGCGCGACCCGGCTTTGTCGTCGCTGACATAAATCTCCGCGGCGCGCTCGCGGAGGATGCCGTGCGTGCTTTCATCCGAAAGTGTGATCTTGCAGCGGCGCCAAAGGGCGTAGCTCCAATCCTCCCAATTTTGATGGCGGAAGGCTTTGCACCCGACGCCTACGCGCTCGCGCGACAAAAGGGGATTATGGCGACCACGATCTCGCTCCTCTTGGGCGAAGCGATCGCGAAGGCACTCCAAGAACTCATCACCTTATTGTCTGACATGGGCGCGACAGCAGCCGTAAACCCAGATCAGGTTGAGCGGGTCTTCGGCTCTCTCTCACGAATTGAGGGGGCCGCGATGAATTTGCGAGGCCCACTTCTTGAGCTCGTCGTCGCGCATGTTGTGAAAGAGAGGGAAAACGGCTCAGTGATCGTAGGTCGCAGCCTTGTCGATCAAGCCACTGGTCGTAGCGCGGACATCGACGTCTTGCTGATAAAGCCAGATAGCGCAGGGCTTCTCGTCATCGAATGCAAGGCCAAGGAGCCGGGCGGCGCACTAGGTCTCGATGCCGTAAAAAAATGGCGAGAGGACCGCGTACCCCTCATTCATCGCGCCTTGCGCTGGGAGCCGCGTTTTACGGCCACGCCCTTACGGTTTGAACTCTGGACCAATGCGCCACTCGATCCGGACGCGGCTCAGTGGCTCACGAAGAACGCTCAACACCAATCCGATTTCGAATTGGGTTGGCGCGACGGTAGCTCACTTCGCACTTACGCGGCGGGTGCAAAATCCCAAGCGATATCGAAAATGCTAAACGAGCATTTCTACCAGCATCCGCTCGCGAAGCGGGGAGCTAAGCGAGCAAAGAAAGAAACGAACTAGGTCCTCTCGGCGTTGCCGCGGCGCCGTTGTTTCTTGATTGGTGAAGAGGGGCTCACTGGTAGATTGCATCACGCGATGGGCGGTGTGATCGTCAAGGGCCCCATCAGCTTTTGATCACCGCCGCATGTCACCAAGGGCTCATAGGAATTGTCGATCGCCAAAAGAATCCCGGCCATATGTTTCTCTAACGGTCCCGGAACGTCGCAGTTCGTTTGAATATCCTTTTGCAGCTCGCCAACCACCGGGCCGACGTGGACATCTTGGCTGTGTTCAAACTTGGACCGTATCAATACGCATCGGCCCGCTATTGGCGTGAACAGTCTGTCGTGGGACAGAAAGAGCCCGCCCCACATTGATCCTTGCTGCGCCTGCATCTTTCGATCCAGCACCAGAAACTTCATTCCTTCGTTGAGTAATGGCCGGCTCGAAGATCCATCGCGCTTTCGCTTGCCCATCTTTCCGCTGGCGCCGATGAAATAATACCTGTGCGCTAGGCTTATGATGAAACCGCGTGTTTCGCGATCATTGCCAATTCCGTCCGAGTAATAGTGGTTGAAGCTGAATGCGTCGTCGACACCTGTCTTCGGAGGTTGGACGACGAGAAACCCTTTGAGAATGTCGTTGCCTGCAGCGGCCCGTCGGTAAACCACAAAGCATGCCTTGCTCGCGTTGTGGTCAAAGAAATCTTCCGCGATGATATCCGGAGCCAATCGATCGATCCCAATGAGGCGACCGAATGCATGGCTGACAACGCGCTCATCCTTCCCGACTTCTTCCTCGTTTTCGATCGGTGCGACCTGATGGACGTCCAGCAGCGGTTCGGCCGGCGTGCCCACCTTAAGCCGGGGCAACGGCGTCTCCAGAAGAACGAAAGCGTCTACCGCCTTCACAAAGTTGAAGACTGAAAGCACGGAGTTCACGCGAGAGAAGGCCGCAATTCTCTTCGCGGCAATGCGCTCGGAAAGCCACAACAAGAACAACGTCCCTATCGGGAAGGCGGGCTGAAGTCCCTTCGTTTGAAAAGTTGAGATGGCGCTTGTCCCGCACTGAAAGGCCTCGCCGGGGTGCAAGACCGAGTACGTTCTGGCGTGGACTTTCCGAAGTTCGTCTACGAGTTCGACGCCAGTTATCACATCTTTGTCTAGTCTCCGGCCTTTGGTCGTGTACCGAGAGCAGGCGGCGCTCATAAGAGTCGGCAAAAGCGTAGCCGCAACGGGTTCGTCTCTCGTCCAACCGTCGATCGCTTCAAGGCGCTTGATGGCGTCCCGCGGGTCCAGGCGCATCAGTGCGGCTGTTACAGTGGTTGCGGGCGCGGCCATCGGATTGTCTCGGGACTACTCAACTTGAACGTGCTCCGCTCAGCTGCCATAACCTTACACGCAAGTCATCTGGAGGCCGCTTAGAATCTTCGGCGTTCGATTCCGCGCATTCGTGACGGACGCCGAATCCCGACCTCTTTGATTCTCTGGCCCATCGCCGAAATGGGTTCTGTTCATGCACGCCCCCGCGCGCAGAAGAACAGGAAAGAGGAACGTAATCATGGTGATAGATGCGGCGCCACCGCCGGTTCTGGTCCAGGCGGCGAGCGAGGCGGAAGTGGCGCAAGCCGCTGACCCACAACTTTCATTCGAGTGGGCCATGGTCGTCGCGGCCAGTCCAATGTCCGATCCACGCGGAACGAATGATGCGAACTCCTCCGTTCTGCGCCCCGACGGCGGTACAACCGAGCAGACAGAACAGCCAGCGTCCGGCACGGGCGCCGTCGCACGTGTGCTTGCCCGCGCCATGAACTGGGCGGCTCAAGTGAGCCACCCTGTAGTTAGCGTGGATCACCTTCTGTTCGCACTTAGCATGCGTGTTGATGGTGGCGCTCAGGCAATGGCGGACGCAGGAGTGCGCGACGTTCAACAGTTAGAGGACAAGCTTCTTCACGTCGTCTACGGGGCGCCCTCGGCGCCGTCGCTGGGCAAACCCCAGGTCGATGACGCCGTCTATGCGGTCGTGCATCATGCGCAAGGCTTTGGTCGCCAGCAGGGCCGCAACGAGACCCAGCTTGAGGACGTTCTCGAAGCTGTGTGCTTTCTCGTCACCAGTGGCGCAATCGAAACCGCCGGCGCGAAAGCTCTCCGCGAGCATTGGCCGAGAGTTGCTCCGGTAGATCCAACGCTAAGTCGCCTGGAGCAAATCCGGAGCCAGCAGATTGAGCTGACGCAAGTGGTCCTCGGCCGCATCGCCGGATTGGCGCAAGCGCTCCAATCGACGGAAACGCACGTTGTTCAGCTTGAGGGTCAGTTGGCCGATGCGCGCGCGCAGATCGCAATGCTCGAAGGCGCGATGACGAAGAAGCCGGCTGGATTGTTGAGCGGACTGCGGCGCAACTAGTGGGTTCGATATCGCTGAAACTCCAAGAAAAGCGCGGAGGGTGGGAGAATGTCACTTAGAAAGATAAGTGAATGGCAGCAGGACGCGGAGGAAGAGCAGGGCGTTGCGTTCTATCTCCGCCCTGACGTGCCGGAGTTGCTGACCGGCGAACGGAGCCTGGTGATTGGCCGGAAGGGCGCGGGGAAAACGGCCGTGTTTAAATACCTGGCCCGCGCCAGCAAAGAGAATGGCTATTTGTTCCAGGCCTATGAGGCGGACTCACTCGACTACGAAAAGGCGGGGAAGATTTCCGACAACCTCGCGCAGATCACGGCCTTCTGGAAGGACATTATCTATTCGTCCGCACTCGAATTGCTCAGGCAAGAGTACGACAAGAGCGCGCCGCCATCTGCCTTCTCGAAAGCAGCCGGCTTTCTAAGTCAAATGGTGAACTTTGTGCTGGAGCAGGACTTCGAGATTGAAGTCAAAGGCGTGAAAATTGCGCGCCAGCGTGGTGAAGACTGGCAGCGTCGATCCGATGCAGCGCGCGCTGCGATTACTGACATCGGCCGGGCGCTCGGGAAGGCGACAAAGGTGATGGTCGTGTTCGATCGTCTTGATCAGGGGATGAGGACGACAAAGGACACTGACCCTGAATCCCCGTTTGCGCAAACGATACTTGGGTTGGTTCGCGCGTGCTTCGAAATCCGACGTGAGAATCGCGGCCAGACGGTTGAGCTTCTCCCAGTGGTGCTTATCCGCACTGATATCTACGATTTGCTGCGCGATCCCGACAAGAACCGCTGGTCCCCCGATCGGGCGGTAAACCTGAAGTGGACGAATACTGAGATCAAGGCGCTTCTCGAACATCGCATCGCAGTTGCGATGGACCGTGAGCCTGCGTCCTTCCCAGTGGGATGGCGGCTCGCCTTCGAGGACGAACGCATCCGAGACAAGTACGATAACAAAGAAGAGAAGACGCTGTTCGACTTCATCGATCTGCGCACCGCTTGGCGCCCGCGAGACTATGTATACTTCATCAGGGAGGCAGCCAGGTACGCCGTCAGTGCCGGTGAGAAGCGCATAGATCAGTTCCGCGTGACCAGCACCGAGTACAATTATTCGACATATCTGCGCCAGGAGCTGATCGATGAGGGGACGGCGTCAATGCCTGACTTGCCGAACGTCTTCACCCAACTCACGCAGCTTGTGGAGGATCATCCGACGCGCCGATTTTTCGACAGCGCCGCGTTCGAACAGTACTTTGGTGTAAGCGGCAGCGAACTTTCGGAGCGATTGAACCGCCTTTACACAATGAACATCATCGGCAACTCGCCGCCGAGAGAGGGGCAACGGCGAGCAAAAGACGCTCGCTATTCGTACAACTCGGACATGTTCCGAGCATTCAACCCGCGACAGGACATCGTGCTGCACCCGGGCGTCCACCGCTTCTTGCGCGCCTAAGTTCGATTGCGTTGGAATTCTTCGGGCAGGAGCAGGGGCAGCAAAAGCTGGTGATCCGTTGCGGCGAGGTTTTCGAGTCGATGTGCGGGCCGCTTGACGCTGGTCTCTATGAACCGTGTTGCAACCTGTGACGCTACCGCGCGCGCGCCGGCGTCAGACGGGTGCGCATAGCGTTCGGTGGTGGAGGTCTTCGTGTGTCCGAGCGCACGTCCCACATGATAGAGCGAGGCGCCGCCTTCCACCGCGAAGGTCGCAAAGCTGTGCCTGAGATCGTGCAAGCGCACGTCCGGAATGCCGGCCAGCGCGCGCACCTTGTCCCAGGCGCGATTGACGCCGACGAGCGGCTGATCGCCAACGGAAGAGGGGAAGACGTGCTCGCCGCGCCGCTTCACCGCCTGCAGAATCTCGAGCGCAGGCATTGAGAGCGCGATGGTGCGTGAGCGGTTGAGCGCGCCCATCTTGGTGCGCACCGGCGGCAAGACGATGCGTGCGCGATCGAAGTCAACTTCGGACCAGCGGAGCGCCACGATTTCGTTGCGCCTGGCGCCCGTCAGCATGATGAGCCTGAAGATGTCGGCGAAATCTTTGGTGATGACAGAGGCCGCTTGCGCGTCGGCAATCATGGCCCAAAGCCGGCTGGCTTCTTCCTCGGTCAACGCCCGCTCGCGCATCTGATCGCGGTACTTCTGGATTTTGCCGCACAGGTTCTGGTCGAGAATCTCGTGCCGGACCGCCCACGCCATCATTGTCGAAAGAGCCCGCATTGCGCGTGCTGCCGCGCCCGTGCCGCCTTTGACGACGGCGTGCTGCTTGCCGCTCTTGGTCTTGACGGCGACCGAGGTCTTGCCGTTCGCGACCTGGGCTTGGAATTGCGAAAGGTCTGAGAGCGTGAGTTCGCGCGCGATGCGCTTGCCGAGCAGGGGCTCGATGTGGCGCTTGTAATTGTACTGATCGACCTTCCATGAGCTTTCGCGCTTGAGCGGCTTGTCGATGCGGCCTTCGACGAAATAGCGCTCAAACAGTTCTTTGACGGTGCCGCTTTTTAGCCGCGTCTCGACCTTCGCGGCCTGAGGGTCTTCGCCATGACTGGCCTGATAGAGCGCTTCTTTGGCCTTGCTGCGGGCGGTGTCAGGCGTCCAGGGAGATCCATGCTCGCCAATGGTCAGCCAGCGTTGGCGGCCCTGGTAGCGATACTTGAGGCAATAGGATTTGCGCCCGGTCGGCGTGATCCGCAGCGCAAAGCCTCGGACGTCAGTATCCCAGATGCGAAGCTCGCCTTCTTTGGGCGCCGCGGTCGCGTCAATCAGGCGAAGCGTGATATGAGCGCGGATGCCGTCCATCAGCGGACGCTCCGTGATTCAAACTCGCGGCCTCTTTTTGGTTTTCTACCAAGAGTTCGAATCCGATTTGCTACCATATCGCTACCACCAGAAAATAAGCGTCCGGAAAGCCGGGGCATGATTTTTCTGGGGTGGAGATGGGGCGCATACAACGCCCTCGTCAACGTCAGGAATTAGAAGGAAATGCCCGGAAATAAAGGGAAAATCGGCTCCGGGCGGGTTGCCAAGGTTGGGGTCGTGAGTTCGAATCTCATCGCCCGCTCCATGTTTTATCTAATGTTATTAAATGGTTGTGCCGCGCGATCGGCGCGGCTGACAGCTGCGCGCGGCTTTCTGCGGCGGCGTCATGGCTTGCGCAAGTGTTTTAACGTGATAAAACGCTACTACGATGGCCAAACATGATCTGATAGATGCGCTGCTGGCGCTGGACGGGCGGAAGACAGCGGAGGCGTTTCTGGCCGATTTGCTGACGCCCAGTGAATTGCGGGCGTTGTCTGAGCGTTGGGCGGTGGCGCAGCTGTTGGACGCGGGCGAGCTTTCGTATCGCGAGATTGCCGAAGAGGCGCCGTCGAGCACGGCGACAGTGGTGCGGGTCGCGCGGTTTCTGAAGGAGATGCCGTACAAGGGCTATCGGCGCGTCATCGACCGGCTTGAAGGCGCGCCGCAATGAGCGAGCGTTTGCGCATAGCCGTCCAGAAGGGCGGCAGGCTGGGTGTGAAGAGCCTGGAGTTGGTGGAGTCGGCGGGCTTTCGCATTCTGCGCGGCGCCAACGAATTGCTCTATCGCATAGAGAACGCGCCGATCGATTTGCTGTGCGTACGCGACGACGACATTCCGACGTTTGTCGATGACGGTGTGGCGGATTTCGGCATTGTCGGGCGCAACGTTTTGGAGGAACGCGGCGCGGGCGGACTGACCGAAGTCATGCCGCTTGGCTTCGGGCGATGTGACCTGAAGATCGCGGCGCCTGCCGGCTTCGCATACGATGGCGCGCAATCGCTGCGCGGGACGCGCATCGCGACGACCTATCCACGCACGCTGTCGCGGTTCTTGGAACGCGCCGGCGTTGAGGCGGAAATCGTCTCGATGCGTGGTGCGGTGGAAGTGGCCCCGCGTTTGAAGTTGGCGCAGGCGATTTGCGATCTTGTGTCGACGGGCGCAACGTTGGAAGCGAATGGGCTCGTTGCCGTCGATACGGTGATGAAGAGCGAGGCTGTGCTCATTCGCGGCCCAAGCAAGCTTGATGCGGCGCTGACTCATGTCGCTGAAAGCGTGGAGCAGCGTTTCCGTGGCGTGGCGGCGAGCCAGGGCTCAAAGTACGTCATGATGAATGCGCCGAAGGCGGCGCTGCCGGAGATTTCACGCATTCTGCCTGGCGCCGGCGCGCCGACGGTGACGCCGTTGGCGGGCAGCGATGATGCCGTCGCGGTGCACGCTGTGTGCCAGGAATCTGTGTTCTGGGAGACGTTGGAAAAACTGCGCGCAGTTGGCGCGTCGGCGATCCTGGTGCTGCCGATCGAGAAGATGATGTGAGGCGCAGATGAAACGTCTGCGCTGGGACGCGCTGTCTGAACCGGAGAAGAGAGCGGCGCTGGCGCGGCCAGCGCAGCGCCGCGATGTGCGTGTGACAGATACTGTGCGCGCGATCTTCGAGGAGGTGGAGCGCGAGGGGATTGTCGCGGTCAATCGTTGGGCGGTTGACCTTGATGGCGCGCCAGCGGAGCGTTTGGCGCTGACGGCGGAGGTGGTGGCCCAAGCGCGCACGTCTCTGAGTGATGCAGAACTGAAGGCGCTCGATGCAGCGATCGACAATGTGCGCTTCTATCACGAGGCGACGGCGCCCAAGACAATTGCGGTTGAGACAGCGCCTGGCGTGTTGTGCCGGCAAACGTGGCGGCCGCTTGAGACGTGTGGGCTCTACGTGCCGGCTGGCAGCGCGCCATTGGTGTCGACGCTGATCATGCTGGCGATCCCGGCGCTGGTCGCGGGCGTGCCGCAACGCGTGTTGGTGAGCCCGCCTAGCAAGAGCGGCGAAACGCATCCGGCGCTGATCGTTGCGGCGGCAGCGTGCGAGATTGAGGCGATCTGGCGCATCGGCGGTGCGCAGGCGATTGCGGCGCTGACGTTCGGCGCTGGGTTGCCGAAAGCGGACAAGATTTTTGGTCCAGGCAATGCGTATGTCGCTGAAGCGAAGCGCTATGCGGCGGCATTACCGGGTGGACCAATGGTTGATCTGCCGGCGGGGCCGAGCGAGTTGCTGGTTGTCGCTGATGGCAGCGCTGATGTCGCGTTCGTTGCGGCGGATTTGCTGAGTCAGGCGGAGCACGATGCGGATGCGCAGGTACTGCTAGTGTCGCCGTCCAACGATGTGCTCGATGCGGTTGAGGCGGAGGTCGAGCGACAGCTGGAAACGTTGCCACGGCGAGCGATCGCGCGCGCATCGCTCGACCAAGCCCGCTTCATCAAGACGCGCGACGTCGCGGAAGCGATCGTGGTCGTGAATGCTTATGCGCCGGAGCATTTGTCGCTGGTGGTGAGCGATGGCGAAGCGGCGTCGGCGGATGTGCGCAACGCCGGCGCAGTGTTCCTCGGGCACAATGGCGCCGAGAGCTATGGCGACTACGTGGCGGGCCCGAGCCACGTGCTGCCGACCGACGGTGCGGCGCGGAGTTGGAGCGGCGTTAGCACGGCGTCGTTCATGAAGAGCCTCACGATTCAGCAGATTGATGCAGAAGGCGTGGCGCGTGTCGCTGGAGCAGCAGCGACATTAGCGCGCCTCGAGGGACTAGAGGCGCATGCGCGCGCGGCGGAGATCCGGGTCGCTGCACCAAAGGCGAAGTCAAGCGAGGTTGTGACGCGCCGGCGTCGCGCCGAAGTGTTGCGCGAGACGCGTGAGACGCGTGTCGAGGTGACGGTCGACCTGGATCGACGGACACCGCCGTTTATTGCGACTGGTGTTGGGTTCTACGATCACATGCTTCAGCAGGTGGCGCAGCATGGTGGGGTCGCGCTGTCGCTCACATGCAAAGGCGACCTGGAAATTGATGCGCATCATACGATTGAGGACTGTGCACTGACCCTTGGCCAGGCACTCAAGCAGGCGCTGGGCGAGCGGCGCGGCATCGCACGCTACGGCTTTGTGTTGCCGATGGATGAGGCCGAGGCGAAGGTCTCGCTTGATTTGGGCGGTCGGCCGTATCTGGTATTCGAAGGGACATTCGCGCAGGCGCAGCTTGGCGATTATCCGACTGAGATGACGGAGCATGTGTTTCGCTCGCTGGCGCAGAGCATGGGCGCAGCGATCCATGTGTCGGTGACGGGTGAGAACGATCACCACAAGACGGAGGCCTGCTTCAAAGCGTTCGGCCGCGCACTGCGGCAGGCGATTGCGATCGAGAGCCAGGATCTACCGTCGACCAAAGGCGTCATCGCATGAACGTCGCGGTGGTGAGGCTGGGCGTCGGCAACACGGCGTCGGTGATGTTTGCGCTCGAGCGTTTAGGTGCGCGCGCTGTGCTGACCGATGATCCGGCGCGCGTTGCTGAAGCGGAGCGCGTGATTTTGCCGGGTGTCGGCGCTGCGGCGCATGCGATGCGGCTGCTGGCGGCGAAGCAGTTGGCGCCGGTGCTGCGCGCGTTCGCGCGGCCGTTGCTGGGAATCTGTCTCGGGCAGCAATTGCTGTTTGAGTCGAGCGACGAGGGCGACGCGGAGGCGCTTGGATTGATACCCGGACGGGTGAAGCGACTGCCTGCATCAGCCTCTGCGCCGACCCCGCACATGGGATGGACGCGCGTCGAACCGGTGCGCGAGAACGCGTTGCTCGAAGGCGTGGGCGCGCGTGACTACGCCTATTTCGTGCATTCGTTCGTTTGCCCCGAGAGCGATGCAACGATTGCGACCGCGAGCTATGGCGCGCGATTTCCGGCGATGGTGGCGGTGGGCAACGCATTCGGGTGTCAGTTTCACCCAGAGCGATCCGGCGCGGCAGGCGCGCGCATTCTGCGCAATTTCTTGAGCCTGCCATGCTGATCTATCCGGCGATCGATATTCTCGGCGGCAAATGCGTGCGGCTGGCGCTCGGCAAGTTCGATGACGTCACCACGTACGGCGATCCTGTGGAGCAATGCGCGGCGTTTTCCGAGCAAGGCGCACAATGGATTCACATCGTCGATCTCGACGGCGCGCGTGAAGGCAAGCCGATGCAGCACAATCTGCTGCGCCGGCTGACAGAGGGTTCGAAAGCCAAGATACAATTTGGCGGCGGCGTGCGGCAGTTCGCGCACGTGCAGGCGCTGTTCGATGCGGGCGTGAGCCGCGTTATTCTTGGGTCGGCGGCCGTGCAACGACCAGCAGAAGTGCGCGAGTGGACAGCGTCGTTCGGTGTCGAACGTTTGTGCTGTGCGCTGGACGTTCGGCCTGTCGGCGGCAGCTTTGAGGTTGTCGTGCGGGGGTGGACCGCTGGCAGCGGCGTTGATCTTCGCGACGCGCTTGCGGCGTTTCCAGTGGGTACGCTCAAGCATGTGCTGGTAACGGACGTGTCGCGCGATGGCGTGCTGGCGGGACCGAATGTGGCGCTGATGCGCGCGCTGGCGGCGGAGCGGCCCGATCTTGAGGTGCAGGCATCGGGTGGCGTGTCGTCGTTGCAAGATTTGCGGGCTTTGCGCGAGACGGGCGCGAAGGCCGCGATCGTCGGGCGCGCACTTTATGAGAAGCGATTGAGCTTGGAGGATGCGCTTGCCCTCTAAGCGGATCATTGCGTGTCTCGATGTGAAAGACGGCCGCGTCGTGAAGGGCGTGCGCTTTGAAGGGCACGTCGATGCCGGCGATCCTGTTGATCTAGCGCTGCGTTATCGCGACGAGGGCGCGGACGAGATCGTGATCTACGACATCGCGGCGTCGGTGGAGCGGCGAACGATTGACTATCAGTGGCTGGCGCGCGTGGCGCGCGCGCTCGACGTGCCGCTCTGTGTGGCGGGTGGCATTCGCACAATTGAGCAAGGCGTGGCGTGTCTGGAGCACGGTGCGGACAAAGTGTCGATCAATTCGCCGGCGTTGGAGCGGCCTGAGTTCATCGATGAGTTCGCGGATGTCGCTGGGTCGCAGTGCGTGGTGGTTGGCATCGATAGCCGCGCGGCAGGCGGCGAGTGGCGCACGTATCAGTACACCGGTGATGCGGCCACGATCCGGCGGACGCCGCGTAAGACGTTGGAGTGGATCGCGGAGGCGCAGCAGCGTGGCGCGGGCGAGATCGTGTTGAACTGCATGGATCGCGACGGCACCCGCGACGGGTTTGATGTTGAGCAGCTGGCGGCGGCGCGGAAAGTGCTGACGATACCTCTTGTGGCTTCAGGCGGCGCGGGCAGTGCGCAGCATTTTTCTGAAGTGTTCGCGGGCGCTGATGTTTCAGGCGCGCTGGCCGCGAGCATCTTTCACTTTCAGCGTGTAAGCGTAGCGGAAGTAAAGGCGGCCGTAGCGGATGCGGGATTTGAGGTGCGCACGTGACGCCGGCGGAAGTCGATACGATTGATTTTGAGAAGAGCGGCGGGCTTGTGCCGGCGATCGTGCAAGACGCGCGGACACGGCGCGTGCTGATGCTTGGCTACATGGATCGCGCGGCGCTGGTGGAGACGCTGGAGAGCGGCGAAGTGACGTTCTTCTCGCGCTCGCGCGGTGGGCGTTGGCGTAAGGGCGAGACGTCGGGGAATCGATTGCGTGTGCGTGACGTAGCGAAAGACTGCGACTCGGATGCGCTGCTGGTGATGGCGGAGCCGACGGGGCCGACGTGTCATCGGGGGAGTGAGAGCTGTTTTGGTGACGATGCGGCGTTGAGCACGCTGGCGCAGTTGGAGCGGACGATTGCGGCGCGGGCAGCGGATGGTGGCGCGGATAGCTACACGGCGCGGTTGTTGGCGAGTGGCGTGAAGCGCGTAGCGCAGAAAGTTGGCGAAGAAGGCGTGGAGTGCGCGCTGGCGGGCGCGGCCGGTTCGGATGATGAGCTCTGCAATGAGGCGGCGGATTTGGTGTATCACCTCGCAGTATTGTTGCGGGCGCGTGGACGCTCGTTCGAGGATGTGTTCGCGGTGCTTGATCAGCGGGCGCAGAAATGACCGCGCCATCGCCAAAAGCAACGATCCTTGGGATCAAGCCGTATCAGGCCGGTAAGGCAAAGGCGGCAGGCTTTGCGTCGCCGATCAAGTTGTCGGCGAATGAGAACGCGTTGGGCTGCAGCCCCTTGGCGCGGGCGGCTTATATCGAAGCGGCGAATAGCTTGCATCTTTATCCCGACCCGCAGGGCGTTGCGCTGCGCGAGGCGATTGCGTTGAAGCATGACCTCGATCCGGCGCGCATCGTGTTGGGCGCGGGATCGGACGAGATTTTCGCACTAGTGTGCCAAGCGTATCTCTCGCCGGGCGACAACATGGTGCAGCCGCAGTTTGCGTTTGCGGCGTGGGCGATAGCGGCGAGGGCGGCGGGCGCGAGTGTTCGCTCGGCGCCTGAGCGTGACTATCATGTCGACGTTGACGCGATCCTTGCGGAGGTTGATGCAACGACGCGGGTCGTGTTCGTGGCGAACCCGTCTAATCCGACTGGGACGTTGATCCCGTTTGCTGAGATTGAGCGGCTGCATCGGGCCTTGCCGCAGAATGTGGTGCTGGTGCTTGACGGTGCTTACGCGGAGTTTGCGGAGCATCGGGTGGACTACGAAGACGGGCTGCGTCTAGCGCGGACGGCGCCGAATGTGGTGCTGACGCGGACGTTTTCGAAGCTGCACGGATTGGCGGCTTTGCGCGTGGGGTGGGGCTATGCGGCCGCGCCGATTGTCGACGCGCTCAATCGCATTCGGCTGCCTTTCAATACCTGCACAGGCGGGCAGATTGCGGCAGTTGCAGCGCTGAAGGATGAAGCGTTTGCGGTTCGCTCGCTCGCACATGTTTGCGAGGGGTTGCCGCCACTAGAGCGCGTGCTGAGCCGGGCGGGCTTTCGGACATTGCCGTCGGCGACCAATTTTGTCACGGCGCTGGCGCCAACCTCAGAGGACGCGCAGGCGTGCGAACGCGGCTTGGCGGTGCGAGGCATCTTGGTGCGCGGGCTCGCAAATTATGACATGGCGAATGCGCTGCGTGTCACCGTTGGCGACGCGCAGCAGATGCGGGCACTCGAAGCGGCGCTGCGGGAGATCCGGCCCTAAGCGGGTTCAGGCTGACGGTTTACGGCCACGGGGTGTGAGACGCGGCGGGCGTAAGCTTCCATCAGATCGAAGGTGATCGCGCCCGGCTTGAACGTGTGTTGGCCGATTTCGGCAACGGGCGTGACTTCGGCGGCGGTGCCGGTGACGAAGCACTCCGAGAACGTGTTGAGATCTTCGGGCCGGATCTTGGTCTCGATCACCATCAAGCCTTTGCCCTGTGCGAGGCCGATCACCGTCCGGCGCGTGATGCCATCGAGAAAACAATCGGGCGTCGGCGTGTAGATGACGCCGTCGCGGACGAAGAAGATATTCGCGCCGGTTGTTTCGGCGACGTTGCCAGATGAATCGAGCATGAGCGCATCGTCGTAGCCGGCGCGCTCGGCGGCGTTCTTCGAGATCGTGCAGATCATGTAGAGGCCGGCGGCTTTGGCGCTGGTTGGCGCTGCATCGGCAGGCGGGCGCTTGTATTTGGCCCAAGTGAGGCGAATGCCGCGGCGCAGCTTGGCGGCGTCGAAATATTTCGGCCATTCCCACACGGCGATAGCGATGTGCGTTTGGGTTTGCAGCGCCGAGACGCTGAGTTGCTCTGCGCCGCGCCAAGCGATGGGGCGGACGTAGCAATCTTCGAGACCATTGCGCGCGCAGGCTTCATTTGAGGCGGCGTTGATCTCGGCCTCGGTGAACGGGATGTCGAAGTCGAGCGTCTCAGCCGATTTGAACAAACGTCGCGTGTGGGCGCCGAGTTCGAAGATGCGACCACCATACATGCGTTCGCCCTCGAACACGCCGGAGCCGTAGTGCAGTGCGTGCGAGCAGATGTGGAGACGCGCGTCGCGCCACGGCACGAAACCGCCGTCGAGCCAAATCCAGCCGTCGCGATTATCGAACGGGATCATGTCTATCCCCAATGCATTTGAACATTACAGGCGCGTGGTGCGGTCACGTCCTGCAACTCGTCGATGATGGCGGCGCCCATCGCGCTGCAGGTGTGGTAGCCGCCGAGATCCTTCGTGCGCGCGCCGTGCTTGATCGCACGTTCGACGGCGGATTCGAGCGCGTCGGCTTCGTCGTGCAGGCGCAGGCCGTAGCGCAGCAGCAGAGCGGCGGAGAGTACGGCGCCTACCGGGTTGCACGCATCTTTGCCGGCAATGTCGGGCGCCGAACCATGTACGGGTTCGAAGAGGCCGGGGCCGCCGGCGCCGAGCGATGCAGAAGGCGCGAGACCAATTGAGCCGCCTAGAACGGAGGCTTCGTCGGAGAGAATGTCGCCGAACATGTTCTCGGTAAGGATGACGTCATAGGCGGCAGGCTGACGGATGAGTTGCATCGCCATGGAGTCGACGAGCTGGTGCTCGAGCTGCACTGTCGGGAAGTCAGCGGCGACTCGCGTGACGACTTCGCGCCAGAGGCGGCTGGTGTCGAGCACGTTGGCTTTGTCGACCGATGTGACTTTGCCGCGGCGTGCGCGGGCTGCGCCAAAGGCGGCGCGCGCGATGCGCTCAATTTCGCCAGATGTGTAGACGCACTGATCGCTGGCGTAGTTTTCATTGCGCGTGCGGTCACCGAAATAGAGGCCGCCGGTGAGTTCGCGGAAGACGACGAAGTCAACGCCTTCGATGAATTCGCGCTTCAGCGGTGAGCGATGGATGAGGTCCGGATAGATGCGGACAGGGCGGATGTTGGCGAAGAGACCGAGTTCTTTGCGCAGGCCGAGCAAGCCCTGCTCGGGGCGCTTTGCGCCGCCATCCCATTTCGGTCCGCCGACGGCGCCGAGAAATACGGCGTCGGAGGTGCGGCAGGCTTGGATGGTCCTTTGCGGCAGCGGATCGCCCGTGGCGTCAATCGCGGCGCCGCCGATCGAATGAATCTCGAACTCGAAATTGCGGCCGTGCACTTCGCCAACGGTGGCGAGTACATCGCGCGCGACAGCTGTGACTTCGGGTCCGACGCCGTCACCCGGCAGCAAGACGATGTTGTAGGTTTTCATAGTGCGCGTCCCCGTTCGAAAGCTTCAATTTGCGGCATGCGGTCGGTGAGCCAGCCGAGCGGATCGACGCCTTCGATGAGGCAGCGGCGCGCGAATGGTTCGACGGCGAAGGAAATCGGCGGTGCGTTGCCGATGGTGAGTTCTTGACGTTCGAGGTCGATGGCGACGCGTCCGCCTGGATCGGCGAGCAGGCGCTCGTGGGTTTCTGGATCGACAGTGATTGGCAGCAGGCCGTTCTTCAGTGCGTTGGAGCTGAAAATGTCAGCAATGGAGGTCGAGATCACGGCGCGGAAGCCGTAGTCGGTGAGCGCCCACGGCGCGTGTTCGCGTGACGAGCCGCAGGCGAAGTTATCGCCGGCGACAAGGATACGATGCTCCGTCGTGTCGAGCGTGTTGAGCGGTTGATCGGCGATTGGAGCGCCATCCGCATCGTAGCGCCAATCGTAGAACGCCTTGGCGCCGAGCCCTGCGCGCGTCGTGGTGGTGAGAAAGCGCGCTGGGATGATTTGGTCGGTGTCGATGCTCTCTTGTGGCAGCACGAAGGTGCGCGAGGTGAGCTGCGTGAAACGCTCAGGCATCTTCGAGCTCCCGTGTGAAAACGCGCGGATCTGTGAGCACGCCGGCAATGGCGCTCGCGGCGGCGGTGGCGGGGCTAGCGAGGATAGTGCGCGCGCCCTTGCCTTGGCGGCCTTCGAAGTTGCGGTTCGAGGTGGAGACCGCGAGCTTGCCTGGAGGGACGACATCGCCGTTCATGGCGATGCACATGGAGCAGCCGGGCTGGCGCCATTCGGCGCCTGCGGCTTCGAAGATGCGATGGAGGCCCTCAGCTTCGGCGTCGCGCTTCACGGCTTCGGAGCCGGGGACAACGAGCATGCGCACGCTCTCCGCGACTTTGCGGCCTCGCAGAACATCGGCTGCGGCGCGGAGGTCGGAGAGGCGGCCATTGGTGCAGGAGCCGACGAAGACGACGTGCACGGGTTCGCGCGTGGTTGGTTCGTTGGCGGCGAAGTGCATGTAGGCAAGCGCTTTGCGTTCGGAATCGCTGCGCGGGGCCGGTGTGTTGGCGCCGATGGCGATGGCGGCGTCGGGTGTTGTGCCGAACGTCGCCATCGGCGTGATGGCGTCGGCGTCGAGCCGCAGTTCTTTGTCGAACGTTGCGCCGTCGTCGGTGGCGAAGGAAAGCCAACGTTCGGCGGCGCGTTCGAAAGCTTCGCCTTGCGGCGCGTGCCGGCGGCCACGGAGGTAAGCGATGGTCTTTTCGTCCGGCGCGATCATGCCGGCGCGCGCGCCAGCTTCGATCGACATGTTGCAGAGCGTCATGCGCCCTTCCATGTCGAGCGCGCGGATCGCTTCGCCTGCGTACTCGACGACAAAACCAGAGCCGCCGCCGAAGCCGATGGCGGCGATGACAGCGAGCGTGAGGTCCTTCGCGGAGACGCCGGGTTGCAGGCGGCCATCGACGGTGACGCGCATGCGCTTTGGTTTGCGCTGGAGCAGGCATTGCGTCGCGAGGACGTGGCCGACTTCAGAGGTGCCGATGCCGAAGGCAAGCGCGCCGAAGGCGCCGTGCGTTGCGGTGTGGCTATCGCCGCAGACGACGACCGTGCCGGGCTGCGTGAGACCCAACTCGGGCGCCATCACGTGCACGACGCCGCGATCGCCGCTGTCCCAGCCAGCGAGCGTGATGCCGTGTTTGGCGCAGTTGCGTTCGAGGGTTGCGACCTGGGATTTCGCTTCCGCGGTGACGTAGGAGCGCGCGGAGTCTGTTGGCGTCGAGTGATCGAGCGTCGCGAAGGTGCGATCGGGGCGACGGACTTTGAGGCCGCGCGCTTCGATCTCGGAGAACGCTTGCGGGCTCGTCACTTCGTGCACGAGGTGGAGATCGACATACAGAACGCCGGGTGCGTCCGCTGTTTCCGGCACGACCATGTGGGCGTCCCAGACCTTGTCGAAGAGCGTGCGGGGCGCGTCATGCTGGGGCATGGGCGCCTCGGTGCTCGTGTTGATCGCTCGTTGCCGAGTGGATGATGGCCAACAACTCTGTGTCGTCGATCTCGCCGATCTCGTCCGCGCGACGTTTGAAGCCGGCGAAGACAGCGCTCAGCAGATTGCCGGTGAGGTCGTGACCGAGAACGGAGGCGCGCTTGGAGACAGCGTGACGGCCTGAGTGTTTGCCGAGCACGAAGCTGGCGCCGTCGAAGCCGACGTCTTGCGGCAGCATGATCTCGTAGGTGCGTGCGTCCGCGAGGACGCCGTGTTGGTGGATGCCGGCTTCGTGCGCGAAGGCGTTGATGCCGACGATGGCCTTGTTGCGCGGCACAGGCGTCTCGGTGACCTTGCTGAGCAGGCGGCTGACGCCGACGAGCTTGGTGGTGTCGACGCTCGTTGTGAGGCCGAATTGGTCAGCGCGCGTACGCAGCGCCATGACGACTTCTTCCAGCGCGCAATTGCCGGCGCGTTCGCCGATGCCGTTGATGGCGACTTCGACTTGGCGCGCGCCGGCCTTCACAGCGGCGAGCGTGTTGGCGACGGCCATCCCGAGATCGTCGTGGCAATGGGTGGAGAGGATCGTGTCGGGGTGATTGTCGATCACGCGGCGCTTCAGATAGTCGAAGAGTTCGTGGATCTCGGCGGGCGTCGAATAGCCGACAGTGTCGGGCACGTTCAGTGTGTGCGCCCCCGCGATGGCGACGGCTTCGAGGACGTCGGCGAGGAATTCAGGTTCGGTGCGGATAGCGTCTTCAGCCGAGAATTCGACGTCATCGAACATGGTGCGCGCGAACGAGACGGCGTTGACGGCCTGCTCCAGCACTTCGTCCGCCGTCATGTTGAACTTGGCTTGACGGTGGATCGGGCTGGTGCCGAGGAAGATATGCAAACGCCGGCGGCGGTTGTGGCTGAGCGCGCGGTGCGCGGCCAGGATGTCACTCTCGGTCGCGCGCGAGAGTGAGCAGAAGACCGGGCCCTCCACTTCGCCGGAAACGACGCGCACAGCCTCTTCGTCGCCGGGTGAGGCAGCGGCGAAGCCAGCTTCGATGATGTCGACGCCGAGCGCAGCGAGCGCATGCGCCATTTCGAGCTTTTGCTCGACGCCCATGGAGAAGCCGGGCGCTTGCTCGCCGTCGCGGAGCGTCGTGTCGAAGACGATAACGCGATTGGGATCATGTTGATCTACGCTGGGCACGGTACGGCCTCCTCTACGTGGGGTGAGGAAGCAGGCGCCACGCGGCGTGCGCCGATCATGCGATCGATTTGGCGGCCGAGCACTTCAGCGCAGCGGCCATCGTCCCGGCCACGCACGGTCACGCGCACTTCACGGTGCGTGCCGGCGTTAGAGACGGCCAGCTGATCGATGTGAAAGCCGCGACGCTCGATGAGGCCGATGAGACGCTGCAGCGAGCCTTCGGAATGGTCGAGTTGGATGAGAATTGGGCTCGTCATCATGGGTCTCCATGCATCATGTCCGAATTGCTTTTGCCGGGTGGCACGAGGGGCCACACATTGCTGCGGGGATCGATCACGACATGCGCGAGGCAAGGGCCGGCAGCGGCGAGCAAACGCTCGATGCCGGCGCTCACATCCTCGCGCTTGCTAATTCGAAACGCGTCGATGCCGAACGCACGCGCGACGGTGACAAAGTCCGGGTTATCGGAGAGATCGATCTCGCTGTAGTTCTCGTCGAAGAAGAGTTCTTGCCACTGGCGCACGAGGCCGAGCGACGAATTGTCGAGCAGCACGATCTTCAGTGGGATGTCGTAGCGCTTCAGTGTCGCCAGCTCTTGGATGTTCATGAAGAACGAGCCGTCGCCGCTGACGACGACGACGTCCGCATCTGGTTGCGCCAGCTTGGCGCCGATGCCGGCGGGCAGGCCGTAGCCCATCGCGCCCAAGCCGCCGGAGGTGATATGCGCGTGCGGGGTTGAGAAGCGGCAATGTTGCGCGACCCACATTTGGTGCTGGCCGACGTCGCAGGCGGCGATGAAGGAATCGCCGGCGCGTTCCGAAAGCTCTTTCAGAAGAGCGGGCGCGTAGATGTCTTCGCCGGGCGCGTCATAGCGGAAGGCGTGTTGGGCGGCGGCATGGATGCATTGCTCGCGCCAGGCGTCGATTTTGGGCGGCCGCGGGCTCAGAGCGCGCAATGCTGAACGCAAATCGCTGGTTATGGCGATCTGTGCGTCGCGGAGTTTGCTGATTTCGGCGGCGTCGATGTCGATGTGGATGACGCGAGCGTGCGGCGCGAACTTTGCCAGCTGGCCAGTAGCGCGATCGTCGAAGCGGGCGCCCAGTACGATCAGCAGATCGGTCTGCTGCACGGCTTCGTTGGCGGCGCGCAGGCCATGCATGCCAATCATGCCTAAATTGCCAGGCCATTCAGGGGGCAGCGCGCCCAGGCCCTGTAGTGTGCAGACGGCGGGGATGCCGGTGGCGCGAGCGAAGGCGCGCACGTCTTGTGTTGCGTTGGCGATGCGCACGCCGCCGCCGATGTAAAGCAGCGGACGTTGCGCCGCGCTGATGGCGGATTCAGCGCGGCGCAGTTGCGCCGGATCCAAACGCTGCGCGGGCTCCTTGGGGGATGGCGGAAAACCGGCGGCAGCGACGGCGGCGACTTGGACGTCTTTCGGCAAATCGATCAGCACAGGGCCTGGGCGACCCGATTGCGCGACGTGAAACGCCTCGGCGAACACGGCCGGAATGTCGGCAGCGTCGCGCACGATCCAGGAATGCTTCACGATCGGCAGCGTGACGCCGAGGATGTCGATCTCTTGGAAGGCGTCGGTGCCCATCAGCGGCGAGGCAACGTTGCCGGTGATGGCTACGAGCGGGACGGAATCCATCATCGCGTTGGCGATGCCGGTGACGAGATTGGTCGCGCCAGGGCCGGAGGTGGCGAGGCACACGCCAGCCTTGCCGGTAACGCGTGCGTAGGCGTCGGCGGCGAAGGCGGCGCCTTGCTCGTGGCGCACCAGGATGTGCTTGAAACGCGCGGAGGTGAGCGCGTCGTATACCGGCATGATCGCGCCGCCCGGATAGCCGAATACAAGTTCGACGCCTTGCCGCTCAAGCGCTTCGACGACGAGTCGAGCGCCGGTCACGGTTGCGGGCGTCGCGTTTTGCTTCGGCAGAGTGGAGGCGGCGGTGGTCATGTCGCTCAGGCGTTCGTCGGTTGCTTCAGCCAGGCCATGCGCGAACGCAGTTCGGCGCCGGTCTTCTCAATCGGGTGATTGCGGTCGGCGTTGAGCATCGCGTTGTAACGCGGCTTGCCGGCTTGGTTTTCGAGGATCCAATCGCGCGCGAAATTGCCGGACTGGATGTCCTTCAGCACTTCGCGCATGCGGCCGCGAGTCTCTTCGGTGATCACGCGTGGGCCGGAGGCGACGGCGCCGTACTTCGCGGTCTCGGAGATGAAGTCGTGCATCTTCGAGATGCCGCCTTCGTAGAAAAGATCGACGATGAGCTTCAGCTCATGCATGCATTCGAAGTAGGCGACCTCCGGCTGGTAGCCGGCGTCGACCAAGGTTTGGTAGCCGGCCATCACCAGCTCTTTGGCGCCGCCACAGAGCACGGCTTGTTCGCCGAAGAGATCGGTTTCGGTTTCTTCTGGGAAGCTTGTCTCGATCAGGCCGCCTGTCGCGCCGCCATTGCCCTTGGCGTAGGCCATGGCTTTGTCGCGCGCCTGACCGCTTGCGTCCTGGTGAACGGCGAACAGTGAGGGCACGCCGCGACCGCGAACGAACTCGCGGCGAACGAGATCGCCCGGGCCTTTCGGCGCGACGAGCACGACATCCATATCAGCGCGCGGTTGGACGCGGCCGTAATGAATGGAGAAGCCGTGTGCGAAGAGCAAAGTCGCGCCCTTCTTGGCTTTCGGCGCGATGGTCTCGTTGTAAATCGCTTCTTGCGCCATGTCTGGCGTGAGGAAGGCGATCAGATCTGCGCCTTCGACGGCGTGTTCAGGTTCCGCCGTGTCGATCTTGTCGGCACGGGCGTTGGTCCATCCTTTGCCGCCTTTGCGCACGCCGGCGACAACGTCATAGCCGCTGTCGCGGAGGTTCTGCGCGTGTGCGCGACCCTGACTGCCGTAGCCGAGCACGGCAATGCGCGCGCCTTCCAGTGCGTCGGTGCGCACGTCGTCGTTGGTGTAAACTTTCATCACGAAGCCTCGCGCAGAGATGCGGCGCCCGTTTGCGCCGGCGGTGGATTGGGAATGGTGACCGCGCCTTGCGACGCGGACGAAACCAGCGCCGCGTATTTGGCGAAGACGCCGGTGGGCGCTTCGCGATGCGGCGGGTTTGCTGTGCGGGTTGAGAGATCGGCGCGCGTTTCGATGCGGCGCGTGGCGACGTCGATGGCGATGATGTCGCCATCGCGCAGCAAGGCGATGGGGCCGCCGGCGGCGGCTTCCGGTGAAACGTGGCCGGCGACGAAACCGTAGGAGGCGCCGGAGAAGCGGCCGTCCGTGATGAGCGCGACGTTTTGAACGCCTCGGCCTTTCAGAGCAGCCGTGACTTGCAGCATTTCGCGCATGCCAGGGCCGCCGCGGGGGCCTTCGTAGCGGATGACAATGACATCGCCTTCGCTGATCGCGCCGCGTTGAACGGCCTCGAACGACGCTTCCTCACTATCGAACACGCGCGCCGGACCTTCGAAGCGGGCGGTGTCGTGGCCGACGAGTTTGATGACAGCGCCGTCGGGGGCGATGTTGCCGTAAATGACGGCGTAGGAACCGCGCGGCATGACGGGAGCGGCGAAGTCGCGGATGACTTTCTGGCTTGGCGTTTCGACGGCCTCGCGGGCTTCGTCAAACAGCGAACGGCCCGAGACGGTGGGCGTATCGACGATCATATTGGCTTGCATCAAGCGCTGCAGCACCAAGCGCGTGCCACCGGATTGGAAGAGGTGATGTGCGAGGAATTGGCCGCCTGGTTTCAGATCGCAGATGACGGGCGCCGTTTCGCAAGCGGCGTTGCAATCTTCGACGCCGAACGCGACGCCGGCTTCGGCGGCGATGGCGACGAGGTGCAGCACGGCGTTGGTTGAGCCGCCGCTGGCGGAGACGGCGATGGCGGCATTGCGGATGGAGTCGGCAGTGATGAAGCGGCGGGCGCTGAGGTCGCGCTGCGTGAGTTCAACGGCGATGCGGCCGCAGCGTTCGGCTTCGGCGGGCTTGTGCTCATGCACGGCGGGCACATCGTTGGCGCCAGCGGGTGACAGGCCCATCGCGGTCAGCGCCATCGCCATGGTGTTGGCGGTGAACTGACCGCCACATGCGCCGGCGCCGGGGCAGGCGGCGCTTTCAACTTGGCGAAGGCCGGCGTCGTCCAATGAACCGGCGCCGTGCGCGCCGATGGCTTCGAAGACTTCCTGGATCGAAATGTCTTTGCCGGCGTGGCGGCCCGGCATGATGGTGCCGCCGTAGAGGATGCAGCCAGGGATATCCATGCGCGCCAACGCCATGGCGGCGGCGGGAATGGTCTTGTCGCAACCGACGATGCAGACGACGCCATCGAGCTGATGGCCTTGAACCGCCAGTTCGATGGAATCCGCAATGGTTTCGCGGGAAATCAGCGAGGCTTTCATGCCCGGCGTACCCATCGAGATGCCGTCGGTGACCATGATGGTGTTGAAGTCGATCGGCACGCCGCCGGCTTCGCGCACGCCGCGACGCACGTGCTCTGCGAGCCCGCCCAAGTGCAGGTTGCAGGGCGTCACCGACGACCATGTGTTTACGACCGCGATCAGCGGGCGCTGGAAATCCTGATCATCAAGGCCGGCGGCGCGCAGGTAAGAGCGTGCGGCGGCGCGGTTTGCGCCCTGCGTAACGGAGGCGCTGCGCAGCTTGGATGGCGGAGAGGAGGGCGGGTCTTCGTTCATATCGGTCCGGTTGATCCGGACCGCAGGCAACAAAAAACCCCGCTGCCTTTCGGAGCGGGGTCGGTGCTTGCGGTCCTGAGTTTGTTGTCAGGTCACATGCAGCAACGCCGCTCCGGGCTTAAGAATAAGCGCGAGCGAGCTAAGGAGCGATACGACTACGAGAATAAGCGAGAAGACGCGCACGTCCGCGATCGCCTCAACGGCGAGTTCAGCAGGCGTAACGGCGCGCGCGCGGTTCACGTTCAAAATGCTCCCATACAAATAGACGCACAGCTTGTGGACGAGCGCAACGAAAAATCTCGCAACCGCAGCAAATGCGAGTCGAAAATGAAGCGCGTGCGCAACACATGCACCACGCGCATGAGCCAATCTGCACAATAATTGCGCGACCGCTTGGTCAGTGATGATAAGGAGCGCGCGTGACGAACGCGTCTGATCCTGAAGTTGAGAAGCTGCTTGAAGCAGCGAAGCGCGCGTACGCCGGTGGCGATAAGCCGGGTGCGGCGGCGCTTGCGCGGCAAACGCTGCTGCGACGACCCGGTGAAGCGACGGCATTGCAGATACTAGGAGTGGTCGCGCTTGACGCGGGCGACGCAGCGGCAGCCCGGCGTCATCTTGAGGCATCCAACGCGGCGCGTCCTAACGCGGTGACACTTAATATGATCGGCGTCGCGGCCGGGCGGATGGATGACGGGGTAGTCGCGAGAGCGGCCTTCACGCGCGCGGGCGAGATGGGACTTGCCGAGGGTTGGCGCAATCTTGGCGTCACTGAGAAGGGTGAGGCCCAGATCGCGGCCTACCAGAAAGCGATCGCGATGGCGCCGAATGATGCAGCCTCGCAGGCAGGATTGGCGCAGGCATTTGAGCTTCGTCACGACTTGGCGCGGGCGAAGGAGCATGGCGACGCGGCGCTGCGTCTTGACGCTGGCAACGTGACTGCACGGCTGGCGTTGGCGCGTGTGCTCATGCGCGAGAAGGATTTCGCCGGGGCGGAGGCGATGTTGGCGCCGGTTGTTCAAGCGCCGCGTACGCCTGCAGAACTGCGGGCTCAAGCGCTTGGCCTCGTGGGGGACTCGCGAGACCGGCGCGATGACGCGCGCGGGGCATTCGAGGCCTTTACGGCGGCAAATCAATTGTCGCTGCAACTGCACGGCGCATGGCTGAACGCCAGCGAGCGACTCTACCACCCCGATAGCGTGCGCCGAATGGCTGAGATGGCGAGCAAGCTCGATGCGAGCGGATGGAGCGCGCCGGCCGGGACGCGATCGCCTGTCTTCCTGGTGGGTTTCCCGCGATCTGGAACGACGTTGCTCGACCAGATACTCGAGTCGCACAGCAACATTGTTTGCCTCGAAGAGAGCGAGCATTTCAGCGATGCGCTTGGCGATGTCGTTACCGAGCCGAGCCGTGCTTTCGCGCCGGCGAGTTTGACGACGGAGGAGATGCAACGCGTGCGCGAGGGCTATTGGCGGCGGGTTGGCGATCGGGAAGCATCGGTCGTCGTTGACAAATACCCGCTCAATATTGTCGTACTGCCTTTGATCAAGCGGGTGTTCCCAAACGCCAAGATCATCTTTGCACTGCGTGATCCGCGCGATGTGGTGCTTTCCTGCTTTCAGCAGCGTTTCACAATCAACGCAGCAATGGCGCAGTTTCTCGAACTTGACCGAGCCGGCGCATACTACGACCAGGCCATGACTCTCTTCGAGCTTTGCCGCGCGCGCCTCAACCTGAATCTCAGTCAGGTCCGCTACGAGGATGTAGTGGCGGATCTTGAAGGCACGGCCCGAGCGCTCTGCGCATTCCTCAGCGTCCCGTTCGAAGACCGCATGCTCAACTATCGCGAGACGGCGTTAAAGCGGGACATTGCGACGCCGAGCGCCCGGCAAGTCATCGAGCCGCTCTACAGTCGTTCGATCGGGCGTTGGCGGCGATACGAAGAGGAGTTGGCGCCGGTGTTGCCCGTGCTGACGCCATGGGCGGAGCGCTACGGATATGCGCCCTAGCGTGGGCCGTTAAAGACAGCCTGCGCTTGAAGGACCGAATGATCGGCGGCGGTAAAGTCGCCGGCCTTCACGGCCTCCAACACCTTGCGAAGATGGTCGGCGCACGCGGCCAGATGCTGACGCTCAGCTTCCGACGCTGCAAAGCGCGCAAGATCGTAAACGCGGCGGCGGTCATCGCTTGAGAGTACGCCGTTCAGTTGCACGCGGAGGCGGCGCATGACAGCGCCGAGCGGCGGTGGTTCGGCCGCATCGTCATAGGTGCGCCGGTCGCCCCAGCGCTTTCCCAGGCCGCCCTTGCGCCTGTCAGGTCCGAAATAGACCTCGTTATCCACCCACTTGCGGTTCATAGCAGTGCGGGACGCTACGCTGGCATTGCTAACGCGAAATTAGCGAAACTGACGTCACACGCCCCGGTTGCGGTAAGGCGCTGCGCAAAGTTGTGCCGACGTTTGTCAGCGCTTGCGGATGAGGCCTTCTTGGGCGGTTGAGGCGACAAGAGTTCCATCTTCACGATAGATCGCGCCGCGATTGAAGCCGCGTGCGCCCGACGCGCTCGGACTGTCCTGCACGTATAGGTGCCACTTCGAAAAATTCGTGGGACGGTGAAACCAGATGATGTGATCCAAGCTCGCGGTTTGCACGCCGGATTGCCAGCTCACGCCGTGCGGACGCATCGCTGTGCCGAGTAGCGAATAGTCGGAAGAGTAAGCGAGGAACGCCTGGTTCAGCGCAACGTCATCGCCGGCGTCGGATCGGGCGCGCAACCAGACGCTTTGTTGCGGCGGCTTTGGGACGGGCTTTGAGACATCAACGGGGTCGATTGCCCGCATTTCAATGGGCGCATTGCGCAGCCAGCGCGTGTTTTCTTCGGGTTGAGACTTGATCCAAGCTTCGACGAACTTGCCAACCTCATCGGCCGAATACGCGGGCGCCGGCATTTCACTTTGGTGCTCGTAACCGGTTTCCGGCGTTTGGAACGAACAGGCCATGTTGAAGATCTGCTCGCCCTTTTGAATGGCGATGACGCGCCGGGTCGCAAAGCTTTTGCCGTCGCGCGAGCGCTCAACCTGGTAAAGCACCGGGATGCTCGGATCACCGGGGCGGATGAAATAGCTCTGCAGCGAATGGCAAACCTGACCGCCCACGGTCTTGTAGGCCGCCATCAGAGCTTGGGCGACGACTTGGCCGCCAAAGATGCGTTGGCGCTCCTCGGGCGGGGAGACGCCTCGAAACAGGTTCACCTCGATGGGTTCCAAGGTGAGAATACCGATGAGTTCGTCCATTGCGGACATGGGCGCGTTTCCAGACGTGGGAGGAGCCCCGGCTTATGGCGCGGCGGCGCGGCTTACAAGCGCTGCGCCGCAATGCTGCTCTACGGAATGAGGTTGCCCTCGGCGTCGCACCAAGGCTCGCGGCGCCCGCGCCAGGGACGGGCGAGGCCTTCGGCCATGAGTGTTTCACCCATGTCGCGCCCGTCGATGACAACGAAGGCGATGGTGCGGCCGTAGCGGTCGATGCGGCCGGTGGCGTTGAGTTCAACGCGCTGCGCCTCGGAAATGAGAGTGCGCACCGCCTGGGTGGCGCGATTGCCGAGTTCGCGCTCGGCGGTGCAGTGCGCTCGCGGGCCGGTCTCGGGCGTGTCGATGTTGACCAGACGATAGACGATGTCGCTGCTCATATCCTCAATCGTGTCCCCGTCCACCACGCGGATGCGTCCCGCAACAACACCGCTGCTCTGAGTGTTCGACTCCGCACGGATCAATTGAGTTGTCTGCGCTTCCGCCAGCGCTCCGGGATCGGCGCTCAGGAACACGTAGCTGAGAGACGCCGCGAGAATGAGCGAGAGAGCTGCTAGGCCTGCGCTTAGAGTTCTGGAGTTCGCCATGGCATCAGCCAGACGCTCCAGAGGTTACTAGGCCGTAAACGCGCGGCGCGCCGACCGGCGCTAGGCGCTTTGGCGGTCGCCTTCGCCGTTAGCAATGAAGCGCTCTTCGAGCATCTGCACCGTATCGGCAACTTGTTCGAGCGTGCGCACGCTGCGCTGCTCAATACCGAGGATGCGCTCTTCGACGCGCCGGCGTAGATCGTCGAACTCTGCCGCGAGGTTGTAGTCGACCTCCGTGTGCTCGAGTGTCGCCAGGCGGCGATCGTTGTCGGCAACGAAGCGAGCGATGTCGCCGCGCAGAGTTTCCAGCGCCTCGGCTTGGCGGGTTTCCATAGCGAGGAGGCGCTGCTGCAATGCGGCGAGTTCCTGTGGGGCGACAGCAGGAGGCTTCGCTGCCGTTTCGGTGTGAAGCCGTTCGACGGCGCTCAGCCGGGTCGCCAGCAAAGCGACGTCTTCTGAGGATGTTTGTGAGCGTTCGACGGCGCCAACGCGATGTGACAGCGAGGCGATATCCGTGGAGGCCTGCAGTCGTTCCACAGCGCCGAGCCTGCTCGCGAGCGCCGCGACCTCATCGCTCGATGCGACCGGAATTTCGCGAACGGAGATTTGCTCGAGGCGTAAGTCGGCCAGCGCCATTTCGAGCTTGTGAAGGCGGTCATCGGCCTGCGATGAAGCTTCGGCGTAGCCAGTGGTCAAGCGGCCCATGAGGCGGACAAGATCTTCCGTCTTTTCGGCGCTTACCTTCGTTTCATCGCCCAACTGGGCGATGCGGAGCATCACTTGATCGTAGCCACTCTTGGCGACGGCCTGACGCAGCACGTTCAACTGCGCTTCGATGTCGGCCAATTTGTTGTCGAAGGCCGCGTCGCCCCGCGAGGCCGCGGCCACGCCTTCGCGGAGTTCTTCGATCCGGCGCACAAGCGCGTCGTCGCCGCTTTTGGAAATCGCTTGGCGCAGGACGTTGAGTTGGGCTTCCATATCGCCCAGCTTGGAATCAAGCGCGGCGTCACCGTTAGCGGCCTCAGAGAGGCGGTCGCTCAACTCTTCGATCCGCCGGACAAGAGCTTCGTCGCCATTGTTGCCGACGGCTTGGCGCAGCACATTCACTTGCGCTTCGATATCGGCCATTTTTGCGCCCGACGCGGCATCGCTGAGCGCTGTTTCGACCGTGGTGATGCGTTCGATCAAAGTTGCTTGAGTCCGCAGCGCCAGGTCAATGACGGTGAGGCGCGCGCTCGCGCCGGATTGCTGCTCGCGCAATTCCGTCCATTCGGCCTGTGACTCCGCGCGGGCTTGTTGGACTAGCGATGACGTCTCATTACGAGCCGCGGCGATGTCACCCGCGAGCTTTTCAAGCGCGACAAGCGCGGAAGCCTCGACGCGCTCGTTATCGGCCCGAAGCTGGAAATGGATTTCCGAAACGTCAGATTCATGACGGTTAAGGCGAGTCGCGAGCGCTTCGGTTTGCTCAGTCGCGATGCTAAGAGCTTCGCGCGTGCTATCGGCAGCGATGCGCTCGGCCTCGGCTACGCGATAAAGCATCTGTTCGCGCAGAGCGCCAACATCGCCGGCGCTCTCGCAGACAGCGGCGTCAAGCAGCTTCAGGCGCGCAAGAGCGCCTTGATGTCGCTCTTTCAACTCGGATATCTCGGCTGAAAGGTCACCATGAACGCTTTCGAGTGCGGCGCGGTGATCTTGCGACGCTCGCTGAAGATCGCTTGCGAGCGCCGCGCCAGCCTGACGGAGGCTTTCGGCGGTATCTTCTAGCGCAATCTGTGCGGCGTCTTCCATGTCAGCCATTCGCGCGCGCAGCTGGTCGGCGCTGCTTGCGGTTTGGCGCTCAACGAGTTCTACCCGGTTGGATAGCGCCTCCATCCGCGCGGTCGCGTCGGAGAATGCGGAGTGGACGCGGCGCCGGGTTTCGTCGACGCCCTCGGCAACACTTTGCTCTAGAGATTCTCTAACGCCGCGAAGTTCGACCACGAGGTGAGCGACGGCGGCGTCGGCCTGAGCCGCAGCCTCGTCGGCGGCGGCAGCGACGTCACGCAGGCCATTGTTCAACCGGAGCGCGATCTGATCGGAGAACTCTGAAAAATCTGAGGCAACCGCATGCTTCAGCTGTTCGTGCGCATCGGCAAGGACGCCAACATTGGTGTCGGCGCGGCGGGCGATGGTGTCGACGTCCTGAGTGTAAGCGCCCAACGCCGAGATCGAGTGAGCGAGACTCTCGTGCGCGGCGGCGTTTTCGCTCAGGCGCGCTGCGGCAGCAGTGTCACTTTGGTCCTGCATGGCCACGAGCTGTTCGGCGGTGTCCTTCAAGCCCTGCTGAAGAGCCTCAGCGGTGCCGGCGGCAAAGGTTTCCAAGTCGTCAACGCGTTCGCTGACGTCGAAAAAGGAGGCGTCCAATGTTCGGTGGGCGGCGCCGAGACCTTCCAACGAGTTTTTGAGATGCCGCTCAAGGGTGCGAAGGCGCTTACGCACCCCCAGCTCGATGGCATCGACGTCCTCGGTGAGGTCATCCACACTTGGCGCGGTGGCGATCTGGTCGGCGATTGCGGCGCGCAAAACTTGGTCGGTGACATAATCAGCCAGGCTGATACCGAGGCGCTCGGCCTCGGCGGCCGCTCGCGCGCGCGTCTCAGGGTCTACGCCCTTGAGCACCCATGCACTGTCACTCATTGGTCAGCCTCTACGGTCCCCAAGCCCCAAGGGATGCCGCAACGTGCTTAAGGTCGCGTAAAATCGAAGGTTTTCGCTTCGTTAAAGTGGCGCACCGATTTGCACTCGCCACATTTCGTTCAGCTTTCGCTCACGCGGAGCGAGCACTGAACTTTTCTGGCGTTTTGGCGATCACGCGGGCGCAAATCATGTCATCTTGTGCTTGTTGTTTGGGCGGATCGTGCGCGGCATCTCGACCTCACCTTATCGCCGCCAGATTTGCATGGCTTTTTAGTTAGGTCGTCTCGGAACCGGAGTTCTTATGTAAAGGTTGCTGGGACGCGGACGGAGGCATGATGTCTGAAGATCTTTTTCGCAGTTACGCGCGCTCGTTCGAGCAGCGTCGCGAAGCTGAGATGTCACTGCAGGACTTTCTAGGCCTCTGCCGCGACGACCCAATGGCCTATGCGAGCGCACACGAGCGACTGCTCGCGGCGATCGGCGAACCGAAGATGGTCGATACCTCAAAAGACGCGCGGCTCGGTCGCGTGTTCATGAACCGCACAATGCGATTTTATCCGGCGTTCGCTGAATTCTACGGCATGGAAGAGACGATCGAACGGATTGTCGCCTTTTTCCGGCACGCCGCGCAGGGTTTGGAAGAGCGCAAGCAGATCATTTACCTGCTGGGCCCGGTTGGTGGCGGCAAGTCGTCGCTGGCTGAGCGCCTCAAGGCGCTGATGGAAGATCAGCCGATCTATGTGTTGAAGGCGGGCGACGAGTTGTCGCCGGTGTTCGAACATCCGCTAGGGCTTTTTGACCCGGCGACCTGGGGTCAGCGTCTGGAGGACGAATACGGCATCCCGCAACGCCGTCTGACCGGCTTGATGAGTCCGTGGTGCATCAAGCGCCTGGACGAATTTGGCGGCGACATCACCAAGTTCCGCGTGGCGAAGATGAATCCCTCGCGTCTGCGCCAAGTGGCGATCGCAAAGACCGAACCGGGCGATGACAACAATCAGGACGTCAGCTCGCTCGTCGGCAAGGTCGATATCCGCAAACTCGAAATGCATGCGCAGAACGATCCGGACGCGTACTCCTATTCAGGCGGCTTGAACCGCGCCAACCAAGGCATGCTCGAATTCGTCGAGATGTTCAAAGCGCCGATCAAGATGCTGCACCCGCTGCTGACGGCGACGCAGGAAGGCAATTACGTCGGCACCGAGAATATCGGCGCCATCCCGTACACCGGCATCATCATGGCGCACTCGAACGAGGCCGAGTGGCAGTCGTTCAAGAATAACAAGAACAATGAGGCCTTCATCGACCGTATCTACGTGATCAAGGTCCCCTACGTGCTGCGCGTGCAAGAAGAGCAGCGCATCTATGAGAAGTTGATCCGTGGTTCGGAGCTTTCGGAAGCGCCTTGCGCGCCTGGGACGCTGGAGATGCTGGCGCGCTTCTCGGTGCTGTCGCGCTTGAAGGAACACGAGAATTCAAACGCGTTCGCCAAGATGCGAGTCTATAACGGCGAGAGCCTGAAGGAAGTCGATCCGAAAGCGCGCACGCTGCAAGAGTACAAGGACGCTGCTGGTGTCGACGAAGGCATGGAAGGCATTTCTACGCGTTTCGCGTTCAAAGTGCTCGCCGCGACCTACAATCACGACACGACGGAAGTTGCCGCCGATCCGGTGCACTTGATGTACGTGCTTGAGCAGCAGGTGCGGCGTGAGCAATATCCTGCCGAGCAAGAAGGGCGGTTGCTGGAGTTCATCAAGGCCGATCTGGCGCCGCGTTATGCTGAGTTCATAGGCAACGAGATTCAGAAGGCGTATCTCGAATCCTATCACGACTTCGGTCAGAATCTGTTCGACCGCTATGTCGACTACGCTGATGCTTGGATCGAAGACATCGATTACAAGGACCCGGATACAGGCCAGCTGCTGAATCGCGAATTGCTCAACCAAGAGCTTTCCAAGATCGAGAAGCCCGCTGGCATCGCCAACCCAAAGGACTTCCGCAACGAAGTTGTGAAGTTCACGTTGCGGGCGCGCGCTGGCCATGGTGGCAAGAACCCGTCATGGACATCTTACGAAAAGATCCGCGAAGTCATCGAGCGGCGGATGTTCAGCCAAGTTGAAGATCTGCTGCCGGTCATATCGTTTGGCTCGAAGAAAGACGGCGACAGCGAGAAAAAGCACGAGGAGTTCGTGATGCGCATGGTCGAGCGCGGCTACACCGAGCGCCAAGTTCGCCGGTTGGTCGAGTGGTACATGCGCGTCAAGCAAGCGGGCTAAGGCGGGCCGCGGATGAATATTATTGATCGCCGCCTGAATCCGGGCGGGAAGAGCTTCGCAAACCGTCAGCGTTTCCTGCGCCGAGCACGCGCGCAGGTGCGCAAGGCAGTGCGCGAGGCGTCTTCATCGCGCTCAATTAAAGACGCTGGTAAAGGCGGCGAAGTTTCGATCCCCTCCGGCGGCGTACATGAGCCGCATTTGCACCGCTCGCGCCAAGGCGGCGTGCGGGACTACGTTTTGCCCGGCAACAAGAAATATATCGAGGGCGATGCGATCGCGCGGCCTCAGCAGGGCGGCGGGCAAGGTTCGCAAGCGAGTGATAGCGGCGAAGGCGAAGACGAATTTCGCTTCGCGCTGTCGGACGAAGAATATCTCGATCTTTATCTTGAAGACCTCGAGCTTCCCGATCTGGCGAAACGCCAGATTGCCGGAGCGACTTCAGTGCTGTGGCGGCAGGCTGGCTATTCAGTGTCTGGGCCGCCATCCCGCCTATCAGTGCCGCGCACCTTGCGTCATTCGATGTCGCGCCGGATTGCGTTGAAGCGGCCGAAGCAGGATGAGATCAACGCGCTGCGCGAAGAGATTGAGAAGCTTGAGCGGGAAGGCGGGCAGTTCGAAGCGCTGGTTGAGAAGCGCAAAGAGCTTGAGCTGCTGATCACGCGCTCGAAGCGCATCCCGTACATCGATCCGGTCGACGTTCGCTATCGCCGCCTGGAGTCCAACCCGAAGCCGATCGCCAAGGCCGTTATGTTCTGCCTGATGGATGTCTCGGGCTCGATGAACGAGCACATGAAGGATCTGGCGAAGCGGTTCTACTCGTTGCTCTATCTGTTCTTAAACCGCCGCTACGAGCACGTCGACGTCGTGTTCATCCGCCACACGCATGAAGCGTCGGAGGTGGATGAGCAGACATTCTTCTACTCGCGCGAAACTGGCGGCACGGTGGTTTCGACGGCGCTCTTCAAAATGGCCGACATCGTGCGCGACCGGTACCCGGTCGACCAATGGAACATTTATGCCGCCCAAGCGAGCGACGGTGACAACACGTCGAGCGACAATGCCGTCGTGTTGGCGCAGTTGCGCGATGCGATTCTGCCGATTTGCCAGTATTACGCCTATGTTGAAGTCGGCATGGATGATGAGGACGATCATCCGGGCGCGGGCGAGCCGAGCACCAATCTCTGGCGTGCGTATCGGCGCGTTTCCGTGGAGGCGCCGTTTGCGATGCGCAAGGTCAAGCATCGCCGCGATATCTATCCTGTGTTCCGCGAATTGTTTGCGCGCCGCCCCGAAGGCGTCGCGGCGGATGGCGCCTGATGACTTTGATCGCTCCCGATAACAAGCTGCTCTTCCAGGGCCCCGACTGGGATTTCGATCTTATTCGCCGCGTGCACGACGCGTGCGGTGAGATTGCAATCAATGAAATGGGGCTCGACCCCTATCCCAATCAGATCGAAGTGATCACCACCGAGCAGATGCTTGATGCCTATGCCTCGACGGGCATGCCGCTCTTCTATCGGCATTGGTCTTTCGGCAAGGAATTCGCACGCAACGAAGCGCTCTATCGCAAGGGCTACCAGGGCCTCGCGTATGAGATCGTCATCAACTCCAACCCGTGCCTTGTCTACATCATGGAGGAAAACTCCGCGATGATGCAGACATTGGTGATCGCGCACGCTGGCTACGGGCACAGCCACTTTTTCAAGAACAATTATGTGTTCAAGCAGTGGACAGACGCCGATGGGATCCTCGATTATCTTGAATTCGCGCGTGGGCTGATCGCGAAGTACGAAGATCGCTACGGCCAGGAGGAAGTCGAGCGCGTGCTCGACGCGGCGCATGCGCTGCAAAGCCACGGAATTCATCGTTTTCCGCGCAAGCGCATGGCGGATCTCCGCTCAGAGCAGCGACGCGAAGAAGAGCGCCGCCGCCATGGCGAGCAGCTGTTCAACGATCTCTGGCGCACGGTGCCGCAAGGCAAGCGCAAGCCGAGCGCCGATGAGGATGCGCGCCGGAAAGCCCTGCTCGGTTTACCGGAAGAGAACTTGCTCTATTTCCTGGAGAAGACAGCGCCGCGGCTGGCGCCATGGCAGCGCGAAATTCTGCGCATGGTGCGGATGATCAATCAGTATTTTTATCCGCAACGCCAAACCAAGGTGATGAACGAGGGCTGTGCGACGTATGTGCACCACCGCGTCATGACTCGCCTTCACGAGAAGGGGCAGATTGATGACGGCGCGTTCCTCGAATTCCTGCACTCGCACACCAGTGTGGTGATGCAGCCGGATTTTGATGACCGTCGCTATTCGGGCATCAATCCTTATGCGCTGGGCTTTGCGATGTGTTGCGATATCGAGCGCATTTGCACCAAGCCGACGGACGAGGATCGCGAATGGATGCCGGATATCGCCGGCAACGGCGACGCCTATGGCGCGCTGCGCGAAATTTGGGCCAACTTCCGCGACGAGAGCTTCGTATCGCAATATCTATCGCCGCAGTGCATTCGCGATTTCGGTCTCTTTAACGTGCACGATGATGAAGAGGAAGAAGACATGAATGTCGCCGCGATCCACGATGAGCGCGGCTATCGCAAAATTCGCCGTGCGCTCTCGAAACGCTATGACGTGGCGTACAGCGATCCGGATATTCAGATCGTCGATGTCGATCTCGCGGGCGACCGCAAGCTCATCCTCTCGCACCGCGTGCTGGATGGCATGACGCTGGAAGAGAGCGATAGTGATAAGGTGCTGCAGCATGTCGCCGATCTTTGGGGTTACGACGTGAAGCTGGTGGAAGCGGATGACGCGGGCACGGTGCGGGCCGAGCACACCGCCAGTCCGCGCAGGCCGTTCATGTGACCTGGTCGGGCGGGGCGTTTACGGGCTCAAAGATTGCGCTGTTTCATGACCGGCAGGTGCTCGTCTACCTCCGTGATGACAAAGCAAGCATTCCATTTCCTTCGGCGTGGGATCTGCCGGGTGGCGGGCGCGAAAACGATGAGACGCCGGATGAGTGCGCGCTGCGCGAGTTGTTCGAGGAATTTGGCTTAAGGCTCGATCCGGCGCGGATTGTTTGGCGGCGGGTTTACCCGAGTTGGTCGAACCCGGATTTGGTCTCGCACTTCATGGTGGCGCACATCGGACCGGAAGACATTGCTCAAATTGTCTTCGGCAATGAAGGGCAGCGTTGGGAGATGATGCCTGTGGCGGAGTATCTTGCGCACGAAGCGTGCGTGCCGCATTTGCGCGATCGATTGCGCGATGCGGCTGCGGCGACTTTGCCCGCGTTCTAAATGCCGATCCGCTGCAGGCCGTCGGCGATGGCGGGGTCGACCTGCACATCGCGCGCGCTGATGGGTCGTGTGAGCCGCAGCGTTTCCATGCTACGCGCGCGTGAGAGCGCGACATAGGCTTGGCCTGGCGCGAAGGCGCCGCGGCCGAGATCGATTTCGACGCTGTCGAGCGTCATGCCTTGGGCTTTGTGGATGGTGAGCGCCCAAGCGGGGGCGAGTGGGAATTGCACGTATTTGAATTCCTCTTTCACCTCCATGCGGTTTTCCTTGGCATTCCAGGTCCAGCGCGCTTGCGGCCACACGGCCCGGCCGACATCGACGTCGTCACCCGCATCGAGCAGCACTTGAACGATGTCTTCGTCAAACGCTTTGACGGTGCCGAGTGAGCCGTTCACCCAGCGGCCTTCAGGATCGTTCTGCGTAAAGATCACGCGCGCGCCGCGCTTCAATACGAGCTCCATCGGCGCCGGAAAGCGATCGCCTTGCTGCTTTGGCGCTTCGCCTTCGAAGGCGCCGGTGTAGCGCGCAGCTGCGCCTTCGAGTGAGGCGAGGCCGCGTTGGTTATAGCCATCGGCCACGGCGTTGGTGGCGCAAAGCAAAACCGGGCGCTTCGGCAGCGATCGATCGAGGCAGACGGTGTTCAGGATCGTGACCGCCTCTTCCACGCCGCGGCGTTCGCGGATGGAAGAGAGGAGTTGGATGAAATCCTGGTTGGTCTGGCGATGTACTTCTGTGAGTTCGACGCCGGCGATTGGCGCATCCCGCAGGCAATGCGCCGAGAACGCGTAGGGGCTGTTGTAGCCGGCATCCTCCAGAAGTTGGCCTTCATCGCCGCGTACGACGGGCGGCAGCTGATAGAAGTCTCCGACCAGCAGCATCTGCACGCCGCCGAAGGGTCGCGAACTTTTGCGCGCGATCTGCAGGTGTGAGTTCATCGCGTCGAGCACGTCGGCGCGCAGCATCGAGACTTCGTCGATGATGAGACGTGAGATCGCGCGCGCGGTGCGCGTGAAGAAGTAGCTGGGCTTTTCGGCATTGCCGATCATCGGACGCGGCGGAAAACCAAAGAAGGAGTGAATGGTTTGGCCGCCGATGTTCATGGCAGCGAGGCCGGTCGGTGCGAGCAGTGCTTGTGGATATTGTGGATCGCGATCCACGAGGTTTCGAATGAAGTGACTCTTGCCCGTGCCGGCGCGCCCGACGAGCATCACAACTGGCGTGCGGTCCGAAAGCGCGGTGAGCGCTTCTGTCACGGCGGAATCGGAGGGGCGCGCGGGAATCGACATGAGCTTCCTATATAGAAAGCTCATCGCCTGCGCTAAGGTGAGCGCCAGAGGAGTAGGCCATGCACTGGTTCTTGATGGCGACCGCAGCTGTGATCTTGGCATCGTGCGCTGCCACCGCGCCGACACCGTCGACCGTGAGCGCCGCTACGGCATCGGAAGAATTGGCGGCCTCAGGTCGTGATATTGCGGAAGCGCAATGCGCAGCGTGTCACGCTGTCGGCGTGTATGGCGAGAGCCCAAATCCGGACGCGCCGGTGTTTCGCACGGTTCTGCAGCGCTACTCGGCTGATGTTCTGGAAGAAGAGTTGATCGAGGGCGTGCGCGTTTCGCACCCGATGCCGGAATTTCAGTTCAATCCGCAAGGCACGGATGCGCTGATCGCGTATCTCCGCTCAATCCAAGAGACGCCACCGGCGCAATAATTTCAGAGCGACCAGGGCAGGTGCGCTGAGAACGCACGCGGCAGACCGTCGAATTCGAACGACACGCGCTCATTGGTCGGCGGCAGATCCGCAACGATGAAGCTGCGGCGGGGTTGCTGGCGCGGCGTGCGCGATTGGTGGCCTTGCGCGACAGCGAAGTGCGTCCACGCGGTGGGCGCGAACTCAGCGTGCGTTTTCGCTTCGTCTTTCGCCACGACCAGCTGCGGCACGCGTGGTGCGACCAGGATGGTTTCATCCGTCAAGCCGGCGATCGCGGCAAACTCTTCAGCACCGATCATCTGCGGCACGCGACCGGTGATGCGGAGTTGCATGTCGAGTTCATAGGTGGCGCCGGATGGTTCGACCACGCGCAAGCGTGCGGTGTGAACGGCGTTGCGCTCGGTTTGTAGGATCGACTCGTCGGCGACGGTGACGACGCCCATGTCGCGATCGATGGCGAAGCGCCCGTTGGCGTCGTTCAGAAGATAGAAGCCCGGCGCCGGTGGCTCGCTTGGCGCTTCTGGCGCCGCATTAGCCATGGCATACTCAATCGCCTCGCGTGTCGGCGTGTGCTTGGGATCGACTTCAATCGAGTCGAATTTCTGCGAAAATGGATCGAGCGGCGTTGCGGTCATCCCAGCATCTTGCCTCAGCATGGCTAATTGCTGGTGAAGTGCGTGTTTGGGAGTTGTTAGGGCCTATGGCGCTTGGCCTTTGCAACCGATGATGGCGTCACCTGAGATAGCCGAACGGCGACGCCATCCAACGAACCTTCCTTAGGCGCTCTGCTCACCCCAGCCGATGGCGGCTTTGACCTCGAGGAATTCCTCTAAGCCGAAGTGACCGCCTTCGCGGCCAAGGCCCGATTGCTTGTAGCCGCCGAACGGCGTGCCGAGACCGCCTTGCGCGCCATTGATGTGCACGTTGCCGGCGCGAAGCTTGCGCGCGACTTTGCGGGCTTTTTCTTCCGAGCCTTGCACGTAGGCGGCAAGCCCGTACGGCGTATCGTTGGCGATCGTGATCGCTTCTTCTTCGCTTTCGTACGGGATGACGACGAGCACCGGCCCGAAGATTTCTTCGCGGGCGATGGTCATGTTGTTGTTCACGTCGGCAAACACGGTGGGCTTCACGTAGTAACCGCGGTTGAAGCCGTCGGGGCGGCCAACGCCGCCGGCAGCGACGCGTGCGCCTTCATCGATGCCCTTTTGAATGAGGCCTTGCACCTTCTGGAATTGGTTGGCGTTCGCGAGCGGGCCGATGGCGCCTTTCTCGGCGTTGTCGGGCGCTTGCACTTTGATTGCATTCGCGGTGGCGGCAGCGATCTGCACGACTTCTTCGTACTTCGCCTTCGGCGCCAGCATGCGCGAGGGCGCGTTGCACGATTGGCCGGTGTTCATCGCCATGTGCATCATACCGCGCGCGACCGCTTTTTGCAGATCGGCGTCATCCAAGATGATATTTGGCGACTTGCCGCCGAGTTCGAGCGCGACCTTCTTGATGCTCTTGGCGGCGTTTTCCATCACCGAAGTGCCGGCGCGCGTCGAGCCGGTGAAGCTCACCATGTCGACATCCGGATGCGCGGAGAGTGGAACGCCGACGCCCGGGCCGTCGCCATTGACGAGGTTGAATACGCCGGGCGGTACGCCGGCTTCGTCGAGGATTTCAGCGAAGACGATGGCGTTGAGCGGCGCGAGTTCGGACGGCTTCAGCACCATGGTGCAGCCGGCGGCGAGCGCCGGGCCGACCTTGGCGCAGATCTGGTTCTGCGGCCAATTCCAAGGCGTGATCATCCCGATGACGCCGATCGGCTCTTTGAGGATACGGCGGCCGTTGCCGTAATCGCCTTCGAACTTGAAGTCGTCGAGCTGCTTGCGAGCGTCGATCAGGTAGCCGAGCCCGGCGGGCGCCTGGGCAGCTTGCGCGAGCGGAGCGGGCGCGCCCATTTCGGAGGAGATGGCGGCGGCCATGTCGCCCAGGCGACGCTGATAGATTGCTATGATCTTGTCGAGGATGGCTTTGCGCTCATCGACCGAAGTCTGCGACCAGGTTTCGAACGCCTTCTTGGCGGCGGCGACGGCCTTATCGACGTCAGCAGCGCTGCCGAGCGAAATTCGACCGACCGGCTCTTCGTTGGCCGGGTTGATCACGTCATGCGCGCGCGCCTTGGCTGGGGCGACCCATTTGCCGTTGATGTAGAAGTTCAGCTGTTCGCGCATGTCGTTCCTCCGGGGATTTTGGGCTCAAGTAGCAGATATAGGGAGGGGCGGCGAGTTCGCGTGGCGGCAATGTTGCGCTATGCCCCGCGCCGAATGAACGAACACCGCCCCTTACGCACCTTTGGCCGGATCAAAGCGCGGACGCTGAAGCCGCGCCAAGCCGGGCTGATGGAAAGCCTGCTGCCGCATCTGGCGCTCCCGGAAGAGGGCGGGATCGATGTCGATGCACTTTTCTCCCCGCCCCCTCACGGGGCGGGGGCAGGGGGTGGGGGGCGTGAAGACGCGCCTTCGCTTGCAGACGTCGACGCCGTTGACCGCCCCCCCTCCGTCGCGCATCCGCGCGACACCTCCCCCGCAAGGGGGGAGGAACTTGTTCTTGAAATCGGATTTGGCGGCGGCGAGCATCTGGTGGCGCAGGCGGTGGCGCGGCCGGAAACGCGCTTCATCGGCGTTGAGCCGTTCTTGAACGGCGTCGCCTCATGCTTGCGGCATATTGAGGAGTCCAATGTGCAGAATATCCGACTGCACAATGGCGACGCGCGCGATGTTATCGCGCGGCTGCCGGATGCTTCGCTCGATCTCGTCTATGTTCTCTTTCCCGACCCGTGGCCAAAGGCGCGGCATCATAAGCGGCGGCTGATCCAGGCTGAGTTCCTGGATGCACTGGCGCGGGTGATGAAGCTGGGCGCCGAACTGCGGTTCGCGACCGATTGGGCCAACTACGCGTCCTGGACATTAGAGCAGGTGACGCGCGGCGAACGTTTCACGTGGTTAGCCGAACGCGCCGAAGATTGGCGCAACGCTTGGCCAGGACACGTGACGACGCGCTACGAATCTAAGAAACTCGGTGATTGCGAGCCGATTTGGTTGCGGTTCGTCAGAGACTGACTTCTGCTTTTCGCCGAAAGGCGTCATTCAGAAACTGGGGCCTATCAGGTAAAGTAGTGCGATGGGCCTCGGCTTGTTTGGCATACCCGTTGGGATTTCTTGCTTTGCGCTCGCCGCCGTCATCCTCGTTTTGCGCGGGAAGTCGTGGGAGACTCAAAAGAAATTCGGCCTGCAAGAGTGGTGCAAGTCCGCTGCGTCAGCTCCACTACTCGCGCTGATGGGCACAGCCAGTCTCTCGGTTGGGATTTGGCACCTCAATCACTAGCCGCTCGCGTATGTCGGGTTAGGGCCAACGCGCGACATTGGGTTGGGGGCTTGGCGTCGGGATAATTTGCCGCTATATCCCCATCCACACATCGCTGATGCCTCCGTTGGAGGTTCAGCGGCGGGGCCCCGGGCTCCGCCGCTTTTTGTTTACCTAGGGAGCCGCCGCTGCGCGCGACGAACCCAGTTGAAGAGCGCGTCATCGCGCTGATCGAACCGACGGCCGCTGGCCTCGGCTACCGGATCGTGCGCGTGCGTCTCTCCGGCAATCGCAGGAAGCGCTTGCAGATCATGGGCGAGCGCGTCAGCGACGGGCAGATGGGCATCGATGATTGCACCAAGCTCTCGCGTGCGCTGGGGCCCGTGTTCGATCTCGAAGACCCAGTGCAGGGCGAATACGATCTGGAAATCAGCTCGCCCGGCATCGATCGCCCGCTGATGCGCATCGAAGACTTTGAGCGCTTTGTGGGGTTTGACGCGAAGGTCGAGACGGCTGTGCCGGTCAACAACCAGCGCCGCTGGAAGGGTGTGATCCAGGCGGTTGACGGCGATGAGATCACGCTCGCCACTGAGCACGGCGAAGCAAAGCTGAAATTTTCGGCGCTGTCGGATGCGCGCCTCGTGCTGACCGACAAGCTGATCGAAGACGATTTGAGACGCGCCAAAGCGGCCGAAGCCGCGGGCGAACAAGGTTCTGACGAAGAGGAAGAAGCATGAGCACCGGCATTTCAGCAAACAGGCTGGAAATCCTGCAAATCGCCGACGCGGTGGCCCGCGAAAAGTCGATTGAAAAGGAGATCGTGATCCAAGCGATGGAGCACGCACTGCAGAAGGCCGCGCGCTCGCGCTACGGCGCCGAGCATGACATTCGCGCCACCATTGACGCCAAGACCGGCGAGATGGAACTGAAGCGCGTGATGACAGTGGTCGATGACTCGATGCTCGATCCGGAAACGCGGCCGTTCAATCCTTCGACCGACATCATGCTCAACGTGGCGCTCAAGTCGGACAAGGAAGCGGTTCTCGGCAAGGAATATGTCGAATTGCTGCCGCCGATCGAGTTCGGCCGCGTCGCCGCGCAAACGGCGAAGCAAGTGATCAATCACGAGGTCCGCGAAGCTGAGCGTGAGCGTCAGTATGGCGAGTACAAAGACCGTGTCGGTGAGATCATCAACGGCGTCGTGAAGCGCGTTGAATTCTACAACGTCATCGTGGATCTCGGCCGCGCCGAAGGCGTGATCCGCAAGAGCGAGAGCATTCCGCGCGAAAACCTCCGTGTCGGCGATCGCACGCGCGCCTACATCTATGATGTGCGCCGCGAAACCAAAGGGCCGCAGATCTTCCTGTCGCGGGCCAAGCCGGAATTCATGGCGCGCCTGTTCGCTCAGGAAGTGCCGGAAGTCTATGAAGGCGTGATCGAGATCAAGGCGGCGGCCCGTGACCCGGGCTCGCGCGCGAAGATCGCGGTGATTTCGCATGACAGTTCGATCGACCCGGTCGGCGCTTGCGTCGGTATGCGCGGCGCGCGCGTCCAGGCTGTGGTCGGCGAAATGCAGGGCGAGAAGATCGATATTATTCCGTGGTCGCCTGACCCGGCCACATTCATCGTGAACGCACTGCAGCCTGCGGAAGTCTCCAAAGTTGTGCTCGATCCGGATGAGGCGCGGGTTGAGGTGGTTGTCGGCGAGGCGCAGCTTTCGTTGGCCATCGGCCGCCGCGGTCAAAACGTGCGCCTGGCCTCGCAATTGACGGGCTGGTCGATCGATATTCTGACGGAAGCAGAAGAGTCGGAGCGTCGTCAGAAGGAATTCGCGTCGCGCACGGAACTCTTCATCAAAGCGCTGGAAGTCGACGAAATGTTCGCGCAGCTGCTGGCTTCGGAAGGCTTCGAGACGGTCGAAGAAATCGCTTACGTCGACTCGATCGAGCTGGCTTCGATCGAAGGTCTGAACGACGAAATCGCCGAAGAGTTGCAAGCGCGCGCCCAGGAGTACCTTGAGAAGCTCGCTGCTGAGCTGGAAGCAAAGCGCGTCGAACTTGGTGTTGCCGATGATCTAAAGGCGGTGCCAGGCCTGACGGCGCAAATGTTGGTGACCCTCGGCGAGAAGGGCGTGAAGACGCTTGAAGATTTCGCTGGTCTCGTCGGCGACGATATCCGCGGCTATTTCGAGACTAAGAACGGTGAGCGCGTGCGCGAGCCGGGGATTCTCGAACAATACGCGCTGACGGCTGAGCAAGCGGATCAACTGGTGATCAACGCGCGTGTGGCGGCTGGCTGGATTGAAGCGCCGCCGGAGCCTGAGCCGGAAGCCGAGCCTGAAGGAGACGCCGACGATGTCGCCCGCGTCTTCCCGGATAGAGGCTGAGGGGCCGCGCCGCGAACGCGAGCGGCGCTGCATCGTCAGTGGCGAGCATGATAGTGGCGCGAACCTGATTCGGTTCGCGCTCTCGCCCGATGGCGTCGTGACGCCCGATGTGGCGGCGAAGCTGCCGGGGCGTGGGGCATGGGTTAGGGCTGATCGCGCGATTCTCGATCAGGCGGTCAAGAAGGGCGCCTTTGCGCGCGCATTCAAAGCGCAGGTGAATGTTCCGGACGATTTGGCGAACATGGTGGAAACGCTGTTGTCACGCCGCTGTCTTGATCAGCTCGGCATGGCGCAGAGGGCGGGGGCAATTGCTCTTGGCGCCACCCAAGTCGATGCAGCGATCCGTGCCAAACCCGCGTTTTTGCTAATTGAAGCAGAAGATGGCGCTGAAGAGGGTCGCGAAAAGCTGATGAGCCTCCATATAGGGCTCTGGGGCCGGCCTCCCGCCGCCATTGGGTGCTTCAGCTCTTCGGATTTGGGCGTGGCCTTGGGGCGGGAACGTGTGATACACGCTTGCCTGCTTCAAGAGCGCTTGGCTTCGGTTTGGGCGGCTGAAATTGGCCGCCTTTCGGGTTTTCGCCCCGTCGTTCCGACCTCTTGGCCCACACCCTGGCGCTCTATTGGTCTGGGACTGGGCGGCGCGGATGCTGCACCTCCGGGGCAACGCCGCGACGAGACATAAGACGTTTGAGAATTCCACGCGTGAAGACGAATTTAGGATCGGCAACACCACTGCATGTCTGACGGCAACGAACAAAAAGACACCCCATCTGGCCGCAAGCCGCTGACGCTGACCCGCACCACCTCCACAGGCACGGTGCGTCAGAGCTTTAGCCATGGCCGCACGAAGCAAGTCGCCGTTGAGGTGCGCGAGAAGCGCTCGATCAACCGCCCCGGCGCAACGCCGGGCGCTCCCGGTGCGCCTGGCCCTGGCGTGCCGCCGCCGATTAAGGCGCGCGCAACGCCGGCCCCGGAACCACTGCAGCCTGCGCCAAAGGCGCCTACGTCTCCAGGCGCAATCTCGGATGAAGAGGCGCGCCGTCGGGAGGAGGCGGTCAACCGCTCCTTGGCTGAACGGGAAGCTCGTGATCAACGGGCCCGCGCCGAAGAAGAACAGCGCCGCGCACTTGACGATGCGCAACGCCGCAAGGCTGCTGAGCTTGCCGCAATCGAAGCGGAGGCCGAAGCGCGCCGTCGGGCGGAGCAAGCACAGGCTGAGCTAGAAGAGGCTGCCGCTGAGCGTGCCGCTGCGCGCGCCGCCGCTCAGGTAAACCCACAACAAGGCGGCGGCGCTTCAGCTGGACCGTCGTTGCTCGATGAGCTTGGCGGTCGCGTTAAGTCCGCGCGCAAGCCGGCGCCGGTCGCGCCGGTGAAGCCCGCAAAGAAGGGCGAACCGAAGCGCCGTGAAGGCAAGCTCACGCTCGACATGGTTGAGCGTGAGGTCGCGGGCGATGACGATCGCGTCCGTTCGCTCGCGGCCTATCGCCGTGCGCAGCAAAAGGAAAAAGAGCGCCGCGCCAAGCTGATGGGCGGCGGTGAGCGCGATCAGATCAAGCGCGAAGTAACCATTCCGGAAACGATCACGGTTCAGGAACTCTCGAACCGCATGGCCGTGCGCGTGGCGGACATCATCAAATACATGATGCGCCAGGGCCAGATGATGAAACAGGCCGATGAGCTTGACGCCGACACGGCCGAGCTGATCGCAACCGAATTCGGTCACACGGTGAAGCGCGTTGCCGAGTCGGATGTCGAAGAGGGCCTCTCTGGCGAAGTCGACATCGACGAGAATCTGTTGCCGCGACCACCGGTCGTGACCGTTATGGGGCACGTCGACCACGGCAAGACCTCGCTGCTTGACTCTCTGCGCGAGACGGATGTCGTCTCCGGTGAGCATGGCGGCATCACGCAGCATATCGGTGCGTACCAAGTTCGCTTGAAGAGCGGCCAGCGGGTGACGTTCCTCGATACGCCCGGCCACGCTGCGTTTAGCGCTATGCGCGCACGCGGCGCGCAAGTGACGGATATCGTCGTGCTTGTGGTGGCTGCCGATGACGGCGTCATGCCGCAAACGGTGGAGGCCATTCATCACGCGCGCGCATCCGGCGCGCCGATCATCGTGGCGATCAACAAGATCGATAAGCCTGACGCTAATCCAACGCGCGCGCTGACGGACTTGCTGCAACACGAGATCATCACTGAATCGCACGGTGGCGATACGCTCGCCGTCGAGGTGTCCGCGCTCAAGAAGACCGGCCTCGACAAACTGGTGGAGACGATCCTGCTGCAAGCCGAAGTCATGGACTTGAAGGCGAATCCGGAACGCGCAGCTGAGGCGACGGTTATCGAGTCCAAACTCGACAAGGGCCGCGGCACAGTTGCGACGGTTCTCGTGCAGAAGGGCACGCTGAAGCGCGGCGATATCGTTGTCGTCGGCGCTCAGGTTGGCCGCATCCGCGCCATCACCAACGAGCGCGGTCAGCAATTGCAGAGCGTCGGGCCGTCGGAGCCAGTCGAGATCATGGGTCTCGAAGGCGTACCGGAGCCGGGCGATGTACTGAACGTCGTCGAGAACGAAAACCGCGCCCGTGAAGTCGCAAACTATCGCGCGCGTGCGAAGAAGCAAAAGACCTCGGGCGGTCCGTCGCGTACGGGCACGTCGCTCGAAAGCATGATGGCGAAGTTCAAGGATTCGACCGCGAAAGAGCTGCCGATCCTGATCAAGGCCGACGTGCAAGGATCGGCGGAAGCGATTGTTGGATCGCTCGAAAAGCTGGCGCACGAGGAAGTGCGCGCGCGTGTGGTGCTCTCGGGCGTTGGGGCGATCAACGAGTCGGACGTTCAGCTCGCCAAGGGCTCGGGCGCGCCGATCATCGGCTTTAACGTCCGCGCGTCGAAGGAAGCGCGCGACCTGGCCGAGCGCGAGGGCGTCGAGATCCGCTACTACAACATCATTTACGACCTCATCGACGACATCAAAGGCGTCATGTCGGGTATGCTCGCGCCACTCACGCGCGAAAGCTTCCTCGGCAATGCTGAAGTGCTCGAGGTATTCAACATCTCGAAGGTCGGCAAAGTCGCTGGTGTGAAGGTGACCGAAGGGGTCGTCCGCAAGGGAGCGAAGGTTCGTATTCTGCGTGACAACGTCGTCATTCAGGAAATGGGCACGCTGACTACCTTGAAGCGCTTCAAGGAAGAAGTTGACCAAGTTCAAACCGGCCAAGAGTGCGGCATGAGCTTTGGTCAGTTCCAAGACATTAAGCAGGGCGACCAGATCGAATGCTTCAATGTCGAAGTGGTGCAGCGCTCGCTCTGAGGCGTGACATGCGACGGACAATCTTATCAGCCATCGCCGTGCTGACGTTGGGCGTCGGCGGATGCAATCGCGACCATGGCGGCCCAGAACTGCCGGGCGAGCGGCCGCAAACACAGGTCGAAGCAGAGACGCGCGTCGATACTGTGCCGCAGGAAGAGCCAGCTATTGCGCGATCGCAGTGGCGCGCCGCAAATGAAGATGCGCGCGCGGTGACCGGCAACTTGCGCGTGAGCCTGCAGGGCCGTCGCGGCGGCCCGCTGGTGTTTGCGTTTGCAACGGGCGTTACGGTTGTGGGTCAGCCGTACAGCGTCGTGCCGGCGGATTCGCGGTCAGGTGTCGGCGGTCAGAGCTTTGCAGCAGTGCTTGGCGGCGATCCGCGTGTTGATGCGTATCTCTATCGGGTCGGATCGGAGCACGTCACGACGAGCGCTCCGCGCGGTGGACTCTGTGGCGAAGCGGTGACCCGCTATCTGGCCGTCAGCGAGTTCGTGGATGGCGCGGGCCGCTGGGTGTTCAAGATTGCAGCGTTCAGTGGCGACACTCAGCCGGGCTCAGGTTCAGACGTGCAGCTCTGCGACGCCTACTCCTACACGTCGCAATAAGATGAAACGCAAGGCTCGCGGGTCGGATGGCGTGGGGCCCTCGCAACGCCAATTGCGCGCCGCTGAGCTTGTGCGCCACGCGTTGGTGGAGATCGTGCAGCGCGAGGAATTGCGCGATCCGGATTTGAAGGGCGTCTACATCACCATCGGTGAAGTACGTGCTTCGCCAGACCTGAAACATATGACGGCATTTGTGTCCTCGCTCGGGCCCGGCGACCCACAGCTTGTCGCAAATGGCCTCACCCGCATTTCGGGTTTTCTGCGTGGGCGACTCGGCAAGCAGGTCGATCTGAGGTTTACGCCGGAGCTGCATTTTCAACCGGATGTCTCCTACGATGAGGCGCGCCACATCGATGAGCTGCTCGCAAGCCCGGAAGTGGCGCGTGATTTGAAACACGACGACGAAGAAGGCGAGCGCTGATGGGCCGCCGCAAGAAGGGTGATGACGTTTCGGGCTGGGTGGTGCTGGACAAGCCCGGCGACATGACGTCGACTCAGGCCGTATCGGCCATCCGTCGTATTTTCAATGCGCAGAAGGCTGGTCATGCCGGCACGCTCGACCCGCTGGCCTCCGGCATTTTGCCGATCGCGTTGGGTGAGGCGACCAAGACCGTTCCGTGGCTGATGGAAGCCCGGAAAACATATGTCTTCACGATCAAATGGGGGGTCTCGACCGATACCCAGGATCGCGAAGGCAAGGCCATCGCCACAAGCGAAGTGCGTCCAACGGCAGAAGCGATCCGCGCCGCACTACCGGCCTTCATCGGTGAAATAGAGCAGATCCCGCCGCAGTTCAGCGCCGTGAAGATTGATGGCGAACGCGCCTATGACTTGGCGCGCGCCGGCGAGGCGGTTGAACTCGATCCCCGCAAGGTCACCGTTTACGAAGCCGAACTCGTGGAAACCGAAGGTAATGACCTTGCCACGTTCCGGTTCCGGTCGGGCAAGGGCTTCTATATTCGGGCTCTGGTCCGCGATTTGGCGGCAAAACTTGGCGCGGAAGGCCACGTTTGGCGGCTCCGCCGCACTGCGGTGGGGCCCTTTACCGAGGCTGAGAGCGTCACACTGGACGAATTGCAGCTTTTAGGTCAGAAGGGCGCCGCGTCAGAACGCCTGAAGCCCGTTGAGACCGCGCTGGACGACATCCCGGCACTGGCCATTAACGGCGAGGACGCGTTCAAGCTTAGACAGGGACGGCCCATCGTCCTCCTCCCGCATGTGGTGGAGACGCTGAAGCCGCAGTTTCGAGATCGCTTTATCGGCGGTGTTGATGCGTCCCGGGCAGCTGTCGCTCTCTACGAGGGCAAAGCTGTTGCGCTGGGTGACGTGCGAGCGGGGCGCTTTGAGCCCAGCCGCGTGTTCAACATCGCAGACTAAGAGGAGTACCGATGTCGCTGACAGCAGAGCGCAAAGCCGCGCTCATTAAAGACAACGCGAAGAGCAAGGGCGACACTGGTTCGCCGGAAGTTCAAGTTGCGATCCTCTCCGAGCGCATCGCCAACCTGACCGAGCACTTCAAAACCCACAAGAAAGACAACCACTCGCGCCAAGGCCTCTTGAAGATGGTCAGCCAGCGCCGCCGGTTGCTCGACTATTTGAAGAACCGCGATGCCGCCCGTTATCAGGCGATCATCGAGAAGCTGGGTCTGCGTCGCTAAGCGCCGGCCCGGTGAAGGGTGTTGGCGCCTGCGCTTCACCTTCCGCGATCACTCTTCACAAAATTTCCTGCGCTTCCTGCGTGGGCACGAACCTCCGGCCATTCGGGCCGGAGGCAATTCGCGCAACGGAATCCGCCGCTGCGCACCGACAAGGCCTGAGGAAGCACCGGCTTCCGGCCTGGAGTTAGATGTATGTTTGATGTGAAATCCGTTTCCCTCGATTGGGCAGGGCGCAAGCTCACGCTCGAAACCGGCAAGATTGCGCGCCAAGCCGACGGCGCCGTTTATGCGACCTGGGGCGAAACCGCTCTGTTGGCGACCGTCGTTTATGCGAAGGAAGCAAAGCCGGGTCAGGACTTTTTCCCGCTGACCGTGAACTACCAGGAAAAGTACTTCGCCTCGGGCCGCATTCCTGGCGGCTTCTTCAAGCGCGAAGGTCGCCCGACTGAACGCGAGACGCTGCTGTCGCGCCTGATCGACCGCCCGATCCGTCCGCTGTTCGTCGATGGCTTCAAGAACGAAGTCCAAGTCATCATCACGGTGCTGAGCTGGGACAACGAAAACGAATCCGATCTGCTGGCGATGGTTGCAGCGTCTGCCGCGCTGACGATCTCCGGCGTTCCGTTCATGGGCCCGATCGCTGCCTCGCGCGTGGGCTGGATTGACGGCAAGGCCGTGCTGAACCCGACGATCGAGCAAATGAAGACATCGGATCTCGATCTCGTCGTCGCCGGCACCGCCAACGCGATCATGATGGTCGAGTCGGAAGTGAAGGAACTCTCTGAAGCGCAAATGCTCGAGTCACTCTCGCTCGCGCACAAGGGCATGCAGCCGGTGATCGATGCGATCATCGATCTCGCCGAGAAGGCCGGCAAGGATCCGTTTGAATTCACGCCGCCTGACAACTCGGCGCTGAAGAGCAAGATCAACGATCTCGTCGGCTCCGACCTCGCCGCCGCCTACAAGATCACCAAGAAGGACCAGCGCTACGGCGCCGTTGGCGAACTCCGCGAAAAGGTGAAAGCCCAGCTCGCGAAGTCCGAAGCCAATCCCGATGGCTACGACGCCAATGTGATCAAAGAAGTCTTCAAGGAAGTCGAAAGCGACATCGTTCGTAGCCGCATCGTCAAAGAAAAGGGCCGCATCGACGGTCGCGCAGTCGATAAGGTTCGCCCGATTGTCTCTGAAGTCGGCATCTTGCCGCGCACGCACGGTTCGGCGCTGTTCACTCGTGGTGAAACGCAGTCGATCGTTGTTGCAACCCTCGGCACCGCCGAAGACGAGCAATTCATCGACGCGCTCTCAGGCACGACCAAAGAGCGTTTCATGCTCCACTACAACTTCCCCCCTTATAGCGTCGGTGAAACCGGCCGTATGGGTGGCGCCGGCCGCCGCGAAATCGGCCACGGCAAGTTGGCCTGGCGCGCGATGAAAGCGGTTCTGCCGTCAGCTGAGCAGTTCCCGTACACGGTGCGCCTCGTTTCCGAGATCACCGAGTCGAACGGCTCGTCGTCGATGGCCACGGTTTGCGGTTCGTCGCTGGCGCTGATGGATGCGGGCGTTCCGATTTCGGCGCCGGTCGCCGGCGTCGCGATGGGCCTCATCCTCGAAGACTACGGCTTCGAAGTTCTGACCGACATCCTGGGTGACGAAGATCACCTCGGCGACATGGACTTCAAAGTCGCCGGCACCGCCAACGGCATCACCTCGCTTCAGATGGACATCAAGGTGGCCGGCATCACCCAAGAGATTATGCAAGTGGCGCTCGACCGTGCGCACGCCGCGCGCCTGCATATCCTCGGCGAGATGAACAAGGCGATGGACGCCCCGCGCGGCGAAGTCGGCAAGAACGCTCCGCGCATCGAGCAGATCAAAATCCCGACCGACAAGATCCGCGACGTGATCGGCACCGGCGGCAAAGTGATCCGCGAGATAGTGGAAAAGACCGGCGCCAAGGTGAACGTCGAAGATGACGGCACGGTGAAGGTGGCTTCGGCCAACGCCGAGTCGATCGAAGCGGCGATCAAGTGGATCAAGTCGCTGACCTCTGAACCGGAAGTCGGCCAGATCTACGAAGGCAAGGTCGTGAAGGTGATGGAATTCGGCGCCTTCGTGAACTTCTTCGGCGCCAAGGATGGCCTCGTTCACGTTTCCCAACTGGCGCGCGAGCGGGTTGAGAAGCCGGGCGACATCGTGAAGGAAGGCGACACCGTGAAGGTGAAGCTCTTGGGCTTCGACGATCGCGGCAAGGTTCGCCTTTCGATGAAGGTTGTCGACCAAGCGACGGGCGCCGACCTCACCGAGGAACTGGGCGACGAGGCGAAGGACGAAGGGCCGCGCCGTGATCGCGGAGATCGCCCCCGCGGTGATCGTGGTCCGCGTCGCGACCGTGGCGATCGTCCCCGCCGTGAAAGCTCAGGCGACTGAGCTCTATGCGTCAATGCAAATGGAAAGCCCGCTTCGCAAGAGGCGGGCTTTTTGTTTGCGCTGGCGGTGCTAGCGTCGCGCCGTGTTTGGACGCCGCCGCAATCCAAAGCCGCTGCCGAAATGGGCCGCAGTGGCGGCTGGCTTCTTCTTCATGGCCTTCGGTGGATTCTTCGCGTTCGCATTGATCGCGGGCGAGCAGGAACCCAGCGCGCCTGTCCTCGCGCGGCTCGGCGCGGGCTTGATTGTGCTTGGTTTGGTGGCGGCAGGTGCGCTGATGGTGACCAGCGCCCTGCGCAAGTGACGTGCGTTGCTACCACCTGGTGACGCAAGAGGAGCGTCTGCCAGAGGCATTGGAGATTCTTTGCGGAGGCGACTGCCCGCCCGTCGCCCAGCGATGAGCGGTTGAAGGTCACGTTCTATCCTGTGGCACTTACGGCCTTCTACCTCGTACAGCTTGCGCTGGTTGGCCTTTGCCTGTGGATTCCCATGCGCAGCTACAGAAGGGTGTCGGGAGCCGCATAGCCGGTCTCTTTTTCGCCGCTTCTGGTGTTAGGCTCCGTCCGTCATGACTGATCTTGTCATCGTTGCCAGTTTCGCCTCTCGGCCCGAAGCGATCGTCGCGCAGTCTCTGCTGCGCAGTGAGGGCATCGACACGTTGATGCCTGAGTTCAATGCGCTGCTTGCCGACTACGATCCGTCCATGATGGAGCACGGTTGGCGTCTGTTGGTACACAAGGATGACGTCGAGGAAGCGCGCACGATCCTGAGCGACGCGCAGATCAAGCCTTAGAGGGTGAGGGCGGTTCGTCCGGCGGACTCTTGTTTTTCGATGCCCTGTTGATGGCGCTGAGCCCCTTTTGAAACCAGAGCCGATCCCATGTCACGCCCGGCGCGTAGGTGGACTCGAACGTTGCGGCGCTCACAGTCTCAAATCCAAATTGATGGGCGAGGCCGGCCGTTTCCTCGGCGCCAACATCGAACATGCGCCGGCCCTCGGGGATCGGCCCGTGCCGCAGGCTGATCATCAGCGCGCCGCCGGGACGCACCAAACGTTCGACGGTCGTCATCATCTGCGAGCGTTCTTTGGCGTCGAAATGCATCCACACCGCTGACATCCACACCAAATCGAATGTGCGCTCGCGCATCGACATGAGGTCCGGCAGGCAGTCATCGATCCACTCGATGTTCGGCTCGGGATGCAACGCCATCGCGCCGTCGCGCATCTCTCGCGTTGGCTCGATCGCCGTCACGCGATCGCCCCGGCGCGCGAACCAGGCCGCATCACGCCCCGTGCCGGCGCCTATGTCGAGCACACCGAGCGGTGGTGGCTCAATGAGGTCGAGGACCGCGAAGTGCGCGCCCGCGAAACCCATACGCTCGTAGCGCTCAAGCAAATCCGGGGCTTCGGCGGCGTAGCCTTGCGTGCCCGGAATTGTGCTCATTCGTTTGCGTCGCCAGTGCTCGGCACGCCGACGATGTGGAAGCCGGCATCGACGTGGATGACTTCACCGGTGGTGGAGCGGCCAAGGTCCGAGAGCAGCCAGAGCGCGCAGCCGGCGATACCTTCCATGCTCGTGTCTTCCTTCATCACCGACCATTCGCGGCCAGTCGAAAGCAGGCCGCGTCCGCCGCTGATGCCGGCCATCGCCAGCGTCTTCATTGGACCCGCGCTGATGGCGTTGACGCGCTTACCTTCGGGGCCAAGATCGCGCGCCATGTAGCGTGTGCAGGCTTCGAGCGCGGCCTTGGCGACGCCCATTGTGTTGTAGCTCGGCAGCACGCGCTCGGCGCCGAGGTAGGTCAGCGTCACCATCGCGCCGCCCGCGTCCATCAGCTTGGCCGCGCGCTTGCCGGCGGCGACGAACGAAAACGCCGAGACGTCCATCGCGCGCAGGAAGTTCTCGCGCGTTGTGTTCTCTACGAACGAGCCCTTGAGTTCGCTCTTTTCCGCGAAGGCGATGGAGTGGACCAGAAAGTCCAGCTTGCCCCACTTCCTTTCTAGCGTGGCGAACGCGGCGTCGAGCTGGCCATCATCGGTGACATCACATTCCAGCATGGTGTCGGCGCCGATGCCTTCGATCAGCGGCCGCACCCGCTTTTCCAACGCCTCGCCCTGATAGGTAAAGGCTAACTCGGCGCCCTGAGCTGCGAGCTGCTGGGCGATGCCCCAGGCGATGGAGCGCTCATTGGCGACGCCCATCACGAGCCCGCGCTTGCCGCGCATCAGTTCGCCCTTCGGAAACACCCACTCGTCGGCCATGGCTCGGAACTCCTGTTTGAACGGAGCCAATAGCCTCTTTGCAGGCAAATCGGAACCCTCATGGGTCATCGGCGTTCTGAGCCAGAACACCTTTCTGGAGGGATTATGGCGAAAATCTACGAAGCCCATGTCGACCACGATGCTGTCGGGCGGATCGGAGTGGCCCCACCGAAACGCGAAGATCGATGGATATGGGGATTGCTGTTCGTGGCGTTCTTGGTGAGCGGCGTTGTGCTCGGCGTGTCGCTCGCAACAGGATCACTTTCCAACACGATCGAATTGGCACAGGCGACCTTCGCCGCTGAAGAATCGAGTGAGACCGCGACGAACTAACCCCTCGTTTCACGGGCTCGCATTCATTTTTGGCTTCACGAAGCTGCAAGCTGATTGTGGTAGCACCACTGCCAACGCCACAGCTTTGCGCCAATTTCGTCTCCTGATGAGCTGAAACCGGAACGAGGCTTAGGCATTGTTCGGCGCCATGCCGTTCACAAACATTAACGTGGGTAAGAGTTTCGTAGCGATGAACGGCGTCACGTCTCAGGTCGGAGCTATTCCGATCCGTTGGACAAACGGACGCCCCGAAGTCTTGCTCGTCACGACGCGCGGCACGGGTCGATGGACAATTCCAAAAGGCTGGCCGCTCGCAGACTCACGAGGCGCCGAGTGCGCAGCGCGTGAGGCATTCGAGGAGGCGGGCGTGCGAGGCCGTATCGAGCCGCGTTCGGTTGGCGTGTTTGAATACTGGAAACGCACCAAGAAGGGTCGCGCCTATCTACAGGTCGCGGCGTTTGCCTTGCACGTCGAAGAAGCCGCTTGGGACTGGCCCGAGCGCGAAGAACGCAAGCGGGCTTGGTTTTCCCCTGAAATCGCCTGTCGTTTGGCGGCCAATGACGAACTCAGCGCGCTCATCCGCGGAGCGGTCGGCGCCACGCGTCCAGTCGCTGCAACGCTTTCGCGGGCTGGTTAGGCAGCTGCGCGCGTGAAGGCGAGGGTGGCGTTGGTGCCGCCGAATCCGAAGGAATTGCTCAGCACACAATTGAGCTGACGGTCCTCGCGCTTGCGCAGGATCGGCAGGTCTTCGAATGCCGGGTCGAGCTCTTCAATGTGGGCGCTCTCGCAGGCAAAGCCGTCGTTGAGCATCAGGATCGAATAGATCGCTTCTTGCACCCCCGCGGCGCCGAGGGAGTGTCCGGTGAGGGACTTGGTGCTGGAGATCAGCGGCGCCTTCTTGCCGAACACGGCGCGTACCGCTTCCATTTCCTTCACATCGCCTACCGGCGTCGAAGTGCCGTGGGTATTGAGGTAATCAATCGGGCGATCGAGGTAACGCATCGCCATCTGCATGCAGCGCGTCGCGCCTTCGCCCGAGGGAGCCACCATGTCGTGGCCATCGCTGGTTGCGCCGTAACCTGCCACTTCAGCGTAGATCTTGGCGCCGCGCTTCTTGGCGCGCTGATATTCTTCCAGCACCAACACGCCGGCGCCGCCGGCGATGACGAATCCGTCGCGGTTCTTGTCGTAGGCGCGAGAGGCTTTCTCGGGGGTTTCGTTGTACTTGGTGCTCATTGCGCCCATGGCGTCGAAGAGAACGGACAACGTCCAATCCAGTTCTTCGCTGCCGCCGGCGAACATGATGTCTTGCTTGCCGGCTTGAATGTGCTCGTACGCGTCACCGATGCAGTGGGCGCTGGTGGCGCAGGCGGAGCTAATCGAGTAGTTGACGCCTTTGATCTCGAATGGCGTCGCTAGGGTTGCGCTCGCGGTCGAACTCATCGCTTTTGGCACAGCGAACGGACCCACGCGCTTGGCGCCTTTCTCGCGCGCGGTGTCCGCGGCCTGAACGATGGCGCGCGCAGATGGGCCGCCTGAGCCCATGATAATGCCGGTACGCGGATTTGAAATTTCTTCGTGCGTCAGGCCTGCATCCTGGATGGCCTGCTCCATGGCGATAAAATTCCACCCGGAACCCTCGCCCATGAAGCGCATGTTGCGCTTATCGACGACTTCCTGGGGCCTTACGGTCGGCTGACCATGCACTTGGCTGCGCATACCCTTGTCGGCGTATTCCGGTGCGGCGCTGATTCCGCTCTTGGCCTCGCGAAGGCTGGCGAGCACTTCGTTCGAATTGTTGCCAATCGAGGAGACGATCCCCATTCCGGTGACGACGACGCGACGCATGGGCTCTGCTCCTTACGACTTCATCTGCGCTTCGAGCTGTTCCGGTGAGAACAACCCGACCTTCAAATCCTTGGCCGTATAGATGGTGACGCCATCAGCTTTGGTGATCCCATCCGCCACGATCATGTGCAGCTTGCGCTGGATGACGCGTTTGGGGTGGATTTCATAGGTCACGAGCTTGGTCTTGGGCGTGATCTGACCGCGGAACTCCACCTCGCCCACACCAAGGGCGCGGCCGCGGCCTGGCGAACCGGCCCAAGCCATGTAGAAGCCGCTGAGCTGCCACATGGCGTCGAGGCCAAGGCAGCCTGGCATAACCGGATCGCCGCGAAAGTGGCATTCGAAGAACCAGCGCTCCGGGTTGATGTCGTATTCGGCGATGAACACGCCTTTGCCGTGGTCACCGCCCTCGGCCGTCATTTTCGTGATGCGGTCGAACATGAGCATCGGCGGCAGCGGCAGTTGTGCGTTTCCGGGTCCGTGCAGACGGCCCTCGCCGGACGCAATCAGGTCTTCGTACGAATAAGACGAGGGGCGCTCGGCCATGCTTTGTCTCTGCAAAAAGGGGAGAATTTCCCGCCCGGCTTACAGGCCGGGCGAGGCAGGGGCAAGGCAAGGACGATGGCTTAGCGACGGCGGGCAGCGGCTCGCGGAGGGTCGGGAATGCGCGTTTCGGTCAAGACTTTCCAATCTCCCGAAGCGTCGCGCCGCCAAACCATGACGTAGCGGCCTTGGTGGGCCTCAGCCCCGGTAATGACCTGGACGTAGCGGCCACTGGTCATGCCCATATCGCCAGAAGTGGAAACTTCGACCCGGTCAGGTTGCCAATACATCGGCCCCGCATTGGCTGGCGGGGCCAACCCACGCGTGATGGCGTCTGCGCCCGAAAGCACCACGCCGGGGCGGATCACCATGCCATCGGTCGCCATAACTGGCGCCAGCGCGCCACCAAGCCCCGCCTCCTGCGCGGCTGCTGAGAGCTGGCGCTCCAGCTCCAGGAGCTGCTGCTCCGGTGGTGGCGTAAACACCGCTGGCGCAGTGTTTGACGTTGTTGCGGTGGTTGTCGTGCTCACACCCAACCCGCTCTGAGCGAATGCGGAAGGCATGGTTTCGCATGCGCAGAGCGCAAACGCGGAAACGGCGATGAAAATGAAATGACGCACGGACCCCCTCCCGTCCCAAACCGAGTATGGTCAAGGGAAGCCCCCTAGGCCTGGAGTTCCAAGTGTTTTCGCGTCAGGGCCGAATTGAGGTGTCGAGGCCCGCGCATTCGCCGCCCCAGAGCGCGGCATTCTGCACCCAGCCGATGCGCCCGCCGATCGCGACCCGCCGCCAATCACCGTCGCATGCGGTAACTGCGCCAATGACGCCCGGCATCAGGTAAGCCACAACGTGGCCGCCCGAACGCGCCGTTCGGCGCAAAGTCGTCTCCTCGCGCACATAGACAGTCCGGCGCGGGTTGAGGTCCTCGCTCCGCATCCAGACCTCGTCGCCGTCTGGGTCGCGGACGTGGCTCCAGCCATCGCGCTCGCCGAGTACCTGAACCGGAAGGTCGGCACGCTGGTAGAGCCAGGCCACGCGCTGATTGGCGCTCGGTCCTTGGCGTCCTTCGACGCTGTTGACCCGTAAACTCATGAAATGCGCAGGCGCTTCCGCCCCTGCGGAATTCAAAGAAAACAGCGCTGCGGCCACTACAAGCGCGGCGCATTTCCCTAAGGTCGTGTCGAGACTGCGCATAACCCAACTCTTATTGATCCTCCGCTATGCCGGGAGGGAAGGCGGATCATGCGCAGGCGCCGTGAAAGCGGGCTTAAGAATTAGATTGAACAGCGCCTTTATCCCGCTCGCTTGGAGCGCGGCGCGGTGTGGTTTATGGAAGCTGAATGTCGTCGAAGCAGCTCAAAGTCGTCGTGACGCGTCGTCTGCCGGATCCGGTTGAAACGAGGCTCAAAGAATTGTTCGACGCCGAATTGAACGATGAGGACAAGCCCTTCACCGCCGAAGACTTGGTCGCTGCGGTTCAACGCGCCGACGTGCTGGTGCCAACAGTCACGGATCGGGTCGACGGCCGGGTGCTTTCGCGTGCTGGAGATCAGCTTCGCTTGATCGCGCAATTCGGCGCCGGGGTAGACAATATCGACGTCGCCACCGCCGTTCAGCGCGGCATCACTGTGACCAACACGCCGGGTGTGCTCACTGAAGATACCGCCGACATGACTATGGCGCTTATCCTCGCCGGCCCGCGCCGGATGGTTGAAGGCGTGAAGATCATCGAACAGGACAAGTTCACCGGTTGGTCGCCCACATGGATGATGGGCCGCCGCATCACCGGTAAACGCCTTGGCATTATCGGCATGGGCCGCATCGGTCAGGCCGTCGCGCGCCGCGCCAAGGCCTTCGGCTTGCAAATCCACTACCACAATCGCCGCAAGGTCGCCGCGCACATCGAAGCGGAGCTAGATGCAACCTACTGGGATAGCCTCGATCAAATGCTGTCGCGGATGGATATCGTCTCGGTGAATTGCCCTCATACGCCGGCCACCTACCATTTGTTGTCTTCGCGCCGGCTCGCGCTCATGAAGCCGCACGCCTACATCGTGAACACGGCGCGTGGCGAAGTGATCGACGAAGGCTCGCTCGCGCGTATGCTTGAGAAAGGCGAACTCGCCGGCGCTGGTCTCGACGTGTTTGAAAACGAGCCTGCGATTAATCCGAAGCTGAAGAAACTGAACAATGTTGTGCTGCTCCCGCATATGGGGTCCGGCACGATCGAAGGCCGGATCGATATGGGCGAGAAGGTCATCATCAACATCAAGACCTTCGCCGACGGTCACAAGCCGCCGGACCGCGTCATTCCGGCAATGCTGTAGATCGGTCGCGACGACGAGACAAAATGAGGACGCACTCACTTTTCGCCGGCGCAGCGCTAGCCATTGCGGCCTGCGGCCAAAGCGCTTCGCCGCCAGCTGAGACCGCGACGCGCCCGATGAGCGGCGAATACGTGTTGTCGTGCGCTGATTTCGCCAACTTGGCGCCCACAGCAATCGTTCAGCGCTTCGGCGCGGAAAACGTTACGACGGAGATGCTTCCCGGACCTGAAGGCGAAACATACGAAGCTACGCTCGTATACGCGCATGACCCGGCGCGGCGTCTCGAAATAACATGGAATGAAGATCGCACCGCAATTGCTTCTGTGATGGTGAGTAATGCAGGCACGCGGTGGCGCGGCGCGGAGGCCTATTCCGTGGGCACGCCAATTGGCGATATCGAGCGCTTGAATGTGATGCCCTTCAAACTCTGGGGATTCGGCTGGGACTATGGCGGCTGGGTTTCGGACTGGAACCTCGGCACACTTTCGCAGACGCCCGGTTGTAATACGCGGATGCGCTTCGAACCGCGCAACGGCGCAAACACAAGCGCGCAGGGAGATAGCGAGTTCAACTCCAACAGCGCCGAGATGATTGACGCTGATCCTGCCGTTGCCGCGTTTGGTCTAATGTTCAGCGATTCCGGCTCTGAATAGCTACATCAGCTGGTGGCGACGTGCGCTTCCAGCCAAGACTTAATGACCTCCATCGCGGCATCGCGATCGAGGTCGTTGAGCAATTCATGCCGGCCCTCCGGGTAGAGTTGCAGCTGCTTGTCCTGCGCGCCGATCATTTCGAAGAAGCGCTTGCTGCCACTTGGATCTGTTAGCGTATCCTTCTCGCCGTGCAGCACGAGCACCGGCGTCGTCCATTGAGGATAGCGTGTCCAGGCTGTCTCCGCCGTTGCGATCGCGGTTGCGCCGACCTTTGCTGGAATGCTGAGTGCGCTGATCATCGGATCGGTTTTGTAGGCTTGCACCTCTGTATCGATCCTCGAAATGGCGCTCGCGTCACTCGCCGGCAGAAGGCGCAGACCTGGGGAGAGCAACGCGAAGATTTTTGCAATCGCGCGCAAGTGCGGAGGCGCTTCGATGAGTAGAGCAGGGGCGCTCAAGATCACGCCCGCGACGCCGTTTCCGTCATTGGCTACGCTCGCTGCGGTTATGAGACCGCCCAGCGAATGGCCGAAAAGAAAGAGCGGCTTGCTTTCGCCGCTGAGCGCGCGCCGCGCCGCCTGGTGATCGGCGACGGTCTTGTTGATGTCTGCGACGCCGCGTGCGCCGGGCGAGCGGCCGTGCCCGCGAACGTCGAACGCAAGAACGTCGAATCCCTGCGCATTCAGTCGGGGGATCAGCTGGTGATAGTGTTCGACATAGCGCTCGGCATATTCCGCAAAGCCATGCGTCAGCAGCACCTTCGCGCGTGCCGCTGACGCTGGCCATTTGTATCCGCGGAGACCACGCCTGAAGTCCCAAACTTGGGCCTGTGTTTGCGCCGGACCGTCCGCCATCGTGTTTGCTCCCGAAGTGGCGACGATCATCGCCCGTTCAGGGAGCCAATCAAGTGGCGTGTTTGACCGCCTGCTCTCCCGACCCAGGACCAAAGAGCGCAACCGGAATGAACACCGCCAGAAGCGCAACCACGATCACTGCGCCTGTAGGGAGGTCAAATAGTGACGACGCGACGAGACCGGCGATGTAGCCGAGCATCCCCACCACGTACCCGACGATGAGGCGCACCCCCGCAGGATAGCGCTTCGCCGCGAGCGCCGGAATGATGAGGCTGGCAAACACTAAGTAGACTCCAACGAGTTGCACCGATTGGGTCACGACGAGCGCAAACAAGATATAGAAGCCGATCTGCCCAATGCGGTTTCGCGCGGCAAACCAAACTGCAAGCGCGAGTGCATAGAGGATGGCGACAGGGATCAGTTGTTGCGGCTGCACCCAAAGAATTTGTCCGACGAGGAGATCTTTCAGGTGCTCGCCGCCATGCGGGTTGTTGGCGAGCAAGAGCAGCTCGATGCACGCCGCTACAACAAACAGCACCCCGATCAGAGCCTCTTGCACTTCCGGCCAGATCTTTTCCGTCAGCGTCAGCAATAGCGCGCCGAGAAGCGCCGCGCTCACTGCCGCTACTTGAACATGCCAACCTTCAGCTTCCAAGCCGAATGCGCTCGCGGCTGTGACGCCGAGTCCCGCGACTTGAGCAATCGCGAGATCGATGAAGACGATGCCGCGACTGAGCACCTGTTGGCCAAGCGGCACGTGCGTGGCGAGCACCAACATCCCCGCCATAAAGGCGGGGAGGAGGATGCCAAACTCAAGGCTTGAGAGGTTCATTGGCCAAGTCCTGCAAGCAAGCGGGTGATGGTGTCATCGTAAAGTGTGAAGAGGTTCGTCGCCGCTGGTGTGCCGCCAACCGTAAAGGGCAACGTCACGGCGGGCACGTGTGCGCGTTGGTTGATGAAATCGCCAGAACGCGAATCCTCGTAGGCAGCGCGAATGACTAGGCGCACTGGCCGCGTGTTTAGAGTCTGCAGCACTTGCGCTAGATAACCCGCCGACGCCGGCACGCCTGGACGCGGCTCGAGCGCCACGACCTCGGTCATGCCGAGCCAGTTGAGCATGTAGGGCCAGGAATGGTGTTGCACAGCGATACTGATGCCCCGGAGGGGCGCCGCGCGTTGCTGCCAGCGAGCAAGCGCCTCATTCCACCGCCGCTCAAAATCTGCCTGCCGCGTCTGGTAGGTTTGGGCGTTGGCGGGATCAAGTTGCGCAAACCGCTGCGCCATCGCGCGCGATACCGGGATCATGTTGCGTGGATCTGTTTGGATATGCGGGTTGCCGCCAGCGTGCAAATCGCCTTGGCTGCGATCAACCGACGCGGGCCTTTCTAGCAAGCGAACGGCGCTTGTTGCTTCGAAGAGACCCGGCTGACCGGCGACCATACGGCGATTACCTGATTGTTGTGCGATAAGCGGAAGCCAGCCGACCTCAAGCTCGGCGCCCGTACAAACCGCGACGTTGGCAGTACGCGCGCGCGAAATAAGGCTCGGCCGCGCCTGAACTTGGTGTGGGTCCTGACCGCCAACAGTGGCGTTGTAGACGTTGACGTGATCGCCGCCGATTTCAGTTGCGAGCGCCCCCCACTCAGGTTCGCAAGCGAAGACGTTGAGATCGGCGTGAGCCGGTGTCGTGGCGATTGCGGCGAGTCCGAGCGCCGCTGCAAAGAGCATCTGTTTCATGGCAAAATTCCTCAATAACGGTGCGCGCCGTGCGGCCCGTAGATGACTGTGTATTGGAGAGTAAGGACATCATTCGGATCGGCGCTCGATTCATCGCGTGCGTATTGCACGCGGAACCGGCCGAATTCGCTCGTGTCGTACTCAAGCAACGCTGTTATGTCGAAGGGATCGTGTCCCGCGTCGTCGAGCACACTGCCGATCAACGCACCGTTCACGTCTTCAGAATGCAGTGCTGAATAGCGAAGCCCTACGCTCCATTGCGGCATGAACTGGTAGACGCCTTGTGCGTACCAACCGTCGTGCGATTGTCTGAACGGCGTGCCGTTAAACTCGCCGTCGTCGGTCCCATAGAAATACTCGCCGACGAGCGTGAGGTTTCGCACCAACGGATTGCCGCCGGGCGCCCATTTATAGATGAGCGAGAGGATGCCGAGGTCGGTATCGCCTGTGAAGAGGTCGCCGTTCGTGTCGCGATCTTGCGCGGACGAGTGCAGATACGAGACCGACGCGAGATACGAGCTCGACAAGTTGATGTCCGAACCTGTGCGTGCAAACAGCGAGTACGTGCCGACGCCATGGTTGTCGCTACCAGCGGCGGGAAAGCCCTCGCCCTGCAGGGCTTCTGCGCCGAACTCAAGGTACTGGTCCGTCGGCGCAATCCACCGTGCTTGCAGACCGACGTCGCCCAGTTGATTGCCAAGGAACGCACGATAGGGGAGCGGCGCGTCGGAAAAGCTCCAATCGTGCGCGTGCCGTTCGTTCAGGTAGCCTATCCCCGAAAGAAAGCGTCCGGCCTTTAGGGTGAAACCGGCGGGCAGGGCTGTCGTGCGAATATAGGCTTCTTCCAGTTCTGCACCGCCTTCGTTCGGGAGCGAAAAGCTCACGAATCCGGCCAGAAATGGATCGATGTTCGCCGCGAACGCGAGTTCCGTTTCGCCGGCTGAGAAGCCGCGTGGAGGACGTCCGGTCTCGTCGCCGAGCGCAAATCCCGCGATCGTCTCTTCGCCAGTGTCGTTGCGCGCGGCCGTGTAGAAGCCATTGAGCGCAACTGAGATTCCTGGATTGTAGATATTGGGGTTCGCCGAAACTGGCGCCGGTGGGGCAACGTCGGCAGGGGCCTGTTCCGCCACTTGAACCGGATAGTCGGCGGTTGATGCGTTGGAAGCTTGGGCCGCGTCAGCAGCAGCGTGAGCCGCCGCCGCCTCGGCTTCCGCCGCCGCTAGGCGGGCTTCAAGATCGTTGATACGGCTCTGATAGTCTTGCCGAAGGGTCTCCATATCGCGGCGGAGAGCTGCGATGTCGTCACTATCCTGAGCGTATGCAGGGGTACTCAGCAGTGCGGCGCTCGCAATAAGGGCGGCAGCCGCGAATGGCTTGGGATACATAGAATTTCTCCATCTGATCGATGTCGACAGCGTCGCGTTCGGCGACGCGGGTCGCGCGCCGAGGCGCGACCATGGAAATCGGTTCAGATGAGTTGCGGCGGTCCGCGGCTTTGCCAGCTGTGTGACGGCGTCGCCGTGAGAGGCGGCCGCTCCGGCAGCGGAGACGAAATGAACAAGCCGGCTTGCTCGACATGATCAGCCGATGCTGTCGGCGCGATCCCGTGCCCGCCCGCGAGCGCCGTTTGACAAATGGCGCAACCCGCTGCCGCGTGGTGTGCCTGGTCGGACGACGCTGCCACGACGATCGCGGGAGGTGCATCGGACGCGGCAGTTGCCGCCGCGCGCGGCGCGGTAAGAACCAACGGGTCAATATGTGGCTGGACGACGAAGCACTGAACAGCGATCGCCAGCAGCGCGAGATACGCTGCGAGCCGCTGTCCTAGCGAGCGCGTGGTGGGCGATGTGCCTGTCACGCCGGTATCGTAGAGCGTGTCGCGCTGAGTTGCCAAGCGCAAGTCGCCTAACCAGTGGTGTCGGCGCGACCGGGCGCCTCGCCGGCCCGTCAGGTGACAATTCGTGCGCCGTTTCGATCAGATCTTGAGCAAAATGGCGGAATAGGCATCCAGCGCCGCTTTGTCGCCCAGGATTTCTGCGGATCCGACCTCTGAGAGCGGGGTTCCGGGGGGAACGGCGCAGCTCACGACCTTAGTCCCAAGGTTGAAGAGGCAAATCACGCGCTCGCCCTCGGCCTCTCGTTCAAACGCGAGGACACCGGGGGGTGCGTCAAGATACTTGAGCGCGCCGACACGTAAGGCGGCGCTCTCCCGGCGCATGGCGAGGAAGGCGCGGGTGAAGTGCAGCACTGAGTCCGGATCGTCTTCTTGGACATCGACCGCCATGGCGCGGTGGCGTGGATCGACGGGGAGCCAGGCGTCGTCCCCGATGGTGAAGCCCACCATCGGTTTGGTGACCGTCCAAGGCATAGGCGTGCGCGCGCCGTCACGGCCAATGCCGTTCGGCCAGAAAGCGATAGCTTCTGGATCTCGCAACCGCTCGAACGAGATGTTCGCGTGCGGCAAGCCAAGCTCATCGCCCTGATAGAGAAAGGCGGTACCGCGCATGGAAAGCAGCACCGCAAGCATGAGCTTCACGCGCTCCGGCTTATCGTCTGCAAACCGTGTCGCGACGCGCACGACATCGTGGTTGGACAAACTCCACGACGGCCACCCGGCTGCGCTATCCCAGCCGTGCAGCGCTCGCTGGAATAGCTCTGGCGTGGCCTTTGCTGCGCGCAGGAGGAAGAATGAGTACGCGGAGTGCAGTCTGGTCGGGCCGTCCGTATAGGTGCGCTGCACGGGCAGAGGATCTTCATCCTCGATCTCACCAACGGCCACGGCGCCGTATTCGTTCAGCAGCTCACGCAGGCGCGCAACAAAGTCGAGCGTTTCAGGCTGAGTGCGATCGAACAGGTGGCGTTGAAATTGGTGTGGGCGCGCTGGCGACTTTTTTGCGGGTATCGCTGGGTTATCGCGCAATTGTGCGTCGTGAGCAAAGAAGTTCACGACATCGAGGCGAAATCCATCGACCCCGCGTGCAAGCCAAAAGCGTGTGGCGTTCAAGAGTGCGTCCTGCACTTCGGGATTGCGGATGTTGAGATCCGGCTGCTCTGGCAAGAAATTGTGGAAGTAGTATTGGCGCCGGCGCGAATCCCACGTCCACGAGGGGCCGCCGAACATGGCCTGCCAATTGTTTGGCGGCGAGCCGTCCGGCTTGGCGTCGGCCCAAACGTACCAATCCGCCTTGGCGTTATCGCGGCTGAAGCGGCTCTCCTGAAACCATGCGTGTTGGTCAGAGGAGTGCGAGAAGACGAGGTCGATGATGACCTTCAGTCCGAGCGCGTGCGCGCGCCGCACGACCATATCGAAATCGCCGAGCGCCCCGAACATTGGGTCGACATCGGCGTAGTCAGCCACATCGTAACCGTAGTCTTTCATCGGTGAGCGATAGAACGGCGAAATCCAAATCGCGTCCGCCCCGAGGTTGGCGACATGGTCCAGGCGTTCGACGATCCCTTCGAGGTCACCAACACCATCGCCATTCGAATCGCGAAACGAACGTGGATAAATTTGGTAGATAACCGCGCCACGGAGCCAATCAGTCATGCGCGAACCGTGACCAGTCGTGTCGGCCAAATCAAGATCAGGCTGGCGAATTGTTATCTGAACGAGCTTCGAGCAGGTTCCACGCAGGCCCCTAGTCGCCATTCCCATGAATGCGGGATCGCTGCGCGCGTGAGCGCATGCCATCTCGGTGCGCAAATGACGACCGGCATCGTGGTTATTAATCTCGATCAAGACGCACAGCGAATGGCGCATATGCGCAGCGAGCTTGATCGAGTAGGGCTACCGTTCCTGAGATTTTCGGCCTTGCGCGGCGACGCGCTACCGGCCGGCTTGGCGCGGTACTTCCCGGTGGGGATAGAACTCACGCTTGGCGAGATTGGGTGCTATGCGAGCCATCTCGCACTCATGCAGCGCGTCATCGACGGTGAACTGCCGTCGCCGCTGCTCGTGCTTGAAGACGACGTCGGGTTGCCGAACGACCTAGATGAGGCGCTTCAAACGCTTCTAGCCGCGTTGCCGCAACAATGGGATATTGTGCGCCTGTCCTACCCTACAAAACTGATAGCTCCCACGATTGCCGCTCTGGGCGCGGACCGATATCTCGTGCGCTACTCGCGGGTTCCGACGACGACGGGCGCATATCTTATCAGCGCGTCCGGCGCGCGAAAATTTCTGGCCGCGCGCCCACGCAGTCTCCCCGTTGATCATGACTTGCGACATGTTTGGAATTGGGATCTCAACACCTTCGGTGTCGAACCGCCGCTGGTCGCGCATGACGTTCTCAACAGCTCAAGCATTGACGCCTTGTCGTCTGCCGCACGAGCGCGTGGGCATCGAAGACGGCAGGGGACGCAGTCCATTCTACGTCAGGCCAAGCGCGGCATAAGAGATTTTGGTCTCTTGCGTTGGCTGGCGCTTGGACCGCTCAATCTCGTGGCGCGGGTGACACCCAGAGGCGTACGGCGTTCGTTCATTCGCTGGGCGAACTTGCGTCTCGTCTAGATCGACCAGGCGCCCGGGCCGTGTTGCGAACTGGGCGTAGCGGCAAAGCGGGTCGTCGATGGCAACGGCGCCTGCTGTTCTCGCACGTTTGCGAACGCCACCCATTCCGCTTCGCACGCGCCGCGCGTGAACGTCAGCACACCATAGCCGCGATTGGTGACATCGCACCACGCGAGATTAGGGTTTGCGCTCTGCATCATGGCTTCGCGCGCGCCCGGCGCCGCGGCGGACAGGGCTTGCTCCAGGCCCGGCGAGGTGACGCTTGCGCCCGCGAACTCAATGGCGGCTATGCGGGAGGATTCGCTCGGCGCCGTTAAGTTGTTGAGCCAAGTGTTGTGACTATCGCCACCCAGCACAACAGCGTTGGCGGCATTGGCGGTGCATGCCTGAAGGAATCGCTCTCGCGCCGCTGGATAACCATCCCACGCATCCAAATTCCATGGCATGCCCATGCGCCCGAGGCGTTCGCCAACCGTCACGTAACGTCTGACATTAGCGTGGGCTTCTGGCGCCACCATCGCCGCGGCGCCGGCGCCGACCAATTGCTGGCCGACAACGATTTGTTGCGCTACCACCTGCCAGGTCTGTCCGCGTTGCTTTGATGCGGCCAATGTCTCTGCAAACCACGCTTCCTGCTCCGAACCTAGCAAGGTGCGGCTCGGATCGAGCCATTGCGTGCGGCGGAATTCGTCTACAGCGGCTTGAGTTTCAGCGCCGTCGGAGAGCAGGTGCAGTCCGAGGGCGCGTTGATAATTCAACTGGCGAACGCGGCCGATAAGACGCGTATCTAGAAGTATGATGCGCGCAAGGTCGCCCCAATCGAGGGTGCGATAGACGCGCGGGCCACTCGCCTCTGGCCGCCGGATTGGCATCCAGTCGAAGTAAGCCTTCGACGCCGCCGCCACGCGGACTGCGTACGAGCCCTCGTTGCGTTGATGGTTCTGCGCGCCGGTGCTGCTCGAATCGTTGGCGATCTCGTGATCGTCCCAAACAGCCGAAATCGGTTTCGCCGCGCGCAAGGCGAGCAAATTTGAATCTGTGTGATACTGCTGATACCGGCGGTAGTAATCGTCCAGCGAGATGATCTCGTGGTCTGGATCGAAGTCGCGACCGGGGACAGTGAGCTCAGTGCGGGGATATTCATCCAACCCATACTCGTAAATGTAGTCGCCAGTGTGCAGCACAAGGTCGATGTCATCGCGCTCCGCCATGTGGCCGTAGGCGTGAAAGTATCCGAAGCCATAGTTTGCGCATGAGACGAGACCGACACTCAGCGATGCGGCGTTCGCTGGCGCGGTTCGTGTCCGACCGGTGAGGGACGGTCCAGACGCAGCGAGAAACCGGTAATGATACGAGCGGCCGGGCTGCAGCCCGCGGACATCCACCTTCACGCAGAAATCATTGGTTGGGCTCGCTTGCGCCTCACCGCGCGCAACTATGGCGCCGAACGTCTCGTCTTCTGCAACTTCCCATGCAACGCGCCCCTCACCGCCGACAAATCGGGTCCAGATGATGACGCCATCGGTCAAAGGATCGCCCGAGGCGACACCATGCGTGAATGTGCCTTGCGACAGCGATTGCGCCCAGGCCGGTCTCGCCATTGCCGCGCCTGCGCTGGCCACAAGCAGTCCACGTCTCGCGATAAGCATTGTGTGATCCTAGTTGGGGTATGTGACGCTCCCGCGAACGTTAGCAGCGTGCGTCAACGTTGCAGTCAACGTCCGGCAGTGGCGCCAGCGCTGAACCCTCGATGACCTGATAGAGAAAGTCGCTCACCGCAGTTGCCGACTCATCCGGTCGTTCTTCTTGCGGGATGTGGCCGGTGTCAGCGAACGTGACCAATTGTGAATTGGCGATAGCGTCATGGAATTGTTGCGCATGCTCTGGCGGGACGAGGCGATCTGTATCGCCTGTTAGAATCAGGACCGGCATATGGAGCGCCGCAAGCCGTTCCGCCGTCGCATAGTGACGATCGCGAAAACCGAGCGTCATTTGCAACAAGATGTCGCGATGGCCGGGCGCTCGCGCCAGCTGCACGTAGCGTGTGACCATCGCGTCGTCGACGAGCGCGGGATTGAAGAACGCGGCTTCGAGCCCATTACGCGTCAATTGCGTGCTGTCCAAGTCGCGCAGCAAAGGTGCGAGGATCGGATTACGCAACAGCTTGAAGATGAGGGGATCCTCAGTTGCTTCGGCACGTGTGTCCTCCCAGCCGGACGCGTCCACGAGAATCAACGCGTTGACCTGTTCGGGGTAAGCCAGCGCGTATTCCCATGCGACATTGCCGCCCATCGAAGAGCCCGCCAGTGAGAAGTTCGATACGCCGAGCTCCTCAAGAAATTGATGAACGAGGTCGCGATACGCCTCGATCGAGGCGCGATAGCCGGCCGGTGCGCGAGTCAGGCCATGGCCAGGCAGGTCGAGCGAAATGATGCGATAGTCATCGCCAAGCCGCTGCACCCATGGCTCCCACGTGTGTACAGACGCGGAGAAGCCGTGGATGAGGACAAGCACTGGCCCGTTTTGCTGTCCTTCGTCGCGATAGTGAACGCGAACACCGCCGGGAAGATCTTCGTAGCGTGACGCGGCGCTTTCATACTGCGCCGCCAGCGTTTCATACGGCACATCTGGCCGCTTCAGGGCGAAATAGGCGCCAACGGCTACGATCGCAACCAAACCTATGAGTGCGAGCAAGCCTCCGAAAATCCACCGCATATCCACCCCTCCGTCTCGCGCGCCACAGTGCGCGGCTGAGGCGCAACGTCAAGCGCGCCAGCCGACTTTGCGCGTCCACACGTCATAAGCTGCGCGGCGCTCGGTGAGATCTGGCGGGACGCAATCACCTTCCGCGGCGGCGGTTGCACGCATGTGCGCGATGGTCTCAGCCATCGGTGGCAGCCCGACGCTAGCGCGGCGATCATCAAGCGCTTCGGGATCGCGCACGGGCGCTGGCGATAGTTCGCCGTTCGCGTCCCAATCGAATTGCGTTCCGAACGTCTGTTCGCGGCCTTCGAAAATGGCGATGCGGTCAGACAAGTATGCCGCGTCGAGGGGATTGGCTTGACCTTCAGGAATAGCATCGAGAATGAACGCGAGGCCGCGGCGCTGTAGGTCGGGGTGACCAATCGCGTGTTGTAAGATGAGGAACGCGGCGCCGGCGCCGTCATCGCCGAAGTCGCGCCGGCTCGGCCACCCTACGGCATCCAACACACGCGTGAGCAACGCAGCGTTTTCGTTGTGCACGGCTTCCATCTCCGGATGGTAGCCTCTGAAGAGTTCGCCGCTTGCCGCCAAACGCGCGCGCGTTTGCAGATCGCGACGCGCCGCTTCAATGAGCAACGCGCGCCAAGGTTCACTCATTGGCGCACACCGGACATGCGGGATCAGGGCTGAGCGCCACCGTTCGGGCGTTGCCGTTCAGGCCGTCAAACAGCATCACGCGCCCAATCAATGGTTCGCCCGCAAGCGTTATGAGTTTGATTGCCTCCAACGCCATGATCGATCCGATCACGCCTGTCAAAGCGCCAACAACGCCCACACGGGCGCATGTTTCTGCGTCTGGCGGCGCTTCGGGAACGAAGCAGCGATAACAGGGGCCACCACGCGCGAACGTCGAGACTTGACCCTCCCACCGGCCGACCGCGCCGGAAACAAGTGGAATGCCAAGCGATCGTGTGGCCGCATTGATGGCGAAGCGCGTGTCAAAATCGTCCGTACCGTCCAGAGCGACGTCGGCGCCTTGCAGCAAGTAGGCGGCGTTCGACTCTGTCAGACGCTGGCGCTCGATCTCAATGGCGATGTTGTCATTGAGCGCCACCAGCGCCGCCTTCGCGCGATCGACTTTTGCAGCACCGACATCTGCGTTGCGGAAGATGATTTGGCGCTGAAGATTGTCGAGCGACACGCTGTCATCGTCGATCAGAACGAGTCGCCCCACGCCAGCCGCGGCCAGATAGAGCGCTGCCGGCGCGCCAAGGCCGCCGGCGCCCGCAATTGCCACCGTTGCGGCTTTCAGGCGCTGCTGACCGGGCCCGCCGATCTCTTTCAGCAGAATGTGCCGGGCGTAGCGCTGGCGTTCTTCTTCGGTGAAACTCACAACGCCAATCTAAGCGACGATCCGTCAAAGTTCCACACAGGGAACGAGCTTCTTCCGCCCGCGTTGCAATGGGGGAGGACAAACGCATGCGCTACATCGACGAAAGCCTGGCCGACGGCGAGACCATCATTCAACGCGGAAAATGGCCGGGAGTGTTCTGGTTCGGTGCGTGGGCGGCGCTGATCGTGCTCGGCCTCATTGTCGTAGGCGTGTTCATCTTCGCCGTCGCTGCAATCAAGATGAAGACGACGGATTTTGCGGTCACCAACCGGCGGGTGATTTTGAAACGCGGTTGGCTCAACCGGCACACGAAGGAATTGGCGGTTGAGAGCGTGGAAGGCGTGGTGCTCGACCAGTCCATTATTGCGCGTCTCTTCGGATACGGTCGTGTTGTCGTCACCGGGACAGGCGATGCAGTGATCGCATTCCCGCCCATGGCTGACCCCGTCGATTTCCGTCGCGCGATCGAAGCGGCGCGGCGCGACTGTGGCGGGGAGGTGCGCCTTGCAAGCAGTGATCGCGCGGCGATTGAGCGCGCAGCGGAAGCAAATGAGAATGAGCCGGCTGCCGAACGCGGCGCGGAGGGCGAACGCGAGGGTGACGAAGATCGCCCGCACCGCAAGCGTCATCGCAGTTTCATCGGTTTGCGGGCGCGCCGCTAACCGCGGCCCGTAGAGCCGAAACCGCCGGCGCCGCGCGCGGTTTCAGAAAGTACGCCCACCACGTCCCAGGCGCCTTGGGTTACAGGCGCGATCACCATCTGCGCAATGCGTTCGCCACGTGTGATCGCGAACGGCTCCTGACCAAGGTTGATCAGAATAACTTTCACTTCGCCACGATAGTCAGCGTCGATGGTGCCGGGCGTGTTGAGGCAGGTAAGGCCATGCTTCAGGGCAAGCCCCGAACGTGGGCGGATCTGCGCCTCGTAACCGGCAGGCAGCGCGATCGTCAGCCCCGTTGGCGCAAGCACGCGCTGACCGGGTTCAACGATCATGGGCTCGTTTTCTGGCACGGCTGCGCGCAGATCCATGCCGGCAGAAAGCTCTGTTTCGTAGGCCGGCAATTGCAGGCCCTCGAAGTGCGGGAGCGGCGCGACTTGGATCGTAACTTTGCTCATGGAACCCGCCTGCTGCGATTCTGCCTGGAATTCCACACGCCGGCCGCCGGAGGCGCACTTTGTGATTAGCGGCGCTTGCGCAGGGCCGCCGCCGCAAGGTCGCGACGGGCCTCATCGAGATAGCGCTTCATCTCGGCGGCTTCGGCTTCCTTCTTGCGGCGCTTCGCGGCTTCGGCGGCTTCACGCGCTAGCCGTTCGCGCTCCGCCTTGGCTTCGCGCGCGATACGCTCGCGTTCGGCCTTCGCGGCAGCCTCGGCGGCCACCTTGCGTTCAAGCCGTTCCAACTCGACGCGCTCGCGCCGGGCCTTCTCAGCCTCGACTCGCTTTTGCTCCTTTTCCTCTGCCGCCTTCACGCGCGCTGCCGCCTCTTCAGGATCAAGCGCCGCCGGCGCCGCCTTGTTCTTGAATTTTTCGAGCATCGCCTTCTTGGCGGCGTCGGCAGCTTCGCGGCGATCGTTGTGGTTCTGGAAGCTCATGCAGTCGGGCTCCTGTGCGCACGAACGACGTTCGGCGTCAGACTGGGAAAGGTGAGAATGTAAGGCGCTCTACATAGCGTCCGCGGGGGAAGGCTCAAGCCCTCAAAGCGCGACTTTTAGGCAGGGGTCACTTGCGCCCTGGGGATTTCGCGTCGAGTACCGCGGCAATTTCTACCGCTAATTTCCGCGCAACACCTTCTTTCGCCATGCGCGGCCAGGCTTCGGCTTTGTCCTTGGTGATCAGGATCACCGTGTTTTCGGCGCCGCCCATAACATCGCCGGAAACGTCGTTTGCGACGATCCAGTCGCAGCCTTTCTTGGCGATCTTGGCGCGCGCGTGTTCTTCAACGTGATCGGTTTCGGCGGCGAAGCCGATGACGAGCTTCGGTCGCTTTTTTCCCAGCTTCGAAAGCGTCGCGAGGATGTCGGGATTTTCTTGAAGCGCGATTGCTGGAATCCCGGCCGCGTCCTTCTTGATCTTACCCTTCGCCGCCTTCATCGGCCGCCAATCCGCGACCGCGGCGACCATGACGGCGACATCAAGCGGCAGCGCCGCTTCGCTGGCCGCAAGCATCTCGCGTGCGCTTTCGACGTTCACGCGCTTAACGCCGACAGGGGCAGAAAGGTTCGTTGGTCCAGAGACCAGCGTGACGTCTGCGCCGAGTTGGGCGAGCGCGGCCGCGATGGCGTAACCCTGCTTGCCGCTTGAGCGGTTTGAGAGAAAGCGCACCGGGTCGATTGCTTCAATGGTCGGACCTGCGGTGACGAGCGCGCGTTTGCCTTTGAGGGGTCCATCGCTCAGCGCCGCAAACACCGCATCTCGGATTTGCTCGGGCTCGGCCATGCGGCCAACGCCTCTTTCACCGCTCTCCGCCATCTCGCCTTCGTTTGGGCCGACGAAGCTGAGACCGCGCGCCTGAAGCGTTTCAAGATTTCGGCGCGTCGCCGCGTTCGCCCACATTTGCGGGTTCATCGCCGGCGCAAACAATATTGGCCTGGCCGTCGCCAGCAGCACGGCGGAGGCTAGGTCGTTGGCAAGCCCGTGTGCGGCTTTTGCCATGAAATCAGCGGTCGCTGGGGCGACCACGACCAAGTCGCACTCACGGGCAAGCCTGATGTGGCCGACATCGAATTCCTGCGCCTGATCGAAGAGATCGGTGAAAACGCGCTCGCCGGCGATGGCGCCTGCCGCGAGCGGCGTAATGAAGCGCTGCGCCGCTTCGGTCATCACCACGCGCACCGCGACGTCGCGCTCGCGCAGGCGGCGGATGAGTTCGAGACTCTTGTAGGCGGCGATGCCGCCGCCGATGATCAACAGGACCCGCTTCATGGCGTTGCTTCTCTCGGCGTACCCGGCGCCGTCACCGCGAGGTCGGCGCCGACATCGACCTGTGGTCTAGGTTCCGCATCAGGCTGCGCCGGGGTTTCAATCGCGGCTGTTGGCGGTGGCTGGCGGGGTGTCTCGCGAGTGCGGTCATTGGCGGTCAATGCCAGGGCAATGATGGCGCCGCCGAGCAGGGCGATCCAGACGGCCGGCATCTCATACCACTTGCGTTCGATGCGCGGCGCCTCAATCGCCACCTTGCGCGCGGCGGCTTCGACCATGAGTAGCGTTTGCGGCAGGCGGCGCAACGACTGCAGTCCGAGCGCAACTTCATCGATGCCGCGTTTGGCGACGGCTTCGGCCCCGAGTTCGCGTTGCACCCAGCGTTCGACAATCGGCCGTGCCGCGGCCCACATGTCGTGCTGGGGGTCAAGGCCGCGCGCGACGCCTTCAACCTGCACCATGGTTTTTTGCAGCAGCACCAATTCGGGGCGCAAATGCATGCCGAACATATGGGTGACGTCGAAGAGCTGCAGAAGCAGCCGGCTCATAGAAATGCCATCTGCCTTCTTGCCGAAGATTGGCTCGCCGATGGCGCGTAGCGCTTGCGCGAACTCTTCGACCGTGAAGCGTTCCGGCACGTAGCCCGCTTCCTGGTGGACTTCTGCGACGCGGCGATAGTCGCGGCGCAGGAAGCCATAAAGGATCTCGGCGAGATAGCGGCGCTCCTTGTGGCCGATACGACCCATGATGCCGAAGTCGACGATCCAGAGCTTGCCGTCTTTGCCGTATAGCAAATTGCCCTCGTGCATGTCGGCGTGGAAGAAGCCGTAGTCGAGCGCCGCCGCGAGGAAGCCGCGCGTGATTGAGATGGCAAGCTCGCTGCGATCGGCGCCGGCTTTGTCGAGCGCTTTGGAGTCGGTCAGCGGCGTACCGTCGATCCAGTCGAGCGTCATCACGCGCTTCGAAGAACGCGACCAATCGATGTTGGGGACCGTGAGGTAACCGTCTTTCTCGGCGACTTCGCGAAATTCAGCGGCGGCGCCAGCTTCAAGACGGAGATCGAGTTCGCGCTCCATCGCGGACGCAACTGTGTCGATGAATTGGACCGGTTCGAGACGGCGCGAGCGGGGTGACACACGCTCGATCCACCAGGCAAGGAAGCGCAGCGCGGCCATTTCTCTGGCAAGCTTTTTTTCGATGCGTGGGCGCAGCACTTTGATGGCGACGACGCCGTGGCGCGGCACGATTCCCTGGTGCACCTGGGCGATCGAGGCCGCCGCCATCGCCTCGGAGATACCCGCGAAAATGCCTTCGGTGCCGCCGAGTTCTTTGTTGATCGTGTCTAGCGCTTCGGTGCGAGAGAAGGGTGGGAGCCGATCTTTCAGTCGCCCAAGCTCCTGGGCAGTCTGCACGCCGATCATGTCCGGACGCGTGGCCAGGAATTGCCCGACCTTCACATAAGCCGGGCCGAGCCGCTCAAGCGCTTTCGCGAGCCGCGCGCCAACTGTTTTGCCACGGCGGCGCTTTGCGAACATGGAAAGCGCCGTGTGCGCGGCTTGCAGCGGTGTTGAGTACTGGTCGTAATATTCTTCGGGCAGCAGCACGTCGTAGCGCACCAGCGTCAGCGCCACGCGCACAAGACGCCGGATGTGCCCGAAGACACCTGTGGCGAAACCGGCCACCACCGCCCCAAGGACGAGGACGACGAGAACGAACGAAAGCACTAAACCGACCAACCCCAATGCAGCGCGCAAACGCCGCCGGCCATGTTGCGATAGGCCGCGCGTGCGAAACCCGCCTCACGGATCATATTGAGAAAAGCTTCCTGATCCGGAAACCGGCGGATGGATTCCACTAGATATCGGTAAGAATCTGCGTCATTCGCCAGTAATTTCCCCAGTGCCGGGATCGCGTTAAAAGAGTAGAAATCATAAACCGGCTCGAGCCCGCCAATCGCGAGGCGCGAGAACTCTAAACAGAAAAACCGCCCGCCAGGTTTCAGAACGCGCTTGGCTTCGCGCAGTACGGCGGGAATGTCGGTGCAGTTACGGATGCCGAAGCTGATGATGTAAGCGTCGGCGACATGGTCATCGACTGGTAAATTTTCGGCGTCGCCTTCATGCCAGTGGAGCCGGTCTTCGCCGCGTGCGCGGCCGGCTTCGAGCATCTCGGCGTTGATGTCGATGACGTGGATCTCAGGCGGCTCCAATCCGCGTCGCTGCGCTGCGCCGTCGCCAAGTTTCATTAGGCGCCGCGCGATATCGCCGGTGCCGCCGGCAACGTCGAGGATGAGTTCGTTCGGTTGCGGGTTGAGCTTCGCGGCAGCGGCATCCTTCCAAAGCCGGTGCATGCCACCCGACATGGCGTCGTTCATCAGATCGTACTTGCTCGCGACCGAGGAAAAAACCTCGCGCACGCGTCCGGCCTTTTCGGCCTTCGGCACGTCCTGGAACCCGAAAGATGCAGTCTCGTCACTCATGACCGGACCATAGCGGGCGGGCCGGGGTGGGGCTATATCGGGCGGCGATGCTTTCGCCTTTGCTTTCCGACATTTCGCCGCATGCCTGAGCTTCCTGAAGTCGAAACCGTGCGGCGCGGTTTGGCGCCAGCCCTGGTAGGGCGACGCATCAAACGTGCGCGGACGAAGCGGGCTGACTTGCGGTTTCCTTTTCCGGCGCGTTTTGCGGCGCGGTTGAGTGGACGGCGCGTGGATTCCCTGGATCGGCGGGCAAAATATCTGCTCGCGCATTTGGATGACGGGAACGTCTGGATCACGCACCTGGGCATGACGGGCCGCTGGTCGATCATCGGCGCAAAACGACAACCGGGTGATTTCTACTACGCCGAGCCAACCGATCCGACGCACACACATGTCATCATCGATATGGAGGATGGCGCGAAGCTTGAGTTCAACGATCCGCGCCGCTTCGGCTACATGGATCTCATTCCTGAATCAGAACTCGAAGCGCATCCGTTCTTCAACGCAATGGGCCCGGAACCACTCGGCAATCAATTTCACGAGCCGTACCTGAAGAAGGCGCTCGCGGGGAAGAAGGCGCCGATCAAGGCGACGCTGTTGGACCAGCGCGTGGTTGCGGGCCTCGGCAACATCTACGTCGTTGAAGCGCTGCATCGCGCCGGAATTTCGCCAGAGAAGGCGTCGGGGCGCATTTCTGCGCCACGCTTGGATAAGCTCTTCCACGCGGTCCGCGCGGTGCTCGAAGAAGCCATTGAGGCGGGTGGCTCGACGCTGAGCGATTATGCTGCGGTCGATGGCGCGCAGGGCGGCTTTCAACATCGCTTTCGCGTGTATGATCGTGAGGGCGAGAGGTGCCCGAAGAAGGATTGTGGCGGCACCATCAAGCGCGCGGTGCACAGCGGGCGCTCCACGTTCTGGTGCCCGCGCTGTCAACGATGAGATGTGATATAGGTCCCAGGTGACTCGTTTCGCCTTCGCCGCCGCCTTGACCCTCACCTGTGCGTCCCCCGCATATGCGGAGACGGCTTATTTCACGCAGCTGGAAGATATGCCGATCGCGCCTGGTCTCGTGGAGACCACGGATCACGCCGAATTCTCCAACGATGGGGTGCGTATGCTCAGCGTCTCGGCGAGCGGGCAGGCGCAGGCCGAGCAGGTCAGAGCGTATTATGACGCCGCGTTGCCGGCGCTTGGGTGGGCGATCTCCCTCGGCAGCGGCGGCGAGAACGAAACCGTCTATCTTCGCGGCCGCGAGCAGGTGTCGCTGAGCTATTATCAGCGTGGCGAAGATTTGTTGCTGGAAGTGTTGCTCTTCTCCCGCGCGCCGCCGAGCGATTGATTTTCCGGCGCCGGCGGCGCAAGACGCGGCAATGACCTACGAGAACATTCTTGTCGAAACCGATGGCGGCGTTGGCGTCATTCGCCTTAATCGTCCGAAGGCGCTGAATGCACTGAATGATGCGCTGATCGCTGAAGTGAGCCATGCGCTAGATGCGTTCGAAGCGGATACGGCGATCGGCTGCATTGTCATCACCGGTTCGGAAAAGGCCTTCGCCGCCGGCGCAGACATCAAGCAAATGGCTGAAGGCCAGTTCGCAGATTTCTACGCACGCGATCCGTTTTCGAACCTCGAACGCGTACCGCGCACGCGGAAGCCTTTGATCGCGGCGGTTGCGGGCTATGCATTGGGTGGTGGCTGCGAGCTTGCCATGATGTGTGATTTCATCATCGCTGCGGATACCGCCAAATTTGGCCAACCTGAGATTACGCTTGGCGTCATGCCCGCCTGGGGCGGCTCGCAGCGGCTCACACACGCAGTCGGCAAGGCCAAGGCAATGGATCTGTGCTTGACCGGCCGGATGATGGATGCCGCTGAGGCCGAGCGCGGTGGTCTGGTCGCGCGCGTTGTGCCGGCTGACAAGCTGATGGAAGAGGCGATGGCCGCGGCCAAGAAGATCGCCTCGTTTGGCGCGCTCTCGACGATCGCTAACAAGGAAGCAGTTAACGCTGCTTTTGAGACGCCGCTAAATGAGGGGCTAAGGCTCGAACGACGGCTGTTTTACAGCCTTTTCGCGACCGAGGATCAGAAGGAGGGGATGGCGGCGTTTATCGCAAAGCGGCCCCCCGAATTTAAGAACCGCTGAGGGTTTGACCTCTGCCTTGAGCGAGGCTATAGCCCCGCGCTTCGCGTCCGAAACCAAGATCTGGAAACACCGACACCATGGCGAATACGAAGTCCGCAAAGAAAGCGACCCGCGTGATTGCCCGCCGCACGGCGGTCAACAAGGCGCGCCGCACCCGGATGCGTTCGTCGTGGCGTTCTGTTGAAGAGGCGATCGCCTCGGGTGACGCGAAGAAGGCCCAAGAGGCGCTCAGCGCCGCCGAGTCCGCGACCATGAAAGCGGCTGGCAAAGGCGTAGTGCACAAGAATCTTGCGAGCCGGAAAGTTTCTCGTCTTTCCAAGCGCATCGCCACGCTTTCAGGTTCCAAGAAGGCCTAAACAGGCCGTCCGACGCTTGGCGACTGTCTTTTTTCTGTCGCCAAACTCTCACGAATCTCCATAGTCCGAGTCCGCAACCAAGTTGCGGATAAGCGGTGGATATTTGTCCGGATTCGGACAAATGCAATTTTCGCCATGCGGTGGCTAAATTCAATTAAATCAACGCCATAAGCCGCGTTCATTTCGATGTGGAAAATGGCGAAATCGTAAACAAACTGTTGTTGACGGCGCCTGTGGAACGGCGCAGATTTCGCGGGTCAGGCGAGCACGGCTCGCCCGTTCGACAAGTCCCAGTGACTTCGATGCGCGAGCGTCGGGCCGAAGAGCTTTTCGGCGCGAACGGGAGAGATGTGCCCGTCTGGGGTCGGCTAAAAACAATAATGTTCTCAGCGGGGGCTGCATGGAACAACAGGGCGAACAAGCCCGCCAGGAAACGGCGGGCGTTGGAGCGGCGCGTGCATTTGAGTTGGTGCAGAAGGAGCTGCTTGGTGAGTACGGCGCCGATTTCTATGGCTCTTACATCAGCCCGCTCCGGCTCGTGGCTGAATTGAATGGTGCTCTGCTTTTCCGGGCAGGGTCGCGGGTCGCAAAAGAGCGGCTGAACCAACAAGTTGTGGACCGCCTAGCGACGCGCATGCGGGTGTACGAGCCGCGAGTTCAGAAAATCCAGATTCTCCTGGAACACGAAATTCCGGAGGACGTCCGTGCGCTGGCTGACGCGCGCATCGAAGAGGCGCGAAAGCCGGAGGCCGAGCCTTTGCGCCCGCTTGAACTCACCTTCGAAACCTTTGCCGACGGTCCGAGCAACTTCCACGCCTATACCGTCGCGCAAATGATCGGCGCCGGCGTTGGCGTGACGTTTCCGGTGTGGCTCGTTCATTCGCCGCCCGGGTGTGGCAAAACCCACCTGCTGAACGCCGCCGCTTATGAAGCGATCGCGCGCGGACGCAAGGTTCTCTTTATGACCGGCCAGGAATTTCTCGAATGCTTTCAATCGGCGCTCCACAAAAAGCGCGATAGCTCCGCTTTCAAGGAAATGGTCCGCGCGCCGGACTTGCTGATCATCGACGATTTTCATCGGATCTGCGGCAAACGCGCGACCCAAGAAGAAGCGTTCGACACCATTAATGAACTTACACGTCGCGGCGGCCAGATTGCGCTTGCAGCCAACCATGGTCCTGATGGATTGGAAGGGCTCGACGATGCGCTGAAGGCAAAACTGAAAGGCGCAGCCGTCAGCGAAATTTCTGAACCCGACGCACCGTTGCGTCGCAAGATTCTTGACGCCCGCGTCGCACATCACGCACGTGCGAATCCGGGTTTCAGTGTTGCATCGGAAGCGCTCGACATGATCGCTGATCGCATGCACGTTACTGGCCGCGAACTCGATGGCGCGGTCTGCCAACTTCTCATCGAATGGAAGATCTCGGGAGGGACTACTGTGACGCTAGAAGCCGCCGCGAATGCTCTGCAAAGCAAACTGGCTGAAGGTGCGGAGCGCCGCATTACTGTGCAGTTGGTGCAGAAAGTCGTCGCGCGTCACTACAACATGAGCGTTCAACAATTGCTTGAACGCACGCGCCGTCACTCGATCGCGCGTCCGCGCCAAGTGGCGATGTATCTTGCCTGCAAGATGACGCACGCCTCGCTGCCGGATATTGGCCAGCGCTTCGGCGGCTTCGATCATACCACCATTATGTATGCGCGTGATCGCATTGCGGCGCTGTCTGAGACTGATCCGAACCTGAAGGCGGAACTCGAAGGCATCGCGCGCGCGGTGCGTCGCGAGCCCTAGGGATCGCGCTCCCTTCTCCGTGCGCCCCCTAAGTCTTGCAATTGGGGCTTGGGGTTCGCGCGGCTTCTGCTAATTTCGCACCCCCTGCAGCAGCCGACTCAGGCGCGCAGGGGGTGTTTTTGTGTGCCTCGTGCGGAGCAGAGGGCGGGGCTGAGGGGTCTGAGGAATGCGGCTGACGATTGAGCGCTCGGCGCTCCTTAAAGCACTCAATCACGTTCAGAGCGTCGTCGAACGGCGCAATACGATTCCAATACTCTCCAACGTTTTGCTTTCAGCTCAAGGCGATAGCCTCAAACTAACCGCGACCGATCTCGATATCGAAATCGCCGAAAGCGCCTCAGCCGAGGTGGAACGGGGCGGCCAGACGACGGCGCCCGCCAATTACCTCTACGACTTCGTGCGCAAGCTGCCGGATGGTTCAGCTGTAAAGTTCGAAGTAAATGGCGACGACCCAAGACTTTTCATCTCAGCGGGCAAGTCGCGCCTCCACTTGCCAATTTTGCCGGCCGGAGACTTTCCCTCGATGCCCTCGGATGGGTTCGAGACCAAGTTCGAGATCGAGCCCACCGAACTTGGCCGTCTGATCGATAAAACCCGCTTCGCGATTTCGACGGAAGAGACCCGATACTATTTGAACGGCATCTTCCTGCACGCGGTCGATGCTGACGGCCAGAAGCTGCGCGCCGTCGCAACCGATGGTCACCGTCTCGCGCTCGCCGATCATCCAGCGCCAAAGGGTTCGGTTGGCATGCCGGGCGTGATCGTGCCGCGAAAGACAATCAATGAACTGAAACGCCTGCTCGACGATGCGTCCGATCTTGTTGAGATTTCAGTGTCGCCGCAAAAGATTCGCTTCGCGCTGGGCGATGCGGTGCTGACGTCTAAGCTCATCGATGGGTCGTTCCCGGAATACGCGCGCGTCATCCCGAAGAATAATTCGAAGAAACTGAAGATCGATAACAAGGCTTTCGCCGAAGCTGTCGATCGTGTCGCAACAGTCTCGGCCGAACGCTCGCGGTCAGTGCGTCTGGCGCTCGACAAGGACAAGATCACGCTCACCGTGAACAACCCGGACGCTGGCGTCGCCACCGAAGACCTCGCCGCCGACTATCGCGATGAAGCCCTCGAAATCGGATTCAACGCGCGTTATCTGCTTGATGTTGCGCAGCAGATTGAAGGTGAGAGCGCGGTATTTGAATTGGCCGATTCGGGTTCGCCGACTTTGGTGCGCGACGAAGCCGACGACGCGGCGCTCTATGTGCTGATGCCGCTACGGGTCTAGCCGATGCGGAAGCGTTGGTTCGCTCTCGGCTTTGCCGCGCTTACCGGCGCCGTACTGTTTTGCCTTAACACGTCGCTTTTTGCCCATCCCGATGGCCAAATGAGGTTGCTCGCGCATCGTGGCGTGCATCAGCGTTATGACACAGCGGGCCTCGACAACGAGACATGTACGGCGACGCGCATTTTTGAACCGACCAACGCCTTCATAGAGAACACTCTGCCCTCAATGCGCGCGGCCTTCGACGCGGGCGCCGACATGGTTGAAATCGATGTCCATCCGACGACGGATGGCGAGTTCGCCGTCTTTCACGATTGGACGCTTGATTGCCGAACCGACGGTGAAGGCGTGACCCGTGAACACAGCATGGCCGAATTGCGCGCGCTTGATGTTGGCTATGGCTACACGGCCGATGGCGGAGCGACCTTCCCATTCCGTGGCCACGGCGCGAGCCTGATGCCAACGCTTCGCGAAGTGCTCACAGCATTTCCGGATCGCGCGTTCCTCATCAACTTCAAGAGCAGAGATCCCTCCGAGGGCGATGCAATGTCGGCGTACCTGGAGGCAACGCCAGAACTCGACATGTCACGCCTTGCTTTTTTCGGAGCGGCGCCGGCGACCCGATTGCGAGAGCTGCGGCCTGATGCGCGCATCGTCAGCCGCCGCGGGCTCAAACAATGCGGATTGCGATATCTCGCCATAGGCTGGTTTGGGGCTATTCCAGACCAGTGTCACAACACGCTCGTTTTCGTGCCGGTGAATTATGCGCCGCTCATGTGGGGATGGCCAAATCGCTTTCTGACGCGGATGCGAGCCGCGGGAAGTGAGGTCTATATCGCCGGCCCGATTTCTTTGCGCGGGCCGCTGACCTCGACAGGGGTTGATGACGCACAAACGTTCGCTCGCGTGCCCCATGGCTGGCGGGGCGGGGTGTCCACCGATGCGATTGAAGTGATCGGCCCGCTTGCAGCTGAGTCGCCATGAGCCATTCGCTCCATGTGTCGCGGCTCACGCTCACGGATTTTCGCAACCACGCCGCCCTCGATCTCGAGCTCGACGCGCGCCCGGTTTGCTTGTTTGGACCGAACGGCGCTGGAAAAACCAATATTCTCGAAGCGCTCACCATGCTTGCGCCGGGGCGCGGCCTGCGCAGCGCCGCGCTCACTGACGTCGCGCGTGCCGGTGAAACGGCTGAGTTTCGCGCTCAGCCGTGGGCAGTCTCCGCCAAGATCTCGCATGATGGCGAAGAGACAAATATCGGGGCGGGTGCTGAGCGTACGCCTGAGGGCGGGGTGAAGCGCATTGCGCGCCGAGATGGACAACCCGCCACCGCTTCCGATCTAGCCGAAGCTGCCCGAATGACTTGGCTGACACCCGCGATGGATCGTCTATGGTCTGGCGCGGCGGGAGATCGCCGCCGGTTTTTTGATCGCCTGACGCTTGCGCGCGCCTCTCAGCACGGCGCAGCTGCGGCTGCTTACGAACGCGCGATGCGTGAGCGGCAGCGTCTACTCGGTGAACGGGTCTTCGATGATGCTTGGCTCGGCGGTTTGGAGCGAGAGATGTCGGCGCATGGCGCCGCGATCGCGGCGGCGCGCGTGGAAACCTTGCATCGTTTGCAGGTGGCGATAGATGCGCGCCCCGATGGCGCATTTCCCAAAGCTGTTCTCGCGCTCGAAGGTCTGCTTGAGGCCCGCTTTGAGAACGGCTCAAAGAGCGCCGATGTCGAAGAAGATTTCGCCGAGCTTCTCCGTGATGTGCGCGGTCGCGACGCAGGGGCCGGACGTGCGCTCGATGGCCCACACCGTAGCGATCTCAAGGCGCGCCACGCCGCAAAGAATATGGACGCCGATCAGTGTTCCACGGGTGAGCAGAAGGCGCTGCTCGTTGGTCTAACCCTTGCGCAAGCCCGCGCGCTTGCGGGCGACCCTGGCGCCGGACCGTCTCTTATCCTGATCGATGAAGCGGCGGCGCACCTGGATTCAGTGCGCCGCGCCGCTTTGTTCGACGAACTGCTGGCGAATGCCGGCCAGGCATGGCTCACCGGGACAGATCAAAACCTGTTTGAGGCGTTTGGGGGCCGCGCGCAGATGTTCGAGGTGCGCGATGGGTGCGTCCGCCTGAGCTAAGGTCGCGGATTCCAGCGGCGCCTCGGGTCCGGCTGAAACGGAACGAGCGGCGCCGCTAGGTAACCCGAAATTTCAGTGCCGAACGGCGGCGGGTCGTGACAAGGCGTCAGAAATTTGGTGCTGTGAGCGCCTTGGAAAGAGGCGCGTCATGGCAAACTCCGACTACGTCGCGAAACGCAATGAAGACTATGTCTTCAACTACGATCCGAATGAGGACGCTTGGAAGACGGATTTGTCGACGCTCGACATCAGCCGCTCCGAACGTTTCCGCGACAACAATTTCTGGCCTTTCTTCGAGCGCCTCCGGAAGGAGGATCCGGTCCACTACTGTCCCGACAGCCAGAACGGTCCCTATTGGTCGATCACCAAGTACAACGACATCATGGCGGTGGACACCAATCACCAGCAATTCTCGTCCGAGCCGTCGATTGTTCTGTTCGATCCCGAGGAAGACTTTCCATTGCCGATGTTCATCGCGATGGACCCGCCGAAGCACGACGTTCAGCGTAAGACTGTTTCGCCGATCGTCGCGCCAAACCATTTGGCGCTCCTCGAACCCATCATCCGCGAACGCGCCGGCAAGCTTTTGGACGATGTGCCGCGGGGTGAAACGTTCAACTGGGTCGACAAGATTTCGATTGAGCTGACGACGCAGATGCTGGCGACATTGTTCGACTTCCCCTGGGAAGATCGTCGCAAGCTGACGCGCTGGTCCGATGTCGCCACGGCCGCGCCAGGGCAGGGCATCGTTGAGAGCGACGAGCAGCGCCGAATGGAGCTGATGGAGTGTCTGCAGTACTTCAACGGCCTGTGGGACGAGCGGGCCGCCGCGCCGCCGCGCAACGATCTCATCTCGATGCTTGCGCATGGCGACAGCACGAAAGACATGCCGCGTCAGGAGTTCTTAGGCAATCTCGTGCTGTTGATCGTGGGCGGCAACGACACCACGCGCAACTCGATCACGGGCAGTGTCTATGCGCTCAACAAATTCCCGGAGCAGTTCGCCAAACTACGGGCCAATCCGGCTCTCATTCCGAATTTGGTATCCGAGACGATCCGTTGGCAAACGCCGCTGGCTTTCATGCGCCGGACTGCACTTGAAGACGTCGAGTTCGGAGGCAAGCTGATCAAGAAGCACGACAAAGTGGTGATGTGGTACGTCTCCGGCAATCGCGACGAAGAAGTGATCCCCAACGCCGACGCGTTCGATATTGAGCGCGAGAACGTGCGGCGGCATTTGTCGTTCGGCTTCGGCATTCACCGTTGCGTCGGCAATCGCCTTGGCGAAATGCAGCTGCGCATCGTCTGGGAAGAGATCCTGAAGCGCTTCGATAAGGTTGAAGTGATGGGAGAGCCCAAGCGCGTCTATTCGTCGTTCGTGAAAGGCTACGAAAGCTTGCCGGTGCGTGTCTCCTAAGGCCGCGGCACGGGCTCTCGAAACAGACGTATTTCAACAACGGATCGGCTCGAGAACCTACTGATTTTATGAGCCTTTCTGGCGCTGATTTTTCCGTTCCAAGTGGCGCCGAAACCGCGACTTTTTCCCCATTCATCCCTATATTCAGCGGGTCTTTTTCAGCTCGATTCGAGACCCATGAACCCGCCCCAAAACGCACCGGCGAGCACACCCGATTATGGCGCCGATTCCATCAAAGTTCTCAAAGGCTTAGACGCCGTGAGGAAGCGGCCGGGGATGTATATTGGGGATACCGATGATGGGTCCGGTCTCCATCATATGATTTATGAGGTGGTCGATAACGCCATTGATGAAGCGCTGGCGGGGCATGCGAACCGGGTTGAGGTGGTGCTGCATCCGGATGGCAGCGCCGAGATCTTTGATAACGGGCGCGGGATTCCTACGGACATTCACCCGGAGGAGGGCGTCTCCGCAGCTGAAGTGATCATGACTCAGCTGCATGCGGGCGGGAAGTTTGACCAGAACAGCTACAAGGTTTCGGGCGGGCTGCACGGCGTTGGCGTTTCGGTCGTCAACGCGCTCAGCGAGTGGCTCGACCTGCGCATCTGGCGCGGCGGCAAAGAGCATTACATGCGCTTTGCCATGGGCGATGCGGTTGCGCCGCTGAAGGAAGTCGGCCCGGCGCCGATGGACGACGGCAAGGTGAAGAACGGCACGGCTGTGCGCTTCCTCGCCAGCCCGCAAACCTTCACAATGGTCGAATACGATCGCAAGACGATCGAACACCGCCTGCGCGAGCTCGCTTTCTTGAACTCCGGCGTGCGCATCATCTTCAAGGATCTGCGCGGCCCCGAGCCGTTCGAGGAAACGCTCTTTTACGAAGGCGGCGTCAAAGCCTACGTCGCCCACCTCGACCGCTCACGCACCGCGCTCATCCCCGACGCCATCTACGTCATCGGCGAAAAGGACGGCATGACCGTCGAATGCGCCATGCAGTGGAACGACGGTTATCACGAGAACACGCTCTGCTTCACCAACAACATCCCGCAAAAGGATGGCGGCACGCACTTGGCCGGCTTCCGCGGCGCGCTGACGCGCGTGGTGAACGCCTACATGCAAAGCTCGGGCATCGCCAAAAAGGAAAAGGTCGAAATCACGGGTGACGACGCCCGCGAAGGCCTCACTTGCGTGCTCTCCGTCAAAGTGCCGGACCCCAAATTTTCCTCGCAAACAAAGGAAAAACTGGTCTCCTCCGAAGTTCGGCCTGTCGTCGAAAACCTGATGGGCGATGCGCTCAATCAATGGTTCGAAGAAAACCCGACGCTCGCCAAGAACGTCATGGGCAAGATCGTGCAAGCCGCCGCCGCGCGCGAAGCGGCGCGCAAGGCGCGCGAAATGCGCCGCAAGTCGACGCTCGATATCTCCTCGCTGCCCGGCAAGCTCGCCGATTGCCAGGAGAAAGACCCGGCCAAATCCGAACTCTTCATCGTCGAGGGTGACTCGGCAGGCGGCTCCGCCAAGCAAGGCCGCGCGCGCGAAACCCAAGCGGTGCTGCCGCTGCGCGGCAAGATCTTGAACGTCGAACGCGCGCGCTTCGATAAGATGCTGTCGAGCGAACAGGTCGGCACGCTGATCACTGCGCTCGGCACCGGCATCGGGCGCGACGATTTCAACATCGAAAAGCTGCGCTATCACAAGATCATCATCATGACCGACGCCGACGTCGACGGCGCCCACATCCGCACGCTTCTGCTGACGTTCTTCTACCGGCAAATGCCGGAGATCATCGATGGCGGCTATCTCTACATCGCTCAGCCGCCGCTCTACAAAGCCACCAAGGGCAAGAGCGGCCGCTATCTGAAGGACCAGGCCGAGTTCGAGAGTTTCCTGATCGAGGAAGGCTCGGCCGGCGCCGTGCTGGAAGCCGGCGGCGCGCAATATGCGGGCGATGATTTGAAGCGTCTCGCGCGCGAAGCCATGGCGGTTGAAACTTTGATCAAGCGCTTGCACGCCCGCGTGCCCGATAGCGTCTTGGAGCAAGCCGCGATCGCCGGCGCGTTTGAGCAGGGCGCGACCGATAAGGAAGCCGCCGGGGCCGCCGCGCGTCTCAACGCCATCGCCGAAGAGGGCGAAGGCAATTGGACCGGGCGCTTCGATCCCGATGGCGCGCTGGTGCTCGAGCGCACCGTGCGCGGCGTCGCCGAACGCGCGACTCTTGATACGCTCTTCTTGAGCTCAGCCGATGCGCGCCGCCTCGCCGATCGCGCGCCGGCTCTGCGCGAGACGTATCTGACGCGCGGCGCGCTGAAGCGCGGCGCGGAGTCGACCGACGTCGATGGCCCGCTCTCGATGCTGCACGCCATCCAGGCCGCGGGGCAGAAGGGCGTTTCGATCCAGCGCTACAAGGGCTTGGGCGAAATGAACGCCGAGCAGTTGTGGGAGACGACGCTCGACGCCGACGTGCGCACGCTGCTGCAAGTAAAGGTCGATCACGCCGACGATGCTGACGAGATGTTCTCGAAGCTGATGGGCGATGTGGTGGAGCCGCGGCGTGAGTTCATTCAGGAGTTCGCGCTGGAAGCGGACGTGGACGCTTAGGGACCATGCCTGACCGAGCATACCTGCTCGATTCAAACGTGTTCCTGCAGTGTCGGCGGATCACGGACTTGCCTTGGCATGAGTTTGCCCCCGACGGCGACTTGACACTTATGCCAGCCCCCAGTGCGATCGACGAGATCGACAGGTTGAAGGGGGATGGAAACGCCCGTCGCGCTCGTCGCGCGCGCGAAGCAAACGCGATCCTAAGGGAAATGCTCGTTTCAGATGAGGGCGATAAGACCTGGACGAGCGGCACCAGGCGAATTCGTTTGGCCTTTCCACCCATATTTCAGCCAGAGGACGATCGCCGTATCTCTGCGATACAACGTCCGGACCAACGCATCGTCGAAGAGGCGCTCATCATTCGGCAGACCGTGCCTCAGATCGAGGTGCTGAGTCACGATACTGGTCTATGCTGGAGGGCGATGCGTGCGGGCCTTCAATTTCAATTGGTTCCAGATGACTGGTTGCTGAGCGAGACTGACGCGCACCAGGCCGAAATTGACGATCTGAGGCGGCAGCTGAGCGTCGCCAAGGCCAATGACCCTATCCTGCATGTCGGAGTTCGCGGGCTCGGCGAGCGCGGTGCGCTGACTCTTCGAACGCTGTCATACGAGCCGATCCCGCACGACGCGGTGGTGCGGCTGATCGAACTGGCCGCCGATAGCGAAAGAATGGCCCGATTTCGAGAGCGACTCGATCAGGCATCGGCAAAGCTCGAAGCGATGCTTGAGAACCAGAAGCTCGAAGGACACATTGCCCGTGATCGCGAGCTTCAAAATCTCAGAAAGAAGCTTGAACGCACCGACGAAGGCGTCGCCAAGACCAACGCTAAGCGCGCAATGGAGGCCATGACAACTTGGCGCTCTTCGATAGAGACGAAACTCGCAAAAACCAGTGCGGAGACAAATTCAATTGCGCGGCTGAATCCGCTGACAATCGTGATCAGCAACAAGGGTGCGCGTCCAGGATTGGAAACGCGAGTTTCCGTTCGCGGAGTCGGTCCGGTCAGAGTTGCGAACCAGATGAGAGCCGAGGTCACTCTTGGTGACCTAGCCTCTCGTCCGGCATCAGACCGGCCGCTTCTTGCCGGCCAGACATTTCCGGCCTTTGACGCCAGATCGTCGGCGGTTACGCGGAAGCGCTTGGACACCACGGCACAGCGCTCAAGATATTGGGCAATGCGAACCGCAGAGCCGAAGGACAAGTTTGCTTGGTATGTTGCGGAAGACGTTGATCCACAAGGGGCAGCTGACGCTGCTCGCATCACTCTCGCCTGCGCTGAGCTTCGTCACGACGGTGCCGAAGCTGAGCTTGAGGTGGTTGTGTCAGCGGTAGATGACGAGCGCACCGCAGGCGCAGTGATCGTGGAAGTCACTGCTTCGAACGCGCCGACGGCACGTCTCACGATTCCTATCGAGTTGGTGCGCGAGAATCGTGGAAGCGACGTCATCGTTGATGCCGTTGAAGGCGCCATTGCCGCGTCTGTTGGCGAGCTAGACAAATACGAAGCCAGTCAGCCAAAGTAACATCTGCCTCCCGTCGACCTCAGTCGCCCGTTAGGTGTATTGTGTTTTGCAGCGCATTGCCTCGCGCAAATTGCCGGGAAGGGAGCTTCAACGCGTTTCCTTCACGCTCATTGCGCGCGCGCAAGAGCGACGGCGCGGTCGGCGACCAAACCTTGGCGCGATTGCTCCACGCTTCAACACGATCTTCGGTCGTCGGCTAGAAAATCGATACCATCCGCCACGCCATGTCTCACATTTTGGCTTGGCCGACGTGCACGCGGCATACTACCGAACAGAATGGTGGATTCCATACGATGAGCTTGAGGACGCGATCGCAATTGCGCGCGAAGTTGCGAACGGTGGCCTTGTCGATCTGCTTGCAGAGGCGATTTTTGCTACTCTTCTATCTGATGACGACGGGCTTGAAGTGGCTACCGAGAATGCCAGCATCCATCGTTCAGACGGCTCCGTCATAAGCACCGAGGACGCGGCTAGGATTGTTTCAGGCCGATTGCAGACAAGGCGTGGCTCGACCAGCCCAAGTGCCGAAGACTCTGCACAGGAAGACTCTGCACGACAGGCGCAAACCCCTCAAGAAAAGAACTCTGATACGCTGATTGCCAGAGTCCGAAGAGTAAAGCTGTCAACGCCTTGGATTGTTGCGGGCGCGCTATCAATGATCCTACTTCTGACGTTGTTTGTTGGTACAACTGCGAAGTTGCTTGAGGCTCTCGTCAGCGACGAGCCGGGCCCAATCTCTCCGCCACAGGTATTGATTGATTGTTCTACGACGACACTGCCCGCATCATTACCTGCAAGTGGCGACGTATCAGCGACAGCGCCGGTGCTTGGGACAGCCGCCCGACGGTCCAACGTCACCGAAAATTATCGGCGTGAGCGCGATTGTCCAAATTGTCCCGTGGTAACTCGTTGGCCTAGGGATCGATAGACGTTGTGCGCACGGTCGAACACGAACCAGTTATGAGCGCGAAAAACGGGGATAGATCGCGTTCAATCCGACCGATCGCGCGCGGCCGTAGAATGGCGGCGTGACATCGGAACCAAAACCCAAGCGCACCATCACCAAGCGTCTGCATCATAGTCCGGAGGTCTGGGCGCAGGCGCGGCGGGATTATTTGGCGGGGTACGTGGGCGTCCGCTGTTTCCAAGCATTATGGGATCGACGCGATCCGTAAGCGCGCGGTGGTGTGGAAGAGGCTCGGGCGTTTGTAGGTTGGAGCGCGCGGCTCCGCCGCGCATGCGTCGCGGAGCGACGCGGTCCAACTTGCTAGGGCCGGTGTTTGTGGTTGGAGCGCGCGGCTCCGCCGCGCATGCGTCGCGGAGCGACGCGGTCCTACTTGCTGGGGCCGGTGTTTGTGGTTGGAGCGCGCGGCTCCGCCGCGCATGCGTCGCGGAGCGACGCGGTCCCACTTGCTGGGGCCGGTGTTTGTGGTTGGAGCGCGCGGCTCCGCCGCGCATGCGTCGCGGAGCGACGCGGTCCAACTTGCTAGGGCCGGTGTTTGTGGTTGGTGCGCGCGGCTCGGCCGCGCATGCGTCGCGGAGCGACGCGGTCCAACTTGCTAGGGCCGGTGTTTGTGGTTGGTGCGCGCGGCTCCGCCGCGCATGCGTCGCGGAGCGACGCGGTCCCACTTGCTGGGGCCCGTGTTTGTGGTTGGAGCGCGCGGCTCCGCCGGGCATGCGTCGCGGAGCGACGCGGTCCCACTTGCTGGGGCCCGTGTTTGTGGTTGGAGCGCGCGGCTCCGCCGTCCATGCGTCGCGGAGCGACGCGGTCCAACTTGGTCGATGTGGTGCTTATTTCCAGCCGGCGGAGCTGAACGGCCACGCTTCGGGCGCGTCGCAGAGGCCAGCGGCTACGGGATTCATCTCGATGTAGCGTTTCGCGGTTTCGAATTGTCGCTGATCGCGGATGTAGCGGTCGAAATAGTCTTTTGCCCAGACGGCGCCGGTGCGCGAGAGATACGCGTTGATCTTTCGGCGCGTGACAGTTTTCCAGAAGTGGACGATTTGGCCGAGTTCGGATTCCGCTTTCGTGGCGATGAGCGCGTGCACGTGGTTGGGCATGACGCACCAGGCTTGGAGAGCGTAGCGATCTCCGTGCGTTTGTAGTGCTTCGGCGACGGTGCGGGCACAGGCGGGGTCACGCATGAAGCAGGCGCCAAGGTGGCGATCCAGGACATCGTCGCCTTCTTGCTCGGTGGGAGGAACGGAGTCGAAGAGACGGAAGACGACGTGTTGGGTGATTTCCCAACTGTCGTAGTGCGGGAGATAGCCGCGCGAGTGCCAGCCTTTTTGGCCCATGTGCGTATCGTTAGCCGAGAGCGCCAATGGTTCAAGGAGGGAGCGCGCGGCTCGGCCGCGCATGCGTCGCGGAGCGACGCGGTCCAACTTTCTAGAAGCGGGGATAAGGCTGGGCTCTATCCATGGTGATTTTGCGCAGAAGGCTTTGGAATCAAGCATCGGCGCTGAATCAATCCGACCGCGTGGGGGCGGGCTTACGATGTCTTTCTCTGCATATTCGGGAGGAAGACATGGCACTCATTTTACTGCGCGACATCAAGCAAAGTCGCGGGCGGGTTATCAATACGGACAACATCTTCCAGTGCGTCGAAGCCGAAGGCGGCGTGCGGATTCTTTATACGGAAGGGTCGATCGGGCGCGACAGCATCGTCATCGCGGGCACGCTTGAAGAGTTCGCGAAAGCGGTGGGGGCGCTCGCCATTGGCTGAGGGCGACGGCGCGGCGCGCTCGCGTGTTGCGGTTCGCTCGAAGCGTCTTTCGAAAGAAACTTGGGCGGCGATCATCGCGCAATACATGGCGGGCGCGACGGCGGGTGCGTTGGCGCTTGAGCATGGCGTTGCGGTGCAGTCGATTTATTCGCGCGTGGCGGGGCGGGGGAAGAAGGCGGCGGCTGCCGCTGCTGGTGGTGTTGCGAGTGGTGCGGCGCTGACACCCCCTCAGTCACCGCTCCGCGGTGACAGCTCCCCCGAAGTGGGGGAGCACGAGGCGCCAGCGAATGCGGCTGCACTTCCTTCGCCGTTGATTGACGGCGGCGCTCGGGTTGAGGTGTTTCTGGAGAGCGTGAAGGGGATACGGACGCGGCGGACGCATTCGGCTTTGGCTTGGGCGCGGATGCGTCGGGATTATGAGGAGGGTGGTTATACGGCGCCGGTGATCGCGGCGTATTATGGCGCGACGCATCACGCGGTGAAGCGGCGGGCTTTGCTTGAGAAGTGGTCGAAGCTGGTGCGCGAGGATGTGCCGCCGCCGCTTTATCCGCTTCCGAAAGAGAGTGAGGCGATTGAGGTCGCCCCTTCGGTGTTTGTCAGCCGCTGGGACGAGATCGCGCATGATGCGCAGCGTGCGCCGCAAGGGACATGGTCGACGTGGCTGTTTCAGGGTGGTCGCGGCGCGGGCAAGACGCGCGCGGGCGCGGAATGGTTGGCGGCGCGGGCTGAGGCGTCGCCGGGGCTCTACGCTTTGGTGGGGCCGACGCAACATGACGTGCGCGAAGTGATGGTCGATGGGCCGTCGGGCTTGCGCAATCTGCCGGGGCGCGAACGGCCTTGGTACGAGCGCTCGCGGCGGCGTTTGTTGTGGCCGAATGGGTCGATTGCGTACGCGTTTTCGGCGGAGGAGCCGGAGCGTCTGCGCGGGCCGCAATTCGAGGCGGCGTGGGCGGATGAGTTTTGTATCTGGCCGCGGCCGAGTGAGACGCTGGCGATTTTGCGGATGGGGTTGCGGTTGGGTGTTGCGCCGCAGCTGGTGGTGACGACGACGCCGAAGCCGATCCCGGCTTTGCGTGCGTTGCGCGCGGAGTCGAGCTGCGTGGTGACGTTAGCCGCGACGGAAGTGAACGCGGCGCATTTGGCGCCGTCGTTTCTGGATGGGCTTAGCGCTTTGTACGGCGGCACAAGGTTGGCGGAGCAGGAGCTGGAAGGGCGCTTGCTCGAGGGCGATGGCGCGTTGTGGCGGCTCTGCGATTTGGAGCGGGCGCGTGGTGGTGTTGCGCCAGTGCGGTGTGAGCGCGTGGTGGTGGGTGTCGATCCGCCGGCGGGCGCGGGTGGGGCTGCGTGCGGGATCGTGGTGGCGGGGCGCGTGGGGCGTCAGGCTTTTGTGTTGGCGGATCGGAGTGCGCTGGGGTTGTCGCCGCTTGGGTGGGCGATGCGGGTTGCAGAAGCGGCGGCGGAGTTCGGCGCGGCGGAGATTGTCGCGGAGGCGAACCAGGGCGGCGACATGGTGCGCGCTGTGCTGGCGCAGGCGAATGCGCCTTGTGCTGTGCGGCTGGTGCATGCGTCGCGTGGGAAACGCGCGCGGGCTGAGCCGATCGCGGCTTTGTATGAGCAGGGGCGGGTGACGCATTGCGGTGCGTTTGCGGCGCTGGAGGAGGAGCTGTTGGCGCTGGGCGTGAGTGAGAGCGAAGGCTTGCTCGATCGCGCGGATGCGTTGGTGTGGGCGCTGACGGCGCTGATGACGGGCGGTGAAGGGCCGCGTGTGCGCTCGTTTGATTTCGATCTGCGGCGGAGTGGGTTGAGCGGGTGAAGCGGCGCTACGGCGCGAGCAAGCTGCGGTAGAGCATGTACGCCGCCACGGCAAACACGACGCCGGCGAAGACGCGTTGCAGCGCGCCGCGTTGTTTGGCGAGCTGGGAGGCAAAGCTCGCGCCGATCGCGCCGCCGATGATGCCGCCGCCGATGAAAAGACCGGCGATGCGCCAATCGACCAAGCCGTCGAGCGCGTAGGAGGCGGCAGTGGTGGCGCCAAAGCTGCCGACGCTGAACAGCGATGAGCCGATGGCTTGCAGCATGGTCATGCCGGTGGCGCCGATAAGGCCGGGGACGATGAGAAAGCCGCCGCCAATGCCGAAGAAGCCTGAGAGCGCGCCGGCGCCGAGGCCGAAGCCGACGAGCTTCGGCGCATTCTGCGCGTTCAAGACGACGTCGCCATTGCCGTCATCCTTGCGCGGACGGAGCATCGCGACGCCGACGACGATCATCAGCACTGCAAACAGCGGCAACAGCACTTGCGCGTCCGTCATTTTGCCGAGCGCCGCGCCGAGGGCTGCGCCGATCACACCGGCGCCGGCGAACACGATCGCGCAACGCCACTTCACGTTGCCGCGGCGTGCGTGATTGATGAGGTTGGCGAAGGCATTGACCGAGACCGCCAGCGCACTGGTGCCGATCGCCATGTGTGGGTTGGCGACCCCGACGACGTAGAGCAAAGCAGGCGTCGCGAGGATAGAGCCGCCGCCACCGATCAAGGCGAGCACCAGGCCAACGGCGCCGCCGCTGAGGATTGCGAGGAAATCTGGAAGCGTCACGCGGTATGGCTGCCGCGATTCCAAGGCATGGTCTTCAACAGAAGCGCCATGCCGCACCAACCGGTTGCGCCTGCGAAGGTGAGCCCGGCGCCAATGAAGGCGGAAAGCCCATAAGACGCTGGATGCACGAACGCGCCGAGTGTGACGTCAGTTAAGATGATGAGGCCGGCCATGATCTGAACTTGCCGCATGATCTTGATAGGCGCCTTACGATTAGCGTGCACCGGGAGGCCGGCTTGCTTCCAAGCTTCGATGCCGCCTTCAAGATAGTAGGCCGGAGCGAAGCCGTGCGCGAGCCACTCTAGACGCTTTCAAGTTGAGACGCCCGATAGCCAGCGCTAGGTTCCCCGATCGAGGGCGGTCAGATGGGGAGCGTGTTCATGCGTAATTGGGTTTTCGGCGCTTTTGCGCTCGCGACACTTGGCGGGTGTGCTCCGCAAGCGGCGGCGCCACTGGAAGGCGAAGCCTTGGTCGCGCGCGGCGACTATCTCGTGAACGGTGTGGTGCTCTGCGGCGATTGCCATACGCCGCGCGGACAGACGGGCGAGCCGCTCAGCGCACAAGCGTTGCAAGGCGCGGATATCGGCGGCGGACCGCCCGGCTTTGCGAGCTACGCGCCTCCGCTTGCCGGCATTCCTGCGAACTTCACCGAAGAGCAATTCATCGCGTTCCTGCAAACCGGCGTTCGTCCGGATAGCTCGCATCCGCGACCGCCGATGCCGCCCTATCGTTTGAACGAAGAAGATGCGCGCGCGGTGGCTGCGTATATCGCAACCGTGCCGCGCGAGTCTCCGTAGTCCGCACTGCACAATGAAATGTGCGCGTTGGCGTACGCGCACATTTCAATGCGATCACATTTCCCGTTCCTAGCTTGACGCTTACACGCGATGGGTATTCCATCCACGGGTCGGAAGACATTGGCGCCGTCCGCCGGTTCCCGCTCGCATTGCTCATGCAGCACAACACACCAGGGCCACGGCGCGCGCTAAAGCGGTCTTCCCGTCCGATGAAAGCAAACCGCGCGCGGCAATGGCGCCGCAAGGAACGCGGGTCATTTTATCTCGGCCGGCGTCAGGCGACGTTTCAGCGAATGGTGATGTTTGCTCGAACAAAGCGGCAACCGTGTTGCCGCTTTTTTGCATTAGGCGCCGTGAGATTTTGATCATTGCTGCAGAACTCCTATGTCGGTGATTGATGTCGCTTCGACTGTTCGCCGCGCTTTCGATTCCGGATTACGTCGCCGAGCGCCTATTGCCGCTGATGAAAGGCGTCGGCGGCGCCAAGTGGCGACCACGTGAAAATCTGCATCTCACGCTGCGTTTCTTCGGTGAACTTGCTGAGCCGGTTGCGGAAGATCTCGATTCCGAACTTGAGGCGGCGACGCGCCATCACAAGCCGTTCGATATCCGCTTGAAGGGGGCGGGGACGTTTGGCGGCGCTGATCCGCACGCACTTTGGATTGGCGCAGCGTCGAGCGAGCCTCTCACGCAACTGGCGGCGGCTTGTGAGAAGGCGGCGCGGCGCGTGAAGCTGAAGCCAGAACCGCACAGGTTTACCCCGCACGTGACGGTGGCTTATCTCAGTGGTGCGTCGTTGGATCGGGTGCAGCGCTTCGAACAAGAGCTCGCGCGGTTCGAGACGCCGCCCTTTCGTGTGGAAAGCTTTGGACTCTATTCCAGCATGACGCGGAAATCCGCTCCGAGCCTTTATCGGCTCGAAGCGGAGTATCCTTTACTGGGGTAGGCGCGGGCGCTTACGAAACAGGAGTCGGTTGCGGCGTTTCCGGCGCCGGCGGCGCGGTGTCGCGGACCATGGTTGCTGGCGGTGGGTTCGGCCCCATGGCGCAGCAGCGCACTTGCACTTCAAGAACCTGCGAATTGAACCTGCATTCAGTGTCGTTCACCGAACGGAGGATCGCCATGCCGCCAGCGCGGCGGGTGTAGCGGGTTTGGGTGCAACCGGTCAGCGTGTAGCCGGGGTCGCAGGTTCCGGCGCGGGTGCTGTTGAGCGTGCGCGTGACGCACACGACATTGCGCGCCATGGCTTGATCGGCGGTTTGTTGAGCGTGGTTGGCGACACCAAACACTTCAGCGATGCGCGAGCCGAGGCTGGAGCGGACTTCTTCCGTGTCGCGATGTTGTTTGCAGATGTCGGTGTCGCCACGCGACGCGTCCTGCGAACACCATTCGGCGATGGTCATGTCGCCCGTGCGGTTGGCGCAAGCGGTGGCCATTGTGGCCAGCGCCAACACGGCGAAAATAGCTGCAATGCGCATTCTGGCGCCTTTCCCTCTATGTTAGCCCCCAGGCTCCCAAAGCGGATCGGGGAAAACGCGTCAACACTTGTCGCGGTTTCGGGGAATCCTATGTGTGGCTGCCCTTTTTTGGCCCGGAGGTTCCTATGCTCGCGAAGCGCATCTTCATTCTCACAGGTGCGGGCGTGTCAGCGGAATCCGGTCTGTCGACGTTTCGTGACAAAGGTGGGATATGGAGTCGGTACAGCCTCGAAGAAGTTGCCTCGATTCAAGGCTATGAGCGCAATCCGAGCTTCGTGCTCGACTTTTACAACATGCGCCGCAACACGCACGGCGGCATCGAGCCTAACGCAGCGCATGTCGCTTTGGCTCAGCTGGAAGAGACGTGGGCCGAGCGCGGAGGCTTGGTGACGCTCTGTACACAAAACGTCGACAATCTCCACGAGCGAGGCGGGTCAAAACGAGTGCTGCACATGCACGGCGAGATCTCCAAGGCGCGTTGCCATGATTGTGGTGCGCTCGCGCCATACGATGGCGACCTCTCGATCGCATTGGGGTGTGTGTCGTGCGGACGCGTTGGAGGCATGCGTCCGAACGTCGTCTGGTTCGGCGAAACGCCGTTGTTGATGGACGAAATCTACGAGGCGCTTTCGACGTCGGAGCTGTTTGTCTCGATTGGGACTTCAGGCAATGTCTACCCCGCGGCAGGCTTCGTTGCGGCAGCCAGAGCGGCCGGCTTGCCGACCATGGAAATCAATCTTGAAGCCTCGGAAAACGCACATCTCTTCGATATGGGGCGTTACGGAAAAGCAAGTGAACAGGTGCCGGCTTGGGTTGCTGAGATGGTGGCTCTGGCGGACTAGGCGGGAACTGTTTTAGGGCTAATGTGATTTGCGTGGGGACACGAGGAGCAGGCGGATGATTGGACGTTTGGCGGTTGTCGCGCTGGCCGTGGGTTTAGCGAGTTGCGCCGGGCTTGAGCCTGCCGGCCGCAACGCGCGTGCGTCCGGTTCGGCGCCGACCGCAACGCCGCCAGCTTCGCAGCGCAGTGCGCCAGCGCTGCCGCCACCGTCGCAAACCGCGCCACCAGCCACGGCCACGACCCAGAACCCGCCGCCTCAACTCGCCATTCCGCCACAACAGCAATCCGCCGCGCCGGCACAACGCTCTGCGCCGCCGCCGGCAACGCCCGCGCCCAGTGCGGCGTCTCAGGTGGCTGCGCCACCTTCCGCTGGTCCGTCGCCGACGGCGCCGGAGACGCATCGCGCCGACGAAGACATCATCGTGCCGGGCCAAGTGCAAACCCAAGTGCCGCCACCAGCCGGAGATCCGCGCTCGAATGAAGAGCGTCGGGCGGACGTCCGCTCATGGGATCAATGCGTCACGCAGGTTCAGAGCGCGTTCGACAGCGATCCAATGCGCCCTCAACTGACGTCGCCCGAAGAATATTGCGCGCAATCGCTTGGTATGGCGGACCGAAACGCTGTGCCGGTTTCGCGCCGCCAGCGGCGTTAGTCGGCGCTTTCCAGCAGTTGATCCATGTGATCGTCGCTGAGCCCGAAGTGGTGTCCCACTTCGTGCACCAGAACGTGGGCGACCAGTTCCAAAAGATCTACATCGCCGCGTTCGATCCATTCGTCGAGGATTGGGCGGCGATAGAGGAAGACCATTGGCTGACTGGGCGCCGGGTCCATGATGGAACGCTGGGTGAGGTCCACGCCTGAATAGAGCCCCGTGAGTTCAAAGGGGTCATCGATACCAACATCAGCCAGGACTTCTTCATCAGCAAAGTCCTCGACGCGGATCAGCACGTCGCCAGCAAGATCGCGGAAACTCGAGGGCAGGGCCGCCCACGCCTCACGCGCCATGCGATCAATGTCGTCGAGCGTGGGAGCGGTTTTGACTCCAATCATTGTGCGCTAGCCTTAGCACGTGAGGGAAAAACGCGAAGGAGGCGCCAATGCGCATGCTCATCGTTGCTTCGGCATTTGTTCTTGCTGCGTGCACGCCCGCAGCCGAAACACCTGCAGCGGAACCGCCTGCTGGCGAAACACCTGCCGCTGAAATGCCAACGCCCGCTGCCGACCTGGGGCCTTACACGAACAGCTGGGATTCCGCCGAGTTCTCGCACTTTCGCCACACGCTCAGCGCCGCAACGCCGGGCGCATACGATCTTACCATAACCGCCACCACCAGCTCCCCAGGCGGCGAGACAGTCGCGGTCTATCCGGTGGGGCCCGAAGGTGTGCCGGCGACGGCGCGCATCATGTTTGTCATCGCGACGACGCGTGGAGGTAGCGAAACCGAGCGCGTGACCATCCCAGCGGAAGGATTGCCGGTCGAGGTGGTGGTGGAGAACGCCGCCGGCAGGGCGTTCGCCGGGTCGTACACGCTGGCGCTGGCCCCTGCCGCTCCTTGAGGGGGGCGCCAAGTTGACGCCCCCGTCATTTTTCTTGATCTGGCTCAATTGTCGAGCTATCGTGTGAGCATCCAAAAAACGGCCCGTGCGGTAGGCAACGGGCCAACCCGGGAGAGACGACGCGATGGCCGATTCCGCCGCCCCTATCCGCCAGATCACCAAGGACGAGGTCTATGACGCCGTTCCGCCGACCGATTTCAGCCAAATGCTGGATATCGATCGTCACCTGAACCGCTCAACTGCGTTCGATAAGATCATCTCTGCGACCCACGATCACTTCTGGGATCCGCTCGATAAGAAATACATCGACTTCAACGACGATTTCGATCCGGACACGACCGACTTCATCCCCGACGTGCTCGTGCCGGCGCTGATGACGGATTACGTGTCGAACTATTTCGCCGACAAGCCGGCCGAACGTATCCGCTTCAAGAGCCAGGTCGGTCGCTGGATCATGAGTTCGATCCTGCACGGCGAGCAGGGCGCGTTGAATCTCTCTGCTTCGCTCTGCCACGTGTTGCGCGATCCGGGCGCGCAAGAGTACGCCGCCAATCAGACGCGCGAAGAAGGCCGCCACGTCACCGCGTTCGCCAAGTACATTATCGCGCGTTGGGGCACGCCGCTGCCGTGCGGCACCGTGCTGGCCGGTCTGCTGCAAGAGATCGTGCATGCGCCCGAGGTCTACAAGAAGATCATCGGCATGCAGATGCTGGTCGAAGGCTTGGCGATGGGCGCCTTCGCGACGATCTTCAAAGAATGGGAAGATCCGCTGGCGAAGAAACTGACGCAGCTCGTCATGACCGACGAAGCCTTCCACCACAAGTTTGGGAAGATCTGGGCCGATCGCACGGTGCCGAAGCTTTCCAAAGAAGAGCACGAGATCGTTGAGAACTGGGCTGCGCACTGCTTCCAGACGCTGTTGTTCAACCTGGTCGCGCCGCATCAGATGACCGCGATCTACGCGCAGTTCGGTTTGGATCCAGACAAGGTCATGGCCGGCTTCCAGGAAGTCGCGACCGACGAAGCGCGCCGCGAGCACATGAAAGAAGGCACCAACATTTTCCGCGTGCTGGTCAAAACGCTCTGGAACGCCGGCATCATCACCGATCGCACCAAGAGCTTCTATGCGATGTATATCGACTTTGACGAGTTCAAAGCCGAGGGCGATGAGATGGTTGGCGACGCGATCGCCGACGAAGGCATCCAGTACTTGAAGACGATCAATTTCGGCATCAACACCGGCGCGCTGAACGACGTGAAAGCGGCAGCCGTCGCCGCCGAATAGATTTTGCGAATGTCAAAATGAGAACCCCGCCGAGTAATCGGCGGGGTTCTTGTTTTTGCTGAGACTAGCCGTGCGGGGCGGGCGTCTGTTGCGTCGTCGTCGGTGCGCCAGTCACGCTGTCGAGCTGCTCCATGTTTTGACCGACTTGCTCGGCGACCGCGTGTGGGTCGATCAGCTGATAGCCTGCTGGGACACCGAACAATGCCTGGTCTTGCTCGCCGCGTTGGAGCGAGGTGGCTTCCCACAGGGTGCGACCGCTTTCGCTGACACGCAAAACGATACCGTCGTCGGTGATGCATGCCGTACGCTCAACGTCGGGCGCCGGCGCCTCACGCGGCGTCCATTCGTGACCGTTTTCGCCGGCGACTTCGCATTTTCCGGTCGAGCGCGCGTTCTCCGCGCCGAGCGCCGCCCAAGCAGTCTCAAGCGGCTGCGGCGCGTCAGCATTGTCAATGCGAACGGCCACGCCGGTGACCTGAGCAGGCGCTTGTGTGGCCGTTGTCGCTGGCGCCGATGGCGCCGTTATCGTGGCGTCCTGTGGTTGCGCGGTCGGCGCGGCGGCGGTCGGCAGCTGACCTGTCGGATTCAGCACATAGGCGGCGTTGGTGGATTCATCGAACACGATCGTTGCTTGACCCATGTTCGGCAGAACCGTCTCGACCCTCATCTTGGGGCCCTCGCGATAAATGACTGTCTGGACAGGCGCTCCGTTATTGGCGGAGGCGGTCGTGCCTTCCACACGATAAGACGTTTGGCTGAACTCCGGGTAAGTCGGCGCGCCGAGGCCGCACGCAGACAGCAATAGTGCGGCAGCTGACGCCGCCAACAAGAAACTCGTGCGCATGTAAACAATCCTTTTCCTGTGATAGCGGGCGAACGCATGCGCGTGCGGAGCAGTTCCAGGCGCTTGTTCCGGCAAGGGCGGAATGAGAGAGTGTCTGAATGGATGATGGGCTTCCGCTCTCGCGCCCCAACGTCACCGCCGCACTTGCGCGCGGGGTTACCCGCATGCTCGTGGACCGCGGGCTCGCGCCCATCTTGGAAGTTCCACTCGCAAATGGCCGCCGCGCCGACGTGATGGCGCTGACGCCCCAGGGCGAGATCTGGATCGTCGAGACGAAATCTTGCCTCGAAGACTACGCGTGCGATTCAAAGTGGCCGGAGTACATCGATTACTGTGATCGCTTCTATTTCGGTGTCACGGAAGATTTTCCGCGCGAGCTCATCCCGGAAGAGTGCGGCCTCATTGTTGCCGATGGATTTGGCGGCGCCATTCTGCGTGAGAGCCCGGTGCGGCAGCTCGCCGGAGCGCGCCGCAAGGCGGTGACACTCCAGTTTGCGCGTCTCGCCGCGTTGCGCGCTGCGGAGTTCTAGTTTCCGGTCTGCGTCGCGCTGGCGCAGACATCGTCGGCGGCCACTTGCTTCGCCGCATCGTAGGTGCTCGCGGTTGGCGCGAGACGGCGTATCAGCGCTATGCCGTGTGTGCTCGGGCTTTCGACCACCATGGACGCGCCTTCAGGATGCGCGGCGCCGCGCTTCACCAGCGTGATTTGAGCGCCGGAGTGCGCGTCGCGATCGTCAATCACGAAGAAGTTGTCGGTGTTCTCGCCATAGAGCGAGAGCGACCAATATTGCTCCCAGGGCACAGCCGTGATCACGACTGGCCCGGCGCTGAGGTCGTAAACGCAGACCGAATAGGCGAAATCCGGAGCGGGACGGACGATTTGGCGCGAGGCGGCCGTGACACGGTCAGCCACATGCCAAGTGTTCACGCCGGCCGCGCCGAAGCGCTCTATGGCCACGTGCATCAACACGCGAGGTACGGCGATGATCGCTGCGAAATGCACAAGAACGGCCGCGATAAGCGCGCCGAGAATGTACTTTCCCCACCTCATGGCGTGTCTCCCGCGCACGACACAGTCGTAAGAACCGGGAGTGTTTGTTCGCTCGGGCGGAAGTCGCGCTGCGGATTGTAGACGCGCAACATGATGACGAACCCACGCCGGGCCTCCCGTGAGGAGAGCCAGTTGGCGGCGTCACCGCGCACCGGTGAGATGCGAGCGGTCCAAGGGGCGTCGTTGCCGATGCGCGTTGCATCGATCGAATAGGCGTTGTCATTGTTCTGCGCGAGAAAGTTGTCGTCGGCGTAAAGAGTCACCGACCACCAGCGTGCGTCTAGCGGGCGCCCCGCCAGCGTATAGATGCAGCTCTCGCTGAGCGGGCGATTGTGCTCATCGGTGTAGAGCGAGAAGTAAACGGCTTCGCGCGCGGAAAGCGCAAGAAGGCCTCCGCGCGCGATTATCGCGCGCGTGTAGGGGCCGGCAGCGGTCGAACCTGCGGCGCGGCTGAACTCCCAGCGCCCGTAGTCCTCAGTGAAGCTCTGGCCGCCAAACTTCAGCACCGCCCAGGCGGAGCCAAGGCCGAGCACCGCGCCTGCAATGATAGCGGCAATCCATGCAAAGATACGTCGCAGCATTTCGCTCCCCACGCCGCGAACCTATGCGCCAGCCGCTGTTTTGAGGTCGAGCGACAGCGCGTGCAAGCCTGTTTCGAATTCTTCACGAAGCGCGGCGTAAACCAAGCGCTGACGCTCGACGCGGGAAAGGCCCTTGAAGGCTTCGGCGTGCATCTCAAGGCGATAGTGAGTTTCTCCGCCGGGGCGGGCACCTGCGTGTCCGGCATGCAGGCTGGATTGATCCGTCAAGACAAAGTGAACGGGGGAGAAGCGCCCGCGAAGCTGCGCTTCAATGCGCGAGGCGCGCGAAAGATGCGATTTGTGCTCTGTCAATTCCTTGTCCGCTTAACCTATGGCGCCCATACTGCTTGTCCCAATGTCTAAGACGTTTTCCTACCGCCCGAAGTTCGTGGACATTCGCGTCAAGAAAGCCGGCAAGGCCGGCGCCGCGAAAGCAGAGCCAGAGCCTAGTGAGCGCAAATGTGATCATACAGGGTGTAGCAGCCCTGGGCTGCATCGCGCGCCCAAAAGTCGCGAGCGCGCCAACGAGTTCTGGCAGTTCTGCGCGCAACACGCCGCCGATTACAACAAACGCTGGAACTATTTCGACGGCATGTCCGAGGCCGAGAAGGCCGACTTCCAAAAGCGGGAAGAGGTCGGCCATCGCCCGACCTGGACCTTCCGTGGCGGACGCGGCGACCGGCTGGCGGCTGCTGGGCGCGGCAAGGTGGGCGCCGGCGCAAGCGACCCATTCGGCATGTTTGGGGGCGATCCGACCGGGGCGCCAGTGAAGGCACGGCGCCGGCTGACCAAGCTGCAAGCGTTGGCGCTCGAGGCGATGGAACTGGAAGAGAACGCGACCAAGGCGCAAATCCGCGCCAAGTACGCTGAGCTGGTGAAACGCTGGCACCCTGATTCCAACGGGGGTGACCGTGGGGCAGAGCAAAACCTGCAAAAGGCGATCAAGGCCTATCAGACGCTAAAGGCGGGCGGACTGGTCTGAGACCCGCCACATTGCCGCTTTTCCTCGCGTGCTGCAGCGCGGTAAGCTGGCTCACGAACTCCGCAAGGCCACATCTCTCTCATGACAGCTGCTGACGATCTCCTCTCCGCGAAACCCGACAAGACAATCTCGGCCCGCGATTTCGGCGTCGAGAGCGACATGAAGGTTCCCGCCTTTTCGAAAAAGACTGAGTACGTGCCGGAGGTCGATCCCGCCTACCGCTTCGACCCGCAGACGACGTTGGCGATCTTGGCGGGTTTCGCGCACAACCGGCGCGTGATGGTTCAGGGCTATCACGGCACAGGCAAGTCGACGCATGTGGAGCAGGTGGCCGCGCGGCTGAACTGGCCGATGGTGCGGATCAACCTCGATAGCCACGTCTCCCGGATTGATCTCGTCGGCAAAGACGCGATCGTCCTGAAGGACGGCAAGCAGGTAACCGAGTTCCGCGAAGGCATGTTGCCATGGGCGCTGCAGCGGCCGGTGGCGATCTGCTTCGACGAATATGATGCTGGCCGTCCAGATGTGATGTTCGTGATTCAACGCGTGCTCGAAGCGAGCGGCAAGCTGACCTTGCTCGATCAGAACCGCGTCATCAGCGCCAACCCGTTCTTCCGTCTATTTTCGACTACAAACACGATTGGCCTGGGCGACACGACCGGCCTCTATCACGGTACGCAACAGATCAACCAAGGCCAGATGGACCGCTGGTCGATCGTGACAACGCTCAACTATCTCGATCACGACGCCGAAGCAGAGATCGTGATCGCGAAGGCGCAGAGCTACAACAATCCCGAAGGCAAGCGCACGATTATGGCGATGGTGCGCGTCGCGGATATGACGCGGAATGCGTTCATGAACGGCGACATCTCAACTGTCATGAGCCCGCGGACAGTGATCACCTGGGCGCAAAATGCAGAGATCTTTGGCGATGTCGGCCTCGCGTTCCGGATGACGTTCCTGAACAAGTGCGATGAGCTGGAGCGCCCGACTGTGGCTGAGTTCTTCCAGCGCGCATTCGGCGCGGATCTGCCCGAGGCGGCGACGCGGGTGAAGGTGGCTTAGCGAGGGCCGATGGATGTCCTCCAAAGAATCCCCCGCTGAACTGTTCAAGCGCTCGCTCGCGCAGACGACACGCGCATTGGCGGGGGCTGATGAGGATTTTGAGGTAACGTTCGGGGCTGAGGGGCCGCGTCTCTCGCCAGGAAAGATCGTCCTGCCGCATCCTCCGCGCGTGATTTCAGATCCAGATGCGGAGCGCATTCGCGGGCAGGCGGATGGCCTGGCGTTGCGCTTGGCGCACCACGACGAGCGTGAACACGCGAAATTGCGCCCACAGGGCGCGGATGCGCGCGCGGTGTTTGATGCGGTGGAAGAGATGCGCGTGCAATCGCTTGGCGCGAATGCCCTAAAGGGCGTCTCCAGCAATTTGACCGCGGCCTTGACGGACTCGCTGGAGCGCCGGGGCGCGGCGCGGATGCAGGATCGCGCTTTGGCGCCGCTGGCGGATGCGGTGGCGCTCATGGTGCGCGAACGGCTTACGGGTTTGACACCGCCGGCGAACGCCAAGGGGCTGGTTGATGCTTGGCGAGCTGACATCGAAAAGAGCGCCGGCGCCGATCTCGATAAGCTTGCTGCGGTCGCGGAAGATCAACGCGAATTCGCGTTGCAATTTCGCAGCGTGCTGAACGACCTAGGCATGGGTGACGAACTCAGTGTCGAAGAAACGAAGGACGATGACAACGAAGCCTCTGGGAACGAACCGCCGCCGCCTCAGCCCGACAATTCAGAGGGCGACGAGGACACCGAAGACCAGATGCCTTCTGAAATGGAGATGATTGAAGGGGAGGTCGATACAGAAAACGATCGCACGGTCTCGGTCGAAGCCGATGTCGATGCCGACGATCAGCAAGATACAGAGATGGACGATCCTGGCGATAAACCGATGCGGCCGAAGCCGCGCAACGACGCCGAAGATCCGAATGTGAACTACAAAGTCTTCACGCGCGCGTTCGATGAAGTCATTGGGGCAGAGGATCTCTGTCCGGCAGAAGAACTGGCGCGGCTGCGCAACTATCTCGATCAGCAACTGAAGCCATTGCAGAGTGTCGTTGGACGTCTAGCCAATCGGTTGCAGCGTCGTTTGCTCGCAAAGCAAAACCGCGCCTGGAGTTTTGATCTCGAGGAAGGCCTGCTCGACACCTCTCGATTGACGCGCGTGATCACTGATCCGATGGCGGCGCTTTCGTTTAAGCAAGAAGAGGACATGCCGTTCAAGGATACGGTCGTTACTCTGTTGTTGGACAATTCGGGCTCGATGCGCGGTCGGCCGATCATGGTGGCGGCGCTGTGCGCTGACATTCTCGCGCGCACGCTGGAACGTTGCGGCGTCAAGGTCGAGATATTGGGTTTCACCACAATTGCGTGGAAGGGTGGCTCATCAAAGGACGCGTGGTTGAAGGCTGATCGGCCGCCGCAACCAGGCCGGCTCAACGATCTGCGGCATGTTACGTATAAGAACGCCGACGCGCCCTGGCGGCGTGCGCGGCGCAATCTTGGCTTGATGATGCGCGAAGGTTTGTTGAAGGAAAACATTGATGGCGAAGCGTTGCTCTGGGCGCACGGGCGCTTGCTCGAACGGCCTGAGCAGCGGCGCATTCTGATGGTGATTAGCGATGGCGCGCCGGTGGACGATTCGACGTTGTCGGCCAACCCAGGCAATTATCTGGAGCGGCATTTGCGTAACGTGATCCATTGGATCGAGACGCGCTCGCCGGTCGAGCTCATCGCGATCGGCATCGGCCACGACGTCACGCGTTATTACAAGCGCGCTGTCACCATAACCGACGCCGAACAGCTTGGTGGGGTAATGACTGAAAAGCTTGCGGAGCTCTTCGACGAACCCGGGCTCAGCGATAATCCACCGCCGCGCTCGCCGCGGGAATTGAAGCAACGAGCAGCGCAGGCGGCGCTGTGATGCGCTTCTTGTTTGTCGCCGCATTTACGCTGACGCTCACCGCTTGTGACACACCGCGGTCATCGTCTAGCGGCGACGATCAATGGCGGTCGGTCGACGTTGAAGTGATCCAGGTCCCAGCGCCTGTGGAGACAGTTGGCCATCTCGCTTATCGCGGCGGTTTGGAGCTTCGGTCCGACAATTCGATGTTTGTCGGACTCTCAGGACTCGAAGTGCTGGAGGACGGACGAGTCATCGCAATTAGCGATGAGGCCGACTGGATTGCCGCCCGGCTGACGCTCGATGATCGCGGCAATCTCACCGGCTTCACGGACGTTCGTGCGGCGTTGATGCGAAATGAGCACGGCCGTGTTCTGACGACGAAAAGTGAAGCGGATTCCGAAGATTTGGCGCAGATGCCGGACGGACGCTTCGCGGTGAGTTTCGAGCGCACACACCTTATTCGCATTTACGATCTCAATCGTGACGGACCTTTCGGAGCTGCGCAGATGGGCCCGCGTTTGGACGGCGTAGCCCGCTTGCCTTCGAACGCGAGCCTCGAGGCGCTGGCGTCGGTTGACGACACTTTGCTCACCGCGGCGGAGGGCGGTGACGAACCGACAACACCGATGTGGCGCGCGCCTGTCGGTGCGCGCGAGCCAGTGCCGGCGCGCTATGCCTATCCCTTGAGCGATGGCTTTTCGCTGACCGGGATGGATCGCATGCCCAATGGCGATATTGTCGCGCTTGAGCGCTTCTATGCGCCGGTGGTGGGAGCGCGCGCGCGCATTACGCGCTTTCGGCCCCCGAGCGGTGACGGTGGCGTGGTGCGTCCCGAAGTGCTCGCGCGGCTTGATCCGCCGTTTCCGCTCGACAATTTTGAGGGCATCTCAGCAGTTCAGACGGCTGACGGCGTGACGCGCATCTACATCGTGTCCGACAACAACAAGAGCGCGCAGCAGCGCACGCTTTTGCTTGCCTTCGATTTGATTGAAACGCCCGCGCCGGACTAGGCGGCGGCGGTTTCGGCCAGCTTCTTTTTCAGGTCGCGGCGGATCTTTGCGGCGCGCGTCGAGAGTTCGGCTTCGCTGGCCTTCAGAAGGAATTGATCCAGGCCGCCGCGGTGATCGACGCTGCGGAGGGCCGCAGCGGTGATACGCAGCTTGTAGCTTTGACCCAGCGCATCGCTTGCGAGCGTCACGTTGACCAGGTTCGGCTGGAACTCGCGCTTGGTCTTGATGTTGGAGTGGCTGACCTTGTGGCCGATTTGGCGGTTGGTGCCGGTCAGTTCGCAACGGCGTGACATGGGACTTCTCGAAACGATTGGGAAAATTGAAGCGCGGACGCTTACGCGAAGCCCCCGGCAGGGTCAAGGCGAGCAGGGGCCTGAAAACGCCTCACAAGGCAGCCCATTCCATCAAACAGCCCTATTTGGTTCATGTCTGGATCAGCGGGCTGCCCGTATGAGTTAGCCTGCTTCGCAAGCAAGAAGGTGTGGGATCAATGAGCAGATTCGGCGTAGCCAAGGGGCTGCTTTTCGCGATTGGGATGGCGACCGTGGCAAGTTCCGCGGGCGCGCAAACCGGCGTGAACCGGAGCTTTTCGGCGGTCTATGCCGTCCATGCCCGGGGAATCGACGCCGGTGATTTCAGCTATGCCTTCAACCAAACGGGGGCCAGCTACACGGCGACGGCAAACCGCGAAATGAAGGGTTTGGCGGGCGCAGCCCTCAATCGCAGCCAAGATTACACCTATGAGGTGCGCGGTGCTGTGGCGACCGATGGCACGCTGCAGCCAACCCAATACACGCACCAGGGTGGGCGCCGCCGCGATGACCGCCCCGAGGGACGGCGCATCAATGCGACATTCAGCGCCAATGATGTGGTGACAACGGCGATCCCAGGCCCCGCCAACATGGGTGAACCGCCCGCCACTCAGGAGCAGCGCCGCAACACGATTGACCAAATTACCGCCATTGCCGCCATGGCGACCGCAACCGGCGATCCCTGCTCGCGTACACTCCACATCTATATGGACGGTCGCGCGCGCTTCGATTTCGTGCTGACGCCGAACGGCAATGTGACGATCAACAGCCGCGCCTATCGCGGCCCGGGTGTCCGCTGCCGGGTGCAATTCCGCCCGATCGCCGGGTTCGGCGACCCACCGGAGCCTGCCACGCTCAGTTTCCTCCTTGCCCGAACCGAGAGTGGCATGTGGGCGCCAGTGGTAATTGAGATGCCAACGGACGGCGTGGGCGTCGTTCGGCTCGAGGCGCGGCGGCTTACGGTCAACGGAACCCGTTTAAGAGGCTGATTGCAAACAGCTAAATGAATGAAGGGCGCGCCCGGCAGTTAGCGCGCCCTTCAGGTCTTGTGTGTTACTTATGTATTAACCCCAAGATGTGGGGCGTGAACATCCAAGCAACGAACCAATGGCGAATCACCGCATCTGATTCGTTCCTATTCTTTTCTCTTAGCCGTTTGCGGTTCATTACCTGCCAGACAGCTGGGAACGCGACGCCGGCTTGAATTCGCCACTGCCGGGACCCATCGTTGCGCCATGACTGCGCGCGCCAGGACGAAGGCCGTTCTGGGACCCACCAACACCGGGAAAACCTACCTCGCGATCGAGCGCATGCTGGGGCACGCCAGCGGCATGATCGGCCTACCGCTACGACTGCTGGCCCGGGAAGTTTATGATCGGGTGGTGACCGCTAAGGGTGAGGCGGCCTGTGCGCTGATCACGGGGGAGGAAAAGATTGTCCCCGAAGGCGCGCGCTATTTTGTCTGCACCGTAGAGGCAATGCCGCTCGACCGGGCCGTTGAATTCGTGGCCATCGACGAAATCCAGGTCGCGCGTGACCTGGACCGTGGCCACGTGTTCACTGATCGCATCCTGCATACGCGCGGCTTCGGCGAAACCATGCTGCTTGGGGCGGACACAATGCGTCCGATGATCAAGAAGCTCTTGCCGGATACGGAGATTACGCATCGCGAGCGGATGTCGACACTGGCCTATGGCGGACCAAAGAAAATCACCAAGCTGCCGAAGCGCTCAGCCGTGGTCGCGTTTTCCGCTGACGAAGTCTACGCGATCGCTGAGTTGCTGCGTAGGCATCGCGGCGGCGCGGCTGTGGTGATGGGGGCGCTCTCGCCGCGCACGCGCAACGCGCAGGTCGAGCTCTATCAAAGCGGCGAGGTGGATTTTCTGGTCGCGACCGATGCGATCGGCATGGGCCTGAATATGGATGTGGATCACGTCGCGTTCGCATCGCGTCGCAAGTTCGATGGCCATTCGTGGCGCGATTTGCGGCCAGATGAGATTGCACAGATCGCGGGCCGCGCTGGCCGCTTCACGCGCGATGGACAATTTGGCGAAACAGGCGAGTGCGAGCCATTCGATGAAGAGATCGTCGAGCGAGTCGAGAACCACGAATTTGAGGCCATCGAAGCCGTTCAATGGCGCAATCGCGAGCTGAAGTGTGGGAGTCTGGAAGCCTTGATGGCGTCGCTGGAAACGCCGCCGCATAGATCCGGATTGCTGCGGGTTCGTGGTGCTGACGATGAATTGGTGCTTCGCCGCGCGCTCGAAGATTCGGACTTGTTGGATCGCGTGCGCGGGCCAGACGAGGTCCGGCGGGTTTGGGAAGCATGCCAGCTGCCAGATTTTCGCAAGGTCTCGAAAGATGAGCACGTTCAACTGGCGCTCCGGATCGCGAACTACATCGTTGCGCCAAAGGGGAGGGCGCCAAGTCAGTGGGTGAGCGCTGAAATCGATAAGCTCGATCGAACGGCCGGTGATCTCGACGCGTTGCAATCGCGCCTCGCGCACATACGCACATGGACTTACGCCGCCAGCCGCACCGATTGGCTTGAGGACGCTGACGATTGGCGTGCGAAGACGCGCGAGGTCGAAGACAAGCTTTCCGATGCGCTGCACGAGGCGCTCACGCAACGCTTCATCGATCGCCGCACTAGCGCGCTGCTCAAGGGTCTGAAGCGCGAAGATGCGCTGCTTGCCGGCATTTCCGAGGATGGCGAGGTGACGGTTGAGGGGCACTTCGTTGGTCGCCTCGAAGGATTGGAATTCAAGCCCGATCCGCGCGTCTCCTCAGGCCTTGAAGGCCGTGCGGTGCGTAACGCGGCGATGCGTGCACTGCGACCGGAGGTGTCGCGCCGGTTAGCACAGATCGCACATGCTACGGACGAAGATATTGTGCTTGGTCGCGACGGCCGGGTGCATGTGAATCGTGCGGCGGTCGCGAAGCTTATGCAGGGCGCGCCGATGCTGAAGCCGCGGCTTGAACTCATCGGCGGCGAACAGGCATCGGAGCTCGAACTCAACGCCGCGCGCGAGCGGCTCGAACTCTGGCTCGCCCAATTGGTGGCGCACGACCTGCGTCCGCTTGTGGCGCTCGAAAACGCGTGGCGCGATGGGCGCTTGCCGCCGGACGCTCGGGGGCTGGCCTTCCGGCTCATCGAAAACGCCGGTGCGCTGGACCGTGCTGTGGGCGACCTCGATCACATGGGCGAAGCCGCCTGCAACGCGCTACGGCGGCACGGCGTCCGGTTGGGCGTGCATACAATCTTCCTGCCTGCGCTGGTGAAGCCGCGCGCCGCACACACATTGGTTCTGCTGCGGCGGGCTGCCTTTCCGAATGCTGAGCAGTCCCTGTTCTTGGCGCGACCAGGTGCGCTATCGGCGCCGCTCGAACACAGACGCGCTTGGGGTGAGGTGGCGGCGGCGGGCTATCGTGCCTGCGGACATATAGCTGTGCGTCTCGACTTGGTGGAAAAGCTCGCGGAAGCGCTTGAGAGCGATCCGCCGTCGGATGATGTAACGCTGGCGCGCCTGATCGGCCGGCCTGTGCGAGACCTTTCCGGGATTCTGAGCGCGCTTGGCTATCACCGCGCACCAGCGGAGCAAGGCAAGTCGAAGCGTTGGCGGCGCTCCAGGCCGAGGCGCAAGGACGAAGCAATGGCGCCAAAGGACAATGCTTTCTCGGCGCTCGCCAACCTCATGCCACCGATAGATCCGCCGTCGCGCCGACGCCGGGGCGGACCCTCGTGAGCGAGCGCCAGCGGATCGATGTCTGGCTCTTCCGGGCGCGCTTCGCCAAGACGCGGGCGGCAGCGGCGCGTTTGATCACCGAGGGCGGGGTGCGGTTGGTTCACGACGGCGTGCCGCGGCGGCTAGAGAAAGCCTCGGTCGAGGTCGGCGTGGGTGACGCACTGATGTTCACGCACCAGAGCAGGCTCATTGCTATCAAGGTCATGGCGTTGGGCGCCCGTCGCGGCCCTGCGACTGAGGCGCGGTCGCTTTACAGTGAACTTGACGCAGACGCGTTCGCTTGACGTTCGCGGCCGGGCTCGTCATGTCAGCGCCGACAGCGGAACTGGGCCAATGACCTACATCGTCACTGACGCGTGCGTGAAATGCAAATACATGGACTGCGTCGAGGTTTGCCCGGTCGACTGCTTCTATGAGGGCGAGAACTTCCTCGTTATCCATCCAGACGAGTGCATCGATTGCGGCGTCTGCGAACCAGAATGCCCGATCGATGCGATCAAGCCGGACAGCCAAGACGAGCCGGACGGCAAGTGGCTGAAGGTCAACACCGAGTTCTCGAAAATCTGGCCAAATATTACGGTCAAAGGGACGCCGCCTGCGGACGCCGACACCTTCAAAGACGAGAAGGGTAAATTCGAGAAGTACTTCAGCTCCGAGCCTGGCAACGGCGACTGAGCGTGGCCCGCGCGCTGCGCTTTAAAACCTCCGAAAACTGTGGTATACATGTTCCAGAAATCAGGGGCGTGCGCACACGTTCCTGGCAGCTGGATTAATCCATAGCGCAAATTCTGCTCGGTTTTGGGGAACACAGGGTCAAAAACAGACCTTATGGCTCCTTTTGCCTTGTGTGAGCGAATGTAACGTTGAGGAAAGGTCCGGTTGTTCCAAAGAAACATTGTGGGACACGGAGATATTCAAATATGCAGACCGCCCAACCGTCGATCGCTTTCCGTCCCGGTGACCACATTGTTTATCCGGCTCACGGCGTGGGCCGGGTGATGGGCGTCGAGCAGCAATCGGTGGCCGGCATTGCGTTGGATGTGTTCGTAATCTCATTCGAGCAAGACAAGATGACGCTGCGTGTTCCGACCACCAAGGCCCGGTCATGCGGTATGCGAGCACTCGCCTCAAGCGACGTGGTCGACCAGGCCATGAAGACGCTACAGGGCCGCGCCCGTATTAAGCGCACCATGTGGTCGCGCCGCGCTCAAGAATACGAAGCGAAGATCAATTCTGGCGACCTCGTCTCGATCGCCGAAGTGGTCCGCGACCTTCACCGCGCCAGCGACCAGCCGGAGCAATCCTATTCCGAGCGCCAGCTCTATGAGAGCGCGCTGGATCGTATGGCGCGCGAGCTGGCCGCTGTGGAAAAGGTCAGCCGTGACGATGCAGTGACGAAGCTGACGGCTTCGCTGGCCTCGAAGAAGCAGTCGCAAGCCGCCGCCTAAGCGTCGGATAGAGTAGGAAAAGCAAAGGCCGGGCTGCGTGCCCGGCCTTTTTCCTTGGCACCAAACTACCTCGTCACGCGTTCGTGATAGGTCCACCGCGCGCTAAGCGCGCCGTGGCCGCGAACCTGTCACGAGCTGGAGCGTACACTTAGATCATGGCGCTTTCCGAAACTTCAGAACTCCAACGTGGTGCGCAGCGTTTCCTGCGCGCGGCGATGAAGAAGCCGATGCTGGAAGCGGACCACGAGCGAGAACTAGCACGGCTGTGGCGTGATGAGCGCGACGAGCGCGCGCTGCATGAATTGACGATGGCCTATATGCGCCTGGTTGTCGCGATGGCGTCGCGCTTCCGCCACTACGGCTTGCCGCTCAGTGATCTGGTGCAGGAGGGCAATGTCGGCCTTATGCAAGCGGCGATGCGGTTCGAACCCGACCGCGAGGTGCGGTTCTCGACATACGCATCGTGGTGGATTCGCTCCGCTATGCAGGACTTTGTCTTGCGCAATTGGTCGATTGTGCGGACGGGGACGACGTCGGCGCAGAAGGCGCTCTTCTTCAACCTCCGTCGTCTGCGCGCGCGAATAGGCGATGTCGGAGACGCGGTGATGAGCGCCGAGGCGACGTCCAAGGTTGCCAAGGCGCTACGTGTGCCTGAGCACGACGTGCAGTCCATGGCGGCGCGCCTTTATGCTCCGGATCGCTCACTTAATGCGCCGCTGACAGACGAAGGCGATGGCGAGTGGCAAGACCTGCTGCCCGACAATGCCGCCGGCCCAGAAGCCGACGCCATGGAAGCACACGACAACATCGCCCGCGCGGAACTGGTGCATGAGGCGATGAATGAACTGTCCGACCGCGAACGATTGATCATCCGTGAGCGCAAGTTAGAAGAGGACGCGGTCACCTTAGAAGCACTCGGCGAGCGGCTGGGAATCTCGAAGGAACGCGTGCGACAGATCGAAGGCAATGCGCTCGAGAAGCTGCGCCGCGCCCTTATTGCGCGTGTGGGTGATCCGGTTGCGGCTGGTTACGTCGGCTAGTCCGCCAGAACTTCAAGCTGGCTGGAATGCTCCAAACAAAGTTGGGGTTCGTCGCGATAGACACCGAGCATGCCGCGCGCCCGGATTCTTGCGCCGGTTAGCGAGGCAAGTTCAGGTCCGTCCCAATTAGCAAAGTTGTCGCCGAACAGAACAAGCGAGAAGGGTGGATCAGTTGCGCCTTCCATGCGTAGCGAAGCACGCCGTTCAAACACCCGCGCGTCGGCGATCCGTCCCTCGACGATGTGGAACGGCGCGTCGCCACGGAGGCAATTGACGTTGGCGTCCAAGGCGGCCTTTGCGGCGTTGCGGACGGTGAGCGGACGATACGCGCGCTGACCCCACATGCCGCGTTCGCTCGTGCGTGCGCGCTGCTCGATCGTCAGCAACTCGCGCGCGCGAGCGTGATTGTTGGCCCGTGCGCGCACGTAAGCCGCACCGCGCGCAACCAATTCGTGCTGTAGCCAAAACCAGCGCCCGCCTTCGCTTTTCACGAACACATGTGCGATCGCGGCTTCGCGCGGCGTCTGCTCGCCTTCGCGTGGCCGGCCGACCCAGCGCCGCTCGCCGCCATAGGCGAGCAACACCTCTCGGTGAAGAGCAAGTGCTTCGAGTTCGCCTTGCGCTTGCGCCGCGTATGGCGCGTCACCGGTTGGAGCATCAATCTCGGCCAGGAAGACGCGTGTCCCATCCTCAAGCTGCAGCGTGTCGCCAGCATAGACGCGAACAACGCGGCCTTCTTCACCCCGCTCCAAATCGCCGATTTGCGGCCCGCAAGCGGCGAGCAGCAGCAGGGCGGCGAAGAGGAGTGGGCGCATCAGTAACCGCCCGCGGCTCCGTCTTTGCGCATTTCAGTTGCTGCTTCATAGACGCCGTTCGGATGACGCATGATGGCTTGATAGCCGCCGAAAGATCCGTCGGCAGGGCGAATGCGGTGCCCGCGCCGTTCGAGTTCGGCACGCACTGCTGGCGGGATGCCGTTCTCCATCGCGACGAAGCCGTTTCCGTCCGGTTCGTCGCCGGTTGGTTCGACGCCGCCATAGAAGCGATAGCGCGCGGCATCGCCGGCGGCTTGCAGGTCGAGATCGTAGTCGACAAGATTGACGATGATTTGCACGTGGCCTTGCGGCTGCATATCGCCGCCCATCAGACCAAACGCGAGCCAGGGCTGGCCGTTGCGCAGCGCAAAGGCTGGAATGATGGTCTGGAAGGGGCGGCGGCCGGGCCGATATTGATTGGGCCCTGGCGAGAGCGAGAAGAGTTCGCCGCGATCTTGTAGCATGAAGCCCAGGCCATCAGGCACAAGACCAGAGCCCATGCCGCGATAGTTCGACTGAATGATCGAAACCATCATGCCCTCGGAGTCGGCAACGGCGAAATACGTCGTGTCGCCATCGATGCGCATCTCCGCGTGCGGCGGCGGCGGCATTGTGCTGTCGTTGTGGATCAGAGCGCGGTGCTGATTTGTGTACTCGTCGGTCAGCAAACGGCGCACGTCGAAGTGCGTGAACGCGGGGTCGCCGTAGAATTGAGCGCGATCGGCGAAGGCGAGGCGAGTCGCCTCGATCTGGGTGTGCAGAGAGTCGGCTGATAGAAAGCCCATTTGGCGGAGATTGAAGCCGTCGAGAATGCGCAACGTCTGCAGCGCGACGACGCCTTGGCTATTCGGCGGCAGTTCGCAGACTTCGACGTCGCGGTAGGGCGCGCAGATCGGATCGACCCATTCACCTTGGTGCCGCGCAAAATCGTCGTAGCGCAGCCAACCGCCAATGCGGCGCATGTAGCTATCAATCGTGCGAGCGATTGGCCCACGATAGTACGCGTCACGGCCGCCTTGGGCGATCAGCTCAAGCGTGTTGGCTAGGTCAGGGTTGCGGAAGAGACCGTGGCCATCAGGCATCTGTCGATATTCTTCGCAGTCCTGCTGGCAGAAATAGGTGCGTCGCGCGTTTTCAACTTCCTCAAGCCGGCCGGCGGCGAACTCAGTTTCGTAACGGCGAACACTATTCGCCCAATACATCGCAATGGTCTGTGGGATGGGCGCGCCTTCGCGCGCGTAGCGGATTGCGGGCGCCAGAATCTCCGCCATTGGCTTGCGCCCAAAGCGCTCGTGCAGCGCAAACCATCCGTCGACGGTCCCCGGCACGCTGACGCTGGCAGCACCGAAGCTCGGCACGTGGCCTGGGTTGCCCTGACGACGCGCAACATTACGCAACGTTGCAAGAGAGAGCCCGCGTGGCGATCGGCCTGAGCCGTTATAGCCGTAGAGGCGCTGCGTGCGTGGATCCCAGACAATAACGAAGATGTCGCCGCCGATGCCGTTTGCCGTCGGCTCAACGAGCCCCAGCATCGCGTTCGCGGCAATCGCTGCGTCGATGGCGGTGCCGCCACTGCGCATGATGTCGATGGCTGTCTGTGTGGCGAGGGGATGTGCGGTCGCTGCAGCGCCGTGCGGAGCGATAACCGGAGAGCGTGTGGCGAAGCTCTGGCCTGACACGCGTTCACCGCGGCCGAAATTTGGATCGCGCGCGGGCGCGTCTTGCGCTGCGGCGCTGACGTTTAACATCGCCGCGGCCATCAATGCTGCCGTCAGCACACCGGATTTTGAGTGGGCCATGCTTTCCCCCTGAAATTCGGGGGGCACTCAAACAGGTGGGGCGGCGTCCGGCAAACGAATTACGGCCCGTGACACTGCGCTAGGTTTTGCGGGCCCGCACGAGAGCGCCGATGAAGCCGATTGCTGCAAGTGCGCTGGTTCCCGCGCCAGTCAAGGCGAGGCCTGTCGGGAGTGATTGCCTGCCGCCGACGACATCAGCGATGAGAGTCACCAGGGTCGGCGCGACACCAAAGCCGATAATCGCTCCGATAACGATGAAAGCGCCGAGACAGACGCCGCGGATTTCGTTCGGCACAAGCACTGCAATAGCCGCCGCTGTGACCAGGCCCGTCACTGCGCCGCACGTCAGCAGCAAGAGTAGCATCCACGCAAAACCTGCGGCGTCCGGCATCAAGGGGAAGAAGGCGCCGGGGATGGATAGAATTGCGGCGACGACGGCGCCAATCAGAATACCGCCTTTGATCTTGCTCTTGTGGCCGAAATCCGCAGCGAAACCGCCGAACACCGCGCCGATCACCCCCGATACCAAGATGACGAGACCCATCCAGCCGCCATATTGCTCGGGCGTGAGATTGTAATGTCGTTCGAGCACGGGCGCTGCCCAGATGCTCGCTGCCGCGTCGGCCATCACGACCGTAACCTGACCGAGGAAAAGCGGCGCCAACAGACCGCGACGTTCCCATAGTTCACGCAACGCGACGGACAGGGCGGGGCTCGCCTCTGCGATCTCGTGACGCGCAGGTTCGCGGACAGTGAGCAGAAGCAACGTCAGCACCAGGCTGACGCCAGCGAATACGAGCAGCACGTTTCGCCACGGTTCGAGTCCGGCGATCAACGGCGCAGCTCCAGCGAAATAGCCGAGCAGCGAGCCTCCAAACGCAAACGCAGCGGCGGCGCCGACCATATTGCCAAGTGAAAGCAACATAAGCGATCGGCCGCGCGTGTCGGGAGAGCTGAGGTCCGCGACCATCGAGATGGTGACGGTCAGCGAGGAAAACGCGCCAATGCCGGCGAGCATGCGCGCTACGAAGATGTGCCAGAACTCAGTGCCTAATACGCAAAGCGCTGTGCCGATGGTCCAAAGCAATGCCAGGAAAAACAACAGCGTCGAGCGATTGCCGCGATCGGTGATGCGGCCGACGGGGATGGCGAGCGCGGCAATGGGAAGCGAAATCGCCAAACCCTGGAGCAGGCTCATCTGAAAGTCGTTCAGATGGAGACCTGCCGCGGCCACCTCCTGGACCGGACTGAAGACGGTCCGCATCGCCGAAGCGCTACCGATCGTTGCCGAGAGCAGCAAAAGCGTGACGAGCACGCCACGGCGCCTCACGGGTTCGGCAGCTGCGGAGAACTCCGTGGTTGCATCAATCGGCGTCAACGGTGCTCTCCGCCTTCAGAAGGTCGCCAATCGCGTCATCGAAGTGCAACGCCATGGCTCTTGTGGCTGCTTCTGGATCTCGCGCGAGAATGGCTGCCGCGACGGCGCGGTGGCGGTCTATCATCAACTGTTTGCGGGTCTTGGCGACACGAGTGCCCCAGGCTGTAGGCACCGCGATCTCCATCAAAGGCGCGAAAGAAGCGACAATCTGAATGAAGAGCGCGTTGTGACTGGCGGCCGCGATAGCGTTGTGAAACGCGATGTCATGTGCGGTACGTTTGGTCAGATCGTCTTTGTCAGCGGCCATGGCTTCCGCGAGTTCAACGATGCGACTGGCTTCTTGATCGGTGCGCGCCTGTGCGGCGAGAGCCGCCGTGCGCTGTTCGATGGTGCGGCGCACGTCCCAAATGTCCGGCACCGTAATTTGCGCAGTCGAGATGGCGTGCTGCAGTGAAGTTGCGATGACAGAGCCGTCAAGAGCCCCGACGCGCGGCTTACGTCCGTTGCCGACATTGATCAGTTTCAATGCCGCGAGCGCGCCAAACGCCTCTCGCATGACTGCGCGGCTGACGCCGAGAGCATCTGCGAAGTGTCCTTCGCCGGGCAACGTGTCACCGACCCGAAGGCCGTTGGTGCGGATGTGGTTCGTGACGGCAGAGATCGCCGCTTGGACGAGCGTGCCACCTTCTGCAGTCGGTAGCGCGGGGTTAGCGGTGTTGGACAAGGCGGTCTCTCTTAGGCGGTTTGAAAGGCGCGTAAATCGGAGGGGGAAACGCCAAAGCGGCGCCCAAAGGCACGCGCGAAGCTTGCATTGTTGAGATAGCCGTTCTCGTAGCCGATCGATGATACCGGCAGGTTCGTTGTCAGAAGCATGCGCTTGGCTTGGCTGAGCCGCTGTTCAGCGATTGCCTCGGCGATTGAGCAATTGAACATGTCCCGGAAACCGCGGGTGAGTTTGGCGCGGTTCAACCCGCAGGCGCGCGCGATCTTGTCGAGCGTGAGTTTTTCGTTCCAACGCTCGTCGATCATCCGGCGCGCGGCGACAATGCGTTGTGTGTCCTCTAGTGAGAGAATGCCTTCGCCGGCAATCGGCAGCAGAGTGTCGCTCGCAAGCAAGCGGATTGTTTCGCAAAGTAGTTCGATGCTTTTGCCGAGCCGATAGATGGTGAGTGTTTCGCCGCTCAGAGCACAATCGCGGATGGCGAGAGCGACAGAGCGCAAAGCCGAGGGTAAATGAAACGCATCGCCGTCCGGCAAAATGCCGCCAACGCGCATGAACGCGCTGCGCTGAATAACAAGCAGGAGACGCGTATCGGCGGCGATCGACGCGGTTGTCGGCTGGAGGTCGAACACCACGGCTGGCGTCTGCGCTTCGACGTCGAATGCGAGTACGATGTGCTCTGGAGGGAGCGGCGCCTGGCCAAGCGGGCCTGCGCCAAGCAAGAGCGTCATCTCCGGGGAGACTTCGACGAATTCGCGCATGTTCCTCACCCAGTTTTTCTGGTTGTTGAGGTGAGCATGTACCTTTCAGATAGGTTTGGCAAGTAGCTATCTGATAGGTCTTGCGCTATACGCGGAGCGCGCGTCGCAAGGCCTCGCGACTGTCCTTGCGTGCACGGGCGGAGACAGGAGCGTCGCCGCCGAAAATATCGAAACCGTGGAATCCGCCTGGATAAACAATAAGTTCGACGGGGACACCAGCGCGGGCAAGGCGGGCGGCATAGGAGATGTCTTCGTCGATGAAGAGATCGAGGGTCGGGCAGGCGATGAAGGTTGGTGGGAGGCCTGAAAGGTCAGTGGCGCGAGCGGGCGCAGCGTAGGGTGAGACACCTTCGCGGCCAGGCTCGTGGCCGAGGAGCGATGACCAACCGAACGCGTTGTTGTGTGGCGTCCAGATGAATTCGCCGGCGACGGGATTTGGCTGGGCGGCGACGCAGGTACGGTCGTCGAGCATCGGATAAATGAGATGTTGGAAGGCGAGTTTGTATTCGCCGCGATCACGCGCGAGCAAGGCAAGCGCTGCCGCAAGCCCGCCACCGGCGCTTTCGCCCATCACACCGATACGATTGCAGTCAATGCCGAGCGTGTCCGCGTTGACAAACGTCCAGGCAAGACCCGCGTAGCAATCCTCGATGCTTGCGGGAAACCGATGCTCTGGCGCCAAGCGATAGTCGACACTGACAATGATGCAGTTGAGATCGAACGCGGCGGGGCGATGGAGAGGCTCAAGCTGCGCCGCCGCGCCGCCGACATAGCCGCCGCCGTGGATGTGATAGATGCATGGCAGCAGCTCCCTCGCGGCGCGGGGCTTATAGATCGTCAGCGTGATATCGGGCGCGCCGGTGGGGCCCGGTGCATTGCGGACCGTTTGCTCAACACCCTCGCGAACTTCATCCGGCACTGCGATTGGCAGCTGCGCGAACCGTTCGGCCTCACGCATCGGCGCGAGCAATTCATTCGACAACGCAACCGTCGGAAACACGTCCAACACCGGGAGGAGGGCCGGATCGACGAGCTTGCGTGTGTCCATGACTAGTCCGCGAAAATTTTGCCAGGATTGAATAGGTTCTTCGGATCGAGCGCACGCTTGATCGTGCGCATCATATCGACGCCATCTTCACCAAGTTCGCGCAGAAGCCAATCCTGTTTGCCAAGGCCAATGCCGTGCTCGCCGGTGCAGGTGCCGTCCATATCCAGCGCGCGCTGAACAAGGCGATTGTTCAACTCCTCGGCTTCTGCCTGCTCCGTTGGATCGTTTGGATCAATCACGAAGATGACGTGGAAGTTGCCATCGCCGACATGGCCAAGAATGGGGGCCGGGAAAGAAGCTTTTTCGAGGTCCGCTTTGGTTGCGTTGATGCATTCAGCCAGGCGGCCAATCGGCACGCAAACGTCTGTAGGCCACCCGATCGCGCCCTTGCGCATTGCGGTTGCGGCATAGAAAGCTTGGTGACGCGCCTTCCAAAGCTTTGCTCGTTCTTCGGCAAGGTTCGACCAGTGAAATTCGCCGCCGCCATTGTCGCGGGCGAGGTCGCCCACGGTGGCGATTTGTTCTTTCACCGCGTGTTCGCTGCCGTGGAATTCGAAGAACAGCGTTGTGAGTTCGGGATAGTTGAGCTTCGAGTGCTGGTTGACCGCTTTCATCTGCACGTCGTCTAGAATCTCGACGCGCGCGAGTGGGATGCCGACTTGGATCGCCTGCACCACGGTATCGACGGCGCCGGCAAGCGTCTGAAAGCTGCAGACAGCTGACGAGATCTGCTCCGGAATGCCGTGCAAGCGGAGCGTCACCTCAGTGATGATGCCAAGCGTGCCTTCTGAGCCGATGAAAAGGCGCGTGAGATCATAGCCGGCGGCGCTCTTGCGAGCGCGGCGCGCGGTGCGGATGTCGCGGCCATCTGGTGTTACGACACGCAACGACAAAATGGCTTCGCGCATGGTGCCGTAGCGCACGGCGTTGGTGCCGGATGCACGTGTCGAGGCCATGCCGCCAATGGTGGCGTTGGCGCCCGGGTCGATGGGGAAGAACAGACCCTTGTCGCGAAGTGCGACGTTGAGCTCCTCACGGCGCACACCAGCCTGAACGGTGCAGTCGAAATCCTCGGGGTTGATGGCAAGGATCTTATTCATCTCTGAGAGATCGACACAGACGCCACCGCGCACCGGGGTGGTGTTTCCTTCGACTGAAGTGCCTGCGCCGTAGGCGACGATCGGCACCTCGGCGGCCGTGCACGCTTTGACGACGGCGACCACTTCTTCCGTGGAATGCGCAAACACGACCGCGTCGGGCAACGCGACGGCGAAATGCGTTTCACTCGCGCCGTGTTGCGCGCGCATGGCCTCGCCGAGATGCAGGCGGTCTCCGAAGATACCACGCAGCGTCTCGACGAAAGCCGGCGCAAGCGGCGTGCCGGCACGAAGTGCGGGCGCGCCCATGGCCCTAGAACCGCAAGCTAGCGCGGACACCGACCCGGCGGCCGTCGCCCATGATGCCAAGGTTGCGCGTGATCGGGCTTGCGTCGCCGAACAGCGCTCCGAGCAGTGAGCGGTCGAGGTAGGAGTCGTAGTACTCTTCGTCGGTCAGGTTCGTGCCCCAAAGTGCGACGGTCCAGTCGTTCAGAGAGTACGCGATATTCGCGTTGACGAGATAGTAGCCATCGAGCATCGGCGCAAATGTTGGGCTAAGGCTCGAACCCGCGCGATCCCCTTTATAGACGATCGTTGTATCCAAACGAAGCTGCCCGGGGCCAACGTCGAAGGTCACGCTCGGTGTGACGAAGAAATTCCAGTCGGGCTGGAACAGGATACGATCGCTCGGGAGACCGTGGCCAATCACCGCTGCATATTCCGAGTCATCAGTGATGCGGGCGTGGTTGTAGGTAAGGCCGCCTTGAAGCGCGAAGATGTCCGTTGGACGCCAATTGCCTTCGAGTTCGAAGCCATAGCTTTCGACGTCACCTGTGTTGAGGTTGACCGCGATCAGCGCGGGCGTCAGCGAGTTTTGCCCAATATAGTGCTGGTAGTCGTTATAGTAGATCGATGCGTTCAGCGTGAGCGTGTTGTCCGCGGTCGTGAACTTGTTGCCGATTTCATACGTCCAGACTGAATCGCCTTGATAGAAAGGATTTGGAGCGCCAGCCGAGTTCGCGCCGCCGCCACGGAAGCCGCGCGAGACGGATGCGTACGTCATCCAATTGTCCGTCCAGTGCTGCGTCAAAGTCAGGCGCGGTTGCCATTCGTCGGCCGAGTACTGACCCACGGTAGCGCTGCTCGCAACTTCTTGGTGATCGAAGCGGAGGCCAGCTGCCAGTTCGAGTGAATCGGTGATGTTCCAAAATAGTGTGCCGAAGATCGCGGCGGAGGATTGCTCAATCACCGTCCGGCTTGGCGGCAGGGGGACCAGCACGAGTGGCGTCGAAGACGCGACGAGGTTGTTGACGAAGTAGTAGTCGCTATCGGAGTGGCTCGCGAACACACCGATGAGTGTGCTCACATTGTCGCTCCAGTGTGTGTCGAAGCGGGTTTCACCGGTAAAGGTTTCGAGCACGTTGCGCCCGTCTCGGACGCGGATGAAATCTACCGGTCCAAAATCGCCGTCGCCTTGCGCCGAACCAACTTTTTGGTCGTACGCGAGGATTGTCGTCATCTGGGTGTTGCCGGTGACGTCGAAAACGCCGCGTACGTTCACGCCGGTGTATTCGTACTGCGCGATGCTATTTTCGTTGAGACTGGTGTCCTGAACGTAGTCAGTGGGACCTGCCGGGCTCGAATAGGCGGTCTGCGACCCTTCGACATTGTTGTAGTACGCGTTCAGCGTAATTTGCGCGCCCTGCGGCGCATCCCAGACGAGCGAACCCGTCACGGATTCAGTCTCCATGGGACGCGCATCGCCGCCGGCGAGCAGGTTTGTGGAGAAGCCGTCGTGGCTGTGATAGGCGGCGCCGATCCGGCCACGCAACACGCCGTCGATGATTGGCCCGCTGATGCTGGCGGAAAGCGTTTGATAGTTGTCTGGATCGGCGTAGACGCCGCTAATGCGGCCTTCGAATTCATCGGTTGGTGGGCGCGTGATGACGCTGATCGCGCCGCCCAAGGTGTTGTTGCCGAACAACGTGCCCTGCGGGCCCCGCAGCACCTCGATGCGGGCGACATCGAACACGGGATTGTTCAGATAGGACGTGTTCGGCTGATAGATGCCGTCCACAAAAATGCCGACGCCCGGCTGGACCGTATCGATAAGCGTCGTGCCGACGCCGCGAATCGAGAGGAAGGCGCGGCCGACAGCGTCCGTGGTGATGTTCAGGCCGGGCGCGTAGGCGGCAACTTCGCGCACCGAGTTGACCTGCTGGTTCTCGAGCGTTTCCGCGGTCACCGCCGTCACGGCAATCGGCACGTCCTGCAGGCGTTCTTCGCGCTTACGCGCGGTGACGACGATCTCGTCGGGGCTCTCCTCGGCCACTGGAGCGTCCTGCGCCAGCGCCACGCTGGGGATAGCCGTCAAACCGAGGGCCGCGCCGGCCAAGAGCTTCGTAATGCGCCGCATTTTGTATTCCTCCCGATGAGCGCACGCGCCTTTTCTGGACGTGCTTTCGTTAGGAAGAGCTTATGTCAGGCGCCAACCTATCTGAAAGGTGTGGGTGCGGGCAGAGTCTGTGCCGAACCGCTCAGAGGATTGGCCTTCCGGAATCCTAACGGGAAACCAGATCGGCGAGCCGGTTGGCGATCACCTCCATGCCACGCCGGTTCGGGTGCCAAGGCGCGCCAAGCGAGTCGTCATAGTCGCGAGGCAACCCGGTGCTCCAAGGGTCGCTGTCGCACGGAGTGTGTCCGCGTGCGATTTGATCCATTTGCAGGACGCTGGCGCCAGTTTCCCGCGCCGCGCTCGCGGTGATCTCAGCCAGGCGCGATGCAACTTGACGAAGCTCCGCAGCTTCTTCTTCCGTGAAGCGAGATTGTGCGCACTGGGTGTCCGGCACGAGTGCAATGTACTGAATGAAGACGACCCTTGCAGAGGGCGCGCGCGCCGCTACCTGGCGTGCAATCTCGCGCAGATTCCGCTCAAGGTTGGTATACGCGTCGTCGGCGACAGGAAACCGCGATGGGCACGGCAAGGTCAAACTCGCGACGTGAATGCGCTCGCCTTGTTCGCAGCTTGCGGCGGTTAGGTTTCCGGCGAACGCGAGATCGTTGCCGCCTACCGTGATGGTCACGAGCTTGGTGTCGGCGGTCACCGCTTCGATCTGAGCCGGCAGCTCGCTCCAAGCGTCTAAAATGTGTGCGGATGTCGCGCCGGCGCAGCTTACGTCGGTGAGCGCCAAGTTGAGGCGTTCAGCAAGAAGATGCGCATAGTTCACGGTGCTTTGATAGCAGCGCGCTGGACTGCCTTCCGACGCCTGGCCGGTTCCGGAGCCGGCGGCAAACGAACTGCCCATGTTCACGTATCGCGAGTTGGCCGGAATTTCGTACCCAGCTGTGTGAGCGCAAGCGGCGAGAGCGCACGCTGTGGCTACGAGCAATGCAAGATTCTTCATTTTCTCTCTCACCAGCACGAGTAGCCGCCATCCGCCAGCACGATACTACCGGTCATGAGGCTCGCTGCGTCCGACGCCAAGAAAAGGATGACGGACGCCACTTCTTCTGGCTCGCCGAGCCGCGCTTGCGGCGTGCCGTCGATCCAGCGGCGATACATTTCGCCCTGTTTGTCGGCAAATTCATTGAGCGGCGTGCGAATGTAGGTGGGTGCGACAGCATTCACACGCACGCCGCGCGGCGCCCATTCCGCCGCAAGCGACTTGGTGAGCTGGTGAACGGCCGCTTTCGATGCGTTGTAATAGCTTTGCGGCTGCGGGCGATTGACGATAAAGCCCGACATTGAGCCGACATTCACAATGACGCCCGTGCCGCGCGCCAGCATGTGTCTGCCGAACGCGCGCGCACACCAGAACGTGCCGTTCAGGTTCACGTCGAGTACGTTGAGCCAATGCTCGTCTTCAACCGTCTCTGCAGCGGTTTCGCTTCGTGCAATTCCGGCGTTGTTGACGAGGATATCGACGCGCGCCTCGCGATCAACGATTTCAGCTGCCACTTCGGTGACGCGCTTTGAGTCTGTGACATCCATGACGATGCCGTCGACGTTGTAGTTTTCCTTGGCGAGCAAGGCGCGCGCTTTTTCGATCGCCGAGGCGTCGCGATCCGTTATGATCACGCGAGCGCCAGCTTCGGCCAGTGCCTCCGCTGTCGAGAATCCGATTCCGCTCGCGCCGCCGGTCACGACAGCGACGCGGTCTGTCAGCTTGAATTTTTCCAGATACATTGCGTCCTCAGGGCAGGAAGCGTTCCGCGACGAAAGGCTGCTCGGCGGCGATGGCGCCGGTGTCGATGGTGCAGGCGATGTGCTGTTCGTCGTAGGCCGGCCACGGTAGGGCGCCGGTCTTGGCGAAGTCAGCCCACATTCTGTTGAGTTTCGTCGCCAATTCTTGCGGTGGCGCGCCGCCTGCTAGGCCCTTGGGACCGCTCACCGTTGAGAGCGTGTCGAACACGAACGGCAGTTCCATTGCGTGGCAGGCGCCGAGCTGATTGTCGTACGCCGACGAGCGCCACGAAAATTCATAAACGTGCGTGCGGCCGCGATGGGCCTGAGCGAAGCGTCGCGCGGGCAGTCTGAAGACGAGATCTGTCAGCGCCTCGGTGAAGGCGTCACCTGGCCGTTTGCCGCGCTCGTTGATGCCGTAGGCTTTGAGGATTTCCTTGGCCTTCGGCTCGGCGCGCTTCACAACGAAATTGGCTAGGAACTTGCCGATTTTGCGCCTTACGCCACTCGGCACGAAGTAGAGGTTCATTTCTTCGGTGTTGGAGCCGATGAGAAGTTCGACACCGCTGCTCGCGCCGTTGCGAAGGGCGGACAGGGGGTGCTCGGGCAGCACGTCGTCGCCGTAGACTGGCAAGAATTTGCTGAGACCGAAGGCGGGTTCGCGGCCACTATCATCGCGCAGGTCAATCCGTGCGGTGGGTTGTGAAATGCGCCGCAGCACCTCCACAGCATCTGCGATCGACTTGCTCCGGAACCCTTCAACGGTGGGCTTCACGCGCAGCATCTTTGCCAGTTTCTTGACCAAGCGCTGCGCGACCGGAATTGGCCGGACCATGTCGCCATGGCCGCTTTGGACGATGGCGCGGCGGAAAAGTCCCGTCGTCAGAGGCGACGCCAAGAGGTTCGCGACCGACATTGCACCGGCGGATTCGCCGAAGACCGTGACGTTGCCGGCGTCACCGCCGAACGCGGCGATATTGGCTTGGACCCACCTCAACGCCGCGATCTGATCGCGCAGCCCAAGATTGGTCGGCGCGCCCGGGATCGGCAGAAACCCCTCAATACCCAAGCGATAATTGATTGTGACGCAGACGATGCCTTGGCGCGCGAAGGCGCTGCCGTCGTAGACGTCCGCCGCGCCGGCGCCGCCGGTGAATGCGCCGCCGTGGATGAACACCATGACCGGAAGCCCTGCCGGCGCGGCGTTCGGCTTCCAGATATTCAGGACAAGAAAGTCGTCACCTTGGACTTGGTTGCCGCCGATAAGCGGTTCGATGTCTAAGCCCGGCAGCGCCTTTTCTAGCTCCGCGGCGCTTGGTGTGTATTGCGGCGCAATGCAGCCACGCTGTGTGGCGTCTCTGACGCCGTTCCAAGCCAGGGGCGGCTGGGCTTCGGCAAAACGAAGCACCCCAATTGGCGGCGCTGCGTACGGTACGCCAAGAAAACGCGTCACGGCGCCGTCGTCGATGCCCGCGACCGTGCCGCCTTGGGTGGCGACTGTTGCGCGAGGGGAGGTGCTCGCCGTCTCTGCAAGTTGCGTCATCCGGCCAGATTACACTTGGGCCCGCGCGGATTGTGAAGGTGGTGCTGTGCAGCCCCGCATTCGGGCCGTGCCGACTGGCGACCCCGGAGAGATCAGCCCGGCGCGGCGAAATCAAAAGCTTAGGCAAAAAACTGCCAAACCGCAGCCTGTGATTTTTCAGAGACTTAGCGCCGTTGTGCCAACCCGCAATCGCAAGCGTGAGCATAGTGCAGATGTCGGATCCGCGAGGCGCGGTGTCCGAGGTGGACGCGGTGCGAGACATTCGTGAGGATGTGCCGGGTCGGCGATGATTGGCCCTTTGCAGACGGTCGCTAAGTGAGAATATCCTCGCTCATGGCCGAATCCTAGCCCTCAGTATGCCGCGCTACTGAACGAGGTTTGTGTTGGGCTGGGCTACTGTGGTTGCGTCAAGTCCGGCGAACCTTCTCACGTAGATGACTTTGTCCCCGACGCCGGGCTGGTGACGGCGGATCAGTTTGCGGAGTGGGCCTATCTGTTCGCTGGTGTCGCCGCGACGATCACCGTCCTCTGTAGTCTCGCGCTCGCAGTGTTCAAGGACCGGGAGATAGGGGCGGCCGTTCTTGGGCGAGCCACGCCGCAGGGAAGCAGTGCATCACCCAAGAGCCTCCGTTTCGACACGATGCGGTGCTTGCTTGTGGCTGGCCTATGCTTGCAGCGCGCGCTCCAAGCGCTGCAAGCCTTGCTCGAACAGATCGTCTTCAATCGTCAGCGGGTAGAGCAGGCGGATCGTCTCGCCGGAGACGCCGCACGAGAGCAGGATCAGCCCTTGTTCGAGCGCGCGCGCCGTGACGCGCTTCGCTGCGGCGCCGTCGGGGGCGTCACTGCCGCGGCTGGCCACAACGTCGAACGCGATCATCGAGCCGAGGCCGCGGATGTCGGCGATGGGACTTACGTCGTTGCGCGCGCGCAGTGTTTCGAGGCGCGTCTTGGCTTGCGCGCCGAGGGCGTTGGCGCGGACGCAAAGGGCTTCGCTTTCGATCACGTCCAGCACCGCGAGCGCCGCCGCGCAGCCGATGGGCGAGCCGCCATAGGTGCCGCCGAGACCGCCGGGCTCGACCTTGTCCATGACGGCGGCGCGGCCCACGACGCCGGACAGGGGAAAGCCGCCCGCAAGCGACTTGGCCATGGTGATGAGGTCCGCCTCGACGTCGTAATGCTCCATGGCGAACATTTTGCCGGTGCGCGCAAAGCCGGTTTGCACTTCATCAGCAATCAACAAGATGCCGTGCGCGTCGCACAATTTGCGTAGTGCGCGCATGAGTTCGGGCGGCGCCTGATGGAAGCCGCCTTCGCCTTGCACCGGTTCGAGCGCAATGGCGGCGACGCGGTCGGGGCCAACATCGGCGCGCAACACGTGATCCAGCACCATCAGCGCCGTTTCAACATCGACGCCGTAACGGGCGACGGGGAACGGGACGTGAAAGACATCTGCTGACGAAGGGCCGAACTGCGCTTTGTAGGGCGCCACCTTGCCGGTCATCGCCATGGTGAGCGCGGTGCGGCCATGGAAGGCGCCGCTGAAGGAGATGACGGCCGTGCGCCCGGTCGCGGCGCGCGCGATCTTCACCGCGTTTTCGACGGCCTCGGCGCCGGTCGTGAACAGAATTGTGCGCTTGTCACCATTGATGGGCGCGAGGGCGTTTAGCTTCTCCGCCAGGTCGACATAGACCTCATAGCCGCACACTTGAAACGCCGTGTGGGTGAAGCGATCGAGCTGGTCGCGCACCGCCTGCATCACTTTGGGATGACGATGGCCGGTATTGAGCACGGCGATGCCGCCGGCAAAGTCGATGAATTCGCGCCCGTCCGCATCCCAGAGCCGCGCGTTCTCAGCGCGCGTGGCGAAGATGGGGGCGGCGGTCGCGACGCCGCGCGGCACGGCGGCGGCCCGGCGATTGAGGAGATCTGTGTTCGTGGTCATGGCTGGTCTCTGCCCTTTACTGCCGCCGTTCTTGGGTGTGGGATAGGGCCAGGAGGCATTCTCCGATAGGGCCAGATGGCGGCGGGCGGACAACGAGATTCATGCGGGACGGACTGACTTTCGAGCTGGATGAAGAGAACGGCCTGTCGCTGCAGCAGCAAATCCGCGAGCACCTGATCCGCGCCATCGCCAGCGGCACGCTGGCGCCGGGCAGTCGGGCGCCGTCTTCGCGTGGCCTGGCCCAACGCATCGGCGTGTCGCGCAACACTGTGATCCTGGCCTATCAGCAATTGGTGGCGGATGGCTATTTGGTGGGGAAGGAGCGGAGCGGGCTGTTCGTGTGCGAGGATTTGGCGGAGGTCGCCTCGCGTCACCTTCGGCTGCCGGACGAATCCGAGCCGCGCACCGCCGCCACTTGGCGCGCCCTGATGAAACGGCGGAGTCGCGTGGACTGGTCGCGCCGCATTCCCCCGGACTGGTCCCTCTATCCGTACCCGTTCATCGAGGGGTGTCTCGACGCCGAGTTGGCGTCCATCACGGAGTGGCGCGATGCGACGCGGGCGGCGCTCGGCGCGCGCGAGTTCGACAGCTGGGCCATGAATTTCTCGGAGGGCGACGACGAAAAGCTCGTCGAGCAAATCCGCACCAAGATTCTCCCTCGTCGCGGCGTGCAGGCCGATCCAGACGAGATCCTGATTACCGAAGGATGGAAGCAAGCGCTCGATCTGGTCACGCAGCTCTTCGTGGACGCAAGTTCGCGCGTGGCGATCGAGAACCCAGGCCTGCCGGAGCTGCGCGAATTGTTGCGGCTTCACGCTGCCGACGTTGTGGCCCAGCCGCTCGACGCGGAAGGCGTCATCGTTGATGACAATCTGGACGGCCGCTCCGTGATCTTCGCCACGCCCACGCGCCAGGCGCCGACGGGCGCGCACATGTCGCGTGCGCGCCGAAAGGCGCTGCTACGCAAGGCCGAAGCAGAAGACGCAGTCGTGGTGGAGATCGATTTCGTCATGGGCGGCGTTGGCGAGAAGCGTTCGCCTGCGCTGAAGGCAAGCGATGTCTCCGAACGGGTGGTTTACATCTCGGACTTGTGCGAAGTGTTCGGACCTGGCTTGCGGCTTGGGTTTGTAGTCGCGCCCGCGCCGGTGATCCGCGAAATGCGCAAAGTGCGCAGCCTCTTGGCCGGCCCCGCGCCGCGCGCGGCACAGCGCATCGGCGCGCTGCTCATGTCGCTCGGGCACTATGATGTCGCCGTAAATCGCGTTCGCAAGGCGATCGAAGAGCGGCTGACGGCGCTCCGCGATGCGCTCAATTATCACTTGCCCCACTTGGTTCTGATCGACGCCAAGCTTTCGGGCGCGTCGATCTGGGTGACGGGACCGCCCGGACTCGACGTTCGCTACCTGGCCAGCGAAGCGGCGACGCGCGGACTACTGATCGAGCCCGCAACCCGCTTCTACGCCCGCGAAGGCGAGGGCAGTTCGGCATTCCGGATGGGCGTATCGAGCTTGCCCTTGGAGCGCATCCGTCCAGGCGTCGCCGCACTGGCGCAAGTCATGCGCGAATTGGGCGATCCCTCGCTTGACCGGCTCGATCCGAAACGCCCGACTTGGCTGGCGGGCGACGACATCGAGGCGATCATGCGTGGCGCAACGCTGCTGTGCCGTACAGTCTACGGAGACCCGTACTCAGTTGAAGTGCGGGCCGACGGCACGCTGATTGGCAAGGCGGGCTACGCGCATGAGGATTGCGACGAAGGCGAGTGGTGGGTTGAGGACGACCGCTGGTGCCGGCGCTGGAAGGCTTGGTCTTATGGCGAGACCGCCCGCTATTTCACCGTCGTCGAGGGTGACCAGATCAAGTGGTACAAGGACGATCTGGTCCTGTTCAACCGCGGCGTGCTGGTGACGCCGCGTGCTGAGGCGCTGGCGCCAAGCCCCTAAACGCTGGCGCCAGCGAACGCGCTGAGCTGGACCTATACCCCCTTGGTCGCGCTCCATAGCCTGCGAGTCAGAAGAGGCTCGCGTGACGACATTCGCCATCGCCGCACTGCAATTGGCGCTCGAACAGAGAGACAATTGCGCCGAGATCGCCGACGAAATTCGTCGGCTGAAACGGCGTTTCCCTTGGGTGCAGATGGCGCTGGTCGGGGAATTGGCGGCGTTCGGCGTCGATCTTGCCGCCGCTCAACCGATGCCAGGTTCGGCCGAGGACTTCTTCCGCGACTTGGCGCGGGAGACGGGCCTCTGGCTCGCGCCCGGATCGCTCTACGAACAGCGTGGCCAAGCGGTCTACAACACAATGCCGGTGATCAATCCGGTCGGCGACGTCGTCGCGCGTTACAGCAAGATGTATCCGTTCACGCCCTACGAGCGCGGCGTTAGCTGCGGGGCCGAATGCGTGGTGTTCGACGTGCCGGGCGCCGGGCGGTTCGGCCTCTCGATCTGCTACGACATGTGGTTCGCGGAAACGACGCGAACGCTCGCGTGGATGGGCGCCGAAGTCGTGCTGCATCCCAGCATGACCAACACGATCGATCGCGATGTCGAAATCTGCATCGCCCGCGCCAGCGCCGCGGCGAACCAGTGCTACTTCCTCGACATCAATGTCGCGGGGCAATTGGGCAATGGCCGCTCGGTGATCGTTGGCCCTGGTGGAGAAGTGATCCACCAGGCAGGCGAGGGGCGCGAGATCATGCCGGTCGAGTTGGACCTCGCTTACGTGCGCCGCGTGCGCGAGAGCGGGTGGCACGGGCTTGGCCAACCCTTGAAGAGCTTCCGCGACGGGGCGCGCGCCTTTCCGCCCTACGCGGAACCGGACCGCTCCGAGGCGCTCGATGGCCTGGGGCCGCTGGTCAAGCCGGGCGAGCCCATCAGCGCCGACGGCAAGGTCGAGCAATTGCGCAAGAAAACCTGAAGTTCAGAAGAAATCGAGAGAGCGGGGAACGACGATGCATACGAAGAGCCAGGCGAGCAGGGTCTCGCAATTCGCGCGCGTGCTTCTAGGCGGCGCGTCCTTCGCCGCGGTGCTGACGGCGCCGGCGTTCGCCCAGGAGGGTGCGCCGGTCGTGGATGAGACCGACACCATCACCGTGACCGCGACGCGCCGTTCGGAAGACATTCTCGACGTGCCCTACAACATCACCGCCGTCAGCGGCCAGCAGATCGAAGAAGCGCGCATGCGGGATTCGACCGAGCTGCTGCGCTCGGTGCCTGGCGTCAGCGTCGTTGATCGCGGCGAGCGCAATGCCGCTGTGATCAATGGCGTCCGTATCCGCGGCCTCAATGTCGACAGCGCCGCGCTTGGCGACTACGCCGTGTCGGCGGTGGCGACTGTTTCGACATACGTCAACGACACGCCGATCTTCGCGAACTTCCTGCTCACCGACATTGGCCAGGTTGAGGTGCTGCGCGGGCCGCAGGGCACACTCTACGGGTCCGGCGCGCTGGGCGGCACTGTCCGCTACATCATGAACCAGCCAGAGCTGGGTGATTACGGCGGCCACGGCCAACTTTCATTGTCGCAGGTCGATGGTTCGGAAGACATCGGTTGGGGCGGCGATTTCACGATCAACGTGCCGCTGGGCGACCGGGCCGCGTTTCGAGGCACGATTGCGCGCGCCGATTACCCTGGCGTCACCGACTATGTGAACGTCTACGAACTCGACAACAACGGCAATCCGGTCGCGCCCGGCGGTGTGCTCGATCCGTCTGCCTCGTATCGCTCGGTGGAGGACGCCGACACCGTGGATATCTGGTTCGGGCGCGCGAGCCTGCGCCTGGAGCCGACCGATACGCTCGATCTCACGCTCAACTATTTCCATCAGGAAGACGAGATCGGCGGGCGCCGCGGGCAGGTGCTTGGCGCCGACGGCTTCGGCAATCCCTACGGCGAATATGAAAGCGGCTCGGTTCAGCTTGAGCCTGCGGACCGAGAACTCGACCTCGTGTCGCTCGAGGCCAATCTCGATCTTGGTTTCGCGACGTTGACATCCAGCACCTCCTACTACGATCATGCTGGTTCGAGCATCAGCGAGAACACCGGCTTCTACGCCCAGGCCGGCTTCCTCAGCTTCTACTACAATTATCCGCGTCCGATGGCGTCGGCCGTGCGCACGTTCAGCGATGAGTCGATCGTGCAGGAGTTGCGGCTCGTCACCGATGACGGCGGCAATTTCGACTATGTGATCGGCCTCTACTATCAAGATCAGAACCGGGTCGCGACGCAGGACAGCTTCTTGCGCGGCTTCAAGCAATGGTGGGACGCCGTCTATGCCGGCTCCCCCGCCATCCAGGCCGCCGTCACGGGCGATCAGGATTTCGCCTATGTCCGCGACGAGGACTTCGTCGATCAGGCCATCTTCGGTGAACTGACGTGGCACGCGAGCGATCGGCTCGACATCACTGGCGGCTTCCGCGCTTTCTGGAATGAAGCTGAGAACACCACCTTCATGGACCTGCCGCTCTATGCCGGCCTGTTCACGCCAAGCACGTCTCTGTTTCAGACCGACGATGACGGCGTGCTGTGGAAGCTCAACGCCGCGCTGGAACTGGGTGACGACGATCTGCTCTACGCCACCTTTTCCCAGGGCTATCGCCGCGGCGGCACCAATGCCGTGCCGACGGCGGGCCCGTTCGCGGAGGATCCGGCCTGGCAAGTCTATGAGCCGGACCGCGTCGACAATTACGAGATCGGCGTCAAAGGCCGTTTCAATGGTCTGCGCTACGACGCGAGCCTGTTCTACATCGATTGGGAAGATGCTCAGCTCAATACGGCGACGCCGAACTGGGGCTTCTTTGCGGTGCAGAATTCCGGCGGGGCCCATTCCGCGGGGCTTGAGCTGCAGCTTTCGGGCATGCTCACCAATGAGTGGGGTTTCCAGCTGGGTTACACCTACCTGGATGCGGAGCTGGACGAAGACTTCTATTCGCCGATCGGCACGCTGATCGATCTGGATGGAAATCGCCTACCGGGCGCGCCCGAGCACATGATCAATGGCGCGATCGATTACACGCGCGCCTTCGGCGACTACACCTTCTTTGCGCGGCTTGACGGCTTCTACCAGTCCGAGACCCGCAACGCGATCAGCCTGTCGCCGGCCTTCGATGTCGATCTCGACGGGTTCGCGATCTTCAATGCGGTGGCGACGGTTTCCACCGGCCAGTGGGACTTCTCACTGTGGGTCAAGAATATCGGCAACGAAGAGGGCGTTACCGGTACCTACACGGAACTGTACATGGGAACCGATCCTGCTGAAGGATACTACGGCAATGGATCGAAAGACCTCATCTCCCTCCCGCGGACCATCGGGGCCAGTATCGGCTTCCGGTTCTGAGCCGGTGGCCGCCCCCGCATCGCAAACGGTCGATGTGACGGCGGCCATCATGCGCGCCGATCAGCTTTTGCGTCGCGGTCGGCTCGCAGAAGCCGCCCCGCAGATCGCCGCTCTGCAGAACGAAGCGCCGGAGCGGAGCGAAGCTTGGCTGCTGGGCGCTCGGCTGGCGCAAATGGAAGGCGATTTCTTCGCCATGCTGGATCAAGCCCAGCGTGGCGTCGCGGCATCGCCGCGAAGCTTGGTCGCTGCTTTGGTGTGCGCTGAGGCGGAGATCATGGCGGGGGAGACGGCCGCCGCACGCGAGCGGCTGGCGCGATTAGAGGCCGAGCATTGCGGCGATCCGGTTGCGCCGCGCCGCGCCGCCGAAATGTACACGCACCTGGGGCAGCACGCCGATGCGGACCGGTGCGCTCAGGCGGCGTTGGCGCTTCGTCCGGACGATGCAGACAGTGAGTTTCAGGCTGCGTCTTATGCGTTGGCCATGGGACGCATTGGCGAGGCGGAGCGGCTGCTCGACGATGTGTTGATGCGGCGGCCAGGCGATTTCGACGCCGCCTACAACCGCGCCACGCTGCGGCGACAAACGGCCGAGCGTAACCACGTTCCACAGCTGCAGTCTGCGCGCGCGCAACTCGAACCTGACCGCGTCCCACCCGCATTGCATTATGCGCTCGGCAAGGAACTCGAAGATCTCGGCGACGCGGATGCCGCCTTCAACTGCTTCGCGCGCGGCGCCGCCGCCCGGCGGCACGCCTTGTCGTACGATGTGGGCATCGACGTTGAGGCGATGCGCCAAATCGCAGCGACGTTCGGCGCGGACTTCTTCGCTGCACCGGGGGCAGGGTTCGAAGCCGAGGCGCCGATCTTCGTGGTAGGGCTGCCGCGCAGCGGCACGACGTTGGTTGATCGTATCCTGAGTAGCCATCGCGAGGTGGAGAGCCGGGGCGAACTGAACGAACTCGCGCTCGCCGTCACACGCGCGGCAGGCAGGAGCGCTGACAAAGCCGCCCGCATCGCGCGCGCCGCGCGAGCGGAAATGACGGCGCTGGGGCAAGGCTATTGCCGCGCGGTGCGGGGCGCTGGCGCCAGCGGACGCGTCTTCCTCGACAAGACGCCGCTCAACTTCCTCTATCTCGGCGTCATTGCCCGCGCTTTGCCGAACGCCAAGATCGTGCATTTGACCCGTCACCCCATGGCGAGCGGCTTCGCCATGCTGAAGACGCTCTTTCGCATGGGCTATCCGTTCTCCTACGCGCAGGACGACATCGGCCGCTATATCGGCGCCTATCGCCGCCTGATGCAGCACTGGCGGACGCTCATGGGCGCGCGCATTCTCGATGTTGCCTACGAGGATGTGGTGGCCGACATCGAGGGGCAGACCCGGCGCATGCTGGAGTTTTGCGCCTTGCCCTGGGATGCCGCGTGTGTCGCGTTCCACACCAACCAGCAGCCCTCAACAACCGCCAGCGCCGCGCAGGTTCGCCAACCCCTCTACACCAGCTCAGTCGATCAGTGGCGTCGCCATGAGGCGAAGCTCGAGCTGCTAGCGCGTACGCTGCGTGAGGAAGGCGTGCTTTGAGAGCGCTTGCCATTCTTGCCGCTGGCGCCTGGCTCTCTTTCGCCGCGCCGCTGGCGTGGGCCGAGCCCATCTTCTCGGAATCTTTCCAGGATGGAGACGCCGATGGCTGGGCGCCGTCCGGCGGCGATGTGCGATTAGCGACCTACGCCGATAATGTGTCGTTGCGGCTGACCCGCAATGCCGCCGTCGTGGCGGCTCTCTCCACCAGAGGCCATCGCGATGTCGTCGTCGCGGCGGCGATGGCGGCCGGCGATCTTGAGGGTGACGATTATTGCCTGGTCGAGGCGTCCGGCGACGGGGGCCAGACCTGGATCGAAATTCTGCGCCTGCGCGATGGCCAGGACGATGGCGTCACCATGCGCCGCAACGCCGTACGGGATGAGCGCTTCTCAGGTGCGGAGCGTCTGCTCATCGGCGCGCGCGTCTCGGGCAATGGCGATAACGACCAATGCTGGCTCGACGATGTGCGCGTCGCCGGCGTGCGGGTGGAGGCGGCGCCAAGCGGGCCTCGTTCGGATCTGAGCGCAGCTTGGCTTCACGGCGCCGCGCCGATGGAGTCCGTGGCGCCGATGCGCGCTTTCGCGCCGCCGCCGGATGCGTCCGCGCCGGAGCACGTCTTTGTGGGCGCGTTGCATGTCTCGTCAGCGCGCGGCGCGATGCGCGTGCTGAGGGACACGCTATCCATTGCGCGCCAGCGCTCGCTTCGGCTCGACACGCTCCCGGCATTTGAGATCGCGCTGGCGCAGGACGGAGACACGCTCATCCCGCTGCGGCGCGGCCCCATGCCAAGCGCACATCCTAATTGGGAAGTTGCGATTGAAGCCGGGCGTGTCTGGGCTGAGGCGACCGATGAAGGGTGGAGCCGCGCGTCGCTTCCGTTTGCGCTGATCGAACGCAATGCGAATTGCACGCACAATGGCGTGCTCAGTTTCCTTTTCCGCGACGGAGAAGTGTCGCGCGTCGCTTGGCAAATTGCGTCCGAGACCTGCGCCTATCTGCAGTTCGACGCTTGGGGCGTGGCGCCCGCCCGCCTTGAGGAGGCTTCCGCGGACGCCGCGGCGGAGGCGGTGCAAGCCTATCGCGTCGAACGCGCCGCGCGGATGCCGGTCGCGCCCATGTCCGCGCTCGCGACGCTAGGCGCGGACATCGACGCCTTCGCATCGCCCGCGGATATCGATCCGGCCGCGCTGACGACGTTCGGCGTCATCTATCAGGGCGTTCATTATCGTGGCGGCTGCGACACCAGGGCAGGACCGTATCCCTATTGCGAGAGCCTGCTGCTGCCGTCCTATTCGCTGGCGAAGTCTCTCGTCGGCGGATTTGGGCTGATGCGGCTTGAGTTGCTCTACCCGGGAACTATGCAAGAGCGCGTGGCCGAGCATGTTCGGGCGTGCCGAAGCTGGGATGGCGTCACGCTCGAGAACGCGCTTGATATGTCGACTGGCCGCTATGACTCGGCGGCGAGCGAAGCGGATGAGGCCGTGCTCACAAGCAGCCGCTTCTTCCTCAGTGAGACGTTAGACGAGAAGCTGCGCATCGCTTGCGGCCTTTATCCTCGCCGGGAGGCGCCGGGGCAGCGATGGGTCTATCACACGCCCGACACGTTCGTGCTCGGTGCGGCTATGGCCGATGTGTGGCGCGCGCATGCGGGCGCCGAGCGGGACTTTTTCGACGATGTTCTGGTGCAGGGCGTTTATGCGCCGCTTGAATTGAGCCCGGTTATTCGTGCGACGCGTCGTACCTATGACGAAGCGCGTCAACCGTTCGTGGGCTGGGGCCTCACGTTCCTGGCGGATGATATCGCCAAGGTGGCGGACTATCTGCAGCACTCGGGGGCGCTGCCGCCGCTCATGTCGGAGCGTGCGTTGGCCGCCGCAATGCAACGCATCCCTGAAGATCGCGGCCTTGCAGCGGCGGATGAGAGCTTGCGCTATAACAACGGCTTCTGGGCGTGGAATGCGCAGGCTTACACGGACTGCGCGGATCCGGTGTGGACCCCGTTCATGTCCGGCTTCGGCGGCATCGTCGTGGCGCTGATGCCAAACGGCGTCACCTATTACTACGTCAGCGATGGCGGCGAATATCGATGGGCGCGCGCGGTGCGCGCCGCGGCCCGTATCGCGCCGATGTGCGAGGGGCCGAGATGACAGGAACGCGAGCGGCGCGGGGCTGGAAGGCGGCGCCGGAAAGCCTTCTCGCCAGCTTCATCCTGGCGATCCTGGCCACCGCCGGTCTGTTCTACGTGAACATTATGGCGGCCATCGTCACCGGCCTCATCGACGCGCTGGGCGTAAGCGAGCGTGAGGCCGGCTTTGTTGCTTCGGCCAACGTCTATGGCGCCGCAGTGGGAGCCCTGTGTGCGGTGGGTCTTGTGCGGGTTGTGCCGTGGCGTCCGTTCGCTGCGGTCGCCTTGCTCCTGCTGATCGGCATCGACATAGGATCGAGCCTGTTGCGCGACCTCAATCTGCTGATCGCGACGCGCGCGCTGCATGGATTTGTCGGCGGCGCCTTGGTCGGCGTGTCGTACGGCATCTTCTCGCGCACGAAGTCGCCCGATCGGACCTTTGGCATGCTGCTCGTCGTGCAGTTCGGTCTGGGCGGGTTGGGGACGATGTTTCTACCGCGTCTGGTGCCGGTGTTTGGCACGGGCGCGCTCTTCTATGCGCTCGCAGCGTTCAGTCTCTTGGCGCTGCTCCTGCTGCCCTTCCTCAGCGACTACCCGCTTGAGCAGGAGGCCAAGGAAAAGGCGGCGCGGCCACGCATGCAATGGGGGCCGTTGGCGCTGTCGCTCGGCGCGGTGTTCCTGTTTCAGCTCGCCAACATGGCGCTTGCCGCCTACGTGATCGAATTGGGCCGACGGCACGGCTTGAGCACGGAGTTCGCGAGCGCCGCGGTAGGGGCGTCGTCCTGGGTGTCGATCATCGGCGCGGTTCTTGTGGTGGTGCTGGGCGTAGGCATGGGCCGCTGGCGCCCGCTCATGATCGGCATGACCCTCGCCGTCGTCGGCACGATCGCCTTCCATTGGAGCGCGGACCCGATCGTCTATGTCATCGCTAACTGCATCACCGGATCGGCGTGGTCCTTCATCATCGCGTATCTGCTCGGCATGGTGGCGGAGTTTGACCGCGGCGGCCGCTCCGCTGCGGCGGCCGGCTTCATCTCCAAGATGGGCCTCGCCACCGGCCCCTTCATCGCTGGCGTCGTGCTCGAAAATCAAACCTACGCCTTGTTGATCAATGCGAGCGCTGTCGCGCTTGTGCTGAGCGCCGCCGCCATGGCCTGGCCGGCCCTTCTCTCAGACCGCAAGCGTGCCTCGGAGTAGCGGTCCGACTTGGATTGCATCGGCGCCGTGACGTACGCTCAGTGGCGCTGGGAATGCTGAAGGGCCGCGTGCGGCGAAGCTCGGCCGCATTGACGGGGAGGGCCCCGCCGGCAGCTTTGGAGCAGGCGGGCCGGTCGCGAAATTCGTCGGGACGGCCTAGGGTGGCCCAAAACGGACGCTCGCGGAATCGGGCGGGATGCCTAGATTAGTTCAGTGATCGCCAAGTTTCTCGCTCGCATGCCGATGGCAATACGATCCGGTCTTGCGTGGGACCGGGCGAGGCAGCTAGCGGCCGCCGGTCGGCATGCGGAGGCGTTAGGCGTGATTGACGCTTTGCCGCTCGAAGCTACCCAAACTCTCCACTTCAAACTTCTTCGATTGCAGCAACTTTACGTGCTGGGTCAGGACGATGATGCTTCTGCCGAGGGCCCAGCTGCGTTCGAGTTGATCAATGGCGCAGACGATTTCTCTGCCAATGAGCGACGCTATCTAACGGCCTACGCGAAGACTTTGGTGCGTGATGCAGCTTCGTATGACGACATCGACCTTGCGGCAGTTCGGGATAGCCTGAGGGCGAACTTCCCGTTGCGCCGACATCCGCGCTGGTCGGGATAGGGAATGTCCGCAATCGGCGATCTTGCGCCGAATTGACGGGCAGGGCGGCAACGGCGGGCCCGCCGCGCGAAGACCCAACGAATGACCTTCATGACCGTAGGCGCCACGGGGCAGTAACTGCGTGGCAGTCCAGATCGGACAGCCCCTAACCGACCGTGCCCGTGATCGTCCCATTGTTGGTGACCGGGACGGTAAAGCCGTTCTTGCGGATAGCGTAGCCAGCAGCGCTGCCGCCGCCGCCGCTTGTCGCGAAGGCTCCGCCAGCCGAGCCTGCCGTTGCGCCCGCGCCTGCTGGCGCGCCGCCCGCGCCCCCGCCGCTCACCGTCCCTGGCGATCCCGGTTGTCCATCGCTTGTAGTGCCCGTGCCGCCTGTGCCGCCGAGACCATTCGGCGCGCCGCCACCGCCACCGCCGCCGCCCCAACGCTCAAGCGGTGGAGGAGAGGTGACGCCGCCTTTGCCACCACCACCGCCGGCGCGCACGACGCCGCCGCTGTTGACAGTGATGGACAGCGGCAATCGGCAATAGATGGCGTCCCCGCCCGCGCCGCCCAGTGAGCCCTGTGTACCGTCGCCGCCACCACCTCCGCCGCCATATACTGTGCCGTCGATCTGGAGCGCGATGACAATGGTGTTGAGTTCGTTCGGCCAGCCGCCGCTATCGATGCCCGGGCCGCCATCGGCAAGCTCGCCTGGCGTGCCGGTGATGGTGACGCCTGACCCGAGCGTAAAGGTTACATTGGCGTTTTGTTGACCGTTATAGCCTGCCGTGCTCGCAAGCGTGCGCAAGTTGACGGGCCCCGAGCCGGTGATGGCGATGGTTTGATTGAAGCCGGGGTCGACGCTGACCGTCACTTGCCGCGTGACGATCCCGCCAGGTCCCGTAAGCGTCAGCGTGTAAGTCGTCGTTGCCGATGGCGACACCGAAACCGAGCCGCCCGCGACCGGTGTGACACTGCCGACGCCATTATCGATCGATGCGCTGGTTGCGCCTGAACTTGTCCACGACAACGTCGCCGACCCGCCCGGGAAGATCGATGGAAGCGTCGCCGCAAAGGTTCCCGTCGGCGGTACGGCCGTCACTGTGACCGTTGCCTGTTTAGTTAGGACGCCGCCAGGTCCTGTGAGGGTGAGCGTGTAAGTTGTTGTCGTCGCCGGTGAGACCGATAGCGATCCGCCCGCAACCGGCGTGACGCTGCCGACGCCATTATCGATCGATGCGGTCGTCGCCCCGGTGCTCGTCCAGGAAAGCGTTGCTGAGCCGCCCAGGCTGATTGACGTTGGATCGGCGACGAATGAACCAGTCGGCGCCGCTGCCGTTACAGTGACGGTCGCCTGCTTCGTGATCGGACCGGAGGGTCCATTGAGCGACAATGTATAGGTTGTTGTCGTTGTGGGTGAGACGAGGAGGAAGCCGCCCGCGGGCGTGACCGTCCCGATGCCTTGATCGATCGAGGCCGAAGTTGCATCGCCGCCCGCCCAGTTCAGTGAACTGGAACTTCCAACATTGATCGACGCGGGCAACGCCGCGAATGCGGGCGTCTGCGCCTGATCGATCGCGCTTCGATTTCCCGCGGCGTCGTAGGCGTAGAAGATAACTCTACCGGATGCGTAGTTCGCGCGCCTGACGCGTCCCAACGCATCGTACGCATAGGTGACGGTTTCAGCTGAAGCTCCGCGCAAAAACGCATCGGCGCCGACAAGCGCCGCCGCGCAAGTCTGTGCAAAGAGAAGCCGGCGCGTCGTGATCATCCGCATCCCCCTTGGCGGATTGCGTGTCAAAAACTTGCGCAATTGCGCGCGCTTTGTCGTTGACTAACCTTAGAGTTGAAAACTAGGTTCGCTGTCAAGCGTCGCGTTGCGCGCGCGTTTGCATCTGCGGGGGATGTTCGAATGGGATCGCATCGCCATCGTTTGATTACGCGCACGCGCTCGAAAGAGTCCGAGGCGAAGTCTCGAAGGGATGCCGGCAAACTTCTTCGCGCATCCCTTGTCGCGCTCGTTGCGGGCGCTTCGAATGCGGCGGCGCAAGAGGCCGACTACTTGCCTCCCAATGTCACAACCTCCACGCCAACCGGCGTTGCGTTGTCAGACGGGTCATTCATCTATTCCAATACGGACATCTCGATCGGTCCGCTTACGCTTGAGCGCTTTCACTTGGGCGGCGCGCGCGAAGCCTCAGACGGCCTCTTTGGTCGTTTCATGTCGCACAATTTCGATATATACGTCGCGCCGAACCGTCGTTCGTCTATTAGGCCTGGGCCTATTAAGATGATCACCACGAGGCCCGTGGCGCACCTGGGGCAAAGCGCGAGCGGGGTGTATGACCAGGCCTATCCAGACACCAGCGTGGTGCTTCCGTGGACGCCCGATTCGCTGACGGACACGCTTACCTTCAGCTCATCCGATCTCACGACCGGTGACTATCAGTACACCGCTCACAACGGTACGATTTACAACTTCACCCATACTGTGAACGCGACGCCGATCTATTCGCAGCGCGTCTCCAGCATTCTCTATCCGACCGGCAGAACGCTCAACTTCAGCTATAACGGTAGCGATCAGCTCCGCCTCATCACCGACAATTCCGGTTATGCGCTCGTTTTCGACTACGCAGCAAACGGCAGAGTCTCCGCCGCCTGTGGATTCAATCTTGCCGTCACCTATGTGACGACATCGACCACCTGCGCGGGCGCGAGCCTCAAAACCAGCTACGGCTATGACGCCCAAGAGCGGCTCACCTCATTCACGGACGTGATGGGAAATGTCACGACCTTCACCTATATGAGCAGCGGCATCCCCCAGATCACTTGCATCAAGCCGCCAACACATGCGACGTGCCGGATCGCCAATGTCTATGGCAACGCTTCCGCACGATACCAGGTGACCCAGCAAACGCTGGCGGACGGCACGGTGTGGAATTACAATCCCACCGTCAATCCGAGCCGCAATCAGGATCTGTATCTCTTCGATGACGGGCAACAAGGTACGGTCGTCACAGATCCGTTGACCCACACACAGGACTATCGCTTCACCGGCAGTGCGCCCTATACCTTCACTGACGCGCTGGGGCGCGTCACACAGTATCGATATTCCACCAATTGGGACCCGGACTCGGCGCAAGGCGAAAGTTCGCCGCCGCAGGATTTGCACAACGGAAAATTGCTGGAGAGCGCGATCTTTCCGGAAGGCAATCGCTATGACGCCGTCTATGCCGGACCATTCCGTTCGATCACGCAAGAAACGTTCACGCCAAGACCTGGAAGCGCCGAACAGCCTGCAGTGCTGCAGTATCAGTACGCGACCTGCACCAACCTGCAGAATGATTGCACCCAACCGATCCGCCGCCGCGACGCGATGGGCAACTGGACCGATCTTGACTACACTGCCTTTGGCAGCCTTGAGATGGAGATGCTGCCCGCGCCCAGCGCCGGTGCGCCGCGGCCGCTCAGGCTGCTGACCTACGAGCAGCGTTTTGCTTACGTGAAGAATGCGGGCGGCACCCTTGTGCCTGCTGCGACGCCGCAATGGGTCATCTCGACCGAGACTCAGTGTCAAACCGTGTCCGGCAGCGGCAATGACAATCCAGTTTGCGATTCATCGGCACGCAGCATTGTCACGCGCTACACGTACACGAACGGCACGGCGTCGAGCCTCCTGCCAAGCAGCATCACCACGGACGGGGGGACGCTCGAAGCGACAATCTCGCGCACCTACACCAATGCGGGCGACATCGCCTCTGAGACCGGACCGCGCACCGATGTGGTGCAGGTGTCCTACTCGACCTATGACAATATGCGTCGCAGGATTTTCGAGATCGGCCCTGATCCGGATGGGGCGGGATCGCAGCCGCGCACGATCATCAAGCACACCTATAGCGCCGACGGCAACGAGACCCTCATCGAGACCGGCTATGGTCAGCAGACCAATGGCTCTGATTTCACCCGCACGCAGTACCGCGCCATGACTTATGACGGCATGGGCCGCGTCATCCGCACAGAGGTGGGCGCGCCATGAACCGCTTTCCGTTGCGCGCGATCCTGGCGGCGACGAGCGCCGTGATTGGCTGGGCTCTGGCCGCTCCTCAAGCCATGGCGACAGTCTACAGCGTCACGCAGACGAGCTATGACGAACTCGGCCGGCAGGAATGCGTCGCCGTGCGCATGAATCCGGCCGTGTTCGGGTCGCTGCCGAGCGATGCATGCACATTGGGGACGGAAGGAAGCGACGGGCCCGACCGCATCGTGCGCAACACCTATGACGATGCAAGCCAGCTCACTCTGATCGAACGCTCCGTCGGCACGCCGTTCGAGCAGGACTATGCGCGCTATACATATGGCCAGAATGGCGAACGACTGACCGTCACCGACGCCAACACCAATCGGTCAGCCTATGTCTATGATGGGCATATGCGCCTCTGCCGGCTCTATTTCCCCGTTACCGCGATCGGACAAAACCAAGCCAATACGGGCGGTATCGCCGAAGGCGCGCTCACTTGCTCAAGCGGGGGCTCAAATCCCGACTATGAGGGCTACACATACGACCTCAATGGCAACCGTTTGAGCTTGAGACTGCGCAGCGCCAACAGTGAACCCACCAACAACACGATCAGCTACACATACGATCTGCTGAATCGCGAAACGTTGAAGGACATGCCCGGCGGCGCGAGCGCGGACGTCTACTCCGCTTACGACGCCTTCGGCCGTCGAACCTATGCGCACTTCGGCAGCGCCGGCGGACAGGGCGTCGACTATGTGTATGACGAGCTCGGGCGCTTAGAGAGCGAGACCTCGTACAGCCGGCAGATGAGCTATGTGTATGATCTGGCGTCTAACCGTACGCGGGTGACCTGGCCCGACACGCTCTACATCCAGTACACTTACGACGCGGCCAATCGCATGCGCGAGGTGCGCGAGAACGGCGCGACGTCCGGCGCTGGCCTCTTGGCCGTCTATGCCTACGACAATATCGGCCGCCGCGTTTCGATCACGCGCAGTGGCGGGGCAGGCGCCGTCACCACATACGATTGGGACGGCGTCTCACGGCTTGAGGCGCTTGAGCAGGACCTGCCCAGCCCGTCGACCAATGACGTGAATATCGACTTCACCTACAACCCTGCCAGTCAGGTGCTCTCGCGCACGTGGTCGACGAATGACTACAACTACACGCCGCCCGTGGTGAACCGCAATTATGTGGGCGACGGCTTAAACCGTTATGCCAGCGTATCAGGCACATCTTACACCTACGACCTGCGCGGCAATCTCACCGGCGATGGCGCGCGCAATTTCTGCTATGACCTAGAAAATCATCTGGTGGGCGCCGCGGCCGCGCCCACCAACCCCTGCTCGACGCCGAGCATGCTGTTGCTTTCATACGATCCGCTTGGGCGCTTGCGCGAGACAAGCGCGGCGAGCGTCACCACGACCTTTCTCTATGATGGCGATCGTCTTGTCGCCGAGTATGATGGCTCAACCCTGCTGCGCCGCTATGTGCATGGCGCGGGAGTAGATGAGCCGCTAGTCTGGTACCAAGGCGCCACCACAAGCGATCGCCGCTATCTGATCACAGACCATCAAGGCACCATCATCGCCTCTGATGGATCGGCGACGCAGATCTATGCTTACAGCCCCTATGGCGAACCCAGCGCTTGGAACAGCACGTCCACGCCGTTCTCGCGCTTTCGCTATACCGGCCAGATCACGCTCGATGCGAACCTACAAACACCGTCACCCGTGCAGCTCTACCATTACAAGGCGCGCGCCTATGATCCAGTGTTGGGACGGTTCCTGCAAACTGATCCCGTGGGGTATCGCGATGACCTCAATTTGTACGCCTACGTAAGAAATGATCCGCTCAACCACACTGATCCGACTGGGTTGTGGACGTGCAGCGGATCGCAGCGCCAGTGCAATCAGATCGCACGGTACGTTGATCGCGTTAGACAAGCAGCGCGCGCTGCGCCGCGTGGGTCGGAGCAGCGGGCAAGGCTAACCGCGGTCTCCAACTTTCTTGGTCGCCGCGGCGAGCGAAATGGAGTCGCCATCAGAAGCGGCACGCTTGAGCAAGGCTCGCTCGGCTCCACTGACAACACGCGGGGGCGGGTCAGCATCACGCTTGATCTCGGCCAGATAGATCGTCGATCCCAAGAACGAGGCCCGGGACTTCCCGGGGCCGACATCGGCGCGGGGACGGTGGCGCACGAAGGTAAGCATGGCATCGACCGCAGAGAATCAGGCGCGCCCCAAACCCGCGCTGAACGTCTCGATCGAGAGCGGGCGGGCTATCGCGTCGAGACCGACGTGTACAGAGCGACTGGCAGGTGGGGGCCGAACATCTCTTCTGACTTTGACGAAGCGTACATCGAGGCCGGGGCTCAAGAGTCTGTGAGAAGGGCGGAGGATGACGAATGAAGGATCGTCGCTTGTCCACATTATATATTCTCGCCGCGTTCATTGCCCTTTTCGGATGCGCCGGGCCTCAAGCGACTTCGATTTGCGACATTGTCCGTGAAAGGGATGTGTTCATTGGCGAGCGCGTACGCATTCAGGCGGATGGCGTTTTCACCCGCCATGGCGCGTATTTGCGCGACTCCAGGTGCCCAGATTTTGAGGTCGTTTGGGATGAGTCAGAGGCATTTAAGCGCTCAGAGCAGGCAGACGATTTATCTTCCGCTGCATTTAGAGAGCAGTTTGGTGAGTTTCGCGACATTCGTGTGGATGTCATTGGCCGAGTTGCAGCGGGAGCTGGCGACAGTAGGTTGGTATTGGTCGTCGAACGGTTGTTCGGTGCGCAGCCTGTTGAGGGAACTTCTCGGCAACCAGCGCCAACGGTTACCGAAGGAGCGCGCCCTTAGTCAGGATGTTACGCTCGTCCGCGGTTCGCTTTGAGATCATCGCGGTGTGGCGGCGAATAACACCAGTGAGCCCCGCCGCCGCCCTCCGGAACGCACCTCCAGCGCACCCCGTGCGCGGGCCGAATCGTGGTTCTGGCGGGGGAGGTTTTCTCAATTTCAACTTCTCCGAAGGGACCGTGACTTGGGGTACTTACACGACAGATCGTGAGGTAGGGGGTGCCGACGCCGGCGTCAGCGGCGTGCTTTCCGTGACCGGCGGCAACGTCAGCGATTTTGCGGGTGACTCCACGACCGTCGAGGCAAATGCGAAGTTTGGGGTAGGGGCGACGCTTGAGGGCGTAATCACATCGTCGGGAGCGCCTACCGCAAGTGTCGAGTATGGACTGGGTATCCCTGGCTTGTCTGCGGGGGTCACGACCACCACCATTGAGCAGTCCGGATCGATCAATGTTCCGGAGGTTCGCGATCAAGTAATCCAACAGGCGACCGAGGCGGCAGAGCAAGCATCCGAGTTCGTTCGAACGCTACCAGAACGAATTCGCGAAAGCCTGAATCTGCCACGTTCTCGCTAAGGAAGGTTACATGCGCCAGCAAGCGGCCCTGATTACTGCTGTGCTATGGACGATTGTCGCGATGATTGTGGTGGGCGTTGTCGGCGAGTTGATAGGCGCTCCGTGGTTGCTTCTCATTGTGCCGGTCGTCGCATTTTTTGCTATCCGCGATTACCTTTCGAAGCCATGGAACAGATGACATCCAATGACGCTGAAAACAGAAGCAGCGTGTAAGGCAACAAAGAGCGCGACACACTCGACAGATTCCCAGGCGCGGCAAGGCCGGACGGTGCGCGCGTCGTCTGCGGCCCTCCTCGAGTCAAACTGTGTCTGAGCACACAGGGAGGGAGGCGCGGGGGTGCGTGGCGGCGTGCACCGCTGCGAGCTTTGCGATGCTCACATGAGTGTAGATTTGTGTAGTGTGCAGGCTCTCATGGCCCAGCATTGCCTGGATGAAGCGAATGTCGGCGCCGTTCTCGAGCATGTGCGTAGCGGCGGCGTGCCGGAATAGGTGACACGATCCGCGCTTGCCGATATGAGCCGCCGAGACGCAAGCGCTGATCCGCTCGGTGAGCTTTGTAGGCCGTAGCGGCCTGCCTCGCGCATTGAGGAATAGTTCTGGATGTTCCCGGCCATTTGAGAGTCGAGGTCGTGACCGATTGAAGTAGGCCGCAATCCACCAGAGGGCCCGTTTGCCGGTCGGCACAAGGCGGTCTCTTCCGCCCTTGCCCTTGCGCACGACGATCAGTTGACGAGCGTAATCGATGTCGAAGAGCCGTAAGCGGGTAAGCTCAGTTCGGCGTATGCCCGTGGCGTAGAAGGTCTCCAAGATTGCCCGGTCGCGCAGGCCGAGTGGTTTGCTTACGTCCGGGATTGCTAGAACGGCGTCGATCTCCGAAGTGCTTAGTATCGTTGAGGGCAGGCGCCTTTCACCGCGCGGCAATTCCAGCTCAGCCGCGGGGTTTTGGGCAAGGACGCCCTCGCGGGCGAGCCACTTGAAGAACGAACGGATGGCGACTAGTCGAACCAGCTGTGTTCGAAACGTTAGAGGTTCGCCGTTTGACTTGCGATGCTCAAACAAATGCAGCTGATAACGCTCAAGCAGCAATCGATCGACTTGTCGGGCTTCTCTTACCCCGGAAGCGCCAGCCCAGGCCAAGAAGCCGGAGATTGTCCTGTGGCGGGTGTCGATTGTGGAGGGAGCAAAGTTCCGCGCAGCCATGAATGTGCAAAATCGGGATAACTCGGCACTGATGTGCGGTGCGGCTTCCAGCGCAGGTCCAGTCGGCTCGTTTGAGTCACCGACGAGTTCAGGAGGAAAGTGGGGCGTCAATGCACGGCTCAGATGCGCTTGCTCGTTGTTGGGAATAGCGCATACTTGAACGCTGGCGCCGTTCGCCTGAAAAGAACCGGGCTGCCAGCCGGTGATCCTGAGGCCGGCGCCTCTTGCCTCGTCATACAAAATATTGTATATAGACCGGACCGATGGCGCGCGATCCGAAGCCTGTCGAATTTCGGGCAACGTCGCTCGACGATCTACGCGCGTTCCCAGACGACGCGCGCCGAATGGTTGGGTTTCAGCTCGACCGTGTCCAGCACGGTGAAGAGCCGCTGGACTGGAAGCCCATGCAGTCTGTCGGACGAGGTGTTCGCGAGATCCGCGTTCGCGGCGCCGATGGCGCATTTCGCGTGATCTATATCGCCAGCTTGGGCGATGCGATTTATGTGCTGCACTGTTTTCAGAAGACGTCACAGCGTACTGCAAGAGAGGATATTGCGTTAGCGGTTCGCCGCTACAAGCGTTTGGTTGAGGATTTGAGATGAGCAAGAAGCGGTTCGACAGCATCTGGGACGCGATTGAAGACTCCGCTGAAGCGGAGAACATGAAGCTCCGAGCGAAGCTCATGCGAGCAATAATTCGTCACATCGAGAAGCGAGAGTTGAGCCAGGCCGCTGCCGCCAGGTTGATGGGTGTAACACAGCCTCGTATCTCGGACCTTGTTCGAGGAAAGATCGAACTGTTCAGCGTCGATACGTTGATTACTATGGCGATCAGCGCCGGATTGCAGATTGACCTCAAGATCGCGAAAGCCGCCTAGTGCGCGCGCACGCTCGGATTGCTTCCTGCAAACTGATCCCGTCGGGTACGCGGATCAGATGAACCTCTACGCCTATGTCGGCAATGATCCGCTGAACCAAGCCGACCCATCTGGGATGGACTCTGTGACTTGCACCGTGCGCGTTCCCCTTGAGGGAGAGGCGACCGCCACGTGCACGACGACCGAGGACGACGACGATGACGTGACGATCACCGTGACTGTCGAACGAGAGCACAGACGGCGCGACGGGAGCACCTACACGACCACCCGAACCTCGCGGGATTGGCTTCCGGGTTGGCTGGATTGGATTCCCGGTCTGCGCGACAGCGTTGTCGAGGGTAGCGTGGAGTCTGCGACGGGGCTTCAGTTTACTGATGCGCCTCCTGCGTTGCCCGGTGCAGCAAACCAACGGTTCCAGATTACGCCGAAGATTGAGCGCCAAATGGCTCAACGTGGCTGGAGCCGGCAACAGATTCGAGAAGCAATGCACAGCGGTCGTCGGGTGCGGGCCATTAATCAAGCCAATGGCAACCCTGCAACGCGCTATGTGCACCCGAGGACTGGGCAATCCGTGGTGGTCGACAATGTGACGGGTGAGGTGATCCACGTTGGCGGTCCCGGCTTCCGCTATGGACCACAAAGTGGAGACGTTCCATGAATGACGTGAGACAGATCTTTGTGCGACTTCTCGGCGAAGGCGTGGATGTGTGGCGTCCCGTCCAAGCTCAGCGACTCGGCGACGATTTGTACCTGGTTCTTGACCAGCAATACGATCGCGACGTGGAGCAATGGCAATTTGAGCCCGGTTCAAGAGTGCTGTGCGAGCAGATCCAGTCCGACAGCGGGCTCATTCTCGCGGCCACCAGATCCGCATGACGAAGCGTTCGTGGCGGCGAGCGACGGCGCGGGGGCGGTGAGCGGCGCGACAATCTACGCCTACGGCCCCTATGGCGAGCCGGCCAACGACAACTGGACCGGCGCGCGCTTTCGCGACACCGGCCAGACCACGCTAACCGAGGCCCGGCTCTATCACTACAAAGCCCGCGTCTATGATCCGGGGCTGGGGAGGTTCCTGCAAACTGATCCCGTTGGCTACGAAGACGGCCTGAACCTCTACATGTACGTCGGAAACGACCCGATGAACCGTGCTGATCCGACGGGGATGACATGCACGGAAGAGAACGGTCAGGTGCAACGCAAGGTGGATGAGGTAATTCCAGCCGAGCGCCAGGAAAGGCCGCGCGGACGAGGTGTCGAGGCGAGCCGAGACGCTCGCGGGCCTTGAACTGATGCGCGGCGTTGCTCAAGGATGCACTCTGTATTCGGGCGTTGTGGTGACTGGACGCGTCCAGTTGCGTCAAATTTCCATAGCCGTTGATGGCCGCGAAGTTACCTAAGGAACGCCGTTCGACCATACTCTGCACAAGCAGAGGTGTCGTTGCGGGCGAATGGCGGATGACAGCTTCCGGCGACACCGCGCCGTGGCTGCAGGTGCTAACCGATTGACCGCTTGGAGGGGCAGGGCCGCTCGCTAGCGCAAGACTAATCAGCCGGCGCGGCCGTCATTCGGCACCATCGGGTTGGAGGCTGCTCGTTTCGAGTCGAGCGGTTGACGTATGTGGTGGACCAATCGAAACAAGTTTGATCTCCCGCGATCCAAACCCAGCGATCAATCTGCCTCCAGTCTCCATCGGTGCGCGAGATAACGATATCGCGGACGATTTCGGTTGGTGAGATGCGCTCAAGCGTCCCGACGATGGCGGCGCCACGGATGCTATGTTCAGTGAACATCACGCGATGACTGGCGGGATCATAGGCAACCAGACCTTCACCGGCGTGGCGGTCGACGCCGGCTTTTCTCTGCCAGTCTCCGAACCGCATCCATTGGCGATCGGCGCCCCACGAGAACTCCACCCAATTCTCGCTGATATTGTTTTCAGTGCGCCAGCGCCGAAGAGCATCAGGGAGCGACGTGGGGTCCGGCCGCCATGTCCCGATAAGGACTTCATACGATTGCAGGATATCGGTCTGTAGCGGATCAGCGTTCGCGTCGGCTTCTTGCGCTTTCGCGGCAACCGGAGCGATGAATAGTGCGATGGCTAGACACAAGCCCCGAAAAAATGGAGGTCCGATAGCGTCTTGCATATTTCACACCTTGGCTGTGCCAACAATTCAACCTACGGGCCGAAGCGAGCGCCGACAACCTGACCGGGCCCCTTTCGGCGATTCGTGAGCCGTTGCGATGCAACAGCTCACTGATTCAGCCGCTTGTTATCGGTGACAAGAATTTCGTCACGGCGGTCTCGAAGTCGGCGGAATTATCCTCGTGCATGATGTGGGACGCCCTCGCGATGACATCGCTTTGCGCCGCAGGCAACAGGCCGGCGAGTTCATCCATAATGCAATGGAATATTGCTGGGCTCTGTTGGCCGCGAAGAAGCAGGATTGGCGTCCGAATGCGGTGGAGCGAAGGCCGAGCCACAACTGGGTACTCAGGACCCAGAAACTCCTCAACGATGAGGTTTTGTTGAACCTGCTCTTGTCGAGACGGCGAAAGGTTTTTGAAAAACTTTTCGCCGAGCACCGCGACGCCGTGAATTCTAAGGCCCTTCTCAAGCTCTCCCCGACGAATTGCCGCCTTGGCTGGTTCGATGCCACGCGCAGCAAATCCCACGACCGTCGCTGCTGTTCGAGGCCTTGTGAGCGCGAGGCGGAGCAACTCGCCAATTTTCGGGGGTAGACTCAGAAATAGCGTAATTATCGGCGGCTCTGCCAGCACAAGCGATCTCACAAGTTCGGGCCTTCTGAGTGCGAGCAGAATTGAAACAAACGCGCCGTACGAATGCCCCACGAGATTCGCTGGGCCGATGTCGAGCGCATCGATGATCGCTTCCAGATCGTCGACATGACGCGCAATGTCGTACACTTCGCCCTCAGCGATAGGCTCGTTCGGCCAATGGAAGCGTCGGCTATAGGCGATTGCGTTATGGGTTTTGCTCTGACGATCAATTTGCTCTGACCAAGTGCGGTAATCACTCGCCGAACCGTGCACGAAAATTATTGGCGGTCCTGAGCCCTGCTTGGCGATCGCGAATTGTGTGCCGGCGACCTCCAGTATGGATGTTGGTGCTCGCATGGCGAAAGACCTAACGGACCGAGGCGCATTGATAAACCGTGAATGAGCGCAATCGGCGACAACACGCGGTTGCTGCACCCGCTAAGCGATTGACTGCAATTGAGAGAATAAACCCGTCGCCGAAATTGTCGCTCCGGCGTGCGTTGGCCCGCGCGGTGGCGTGAGCTGTTGAGCGCGGCCGATCAGCTAGCGAATGCAGACCTCGACAGCGGCCAGAGCCCCGCGTTAGGCTTTCCAGCACGGGGGCTCAAACGCTGGGTCTAATCAAGGAAGATGGGGGGAACGCATGGGAAGAGTTCGTTTGACGACGGTCTTGGTCATCGCTGCATTTGCGCTCGCCGCCTGCGGCGACAGTGCGAACGAATCTTCAGCGTCGTCGCAGGCCCCAGTGGACGTGGAAGCGAGCCTTGAGAGCGTCAGCGTCGATCCCGAGGGAGAACCGATCGACTTCTTGACCTATGGCGCGGGCGCTTTCCCAGTCCGTTTCGATCGGGCGACCCAGGGCACTGCTGCTGCAGCCGTTCTGGATGGCCGCCTTGGCTACGCCTCAATTTCGCGAAGCCCCACTGGGCCTGAGCAGCCGATCGTGTTGACCGTAGAACTGCCAGCGGAAACGACATTCGCGGTATTCGGCATTCCGGCTCAATCGAGCTTCGGTTGTTGCTCGAATGCCCATATCGGCACGGTGACGGTGGAGGGGTCGAACCGTTCGCCGGATGAAGGCTACGTTCGGCTCGCTAGCTTCCACGTCGATCCAGGAATCTATGATGAGAAGCAGTTGTTTCCCGCGGATGCGCAGTTACCCGTGCGATGGGTCCGCGTCACGCTGGAGGGGCGCCAAGTCCCCGATCCGGACGACTATCGGGGAACGGCCTTCACCGAACTCTTCGGTTACGGCACGCAGGCGGCGATCCCGCTCGACGAGGATCAATTCACTGGCCGTTGGCTGACCGGCGGCGGTGGCGGCGGTGAAAACGGCAACCGCATTGAACTGATCCAGGAAGGCGCCCTCGTGACCGGTTGTGGAACCAGCGGTGGCAGCAGTTTCACTGTCTCGGGCGGCATCGAGAACGGTCTTCTGAGATATGTGGTGGGCGCCGACACAGTGCCCATCGTCGCCGTCATCAATTCCGAGAACCAACTGTCCGGCGCGATGATCGGACGCTCCTTTGGCCGTGTGATCGGCGAGCCGGGCGGCGCACCCACGAGCTGCACCCCGGGTGCATCGCCGCCGCCGAACCCGGTAGCAACTGCGCTCAACGAGTGCCGTGCCGCCATCGTCTATGGCGTCAATTTCGATGTCGATTCCGATGTCATTCGGCGCGACGCTGAGCCGGCCCTAAACCAGATTCTGCGCGCGCTTTCCGACCGTCCTGACATGGCTGTCGTCATCGAGGGACACACCGATTCCGACGGCTCCGACCAGTACAACATCGATTTGTCCGGTCGACGCGCGGCAGCGGTCGTGTCCTGGCTAGTCGCCCATGGTGCGAACTCCGAAAAGCTAACGGCATCAGGTAGAGGCGAGGCCGAGCCCATCGCCGACAATGAGACGTCAGCCGGCAAGGCCTCCAACCGGCGCGTCGAAGTGCAGCCAAGCTGTTGAGGCTTGCCGGTCGCGTTGATTGACCGGCGATAACCCAAGAAACTGCTCGCGTGCGACAGTCGCGAGCGTCTACTTTCGGCGAGGACACGCCATTGCTGCATGCACTAAGCCACTGACTGCCATTGAGCGAGTGGGCCGGTCGCGAAAATCAGCCCGATGACGTACGTTGGCCTAATCGCGCCGTTAGTTAGCCACTGCGGCTTCAGCTCGGAAAGGTTTTTAAACAGCGCTCGCATGGGAAGCGCCCGTGTGTGGTAGCTTGGTGAACCACGCCCGTCGGGGACTCTCGTGACTTCAGATCAAGCTCTTTGGGCCATCGCGGCCATGCTCGTAGCTGTGTTGATTGGCGCGGCGCAAATCTATCAAGAAGAGACCAAGAATACTATCGGCTGGCTCCTCGGCCGGCAATCCATCCTGATTGGCGATGCTCGGCGCATGATCTCAGGCGGCATATGGACCGTGCGCGAGCGACTGGGGCAGCGGCGCACCTACAAGGTCGGCTGCTTCAATTACTCGCCTCTCTCCAAAAGCACACACTCAGAATCGGGTGAGGAGAGCTACGAAGGGCCGTGGCCCCAGCTCACCCGCGCTATTGCTCAAAAACTCGATATCGACATACAGATATCGAGCATCAGCGCTACAGGTTTCGAGTATCCACGTAAGATCACGCATGACATTGTGGTCGGGCTGTTTCGGACAGCTTGGCGGGAGAAGTACTTTCATTTCTCCGATCCAGTCCACAGGATTCGACTGCAGGGCATTTGCCGGCGCGACCGCCCAAGGATCACAAAAGAAGAGCTAATCGATGCGAACCTAGGGGTCGTTGTGCAGCCTGGCGAAGTTGGGTGGGAGTACGTTCGCGATGAGGTTTTGTCGGCAAAACCCAAGCATAAAGTCAAATATGCCCCGCTCTCCGATACTCATGAAATTATGAGCCTGCTACTGTCGGGAGATTGGGACGTCGCCGTCAGTGATGAGCTGTCGTGCCTGCAATTCCTAGAGAAGGCGGATTATGCGGAGCGATACCAGATCGCTTTCGATTGGGCGCTGCCGAGTTACTCGGCGTGCGTCGCGGTCCGTAAAGGAGTCGCGTCGATAGATATGAACAAGCTAAACCGCGCTTTGCGTGAGGCACGAAATGATCCTGGCTTCCGCGAATTGGAACGACGGTGCTTGGGCGACAAGTACGGCGGTGCAGTGGAGAAGTTGTCGCTCAGCGCATGATGCGCTGTTATCTCGGTATCAGTCAGCAGACGAGGACCGAATGCCTTGGTCTGGCGAAAGACCGATGGCTACCGCGAGGCTGTGGCCCGCAGGCAAGATTGCATGGGCAAACGGCTCCAGACGTGAAACGCCATAACCGACCAAACGCCCAACGGCATTATCCGGCGAGCGTAGGCCGTTCGCGCGGCTAGAGCGCCGCCGGTAGGTTTGGATCGACTAGGCCGGTCGCGCAAATGGGCTCAATGACGTACGCTAACTGCATTGTGGAAGACTGGGAGTGCCGACGTGCTCGATTGCTCCCTCCCTGCGCTCCGTGTTGCGGCTTGTCGGGAAGACTTTGGTGACGGAAAAGAGTGGAGCTTCTATCTCATCAATGACGGCGGACTCACGTTCAAATGGGCCACGCTTGTCAAAGCCTGCTATGAGTGGGCCGATCATGTCACCACAGAGCAGGTGGATGCGCGCGTCTCCGACTTGCCCGCTGCGAGTCACGTACTGCTTTGGCGGACCGACGGAGATGGTGCCGAGTTCCGTCAAAATCTGCTTCTAGAATTCGCTTCCGACCAGGGCGAAGGCTCGGTGTGGTTCGAGTTTCCTAAATTGTACCGTAAGCGCGAGTTTGCCTTGGTCAGTCAGCTCCAAAAGCGGGGCTGGGAGGCAAAACCCAATTGGCGGCTGAGCAATCCGTGATCTTGCCGCAGCCTCGCTAATCGACCGTAATCGGCGATGGAAGGTCGCGTGCCGAAGACACCGGTAGTGGCTTGAACGGATCGGGCAGCCCGGTGAGCGATTTTGCCAGCCAGACTACGTTTGATCGATCGCGGCCATCGCGTAAGACTTCAGGCATGGATTTCCACGTCGCGAACGTATGGGTTCACGTCGTTGCTGGTGCCTTCGCGCTAGCTGTGGGCCTCATTCCCTTGCTGTCAGCAAAGGGAGGGTCAATCCATCGCCGCGGCGGCCGCGCCTTCGTATGGCTAGGGGCAATTGTACTCAGCACCGCATTGGTCGGCATTGTATTCTACGATCCGCCCGCGCCGTTGATCGCGGCCAGCGCGGCTGCGGGCTATCAGTATCTCTCAAGTTTGCGCGCTCTGCAGCTGAAGGGCCATGGGCCCGGGTTGATTGACGCGACGCTCGCCGCCGCAGGCCTTGCGGCGTGTGCCGCGCTTTATGTCTACATGGGGCCGGGGACGTCGTCTTGGACGCCGGCGATCGGGTATTCGACGATCGGTTACGTCGCTTTCGTTGCGCTCTATGATCTGAGTCGACATGCTTGGTCTCAAGTGTGGCGAACGCATGTGCGCCCGATCGATCACGGCTTGAAGATGACAGGCGCCTACTTCGCGATGATGTCTGCCGGTGTAGGAAACATCTTTCGAGACATGCAACCGTGGAGCCAGGTTGGGCCATCGATCATTGGTCTGCTCGTGATCTTGCTGTTGGCGGCGGCATACTCCGTGAACCGGCGTCGAGCGGCTGCGTTGTGAACGACCGCATTCGGCGATCTCCTGCCGGAGACCAATTTGTTACGAACGGCGCAGTTCCGCTCCGAACCCGTCATCGGTGCTGTTCAAGCGCTACCCTGACCTGACAGCATCTCCAGAAACCCCTGAAACCGGATCTCGGCATTGGCGCTGGCATCGGGATCATCGTCATTGAGTGGTCCGGCATATTCAAACCAGACCCGCACGAAGAGCAGCACCATCTCCTTGAGCAGCGCCAGCTCGCGCGCCCGTGAATGGTCGCGCTTGTCGAGTCGATCGAGACGCGCCTTGATGGTGTCGGCGAGCGCCTGACCTGCTTCGTCTATCAGCGCGCGCCGCAGCGTATCGTTGGCGGCGCGCGAGAGGTTGAGGCCGCGGCGTTTGCCCTCTGCCTCGATCGCAGCCGCGACATCGGCATCCAAATGCAGGGTAAGCTGACGTTTGACGCTCATTGGCTGCGCGCTCCTTTGGTGGCGGGCTTCGTGGCCGTGCGCGCCAGCATGCGCCGCAGCTTCGTTGCCGCCGGACCCGGACGAACGAGTGAGTGAGCGTCCGCCGCTGGCGCCTCGGGCAGATGAACGCTATCAACGGGAGGTGCGGACCAATCGTGCGGCGCTGACGCGGTGGGCGCCATGAAGCTGGTCGCGCCCCCACCCACAATGACGCGCATGCGCGCCGTCTTCTGACCTGGGGTGACCAAGAACGCCTCGCTGGGGGAGGCTGATTTCAGTACCGCCATCGGCAGTCTTTCCATCTCATGTTTCATCCACGCCGGAAGCAACAGATCCCGCCAGCGGCGGATCGCGTGTGGCATCGGTTCAAACACAACGCATCGGCCTGCGCGCTCGGTCAGGCCCTGCGCGCCAGCATCCCTCTGCGGGCCGATGGCGACGATAGGGCACGCGCTCCCGCTCATGCCCACCAAGCGCTCTGCGTGGGTGATGTCGGCCGTTTGAATGAGCACATTGGCATGGCTGTCGATCGGCATCACGTTTCCCTGCTGCACGGCTAAAAGCCGCGCAGCATCGGCCTCGATGGCCACGATCAGGTCTGACGCTTCGCTTGCACTTGAATGATGCGTTGTAAGCTGCGCCAACAGGGCCTGAACCAGCGGCGCCGCAGGCGCGCCGATCTTCTCAAGAGACAGCACCAGCGTCTGCGGCGTAGCCGATGACACGAACTGAGCCCAGTTGAGATCGTGTGCACTGGTTGAACTGACGAGCCTGGCGTCGGCAAAGTTGGCGAGCGCGAGATCGATGCGGGCCAAATCGGCGAGCGCCTGATCCGGCTCCACGCGCTGCGCCCGAGCGACCCGGAGCATCTCCCACATCGCAGGCGCGGCATCTGTTTTGGGCTGCGCCGCCCAGCGACCGCACAGCTCAGCCACCAGCGTGGTTGGATCGATCAGCCGCCGACGGAGGCCGGCAAGCGTGCGTGCGTCAAGCGGGGCGCGGAGCAGCTGATCGAGCATGAGCAGCGCAAAGGCGTCGATGGCAGTCTGCGGCACGGCGTGGGTGCTGGCGAGGAGGGCGCCGGCGAGCTGACGAGCGTCATCCCAGGCGTGCAGCCCGCCGCGAATGGCGAGCAGAGGATTGATCGAGACCCCGTCGCTGCGCCCTGGCGCGAACCGCAAGACGCCTTGGCGCCCAAGCCTCTCCGAAAGCTTTCTGCGCCCATCCACGAGCACGAGCGTCCCGGCCCAAGACCCCAGGGCACCCAGGACAGCATCGTCGGTGTGCGCGGATTGGCCCAGGAAGACGCAAGCACGGGTGTCACTGCGTATGGTTCGGTGTTTCGCCCACGCATGACAACGCACGGCGCCCAGCGCCAAGCCCTCATCCCGCAATAGCCCGCAATGTCTCAGATCACGCCACGAGGCCAAATCGCGCCAGGGCGAGGGCTCGGCGAACGAGATCGGTTCAAGCTTCGCGAACCCAATCGCGACCGCATACGCTGCGAGCGCGCAGACAATTGCAAGGCACAGCGACAGGGGGAGGAGCGAGGGCGCCGCCGACGCCCAGGCCAAGCTCCAACTCAAGAACGAGAACGGCGCATAGAGGTGTAGGCCGCTGAGATCGAGAAGCGGTGCTCCGAGTTCGGGCGCATATCCGAGTGCGCGCGCCAGCATTTGCGTGACCAGTCCGCAGCAGAGCGTGAACGCGCTCAGTGCGATCACGATCGTGCGCAGATGCGTCAACCAGCTCACGGGCCGCGCCTCCGAAAAAAGACGCACACGTCGCGCAGCACAAGTTTCTGCGCGTGCAATCGTTCCGGTCGAAATTGTCGCAAATGATCGCGCGTTCGCATGTTTTGTCACGTCAAGTATCGACTTGTACAACAAAGACATGATCGCAAAACCAAACGATTACAGCAAGATAAAGAGCGAATTTTATTGGTTTTGATCCTTGCTTTTGCTATGCTTTTGGCAAGTTGGATGGCGCGCAAAGAAACTTGTTCGCGCCGCATGAAGCGAAGAATTCGCGATGAGGACCGAGACGTTTGCATTCCTCGCACGCAGCGTTTTGCGCACGCCGATTGAAGATGAGGTGCGCGGACGCTTCGGCTTTGCGCGCGGCGGCAAGACCGGGCGGGGCACGAGCGGTGCCTTGGGCGCGCGTCTTAGCAAAGCGCTGCAGGGCAACAAGTTTGGCGGCGGTGGTTTACGTGGTTCAACCCCGCGTCCGCTGGCGAGCGATCCGCGTCAGCGTGCGGTGGTCAAGGTGAGTTTCCGGAAACATGGAGGCGGCACCGGTGGTGGCGGGGGCGGCGGCGGTCGGTTGCTGGCGCACGCGTCCTACTTGGAGCGCGATGGCGCAGCGCGAGAGGGTGAGCACGGCCATTTCTACGATCGTACAGACGACGAGCTGGAGCATGCGCGCGGCCGGCTGCGCGACTGGGTTGACGAGGACAAGCGCCATTTCAGGCTGATGCTGGCGCCTGAGAGCGGGGCGCGGTTGATCGGCGAGGATGGGGATCTGAAAAGCTACACCCGCGAGGTGATGGGGCGCATGGAGCGCGATCTGGGCGTCCAGCTCGAATGGATGGCGGTTGACCACCACAACACCGACAACCCGCATGTGCATGTCATTCTGAGAGGCGTCCGCCGCGACGGCGTGGATTTGATGCTGCCCCGCGAATATGTGGCGCATGGGCTGAGGGCAGCGGCGCGCGATGTGGCGACCGAGCGGCTAGGGGAGCGCTCCATTGCGGATGAGCGTCTGCGGCTGGACCGGGAGGTGGAGGCGCGCGGCTTCAACCGGCTCGACCGCGCGATCGAGCAGGAATTGAGCGAGAAGCGCGAGGTGTTGCTGCAGAGGCTTGGGCGCGAGCGGGATGCGGCGTTCGCCAACGCCATGAGGGCGCGTGCGCAGGAATTGGCGCGGCTTGGCTTGGCCGAGGAAGTGCGGCGCAACCTGCTGCGGTTTAAGCGCGACTGGAGGGAGCGCCTCGAAGCGGCGCGTCCGCTCGATGTGCGACGCGAACTGGCGCGCGGGCGGCTCTACGAACCGCGCATGGGGCGGGTCGCCGGCAAAGTGATGGAGCTGGGGCCGCGGGGTGAGAACCCGGATCGCGCCGTGCTGGTGATCGAGACCCACGACAAGGGGCGCTTGCTGCTCAACACCTCGATGCAGCAGATCGCTGATCTGCAGCGCGGCTCATGGGTGGCGCTGGCGCCCACGGGTAAGCGGGCCGAGGTCGAGCGGCTCTTGTTTCATGGGCTCGACGCGCAGGTGCGCGTGCGGGCGGAGACTGAGCTCGATCGCGAGCTTGATCGTCAGGCGCGCGGTGTTGCGACCCGGTTGCCCGATGCGCCGGAGGTGAAACAGGCGCTGGAGGAGCGCGCGCAGGTGCTGGAGGCCAATGGCTTTGGCGCGCGCAGTCCGAGCGGGAAGTTCTATTTTCGCGCCGGCGCCCGCGAGGAGCTGCGGCGCACGGAGTTGGAGCGCGAAGGCGACGGCCGTGCGCGCGGCGAGGCGCGTGATCTCATCCGCGAGGATGAGACTTGGCGGGTGCGCGAGGTGAAAGAGCTATTCTCAGGCAAAGCCGCGATCCTGGAGCGTGGGCGCGATGTGCTGGCGCATTCGCTGGGGCGCGGCAGCGACATAAAGGCGGGTGACGAGGTGACGTTCAAGGCGGTGCCGGGACGTGGGCCCTCGCGGGAGCCGCCCAAGCACGAGCTGGTGAAGAGCTTGGGGCGGGGGCTTGATCTCGGGCGGTGATGCCATCGTGCTCGCGTGCGGCAAGGGCGAGCGCTCACGCGCCGCGCGTACGCGCGACCCTTGCCCCACACTGCGCGCGATGGCCGATCGAAAGGCGTCGGGTCGCGGGGCGTCCCACTAAAATCGACGCGCGCCCGCCGGCGGCGTCGATCACAGGGCTAGGGATGGGGCTGGCGTCTCAAGCGGGCAAAATGAGCCGTTCGATCACCGCGCAAGAACTAGGAAAGCGGACATCCCGCGCGCAGCGCATCTGACGTCTGTTTCGAAGCCCGTCGGATCGAATCGCCGCCAATGTTAAATTGTGGGCCCTGAACGACACTGGAGGCCGGTTGTGGCCGACTATCTGAACGACAGTCCTATCGAGGATTTCGGCGACGACCGTTACGGCGTCGGCCCGTTTGCCAAGTCACTTGCGAAGTGCTTCCGCGAGATTCAGAAGCCAGTGGGCACAACGATAGCGCTGCATGGACCCTGGGGCTCGGGCAAGAGCAGCGTAGTCAACCTCATCAAGCGGGAACTGGCGGCGAACAAGGACGAGAAGCTCGTCGTCACCGATTTCAAGTGCTGGTGGTTTCGGGGCGAGGAAGCGCTGGCGCTGGCGTTCATGCAGGAGCTGAACGCAACACTGAAAGGTGCATTGGGAGACGCGGTCGAAAGCATCGTCAGCGACATGACGCGCACGCTGTTGCAGGCCGGACCGATCATCGGACCAGCCGTCGCCGCCGCGAGCGGCAATCCGCTGCTCGCTCTCATTGGGCTATCCGGCTTCGCCGCCAAGTTCTTCAAGAGACAGACCGTCGAGAAGCTGTTCACGCAGTTGTCCGCCGTACTTGCGGCGCAGGACAGCCGCTTCCTCATCATTATTGACGACATCGACCGTCTCGAGCCGCAGGAAGCGCTCGCGATATTTCGCATGGTGAAGTCGGTCGGGAGGCTGCCGAATGTAATGTATCTCCTCGTGTTTGACCGCCAGCTTGCCGAGGATGCCGTCACCGAGCTCTATCCCTCGGAAGGGCCGCACTTCCTGGAAAAGATCATTCAGGCTGGCTTCGAGTTGCCACAACCGTTGCAGACCGATCTCAACAACGCGGTTCTGTCGGCGATGCAAGAGATATGCGGCCTTCCGCCAGAAGACCAGCTCAAGCGCACGATGAATATGTTCTACGACGTCGTCGCGCCGTACATCACCACGCCCCGCCATGTTGCGCGCTTCCGCAGCGCCATCACCGTGACTTGGCCAGCGATCCGCAACGAGATCAATATCGCGGACTTCGTCGCGCTTGAGACAATCCGCTTATACGAGCCTGGGCTGTTCCGCCGACTGCGGGGCAATCAGAGCGAATTGTGCGGCGTAAATGACAGCTCAGGCTGGCGCAACGACGACAAGGCGAAGCGCTTCGATGTGTTTCTCGCGGGCGTGCCCGAAGATCGGTACGACCTGGTCCGCACCGCACTCCAGCGCCTGTTCCCGCGCATGGAGGAGATGGGCTACGGGTCCGAGTGGCTCAGCACCTGGGACGCCGAGCGGCGCGTTTGCGTGGATAAGCACTTCAATACGTACTTCCGCCTCACCTTGGGCGATGACGTCCTGCCCATCATCAAGATCGATGAGATTGTGGAGAACGCGGGCGACATCGCGTTCGTGCAGGCCGCGTTCCGGCAGGCCGCCGCTACGGAGCGCCCGAACGGCCAGTCTCTCGTTCCCGTCTACTTGGACGAACTCAATGCCCACGCCAGCCGCGTGCCCAAGGAGAAGGTTGAGCCATTCATCGCGGCGCTGTTCGAGATACACGACGAGATCGACCTTCAGCGCGACGGCGAACGCGGCTACATGGCGATGGCGAACACGTCGCTCAGGTATCACTGGCTCATCCGCCGCCTAACCAAAGACAGATTTACCATCGCGGAGCGGACCGCGCTGTATCTGGCGGCGACGGAGAAGGCATCGCCCCGGTGGCTGATCGACTTCGTGTCATCAGCGCGCGACGACTATCGCGAGAAGAACGGCGGCATCGAGCGCGAGGACGCCCGGCTCGTCGAGCAGAGCGCCCTGGCCGAACTAACAGAACGCGCGCTTACGGGCGTCCGCGCCCTCGTGGCGAGTGGCACGCTGCTCGACAACTCGGACGCGCTCTACGTGTTGTTCCGCTGGTATGACTTCACCGACAAGTCGGATGAACCGCGCCGGTGGACCGCGAGCTTGCTGCCGGACGACGCGAGCGTGGCGAAGCTGGCGGTAGCATTCACCGGCGAGAGCTGGTCCCTGGGGATGGGTGGCTTCGGCGGCCTGGGCGACCGCGTGTCGATGTCACAAAAGCGCGCCAAGATGGACAGCGCTGACCTGATCATAGACGTGGACGCTTTCAAGGCAGCGCTGCGGCGGGCGGCGGATAGTAGCACGTTGGACGCGGACCAGTTGGCTGCGGTGCGGACGCTGATCGAGCTGATGGACAAGCCCGCGCGCGACTAACGCGCCTTTCTCTTAGCGCTGCACGAGGCGGCGAGGTCACCAGGTAGCCGACGTCGGCTGTGGGACAGTGACGAGGTAGCGTCCGAAAACGGGATTCATCTCGCATTGCTTGAGGTCGTAAGTTCATCGGCAACGCAGGAGTATGTCGCCGACATTGCCAGCCTGTCGCTGCGATTCGGTGGCATTGACTTCCTTCTCTCACTGTCGGCCTTTGTCGTTGGGAAACGTTAGTTCGACCGCGGAGTCGTCGCGACCGTTGGCCTAGGCGCGCGCCAACCATATGTTGGAGAGCCGAAGGATCGGTGCCGCTGTGCAGCGGAGGACGGGAAATCAAGTGCCGCGACTTATTGTAATCGATGCCAACATTTGGGTGTCCGAACGATTGTTGCAAACCTCGATTGGGGGCGCGGCGCTGCACGCGGTAGTCAAAGATGAAGGTAGGATCGTCCTTCCAGAAGTGGTCGAACGCGAAGTCGCCCAAGTGCTCTCTGATCTGGCCGATAAAGCCGCGGCTACGATCGAGGACAAGTCTCGTTTCCTTCGCCAACTGTCTGGCCGGGACATGCACATACTCGCGCCGTCCAGGGAGGCCATCACCGCGTCCATCCGCGATCGATTCGATAAGCTGGCCGGAATTCTTGAGCGCGTGCCATTGACGATTGAGCACGCTCAGGCGGCGCTTGCGAAAATTCTAAGTAAGGAAGCGCCCTGTGGCGTCAACAACGAGCAGTTTCGTGATTGTTGCATCTGGCAAGTGGCGCTTGAAGCGGCGGCACGGCGAGAGGTGCATCTCATCTCCGGCGATTTGGCATTCTACGAAGGAAAGAAGCATGACGGTGGGCTTGCGACCAATCTGATCGCCGAAGCGACGGCGCTAGATCGAAATGTGTCGCTGCATCCGACTTTGAAGTCATTCCTTGGCGCAACTGCGCACTCTGTTCACGTCAACGAAGGCGCTATTAAAGCGGCGATAATTGCCGCCGTGAGAATGCGCGCCCATGAACTTGCTCAGTCCAAAGAGGCGGATTTTGAAATCGGAGCTTGCCGCAGCATTGATATTCGCGGCTACGCCACTCCTGCGGAGTCCTTGATCGCGGTGTCGTTCTCGATCTCGTGGGACATAACCCGCACGTTCGTCGAGGCGGAGGGCAATCGCTTTGTGACTGGGAGCCTTACCTTGGACGGTAGCTGCTCCTACGCGCCCAGCACTGGAGAGATCGCCGGCGTCGAGGTTAGTTCCTGGTCAAAATCTGCGGACAAGACTGGCGGTGGGACAACTACGATGTGGAGCGCGGACTGGGCGCGGCAATTCGAGCCTGGTCAGTTCCGCAGGCTTTAGTGCTGATTTCGTGTATTGGCGGCCGTAGCCGCGCTTGGGCTTCGCAGCGAGTTAGATGTATGCGGTGCGGGAGGTTTTATTCGGGACTTGCGTCTGCTTTTCTACGTTGAAGCGCCAACATCCGTTGTTGGGATGCAGCGCCAATTGCGAGGCGCTCACTTCTTCTTAAATCGAACCCCGGCGCCGCCATCCTTGAGTTCGCCTGGCGCCAAGAAGATCACGCCCTTCTTCTCTAGCGCGGTGCGCAATTGCTGCATGGTGTGAGGATAGAGTTCGCCTTTGCCCGTCTCGTAACGGCGGATCGTCGACTCGCCGACGCCGGAAGCCGCAGCCAGCTCTCCCGCGCTCCAACCAATGCCCACGCGCGCCATGCGCAATTGTGCCTGGCTGATGGGCGGCTGCTCGGTTTTTCGTCCCGTTGACACGTTAGATGTTTTCGCTATAGTTAGAGGAAATCGCTAATCTTGTTTTTAGCGTGCGATCGAGGCTGCGAGCGCAAGGAATCGCCAGGCAATGACCACACGGCGCGAGGCTATCAGTTTCGGGGTTTCCTCTCTATTGCCGTCCAGCTTGTCGGTTGCCGATCAGCGGCTGGTCGCGCTTGTGGACGAACACCATCGTTTCGACGAAGCAATCCTCGCGGCCGAAGACGAGGCCGACGCATTCCTGACTGCAGGACGCCGATCTGGTGGAAAGCGCAGCGTGGCCGCGGAGGCCGCGTGCGCTCGCGCTGAGGCGCTGCATGAGGCGCAGGGCAGGGTGGCGAACGCGATCATCAACATGCCCGCGGCCACCGTTTTGGGCGCGGCCTACAAGCTCATCGTGTGGCGCAAGGAGGCAGCGATCTCGTTTCCGGATGATTTCGACGGGGCGCATGAGAGCTTCACCTTCTCCGCCTATCGCGACCTATTGCGGCTCACCGGGCTCAACGCCCTAGAGCATCCCCAAGACCGTGCCACGCTTGCGCGGATGAGGAGGTATTGGATTCCATCGTGAGTTGCAATGCGTGGACGAGCGCTGGCCGGATGGTTTGATGGCAGGCCCCGTATTGAGGAGCGGATCGCATGGCCTCACGCAAGCGCGGGTCGCGCACTCGCAAACGTCGCGGCGATCCGGGCCAACTGAACTTGTTCGACACGCCAGCGGACAAGGCGCCGGCGCGGACCAAGCGCGCAGCGCCGCTGCGAGTGAGAGCCAAGCGGCTCAAAGCTCCGCCCGTAGAAAGATCGGTAGCGTTCTCACCGCAGGAAGCCTCGACCTATCTCGGTGTCACGGTGAGCACGCTGAAGAGTTGGCGGGCCAAGAAGATCGGGCCGAAATGGACGCGCCGTGGGGCACGTTTGGTGTGCTATTTTCCAGAAGATCTCGACGCGTTTTTGCGACGTGGCCCTCGCGATCCAGACAAGTCTTGACGCTCAAGCCTCATGCATGACGACGAATTTAGTCGCGTAACATGCGAATTGTGGCGGTGGGACATTGGGGGCGATTAGGGGCCATCGCTGATGATCGATGGTCGCCAGAGGTAAGTCGCGGAAACACGCGGAAACCAGTTGAGACACCGCGCTCTTTTCGACGCCAAATCATGTTTTCATCGCACGGCAGAATAGATTTGTTGGTTGTGGATAAGCGGACCTTTCATTGAGCAACCGCGCGAGATTTTGGCCGTGACGCGCGGTGCTGAAAGGAGAGCATCATGTCTTCAGAAGTTTTGCTAACCGTTGAAGATGCAGCAGCGCGTTTGAAGATTTCGAAGCACACGCTCAATCGTTGGCGTGGAACAGGTGAGGGTCCGCCTTACATCAAGTCCGGCCCTCGCCTCGTGCGCTACGAAGAATCTGCGATCGAAAATTGGGCTCGCGACCGCACTCGTGGTTCGACGCGCGAGCCAGGAAGATGATCGAGGCGCCGAATGAGTCGTCCCTTACCATTTGACTGCCCACGCGGCCTCAATCGCTTGGAGGCCGCACGATACATCGGTGTTTCACCCACGACCTTCGACCAGCTCGTAACTGATGGGAGAATGCCGAGGCCGAAGGAGATCGGCGCACGGCGGGTTTACGACCGCGCTCAGCTCGACAGCGCTTTTGACGCACTCGGGGAATTTGATGTCGACCTGGCGGTTGCCAACGAGTGGGATGGCTAAGCCATGGCGACGATCAGGCTCCCTTACGTCGATCGCTTCAAGGACCGTCATGGGACATGGCGCTATTACTTTCGGCGGGCAGGTAAGCGCGTTCCTTTGCCAGGCCGGCCCGGGGAAGCCTCATTCATGGGGGCCTACCAATTGGCGTGCGCCTCGTTCGGGGCCACAAAGGTGAGCACCACTGTCGCTGCCAATTCCGTCGATGCGGTTGCCGTTGCCTATTATCGCTCGCCCAACTTCCTTTCGCTCAACAAAAGCACCCAGACGACCTACAGGCGCGAAATTGAACGCTGGCGCGTGAAGAGCGGATCGAAGTCGATCACGCGACTGGAGCGCCGCCACATCAAGGAGCAAATGACCGAGCGTTTCGAGAGAGGGGGGCCGGAGGCGGCCAACAACCTGCTTCGCATTATCCGCATTCTTTGCGGCTACGCCGTCGAACTCGATCTGCGCCGCGACAATCCAGCTCTCGGAATCAAGAAATTCAGGATGCGCGGCGATGGTTTCGTCGCTTGGTCGGAAGTCGATATTGCGAAGTATCTGAAGCGTTGGCCTGTGGGCTCCCGCGAACGCTTGGCGCTGGTCCTCCTGCTTTATACAGGTCAGCGTCGCGGCGACGTCATCCGCATGGGCCGCCAGCATGTAAGCGGTGACGCCATTCGGGTGACGCAGGCGAAGACTGGCGCGCAGCTGGCAATTCCCATGCATCCTGAGCTGAAGTCCGTATTGGACGCCTTGCCTAAGGACGGAATGACATTTTTGACCACGCAGTACGGAAAGCCGTTCAAGGACAGTGCATCATTCGGAAATCAATTCCGCGAGTGGTGCGACAAGGCTGGTCTGCCTAAGCGAAGCGCGCACGGTCTGCGAAAGTCGGCGGCGGTACGCTTGGTCGAAGCCGGATGCTCGACGAAGGAGGTGCAGGCAATCACCGGTCACGCCTCGTTGCGCGAAGTCGAGCGCTACACAAAGGCCGCTGAGCAGGAGAAGCTCGCACGTAGCGCGATTGCGCGTCTGACCGAGGGCAGTTGAACGCGTTGGCTTGCATTGTTGGGCGTTGTCGAACGTGTATCGAACACGAAGTGCCAAACCTAGTGCCAACCCTTCGCCAAGACTGAATGAAATCAACCTCGTGCGAAGGGAGTGGCGACCCCGGAGAGATTCGAACTCCCGACCGTGTCCTTAGGACGGACCTGCTCTATCCAGCTGAGCTACGGGGCCAACCGAGTGTTGAGCTAGGGAAATCAGGCGCGGACCGCAACTTGTTTGCGCTCACGGAGGCTGGACACCGCTGCCGCCCCCGGCCCATCATGAAACGGGGCCACGAACCATCGGGGAGACGCCGTCCATGGCGCAGAAGTACGCCAATGTCTGGTCGCGTGCGGCGGCCAGCCTGACCGCGCTCTCACACACGCACGCCGGCATCTTCCGCTGGGGCGTTCTGATTTTGCTTACGGCGGTTTGGTTCGTTGGCGGCATGTGGCTCTGGCGGGCGCTTTCGTTCTCGGAAGCGCTCTACCGCACTTTGAGCGCGGTGGGCATGTGGGACGACTATTTCGACGTGCACGAGCCGATGCAGGACGTGGTGCGCTATGCGGCGCTCGCCGCGCCGGTTGTTGGTCTGTTGTTTGCGTTCTCCGGCCAACTCGGCCGCTCGCTCGCGCGCATCTTTAACCTCGGCGCTGCCCATCACATCGTCATCGCCGGCGATAGCGCTCCAGCGCTTTCGCTCGCGCAAGATTGCCGTAGACGCAAAGATTCAGTGATCCTTATCGCCGATGGCTTGGCCGAGGAGACTGCGCTAGGACTGCGGCGCAAGGGCGTTATCGTGCTGGAGGGCGAGGCCATCCAGATAGAGACGCTGCGCACGGCGCGCGCTCACCACGCGGCGCACGTTGTGGCGTACGAACCAGACGATACGGCGAACCTTCAGATTGAAGCCGCGGTCCGCCGCATGGTCGGTGATGCAAGGCGGCGTCCGCCGATTGGCGTCCATGTAGCGACGCGGTCAGCGATGCTGCTGAAAGAAGCGCGAGAGATGCGCTCGTCGCAAATGCGCAAGAAGAAGGCGGGCCCGCCGCCGATCGATCCGAAACCGTTCTCGCTCGAGGAAATGGCAGCGCGCGCCTTGGTGCAGAAGGAGAGCCAAACGCTGCTTTCCTTGGCCCAACAGCTCGGGCAGCCGCGCCTACACATTGTGTTCTTCGGCTTCGATGCGGCAGCTGAGGCGGTTGCTGAGCGCATTCTCATGAGCCTTTGGTCGGCGCATTTCGAAGCGCCGCGGCTGACGGTGTTGTCACCAGATCCCACTGCGGCGGAAGCGGGCTTCAAAGCCCGCCATCGCGAAGCGTTCGTCAACCCAAATATTTGGGCGGCCGATATTGCATTCGTGTCTTTCGATTGGAATCTGGCGGCTGCCGACGCCGAGGTGCTCGAAGGCGTCGAGCAGAGTCGCGGCAAACCAACGGCAATTGTTGTTTCTACTGGCGCCGACCCTGGAAACATCCATCTCGCGCTGGGTTTGAAGCGCTTGTGCAATCACGGCAATCGCTGGCCCGTTCCAATCTATATGCGGGAAACGAGTCAATCCGAGTTCTCGCAGCAATACGCCAAGGGCGATGAGACGCCGGAATTGGATGCCTATCTGCTCGCGTTTGGCGCTCATCAGGTAAACTCAACGCGGTCTCGCGTTATCGATGGCGGCCTCGATCAAGGCGCGGCCATCGCTCATGAGCACTACAACAAGGGCCTGGGGTCGAAGGACGCCATGAGCATGCGCGAGCTGCAGTCGGCGATGAAAGACTGGGGCGAGGTGCTCGAAACCTATCGCGCCGCGAACCGCGCCGTGGCCGACGCAGCGATGGTCAAAGCCTGGGACGCAGGATTTCGCCCGGCGCTGAAAGGTGAGAAGGGCGATAGTGCGATTGCCGTCCCGGCGGCGCTGATGGAGAAGATGGCGCGCGCGGAACATGATCGCTGGATGGCAGAGCGCCTGATGTCAGGGTGGCGGCCGACCGCGGAGAACGAAGCGCGCAACAACGATCTCATGGCGCATGACAAATTGGTGGGTTGGGATCAGCTTAGTGAATCTGACCGCAACAATGATGTTGTGCAGGTCCGCGCTTCAATGGATGTGGCGCGGCTCATGCACAAGGAAGGATTCGTGCCGCGCGCTTAGCTGCCGACGCGCCCACCATCCTCGCGCGTCACCACGACGACAGCTGAGCGCGGCCAAGAATCGCCGCCATCCGGAAAGTTCGACGGTGGCCTTTGGTGATTGCGCCAGCGCAATTCGGCGTTCGAAACGCCGGCAGAATTGGCTTCACCCGGATGTTGGATCGCGCAGAAGAACGCCGTTTCATCGAACGCCAGCGTCGGCCCGCAGACTTCAGCGCCCACTGGGGCGACCAGGAAGCGCTTCACTGGTCTTGGGCCAGAAGCGCCGATCGGCGCGATCATCACACTGTCATTGCAATCCGGGAAAACCGAGTCGGAGCCATCCGTGGCGATCCAGAGATTGTCGCTGTTATCTACGCAGAGATTGTCCGGGCAGGAGAAGCGGTCGCCTTCGAACGTCGGCCGACCGTCTATGGTGACGGAAACATCTGCGGCTATGCCGTTTGGTAATGTGAATGTATTGTCGGCGCGCGGGTCTCCCGCGAGCGTGAAGACATCCCAACGAAAGCGGGTCGCACCGCAATCGTTGTTGTGCTCGTCGATGCGCAGGATGTGGCCGCCTACGTTCGATTGTTGGATGTGGTTAGCTTGGGCGTCGCCGCGGCGCGGATTGCCGGGGCGATAGAATTCTTCGTTCCGATTGTAGGTGCACGAAAGCAGGATCGTGCCGCGCCCGAGCCAATCAGCGTCGATCAGCGGCTCCACGTCTTCTGGTCTGTCCATAGGCGTTGCGCCGAGCAGGCGCGCAGCTTCACGCGCGCGGATCGCCACATCGCCCGTATCCTCGAAGCGCGCGTGATAGGGCGCCTCAGCGACCGCGCTATTAATGCGCTCGAGGTTCAGCGGCAACCAATCGCCGGCGCCGTCTTCATTGAAGCGCGCAACATAGAGCTGACCTTCGTCCAGCAAGTCGCGGTTGCCGGTGCGATTGTTTGGATCGAAGTGGCCAGTTGAGATGAATTTGTAGATGAACTCATCAATCTGATCGTCGCCCATATAGACGGCGACGCGGCCATTCTTGGTCAGCGCGGTGTTGGCGCACTCGCCCTTCTTGCGACCGAGTGAAGTGCGTTTGCGCGGGACCCAGGTCGGATCGTACGGATCGATCTCGACGACCCAGCCGTACACGGCGGGTCCATAAGGGTTCGCTGAAACGTCAAAGCGAGGCGGCAGTTGATCCTCGCGCATTGTCGAATAGAGCGGTGTACCGAAATTGCCTGATGCCAAAATCCAGGCTGTATCGGTTTGAGCGGCCGCCAGCGCCGGTGCGCTCGCGTCAGTCAGCATCGTGCCGCTGGTGTTGAAGTTTTCTTCCGAGGTCAGATAAGTGCCCCAGGGCGTTCGGCCGCCGGCGCAATTGGCGAGAGTGCCACATCGCACCTCATTCGGATCGGCATCCGGTCCCGCTGGTTCGGCGGCGTTGAAAGCCGTTGCCCCCGCACGAATCCAACGATGGTTTGCCGCGGCGCCGGAAAAGATCACTGGTGAGAAAGGCGTGATGCGGCGATTACGCCCGTTGCCGCTTTCGGGATTCTTCACAATGCGCCATTCGCCGCCATTCTGCTCGACTTCGACGACCGTGCATCCGATCGCTGCTAACGCCGCTTCAACGTGAGCGGGCGTGAAGTCTTGTAGCGCCGCCAGCGCTGGGAAGAGCAGCGACGGCTCAACGTATTCATGGTTGGCGCAGAGCAGATAGCGTTGCGTGTTTGAGGCAAACGGAAACGAATAGTCGGCTGGAAACAGCGCCAACATGTCATTGTTCTGCCCGAAGCGGCGTTCCTGATCTGCTCGGTTCAGCGCATCGGGATCGAACGAAGACATACCCTCGAACAGCGCGTCGCCCCATGCGATCAAGGTTCGCCAGCGATAACCCGGTGGGAGGGAGATTGTGTCTGCGTTCGTTGGGTCGACGCTCTGAAATTCTGGCGGTACAGGCTCCGTGCCAGCCGCGCTCTGCGCCAGGCTAAGCAGCGGCAAGCCTGCAAAGCCGCCTAGTAACGCGCGCCGTGAGGCAATCACGTCCTTGATGTGTTTTGTCATTTTCGATCCGATAGGCGGCGTGTGCGACAATGCTATGAAGGCTCGGTCGCCCCGCGCAGCGATGCGATGTCGCGAAGTTTCGCCTCAAACAGCGACCAGTCGTCTCGTTCGGCAATGGGCGCCCACAGGGCCTCTACGTCATCGATGAGCATCGTGACTGGGTTGGAGCGCTGAAAGTAGGGGAGGCTCAGAAATTTTTCGCCGTCAGTGCCTGTTCTTGCCTCGATCGCCGTCCGGATTGGCGTGAATGCGGCGTCTTCGTAGAGCGCCGCCTGTGGGCTCGCCGCCGCGCGCTCAGCGCTCGCCGCCCCGCCGTGCCAGTCAAAGAAGAACTGATCCCAGCCAGCGCGCGTTTCGGTGAGCCACCCGAATAGGTCGGAAAGAAACGGGACGTCAGCCGGGAGCTCGCCGCGAACGAGATTTAGGCGTCCGAAAACACCGTCGCGAAGTCCAGCCTGGTAGGCGCTGCCGAAGCGTAGAAGTTCGGCCTCGAGCAGCGCGGGCGGACACACCAGACTGAGCGCACCGCCGAGTTGTGCCAACGCCCAAGAGACAGCCTCCGGTTGGCGTCCGAACGCATAGAGCCCGGTTTCATCGAAGTAGGCGGCTGTGAACGTGGGGTCGCTGACCGGTACGAAACGCCAGGGCCCGTAGTCGAAGCTTTCTCCGCAAATGTTCAGATTGTCTGTGTTGAGCACCCCGTGCACGAACCCCGCCGCCATCCAATGGCCGGCAAGGCGAGCATTCATCTCAACCACCGAGCCATAAAGCGCGGCCACGCGAGCGTCACCGCCAAGGTCGAGGTGATGAGGGTAATACGCCGCGCAGCAATGCTCGACCAGGGTCTGGATCAGGTCAGGCCGCTCAAAGAAGGCCAATCGCTGAAAGGCGCCAAACCGGATATGGCTGTGGCCGAGCCGCACGAGCACGGACGAGCGCGTTGGCGACGGTTCGTCGCCGCGAGCCAGAGCCTCGCCTGTCTCAAACAACGAGAATGCCTTGGACGTGTAGACCCCAAGCGCTTCCAGCATCTCGGCGGCCAGCACCTCGCGCACGCCGCCCTTCAACGTCAAGCGCCCGTCACCGAAGCGCGAGTACGGTGTTTGCCCGGACCCCTTCGTCGCCAGATCAAGCAAGCGACCATCGCGGTCACGCAATTGTGCAAACAAGAAGCCGCGCCCGTCGCCGATGTCGGGATTATAGGTTCTGAACTGATGACCGTGATAGCGCACGGCGAGCGGTGCGCGCATATTGTCCGGGAGTGGCTCGAAGCGCGCGAAGTGCGCTTCCCATTCCGATGCGCTCAACTCATCGAGCCCCACGCGCTCGGCCCACCTTTGGTTCCGCCACCGTAGCATGTGCTGTGGAAATCGTGCCGGCGCCACCGGATCGGCAAATTCTGGCCCGAGTGTCACGAACAGAGGATCGGGCTGGTAACGCGCCGAGACGGGCATGACATTCAACTAGGCGCAGCCAGGCGATAAGTCATGTGTCGTTTCACGCGATGGCCCGTGACGTGCGCAATGGTTTGTGGCACAAAAATGCGGGGGCGGCGGAAGGGTCGTGGGACTTATGTCTGCGCACACTTGGAGCTTTGTCAGCGTGGCGTTTGCTTGCGCGACCCTGGCTGCATGCACCGATAACCCCAATGGCGCGAAGACAGAGCGTAGCTCCGCCGAACGCGTCGCCGAGCAGCTTGATATTTGTGGCGCAGGCGGCGGCGAATTCGCGCAGCGCGTGTGCGACAATCGCTCATTGGCCGCGCTTGACGGGCAAGTGCGCGCGACGCTCGTTGCGGAGTCCGCTTCCATCTCGGATGCAGGCGCGCAATTGCTTGTCCAAAACCAGAACCGCTGGAGGAACGCAGCGCGCGTGAGTTGTGGCATCGTTGACGAAGCCATCGAGCCTGACGCGACGCAACAACGCTGCCTTGAGGCAGCATTCCGGGCACGCGCACAAGATGCGCAAAATTCGGTGCAGGAAGTTGGGGGTTACACGTTTCAGCGGATGGAGCTGGTCGACGCCACGCCTGTGACAGCTGAGATCGCATCGGCAGTGGGTGGAACGGCGCCGATCGCGATTCAGCGCGACATCCGCTTTCCGCGCATAGACGGCCCGCAGACCCCGGCGATCAGGCGCTTCAACGAACTTGTCGCGCAACAACCCCAGTTTGAGCTGGGCGACGCCACCAACGAAAACGTCAACTACAGCATTGCTTATGCAGGCGAAGAACTGATCTCGGTGAAATTCATCATCAGCTCGGATTCGATCGCTGCGGCGAATGCAACCAACACGGTAAAGGCCGTCACTGTCGTGATGAGCGATGGCGGGCGCTTGCTGTCGGAATCGGATGTCTTCCGAGCGGATTCGGGATGGCAAGATTTCATTACCGATCGCGCGGTGGCCAGAATCTCACGCGAATTTCCAGACTATGCGAATTTTCCGCCGCGCCGCGACGTCTATGAGACTGCGACCAAGCCGCACCTCTGGCTGATCACCGAGCAAGGCCTGGTGTTGATGTTTCCCCCGCTATCTTTCGGCGGATCGCATGCCGATGGCGGCATTGAAGTCACGATTCCCTGGGCGGACCTGCGCCGATATCTCAATCCCGCCGCGCCCGCGCCGATCCGTGCCGCGGTGTGATGGGTGGAGATGTCGCGCTGCGCATTGGGGTGAGTTTGCAGTAACCAGCGCTGATGGATTCGCGCACAAGATCGATGATTGCGCTCGCCAGCGTCGTGCTGATCGGCATGACCGGCTTTGGCGTGTTTCTGCCAATTTTTCCATTTCTGTCGCTTGAACTCGGCGCGACGCCGACGGCGACCACCATCGCGATGGGGGCATATTCTCTTGGCCAACTCATCGCGTCGCCGCTTTGGGGCAAGCTTAGCGATCGCGTTGGCCGCAAGCCGATCTTGATCGTGGGCCTTTTGGGCGGCGTTATCTCGTATCTCTGGATTGCACACGCGGGCTCAGTTTACGATCTTGGTGCGGCGCGTCTCTTCGGCGGCTTGATGGCCGGAAATGTGGGCGCGGCGTTTGCCGCCGCCGCCGACCTCGCCGACGACAAGACGCGAGCGCGCAACATGGGGATGCTTGGCGCTGCTGTTGGTCTTGGGTTCATCGGGGGTCCAGCGCTCGGTGCGCTTCTCATTGGCCATATGCCGGAGCGTGAGAGCTTCGTTCTTGTATGCTACGTCTCCGCGGTGCTGGCGGGACTAGCGGCGCTTGCCGCGATTGTTCTTTTCAAAGAGAGCCTCACATCGCAAGCGCGAGCGAAGTCAGGGGCGCAGCGTCTCGGTCGCCTCGCCATGCTGGCGTCGCGTCCTGCACTCGCGCGCTTCGTGATCGTGATGTTTCTCGCCATTGCCGCGCAGGCTTTAATGGAGACAACGTTCGGACTGTGGGCGGACAAGGAGCTGCATTGGGGGCCGCGCGAGGTCGGTTGGACGCTGGCCGCGCTTGGCGCGGGCGCGGTAGTGCTGCAGGGCGGCGGCGCGGGCAGAGCCTCGCGCGTGCTGGGCGAACGCATGACACTGCTGATTGGTCTCGTTCTTTTTGCCGCTGGCTTCGGCGGTCTCGCGGTGTCGCATGAGGTCGCGACTATGGCTGCGTCGTTGACGGCGCTTGTGCTCGGCATCGGTCTCAGCACGCCGGCGCTCAATGCTCTCATTGCGGCACAAGCAGCGGACGGTGAGCGCGGCGCCGTGATGGGCTTATCGCAATCGGCTTCGGCGCTCGGGCGTGTCGCGGGGCCGCTTGGGGCAGGCGCCTTATTCGATCATCTCGGGCCTGGCGCACCCTTTGGCGTGGCGGCGGCCCTGATCATTGGCGCACTTTTCGTGGCACAGAGTGAGCCGGTCAAGGACGTGGTCGGCGCCTAGTCAGTCCTGATATTTGCGCCACGTGCCTTCGCGGTCGCGCACTTCGTATCCGTTCTCAGTTTTCCGGACCGCTTGTGACGCTAACGGCGCCTTGCCGTGCCCCCCAGGGATGTCGAGCACGTATGTTGGTTGCGCTAATCCGGATACACGCTCGTTGAGCGCTTGCGACAGCTCCTGCCCGCGCTCGATCGAACAGCGGAAATGCGACGTGCCCTGCGCCTTATCCAAGTGGTGCAGATAGTACGGCTTCACCCGCGCCTCGACCAAAGCGCGCAACAGCGCTTCGAGCGTTTCGACATCATCGTTCACGCCACGCAGCAGCACCGTCTGCGCCAGCATCGGCACGCCGCTATCGACGATCCGCGCAATCGCCGCGCGCGCTTGCTCGGTGAGTTCGCGCGCGTGATTGGTGTGCAGCACGACATAGGTCGTCGCGCCCTCCACCCGCAGCGCCTCAACCAAATCCGGCGTCACCCGCAGCGGATCGACGGCCGGAATGCGCGTGTGCCAGCGAATGATCTTCACGTGTGGAATCGCCGCCAGTCGTTCCGTTATCTCACGCGCGCGGCGCGCAGAGAGGAGAAAGGGGTCGCCGCCGGTGAGAATGACTTCCCAAATGCTCGGCGTTTTCTCGATGTAGGCCAGCGCTGCATCTAGCTCCGCGCCCGTTAGCGTGCCATCGCCCTGCGGGCCGACCATCTCGCGCCGGAAGCAGAAGCGGCAATAGACCGGGCACACATGCACCAGCTTCAGAAGCGCGCGATCCGCGTAGCGATGCACAACGCCTTTGACTGGCGTATGCGCCTCGTCACCGATTGGATCACCAAGCTCATCCGGGGCGACATCAAGCTCGCGCGCGTCCGGGCGGAACTGGGCAGCAATCGGATCTTCCGGATTCGTCGGGTCAATGAGCGCTTCCATCGCCGGCGTGATCGCGATGGCGTAGCGGCTGGCTATCTCCGCCAGCGGATCAGTCTTCGCCTTCGCGCTCATCTCAAATCCCAAACGCTTTCGCGTACTGCACCTTGCCGCCGCCGGCGAACACGCCGGGCTCAAACTCCAGCGCCATGAAATGCGGCCCAGAGAAGGGAGCTTGCAGCGATTCCGCTAACGCGGAGGAAAAACCAAAACGGGGATAGTATTCAGCGTGCCCCAACACAATCACGCCAACGCAGCCCAGCTTCTTGCAACGTGCATTGCCCGCCCGGATCAATTGGCCGCCGAAGCCCTTGGCCTGAAACGCCGGCAGCACCGATACCGGCGCCAAAGCCGCCGCGCGGAGTGTCTCTCTGCCGCGCACTATCGCCAAAGGCGAATAGAGAATGTGGCCCCGTATCGCCATATCGCTCGCGGCGACCAGCTCAACCAGCGCGTCGCCATCGGCGCGGAGCTGCTCTACAAGGTTCGCCTCATCATCCTGCCCAAATGCATGCCGCACTATCTGTCGGATGGCAGCTGATTCTGAGGCCTCAGCCTCGCGGATCATCCGGGCGTCCACAGCACATCGTTGATGTGCCGCGCCCCCGTCGCCAGAATCACGAGGCGATCAAATCCCATCGCGACGCCGCTTGATGACGGCATGTGCGCCAGCGCCGCTAAGAACTCTTCATCGATCGGCCAGCGCGTCCCGTAGCGCCTTGCCTTTTCATCCATCGCCGCAACCAACCGAGCGCGCTGTTCCACTGGGTCCGTCAGCTCGCCAAACCCGTTCGCCAGCTCAACGCCGCATGCATAAAGCTCAAACCGCTCTGCCACGCTCGCGTCATGTGAGCACCGTCGCGCCAGCGCAGCCTCGCTGATCGGATATTCCGTCAGCAACGTCATCGCGCCATCGCCAAGCTGCGGCTCAACGTGCTGCACCAAAGCCGCCGAGAACGCATCGCCATCCGCCGGCATTGGAACGGGGCAGAGCTGCGCAAATGCGTCATGCACTGTGATCCGCTCCGCTGCCGTGAATGGATCGCAGCTCCGCTCGCGCCATTGCAGCATCGCCGCGTTGACCGCCCGCGACGCCACGCGCACGATCTCGATGCAATCGTCCATGATCTCTTCGTACGGCGCATTGGCGCGGTACCATTCGATCATCGTGAACTCAGGCGCATGCAGCGGCCCGCTCTCGCCACGCCGCCAGGTCTTGCTGAGGAAGAAGAGCTTCCGCTCGCCCGCCGCCAGCAGCTTCTTCATCGCGAACTCGGGGCTCGTGTGCAGGTATCGTTCGCCGACCTCGAACGCATCGATGTGCGTCTCCGCCCCCGGCGAAACCGCCAGCATCGTCGGCTCGGCCTCGGTGAACCCCTGCGCCCAGAACCATTCGCGCACCGCGCGTGCGATCGCCGCCCGCGCCGCCAAAAACGGTCGCCGGTCCGCGTGCCGGGCCTTATCCCACCACGGGGAGGGCGTCATGACGCTGCTCCTATGCCGTTACGCAGCTTGGCCGCAGCGGCAAATCTGGCTAGAGAAGCCCCCAATTCCGGTCCTTTCGGGTAATTCAGGACCGCCGGCAGCCCGGCGGCAAGTGAGGTTTTCGTGGTCAAAGTCATCGCCAGCGACGTCCGCAAAGGCAACGTTCTCGAGCACGAAGATGGCCAACTTTATGTGGTCCTGAGCCACGAGACCTTCCGGCCAGGCAAGGGCACGCCGACGACGACTATCATCATGCGCCGCATCACCGATGGCGTGAAGACAACTGCCGTGCACAAGACTACCGACGGCCTGGAGAAGGCCTTCGTCGAGCAGGTCAAGCACAGCTACCTCTATGACGACGGAGACGCTGGCCTCGTCTTCATGAACCCGACCACCTACGATCAGGTCCATCTTTCGCGTGACATGGTCGGCGACAGCGTCGCCTACTTGCAGCCGGAGATGATCGTCGACCTTACCATGTATGAAGGCCAAGCGCTTTCGATCGAATTGCCGCCGCGCGTGACGGCGACGATCGAAACCACCGAGCCGGTCGTGAAGGGGCAAACAGCTTCGTCGTCCTACAAGCCCGCCATGCTCGACATCGGCGTCCGCACAATGGTGCCGCCGCACATTGAAGCCGGCACCCGCGTCGTCGTGTCGACCGAAGATGGCTCTTACGTCGAGCGCGCGAAGGACTAATGCTGACGCGCCGCGATACGCTGCTAGGCGCCGCCGCGCTTGGCGCGTGCGCGCCTCTGGAACAGCGTTCCACATACACGCCACCGCCAAACGATCCGCGCTTTGCCGCGATCGAAGAGCGGATTGGCGGCCGCGTCGGCGTCGCCGCCTGGAACACCGGCACGGGCGATTGGATCGGGCGTCGTATCCAAGAGCGTTTCGCGATGTGCTCCACGTTCAAATGGATGCTCGCCGCGCAGATGCTCTTCTTCGACATGCATATGCCGGATCATCTACTCCAGCGCATTCCGTTCACCGAAAGCGATCTATTGGACTACGCGCCAGTCGCGCGCGAACATCTTTCGCGCGGATGGATAAGCGTCGCTGAGGCGGCTGAAGGCACCGTGGTGATGAGCGACAACACTTGCGCCAATCTCTTGCTGAGGGTGGGAGACGGCCCACAGGGGCTCACCCACTTTCTTCAAGTCTACGGCGATGGGATCACTCGACTCGATCGCACCGAGCCGACGCTGAACGAGAACCTCCCGAACGATCCGCGCGACACCACCACGCCCGACGCGATGGCTCGCACGATGCAGCGTTTTCTGCTGACCGATGAGGTGCTCAACGGGACATCACGCAACCGGCTGACGGGCTGGATGGAGCAAAGCCCAACTGGCCGCCAGCGCTTGCGCGCGGGTTTGCCGTCAACATGGCGCGTCGGCGATAAGACGGGCACCTGGAACGGCGAGCACAATGCGACCAACGACGTCGCTATCGCGTGGCCGCCAAATGGCGCGCCGATTGTGATCGCTGCTTATCTCAGCGATAGCACCGGCAACGCCGCCGCACGCAACGCCGCTCATGCCGAGATCGGCCGCATCATTGCAGAGGAGTGGGGTTGATGGCCTGGTTTCGCCTTTTCGCGTGCGGCGAAGATTTTCCGGTGATCATCGACAACAATGTTGAGATCGTTGGCTTCTACACGACGCGCTACATCGAGGCCCCAACGCAAGGCGAGGCGGAGGCGTTGTGCTCTGAACTGCTGTTCGAAGACGAAGACCTGCAGCCGCCGCCTGGAGATTGGAGCGATCTGCAATCGCGCATCGTCTTCGAAGAAGTGCAGCAAGTGCCTGAGCCTCTCGATATCGATGACAATTTCTCTTTCTTCCCGATGAGTGAAGAGGACGAGGAGGATTATTGATGGCGAAGAAGGCCACCATCTATCACAATCCGAAATGTTCGACCTCGCGCCAGGTGCTCGAAATGGTCGAGGCTGCGGGCTACGCGCCGGTTGTTATCGAGTACATGAAGGCCGGCTGGACCAAGAAGCAGCTCAAAGAACTCTTCGCCGCCGCCAATCTCACGCCGCGTCAAGCGTTGCGCACCAAAGCGGCGGAAGCCGAAGAACTCGGTCTGCTCAATCCCAAGGTGACTGACGCGAAGCTTCTCGATGCGATGATCCAGCATCCGGTACTGGTCGAGCGTCCATTTGTCGTGACCGCAAAGGGCGCACGCCTCGCGCGCCCGAAGGAAAGCGTCCGCGAAATTCTCTAGCGCGGCGCAAGGATTCGACTGAGCAGGTCTGTGTGTCCTGGGATCCGCTCCAAGTGCGGATAGCGCAGACCATCGTGATAATCGAGTTCGACCGTGCGGTAGCTGTCGCCATTGCGCACGATCATTTCAATGGGCGCTGTCGTGTGCTTCGCGGCGGTGATCGCGCGCCGCATCACGTCGGCGGAATAGTTCTCGCCATTCACGGCCAAGATTTGTGTGCCGGTGGTGACGCCGGCGTTGAACGCTGGGCTGTCCCACTGCACCGTTGTTACGGTGTTGCCTTCGCCAAAGCCAAGCCCGATCGAATACGCGAAGTTGGCGCTCTTGCCGTAGCTTTCGGCCGCGCGCTGATAGGCGCTACGTTCTTCGGTATAGACGAGACGATAGCCGCCTCGCTCGATGCCATCGAGCGGCGGCTGGGTATTGAACGCCTCGAATCGCTCGCGGAGAAACGTCGCCCAATCATACGGCATCACTGCGTTCAGATTTTCGACGATATCGCCAAATTCGAATGTATTGACTTGTCGCGACCCGCTCTCCGCGGGGACGCCATAGAAACGCCGCGCGAAATCATCCAGAGATCGCCGCCCGCCGGTGCGCTGGCGGATAAGTGTGTCCGCGTCGAGCCAAATCAACAAACCCTCAGAATAGTAGTCTTCGCTGCGTGAATAGCTCACCCACGGCGTCGGCCGCCGCGCCGCTATGATTGGATCGTTGCCGGTGTCGGTGACGGAGCGCCATTCACGTCCCACACGGTACTGATACGTTGCAGCGACGCTTGCCAGATAGTCGAGCCCTTGCTGCCGGGTGAATAGACCGGAGCGGGCGGTAAGCACCTGACCCCAATATTGATCGGAACCCTCATATGCCCATAGCAACTCGCCACGCATCGGCACGTCATAGCCGGGCGTATAGAGGTCGTTGGGCCGGCGATACTTGCCGATCCAAGAGTGCGTGTATTCGTGCGGAAGCAAATCGTGGTCATCGACCGAATTGCTCCACTCAGTGAAGTAGCCGCCGGACACCTTGTTTTCACTGGAGCGATGATGTTCCAAGCCTATGCCGCTGAGGCGATCTCCTAGCGCGAACAGCAGGTCATAATGGTCGAAGTGACGCGCGCCGAACAGTCGATCAGCCTGCGCGATGAGATTGCGATGCAGGCGAATTTGTTCGTCCGTCGCGTCAAGCTGATCCGGTCGTTCAGCAAATATGTTGAGTGTCACGCGGGACTGGCCACTACGATCGAGTTGCTCGACGCGCGCGTAGCGGCCCGCGAACATCGGAGAGTCTACGAGCGTTTCGAGATCAGTTTCGGCGAACTCGGTCGTTTGACCCTCGGTTTGGGCCCCATCTAACGCCGAAGCGAAAGTCCATTCGGCCGGCAAAGTGACGCTCGGTCGAAACCGTATCTGCGTCGCGAAGTGACCCGCCGGATAGAGCAGCATCGCGTTCCACTGCAGGTTTAGCATGTTCGGGGTCATCACCACGCGACCCTGTGATGTCTGCGTCGGTGATAGGAATTGGAATGTCACTTCCAACTCGCGTGCGCCCGCTGGTGGATCGACATGGAAAGCGTAGACGTTCACCGGGTCACGCCGCCAAGCCACGCGTTCGCCGTTGGCGAATACCTCAATACCGGCGAACAAATTGATTGGTCCGCGCGGCGCGTGATTGCCTGGCAGCCACTGCGGATAAAGGAGCGTGATTGGTTCATCGTTCGCCAGAGGAATACGCTCACGCCCACGAAAAATGCCGCGCGTCGTATCGGTTGCGTCGATCTGAAGTACGATCACGCCGCCGGGGTAGGCGGTGTCTTGCGGCGCTTCGATGACAGGCGGCATCGGCGCGCGCTCAGGCTGCGCCCAGGCAGTGCTGGCGGCCCACACAACAAGAAGAACGCTCACCGCACTGCGCCAGATCGACATGCCGAAAATCCCTAGAAACGTGGCCGAATAACAGCGATGCTGCTAACGCGCGTCAAACGGGAACCCCCAAAAGGCCTCAGTTTTCGATGAACGGCGGCTTACTTGCGCGGCGTGTCCGTGCGCGCTAAGCCGCGTTCGCTGGTTAAGGGAACGCGGTGTGAATCCGCGGCTGCTCCCGCAGCTGTAAGCGGCGAGTTCGTTGGCTATGACCACTGGAGCGATCCGGGAAGGGGCCAGCGCGCATCGACCCGCAAAGCCAGAAGACCTGCCGGCGCAAATGCCTTTGGCCCGGGATGCGGCCGCGGAGGTTGATGTGCGTTGGTTCATTGCAGCGTTTGCGCTGGTCTGCGCGGGTTCGGCTCACGCCGCTCCGCGCCGCATTGTTTCGCTTGATTATTGCGCCGACCAGTTTGTGTTGGCGCTTGCCGATCGCCAGCAGATCGCCGCGCTTTCAGTCGGTGCGCGTCGTGATGACTCCTACTTCCGCGATCGCGCGCGGAACATCCCGCAAGCGCGAGACACTCTCGAAGAGGTGCTCGCACATCGTCCCGATCTCGTAATCCGTAGCTGGGGCGGGCCGTGGGATGCGGAAGAGGTTTACGCGCGCTTTCACGTACCGGTGCTGCAGGTGGGTGACACGCCTGACTTTGCATCCGCTCGTACGGATCTTCTCGACGCGGCAGTACAGCTTGGTCACCCTGATCGCGGCGCAGCGCTCGTGCGCGATCTCGATATGCGCCTTGCGCGACTTCGCGCGCATCGTAGCAATGCTCCGGTGATGTATCTCTCCGCAGGCGGTGCTGTCGCGGGACGTGGCACGATGATGGATGCAGTGATCGCCGCTGCAGGCGGACGCAACATTCGCACCGAGACGAGCTGGCAGATGCTTCCACTCGAACGTATGGTGCAAACGCCACCGGCGCTTATCGCGCTCGGTTTCTTCGATACTGGCCGCGAACAAGTGAATGCGTGGTCGCCCTCGCATCATCCCGCGCTCCGCCGCGCACTCGCCGATGCGCGCACCGTGCGCCTGCCGCCCGCATCGATCGCCTGCGAAGCCTGGTACGCCGTCGATGCCGCTGAGGCGATCGCTGCAGAGCTCAATCGATGAGCGCTTCCCTGCGTGCGTCATTGACGTTGCTTGGACTAAGCATCGTCGCGCTCGCCGCAGCGTTGTGGCTCGGTCCCACGCCGCTTGCAGATCCCTTTGCGCGCGATGACATCACGCGCACGATCGTGTGGGACATCCGCCTTCCGCGCGCGCTCACAGCTTGGCTCGCCGGGGCGGCGCTTGGACTAACAGGCGCGGCGCTTCAAGGATTGCTGCGTAATCCGCTCGCGGACTCTGGGGTGCTCGGACTTTCGGGTTTCGCGGCGTTGGGAGCTGTGATTGCCTTCGCGTTTGGCTTTGCCACGTTCGCCCCCGCCATGTCCGTTGCTTTCGCACTGGTCGCGGCATTGCTGGTCACAACCTTGGGGTGGACTTCGCGAGGGCCTGCGAGTCTCGTTCTGATCGGGGTCGGTCTTTCGAGCTTTGCGGGTGGACTCATCGCGCTCGCGCTCAATCTCGCCCCGAACCCCGGGGCGCTCGCTGATTTGGTGAACTGGACGCTGGGCTCGGTTGAAGGGCGTTCGCTTGAGCATGTCGCATTGGCTGCGACGCTTCTCGTCGTCGGAGCGGCGCTCATCTTCGCCGCAGCGCGAGGACTGCAGGCGTTGACATTGGGCGAAGAAGCCGCGGCGGCGATCGGCGCCAATCTTTCCAATACGCGTGCGCTGGTTGTGCTAGGCGCTGCTGCGTGCACGGGCGGCGCGACGGCGGTCGCCGGCGTGATTGGATTTGTTGGTATCGCCGCGCCGCATCTCGTGCGAATATTCGCGGGCCACGACCCCGCGCGCATATTGCTTCCAAGCGCGCTTGCGGGCGGTGCACTGTTGGTTTGTGCGGACATCGTCGTGCGTGTGCTGCCAACCGACACCGAACTCAAGCTCGGCGTCGCAGCCACCCTAATCGGTGGCCCTGTGTTTGCGCTGATTGCCGCGCGCCTAGCTTCGAGAGGAGGCGACACATGAGTGCGCTACTCTCGTGCAGCAACGTAAGTGTCGAACTCGGAAAGACGCGCGCGCTCGTTGAAGTGTCGTTTGACGTGCAGCCCGGCGAGGTGGTCGCTTTGCTCGGCGCAAACGGCGCCGGCAAAACGAATTTGCTCCTCGCCTCCCTCGGGCTGGTTCCGTTCGCCGGTCAAGCCAAGCTGGGTGACGCGAGCGCGCACGCGTTGAGCGCCCGAGACCGCGCGTTGCGTGCAGCTTATCTCCCGCAACGGCCGCAAGCGATCTGGCCGATAAGTGTGGAAGCGCTGGTCGCGCTCGGGCGCTTTGCTCACGGCGCGGCGCCTGACCGCCTCGGCCCCATCGATCAAGGTGTAGTCGAAGAAGCAATTGAAGCGTGCGCGCTTGGCGCATTGCGCCGCCGCCGCATGGATGAAATCTCGGGCGGTGAGAAAGCGCGCGCGCATCTGGCGCGGGCGCTCGCACAACGCGCGCCGTTGCTGTTGCTGGATGAACCGACGGCTGGCCTCGACCCAGCCCAGGCGCTTGGCGTCGCCGACATTCTCCGGGCGTACGCCGCGAAGGGCGGGGCCGCAGTGTTCTCCACTCACGACATCGCACTTGCCGCCGAAACTGCAGATCGTGTGCTGCTCCTGAGAGCCGGCCGTATTATCGCAGAAGGAACGCCTTCTGTGGCGCTGACGCCCGACGCATTGCGCGATGCCTACGGTCTCTCAGCCCGGCTTGAGCGCATCGACAATGGCTTTGCTGCGATTTTCGAACGCTAGAGCTTGAACGCGCCATCGTTTATCTGCGCATAAAGTTCGGGCGTGATCTGCTTATACGCGTCCGCCTCGGGTTCGTCGAAGTAGACCGCATGTTCGATCTTGGCGGGATCGAATCCGTCGCGCACGAGATCGACTTTGCGATACTTGAAGGTTCCCGTGGTTTCGATTGCCGGTGTGATGCGGACGAAAAGCGGGCGCGCGTAGCTGGGTAGTTCGTGGGCGAGGTAATCGCGTAGACCCTCGATTTGGAAGCCTTCGCCGGGCGTGATCGCCGCCATCCCTGCTCGGCCATCGAGTTTTCCAATCTTCACGCCATAGACGTTCGCTTCATCGACGCCTGGATAGCGGGAGATCACTTCTGCGACTTCGGTGGTTGAAACGTTTTCACCCTTCCAGCGGAACGTGTCGCCGATGCGGTCGACGAAATAGAAATATCCATCCTTGTCCTGGCGCATCAGATCGCCGGTGCGAAACCAAGCGTCGCCTTTCTCCAGTACGTCGCGCAAAATCTTGCGTTCTGACGCTGCCTTGTCGGCGTAGCCCGTGTAGTTATGCCGCGCATCGTCCTTTATCAAGCCGACCGCCTCTCCCGGCTCGCCGACATCGCAGAGAACACAAACGCCATTCTCGTCACGGACTGGCATCTCGGTCTCGACGTCAAACTTCACCAAGCGAACAGAAAAGTTGCGCTGCAGATAAGGCGGCACGCGCCCGATCGCGCCGGGCTGGCCGTCAAAGTTGAACATCGAAACGTTACCTTCGGTCGAACCGTAGAACTCCATGATCCGCGGCACGTTGAATCGCGCTTGGAATTCGTCCCAAACTTCAGGACGCAACCCATTGCCAAATGCCAGGCGCAACTTGTGTTCTCGATCTTTTGGGCTTGGATCTTGGTTCACCAAGTAACGGCAAAGTTCGCCGATATAGACGAACATGGTGCAACCATTGTCGATGATGTCGTCCCAAAAATGTGTTGCAGAGAATTTGCGGCGCAACACTACAGTGCCGCCATTCAGAAGAGCGGAGCCGACACCGCAGAGGCCGCCGGTTGCGTGATAGAGAGGCAGAACGCAGTAGATATTGTCTTCGGCGTTTGCTTTTGTCGCACCGGCGAAGCTGCGCATGTAGAGTTGCGCGCGCATGTGCGTGATCTTTGCGGCCTTGGGCATGCCCGTCGTGCCGGATGTGTAGATGTAGAGCGCAACGTCGCGAGCCTTTTGTCCGGCGCGAAGTGAGCGAGCGGGGCGTTCGGGAGCAGGCTTTGGCGTTTTGAGATCAAGCGGTTGGCGATCGGGCGCCGCGCCAAACTCGGCATCAATCACCCAATAGCTCAGTGGCCGCGCGAGGCCAGCGCGGATTGTCTCCACGGCAGCGAGGCCTTCGCTGTCGGTGATGACGTGGCTGGCGTTTGAGATGGAGAGACAATGCGCGAGCGCCGCGCCGGTGAGATTGTTGTTGATGAGGGCGGAGGCGACCCCGATTTTCGCCAGGCCCATCCAGGCGGGGATGTATTCAGCGCGGTTGGGCAGCAGAAGCGCGACCGTATCGCCGTGTTTCAATCTCCGCGCGTTGGCCCAGGCGGCGAAGCGGTTGGCGAGCGCGTCGAGTTGGCGATAGGTGTAACGCTCACCTTCGAAGATGAGGGCTGTATGGTCGGCGAATTTGTCGACCGCCTCTTCGAAGTCGTCGCAGATCAGCACATCAGAGTCTGGATCGATCTTGCGTACGCGCCAGAGCGTGCGAGCGAGGCCGTCCAGATACCTGATTTCGCGCGCGATCCGCTTGAGCGGGCCCATCTTTGCCTCCGGCGCGAGACATAAAGGTGTTCGCGCGGAAGCGGAACCGGGTCAGGCGGTCGCGGCGGCTGCGATTGCGGGCAAGATTGGCAGCACGGCCAACATGATTGTGATCAGAAAAGCGGTTTGGCGTTGCATCGGTCCCTCCGAAGTGGGGCGGGTTTAGTCCTTTCTCGTTGCAGCGGTGTTGCGCGGTTGTTTCAGGAACGGGGCGATTTAGCGGCAGGCGATGAGAGCTTGAGAGACTTCGTCCGCCCACGGAAAAGCTGTGCTTTCGCCATTCACTTCCACGGCGAAGCGATCGGTGGGCGCGCCGAGCATGCTGATGAGCGCGGTCTTCTCCGCGGCGCCATTGGCGACTTCGGCGGTGACGCTGGGCAGGCCTTCGTTGAAAGAACGCGCTGCGAGATCGAGCGTCTGCACGGGTGTGATGACGCGCAGTGTCGTGTCTTGATCGGGGACAAGCTCGTGCTCGTAGATCAAGGTCAGCTTGCCGCTCGGCATCTCGCAGCTGATCGTTAGCAGATATTCGCTCTCCGGCGGACCAAAACCGGCGGCGGTTACGCCTTCATCGGTGCGCAGCGTCCATGCGCCGGCTTGTGGCGTCGCGGTGAGTGCAGCCGCGTCCGGATTGACGGCAGGCGCCTCCGCTGTTGTTTCGGCGTTTTCGGGCGCTTGCGATGGCGCGGGGGTGCAGGCGGCGAGAAGGGTGAGAGCGATGAGTGAGGTGCGCAACATCTGCCCCGCTTAGCAGCTTTAGTTGGCGGCGTCGCCGTCTGGATAGGCGCCGGCGAAATCCATGAGAAAGCGGCCGGGCGGGTTGATGGCGGCGAGAAACGACGTGGCGCTCTGCTCGGCGATTTCCTTGCTCGGGAAAAAGTCGGGGCCGGCGTGGATGCCGGGGAAGACGGTGCCCAGGCGAAAGAGGTCGAGCACGTGATAGACGCGATAATAATTGCGCCAGCGTTTCGCGGGCGGCGGAGGTTGCGTCTTGGGCTTAGGAGCAAGGCCGAGCATCTGCAGCATAGGTGTGTGGCGCCAGTGCCGAGGTCAAGCGCGTGCGCTGCCACAAAGAGAAGGGCCGGGGGACGCGGGCTGCCGCGCCAAGAAAGTGCGCCGTTGTTTCGGCGCGTGTTCGACGCGAGAGGCCGCGTCCCCGTGATTGTCTGATCGCCAGGGCGAGGGAGGGCGGTTTCTCGCTCTCGAACTCGCGCCATTGCGGCGTGCGGAGCTTTGCGTGTTCAGAACGCGCGTCTCCGGTATCCTCCCACGGTTAGCGCCTTACGCTGCTCTCCCGCGGGCTTCGGTGTTTTGCCTGTCGCCTCCGAAGAGGAATGGCTTCGCTTGGGTGTCGAGGGCGCCCCCTCTCACTTCGCTTGGCCTCTCGCGGGTAGCCGCAAGATTGATCGGACAGCACCTCCACGCTCAATCACATCATTCGCTATCGGCTGAACAGTTGGATCCGACTGGCCCTTCGCAACGAATGATCGCGTGGAGGATACGGCCGGTTGCGGGGGTGTAGGATAGATTTTTTGCGCGCTTGACAGCATGTAACCTATAGGTATCATGTCACCTAGAGGTTACATGAGGTTTGAGCGATGGTGGAAGCGAAACAGCGCGATCCTAGTTTGCGCCGGCGGCGCACTCTGACCGCATCCGCGGCGGTGCTGCTGATGGCCGCAGGGGGCGCGGCCGAAGCGGTGGCGAGTCATGATGGGCAGTGGCGCCTGATCGATTGGGTGCGCGTCGGCGCGGTGTTGTTTTTGGCCTTGGTGATCTCGCTGCGCGCCACGACGAGTTTTTCCTTGCGCGCACGCGATCCCGCACTGGACGATGAATTGGCGCGCGCCAATCGAGCGAGTGCGGCCGCGTTCGGGTTCTGGGCCTTGTTTGCGTGCATGGCTGCTGCGTTCGTGGGGAGCTTTTTCTTCGAGCTTCGCGTCGTCGAGATTGCACCAACGGCGTTGGTGATCGGCGCGGCGGCCGCAGGTCTGCGTTTCGTGTTGTTGGAGCGGCAAGGCGAATGAAGGGTGAGACGCTCGGCAATCGTTTGAAAGATGTTCGTACCGAAGCCGGCCTTACGCAGGCCGAGCTTGCCGATCGCGTCGGTGTCTCGCGCAAGACCATCAACACGGTCGAGAATGGCGTCTTCGTCCCTTCGACACTGCTGGCGTTGAAATTGGCGGCGGCGTTGGGGACGAAGGTCGAGAAACTGTTCTGGGTTGAGTGAGGTCAGTGCGCGCCGGCGAGCTGGCGGAATGCGGCCTCGTTCACCTGGCTGCAGAGACCGGTGCTGTAATGGCCCGGCTGGCCCGTACCGGTGAGGAAGCCGCGATAGCCGCGCGAAATGCGCACGCCGCAATTGACGCCATCGCCGACGAGGAAGGCGACGCGCACCGTCTCCATGTCGGCCGGGCCGCGCAGCACTTCGCTGACCGTGACTGTCGCGACGCCGACTTCGACGTGCGGGCGCACTTCGGTGATTTCAACATCCGTGACTTCGCCGCGGATCGCGAAGGTAAGGCCGCTTATGGCCGGTCCGGCGCATGAGCAGGCGCAAGCGGGCGGGACAGGCGTGGCGAGAAAGACAAGCGCGGCAAGCGCCGCAATGCGCAGCAGCATGTGGGTCTCCTCCGTCCTCGGCAGCAAGCGCGCCGAGTGCGGCGGAAACGGGGCGCTCGTTCAAGGCCGGTTGTTGAGCAGGAATTGTGTGAAGCGGCCCTCGGGATCGTCGCGCATATCGCAGGGGGCGACGCTGAGGCCGTGTTCTGGATCGCGGACGGCCGCCACTTGCACGATTGTGCCTGCGGGCAAGAGCCGGCCGCAAACGCTGTAAATGAAGAGGCGCACGATATCGGCAGTTTCGCCGGGATCGCCTTTGACGACTTCGAGCACCTCAAGCCGTGTGCGCGTCATGTAGTAGGCCTCGCGTTCGTCCCAGCCGCGCAGATCGCGCGGTTCGGTTTGCAGGAGCGGCGTGTCGGAGATGACGCGGCCGCGGAAGATGACATCGACGCGGGCGACCATGTCGCTCCAATATTCTTCCATGCATTGGCAGGCGAAGGCGTCTTTCGGCGCGAGCACGGCGCTTGCGCCGGCGGCGGCGAGGGAGAGGACGAAGACGCGGCGTGCGGCGCGCATGGGCTTTTGCCTCCTCGCGCAGAGCGTGACACGCGCATGCGCCGCGCGCGCGTCACGGCTGCGTGTTGACGTTCACAGAAGCGCGATTTGGGTGCTTTCACCTCGCCCCCGCGAGGGGGAGAGGTCGCGCGCCTGCGCGCGGGTGAGGGGGTGAGTTGGAAGATGAGCTTCGTTCGTTAGGTGCCCACCCTCATCCGTCGGCTTCGCCGACACCTTCTCCCGCCCATGCGGGAGAAGGGAGGGTCACTACGCGGCTTCGATCAGCAGCAGATGACGCATGAGCGCCTCGCCTGCGCGTGAGACTTTTGAGCAAGAGCCGGCGCTCACTTTGACGGTGCGTGTGTTGCGCGGCGATGGCGCTGGGCTCGCCGAAGAGCGTGAAGAGATTCAACGCCCGCGCCGCCGCCCAGAGGGGCGCGCGTGTGACGGGGGCGGTGGCGGCGGACATTTGCGCGGAGTGTACGGGTGGAGTGAGGTCGGTCGAATTGAAGAACGCGAATCCTCCTAAATTCGACACCACGGGACGTCTTGGCAATCGAAGTCAGCGCTCGCCGCGAAGTCACAGGGCAAAACGATCGGCTGCTTTATGACCGGTGAACCAATTAGGTTGCCAAAGATTGCGTGAACAAAAACCGAGCACACAACTTCAGAGGGTATCGCCTGCGGTTGCTGCGCAGGCGACGTCGCGCCCGCAGAACGCGTAATACGCCACAGAATGCGCTGAGCGATCGAGCCGATGTAGGCCGGTTGGATCGCGCGGTAAGTTGGTGGACCGCTCGACTGCAGTGCGTTCTGAATCGCACTCGCGGTAGTCGTGAAGCCTCTCAACCGTCGAATGTGAAGCTGGCCGGGTTTCGATATCCAGTCGGCTACAGGAGTGCGCAATGAGTTTCGACCGGGCACCGCTTCGTAGATAAAGCCTCCGCCGTCATACATGCCGACGTGAACGGCATTCGCCGCATCGTTCGGCATGATCAATTGTTGGAGTGCTCTTACGGCAGCGCCGCCGAGCCCGGTGGCCCTAGCGAGCACGATGTCTCCCGGTGCCCACGTATCGATCGATGGATGCGCCCAGACGCCCGAAACATGATGCGCGACAGAGAAATGCGGGAGCGTGGTTGTTTGGACCGGAAAGCTAGGCGCGTTCGTCCCAGCCGGCGGGCAATGCAGACCTCGTGCGATGTCGTACATGGCTCACTACACTCATGCCACACTCCTAGTGATTTCCGATCTGGAGCACCAAGAGTAGAGCTTTCCAAATGCGAGAGGCGACGTCCGCTGGTTTGCTAGTCTGTAGTGATAGTTGTCGTCCCGTTGTTCAACGTTTGCCTCCCATTCGGGGGTTTGGAAGGGTCGCGCTTCTTTCGGATTGTACGACACTGGCGTGACTACCAGACGCTCCGCCATATCCTCCGGCATGCTGTCAAACTGGAGTACGAATACCCCATGAGTGTTGCTATCGCCTTCATCGTTAACAACGACTATATGGCCGATGTCGAGTGGAGCAGCGCCGCGAATTTGAAAAGAAAAGGGCTCTTGGCGAACGAGCGACCAGCACTCGTACCACGTTTTCAGACCGCCCGCTTCGACCTCATGGGCGTCTAGAATTTGGGCCCATTCTCGCATCGCAATGTCTTCCCACGGGCCACGCTATTTCGCGCAGCTTCGTTTCGCCATCGATTTCATCTCAGTTGGGCAGGACCGTGACGTCCTGACCCCGAGTGCACGCCTTTGGCGAATCGGTTTGCACTCGGCGTTGAGACTGCCGGAAGTCTCCACTACGGTCGAGAATAAGATGATGCTTCTTATTCAATAGTTATTTGAGGTGGCGGTGGCTAAGGAGCCAAACCTCCAGGAATCTGACAAGATTCAACCAACGCTACCTTTAACGACCATTAGGTATTTGCGGTTGTTGGCGAAGAATTCGCCTCTCGGTGGGAACGTTGCGGACGTGGCCGGACAAATAATCAAGAGCTATATATGGCAGCTTGTGCTTGACGGAATCTTGCCACGCGAGCCACCAGCATCTGTCGAGACAGATGGTACTTCTGAATCGCCGGACGAGGGGGAGAAAACAACGTAAACCAAGCCTATGGTGACGCGAGACGGGGCGCTTGTGCTTGACGAGGGTGCGCGCGGCGAGACGCGCACGATGGGAGCCGCCCTTCAACCTGACGCTAGTACTCCACCAACCCTTTCCCGCACTGCGGGAAGGGGCGATGCGCTAATCGATCGGCTCTCGCTTCTCGCCCGTCGGGTGGACGTAGATTTCGCTGCCGACTTCTTTGAACTTCGCGCTCATCTCTTCCATGCCGCGCTCGGCTTCTTCTTTCTTCGCCGCATAATCCCGCACGTCCTGCGTGATTTTCATGCTGCAGAATTTTGGACCGCACATGCTGCAGAAGTGCGCGGTTTTGTGTGCGTCTTTGGGGAGGGTTTCGTCGTGGTAGGCGCGGGCGGTGTCGGGGTCCAAGCCGAGGTTGAACTGATCTTCCCAGCGGAATTCGAAGCGGGCGCGGGAGAGGGCGTCGTCGCGGAGGCGCGCGTAGGGGTGGCCTTTGGCGAGGTCGGCGGCGTGGGCGGCGAGCTTGTAGGTGATGACGCCGACTTTGACGTCGTCGCGATCGGGCAAACCGAGATGCTCTTTCGGCGTGACGTAGCAGAGCATCGCCGTGCCGAACCAGCCGATCATCGCCGCGCCAATGGCTGAGGTGATGTGGTCGTAGCCGGGCGCGATGTCGGTGGTGAGGGGGCCGAGCGTGTAGAAGGGCGCCTCGCCGCAGACTTCGAGCTGCTTGTCCATGTTCTCTTTGATCTTGTGCATCGGCACGTGGCCGGGGCCTTCGATCATGGTCTGCACGCCGTGCGCCCAGGCGATCTTGGTGAGTTCGCCCAGGGTTTCGAGTTCGGCGAATTGCGCGGCGTCGTTGGCGTCGGCGATGGAGCCGGGGCGCAGGCCGTCGCCGAGTGAGAAGCTCACGTCGTAGGCGCGCATGATTTCGCAAATGTCTTTGAAGTGCGTGTAGAGGAAGCTCTCCTTGTGATGGCTGAGGCACCACTTGGCCATGATCGAGCCGCCGCGGCTGACAATGCCGGTGACGCGCTTGGCGGTGAGATGGATGAAGGGGAGCCGCACGCCGGCGTGGACAGTGAAATAGTCGACGCCTTGTTCGGCCTGCTCGATGAGCGTGTCGCGATAGATTTCCCAGGTGAGGTCTTCAGCGACGCCGCCGACTTTTTCGAGCGCTTGATAGAGCGGGACGGTGCCGATGGGGACGGGCGAGTTGCGGACGATCCAGTCGCGGATGTTGTGGATGTTGCGGCCGGTGGAGAGGTCCATGACGGTGTCGGCGCCGTGGCGGATGGACCAGACGAGCTTGTCGACTTCCTCGGCCATGGAGGAGGTGACGGCGGAGTTGCCGATATTGGCGTTGATCTTCACGAGGAAGTTGCGGCCGATGATCATCGGCTCGAGCTCGGCGTGATTGATGTTGGCCGGAATGATGGCGCGGCCGCGGGCGATTTCGCTGCGGACGAATTCCGGCGTGACGAAATCGGGGATGGCGGCGCCGAAGCTTTCGCCATCGCGCACGCCAAGCGCTTCGCGGCGCATGTTCTCGCGGATGGCGACGAATTCCATCTCCGGCGTGATGACGCCGCGGCGTGCATACTCAAGCTGCGTGACGGTTGCGCCGGCCTTGGCGCGGAGCACGCGCGGCTGTTTGGGGAAGGGCGGGGTGAGTTTGTCGGCGGAGATGTTGCCGTTATCTTCCGGCTTCACGGCGCGGCCTTCGATCTCTTCAACGTCGCCGCGCGCTTTGACCCATTCCTCTCTGGTGCGGCGCAAGCCGCGCTCAATATCGATGGCGGCGTCGGGATCGGTGTAGGGGCCGGAGGGATCGTAAATGGTGACGGGCGGCTCGTTGGCGCTGGGGTGCGGCAGCACCTCGCGGAACGGCACGCGCAGATCGGGATGCGCGCAGCCGCTGGCGTAGACCTTGCGCGAGCCGATCAGCGGGCCGGTGGTGACTTGCGGCGCGAAAACGGATTGCGGCTCTGGCTTGTTCATCTTGGGCCTCCCTCCGCCGGTGCTAACCGGTTCAGGTTCGACGGGTCGCAGGATCACCTGCCTCTCAGCCGCTCAGGCGCGGCCCCCCGGGTTATGGAAGCGCGCAATTTAGCCGCGCGCGCCGGCCTTTGCAAACGACAGCGCGCGTGGCCATGGTGGCGCCATGACGCGCCGCCTGCTGTTCGCCGCCATTGTGTTCGCCGCTGCCTGTGCGACGCCCGTAGCGCCATATCCGCCGCAGGCGGGCGATCGGTTCGCGCCGGAGATCGCCGCCTTCGCAGCTGCCGACGCTGCGCACGCGCCGCCTGCCTGCGCGGCGTTGTTCGTGGGCAGCTCAAGCATCCGGTTCTGGAGCACATTGGCGCAGGATATGGCGCCGCGCGTGGTGATTAATCGCGGATTTGGCGGCGCCACGATCGCCGATGTAAACCGCTACTTTGAAGAAACGGTCGCCCGCTATCGACCGCGCGTCATTGTCTTTTATGCGGGCGAGAACGATTTGAGCAACGGCGCGCGGCCCGATGAAGTGGTGGAGGCGTTTCGCGCCTTCATGGCGATGAAGCGGCGCGCGCTGGGCTCAACGCCGGTGTATTTCATTTCGGTGAAGCCTTCGCCGCTGCGCTGGGCGCAGGCCGCGGCGCAAGGTGATGTGAATCAGGCGATCGCGGCAATGGCCGCGCGGGAGAGAGATCTAGAGTTCATCGACGTGGCTTCCGCCATGGTTGAGAACGGCGCGCCGCGCGACATTTTCATTTTCGATGATTTGCACATGAGCGCGGCGGGCTATGCGATCTGGACGCCGATCGTCCGCGCTGCGCTCGAACCGCCGCCGCCCACGCGTGCGCCGGGGTGCAGCTAGGCGACAGCGATTGCGGCGGGTGC
>JAHBYF010000008.1 GCA_019636095.1 Hyphomonadaceae bacterium
GGGACGTTGATTTGCAGAATGGCGGCGATGGCTGTGGGCGCGACCCCGACAGCGATCAACAATTCGACTTGGCGCCGGGTGTCGTCTGTCGGCGTGTGCGTATCGATCATGCGCCGATTATGCGATTGTTGCGCCTCTACGCGGATAGCCGCGTGCCCCGCATGCGCCGTTCCAGGGTTATCTTGAAATCAAACGTGGTCTTTAGATTTCGGTTTAACTGGAGCTAATCAAATGGGCGGTTTCGGCAGCGGCAGACCTGCGCAGCATCTGACGTGCGAAGCGGGATTGAAGATCGATCTCGCCGATCCCGCGATACGTACGGCTCTCAATCCCAACACCAGCAAGGGCGGCTCATGGACCTGGTCGTCGCATGGACGCGAGATCGCATCGATCAGCTATGCCTGGTCGGGGCCGGGTGCGCGGCTCACGCTTCGCTACATTTGCAACGGCGCGCCCATCGTGCAGCCGATCACACTGACGCGGAGCACACCGCACTATGGCGGCGAGCGGTGGTGGTTTTGCTGCCCATTCACCGGCAAGCGCGTGCGTGCGCTCTACCTGCCGCTTGGCGCGCGGGAGTGGGGGAGCAGGCACGCCTACAAGCTCACGTATCAAAGTCAGCGCGAGAGCGGGCAGGGGCGCGCGACCATGCGATTGTTGATGCGTGGGGGTTGGTCAGGCGATCCTGCGACGGCGCAGCTGCTTATGCGGGACCCCGACCCGTTTGGGTTTGACGAGGAACAACGCTGGGAGCGGCGCGAGAAGGCGCGCGAAAAACGCAACGCAGTGCGTCGGTTAGTGCGCCGAGAGCAGGTGGGAGCGCGGTCGGGCTGACGGACGTCGGGGTTAGTGCGTGTCGCTGACATTTGGCGCGACAACCTCACGGCCTAGGTGTTGTGAGCGGGGCCGTCACATCCTTAAGAAAGGGCGGGCGAGCTCCACTTTAGCTAGTCGCGCGTAAGATTCCTATACACTCCGATTGAGTTGAGATCGTACCTTCGCGAGCCGGTTGGTTGTCCGAGTTTCGGTACTTTATGCCCCCCAAAAAAGGAACGGCGCGCATCGCAATGCGCGCGAACGCCGAGGACCTCCGAGTTGGTGCTGCGGGCTATAGCTTGGTGTTGGATTAGTGGATGGCCGAATCGGATGCGCCGCCACCTCCCGCGCGTGAAGTGCGATGCGGTCAGCGCTTCGTAAACAAGGAGGCAGCGGCAGGCAGGCAGCGCTTTGTGGGTAGAGCGGTGGGTAGAACGGAGCGCCAGTGCACCCCCGCGCGGGATCATCCGGATAAACCAAGAGCTTAGGGCATTCAGTTCGAGGGACGTCACCTCCACTCTTTCTGACGGAGGCTTAGCGGCCGCTCGTCGGAAATCGCGAATGGCAGGTTCACCCCCTCACATCTGCCGTTCGTAACGAAGGAGGGGAGAGGCCGTTGTTGGCCCATTGCCGCCACTAGCTCAAGCGCGCGAATCCGTCCGCTTTGCGTCCAAAAACGGACATGGCGTATCGGCCTTGGCGCTTCTGCGAGGGCATCCGGACATATATGGTGGATGAAAGCGCACCCTATCGGCTTGTTTCACGCTGCGCCTTTGGCCTCGATCGAAAGCGGATTCTGTGCGGAATGAGCACGATACCGGCGATAACGGAGAACAACGTGATCACCGTGACGATGATGATCAGCGGGTGATTGAAGTCTTCGTGGTTCTGCCAATCCATGATGTGCAGTGCCCATAGCGTATCGTAAAGGCGCCATAGATCGGAACGGCGTGCTGTGACTGCGCCGGTGTTCTGCGCGACGTAGACGGATAGGCGGCCGTCCGGGAATTGCACGCGCCACGCGGGCAGGGTGCCGCGGTATTCTGCCGTCTCTTCGGTCACGAGTGTTGCGCCCGTTGGTTCCGACGTGAGCGTGACGTGCGCGCGGGCGACGGCGTTCGCTTGTTCGGCGCTGAGTGGCGAAAGGCGTTGCAGCGTAGTGGCCTCGAAGAGGATGGGCGGAGCGTCGGTAAATTCCGCCACGACGACCTGGCCTATCGGGCGTCTCTCGATCGTGAGCTTCGTTGGAAGCGCGTTTTGGTCTCCGCGCAGGCTGGCTAGCGACGCAAGCGTGGCGGTGTCGAGGGTTTGCGCCTGCGAGGGCCGGATTAGGTTCTCGCTGCGTATCTGTTGAATTGGAAAGATCGTGAAGAAGAGACCGCTGACGACCCAAAACACGATCTGAATGCCAACAAGCAACGCGAGCCACTTGTGAACGAACGATGCAAGACGTGCGAGCGACATGAAATTTCCCCCAAACGAAATTCTAAGGTGACGGTGGTCCCGTCAAGCTGGTCGCTGCGGCGATGGCTGCGAGCGCAATGAGAAAGAGAACGGCGTCGAGGTCAAGTGTGAGTCTCAGCGCGCGCTGGCCAGTTTCGGGAGCGGTTTGCAAGCGCGCCGTGACCACAGATTTGTTGTATGCGCCGAGTGCGAGAGCGAAGCTGGCGGCAGCAAGCTTTGCGATCAGCAATTGGCCGTAGAGGCTCGACAGCAACGCTGCCCATCCACCTGCGAGAAGTAACGCTAGCCAGAGTCCAAGCACGAAGAGCACGGGAACGGCGGCGACGGCGAAGTTGGAGAACCGCGTCACGCGAGCGGTGAGGGTGGCCTCTTCAAGACTGCGAGTCGGCCAGAGTGTTATCGGCCCGGCAAGCCAGAATGCGGCGATGAGCACGTGCGCCGCCGCCGCCCACGGTGCGAGGCCAGGAGACTCTAAAGCTTGGGTATGTCCGGTCTGACCAAAGGAAATTGCAAATGCGACGGCGCCGATCGCAGTGGCGATAGACGATTGCAGCAACCATCCGGCCGCCATAGCAACAGCGCCAACGACGACAGCTATCGAGCTGGGACCAAGGGCCGGCCATGTCCACGACAGCGTCGCGGGATCGAGAAGCGAATTGGCGCCGCCCAACTGTAGGTTCGCGAGGCCGAGACGAAGCGCAGCGAAGATGAGGGCAAATATACCTGCGACGGTCGCGATGCGCAGGGCGCGTGAACGGTCGTCGCGTGCGATGATGTTTAAGCTCGCGTGCAGGTCAAGACCCGCTGCGAGGAGAGCCGATCCGTAGAGCCCGAGTTTGATCGCGAATAGCGCGGGCGCGAGGGGATCGGCTTCCACTAACTGGCGACCGTGAAGTGGATGGCGCCCGGCATAACGTGGCCGTCATGAGCCATCGTCCGCCACGAGATCGTGTAAGCACCCGGCGCGAGCGTTGGCAGCGGGATCGTAAAGGTCGTCGTCATCGCGTGAGGTGGCGTGTAGGCGAGAGCGATGTTGCGTCCCGCTGCGTTGGTGAGCGTCACGTTCGCCAGTCCGGTCGCGGCGGAGAACGTGACCGTGAAGTTCTCCGGCGCTGCTGAGAGGGTGGCGTTGTCGGTGATGCTCGTTTCACGCACAGAGCGCCAGCAAGAAACGTTTCATGAATGGTGCTCCCGTGCGGTGCTCAATGCACCATGTAGCGAACGCGGCCGGTCATCGTGTGATTGTCGTCGCCGCTCGCGGTCCACGCGAACGTGTAGTTGCCCGGCGCTAAGCGCGGCAGCGCTACGCTTGCCGTGGTTGCAGCTGCGCTGGCAGGGATGGTCACCGCGATCGGATCACCACCGCTGGGCGTGATGACGAGTGCGGTCAGCCGCATTGGATGTTCAAACGTTGCGCTGAATGTTTGTGGCGCTGCGCCCATCGTGCCGTCCGCCGGGGTGGTCTGGATGGTGCTCTGCGCGCCTTGGCTGCCGTGATTGTGCTGAGCGGCTGCGAGCGGCGCGGTGGCGAAAAGCGCAATCACCGCGCCGAGCATGAGGGGGAGTTTGGACATGATATTCTCCATTCAGATCAGAAGAGGGCGCGCAGGCCGATGACCGCGCGTGTGGATTGGGTGTCTGCGCCGAGAGATTCGCGAATGTCGCGAGTCTCGCCGAGTGCGCTTGTCCATTCGACGCCGACATAAGGCGCAAAGCTTCGACTGAATTCGTAACGCAGGCGCACGCCTATGTTCGCGTCCGTGAAGCCCGCGCCAACATCGAGATCGGGGATGTCTTGCGCGGCGAAATTGAGTTCCGCGGCGGGTTGAAGAATGAGCTTTTGCGTTAGCCGGAGATCGTATTCGGCCTCAGCGCGCGCGGTCACATCTCCTTCGGTGGAGACAAAGGCCGCAGCGCCGACTTCAAACCAATAGGGCGCAAGTCCTTGCACGCCGAGAACGAAGTCGGTGCGATCTTCGCTGTCGAGATAGGACTGCCGGACGCCGGCTTGCAGATCGAAGTACGGTGTTACAGCGCGGCTGTAGAGAAGCTGTAGCTCGGCGTGTTCGACTTCCTCGCTAAACGCACCTTCGCTCTCGGATTTCCACCAGAACCGGTGGACGTCGCCGCCATACCAACCCTGGACGTGCCAGGCGTAAGTCTCGGCCTCATCGTCGAAACCGGCCTCCAGTCGCTCAAGGATAATGGCGTGGGTTCGCATGCCGCCGTTCTCGGTGACCAGTTGCTCTCGCGCGTGGGCCATCGCGGCGGGGTCAAAATAGAGGTCGGCAGCGTTCGCCTCTCCGCTGGCTGGTGGTATCGCTTGCGGAGTTGTCGCCGTAGTGTGCACCGCGTGCGGATCAGGTGCGGGCGTTTGGGTTTCATGCTGCGCGTGATCTTGGGCAGCAGCGGGCATGGCTGCGACCAAAACAAGTGGCGCGACGACGGCGGCGATCATTCTCATGATGCGATGCCATCCAGGGGCCGAATGCTTACGATGTTGAACATGCCGGAGTGCATGTGCATCATCATGTGGCAGTGAAACGCCCAATCGCCAGGCGCGTCGGCCGTGAGGTCGAAAGACAGGCGTCCGCCCGGAGCAACGTTCACTGTGTGCTTCAGTGGCTGATTGGCGCCCTGACCGTTGACCAGTTCGAAGAAGTGTCCGTGCAGGTGAATGGGATGCTGCATCATCGTGTCGTTCACGAGTGTGACGCGGACGCGCTCATCTCGCTCGAAGCGGATTGGCTCGACGATCTCGCTGAAGCGGCGGCCATCGAAGCCCCACATGTAACGTTCCATGTTGCCGGTGAGGTGGATCTCAAGCGTGCGTGATGGCTGGCGCGTGTCGCGGTTGGGATTGAGCGCGACGAGATCGGTGTAGACCAGAACGCGGTGCGGTTCGTTCTCAAGCCCAAGCGGACGCTCGGCCAATCGGTTCTCCGGCATCGGTGAGATGGTCTGCACGCCAACGCCCACGGCCATGCCTGGTGGCGCGAGTGAGGGATCGCGCATGTTCATGGCGCCGTGATCCATTGAGCCGTGATCCATGCCCTCCATGCCCGTCATGTCCATCCCGCCCATGTCCATTCCCATGTCGCGCATGGTGAGATTCGGGACTTGGCGGAGTGGCGGGACTTCGGCGCTCATGCGGAGGCGCGGCGCGATGGTGGCGCGGCCCATACCGGAGCGATCTACGGCTTCTGAAACGATGGTGTAGGCGCGATCTTCGCGCGGGCTGATGATGACGTCGTAGGTTTCCGCTACCGCGATCTGGATTTCATCAGTCTCAACGGGGCGAACGTTCTCGCCGTCAGCCTGCACAACAGTCATCGCCAATCCTGGGATGCGCACGTTGAAGTTCGTCATCGCCGAAGCGTTGATGATTCTGAGGCGTACGCGCTCACCAGGTTCGAATAGGCCGGTCCAATTCTCTTCGGGTCCGTGGCCGTTGACGAGATAAGTGTATATCGAACCGGTGACGTCGGAGATGTCGCGCGGATCCATCCGCATGCCGGCCCACATGCGGCGCTCTGATGCACTCATGCGATCCTCGCCGGTGAGCAAGCCTGCAACGGTGGTGCGCTGTTGGTTGAAGTAGCCGGGGCTTGCCTTCAGACGCCGCAAAATTTCGTGCGGGTGCAGGAAGCTCCAGTCGGAAAGCACGACCACGTGCTCTCGGTCGTACGCGACGGGATCGTCGCCTGCGGGATCGATGATCATCGGGCCGAAATGGCCCACCGCTTCCTGAAGACCCGAGTGGCTGTGATACCAATAAGTGCCAGCTTGCCGGACCGGGAAGTCATAGACGAACGTTTCACCCGGGCGGATGCCGGGGAAGCTGATGCCCGGCACGCCGTCCATTTGAAATGGCAGCAAGATACCGTGCCAATGGATTGAGGTGTCTTCGTCGAGCGTGTTGGTCACGGAGAGTCGCGCGCGCTGACCTTCGCGAAGACGCAGCAACGGAGCGGGGAGTGTTCCGTTGACGGTGATGGCATGGCCGGTTCGTCCGCCGACGCTGAACGGCGCGTGGCCAACAGTGAGCGCAATGTCGGGCCCGGTGAGAGTTGTGATCGTTGGCGCGATGCCGCGCGAGCCGGTTTGCGCCCACGCGGGAAACAAACCCTGCACGCTCGCGAGTCCAGCAGCGCCGGCGATTGCTTTCATTAAGGTCCGGCGCTCAACCGACACGATGATCTCCCTTGGCCGTCGTCCGCGGCCCACAATGTTCTGCACCTTCCCACCGCTGGAAGGTCAAGCCAGCGCGGTCAGTGGAAATACGCATTAGGGCGGCGAATCCCTCAACGGGTTCCTAGCGTTCCTGTAAGGGCGCGTTTAGCGCGGTAAATGCGAACCTCAACAGCCTTGGCGGTAATTCCCAACGCCTCGGCGATGTCACGATGAGACATGTTTTCGGTTAGCGAGAGGAGCAGCGGTTCCTTGAGGTTCGCGGGAAGCGCGGCGATGGCATTGTCGAGCCAGGCCAATTCATCTTCGCGTTCGTTCGCACTGACGATCGGTTGAGCAATGTCGAGGCCGGGACGATCGATATCCTTGGCCTTGTAAAAGAACTCACGCACGGCGCGGCGGCGGCGCCAATCACGACACTTGTTGATGGCGATGCGTTTCAGCCAGATTCCGAAAGAGCGTTGCCGGTCATAGCGGGCGAGTGCGTGCCAGGCGGCGACGAAAGCTTCCTGCACCAGATCATAGGCTTCACTCGCATCGCCCACGTAACCCCGCACGAAGCGATAGAGGCTGTCCTTGTGTCGCCGCATCAGCTGCGTGAAGGCGCGTTGATCGCCAGCCAGAATGGCCGCCACGAGCGCGGCGTCGTCGCGCTCGTCTCGTTCGGTCATTGTTGCTCTGCGGTGAGGGCGTCAAAGACAGTGGTGTCAAAAATGGCTTGCTGTTCGGGCGTCAGCACCTCGCGCATCGCGAAGACGTGACGGATCGTTTCCGATTGAAGCTCGCCCATTGCGTGGTGGAAGCGTTCAATAGCTGCCGTTACGCGTGGGCCGTAGCCGTGCTCTTCTCGGATTGCAGCGGCCAGTTCAGCGTTGGCGCCTTGCATTTCAATCTCTAGAGCGCCGCGCCGTGTTGTAAATTCGGCCTCGATCGCCTCGATGCGGGTGGTTTGCTCTGGAGTGAGATCGAGTCGCTCGTGGACAACCTCGTGCAGGCCCGGGCGTCCGTGGTGGAGTGCGTGCATGCCTATCATGCCGACCCAGACGCCGCCCACACCCGCGACGAAGGCCACGAGAGCCGTAACCGCTAGTCCCCGCCAAGACAGATTCACTTGCCACCTTCAAGCAAAGTCGAAGGGGCATAGGCGGAATGCGTTGCGAAAGGGGAGACTTCGGGCTCTGCGGTGGCGCTCGCCGCTCCGCCGGCGATGACCCCAATCGCCATTACGGAAGCAACCAGGGCCATGCGAAAGCCGAGAACGCCGGAAGCGGCAGTGCGTTCTTTGGCGTCAAGGCGCGCCCACACTTGCGGCTCAAGCTGATTGAGATCGGTTGGGACGGCACGTGTTGACCAGGCGGCCAGCAGCCTATCGAGATCGGACATGGGCTCCTCGGGACTATGCCTCGCAGACCTGACTACGCACCATCGGTTGATTTCCCTCAAGGTCAGTCACGAGGAGGGATTTCCAATGCCAGCGCGTATTTTCACTGATTGCGGTGCTCCGCCGCAAGACTGCAAGGAGGATCAACATGCGCTTCGGGATGATTGCCGTGTTCTTGTCGGCAGCCGCTCTCGGTGGTTGCGCCACGGGCCAGGGCATGGGCCACCAGGCGATGAGCCATGAAGAGATGATGCAGCACTGTCGCATGATGGAGCAGCACCAAGGCCAAGGTGGTCACAATCCTGCCAGGCATGACCCAGCTCAACATGGCGGCATGAGCCACGAGGAGATGATGCAGCACTGCGCGGCCATGCAGCACGATGCGAGCGCGCAGGAGTCCGCATCACCCGAACGGCTTGAGGCTGTCGCTCAGGCGGGCGCCCAGGTGATGCCTTTCGACCTTGAGCGCACAACTCACTCGTTCAGAGACCGCGCCTGGGGCGGCGAGCAGATCGTTGTGTCGGACGACGGCGATGCGCAGCAGGTTGCTTTGATCCGCGCCCATTTGTCAGCCGAGGCCATGAGGTTCTCGCGGGGCGATTTTGGAGGTCCGGAAGCGATCCACGGTCACGACATGCCCGGGCTTGCAGTCTTGCGTGATCAGCACGCGGCGATCGATGTAGCGTATTCCGAAGTGCCGAACGGCGCATCTATCACCTATCGGTCACAAGACAGTGCCGTTGTGGGCGCCATTCACGAATGGTTTGAAGCGCAACGAACGGATCACGGAGCGCACGCCTCGCACTAGGTCACTTTTTGCGTCGTTGTGTGATCGACGTTTTGGGTGCGGCGAAGTCGTCGAGGATCGGACAATCGGATCGCTCGTCGCCATGGCACGTCTTGGCCAAGTCCCGAAGCGTCCGCATCACCGTTCGCATTTCGCTGATGCGGTGTTCAAGATCGGCAATGTGACGCTCAGCCATTCGCTTTACGTCTCGTGAGGGTCGTTTCTTGTTGCTCCAAAGTGCGAGGAGCGTGGACACTTCGTCGAGCGAGAAACCTAAATCACGGGTGCGCCGAACGAATTGGAGAACGGCAACCTCCTGATCGCCGTAGTCGCGATAGCCGTTTGGTCGCCGGGCCGCAGAAGGTAGCAAGCCGACGCTCTCATAATAGCGGATCATCTTGGCTGAAACGCCTGACCTATCCGAGGCTTGACCTATGTTCATAGAAACGAGCCTGATTTTTTCGTGTTGACCTTCCCATTGTGGGAAGGTGCAGGCTGCGTTTCAAGCAAAGAACTCAAACACGCAGAGCAAAGCCATGCACGAGCACGACAAACATCACGCCATGACCGCCAGCCAAACGCTTCGCGATCCTGTATGCGGTATGACCGTTGGCGCGGACACGCCTCATCGCCTGTCTCACAAAGGTGAGGATGTGTTGTTCTGCAGTGCTCACTGCAAAACGAAATTCGCGGCTGAGCCGGAAAAGTACGCGAAGCCGCACCCGGCTGGCTCTTGCTGCTCGGCACATAAGTCTGGCAACGGGCATCACGCAGCCCATTCGCACGATCATCATGCCGCGACTCCATCTGCTGGCGCTCCGAAAGGCGCCAAGTGGACGTGCCCAATGCACCCGGAGATCGTACGCGACGGTCCTGGTTCATGCCCCATTTGCGGCATGGCGCTGGAGCCGATGACCCCGACCGCCGATAGCGGTCCAAATCCCGAACTCATCGATATGACGAGGCGATTCTGGATCGGGGCCGCGCTGGCTGCGCCTGTGCTCCTGCTTGAAATGGGTAGGCACTTTCTCGGCATTGATCGGTTTGTGCCGCCGACTTGGAATCCTTGGATTCAATTCGCATTGGCAACGCCCGTCGTTATTTGGGCGGGCTTTCCGTTCTTCGAGCGTGGCTATCAATCGCTGAAGACCCGTAACCTCAACATGTTCACTTTGATCGCGTTGGGAACGGGCGTGGCTTGGACCTACAGCGTTGTGGCGTTGCTCGCGCCAGCGCTTTTCCCGTCGGCATTTCGCGATCACCACGGGTTGGTTGCTGTCTATTTCGAGGCGGCCGCTGTCATCACTGTGCTGGTCTTGCTCGGCCAGGTGTTGGAGCTGGGCGCGCGTGAGCAAACCGGCGGTGCTATTCGTGCCTTGCTCGATCTCGCACCGAAGACCGCGCGGCGCATCAAGGGCGGCTCTGAAGAAGAAGTTACACTTGATCAGATCCTTGTTGGTGATCGTCTCCGCGTACGCCCAGGTGAGAAGATCCCGGTAGATGCGATCGTTCGAGACGGACGTTCAACGATCGATGAGTCGATGGTCACTGGCGAATCCCTGCCGGTTACGCGCGAGGCTGGCGCGCGCGTTATCGGCGGCACGCTCAATCAGACGGGCGCGTTGGTGATTGAAGCCGATCGCGTCGGCGCCGACACGACGCTCTCGCGCATTGTGCATATGGTGGCTGAGGCCCAACGGTCACGTGCACCGATCCAGCGTCTCGCGGACAAGGTTTCTGGATGGTTCGTGCCTGCTGTCATCGCCGTGGCCGTCGTGGCTCTTATCGCGTGGTGGGCGTTCGGACCGTCGTCGGCATTCTCTTACGGGCTCATCGCAGCGGTTTCAGTGCTGATCATTGCCTGTCCGTGTGCCCTGGGTCTAGCGACGCCCATGTCGATCATGGCCGGGGTTGGGCGGGGTGCGCGCGCTGGCGTGCTGATTAAGAATGCCGAAGCGCTCGAACGGTTCGAGAAGGTGGACACGCTTGTTCTGGACAAGACCGGCACGCTGACCGAGGGCAAGCCCGCAGTCATCGCCATTCAGACGGTATCCAATCAAACCGAGGCAGATGTGTTGCGCCTCGCAGCGAGCTTGGAGAACCAAAGCGAGCATCCTTTGGCGCTGGCCATCGTCGAGGCCGCAAAGGAGCGCGGCTTGACGCTTGCTGAGGCCTCTGACTTTGACTCGCCAACGGGGAAGGGCGTGATCGGCGTTGTGGAAGGCCGTGAAGTGGCGCTTGGCGCAGAGAAGTACCTCGCCGAGATGAACGTGGAGACTGCGGCCCTAAGCGCGAAGGCGGAGGAGTTGAGACGCGAGGGGGCGACGGCAATCTTTCTGACTGTCGATGGCGTCGCGGTGGCGGTCTTTGGCATTGCGGATCGCATCAAGGCGACAACACCGGACGCTCTCGCCGCACTGAAAGCTCAAGGCATGCGGTTGGTGATGTTGACCGGCGACAATCGCACAACGGCCGAAGCGGTCGGACGCAAGCTCGGAATTGATGTGGTCGAGGCCGAGGTGCTTCCCGAAGACAAGTCACGCATCGTTACCCGCTTGAAGAGCGAAGGCCGGGTCGTTGCGATGGCAGGAGACGGCGTGAACGACGCGCCAGCGCTCGCCGCTGCGGACGTCGGCGTCGCGATGGGCTCGGGTACCGACGTTGCCATCGAGAGTTCCGGCGTGACGCTGCTGCATGGTGATCTGACCGGTATCGTTCGCGCCCGCGCGGTCTCGCGAGCGACGATGAATAACATCAGGCAAAACCTGTTCTTCGCGTTCGCATACAACGTGGCTGGAGTGCCGATCGCCGCTGGTGTGCTCTACCCAATCACTGGCGATCTCTTGTCGCCGATGATCGCGGCGGCCGCGATGGCGTTGTCCTCTGTGTCAGTGATCGCGAACTCCCTGCGTCTGACCTCGGTCAGGGTCTGACGCTGCCTGGGTAGGAGGGCGGTCTCCTTGCGGCCGCCCCCTCTTAATCCGCGAGCGGCTTGGTTGTATGGTCGTGCAATGGACACGGTGGCGACTGCTGGGCTCGCAAAATGACGGTCAACTATAGGCGGCCGGATTTTGCTGGTACGCGTCCGCGCATCGGGGGGAGCAGAACCAGTGCTTGTCGCCTGCAGCCTTTCGATAAGCCATTAATGGCGCGTGCATTTTGCAAACGGGATCGATCCACATTGGATCCGCCACGGGAGTTAAGGCGACCGCGAACAGTTTCAGCGGAATTGAGACCGAACGGATTTGATGCTCGCCTCGATCTTCGACAGCTACACCTCTTCTCATGGCGACCTCAGCGATTTGCTCGGTTGTCAGGAGTTCACCGGGTCCCGCGAGGGCGGTCAATCGAGCGGCGATGTTGACCGTTGATCCGAATACGTCGCCACCTCGACGGAGAATGGGGCCGCAATGCACACCAGCTCTCGTGAGTGGAAGTCGGGGCTCTTCCCGACATTTGTTCAGGATGACCGCTAGGAGTTCCAGTGTAGAATTGCAGTCGCCCAGTGCGAGCATGACCTCGTCGCCGATCCACTTCAGCGGTGACGCCTCGCCCAGCGCATCGTGAACGATGTCTTCGAAAATCTGAAGCATCACCAGAGCTCGCTCGTCCCCATAGACGTCCGCTGACGCGCTGAAACCAGCGAGGTCGATGAACACGATTGAAGCTTCGGCACGGACTAACTGGTTCACTGGAGCTCCTGTGCAACATCCGACCTTTGGCTCGGTACTCCGCCTGCTGGGGATCATGCAAGTGGCAGCGGTGTGTTGCTCAACGCGGTCGTTCGGCCCTTAAAGCTGGGACGTTTTGGCTTTATGGTCGTTTAATGGACACCGTGGCGTCTGGTCGAATTGCGTTCTGGGAGGGCGGCAGCCTTTGGGTGTTTGACGTGCCCACAGGCACCGACGCGCCCGATCGCATCGCGATGCATTCACACCATGCGTACCAGCTGACTTTTTCGTTGGGCGGTGATTTCGGTCTCCATCTTGAAGATCGCATCATCGGAGGCCCCTTCGCAATCGTGGCGCCTGACGCGCCTCATGCGTTCGAGGCGCAAGGGCTAATCTCGTTGCTGTTCATCGAACCGGAGAGCAGGGCGGGACGAGCACTTGCGCAGCTTATGCAAGGCAAGACCGCGAGCGAGTTGAGCGTCGAGCAAGTGCGAGATGCGCCAGCGCGTTTCAAAGCAGCGTTTGAGCACCCGACCGATTCAGTCAGAGAGCTTATTACCGCGGGGAGCGAGGTTTCTGCGCGCATCGCGGCTCACGTCCGCACGACCGAACCCGACCGGCGGGTACGCCAGATTATCAAATGGGCCACCGACAATTTGGATGGCACCTTGGCAATAGGTGACGCAGCTCAAGCGGTCGGGTTATCGCCTAGTCGGGCAAGCCACTTGTTCGTGGAGGAAACTGGCTTGCCGTTCCGGACATATGTTTTGTGGCTGCGTCTGGTGCGGGCCGTGGACGCGCATACCCAAGGGGCCAATCTCACCGAAGCCGCACAACAGGCCGGCTTTGCAGATTCCGCCCACCTCAGCCGCACATTCAAGCGGATGTTTGGACTGCCCGCCGCGGCGCTCGAAATGTCGTAGCTGATCCGTTCAAGCGGCTGGTCGGCCGTGGAGTTAGGTAAGGCGTGTCCACAACGGACGACACCAACACCTGATCCCACGGAGACACCGATGCTGAACGCTCTGAACGCCTACTTCTCGTCGATGACAGCCCGCGGCTGTGGCTGCAGCGAAAACTGCCGCTGCGGCGATAATTGCCACTGCAAGTCAGGCCGTTCCTGCGGCGGTCAGTGCAATTGCGCGCGCTGAGTAATTGACGGCTCGGGCCGCGCGCGCGGTCCGGGCCGGCCATATCGATTTAAGGAAGCTATCATGGAAATCGCCATTGGAGCAGCTCTGGCCATCGGCGTCTGCGGCCTCGGTGTGATCGCCGGCTTTGAGCGCGACCGGGCCGTCTATCCGGTGATGTTGATCGTCATCGCGTCCTATTACGATCTCTTCGCCGTTATGGGCGGTGACAGGGGCGTCCTTGGCATGGAGATCGCGATCTCGCTTGGGTTTGCCGCCCTTGCAGTGCTCGGGTTTCGTGTGAACCTTTGGTTGACTGTCGTCGGTTTGCTCGGGCACGCTGGTCTCGATTTCTTTCACGCCCATGTGGTCACCAATCCCGGTCTGCCGAGCTGGTGGCCAGGGTTCTGCGCGACCTTCGATGCAGTCGCCGGCCTCTATCTGCTGTGGGCGCTTGCGTTCAAGCGTATCGATGCAAGCGATCCTCTCAGCTTCGGCATTCGCATCCGTGCCTACGTCGATGCAGAATTCACAGCCTCACAAACCGCAGAACGGGCTGGCGACACGACGGCAGCGTTTCAGCACCTTGAGCGCGCCCACATTTTGGGTCAGCGATCGACTGTGCAACACGTGCGCGTGCACATGCGGATGCTTTGGTGGGGCATACGCAATCACAAGGCGCGCGAAGTCGTGGGTCAATTCACTCGTGTGATCGGCGCTGCCACCAAGACCTGGATCGGCTTGATCCCGTCAGGAAACACCGGTGGCGCAAATGTGAGTCCGTTCAAGCCAATGACAATCTCGGACGATCTGGCCGAGTTGATCGATGTCGCGCGATCGCCGCGCCTCTGGCTCAACTGAATTTAACACGTCGGCAGCGGCGGTGGCGACTCACAGGATGATCTCATCGCGATTGCTCGGCTGATTGAAGAGGGGATTATCAAACCCGTCGTTAATCGGCGCCTTCAACTGGGCGCAATCGTCGATGCCCATCGCTATGGTGAAACTGGTCGTATAAGAGGCGGGGTGGTCGTTTCCGTGGTTGACTGAACGCGCATAGATGCGCCGTCGGCGTGTCAGCATTGCACTGGCATTCGTCACTTCAAATTGAAACGAGCGCTAAGGCGGAGAGATATAGCCCGAAGCCGAACACGACGTGCGCAGCCAGACTGCGCAGGCGAGCTGTGTTTGGATTAGACGCTCTCGAGGAGGCGATGCCCGCGCCCATGGCAGGTTGCATGATAAGGAAGGGTGCCACGACGGTTATCGCGCCAACGGCCAATGCTGGAAGTAAAGTGGGCGCGCTCAGCCAGCTCAAGCCCCCAACGGCGACAAGGAGAGCGGCGTAGAGGACGCCGATGGCGTAATGCGCGGTCCATCCGATGAGCGCTTCTCCGGCAACGGCCGGCGCTTCGGCCATAGATGCATGCGCGAATTGGCCTCGCGGAAAATGGCCAATCCAACGCCCTACCAGTGTGTAGTTTGGAAAAGGCACACCCCAGGTCAGCTTCAGGAAGATCGACCATACGTCCAAGAGCGCCGTCGCACCGACACCGACCAAAGCAACGCCGGATGCGAGTTCAAATACTTCTCCCAAATTGGTCCTCTCTGCTCACGTGATGCGTTGCGGCATTTAAAGGACAAAGCGGCGGTCATGTCCACGCACAAGCGGAGGCGCGAAATGTCGTAGCTGATCCGTTCAAGCAGCTGGTCGGCTGTGGGGTTAGCTAGGTCGTGCCACACAGGACGACAAGCAACACCTGATCGAACGGAGACACTAATGCTGAACGCCTTGAGCACCTTCTTGCGAATATGACGACTCGCCGCTGTGGCTGCAGCAAGACGTGCCGTTGCGGGGACTCCCGCCACTGCAAATTCGGCCGCACGTGCGGCTGTCAGTGCAATTGCGCGCGCTGAGTGACGACGGCCTGAGGTCAATTCGCCTTGGGTCGAACTTCCAGCAAACTACGAGGGATACACCATGGACAACACGCTGAAGCCGCGTCTTGCAGCGCTGCGTCCCGCGGCGCTTCTGCTTCTGGCAGGACAGATCCTGTATGTGGCATTCACGCTTCTCCACGCGGGCGGCAACGCAAACGATCACCACTCCATATTTGCGATCTATGCCGAGGATGACGCCTGGTTCGCCGTGCACGCGGGCCAATTCGGTGCGATGGCGATCTTGCTGACAGGATTGATAGTTCTGTTTCTCGACCTCGACGCCATTCATGGTGCGCCAACGCGACTTGGCCTTGCGGGTATTGCCACAACTGTTGTGGCTTTCGCCCTTTATGGTGGGCTTCAGGCCGTGGATGGTGTCGCGCTCAAGCGCGCCGTTAATGCTTTAGCGGACTCCGCAGAAGCAGAAAGCGCGTCGCGTTTTGCGGGCGCGGAGGCGTTGCGCTGGCTCGAGTGGGGAATGCGCAGCTACCACGACTTTGCGCTCGGTCTGGCGTTGGTCGCGAGTGCGGTTGCGGTCGCAAGGGCGCTGGCCTGGGCAACCGCAATGCTCATCGCCTCGTCTGGATCAGCCTATCTCGCACAAGGCTGGCTCGTTGGCGTCGAGGGGTTCTCTGCGGAACATTCCGTTGCAATTGTTCTGAGTTGGATTCTCAGCGTTGCGTGGATGAGTTGGATGGCAATCGCCGCATTTCGCTCGCACACATAAATTGAAATGGTTTCCCCATGTCCCGTAAAATTCTCGTCGCACTTGTCGCTTTGATGGCGCTCCCAATCGCGGGCGCAAGTTACGAAGCAATTGCTTCAGTACGTGATGCCCAAAATCTACGTGCTCCCGGGGAGTTGATTGATGTCGGCGGCTATCGCCTACATCTGAATTGCACAGGCGAGGGCGTCCCAACAGTTGTCTTGGATGCCGGGCTTGGTGGTGGCAGTCTTGACTGGACCCTAGTGCAACCGGAGTTGAGCCGGACCACACACACATGCTCATTCGATCGCGCGGGCATGGGGTGGAGCGATCCTGGTCGAGCCCCGCGCAGCCCCGAGCACATTGCGGACGAACTCGCTGTGCTTCTCGATCGTGCTGACATCGATGGGCCCTATGTCTTGGTGGCGCATTCCTTGGCTGCAAAGAACGCTCGGCTGTTCGCGATGCGTCATCCAGAAGATGTGGTTGGGATGGTGTTCGTCGATGCGCGTCATGAGTATGTTGATGAGCAGACCACCGCATCAGAGCAGCAGGCATTTCTGGCCGCGCTCGATGGTCAAAGCTTCCGGTACGGTGTGGTACGGCGCCTAGGCGTGGTGCGCCTGTTCGGCGATCAACTGGCGGGTGTGCCTTCGATGACGGCCCAAGCACGCCTCCAGATGGCTCTGATAGCGACGGAGCCCGAGGCGCTCGTGGAGATGGCCGAGGAAGGCCAAGAACGCTCGGCAAGTGATGATTTGCTGCGAAACGCGCCGTCGCTTGGCGAACTTCCGTTGGTGGCGATAGCGGCTGGACCGAACATGTCGGAGCCTAGGTGGGCGGAAGGGCAGCGGCGGCTGGCGGCGCTCAGCGCAAGCGGTCGGCTTGTTGTCGCACAGGGCAGTTCGCACGCAGTCGAGTGGGATGACCCTGAATTGGTCATCGCCACAGTGCGCGAGGTGATCGCTGCGGCGCGCTCGCGTTGAGGAAGCGAGAAGTTCACCTGACGTGTTGACGCATCAGAGTCTGAAATGTGCCGCAACGAGACACTGGCCGCGGCGCACTCAGCGTTCGGCGATGGCGAGCCGTTCAACCGGGGAGGGTGCCGGCGGCAGGGTCGGAGCGAGTGAGCCCGTCGCGGATTTTGTCGCTGTGACCTAGGTTGGCCCAATTGCGACATTGCTCTCAGGGCTTTCAATAGGCGCGTTCTTCGCGAGGTGCGTCTTTCGCCGTCGAACACCCGGCCCGGAAATCATAGGGAACCTCGTCCACGCAGTCCGGCCAGCGGCCCGTCTGTAACCAAAGGTCAGCCAAGCCCAGTCGCGCGCACAGCGCCGGGAAACGCGGATCGTTGCGAAGTTCCGGCATATCGGCCTGGAACGCCAAAGCTGTGCGATAACCGTCCGGCCCCATGATGTCGCTTGCAGCGCGCGCTGGCCCAAGGAGAGATGTCTCTGCGGCTCGATAGGCCTCGTCCACCAATCCCAAGTGGGCCGCATAGACAAGCCGCGCGACGTCCACTCTTCCCGTTTTCGCGATATCCGCTTCGAACGTCTCCCGCCATGCGCTGATATTCCGCGGCGTCGGATCGCGCTTGGCTCGGACAAACGGGACAGTGTCCTGAAACTCGCGCAGCGGCCGTTCGCTGGCCAAAGCAAGCAGGCGGTCGACTTCGTCCCAGTCCTGCAAGAAGGCGCGTGCGCGCAGCAGGCTCGAAAGTGGGAAGCTCATGCCGGGAATCCGCCTGACCAAATCCTCGAACAGCGGCGCAGCTTCCGCCGAACGTCCGGTCGCCATGTAGGCGAGCGCCATCAAGTTGATCGACATGGAGTCAAGGGGATCAAGACGATAGGCGCGCTGGGTTTCCTCGAGCGCCTCGCGAACCCGACCTGTCTGGCGCATAAGCCAGCCGACATAGCGCCGGCCGTCGCCGGACCCCGGCGCCAGGCGTAGACGCTCCACCAGGGCTTCGAACGCGGCGAAATCTCCATAAGGCGGCATCACGCAACACTGGCTGGCAAGGGCGTCGATGTTCTGCCCGTCGAGCGCCAGCGCATAGGAAGCCTCGCGGACCACGCGCTCGGCGCTCGCGGCCCGTTCCGCAAACGGCAGGTACAGGTGCAGGAAACTGCGCAGATAGGCGAGTCGCCCCCACGCCTCCACGAAATGCGGGGCCCGCTCGGTGACCGCTTCGAGCAAGCCGACGCTCGAAGCCAGCTCGTTGGGCGCGTAGGCCTTTGGGCTTGAGCGCAGATAGAGATCGTACACAGCGGGATCGACCGTGCGGGTTGCGACGCTGAAGAACGTCACGTTCAGCGTACTGGCGATGCTTTCGGCGATTTCGTCCTGGACGGTGAAGATGTCGCCAAGCGGGCGATCGTAACGCTGCGACCAGACCGTCTCCCGCGACGCCGCGTCCATCAGATGCGCGCTGATCCTGACATTGTCGGCAGTGCGCCGAATGGCGCCGTCGAGCACATGCGTGCACTGCAGACGCTCGACGACGTCGCCTTTGTGCTCGCCGCGAAACTGAAAGCTTGTGGTTCGACCGATCACGCCGAGATTGGCGCCGCGCGCAAGCCTCTGGATGATCTCCTCGCTGATGCCGTCCGAGAAGAATTGCATGTCGGCGTCGCCGGATTGATTGTCGAAGGCGAGCACGGCGATGACAGGACGATCCTGCCGGCCGGGAAGGTTGTCTGCGCCGGTCTCGATCGGCAGCGTGAAGCGATAGCCTCGTCCGGCGATGGTGGCGATCGCAGCGCTTCCCAACGCTTTGCGCAGCGCCGAAATCTGTACGGTGAGGTTGTTTTCTTCGACGACCAGCCCCGGCCAGACCAAAGCCATCAGCTCCGCCTTGCCGACAACGCGGTCGCGATGCTCGATCAAGGTCATCAGCAGGTCGAAAGCGCGTGCGCCGAGGGGGGGCGCTCGCCCGCCGACGAGCACGCGCCGTTCCTCCCCTCGCACCTCGATGTCGCCTGCGACGTAGTTCTGGCGCACCGGCGTCCCTTCAACTCGTGTCGGCGTGCGCCCCAGCCTGCGCGCACACAATTAGCAACGTTTAGCCGCCGCTTAAGGACGCCGCCAGCGCCCGCACACTAGCCTCCTGCCGTCGCCAAACAGATCGCGACACGATCTTGACCCTGAGGAGCGCCAAAATGTCCATGACCGCCCAGCAAGCCGCCGACCTTGTCCGCCGAGGCTACAAGGCCTTCAACGAGGCCGACATGCATACATTGCTCGAAATCTTCGACGAGAAATCCTCCTGGCAAACGCCAGGGCGCACAACCATCGCCGGCGATCGCCGGGGACGCGAAGCGGTGTTCGCGCAGTTCGGCCGCTATGGCGGCGAAACCAACGGCACCTTCAAGGCCGCACTGGAGGATGTGTTCACCACCGACGACGGGCGCGTCATCGGCCTCCACCGCAACACCGGCGAACGCAATGGCAAGCGCCTGGACGTGCTGTGCTGCATCGTTTTCGAGTTGAAGAACGGCAAAGTCATCTCCGGCCGCGAGCACTTCTTCGACCTCTACAATTGGGATCAGTTCTGGGACTAGGCCCGTGCGTGGACGCCCGCGCGGCAAGCAGCGCGCGGGCTGCCTCGCAGCGCGGCGTCACCCAGACCGGCCGGCATCTGCGCTGAGACTGAATCAAAACGACCGCTCACGGCGATGGCCGGCCAGCTACGCTGCTTGGTCGGGGAGGGCAGGATTGGAGCGACCCCGCCGGTCGGTGAAATCGGCGCTACGGCGCACGATGGCCCATTGCTGCCGTTCGCGGCGCGTATGCTCATCCTCGCCAGCGGAGCGGATTTGCGTCATGCTTACCGCGACGAGCCGGGGGGATATCAGATGCTGTTGCGCCGCGTGATCGTACACTTGCGCAAGCAGGAATGGACGGCAATTGCGATCGACTTTGTGATTGTGGTGCTCGGCGTTCTCCTCGGTTTGCAAGCCAATGAGTGGGGCGCGTCGCAGGCGGATGTGCGTCGGGGCGAGGCCTACGCTGAGCGCCTTGTGGCCGAAATTGAGGAAAACCTCGGAGAGAGGCGCCAACTACTGGCCTATTACGAGGCCGTGTACGCCAGTGCGGAGATCTCCAACACGTTGCTGGAGCAAACCACTGCGGACCCGGCATCGCTTATCGTGAATGTGTATCGTGCCAGCGAATATAGTTACAATGCGCCTACGCGCTCCATTTGGGATGAGATCGTATCTTCCGGCGACATCGGCTTGTTGCCGAGGGACGCAATCAGCGCACTTGGTGACTATTTCAGCGACAACCCCGCGCTTCGCGCAGCGGAGTTGATGAGCCACTCCTCGTATCGTTCTCGCGTGCGTACGACCATTCCCCATGACGTGCAAACCGCCATACGTGACCGGTGCGGTGACGTTCGCAACGAGCGAGGAGATATCACTGGAGTCCGCGATGACTGTGATCTCCAGGTCGACCAGGCGCGGTTGGCGGAGGTCGCGCGTGCGCTACGCCAAGACCCAGGCGTGCAGTCAGATTTGGCGTACCAGTTTTCTTTTATCTCAATAGCACTCGCGAACCTTCGGGGCGACATTGCGTCACTTGAGGAAGCGCTTATCGCACTGGAAGGCGAACAGAGCCGGTAATCTTGTTGATCCAAGCGTCGACGCTGGACCGATCGCTTTCACGCATAGCGTGCCAAGGGTCGACGGATGCGTTCGCGATGGCTCGCCAACTTTTCGGCGCGTTGCTACTGCGCCCAAGCAGGCGCGATAGACCATTGCGCCCAGGGCGCGTCCGGGTTGGTTTCGTGAACGAACGCGCTATCGGGGTTGGCGCCACCTGGGACGCAGCCATGGCATCGGGCCAGATAGCGGCCAGTGTCGGAGCGCAAGACATATTTGCCATTGGGACGTCGTTCTATCGCCCACTGTGCCCACGGCGCGTCGGGGTTGGATTCGTGAACAAATGCGCTGTCGTCGTAGGCCCCGCCGGGAACGCAGCCGTTGCACCGGGCCAAATAGCGACCGTTGTCCGAGCGCAGCACGTACATGCCATTGGCGCGCCGCTCGATAGCCCACTGCGCCCAGCTTCCTGCGGGGCTACGCTCGTGCACGAACGCGGTGTCAGGATAGGCTTGTGGGATACAGCCATTGCAGCGGGCCAGATATTGTTCGTTGTCGGCGAGCAGGATGTAGCTGCCGAGCTGGGTCTGCGCCGATGCGTGGTCGGATCCGAAGACGCCGGCGAACACGCATGCTGCGAGCGCGAGAAGAAATTGACGCATATTGACCCCCTTTGCTGCGGGTCAGTCTAAGCGCCATGGTCCGCAAGTCCACCTTGCCGAGGCTCTTGCGCTCGTGATCGACTGAAATCGGCGACAATACGCCGTTGCTGCGTGCGCTAAGCCACGGTCCGCAATGGAGCGACTAGGCCGCTGTTATGGAGCGTGTCCGGCGGCAGTTTGGAGCAACCGAGGCGTTCAGATAACCAGCGCGCGATACCCAGACGCCGAGCGGCTCAGCAAAGCAATGAGGTAGGTCAGAAGCTTACGCATTGGGTCCCTCCAAGAGTGCGTAAGATCAAAATGCTCCACTGCCTCTGAATCTGCCGCAAGACAGCGTTCAGGCCCGGTTCACGCGAGTGTCATGTTTCGGCGATCGTAGCTCATTCAGGCGGGCAAGGCGGCGCTGGCAGCAATTGAGCGCGTGGGCCGGTCACGAAATTTGTCGCCACCGCTACGTTGGCCCGGAACGGGACATTGGCGCTGCAGCGCGCACGTGTGATGAAAACGGCCCGCGTCTCGGAGCGCTGGCGAAAATGCGACTAGACATGGGAAGGTGAAGCATGACTGAGCGGCCACAAGTGCACACGAAGCTTTCGCACGACGCCGCGATCGTAATTGCCGGGATGCTGGCGGACTATTTTCATGCGGGGGCCGGGCCGCTCGCTGAACGTATCACCCGTGTTCAAGAGGTGGCGCTCTCAGAACTGCTGGGGCGCCTGGAAGATTGCAGATCGGTTTCGCCCATCGCGTTGGAGGCTGAATTCGTCGTTGAGTTGAGCGCGGCCTCCAAACGAATAGAAGAGGCTAATTGGCCGTCTGACGCCCAATGACCGCAATCGGCGAACTTACGTCGTTGAACGGGTAGGGCCATCGTTGGCAGCTTTAGGTCGGTTCAGCCGGTCGCAGAAATCGTCTCAATGACCTACGCTGGCCCATTTCGGACGCCCAGCTAAAAGGAGCAACCGTTTGAATTCGCGTCACGCCAGCGGCCGGATATTCTGATTCATGCGGAAGACATTCGTCGGGTCGTATTGGGCTTTGATCTGCTGAAGCCGCCGGTAGTTAAGCCCGTACGCAGCCCGAACCGGATCGCCGGTTTCGTCGTCGTCCAGATAATTGACATATCGGCCCGCGGCGAAGAACGGCTGCATCAGCTTGGCCGTCTCGCGCGCCCATTCGATGCAGGCGGTCGTGTCCGCGTGATCGGTCCATTGGGCGAGGATCAGGAAGTTGTATCCTTCCTTCCTGTGCGGGAACGCCGTTTCGCTGACGCCGACACGCGTGACCGCGCCATGCAAATGCTCGATCAGAAACTGGCCCATGGGCGTGGGGCAACGCGCGAAACAATCGATCATCGTCTCGATCGCACCATCGCTAAGCTCCGTCAGGAAGTGAGACTTCCAATAGCTGAGGGCGCCTTTCGGAAAGCTCGCGTCGAGGGCGGTGTTGAGCTGCTCGTACGCAACCGCCCCAACTCCATCCACCATTGGCGTTCCAAATTGCCTAATCGACTGCACAGCTCGCTCTGCCTCGGCAAGCGGCCCGCAGTGACATGTTACCATCGCAGCGACGGGCGTGCCGGAGCCGTCAGGCGCATGCGTCAGGGCTGCGAACAGTATCTGTTCGTCGGCGAGAGATTGGGTTGCGTCACGGAAGAATCTCAAGGTGTCGCTTGCGTGTTCAATCGGGTGAACAATGGGGCCACCGACGACGGTGGGGCCTACCGCATGCAGATCAAACTCAAAGTTAGTCGCTATGCCGAAATTTCCACCGCCGCCGCGAAGGGCCCAGAACAAATCTGGCTCCGACTGTTTGTCGACCTGCAAGACCTTGCCATCCGCCGTAACGAGTTCGATGGCGCGAAGATTATCGAGGGCCAGACCATACTTGCCCATCAACCAACCGATCCCGCCGCCGAGCGTGAGGCCGCCGATGCCGGTTGCCGAAACCACGCCACCGGTGACGGCAAGACTGTGCTCTTGTGTTGCCGGGTTGAGATCTGCCCACGTCGCGCCGCCCTGCGCGCGTGCGGTTTTTCTCTTTGCGTCGACACCGACGGCCCTCATTGGCGACAGGTCGATCATAACTCCGCCATCGATGGTCGCTCGGCCAGCTACGTTATGACCGCCGCCGCGAACCGCGACTTCAATGCCAAGTTTGCGGGCAAGATCGAGTGCGGCGACCACATCGGAAACGCCGTGGCATCGAGCGATCAATGCCGGCCGCTTATCGACCAAGCCATTGTGAACTTTCCGCGCGTCCTCGTAGCCGCTGTCGGCGGGCTGCAGAACTTGTCCCTTGAAGCTCGCTGCAAGCTTGGCCGCGGCTTCGGCAACGACCGAGGTCGATCCCATGACGATCCTAGTCCCCAAAAATGGCTACCAATGTCTCCGGCGAACACCGTCTCGGCGCAAACGCGAAGTTTTCAGCTGTAGATGAATTAAATTCAGCTACAGTGTCCCGATGAAGTCGTTGCCACCACTTGTTGAATTGCGCGCTTTCGACGCCGCCGCGCGCCACATGAGCTTCACGAAGGCCGCATTAGAGCTAGGCGTGACGCCGACCGCGATTAGCCATCAGATCAAACTGCTTGAGCGCTATTGCGGACACGCGCTTTTTCGCCGTCGTCCGCGGCCGTTGACGTTGACCGACGCCGGCGCGCGGATGTTTCCGGCCATTCGCAGCGGACTTGAGACATTTGAAGGCGCGATCGTCGCCGTCAGACGACTTAGTCAGGAACTCCCTCTGCGTGTTACGGCCACGAATGCCTTCGCCAGCCGCTGGCTTGTGCCTCGCTTGCCGACTTGGCGGAAGCTGCGCGGCAGCGTGCCTCTAGAGGTCATCGGAACGGACAGCGTGATCGACCTCAACGCCGGCGACGGCGACGTCGCCATTCGCTATGCGACCAGTCGCACGAACGAGCCGGAAGGCGTCGCCGAGGTGCTGCTCACCGACACGTTCTGGCCCGTCTACAATCCAAAGTTGCTCGCGCCGCCGCGACTGAAGCGGCCGGCCGATCTCGCGAAACACCTGCTGGTCCATGCGTATTGGGCGCCAAGCGACCGCGACCCGCCGACGTGGCGGCGGTGGCTAATTGCGGCGCGGCGCAAATGGTCCAATGTGCCCGACTACAAGGACATGCAGCATCTGAGCTTCCGCGAAGAATTGCACGCCATCGAAGCGGTCATCGGTGGGCAGGGTATTGGGCTGTTCAGTGATGTGCTCGTGGCGAAGGAGCTCGCGGCCGGCACGCTCGTAAAGGCGTTCGATCTCAGCCTGCCCGGCTATCGCTTCTATGTTGTCCGGCGTCGGGATCATCCCCGTGAAAAGCAAATCCGAGCGTTCGCGTCCTGGCTGAGGTCGGAGACGTAGAGGCTTTAACTCTCTGCGTCTTTCTTCGGCGAATTCCAGCCTCATTGGCACGTATCGCCAATGTCGCAGATGCGCGCGAAACGAGACACTAGGTCATGCGCGCGATCGTCGGAACGGGCACGCAGTAGGCGTTCCAAGCGTCCATGAGTTTGCGCCGCTTTTCAAAGAGGTCTCCACGCCGGTAGGCGGCTTCGACCTGATTGCTGACGATGTGCGCCAACGCAGCCTCCGCGACCTCGCGCGGGAAGTCTGTGCGTTCGGCGGCCCAGTCTCGGAACGTGGATCGAAAGCCGTGCGTGGTGAGATCCCCACGACCCATCCGCTTCAAGGTCATCAGTAGCGCCATATTCGACAACGGCCGGCCTTGGCGCAGTCCGTGGAAGATGAAGTCATTAGGCTGCGCGGGCGGGCCTATATCTGAGAGTATCGAAATTGCCGCCGACGAGAGTGGCACGCGATGCGGGCGCGGGACCTTCATGCGCTCCGCTGGGATGGTCCAGGTTCGATTGCCGAGATCGATTTCGCTCCAGCGGGCGTGGATCGTTTCACCGGTTCGTGTTGCCGTGAGAATGCAGAACTCAAGTGCGCGCGCCGAGACCCCAGCTTGATCGCTAAGTCGCTTCATGAACGGCGCCATTTCCGCAAAAGGCAACGCAGCATGGTGCTTCACGCGAAGCGATTTCTTGATCGTGGGAAGCGCCTTCTGGAGGTGGCCTCGCCAACGCGCGGGATTGTCGCCAGTTCGATGCCCGCGGACCGCAGCCCAGTCGAGGATGGCCTCGATGCGTCCTCTGACGCGCGTCGCCGTTTCGGTCTTCGTCTGCCAAATTGGGTCCAAAACGCGCATCACGAGGTCGGCATCGACGTCGCTCACGCGAACACTGCCGACCATGGGATAGACGTGAACCTCGAGGCTATTCTCCCACTGCCAGCGATGCTTGGCGTTCTTCCAGGACGACGAGTGGGCAGCGATGTAAGCCTCTGCGCAGTGCCGGAAGGTCATGACCTTCGCTCGCTTCTTCGCCGCCTCGAGTTTCTCACTATCGCGGGCATCGATTGGATCGATGCCCGCCCGAGCTTGCGTCCGCGCGGCTAGTGCTGCCTGACGCACGTCAGTGAGGCTGATGTGCGAGGCGGGCCCGAGTCCCATTTCGCGGCGGCGACCGTCAGGCGCGCGATAGCGCAACAGCCATGAGCGTCGCGCTGTGCCATCGCTTCCCCGAGTAACTTGCAAGTACAGCCCGCCGCCGTCGGCGTAGACGCCGGGCGTATTCTTCGTCGCCACCGCTCGCGCGCTCAATCGATGAATGCCCGCCATTTGCAGTTTCGACCCGTGGCCGTGGGCTCTTGCCTACCCACATCTCTACCCACGAAAATGATGGCGCTTGCGGTGATCGTCAATGGACGCGAGCGGCCAATTGTAGACGGAAAGTTATTCTAAATCATGGACATATGCAGGCATGAATGAACGCCGATGGATGCCTGCGAACACAGAGTTAGGAGGAGCTTGGGTCCACCAGCCTTCTAGAGATCGCGAACTTAATCAAAGAGGGTAGCCACCTTCCGCGTGAAGGTAGGCCACTCGGAGTTCAGCAAGAGTTCCGCCCGCCGGGGAAGGTCGGCCCGCGTGGCTGGCACGGGCCGACTTCGGCTGCTAACGGAGCAACAAGAGAGCGACTTGCGTGTCCGTGGCGCCGACGTGAATGTGCCGCTTGCCGCTGTCGCATAAAGGGGGAGTTATGCCGCAACTCAGTCGCCGCCACTTTGCGCAAGCTTCGCTTGGAGCCCTTCTGGTTGGCTGCGCGCCGCGCAGTACGCCTGACCTCATCATCCACGGCGGCCCGATCTATACCGGCGCCGCCGCGGCGCCGGTCGAGGCGCTGCGCATCAGCAACGGCGTGTTCGCATTCGTAGGCTCACTCGCTGACGCTCGCGCCAACGCGCGCGGCGCGCGTGAGATCGATCTCGGCGGTGCAGCGGCGTTTCCTGGTTTTACCGACGCCCACGTCCATCTCACGGGCGTCGGCGCCGCGGCGCTCTCGCTCGATCTCGTCGGCGTGACGTCAATCTCCGATCTTCAGCAGCGTTTGCACACTTATGCCGCCGCGCACACAGACGGGCCGATTTATGGCCGCGGTTGGATTGAAACGCATTGGCCAGAAGATCGCTTCCCGAATAGCGCCGATCTCGACTCTATTGTTTCCGATCGTCCGGTGTTTCTTGAGCGCGTCGATGGTCATGCTGCCGTCGTCAACAGCGCCGCGCTGCGGCTTGCACAAATCGGCAGCAACACGGCTAATCCACCAGGCGGCAGCATCGAGCGTGATGGATCAGGCGCCGCGACCGGAATGCTCATCGATAACGCGATGCGATTGGTCCAGTCACGCTTCCCGCCGCCGACCGAAGCAATGATCCGCGAAGCGCTCCAACAGGGCGCGCGTCTCTACGCTTCGCGTGGTTGGACCGGCGTTCACAATATGAGCACCTCACTCGTCGAGGCGCGGTTCTTTCAGGAGCTTGCCGCCAGCGGTGATCTACCGCTCAGCGCCGATATTTATCTCACGCCCGAGGATTCCGACGGCATTCTGGAAACCGGCCCGTACGGAGATGGCGCGGTCAAAGTACGCGGCGTCAAGATGTACATGGACGGCGCGCTCGGCTCACGCGGCGCCGCCTTGCTCGCGCCTTACAGCGATGCGCGATCTTCGTCGGGATTGCTCGTCACGCCGCCAGAACAAATCGCCGCAATGATCCAGCGCGCGAAGGCCAAGAATGTTCAAGTCACCACCCATGCAATCGGGGATCGCGGCAATCGCCTCGTGCTCAACGCTTATCGCGATGCTTACGCTGACAATCCCGAAGCGCTCCGCAACGCTCGCTATCGCATCGAGCACGCTCAAATCCTCGCGACTGAAGATATCCCACGCTTCGCCGCGCAAGGCGTCATCGCTTCGATGCAGCCGTCGCATGCAATCAGCGACCTCTACTTTGCACCATCGCGTCTCGGCCCCGATCGTCTTGCTGGCGCCTACGCTTGGCGCGCGCTGCTTGACTCCGGGGCGACCATTGCCGGTGGCACCGATGCGCCGGTCGAGAAGGGCGATCCGCTCGTGGAGTTCTACGCGGCGACTTATCGTCATGACTTGAGCGGCTTCGCTGGTCCGGATTGGCATCTGGAGCAAGTCGTTACGCGCACGGAAGCTCTGCGCATGTTCACCTCCGCGGCGGCCTTCGCGACATTCAGCGAAAACGAACGCGGCGTGATCGAAGTGGGCAAACGCGCCAACGTTACCGCGTTCTCGGTTGACCTAATGACGGCTGAGCCAAGCGCGATCCCCACCGCGACAGCGAAGCTGTCAATTGCCGACGGCCGTGTCACGCACGAAACCTTATAGCTCGAATTGCGCGCGCATCGCTTGTTCAAGTCCTGGCGGAGAGAGTGGACCGGCGCGCAAAGCGGCGTCATGAAATGCCAGCAGCGTGAAGCGATCTCCTGCCGCCCGCCGCGTGCGCTCGCGTAACTCAAGAAGATGCATCGCCGCTAGGCCCTGCGCCGCGGATACCCCCGGTTGCGCTGCAAACCGCGCGACATCATCTTCGATTGTCACGAACGAAATGCTCTCGCCCTGCAACTCGTACATCTGCTCGATCGTGCGTTCGCGGCTCCATCGCATCACGTGCATGCCCGTGTCGCCGACGACGCGCGCCGTTCTAAACAACATCCACTGCAGAAAACCGATTCGCGCCGCATCGTCGCCCTCGAACGCGCCGATCTCATCGGCCAAGGTTTCGGCATAGATCGCCCAGCCTTCGCTGTAACCGCTGCTATAGCGTTGCTGCAGCTCCGGCACGCCGCCATTGAAGCGGCTCTGGAGAATGTGACCCGGCGTGTGTTCGTGGTGCACCACGCTTGCGAACGACCACGTTGGCCGCCGTGCTTGCATGTCCACCAAATAGTTGGCGCCAACGCGCGTCCCACGCGTGCCGTCATGGCTGCGAGCAGGATCGAGCTTCTGGATACCCCCTGCCGCCGTTGCATCAATCACGCCTTGGAGCAAGGCGCGCACTTTCTCAAGCTGCGCATTCATCCCCGCGACCACGGCGTCGCGATCGCGGACCTGGAACCGATCCAGTGCCGCAAACGCCTTCAATCGCTGCGCAATGCTGCCGTGCGCAAACCCTTGCGCCCGCAGCAAGCGATCAGCCTCGCGCCGCAGATCATGACAGCGCTCCAATGCGCGCCGATGCGCCTCTCGCGGATCGATTTCCGCCCCGAGCTGCAGCTGCAGCGCCTGGATGTAAAATTCATCGCCATCCGGCAAGCGCCACATGCCTGGCTGCTCGGGTGCGGCGGCGCGTTGAGCCTCCAGCACTTCGACTTGGCGCGTGATCGCTATAACGAGCGTGTCGCCATCCGTGACGTTTGCCGTTTGCACGCGCGCTGCAGCGCTCCGCAGCTCCGGTAGCGTCGCATCAATCACAAAGCCCGGCGCGACGACGCCGCGCCGGGCGTTCGCTTCAATCAGGTTTGTGTCCTGGTTAACCGTCCGAACCGCGTCACGAATGCGATCGCCCTCGCGCAGCTCTGCCGCACGCCGCCAATTGCCGTTGCGATGCGTTACAGGGTAGGGCGCTCCATTCCTGCCCCATGCGCGCCGTGCCAGCGCTGCATCTGCGTCTGCACCGGGCAACAGCGTCTCGTACAGCACACGTTCGCGCGCACTTAGCCGCGCCGCATCGAATCGGCGCAATAGGAATGGCCGTGTCACGCGCGAGCGGTCCGCCAAGCGATTCACAAGCCGGCGTAAATCCGCAGCGGCGCTTTCGTCCGCCGCCGACGGCAACGCGAACCCAGCCAACACAGCCGCCGCGCTCGCACGCAAAACATCGCGCCGATGCATCATGGTAAACGAAAACCTCGGGACCTTTCGATCCCGAGGCTACGTTAGTCCAGACCGCTACGCACCGCGTAGCGTGAATTCGGAGAATTAGGCTGCCGCCACACCGCTGGTGACGGTGGCGGTTGCGCCAGCTTCTTGCGGATCGCGCAGCACATAGCCGCGGCCCCAGACCGTCTCGATGTAGTGCTCGCCGCCGGTTGCAGCCGCCAGCTTCTTGCGAAGCTTGCAGATGAACACGTCGATGATCTTGAGTTCCGGCTCGTCCATGCCGCCATAGAGATGGTTCAGGAACATCTCTTTCGTCAGCGTGGTGCCTTTGCGGAGCGAGAGCAGCTCCAGCATTTGGTATTCCTTGCCCGTCAGGTGGACGCGCTGGCCGTGAGCCTCGGTCGTCTTCGCATCGAGGTTGACGACAATGTCGCCCGTTTTGATGACGGAATGAGCGTGACCCTTCGAACGACGGACGATCGCGTTGATCCGCGCGATCAGTTCGTCCTTGTTGAAGGGCTTGGTCATGTAGTCGTCGGCGCCGTAGCCGAGACCGCGGACCTTCGTGTCGATGTCGGCGGTGCCCGAGAGGATCAGGATGGGTGTGTTGACCCGCGCCACCCGGAGCTGCTTCAGCACGTCGTAGCCATGCATGTCAGGCAGCGTCAGGTCGAGCACGATGATGTCGTAATCGTAGAGCTTGCCAAGGTCGATGCCTTCCTCGCCCAGGTCGGTCGAGTAGATATTGAAGCCTTCGGACTTCAACATCAGTTCGATACCCTGCGCTGTGGCGCTATCGTCTTCGATCAACAAGACTCGCATTGAATGCTCCCCGCTGGCGCAAGGCCTCGGCAACGTTAATCCACAGAATCGCTATCAACTCTGTAAGAAGTATTAACGGCGCAACGAATTGGTATCGTTATCTAGCCGTTAGATGCCTCGACCCGCCCTTCAATCAGCTCCGTTAAGACGTGTGAATCAGTGTTCGAGTCTGACGGCAAGCTCTAGATGCTGAAGAAAATGTAGCCACAAGGCGTTGATTTTGAATCGGCAACAGGATGAGCCGCATAAACCAAGCGCAGCGCATTAGGTTTTGATTCACCATACCGGCTGAAAGAGGTGTGAGGAAATTCGCGGGCGCGATGCCATCACTTCTTTCTAAGCTTGCTGAAGAAATTCATGCGCTCGATCCGCGCCGCTTCGAAGGCCGCGTGACCGGACTTTCCGGAGCACTCGTTGAAGTTACCGGCCCAGTCGAAGCGCTTGCGCTCGGCGCACGCGTGACAATTCACGGCCACACATCGGCGCGTGGAGAGATCGTAGGGTTCCGTGGCGACCGCGCGCTGATCGCACCATACGATTCCATTGAGGCAATCAGGCCGGGCGCGCGTGTGGTGCTCGAGGGCGCATCGCCGATGGCGCGCCCGTCGCCCGCCTGGCTTGGCCGCGTCATCGATTGCTTCGGTAATCCTGTCGACGGCGAGGGGCCTCTGCCGAATGGCTTGAAGCCGACGCCGGTGCGAGCGCCGCCGCCGTCCGCACATGATCGCGCACGCGTGGGCGGCCGCCTCGATGTCGGCGTGCGAGCACTTAACATCTTTGCTGCTCTGTGCCGTGGCCAGCGCATGGGCGTTTTCGCCGGCTCCGGCGTTGGCAAATCCGTGCTCATGTCGATGCTGGCCCGTGGCGCCGATGCTGATGTCATCGTCATCGGCCTTGTTGGCGAACGCGGCAGGGAGCTCAAAGAGTTCATCGAGGATACGCTTGGCGAAGAAGGGCGCCGCCGCTCCGTGGTCGTCGTTGCGACCTCCGACGAAAGCGCCGCCCGCCGCCGTCTCGCGCCGCATATGGCCTGCGCCGTTGCCGAGCACTTTCGCGACGAAGGCAAAGATGTCTTGCTGCTGATCGATTCTGTGACGCGATTTGCCATGGCGCAGCGCGAGATCGGCCTAAGCGTCGGCGAGCCACCGACCACCAAAGGTTACACGCCATCTGTCTTCGCGGAACTTCCGAAATTGTTGGAACGCGCCGGCCCCGGACGCGAGGGGGAGCAAGGTTCGATCACCGCGCTCTTCACTGTGCTCGTTGATGGCGATGATCACAACGAACCGATCGCCGACGCCGTGCGCGGCATCCTCGATGGTCATATCGTCATGGAGCGCGCCATCGCCGAGCGCGGCCGTTACCCCGCGATCAATGTCCTGAAGTCTATCTCTCGTCTCATGCCAATGTGTCACACAGCCGAAGAGAACGCGCTCGTCGCTCGCGCGCGGGAAGCGCTCAGCCTCTATGGTGAGATGGAAGAACTCATCCGCATCGGCGCCTACAAAGCAGGGGCTGATCCACAAGTCGATGAAGCTATTCGCGTTCGACCCGCAATCGAGCGCATGCTCACGCAGTTTCGCGACGAACATTCAACGCTCGCGGAAAGCTTCGGCATGCTTGAGGATGCGTTACAATGAAGGCTTTCCGCACGCTACTTAAGCTCGCTGAGCGCAATCTAGAAGCGCTGCGCCGTGCGCTCGCGGACCAAGTCACTAGGGACGCCAACGTCGTTCAGCGCATCCACGGTCACGAACAAACGTTACGCAATGAACAAATGCTGGCCCAGCGTGACTACGAATCCGCTCGCGCTTACGGTGGCTACGCGGTGGCGGCTATGGCTGCACGCAAAGCCCTGGATGCTGAGCGAGCGCTGATCGCCGAAGAGACGGAGCGTCTGCGCGCGCTCATCGCCGAAGCGCACACTGAGGTGCGAAAGTTCGAACGCCTTATCGAACTTGAGGAGCAGCGCGAAAAACTGAAGCGCGAGAAGCGAGAAGACGCTGAACTTGATGAGTTCGCGACGCTGCGCGGCGCGCGCCAAAACCGGTAGAATATGCTCCGCTATCGGCGCCGCTATTGGCTCTTTGCCGCTGCCTTGTCGACCTTGGCTGGTTTTGCCGACGCCAATGCGTTCGTGCATCTCGGCGGCTATTTTGTCTCTTTCATGAGTGGCAACTCGACGAGATTAGGTGTTGGACTCGCGTCGCATCTTGATGCTGCGCGTCTTGCCGGCGGGCTCATCGCGTTGTTTGTGCTTGGCGTCGTCGTTGGCGCGTTGATCAACCGCCGCGGTGATCAAACCGGTGGTGTCCGTGTGCTGGCTTGCGTTACCGGATTGCTTGCCCTTGCCGCTTTGTTAGCGGCGCAAGGTATTTCAATTGCTCTGCTGGCAATCGCGATGGGGGCAATGAATGGCGTGTTCGTGCGTGAAGGCGAGGTCAGTATCGGCGTCACGTACATGACGGGCACGCTCGTGCGAATGGGGCAACGTCTCGCAACTGCGTTGACCGGCGGCAAGCGTTGGGAGTGGATTCCATATGTGCTGTTGTGGAGCGGTTTAGTGCTCGGCGCGACACTAGGTGCGCTTATCTATGGTTGGATCGGACTTCAGTCGCTTTGGCTCGCTGCGTTTGCAGCGGCGTCGCTGACGATCGTGCTGAGTAGAATGCCGAATGCAGCTTAGCCGGCGTTGAGGGTTTCAACGATCCGGATCACGTCTTCGTACGCTTGGCTCTGCGGATGACGTGTCGGCAACGGCGTTTGAGCGCGGATCGAGTCCGGCACGCGAGGATCGCGCGCGATCGCGCCCGCGAATTTCGGCTTGAAGCCGAGATACTCGTTACATGCGAGCGCGAACTGATCGAATACCTTGCGTCCCTTGACGCGATTCTCAGCCATGTTCACGATCACCCACGGCACAACTTGTGAGCCTTGCAGGCGTAACAGCTTCACCATCGCATATGCATCGGTGAGGGCAGTGGGTTCTTCGGTGGTGACGAGGATCAGGCGATCGGCGGCGCGGGCAAAGCGCAGCACCGTGGGATCGATGCCGGCGGCAAGATCCAGGATTACGCGATCATAATGTGGCGTCAGCCGGTTCAGACCGTTGGCGATGCGCGCCACTTCTTCGAGCTTTACGGCGCCTAGCGCGCCCGAACCCGAGTGGCCGGCGATCAGATCGAAGCCGCCATTGCGTCCGGGGCCGCCCATAACCGGCGTCACTGCAGACTCTAATTCAAGAAAACCGCGCACCACAGAATGCACGTCGGCCGTTGGCCGCACGCCGAGCTGCACGTCGACGTTTGCGAGACCCAGATCGCAATCGACCAGCAGCGCCCGTTGGCCCGCGCGCCCAAACGCAATCGACAGCATCGTCGACAGCCACGTCTTGCCAACGCCACCTTTGCCGGAGGCGATCGCAAAAACCGGCGCCGCGCGCGTGCGCGGTAGCGGCTGATCAATAGCGGCGTTTGCGCCAGACATTCTGCTGGTATGCGCGCGTAACGATTGCTGAGGTCTTAGCGCCGCGGCCGATTTTGGTAAACGCAATCTTAATTACAGCGAATTCGCGTGAGCCGCTTCGCTCACACTTGCCCCATCGCCTTCAGGCGCACTTTTGCGTGCACCTCGGATTGGCCCATCACGGCTGTACTTGGCCGGAAGCGCTCGATCAGTGAGCGCACGAATGGGCGGATGTTGGGGGAGGTGAGTAGCACCGGCGTCTCGCCTTGCTGCGCTGATTTCTCAAACGCGGTGCGCACGTCGGCGACGAAATCGTGCAGCTTGGACGGCGCAAGCGCCAACGTGCGTTGCTGGCCTTCGCCAATCAAGGACTCTGCGAACGCTTGTTCCCAGTTCGGCGATAACGTCAGTATCGGCAGCGCACCAGCCGGATTGCGGTGCTGGTAGCAAATCTGGCGCGCCAAGCGCGCCCGCACGTGCTCAGTGATCAATACCAGATCGTGCATCGCCGGCGCTGCTTCCGCGATCGCTTCGACAATTGCGCCAAGGTCGCGGATCGAAACGCGCTCTTTCAGCAGGTTTTGCAACACACGTTGCACGCCCGACCAAGAAATATGCGCCGGCGCAACATCGTCGAGCAGCGTTTGCGTATCCTTGGGTAGTTCTTTCACAAGCTTCTTCACCTCCGAGAAGGTGAGCAGCTCGCTCATGTGTTCTTTGATCACTTCCGTGAGATGCGTCGCCAGCACGGTCGCAGGATCAACAACCGTGTAACCGCGGAAGCTCGCCTCTTCACGCGCGCGCTCATCGATCCACTTCGCGTCGAGCCCAAACGCCGGCTCTTTCACCGCTTCGCCGGGCAAAGCGACACCTGCGCCGGTCGGGTCCATCGCAAGCAGGTGACCCATTTTCAGCTTGCCTTCTCCCGCGTCCATCTCGCGTATCCGGATCGCATAGGCATCAGCAGCTAGCTGCACGTTATCCAGAATGCGCACACTCGGCATCACGAAGCCGTAGTCTTGCGCCAATGTCTTGCGCAGCGCCTTGATCTGATCGGTGAGGCGGCGGCCTTGAACATCATTGATCAACGGCAGCAGCGCAAAGCCAATTTCGATGCGCGCGTCGTCCATCGCTAGCGACGATTGCGGCGTCTCTTCAAGTTCCGGCGGCGGCGGCGGCGCCTCAGCTGCGGCTTTCGCGCTGGCTCGATTGGCTTGCCGCAACTGCCATGCCAGCGCGCCTGCCGCGAACGCGAGTACGAAGAACGGAATCATGGGCATGCCTGGCAACAAGCCGACGCCCAAGGCACAGGCCGACACCACGCCAAGCGCCACGGGATAGGAGGCGAGCTGCTTGGCTAGCGCCTTGTCCGCTGCGCCGTCGATCCCGGCTTTGGTGACAAGCAAGCCCGCTGCGACGGAAATGATGAGCGCTGGAATTTGCGTCACGAGGCCGTCACCGACCGTCAGCAGCGTGTAGGATCTGCCAGCTTCGGCAAAGTCCATACCATGCGAAACAGTGCCGATAATAATGCCGCCGATGATGTTGATGAAAACGATCAACAAGCCGGCGATCGCATCGCCGCGCACGAATTTCGAGGCGCCGTCCATGGCCCCGAAGAACGAGCTCTCGTCCTCCAACGCCTTACGCCGCTCGCGCGCCTGTTGTTCGTTGATGAGGCCAGACGACAAGTCTGCGTCGACCGCCATTTGCTTGCCCGGCATCGCGTCCAAAGTGAATCGCGCCGCGACTTCGGCGATACGCGTGGAACCGCGGGTGATGACGACGAAATTCACGATCACGAGGATCGCGAACACAATGACGCCGATCACAAACTCGCCGCCCATCACGAACTGCGCGAATGCCGCGATCACTTCACCGGCCGCGTGTTCACCTGACTGTCCGCCCGAGAGGATGAGGCGGGTCGAAGCGATGTTCAGCGCCAGCCTGAACAGAGTCGCCAGGAGCAGCACCGATGGGAAAGCCGTGAACTCGAGCGGCTTCTTGATCATCAGCGCTGTCATCAGCACCAGGATCGACAGAATAATCGAAATCGCGAGCAGAAAGTCGAGCAGGATCGGCGGCAGCGGCACCAGCATGATTGCCAAGATGCCGAGCACGCCGGCGGCCAGCGCGATCTCGCCGCGCATGACAAAGCCACGCAACGTGCTGAAAGAAAAATCAGTGCCCTGCGGCTGCGCAGCGTCCGTCATAGTCTAACTCAGGCAGCCTGACCCGTCGGAGGAGGCAGCACCTTCACCCCGTCGTCCGAATATTGCTTCAGCTTGTTGCGCAGCGTGCGGATTGAAATCCCGAGAATGTGCGCGGCATGCGTGCGGTTGCCGAGGCAGTGCGTCAGTGTCTCAAGGATGAGATCCTGCTCAACTTCCGCCACGGTGCGACCCACCAGATTACGCGCCGCCGCTTGCGCCGCTTCGATCGCGTCTCCCGTCGAGTCACGATGTCCAACCGGCGCACCATCCGGCGCGCGGATCGCGTCGGGGCCGACATCGGCGCTATTTGCCAGCAACACAGCGCGGTGCATGGCGTTTTCGAGTTCGCGCACATTGCCTGGCCAACGATGCTCGATAACAGCGGCAAGTCCCTCTTTTGAAAGTTGGCGGGCAGGGCGCCCGTTAGCGCGTGCATATTTCTCAATGAAGAACTGCGCCAAGGCTGCGAGATCATCCGTGCGTTCGCGAAGGGGCGGGATCCGCAGGTTCACGACGTTGAGGCGATAGAGCAGATCTTCGCGAAACTCGCCGTTGCGAACCAGCGCGCCGAGGTCCCGGTTCGACGTGGCAAGCACGCGGATGTTGACCGGCACCGGCTTGGCGCCGCCGACGCGATCAATCAGTCGCTCTTGCAACGCGCGCAGCAATTTCGATTGCAGGCGTAAGTCCATTTCCGAGATTTCGTCCAGCAACAGCGTGCCGCCGTCGGCTTCTTCGAATTTGCCGATGCGCCGGGCGACGGCGCCGGTGAACGCGCCCTTCTCGTGACCGAACAATTCTGACTCTAGCAGCTGCTCCGGAATTGCCGCACAGTTCACAGCGATGAACGCTTTGTCTTTGCGCTTCGATTTTTTGTGAACATAACGCGCGAGCACCTCTTTTCCGACGCCGCTTTCGCCAGTGATCATGATTGAAGCGTCCGACGCCGCGATCTGATCCGCCATCGCCACAACGTGCTTCATCGCTTCGTCGGCGGCGATCAGCGGGCGCTCATCGTCGCACACGGCAGCCAGCACGGCGGCGATCAGTTCCGCATCCGGCGGCAGTGAGATATATTCGCGCGCACCTGCGCGGATAGATTTCGCCGCGACCGCGGGATCAACACCGACACCCGCCGCAACGACAGGCACAACGATATGTTCGGCTTCGTTCGCTGCGATGAGGGCGGCAATATCCAGCCGCGCATCGACCATGAGCAGATCGGCGCCGCGTCCAGCGCGCAGCGCGCCCGTGGCCTGCTCGATGGTGTCCACGTGGCCAACCTTGGCGCCTTGGTCCATGGCGATCTTCGTGGCGGCGGAGATCTGTCCTCCAAGCGGGCCGACGATGAGTAGACGCATTTCCGTTCTCCTGCGAAGCCGCCTTTAGGCGGTATCGCCGTCCTTAATAATTTCCGTCATGGTCACGCCGAGCCGCTCGTCGACGACGACGACCTCGCCACGCGCGACTAAGCGGTTGTTGACGTAAATATCGATGGCCTCGCCAACCTTGCGATCGAGCTCAATGACCGAACCGCGGTTTAGCCGCAGCAACGAGGCAACCTCCATGTTGGCGCGGCCAAGCACGGCTTGGATGTGCACTGGCACATCATAGACCGCAGCTAAGTCAGCGGCGCTGCGTTCGACGCTGTCACCGGTGGGGTCGGCGTCTGGCGTTGGTTGAAATTCGTCGAGCTTTAGATCACTCATGATTCGCCTCGCGTGGCGCCGCGAGCGCGGCGTCGATTAGATCTTCAATTCGTTTGGCGGCGTCAGCCGGATCCATCGTGATCACGCCATCGGACCAATCGATGATGACTTCGCCGGCTTTCAATCCGGGTTCTGCGCGCACCATCACGGCGCTTGCATAGGCGTGGGTTTCGCACATCTCGGTGATCCGCGGTTTGAGCTCGTCGGCCAACTCCGAAGGAAGCTTCACAACCAACCGCGGCTGATGGCGCAGAGCGTCCATTGCCGCCTCGATCGCCTGAGCGGCACGCTCCGCACCGAACCCGTCAAGCGCTGCGCCAGCAATCTTACGCGCAGCTGCTAGGGCGACACGCGCCGCTTCCGTCCGCATTGCGTGACTTTCAGCTTCCAGTCGCGTCAGCACCGCCGACGCAGCGTCTGCGACCGCTTCGAGTGCGGCCGCGGTGCGCCGTTCAGCTTGCGCGGTCGCGTCATTCTTGCCGCGTTCGTAGCCGTCTGAGCCGGCCGCCTGCACTTCCTCCGCCGTGATCCGTTTCGGCGGCTCACGCACGATCTCGCCGTCGGGCGCGAACTCGGTCTCGAAGGCGTATTTGCGAATGTTGCTCATCAGTAGATCAGCTCATCTTCAGACTTGCCGTCCGAGAGCACGATCTCGCCGCGTGCAGACAATTCTTTCGCCGTCGCCACCATACGTGTTTGCGCGGCGTCGACATCCTTCAGGCGTACCGGGCCCATCGAGGCCATTTCGTCCTTCAGCAATTTTCCACCGCGCTCTGACATGTTCGAGAAGAATAGGTTGCGCAGCGTGTCCGACGCGCCCTTCAGGCCGAGCGCCAAGTCGCTCTTGTCGACGGCGCGGAGCAACGTCTGGATCCCGCCGGAATCGAGTTTTCCGAGGTCTTCGAATACGAACATCAGTGCTTTGATGCGGTTGGCGCTCTCGCCACTCTTGCCTTCGAGCGCACCCATGAAACGCGACTCTGTTTGGCGGTCGAAGTTATTGAAGATTTCCGCCATCAGCTCGTGACTGTCGCGTTTCGAAGTGCGCGCAAGGTTCGACATGAACTCGGTGCGGAGAGTGGTTTCAACCTTCTCAAGGATGTCGCGTTGTACCGGTTCCATCGCAAGCATGCGCATGATGCATTCCGCAGCGAAGTCTTGCGGCAGTTCGGCCAAGACCTTCGCAGCGTGTTCGGGACGCACCTTTGCAAGCACCACCGCGACCGTTTGCGGATATTCGTTCTTCAAGTAGCTTGCGAGCACCGTCTCGTGGACGTTGGCGAGCTTGTCCCAAATATTGCGGCCAGCCGGACCGCGTATCTCCTCCATCAGCGTGTCGACTTTTTCCTTGGGCAGGATTTGCGACAACATTCGCTGCGTTTGCTCGACGGAGCCCATGATCGCGCCTGCGCCGGAAAGACGCTGAATGAATTCGTGGACGAGCGCTTCAACGACGGCGGAGGGGACCACGCCTAGCGACGCCATCGCCTGTGAGACTTCCTTGATCTCTTCCTCATCCATCACTTGCCACAGCTTCTTGGCTTCCTCGCCAAGCGCCATGAGGATGATCGCCGCCTTCTCTGGCCCGCTGTAGCGGGAGAGATCAACCGTCGGGGCGGCTGGCTGAACGTCAGAAGGAGAAGGGCGGATGAGGGCGTTCATCGGCGTTACGCGTTGTTCAACCAGCCGCGGATGATCTGGACCGATTCATCCGGGTGCTGATCCACGACTTCCGCGACCTTCTTCACAGAAGACGCGCGAACGCGTCCGTTGATTTGCGCAATGTCGATGCCCGCGTCCGCTTGCGCGCCTTCGGGGCCGGGAAGGGCGGCGGCAGCGCCGCCACCGCCGGCGGGCGCCGGGCCGGAGAGAGCGGGAATGCTGCCCGCTGCCGCGTTGGCGCCTCCGCGGATCAGGCCGCCCACAAGCGGCCGTAGGACAAAGAACGTGAACGCGAGCGCCGCGATCAGTGCGGCGACAATTTCGATGATGCGCATCACATCAAGATTGCCGAGGAAGTCGAACATGCCCGGCGCCGCGGCCGTCTCATTGCCCGGCGCTAGGTTCGCGAACTGGGCGTTGACGACCTCTACGGTGTCTCCGCGTTCTTGATTAAAACCGACGGCCGAGCGAACCAGCGACGTAAGCCGCTGCATCTCTTCGTCCGTGCGCGGCGTATAGGTGGCTGCTGCGCCCTCTGCGCCTGGCGTCATCGATCCATTCACCGCGACCGCCACCGAAAGCCTGCGGATGTGGCCGCCCTCGCTCACTTCCGTGCGCGTCGTGTTGGAAATCTCGTAATTGATGGTTTCCGAGCTCTGATTGTTTTCGTTCTGCGGGCCGGATTGCGATGCTGAGGTGTTGGCATCGGGCACGTTGGCGCCGGCAGTCGCGCCGTGCGCCGTTTCGCCGCTTCGGCCGGTCTCTTCAGAAGTTTGCGTTGAACGCACCACGCGTCCCTCGGGATCGAATGTTTGCCGCGTTTCGCTGACGCGGTTGAAATCCATATCCGCGGAAACCTGCACGCGCGCGTTGCCTTGGCCGACGATGCCTTCGACAATGTCGGTCACCGTGCGGCGAATGCGGTCTTCGGTCGCCACTTGCCGCGCGTCTATTCCGTCCGCGACACCGTCCTCGCCAGATTGCGCAGCCGCGAGCAGACGTCCCGTTTCGTCGACGATGGTCACGCGGTTGGCGCTCAAACCGGGTGTGGCGCTGGCGACGAGGTTGCGGATCGCCCGCACCTGGCCGCTGGTCAGTTCATCGCGGCGGAGTTGAATGACGATCGACGCCGTCGGTTGCTCGGCATCACGAGAAAACAGTTGGCGCTCCGGCAGCACCAGATGGACGCGCGCCGACTTAACGCCGTCGAGCGAACCGATGGTGCGCGAAAGCTCGCCTTCGAGCGCGCGCAGGCGATTGATGTTCTGCTGAAACTGCGTCTGGCCCAGCGCGTCCGGCTGGTCGAAGATTTCATAGCCAATCGATCCGCGCGAGGGCAGGCCATCGGCTGAGAGCATCATGCGGGCATTGAACACTTGCGAGCGCGTGACATAGATCGAGCCGCCGTCTTCGCGGATCTCGTATGGAATGTCGGCTGCTTCAAGCCGCTGCGTGATCTCGGCCATCTCGCGTGTTTCAACGCCGGCGAAGAGCAGCGCCTTCGGTTCGCCGCCGATGCGGAAGACAAGCGTGAAGAGGAGGGCGGCGACGACCGCGGCGATGCCCAGCATCGCGAACAATCGCGTCGGCCCTGCCTTCAGGAGGAGTTGAGTGAAGTTCACGCTGGCCCTCTGCACGCACGGAGAGAGCACCCAGAATCACTGGGCAAATCTCACCGGTGGGCAGAAATTGCCGGGCCGGGGGTGAAACAACCGTTAACCACGTTATTCTTGGAGCGCCTTCGCGATCGCAGGACGCGCAAAGACCCCCGCCGGGGAAGAGCGGGGGCCTTTGAAAGCCTTGGTGTTACAGATCGATTGCCGCCCGCAGGCAGCGCGGCGTCTGTTAGACGCCGGCCGCGCGGTAGTGCTGGATGCGCGTGGTGCGCAAGCCAGGGAGGCCGTGCTTCTCGATCGATTTACGCCAGCCGTCGAATTCCTCTTCAGAGAGGCCGTAGCGTTGGCAGGCTTCTTCCATCGTCAGCAGGCCGCCGCGAACCGCAGCGACAACTTCTGCCTTGCGGCGGATGACCCAACGGGTCGTTCCCGGCGCGGGCAGATCGTCCAAAGTGAGGGGATTCCCGTCGGGACCCATCACCACCCCATCATATCGGCGTTGCTTCTGCATGCGCCTTTCTCCTTCTTGAGCCACCCACTATAACTTGGATCGCTAAAGAAACGGCTAAGACGCGGCTGGAACCAGGCGAAGAAGCGTGTCTCGAATTAGAACACGAGTCTCTTACTCATTTCTTATCCGAGTCACGCTTCGCCTAGGCTATCGTTTGATCATCAGCAATTCTTCGAGCATCTGGTCGGCGGTCGTGATGATGCGCGAAGCGGCGGAGTAGGCGCGCTGCGTGGTAATCAGGTTCGTGAACTCGGTCGCGAGGTCGACGTTAGATGCCTCGAGCGCGCCCGAAACAATGCGGCCAGCGCCGCCCGCGTTTGATGCGTTGATGTTGTAAAGGCCAGAGTCCAGCGTGGTGCGAAACGCGCCACCCTGATCGGCGGCGAGGCCGTTGGGGTTTAGGAATGTCGCCAGCGGGATCTGATAGAGCGCGCGAGCGCGCCCGTTCGAGAACTGCGCCGTAAGCATGCCGTCGCCTTCGAGCACCAGCCCCACGAGATCCCCCGGTGGCACGCCGTCCGCTGTCACAGAGGTGACGCCGAAGCTCTTGGCGAACTGCGTCATGCCGCTGCTGAGATCCAGCGCGACGTCTTGGGCCGCCGCGCCGGTCGGCGTCGCCCAGTTGATCGTGAAGTCGCTGTCGATGTCCTGTGCTGTCGACGCGGTGCCGTGCGGAGCGACGCTGGCGACGGTGCCATCTGTGTTGAACGTGACAATACCAGCCGCCAACAGGCCGCCCGTGCCGGAGCCGCCAGTGATGTTGCTGTTTGGACGCGCATAGGCTTCGACGCGCCATGTGTTTGGACCCGTCTTCAAGAAGCCGAAAGCGATGGTGCGTGCAGCGCCTAAGCTGTCGTAGATTTCCAGCGAGCTTTCGAAGTGCGGCGTAATCGTCCCGGTGGCCAAGTCGCCAACGTCATAGGGGCCCTGCGCATCGGCATAATCAGCCTGCGCCGAGTTCAGGTTGGCGTTGAGCCCGACGTTCTGCGTGGGTTCCGCGAGACCGCCCACCCCTGAGATATTGATCGGCTCGATCGCTGACAGCGAAGTAGGCGAGGAGGTGATGCTGCCGTCACTTGCCACGGGCCAACCCTGCAAGAAAAGACCCTGCGCGTTGACCATGTAGCCATCGGCGTCGATCGTGAACGAACCAGCGCGCGTGAACAGCACCGAACCGCCGTTCGAGAGTTGCTGGTTGTTTGTGGAGACGATGAAGAAGCCGTCGCCGGAGATCGCCATGTCCGTCGAAGAGCGCGATTGCTCAAGCGAACCCTGCAGCGAAATCTGCTGGCGCGTCAGCGGCAGCACGCCGCCGGCGTTGTAAGTTGTGTTCGAGTTCTGCGCATTGACCAGCGCCGAGAAATCGACGCCCGAGCGCTTGTAGCCAACGGTGTTCACGTTGGCGATGTTGTCGGAAATAACGGCAAGGGCGCTTGAATTGGCGGTGAGGCCAGAAACGCCCGCGCGCAGGGCGGTGTAAATAGACATGTGTCCCAGCTCCATCGCCGCGTGCGTCCCACCGAACGCGGCTCAAGGGTTTTGTTATTGATGGAGCGCTTCTGCGCCGTTGGCAGCGCTCGCATTCGGCGAGCGCTTTCACTTGTCAGCCGTTCTGAAGCACTGAGCGGATTGTGCTCAAGTCACGTGTGCCAGAGGGCGTGATGACGACGGGCGTCGTACCGCTGAAGTCTACGCCCATAATGGTTTCGCGAACGCTGATTGTCGGTGTCAGCGAGGTCCCGGCGCTGTTTTTGGCGTCGATGACAATTTGATAGACGCCATCTGCGGCAGTGGAGCCGTCGGCCTTCGTGCCATCCCACGTGAACAGGTGCTCACCGGCGCCGCGCGCCTCGGTGGTGGTCGAATAGACGGTGCGGCCCTGCATATCTTTCACCGAGATCGTCATCTCGGTCGCTGCCTCCGGCAGACGATACGCCCAATTTGCGGCGCCGCCTGCGAGATAGGTCTCGTTGGCGGAAATGATCGCGTCTTTGCCCAGATAGGAGAGGGCGGCGCCAGCGCTGGCTGCTTGGTATTGTCCTACCAGGCCTTCAAGCTGCTCGTTGGTGCGGATCTGCTGCTCGACCTGGCTGAATTGCACCAGTTGTTGCGTGAACTGCGTCGAATCCATCGGCGCTAGAGGATCCTGGTTCTGCAATTGCGCGGTCAGCAAAACCAAGAACGTGTCGTAATTGTCTGACAGTCGCGTGCGCGAGTTCGCCGCTTCCGATGTCGTTGCTGTGACATCTATGCCTGAGACAGTCATTGTATAGTCCTCAAACCATCATATCGACACGCACGCCGCGCCACCGTTCGTAACCGATCGGTCGCGCGACAGGCGCTGCTTGCTGTTCTTGCTGTGGCGCCGAGACAGACGCTTCACCGCGAGCGCTGGAGTTGCTTTGCTCGCTGTTCTCGCCGCCCTGCGCGCCCTGGCGCAGGTCGAACGAAAGCCCGTTGTCACTCAGTTGTAACCCAGCGGATTGCAGTTGCTGCTCTAGGTCTCGCGCATGCCGTGCGAGTTCGGTCAGAGCTTGCGGGTTATCGGCGGTGATGAGTGCCGTTACGCGGTTGTCGCGCGTCACTTCCATGCGAACGTCGACCCGGCCGAGATCGGCTGGATCCAGCCGCAACTCAAAACTCGTCGCTCCACCGGAGAAGCGCCGGATGATTTCGTGTCCAACCTGTGCTGCTAGCGGCACTGTGCGCTGGGCGCTTGCATCCGCAGCTGCGTGCTGCACATGGGTTGTGGTTTGCGCAGCGGTCGTCGTGATCGTGTTGCTCTGCGCCGATTGCGTTGGCTCCGGCGAGCTGTCTTGCGTGAGCAGCACCGGGGCTATTGCGCTCTTCGCGCTGCCGTTGTCGCTTGCCTTTGGCGCCGTAGCCTTAACGTTGGCCGGCGCCTCGCTCTTCGCATCGCTATCGGTCGCGAGCGCTTTGGCCTCGACCTGTTGCTTCGCATCCTTGCTGGTGCGGGGTCCATTCGCTGGCTGCGTGGCGGGTTGCGGAAGGGGCGAGGTTGTGGCCGCGATCGCCTGTTGCAGCACCTCCAGTGACGCTTCACTCGCAACTGGAGCTGTCTGCGGCGGCGGAGCCGAAATTTGTGATGTCACAACAGGTGGCGGCGCTGCCGGAGTTTGCGCTGCCGGAGTTTGCGGCGCGCTGAGTTGCGCGTGCTGTTGCGGTGGTCGAACGTCGGCAGGGCGTTCGCTCTTGTCTGCGTTCGCCTCGCTCTGATCGGCGGGTTGAGCAGTTGCCCCATCTTCACCAGGCGCCTCTGCCCCACTGGGCGCGTCTAATGACGGAACTTGTGGCGCCGCAACCGGAGCCACGGTGTTCGCTTCGCCATCTTGCGGCTGAGCTTGCGCTTGCGGCTGTTGCTGTGAAGGCTGTGAAGCAACGATTTGCACAATGACTGGGGCGGTCAACGGAGGGGGTGCAGCTGGCTGCGGACCGCCAAGCAGTGCGACCTCGGAGTCAATCGTTTCGTCCTGATCCGATTGGTCCGGTGTGTCTTCGTTTGCCGCCGCCTTCGTCTGCGTGCTTGATGCTTTGTCTTTCTTTTCGTTACGTGGCGCAGGCGCAGGGCGCTCCGGCGGCGGCTCGTCCATCGCGTCGAGGTGATCGCTAAATGTCTGGCCGTTGTCGTCGGTATTCGCAACGCGAGCCGCCCGCGTCGGCGGCGGCGTGACAGCGTCGAGAACTGGCTCCGGTGCGAAATCCATAAGGTCCCCCGCCGGTCGCACTTGTCCCGCGCCCAGCCCGCGACCCCGAGCAAGCCGCGGGCCAAGCCGCTAACTATGATAAAAGTGCTATAAAACAATATGCTAGAAGATGGCGCTGGACCGGTTGCGCCTCGCCGGACGGCAATTTCAGCCGCCTCACCAGGCAGGTTCTGCCGGGCGATTAACCTTGGCCCCGAGCTTGCGTGGTGAATGCGCGACGCATTCTGCGCGAGCCCTTTGGTTCGCGTCGGAAGTAGGGGAGAAAGCGTGTTGTTTCATACGCTTAGATTCACTTCGCGCGTGTTCTGCGCGCTCTTCCGCGCCCGGCAGATTTCGCCGGGCGCCGGGCGCCATTTGCCGGGGGCGCACGCATGGCCGGCCTGACCAGCGTTCTTCTGTCAGGTCTCTCGGGCCTGCGTGCTGCGCAGACTGGCGTCGCCACCGTTTCGCAGAACATCGCCAACGCCAACACGCCCGGCTACGTCCGAACCGAGATGACGCTTGCGCCGCGCACGCAGATCGGTGCGGGCGCGGGCGTGGAAATCACCGGCATTAAGCGCGCTGCCGACCGCTTCCTCGCCACTGCAAGTTACATCGCCGCCGCATCAGCGGGGTCGGCTTCGGTGCGCGCCGACTTGCTGTCACGCGCTCAGGAATATTTTGGTGACCCTTCCAGTTCGTCGTCCATGTTTGGCATGGTGGATGAGTATTGGTCGGCGCTGACCGAACTCGGCGTCGATCCATCCTCAAGCTTGCGCCGCTCCGACGCTGTCAGCGCTCTGCAAGGTACCTATGACGAAATTCATCGCATCGGAGACTCACTTCAGGACCTGATTGGCGAAGCTGACCAACGCATAGGCGACGCCGTGTCCGAGGCGCAAAATCTCATCAATCGCATCGCAGAATTGAATAACGAGATTCGACTCAACAAGCGCACGGGAACCGACACCAGTTCAGCTGAGAACGCGCAATCGGCGCTCATAGATCAATTGTCGGAACTCATGGACGTTCGGGCGACGCCTCAGTCAGATGGTAGCGTGCACGTGCGCACGAGCGGCGGCGCGCTTCTGGTTGGCGTAACGCCTGCGAAGCTCAGCTATACGCCAAACCCCTCGCCCTATGCCACGCACGGCGTCATCACGCTGAATGAAGACATCGGTTCGAACACCAATATTGAGTCCTTCATCACCGGCGGCACGATAAAGGGTCTGCTGCAAGCACGCGACGTCGATCTGCCGGGGCTAGCGGAAGCACTCGGCGGCTACGCCGGTGCGCTCGCAGATGCGATGAATGCGGTTCACAACGAAAACGCGTCTTCGCCGGCCGTCTCATCGATGACGGGCCGTCAGACTGGTTTGCTCAGTACTGACGCGCTCAATTTCACCGGAACGGCGATGATTGCCATCACCGATTCGGATGGCGTCCTGCGTGATCGTCTCACTATCGACTTCGACGCTCAGACAATCACTTCTGAAGCGCCGCCGAATACTGTTTCGTTCGCTGGCGGCGGCACCATTGGCGATTTTGTGGATGCGCTGAACACAGCGCTCGGGTCTGAGACACCTTCCGGCAGCGCGTCGTTTGCCAATGGCGTCCTCTCGCTCAACCTAACGGGCCAAGGCGGCATCGTCATTCAGCAAGATAGCGCCGATCCCGCCCTTAGGGCAGGGCGCGGCTTTTCGCACTTCTTCGGGTTGAACGATCTTGTCTCGCGCCCGACGCCGCTCTTCTTTGAAAGCGGCATCAGGGGCACGGATCTGCACGGCTTCGCCGACAATGGCGTGATCCAATACCAGATTCGAGATACGCAAGGCCGTTTCATCGCTGATCGCACAATATCGATCACAGGTTCGCTCGCCGCACCCGGCGCAACGTGGAACGATCTGCTGTCGGCGCTTAACGCGCCCGGCACTGGTCTCGGCGAGTACGGCACATTCTCGCTAAACTCCGCGACAGGACAGATAACCTTCGCGCCCAACGCGGCGTTCGATGTTGAACTCGTCAACGACTCCACGCAACGCGGTGATACTGGCGTTGCGTTTTCCGCCATCCACGGACTCGACCCCGCGGCCACCGCGGGCCGCGCCACTGAAATCGACGTCAATGCGCTCATCGCTAGCGACACGTCGCGCCTTGCAGTTGGCCGTCCAAATCTCTCGGTCAATCTCGGCGCCAAAGTCATTGAGGCCGGCGACAATCGTGGCGCCAACGCACTTGCCGCTGCGCGCGACGCGATGCGCACTTTCGGTGCTGCTGGCGTGCTCGGCGCCCAATCTGGCACGCTTGCCACCTACGCCTCGCGCCTTGGGGGCGAAGCCGGGCGCCTCGCCAGCGATGCCGAGCGTCAATCGACCGGCGCCGCTGCAGTCGCCACCGCTGCTGCGGACCGTCGCGGCGAACAAGAGAGCGTCAGCATCGACGATGAGCTGATGAAAATGACGACCTACCAAAACGCCTACGCTGCTGCTGCGCGCGTGATCCAGGCTGCAACCGAGATGCTCGATGTGCTCATGACCATCGGCTACCGCTAAGAGTGAAGTAGATGTCTGCCAGTACGCCGCTCAACGCCCGTTTCTTCACCCGCGCTCAAGGCGATGTGCGCCGTATCACCGGCGAACTTGGAAGCCTGCAAGCGCAGATCGCTTCAGGCGCCAAAGCCAATTCATTGCAGGGTTTCGGCAGCGCGTCGAGCCGCATACTCAGCGCATCGAGCATGCGCGCGCAGACGGACTCCCGCGCTTCGGTCCTTAATCAGCTTGAAGCGCGCTTTGGCGTGCAGGGGGCGGCGCTCGGCCAGGTGTCGGACGCTACGCAGTCGCTGGCCCAAGTTATTCGCGAAGCGATCAGCGCCAACGATGGCCGTGGTATTTCCACCGAGCTCGAACTTGCCTTCAACAGCATTGTCTCGGCGTTGAATGAAACCTGGAACGGCCAGCCATTGTTCGCAGGCGAACGCCAGAATGGTTCGCCCATACAGGTGACGTCGCTCGATCAACTCGCTGTTACGGTTCAGCCGGATGAGTTGTTTGACGAGGCGGACCGTTCACAGGTTATCGATTTGGGTGATGGCGCGCCGATCAAGCTCGCGTCAAAAGCGTCCGAACTGTCCACCGATCTCTTCAACACGTTGCGACAGCTCAAGTTCATTCTCGATGGCGCAGGCGGCACGCTTGGGTCACCGATGACTGGCGCCTACACCGCGACGTTGCAAAACATCGCAGCGGACCTCGACAACCACGCCAAGGACTTCGTCACCGAAGAAGGCCGAACCGGGCAGTTGCAAAAGCGCTTCGAAGATGATCGCTTGCGCCTTGAGGCGCGCTCGGATCTCCTGAGCAAGGAGATCGGCGATCAAACCGATGCCGATCTCGCTGAGGTCTCAATCCGCCTGAACACGCTGTTGGCTCAGTACCAAGCTGCCGCCAAGACCTTCGCCGACCTCTCGCACCTTAGCCTGTTGAACTACCTCTAGCACAACTTGAGCGCTTTCAGCGGTCGCCGCCGCGGTGATCGCTTGCGAAACCTAGCCACGCAGGTCATATCCCCACCTTGAATTTCGTTCCGGACCTTGAATCCGGGAGGGGATAGAAGATGACCATGCTCGACGCCGCGCCGCCAAAGGCGCGCCCTCTCAATTCACTTGGGCTAGCCAAACCGCCCAGCGAAACCCGCGTTGTCGCCGCGATGTCCGGCGGCGTGGATTCCTCCGTCGTCGCCGCGATGCTAAAGCGCCAAGGCTACGACGTCGTCGGCGTGACCTTGCAGCTCTATGACCACGGCGCCGCCGTCAACAAGCCGGGCGCCTGCTGCGCCGGCCAAGACATCCACGATGCGCGCCGCGTCGCCGACGCCATGGGTTTTCCGCACTATGTACTCGATTACGAAAGCCGCTTCCGTCACGCCGTGATGGAAGACTTCGCCGACACCTATCTCGCGGGGGCCACACCCATCCCGTGCGTGCGCTGCAATCAAACCGTGAAGTTCAAGGATCTAAAGCGCGTCGCCGAAGACCTCGGCGCCGATTGCCTCGCTACCGGCCATTACGTGCAACGCATCGAAGGCGAGAACGGCGCTGAACTTCACCGCGCCGCCGACGCTAGCAAGGATCAAACCTACTTTCTGTTCGCGACCACGCGCGATCAGCTCAACTATCTGCGCTTTCCGCTCGGCGGCTTGCCGAAGAGCGAAACCCGTGCGCTCGCCAACGAGCTTGGCCTGCGCGTCGCCGAGAAGCCCGATAGCCAGGACATCTGCTTCGTCCCAAACGGCAAGTACCAGGCGATTGTCGAAAAGCTCCGACCAGGCGCGATTGAGCCGGGAGAGATTGTTCACGTCGATGGCCGCGTCATGGGTGAGCACAATGGCGTTATTAATTTCACCGTCGGCCAACGCCGCGGCCTCGGCATCGCCACCGGCGAGCCGCTCTTCGTCGTGAAGCTGGACGCTGCGAAGAAGCGCGTTATCGTCGGCCCGCGCGAAGAACTCGGCGTGACGCGCATTGCACTTAAGGAAGTGAACTGGATCGGCGAGCCCGTCGCCAGCGAAGACGAACTCGATGGCCGTGAAGTCCTCGTGCGCGTCCGCTCCACACGTCCGCCCGTTCCCGCCAAGCTCAGCATCGGCGCCGGCTGGAGCGTCTTGCTTGACGCGCCGGAAGAGGGCGTAGCCCCCGGCCAAGCCGCCGTGTTCTACGACGCACAATCCACGCGCGTCCTCGGTGGCGGCTGGATCATGAGCACGGCATGATTGAATTTCGTCCAAAGGGTCCGCTGCTCCGGGCGGGCGAGGATCCACCGGGCCGATGGGTTGACGATCCCGCGCTCGGGCACCGCGTCTGGAGGGGCAAAACTTATTGGCACACGAAGCACGGCCCTGCGACCGCACAATGGAGTCTCGGGAGCATATCATTCGTCTGGAACGTGATCCTGCCAAACGGCTCGCGCGTTGACGCAATCTCGATGAACCCCGCAAGCCGTCTTTTCCGACGTCTCGTTGCGGATGGCTATGAATACGGTGAAGTCGAAGTAAACGCTGAGGACGCGACGTTCACTCCCAAAGCTGTGCCGGCATTGGAAGTCAATGAAGCCGTACGCGGCCTATTTGACGCGCTCGTCAGTGAGGAGGCTTTTTTGACGGACATTCGTCAAATCGATTTAGCCCGCGCTCTGTACTCCGTTCTCGAGAACGCCACTTTCACCCATTCCGGCAAGCGGTACGAGTTCGGCCAGCGCAGCGCTGGTCACTTCGTCGCCGCGCTTCGCAGGAATGGCGAAGTGTATTTAGACTTTGCGTGGTCGGGAAACCACGAACCTGCCGACGTCGCCAGGATTAGAGAACACTTCAAACGTCTTGGCATCACCCTGGTCGGCCCTTCATGACCATCGACGAACAAGCGCGCGCACTCTTGAAAGAGGTGATGACGCCCAAGCGCCGTGCGCGCCAACGCATCGCTGAGCCGCTGCGCGACGCGCAGCCGCACGAGATCGAAACGTCGGCGGGCAAGATCGCCGCTTGGCGCTACGGCGAAGGGCCGGCGGTGCTGCTCGTGCACGGCTGGCAGGATGACAACTCGCTTTGGAGCCCGCTCATCTCCGCGCTCGCCGAACTTGGCATTGCCAGCGTCGCCTTCGATCTCCCAGGCCATGGCTTCTCCGGCGGCGAGACCTGTTCGCCAACGGTCGCCGCGCAAGCGGTGCTGCACGTCGCAGAAAAGCTCGGGCCTATCGATGCCGTCGTCACGCACTCCTTCGGCGGCCCAGTTACCGGCTTCGCTTTGCTTAACGGTTTCGCGCCGCGCCGCATCGCGCTGATCGCGCCGCCGCGCGGGCGCAACAGACGCTGGTTCGACTTCGCGGAGGAACGCGGCATTTCAACAGATGTCGTCCATCGCGCACGTGAAATTTACGCCGCTGAAGCCGGCCTGCAGGCCAGCTTCGATCTAGCAGAAGTCGCCAGCCCCATCGAAACGCTTGTCCTTCACTCGATGGATGACGACGCCGTCGAATGGGAGAATGGCGAAGCCATCGCCCAGCAATGGCCCAACGCCGAACTCGTGCTCTGTGATGGCCTGGGTCACCGCATGATCGCGCAAGACCGCAGCGTGATCGAACGCATCGTCAATTTCGTCGCATAGTCGAGAGGCAAATCCATGAGCCACGATCACGCCGCCGTCGCCAAGGAGCTGGCTCAGATGAACGGCCTTGAGGCGATGCGCGCACTCATCGCTGGAAAATTTCCACCGCCTTCGATCGCGACAACGTTGGGCTTTCAGCTTGCTGAAGTCGACGATGGCCGTGCTGTATTTTTGGGCGATCCTTCGGACCGGATCATGAACCCGCTGGGGGTTGTGCACGGCGGATGGGCATTAACGCTGATCGATAGCTGCTGCGGGTGCGCGGCGCACACAACTTTGGCGCCGGGACTCGGCTACACCACGGTCGAAACCAAAGTGAATTTCGTCCGCGCGATCGCGCCAAACATCGGCCGAGTACGCGCGGAGGGGGTTGTGATAGCGCGCGGACGCACCATCATAACAACCGAAGGCAAGCTCACGGATTCACGCGGACGCCTGTTGGCGCACGGCACATCGACGCTTATTGTGCTCCGCCCAGAACGCGCAGAGAAAGTAGGGAACGCCCAACAATGAGCCAAGAAGATATCGTCATCGTCGGCATGGCCCGCACGCCCATGGGCGGTTTGCTGGGCGAGCTCGCGAACCTGAGCGCGCCCGATCTCGGCGCCGTCGCCGTGAAAGCTGCGGTGAAGGAAGCCGGTGTCAAAGGCGCCGACACGATCTTCATGGGCAACGTCTTGTCCGCAGGCCTCGGCCAAGCGCCCGCGCGCCAAGCCGCGCTGAAAGCCGGCCTCGATAACGACACGCAAGCCGTGACGCTGAACAAGATGTGCGGCTCCGGCCTGCAAGCTGTCGCGATGGCGCGTCAAGCGCTTCTCTCTGGCGAGAGCGACGTCGTCATCGCTGGCGGCATGGAGAGCATGACGCGCGCGCCGTTCCTTATGGCGAAGCATCGCAGTGGCCAAAAGTATGGCCACGACAAGCTCTTCGACCACATGGCGCTCGATGGCCTCGAGGACGCCTACGAAGGCAAGGCGATGGGCGTCTATGCCGACCAAGCCGCCAAAGATTATCAGTTCACACGCGAAGCTCAGGATAACTACGCCCTTGAAACACTGCGCCGTGCGCAAAGCGCCACGACTGAGGGACGCTTCAAGCGCGAGATCGCGCCAATCGAACTCAAGAGCGGCAATCTCGACACCGACGAACTGCCGCGCAAAGCCCGCCCCGACAAGATTCCTTCGCTGAAGCCAGCGTTCACGCCGGATGGGACTGTCACCGCCGCCAACGCCTCCGCCATCTCCGATGGCGCCGCCGCGCTTGTGCTGATGCGTCGCGGCGACGCGGAAAAGCAGAACAAGAAAATCCTCGCCACGATCGTTGCGCAAGCCAGTCACGCGCAGGAACCCCAGAAATTCACGTCGGCGCCGGTACCCGCGATCCAGAAGGCGCTCTCACGCGCCGGTTGGAAAACCGGCGATGTCGATCTCTGGGAGATCAACGAAGCCTTCGCCGTTGTGCCCATGATTGCGATGAAAGAACTCGGCATCAGCCACGATATCATCAACGTCAATGGCGGCGCCTGCGCCTTGGGTCACCCCATTGGCGCGAGCGGCGCGCGCGTTCTTGTTACACTGCTCGCGGCGCTCGAAACGCAAAACGCCAAACGCGGCGTCGCTTCGCTCTGCATCGGCGGCGGCGAAGGCATCGCACTCGCTGTGGAGCGCGCGTGAACGAAAAGATCCTGGCGCACTTCGCCGAGCAGGCGATGTATTGCGACATATTCGGTTCGCCTTTCACGGCGCAGCTGATTAGGGCCATAAGCGCGGATTACGAGCAGGGCGGCCCCATCGCCGCTTTGCTCAAGGATTGGAACACCAACCCGCGCGCCGATGCGCTGGCGCTCCGGATCGCGGGTTACTTTCATCACGCTGTGCTTGTGGGTCGCGATCCAGAACTTGCTGCCCATTACCCCTCAAGCGTCGCCAACTGGACGATCGATGATATTTGGCCCATCGCACGGGCGATGCTCGAACGCGAGCCAAATACGGCAGCCGCCTTTATCCGCTCGGCGCCGCAAACCAACGAGACCCGCCGCTCCATTGCGCTGCTTGCTGCGTTTCTGAACTTCGCCGAGTCCTGGAAAGGCGAGATCGATATGCTTGAGATTGGCGCCAGCGCCGGCCTCAATCTCAACTGGGATCTTTACACCTACAAAACCAAGTCCTGGGCCTGGGGCGCCGAGGGACCTGTGCAGATCGATACCGATTGGAACGGCCCGCCGCCGCCGCTCGTTGATATCAACGTCCGCTCCCGTGCTGCGTGTGATCTCAACCCGCTCGATATCAGCGATGAAGCCCAGCGCCTCCAACTCAAGTCCTATGTTTGGCCCGATCAGCCTGATCGCCTGGCGCGCTTCGATGGCGCTATCGCGCTCGCTCGCGAATCCGGCGTCCACGTTGAGCGTGCCGACGCGGCTGAATGGCTCGCGCAGAAGCTCGCGGACCGCGCCGATGATGCGGCGACGATCGTCTATCATTCGGTCTTTTTTCAATATCCGCCACGCGCCGCGCGCGAGGCCATCGTCAGCGCTATCATGGGCGCTGCCGCGAACGCCAGCGAACGCGCGCCGCTCGTCTGGGTTCGTCTTGAACCGGAAGCGATCACTGACGGCGTTGAAAACAGCCCGCGCATGGTGATCGACATCACCACCTGGCCCGGTGCTAAGCGCCGCATCATCGGTTACACGGATGGCCACGTTCGTGCTGTCTACGCGCAAGAAGGCGGGTAGGCGGAGCCTGGCGCCCGTGTCGCGCCGAGGTTAATCCAGCACGACGCGATGCTCATCGCCGCGCAGAGAAATTGAACAGCCCGTCCCACGCCGTATCGAGCCTTACGAGCGCGTCGGCAGGCGCCACGGCGGTGTAGGTCTCATTCTCACGCGTCACCAGCCCAAGCCGCTCCAATTTCGCGAGCGCATCGTGAATTTCGAAGTCGATCTCCAGAGCAAACTTCTCGCGCAGCAGCGCCTCGCAGAAATTGTCGATCTCCGTCTTCGTCAGCGGCCACGCTTCCCGGCGCAGAACGGAGTACGCGAGGAACGCTTCCTTCGCGTCTTGCTCTTCACCCGCGCCGATCAATAGATCCAGCACGCCGGAATTGTTCGCAAGGTTACGGAAGTAGACCGTGTCCGCGAGCTGCTTCTGGTAGCGAAGGGTCTGCGCCTCGTATTTCAGCCGCTGCCGCATAATGAAGGCGACAACCGCCACCAATCCGGAAACCGCAGCCAAGGCGCGCTTCAGTTCGCTTTCTTCGATCACACCCTGCGCGCCGAAATACGCGGCGAGCACGGCGAAGACCACCGTTAGCGCGGGCCACAGATTGAGCAGCACCGGTACGCCCGCAATCACAGCGGGTCCTGCTAGCATCGCTTGGTCGCGCGGCCGCATGCTAGGTTTCGCGCCGGGGTGCAGCGTGACCATTTCGGGCCCCGCCACGTTGCGAAAATGTTTGACGAGCGCTGCGCCCTGGCGCACGCCGCGCCGCATTTTTCGCAGGGCCTTGCGGTCGGCCGGCGCTGCAGCCTCGTCTTCCGCCTTGAAGCTTACGACGACAACGACATCGCTCATGGTCAGAACGTCGATTTTTTCGCGCCGCAAGCCGAACCAACGCTGTAACTCGATGTGCTCGCTATGCGCGCCTCGAGCGAAGAATCGTACGCGCCGTATGCCGGCGATAGATGGCTTGATGGCGAGCCCAGTTATCCGTTTTGTGGCTTCGCGGGTTTGCACGGTGTCGGGATCGATTTCGACAAAATTCGCGCGCGCCAGCGCTTCACTCAATTCGCTTTCGAATGCCTCGAGCGCGGCCACACTGACGTCGCGACGCGACTCAGGCGCATCGGGGTCGAGCGGATCGTAAAGCGCTTTTAGCCGCTCGAGTTCGGCGTGCGCTTCATGATGCAACAACGCGCCCAGGAGCTTGAGCACGTCGGCCATTGCCTGTGCTTCGCTCGGCGGTGCTTCCGCGGCGATAGCTTCGGCCAACTCGGCCTTGCGCACAGCAATGTAGCCGTCCCGCCGCGGCGGTGTCGTCGTCCCCTCAGGCATGCCGGTGTGCTAGCGCAGCCACGGCCGGGAATCTATGCGGAACGGCGGTTGCGGGACGCCCGCCAAGTGATGAAGATTGGAATCATTGGGGGGTGTAGATGCGGGCAAGGATCGTAGCGGCCTTTTTGACAGCGGCCTTGCTGACAATGGCGGCTCCCGTCGACGCGCAGCAACAGGCCGCGCCCGATCCATTGCTTGGCCAGTTTGGCGCGATCGTGGAAGTGGCGCCGCCGCCGCCCGAAGCCGCGCGTCTCGCGAATTTGATGAGCGCTTCGCTCGCGGCGCTTGAGCCCCAGCGCCGCCGCCACGCAGATGTCTATCTTCTTGTCGCTTCGCTCTGGGACGATCCTGTGTTTGAGCGCGAGGCCGTACAAGCCGAAGCGATCTTGAGTCAGCATCTCGGAGCGCAGGGGCGTTCCGTTATACTCAGCGCCGGCGGTCAGGGGGTGCGCCAGTATCCCGCCGCCACGCCCACAAACATTTCTGCTGCGATCGGCCACATCGCCACTGTGATGGACCCGGCGGAGGATTTGTTTGTTCTCTTCATCACATCGCACGGGGCTGCCGACGGCACCGCCGCACTTCGCGAACGCAACCGCCTCAGCGCTTCGCTGCGTCCAATCAGCCTCAGCGCCATGCTATCGCAGGCCAACATTCGCAATCGCGTGGTGATCATCTCGGCGTGCTTTTCCGGCGCGTTCATTCCGACGCTGCAAGATCAAAATACGATCGTTTTGACAGCCGCTGCCGCTGATCGAACCTCGTTTGGCTGTGAGCCGCAGCGCGATTGGACCTATTTCGGCGACGCCTATTTCAACCGCGCCTTGCGTGGCGGCGCCTCGATGCTTGAGGGATTTGAGCGCGCCAAATTGCAAATCTCGACTTGGGAAACCGAGCAGCACCTCACGCCATCGATGCCGCAGAGTTCTATCGGCGCCAACGCAGCCGCCATGTTGCAGCGCGCCGAGCGCGAAGCCCACTAGCTTTCCGGCGTCGGCGAGATCAGTTCGAGCGGCGCCGCTGTGGTTCGCTTCGCCGCGCGCATCACGATGCGCGATTGCACATCGCTTACCAGCCCGAGGCCAAGCATCTTGTCGCGCAGAAAATCGTCATAGGCGTGCATGTCCTTGGTGATAATCCGCAACATGTAATCGACAGCGCCAGTCACAGTCGCGCAATCAACCACCTCGGGCCATTTCTCGACCGCAGCCTCGAAGCGTTCGAGATTTTCCCGCGAAGGCAGTTGCAGCTTCACTGACGCGAAGACCTCAAAGGTCAGACCTAGCTTTTCGTAGTCGAGCAGCGTCACCTGCTTTCGGATGACCCCGGCCTTCTTCAGGCGTTCAATGCGCCGCCAAGCTGGCGAAGAAGAAAGACCGACCTGTTCGGCAATGTCGGCGATTGAGAGCCCGGCGTTGTCCTGCAGCAGCTCCAGAATGCGGGCGTCGATGGCGTCCAATGCTTCGGACAAAATTGCCTCCCAAGGGCGACATTGCGGCAGGTTCTCCCATGGTTGCGCCGCATTCGACCCGCCCGCAAGTCTGGAGACGGCTCCCGGCGAAAGGAATTTGCAAGAACTGGCGCAATCAGGCGGCAAATCCCACCGGACCGCTTGCTCCGCGCCCCAGCCGCGCGTAAACGTCCCGCCCTTCGGTGGCGTAGCTCATCTGGTTAGAGCGTGGGATTCATAACCCCAAGGTAGGTGGTTCAAGTCCACCCGCCACCACCAACCGGTCCCCTTGGCCCTGGTTGGGACCGGTCGCCTCGGGAAAAATCTCGCTCGTTCCGCGGCTTTGCATTTTTAATCCAAGGTAGAGAGACGGCCGTGGCGGCCCTCGACGGGCGCTGTTCTCGCCATTCTCTCTCCGGGCAATTTTGCTACTGTGGATTCAAACGCCAGAGAGAGGTTCGCAGGTCAACTGCTCGCCTAGCGTTTTTCTGAACTGGCCAGTGAAAGCGCGAAAACAGCGTTCGCTGTTCAGCCCGCCGCATCGGCAAGTTTGCCTTGATGAGGCCGATGAGCGAGAGCCGCGAGGGCTGACGGCCGTCGAGGATCATCTTGATCAGATCCGGCGCCAAATACCCCAAATAGACTGGCGAGATCTCTTCCCGCTGAGCGAGCGCCTCTATCGAAACAACTTCGCCTGACGCCAGCAGATCTTGCCATCGCCGCGCCTGAACGATCGCACGCACCAATGCGCGATCGACGCGCGGCGACGCGCTCTGATCATTGTCGAGGACCAAGCGACCGGAAGCCGGTCGCGCCAGCGCATGCTCAAACTCCAAGCGGACTAGTGTTGCGTCGCCATTTTCATCGGCTGATTGTAGCGCCAGCGCTTCGCGATCGATTTCGACGACGAGTTTCTTCGCGCCAAGTTCGGCTCGCTGAATGGCGTTGAAAACACCTTTGGGCGCGGCCGCTAGCCAATGACGATCCAAGTGCGGCGCCACCAGCTCGGCGATCGTCCTCTCAAGTTTCGGCGCCGACACCCGCGGTAAGCTGCTATCTTCGAAGCTTGTTGGTGGCAGGCTCGCTTGCCGTCATACGTTACGCGCAGAGACACGGCACGAAACGGCCTTGGTTGGTGAAGCTGCTGGAGCGAAGAACGTCAAAGATCGCCGCCGTGGCGATGGCCAACAAGATCGCGCGCATGGTCTGGGCGTTGATGACCAGGGGCGAAAGTTACCGCGAGCCGGTTTTGCGGACCGCGTAACGAAACGCGCGTCCTCGCGGCGCGCACGAGGTTGGAAAGGGCAATTCGAGATCATGTAAAACCGGTCGAGCCGGGGATCAGGGCGAACCCATTCATCCCAGAGCGTCTCTGAACGCGTGTTTTTGATCGGGATCTGATCCGCGGAGAGCATGAAGGCCAGCGGCGTTCGCGTCGCATCAAACAGGCCGGACACATGGGCGCACCGACCGCCGAGCATGATCAGAGATTTTCCTTGCCAGCAGGGTGCCGTCCACACATGGGATGAAGGCGACGGTGAGTCACATCCTGAAGCTCAAGAATCCAGGGTCCTGTCCGGCAGCGGCATTTCTTCGGACAGCGGGGCCGCACCTGGCGGTCGACTTACAAGTCGCCGGGCCTTTGTGTCGCGCCGAAACTCTTGTGCGCGAGATAGGATGACTTCGTCGGCGAGTGTCGCGCGGCCGGCGCGTCGCAAGTGATCCATCCAAGTGGGGCTCTCGAATCGTTCGACCCACCTTGTCGGATCGTCGATGTCTTGCGCAACGCACCAGTTTCGAGCGCCGTTGCGGGTGCGTATCCGGCCTAGTTCGTGGAGCAGTTCCAGCAATCGTTCGGCTTGGTCTGCTGAGGCCTGATACTCAACCACGATCAGCAAAGGCCCGGTGTTTGCCTCGAGGCGGACGCGAGGAGGGCGAACGTCGTGGTTGCGAGGAGTCAGGTCCTCACTTGTCGTAGCAATCATAGTCCTCGGAACGAATACGCTTGCGATGAGGAATGCGCTGGCGGTCAAGCACGTAGATACGAGACCAAACCGACTGGCCAGTCCGCCGCATGCGGCGGCGCCAAGAGCCAGCGCACCCAGCGTCATTACCCGACCGACACCAACGCTTCGTCCGACAACCCACCGCGGGCTGGAGAGTTGGATGGCGCTGTTGAAGGTCGTCAGCGCCAAGACCCAGGCGAAGCCGCCGAGCGCCATGAAGACCAAAGTGACTGCAGTGATCTGACTTAGCGCTATTCCAGCGCTCGCGATCGCCGCCGCGATGGTCGCCAGCCTAATCTGCGACTCAGCTCTCGCGGTAGGTGTTTGCGAGAATGTCCGAAACTGTCGGATCGCGAAGCAGCGGTTCAAGTGGGCCAAAGCCGCGGAGCTCGTCGATCAAGTCGTCGGTCAAACGGACTTTTTCACCCGAGTTCAGAGGCAGCCAATGCCGGGAGAATTGCTGACCGCCTAGAGGAGGCGCTGCTTCGATTGTCGGAGATGGGATTGTTGCCGAACGACCTGCTTACTGACAAAGCCAATAGTCTTCGGGCAAGCCACAAGCATTGGTTCGAGACTTGGTGCGAGGGGGAGGTCGTATTTCGTCGCCCGGCGTTCATCGAGCCGAACGCCGCGCTGTCGCGCAGGGCTTAAAAAAGCAGTGATGACTGCCGGTGAAACGCGGTTGCTGGGCGTTGTCGGGCAATCATCACTGCGTCAGAGGTATTTGGATCGCCAAATTGCTGGTTGCTCGGTCGCAACTCAATCGTCTTCTTGGTTCAGAGGTGCGACGAGCATGAAGGCGTCGCCAGAAGCAAATAGGTCCGATGGGCAAAGGTTTTCTGCGAATTCGTCGCCTAACTTCGTTTGTTGAACTAGCAGTTCGCGTCGTTGGTTGTAACCGCATCTCAATGTGGAAGGGTTTCGCTCTGCTGGCGCTTAGAGGTCCAAGATTCTCCGGGCGAGCGGCGGGTTGAGCACCTGGGAAAATCCTGAAATTCTTGACCGTGGTTTAGTCTGAGCCGGGGTGGACGTAACTGGCCGGCCTTCGATTTCCGCCGCCGCCGCTCGCCACGTCCTCGTGATCAAGCTACGATCAATGGCCTGGAGGCCAGATTGTCAGAGACTCGCCGGCTCGCAGCGATTTTGGTGGCTGATGTAGTCGGCTATAGTCGCATGATGGGCGAAGACGAGGCTGCTACACTCCGTGCCCTGAGGTCTCTTTGGGCGGATGTCGTCGAGCCGTCGGCCGAACGAAACAAAGGACGCGTCTTCAAGTCAGTCGGTGACGGAAAGCTTATAGAGTTCTCGAGCGCGGTAGATGCAGTACGATGCGCTCTCGACATTCAAGAACGCCGGACCCTAGTTGAGCCGCCGCTTCGCATCGGCGTGCATGTTGGGGACGTCGTCATCGAGGATGGCGATCTTCTGGGTGACAGCGTCAACATTGCTGCAAGACTCCAGCAAGAAGCGCCAGCAAATGGCATTCTGGTTTCGGGCGCCGTTTACGACCAGCTTCGCGGGAAGCTCGGTATTTCCCTCAGCGATCTCGGTGAACTCAAACTCAAGAACGTCAGAACGCCGGTGCGCGCCTGGAAGTGGACAGCCGGCGGCGCGGGGTCGATGTCGGCGACGGGGGCGGACCAAAGCTCGACGCCGTCACTGGCGCTCATACCTTTCGTCAACATTGGCAATGATCCCGAGCAGGAATACTTCGCCGACGGCTTGGTCGAAGACATGATCACGACTCTGGCTAAGCTCTCTGGTTTGACGGTGATCGCGCCGAACTCAACGTTTTTGTTCAAAGATCGCAAGGCCGACGCGCGCGAAACGGCACGCGCCTTGGGCGTTCAGTTCATCCTGGAAGGAAGCGTGCGCCGGAGCGGAGACCGCGTTCGGATTACCGTGCAATTGGTTGACGGGAAGAGCGGCGCCAGCCTTTGGGCCGAACGCTACGATCGTGCAGTGGAAGACTTGTTCGCGCTGCAGGACGAGATCACGCTGATCGTGGCGACTGAACTTCAGGTGAAGCTCACCGAGGGTGAGCAGGCGAGGCTGCGGTATACAACAACGCAAAACGTGGAAGCCTGGACGCTTTGGGCGCAGGGTCTGGCGCACTACCGAACCGGCGTAATGACGCCGGAAGGGTCGGGTCGCGCCCGACAATTTTGGGAGCGTGCCCTCGAATGTGACCCGAACTCAAGCAACCTTCACGGAATGCTCGCCACGCTGCGAGTGGCCGATGCGCGATTAGGCTGGTGGGGTACGCGCGAAGACGCCATAACGATCGGTATGGAGCACGCGCGCAAGGCGCTTGATCTCGATCCGAACAATGCTGACGCGCACCTTGCCGCCGGCATGCTACTTTATCTGCAACGGCGATTTGACGAAGCTGAGAACGCCGCGCGTCTCGCGCTCGAACTGGCTCCAGGCGCCGCCGACGTAGCAGCGCTTGCGGCGACTGTTCTTGCTGCGGGCGGCGCCTATGACGAGGCACTGAGTGCCATCGAAAGAGCGATGCGGCTCAGCCCTAAGCCCCCGGCCAACTATTTCGGCATTCAGGGCAACGTGCTTCGCCTAGCAGGCAAAGACATTGAAGCGACGGCGGCGTTTCAGACCTTATCGCGGCGCAACCCGGGTTTTGGACACCTTGATCTGGCGATCATTTATTACAAACAAGGACGGGCAGAAGAAGCGCGCGCGGAAGTCACCGAAGCGCTCAAGGCACGCCCCCGTCTTTCCGTGACCAGCTTCGCCATCACGCAAGTGCGTCGCAACGATGAAGCGTTAGCGGCAGATCTTGAGGCATTGAGGGCGTCTGGCCTCCCTGAGTAACTGCGGCCCACCGTCCATTTTCGGCGATGGCCGGCCCTAGCGGGCGCGACATCGCCAGCGGCAGGAATAGAGCGACTAGGCCGGTCGTGAATATGGCGATCAGCGCGACATTGGCCCAGTCCGGATATTGGTCCGCCGCCGCTCAGAAACTATTCGAGTGGCATCGACGCGTCTCTCGCCGATCTTCGAAATTCGCCCGGCGAGACACCGACCGCAGCGCGAAAGCGTCTTGAGAAGGCGGCTTGATCGCTGTAGCCGCACGCTTGCGCGATAGCGGCTATGCTAGTGTTGGAATGCAACATCTCCATCGCGGCCACGAGCCGAATCTTTGCTAGGTAGTGGTGCGGTGACATCTTGAAGATCGACACAAAATCGCGGTGGAGTTGCGACTGCGACACGCCAGCCTTCTCGGCCAAATGGCCAACGCGCAAGGGCTCAGGATAGTTGCTCTGCATTTCAGAGACAACCTTTGCGAGCGCCGCAAAGCGCGGGTGATGTCCTAGGGGTGTATCGAGGCTGCGCGAACTCGCGGCCACGCCCACGATATGCCCATTGGGGCCATGAATGGGCCATCGCGTAAATAGGAGCCAGAGCGGAGAAGTCTTCGCGCGAATGGATAGATCCAGACGATCCTTGATTGGTTTAGCGGAACTTAACACCCGCTGATCAAGCACCTCATATCGTAGAGCGAACTCGCGCGGGAAGAAGTCATGAGCCGTCTTGCCAATTAGTTCCTCGCGCGACGTGGCCCCACAAAGTAGGACCATGGCGTGGTTTGCACCAACGTAACGCAACGCGCGGTCCTTGATGAAAAAAGGCGCGTTCTGAATTTGATCGAAGAGGCGCTCCACCAGTGAAATGGGTAAGAGCGGAACAGCTGATGTGTCAGGGTCCATAGCGGCGACGCGAGCACTTCCTGTTCGGTCTTGTCAACTGGCCCCAGCGTTGGAAGCGGCAGGTTTTGAGCGCCTGACGTGACGTTCAGAAAGCAGCGCCGTCGTCTGGGCACGAGAGGGACGAGCGCAGGCAGTCTCTTCTGCCCCGACGATGCTGTCTTGCGACAACTGCGCCGACTCATGGAGCGCACAAATCGTCTCGCGTCATCCGTACGGATTATGCCGATTTCGGCGCGAAGGCGACTATTCAGGTCAAGAAGAACTAACTCTGCACCTATAAATTTTGCCCGCCCGCTCGTTTCCATTGGATCGTCGCGCGTTGTTGCCCCTAACGGCGATCCAGCCACAGGTGCACGGACCGGAGGGGAATGGTCATTATGAAGATTGTCTTTGCTGCACTCGCGGGCCTGACCATCTCGACAACGGCTTCTGCGCAAGACACTAGAAACGATATTGTAGTTGAAGGGCGCCGTCTGGAGGAGACGGCGCGCGCTTTCGTTGGGGCCATCTCAGCGCCGCCGTCGCGTGAGAACCAGCTGGGGCGCTTTGATAGCGCCGTCTGTCCAGGCGTCGCTGGCATCAACGCCCGCCAGGGACAGTTCATCGTCGACCGCATCGCACAGCGCGCTATGAGTCTGGGCCTAAGCGCGGGTGCGCCCGGTTGCCTCGCCAATGTGTTGGTGCTTTTCACCGACGAACCCGGCGAGTTGGCGCGCGCCATTGTTGAAGAGCAGCGCTATCTGATGGCAAACACTGGCATGACAGACAACCTCAACACGCGCGGCAGCGAGGCGCTCGAGGCCTTCGTCAGCGACGAGCGTCCAGTGCGGTGGTGGCACGTCGCACAAACGGTGACGGGCGACGGGCAAGTCCTGCGCGACGTGCCAGCTCGGTTGTGGAACGGCGGCAACCGGGCGCCTCATCTCTACGCGCAAGGCGTGTTCCTGAGCGGGCGAGAAGCAACGCGGAATAGTCGCACGACGCGTCAGGATTTTCGCAACGTCGTAATCATCGTGGATGGACCTCGCGCCGCAGCGCCACGGCTCGACGCGTTGGCCGACTATCTAGCTATGGTGGCGTTGGCTCAGATCGATCCAGCCGCCGACACATCGGCCTTCACAAGTATTCTCAATCTATACGGCGAAAACGGCGAAAGGCCTTTGCGCATGACTGAGTGGGACGAGAGCTATCTTGAGGGTCTCTATGCGGCGCCGCGCCAGGCGCCCAACGTGCGGCGACAAGAGGGTCGGATTGTCCACAGTATGCGCCAAGATATCGAACGACGCAGGCAGTGATGCTTCCTTCGGAAGTGGGTCTGTGCGGAGATTTGTCTGCCTGTTTCAAGCCTTGCCAATCAATGCCCGGGGTTCGCTGTTGTTGTACGAAGTCCCACCCCCGCAATGAATCGGTCGCTGATCAGCGATCCACTTTTAGTGTTGTTCGATATTTCGACACTTCCCACGTTCGAAGGACGACTCTGCGACCTCGGGCGAGCCCAGACCCATCAGCCAAACAAGGGAACCAGGCGACAACAAACGCCAATATCGACCCCGATGATCCCAGCGCCCGATACAGCTTCGCAGCGGGGCGTTCTGTTCCTCTAGCGCTCTGACAATCTGGCGCGCCAGATTGCCAGCTCTCGTGAGAGAGCCGCGCCCCTCTCTTGTCCCGCCGGTTATGACCCAACGCTGTTGTCTGGAGCTTTCGTCAACCCAAGATGTTTGGGCCCCCACTGGCGAATGCACCAGGGCGCCGCCAAAAATATCCGGGTGCCTGGACGCAAGCGCGAACGCCAAGTCGCCGCCATTCGAAAATCCACCGATAAATCTCTGTTCGCGACGATCTGAGGCGTGCTGGACTCGCTCGGCCCAAGGAATGACATCACGCAAAAGCCATTCCTCGTGCGCTCGGAAATTATCGCTACCTCCGGGCCAACCGTAGAGATACTCCGCCACTCTATCCTGCGGATCGGGCTGAGCGTCGATCGCGACAATCATGATAGGAGAGACGGATCCCGCATCGATCGCCGGCTTTAGTTCGAGCAAAGCAACGTAGAGGCCGGTCAATCCGTCTGCCATATAGAGAACGGGCAACCGTGATTGAGATGAGGTTCGAGGCCGCCAAACCCAAACAGGGCGCACAGTGCCGTCAACCGGTCCTGGGAATTCGAACCCCACCGTCTCCGCATTGACAGGCGCTATCGCCGCTTCGAATTCGTCGTTCGCCCCACTTTGAGCCCACACGTCCGACGGTGATGAAAGCCATAGAGTCAAAAGAACAAATGTGAGCTGCCACAGGACGTTGTTTGCTTCAATTCCGCGCACGCGAGAAGACTTCCTTACGGCAATGACCTGAGCGAAATAAGCAGGCCGAAGAACCCCGGATTGAAAACATCAACGATAGGGCCGGTCGGGGGCGCCGTATTGGCGGACTCCGCAGTCAGATTGCCGATTTCAGCACAAGGCTCAGCAACAGGCTTCTTCGAGTGGCTCGGTTTCTGCTCGCCCGCACCGCTCTACCTCGTCGAGATGGGGAGGTTTTTCAGCCTGTTACACCTGCACCATGCTCGGTGAAACCTTCGCACCTGCCATTGCGAGCCTTTCACCCAGTTCTTCAATCGCGAGACGAGACGCAACCGCTCCAGTGGAGTCGATTGCCTCACTGAGGAAAACCGCCGCTCTCGAATTGGGACCCAGCATCGTTTGCGTTGCATCTCGACAATTGAGCGCCCAACACATGATGTCTTGGCCGACCGCGTAGCCATAAATGCCGGGTCGCAGCGGAGGCCTGAAACCACCACCCCCACTTGGACCATCGAAGTTGTCGGATGCACGCAACGGCCGCACTCTGATTTCGCGCTTTCCGACCTTTGCAGCATCGTAGCCGCCTATGGGAGTCAAATGAGACAAAGATGCTGCGTTGTAGAGATCGACGATCCAGATGCCGGTTTGAGGCAGGCCCCCGCGTGCAGCCCGACGCAGCAGCTGCTCGATGCTTGACCGAAATTCGGACGCTTGAAGCCCCATCTTTCTGTACGCATCCCTCCAGATTGCGATGCGCCCATGCTGGGCGATTGTTGCAATATCGACCGTCACGAGCACACGCCTTAGCCCTGCTTCGAAGGCGCCGGTCAAGGAAGCGATGTCAACACGATCCAACTCTTCTACCTCAATCCCAAAAACCCGGATGTCTGGGAAAGTCGCGCGGACCACCGGATCAATGTGAATAGCCTTCACCATCTCTAGGTTTTCCTGGAAGGCGCAACTCAGTATCAGAGCTGCGTGAGGCGCCCCCGGTTTCGCAGTCGAGCCGCCAGAGGAGTCCGGTCTGCATTGGTCGAATAGGCGAGGGGTCTATTCCGCTATGTAGCGCCACTCTTCGGTCGGAGTGTCGCGCGCCCAGATTGTGAAGAATGGAATCTCGGCTAGCCGCCCCGGTGGTGTCGGTCCGTTGCGGCGCAGATATCCCCACGTCGCGCCAAGGTCGCCGGTTGTCGCGACTATCACGCCCTGATCGGCCGACCAACGCAGAGGGCTTGGACCCTCCGGATGGATCGCACCAATATTTTGTGCGCCGACGACAAACTCGGAATCCCCTCCCACATTGACGGAGTCGTCTCGACCGAAGCGGACAAACGCCTCGCTCAAGCCAATTGTTTGCGCCGCGTCCGAGAAGTTCTGTTCCTGAGAAGCAAGGCTTTGTCTGTATCGAGCGATAAGCTCTGCGTCAGTAGAAACCGGCCTGTGTGGGGGTGCATAGTGGGGTAACGGGGACTGAGTTATCGGGCCCTCGGGCCGCGGCACCAGCTTGAACAGGAGAATGCGCCACCCATCGCTTCGATGGATCCAATAGGCCACGTATTTTCCGATTACAGCTGAATGGCCGGAAACGTAGTCGATATAGCCGTAGGAGAACCCCTGTTGGCCGTCTGATGAAACGCCGACTCGCATTGGACGCCAGTCGAGCGCAGTCGGAGTCCCTTGAAGCGCTGCTGTAAGGGTGGCTCGCGCGTTGTCTGGCCCGTGGGCAAACCCAGGCACAGGAGGCGCGAACACAACAACGTCGTCGTCAAACGCAGCGATAACGGTGTCGAGGCCACGCGTGCGGCTGCCGAGCGCCACAGCTTCGTCGGCAGCGACGAGTGCTTCAATAGGTTCGCCGAAAAAAGGCTCGATACGATCGGCCAGGGAGGTGGTGCAGCCGGTGCAAAACAATATCGCCAAAGGCAACACCCAAGTTGCTTTTCTTGTCACGAACTCTCGCTTTCAGAATCAAAGAAGAATTCTGATCGGAGTGCGCGAATTGTCTTGTGAGATTCGGGCGGGGGCGCGCCGATTGCGGCATGAATCGGTTCATCTCGATCCAGTATGCTGGCGACGCCGGCAGGTGTAGGTGCCAGGCCGTTGCATGAAGCGGTGCGTATTTGGCACAGTGAAAACACTCCGGCCGAATTGTGCCGCTCCGCGCATCTTTATGCCGAAATAGCGCAAGACCGGCATTTGCAACCCAATTCATATGCATCTGCGGGGTGCGAGTGACCCGTCATGCAAACGACTCTGCCACGGATTCGAACCCCCTGGAGAGTGATCTCGCACCCCGCGCATCAATTAGGTTCGAGAGGGGGATGGAATGAGTTTCGGAAAAAAAGAGACCACTCGCGGTGCTGCACAACGTAAGTCCCTGTTGATTTGGCGTGATCGGCGTTTGGGTAGCGGCGGCGTGGCGTAGCACTCGTGGCAACGCCGGCGAACACACACTTGCAAGGCAAGCAAAGATAGTTAACACGCCACGGGCACGCGCCTTGTGCGTCAAGACTTCGAAGGATCAGCCCGATCGGTCGGCGCTGAGCAGCTCGAACCGACGGCGACCGACGACGAAATCGTTGCTCAACGAACTGCCGCAGATCATTCCAGGCAACACCCGCACCTCGAACAACGCGGGTGGCTTCGACTATGCGACGGTCGACCTTCGCGGCTTAGGCCCGGGCCGTACGCTCGTTCTGGTCAACGGCGAACGCGTTCCGGTCAGCTCGACCGGCGGCGCAGTCGACCTCAACACCATCCCGGCCTCGCTGATTTCGCGCGTCGAAGTCGTGACCGGCGGCGCCTCGGCGGTGTACGGTTCTGACGCTCTTGCTGGCGTCGTGAACTTCGTTCTGAAGGACGATTACGAAGGTGGGGAAATCACCGCCACCTACGGTGCGGAACTCGAAACCGGCAACGTCGCCGAATTCGAAATCAACGGCCTCGTTGGCGGCAACTTCGCCAACGGTCGCGGCAACATGACGGCGTATGCGTCGTACTATAACCGCCAAGGCGTTTTCCAAAGCGAGTACGACTATTCACGCGTGTCGCAAGCGCTCTGCTATGATGGCCAGTTCGACGCTTCCCGCGGCGGCTACCACGTCTTCCCGTGCGACGAGCGTGATGAGGCAATTGCGAACGGTGCGGGCGGCGCGTTCTTCGGCGGCGGCTCGGCCACCCCACCATGGGGCTGGATCGCCAACAACCCCGGCAACCCGTTCACCGGCTTGGCGGCTGCGGAAACGCTTGTTGGCAACACCAACTTTAACGCCGGCAACACCGATACGAACTGCGATGCGGGTGGCGCCTACAACACTGGCAACTTGTCGTTCAACGACGCTGGTCAGCTGACGCCTCGCAACGCGGCGCAGTACTGCGGCATCCCGGATCGCTCGATCGGTTCGTCGCGTTACAACTATGCGCCGGACAATTATCTGGTCATCCCGGGCGAGCGTATCGCTCTAACCACCAGCGATATTACGACATCATTGTGGATAATGTCGATTGAGCCTTGAAGATGAACGCCACACCAACAGCCGGACGCCCTCCAGCTGGCGCCGACGCCGATGACCGGCATCAACGTGGTGTTGAACCCGGTGAACTCGGCGTACATCCAGGCTAATCACGCTGACCCTGAAGGTGTCCAACCTGGCGTCGTTCACGCTCAACCGCGTGACCATTTGAAGTTGGCGCTCGTATCGGTCAATGAGCAACAACCTCTTCTTCCCGGCAAGCTTGACGGCACCTCGGCGACAACTCAGACGCGCACCGGTTTGACACCGCTTCTGGCGGCTGCGCGTCTAACACCTGTGCGGAAAACATACTGTCTTCCAGCGGCGTCCAACAGGGCCTCGCGGGCTGCGCTGACGCCGCCGGCAATCCGCTCTGAGCCTGGCGCGCCAGGCTGCCGCGCAAACGGCAGGCGGCTCATCCGGCACACTCGATAAGAGAGCAGCATGGCGAGTCATTCGCGTGAACACCTTCAACGACACGATCGTCACCCAAAGAGAAAGCGAATTGCGGCGTCCGCGGCGATCGAATTGCCGGCGCTTCCAGCCGGTGATGACTGGTGCCTGGTTTCGAATAAGGATACGTTCTCGATCGCGCCAACGATAACGAGCAGCGTACGGGTAAGATCTGCGGCTTCAACGCGGTGCAGGACCGCGAGGGTCAGATCGACGTACGAACTGTACACCGAAGCCGCACCCGCTGGCCGGATGCGCCGTTCGCCACTACCTTGGTCTTGAAGGCTTCAGCCGGTCGAACTATTCTCTCGATTGAAGACGTCGACTCTGCCAAGATCGGCGGCGAATGGGCCCCGACTGAGGTTGCTTTCCGCGATACGAATGGCGCTGGATCTGCGCGCTGAACGCAGCTCGAAGTGAAACGAGCAGCGACCAGGGCTTCTGCTCCTTTCGCTGACCTGGGCGCAGCGCCAACGCTGCCAATTGCAGCGGCGCTTGTACCGGCGGCGGTCACTGTTAGCCTGACCGGCAGGCCAACACCAGGTTCAGACGTTCGCGTTCGGTAACCCGAACCTGGGGCCTGAATCGGCCGAGTCGTTGACCTACGGCGCGGTCTTCCAACCCGACTGGTTCCCGGTGGCGACGCCACGGTCGATTATTACCACATTGAGGTGTCTGATGTTATCGCATCGGTGGGTGCGCAGTTCTTCCTGACGGACTGCTACCAAAACCTCACCGCCGCCAGCTGCGCACGGATCACTCGTGACGCGGCCACCGGGCAGGTGCTCTCGGTCGACACGACCCGCTCTAATCAGGCTTCGCTTGAAACCGAAGGAGTGGACATCCAGGTTGAATGGTCGGTGCCAATCGGCCCAGGCCAACTCACAATCAACGAGCTCTACTCGATCATCGACTCGTACCAGTTCAACGGCGTCGAATTCGCCGGATCAACTAGTGCGGTGATCGGCGGTACGCGCCCGGACTACAAGTCGGTCCTCTCAGTGACGTACAATGTCGGTGACTGGACTTTGTTTGGCCGCTACACCTACGTGCCTTCCATGTATGCGGCGGGGGTTTGTGCTGCATATGCGTGGTGCGACGACTCACCGGATGCCAGCTATGTCGATCTGTCGGCGCGCTGGAACATCACCGACTCCTTCTCGCTCACGGCGAACGTCGACAACATCTTCGACGATTATCCGCCGCAAACGGCCGAAGGTACGTTCAGCCAAGCCAACACCGACCCGCAAGTCTATCGCGTGCTCGGTCGTACGTTCGCAATCTCGGGCCGTTATCGGTTCTAAGAGAGCGACAAGCTTTGGAGACTAATGGCGGCGGACTTCAATGTCCGCCGCCTTTTTTTGAGTCCATTTCGATCGTCCGCCCACCTTCGGTGCTTGAATGTTCGAGCTCCACCTCTGGCGAATGGTCAATGACGCCCCCAACATCATTGGGAGGCGATACACTTCCTCGAGGACGAGAAAGAGTCTTGGCGTGAGGACGCTTGGCTTGGGGCCATGCCTCAACGGCTTCGCGAGAAACTGAGCCAAGCATATGACCAGACTGGTCTTCGGTTCAAAACTCTCACGTTGCGCAGCACGTTCGGTGGTACAATCGTAATTGCGGCATTCGCTCAAAATCATCCGATGTCCGAAGGCATCGAACGTAGATTCCTTGAGGTGGTGGCGGCTCTGGCACCAAGCAGTTATGGGGTGATCTACACCCTCAATACCGACACGGAAGTGCCACGCGGCGAGTTCAACGTGCTCGAACTTGCTAATGGCAAAGTTGTGGAATCACGCGAATTGCTCGTCCAGCCACCCGACAAATTGCCATAGCCGGATGTCCGCAATCGGCGAGAACACGCCGTTGTTGCATGCGCTAAGCCACTGTCCGCCATGGAGCGGGTAGGTCAGTCGCGAAAATTCGGGCTATGACGCTGGCTGGCCCATTCCAGTCATCGAAACAGAATGGTCACTCGCACCTCATCGGCTTGTCTCGGAGACGCTACCTGTCCGACTTGAATCAGAGTGTCAGGAAACCCTTGAACGACCATGACGCGTCGGACTTCCAGCCCTTTGCCTGGGTCATAGCTGGCGATCACCGCCATCAGAACGTTGCAGGCGCGCGCGAGGTCAAGATTGGTGGTCAAGGAGTCGAGCGCGCTCGCGTCCAAATTCGTGCTCCCATGCTCAAAGTGAACGAGAAACTCCTGCGTCGCGCAGGGTGGTGGCCAAGGCGGCTCGACGATGGGCGGCGGAGCCGAGTCCTGTCTGAATGCAACGTTATCGAGCGCGCACCCGGCTAGGAGCAGAGCCAAGAGAACAGAGAATTGGGCGGTGAACGTCATAGGAGTTCGACTGTATTCAAGGTCGCGATGATTGCGAGTGGCGTTTATCGGCCACAACGCGCCATTGCTGCGCGGCTAAGCCACTGACTAGAATGGAGCGAGTAGGCCGGTCGCTGAAATTCGCGCTATAGCCTAGCTTGGCCCATTCGTGCCCGACGCCCTGATCGCGGGAGAGACTTGAGACAGCCAAGCTCAAGCAATTCCTGTTTGCCGACGGCCCCGGCGCTCGCTGCCCTGGCTGGCCACGACTTCGCTCTGGTGTGGCTTAGGGTAGGTCCCCGGAACCCGAGAAATTATCGGCTCGCCGCGCCGCGAATCCTTATTGATAGCCATCCCGCCGCCAGATTTCGGCCAATCGTTCCGAACCCATCAGGATTTCGGGATTATCCTTGCGGAGGGCGATGCGCCAACCATCGAACGCCTCGTAATTCTCGTCAACGTGGTTGGGCTCACCGTACCTTGAAATCAACGCCGCGCGCAGACGATTGATATCTGATGGACCAAACAGAACCCACATTTGCTCAAGCTGACCGTCGCCAAATACGAACTCGAGTTTTCGGGGATAACCTCCGATCTCGACGCCGTAGCAATCGAGTTGCTGCTGTATGGTGGGGGTCGTATCGAGCCAGATGTCCTCAATGGTTTGAATCTGCATGAGGTCGCAGACTCCCTCAAGGCTGGCCTCGATGTTCGACAACGCCGCGCCGAAAATGATCTGCGCCGGCATTGTGAAGGGATCGCTGGGCGCGACTGGGTGGTCATCGGTCCAGGCCGGATTTACCCAGGACAGCGCAATTGAAGCGAGCGCCGGAGTCGCCACTATCCAGGCTTGCCTGGTCCTTCGGTTGAGTAGAATTTGTTGCGGCATGAAGACTTCGTATTCAGCAATTGTAGTTGCTGGCGCAGTATCTGGCGCTATGGCAGAGGGCTCGCCATGGGTCTCGATCATGATCAGGGACTCATCTGCAAAAGTGAAAACGGCATCGCCGCCACTGCGTCCGTTGGCCAGCGTGAGGTTCCGACAGCGTAGGTGTACCTCGCTGTTCGAAGCGAACGGAAAGCGCGTATTTAAGACCGCAATACGCGTAACCGTGCCACACGCAGCGTCGACAAGAGGTCGAGCGGCAACCTCGCTCAGACCGAGCTCAATGCCCCTGATTGGGGTCGATTGTGCGAAGGCCGCGCTCGGCAGAGCGAGGGCGCCGAAAGCAGCAGCCAGCAGAAAATTGCGCATCGGAAATCCCCAAGAGATTGTTTCTGCGATTGGGATGCGATCGCGCCGCAGTTTGGATGCATGCGCAGCAATGACGCATTACGACGCCTTTGCGACGAAGCGTGGGGCCGATCTCACACGGCGACGTCCGGCGAACGTCTGTCATTCCTGCAGGTAGGGCGCGGCCGGCAGCTTTGGAGGGTGTAGGTCGGTCGCCGGATTTGTCGCGATGGCCTACGCTGGCCCATTGAGACACTTTGAATCGGCATTATTGTGGCACCACAACGCGATCTTCGCTCGGGCTGACAACTGCCAATGTCAAATTCGGACTGTCCTGTCCCCAGGGTTGTGGCGGAACATCTAAGAAGTTGTAATTTCGCGCCGCCGTTCCGCTCGATCAAAGACGACGACATCGGGCCGCTTTGGCTGATCCAATTGGGCGACGATGTTCAATCGAGCGGGTCTAACTGGCGCGAGAACCATCTACCAAACTTGGTTGAATGGGCGGGAGTCGTGCGCAGCCCAGGTTCGCCAGACTGCCTGCTCACGATTGCATGCGAGGACAGTGAGTACTCAGCGTCGTTGGGCAGCCGCTATCTGCCCCACGCACACTTGGAGCTGGCCCTCAACAGCGACGTACGGCGCAAGTTGAAAGAGATTATGGCCGCTTGGCCCGAGCTCTGGCGCGCGGCCTACGATGCGTTCGTCAACCCTGCCGCCGCCCTCGTCAGTGAAGGCACTCTCCGACTTCCGAGTGGAAAATTTGCATGTCGATGGCGAAGACGGAACCATACTGATCATCGGCCAAGTAGCGGGGCATCGACTGGAGTGGGAGATATCAAAAGGCCTTGCACTCGAATTCCGGGAGTGATGGTGTCTTAGACACGAGCCGTTTTGCACGCTGAACCAAGGACGACCGGGATGGCGTTTCAGTCGGGCGCGCAGAGACGCCAGCGTTGGTGTGCTGACGCGTCCCGACAGCGTACCTCTCTGCGGTCGCCTGGCTAACCGCCGCCCAAGGCGCTGAGCACGACATCGCTGCGGCCAAGCGTATAGAGTTCAGCTGTGCGGAGTTTGGCTTGGTAGGGATCATTCATTCCCCAGGCCGCAGCTAGACGCTCAGCATCCGAGTAGGTGTGACCCGTATCAGTCCACTCGCATGTGTGTCCGGCGTTTCGCGCGTGCTGGAGGATCGCGGGCACATTCTGTCCGAGTCCGTTGAGGATCTTCCAGCCGACAGTCGCCTTAGCTTCTCCGATGCCCTGGCCCCAAAACGCCCCGAGTAACTTTGCGTCGCAGTAGACATATCCGGATTGGAAGTATGTCGCGAACTCGTCGCCTGGAACTTGAACATCTCGCCGTGTCGAAGTCGGTAGGTTGGTGTTGGTCACCTGCGTATCGATCGCGGTCACGTCGTTGATCGGCGGCGTTGTCGTTGTCTCGCCGTCAGCCGGCGTAATAGATGGTGGGGTCAGAAATCCCGATTGCCAGGCATAGTAGCCGCCCGCTCCAAGCGCGGCGACGGCGGCGACCCCAAGCAATGGCCCCGCCAACTGACGTCCGCCGCTCCTCACCTCGCGCGAAGCGGCGGGCGGAGGCGGTGCATGAGAGGGTGTTGTCAGAGGTCTTGGCGCACCGCCGGGTGCGCGGCCGACGAAATGCTGCACCGCTGACAGCACTCCTTCCCATTCGGAGTCGCTCGTGTCGCCGCTCCATCCGACGAGTCGTGCGGCCTCAATCTGTCGGAAGCCGTAGGGTATTTCGACGTCGTCGATCAGTAGAGGCAGCAGGACATTGCGCTTCTTGCCCTCGTCGGCCTCGTCAAGCACCCATTGTGCATTTGCCGACAGCGTCGACCACACAACGATGACGCACTTGGCCGACTGAAGCGCCGCGCCGATGACTTCGCGATACGTGCGTCCAGGTGGAATGCGATGGTCCCACCACACATCATAGCCCGCATTTGCGAGCGCCCGTGCGATCGGCTCAACGCGACGGACATCCTCCTTCTTGTAGCTGATGAATACGTCCGTCATCGGTCCCTCCCGCAGACGAGCGTATTAGCACCTACACGCTAACTCAACGCCTATTGGTCGAGCTGCAGGTTGTAACAACCGCTATGCTTCACGATGTGGCGCGTAGCGCGGCGAGCAGATCTGACAACGAGTCGCATTCAGCGAGCTGACGCGCCTGGGGCCCAGCGCAGGCGCCCAATAGGGCCTCGAACAAGGCGGCCGCTTCGATGATCGGCGCGGCCGTGAGATGCGTCGGCAGGATACGCACCTCGAACGTGTGCTTGGTCTGCGTACCGAGCGCCACGTTGAGCAGATTGTAGTCGCAGAACTTGCTGAGCCCGACCTTTCTCAGCGCTGCTTGTGCATCTCGCCAGCGCAATGCGCGAAACTGTTGGCTCTTGGTGAGCTGCGGCAGTGCCTCGGGCCACGATCCGAGCCTCACGCAATTGGGATTGGCGCCGAACATCGCCTTTAGCGCATCGCCGTGCCGCCACAGCACGTCCACCAGAGTCGCGATTGTCGAAGCGGACTGCAGCGCTGTCGCGTCGAAGTGAAGATGCGTCGCGCCTTCGATTGGAGCCGCAAATCCGAGCGCGCGCGCGTCCGTTAGTAGCTCCTCCAAAACCTTTGCGTGGTCGCGCTCAATTGGTGCGGTGACAGTCTCGCACGGCCGCTCGCGCTCGCCAGGCAATGGCGCCGCGATCGCGACAGAGCGATCCTCGTCATCGCGGACGCGAACCATTCCGGCGTTGGTTTGTGGCGTTGTTGCAAAGAGCGCCGCTAGCGGATTGAGCACCGTTTCCAGCGGTGCGGCTGGGTCGCAGTGCTGGCAAACCAAACGGAGAATGCGTGCATCGTCGGCGACGATCCGGTACCACCCATCTGCGGGGCTTGCTTCGCGATCGAGATCACGTTGGAGCGTGAGGTCATCGACGAACGACGCAACAGGCTTGTCTCCCTCGCTAACTTGGAAGCCAAGGGTAAGGTTCTCGAAGATTGGAACGTTGGACGCTTTGCTGGGCTCCGCTTGCTGATGGAAGCGGCGGTGAACCTTTCCGCCGATGCGTTGCGCCACGCGCGCGGCGAGATCAGCGCGGCTGACCCCACGGGGCGCAACAAGCTCGACCTCGAACCCGATCTTCCAGGTAAGCACCCGCATCTCCGCTCTCCTGGCCCAACACTTCAGCAGACATGCAATGGTGCGGCTCGCGAGCCAAGGCCGAATGAGTGACGCGCTGATATCGGGGCTAGTCGGAGGAGGAAGGTCACCCTCGCGAAGTGGATTGCGGGAACGCCGCTCGCACCACTGCGCCCAAGCTGGCCCGCTAGCTCTTCGCGGCCCCGTTAGGGAGCGCTTCGAAGTCTGCCGATGCTGCGCCCCAGTCATCGTCTGGTCACTATTCGACGCACTGGCGGCTTTCACTGGCGTCGTGACGACAGGGCTGCTCAGCGGATTGTGTCTCAACGGTTGCGGGGCGAGTGTCGCCTTGTTAGCGTTTTGGAAGGGGAGATCGACATGATCAGTAAGCTGGCCGCTCGGCTTGGCGCCATCGGCGCGATTGCCGCGTTAGCGCTAATTCCTTCCAGTATGGCGCAAACGCCAACTTGCACGGGCGAAGCGCTCTCCGTCCACTTCGGCGAGATGTGCCTGGTGCATAACGATCTGCCACCGATCACCGAGGAAGATTACGGTGTAGTGCGTCTGCGCTTCCGCCCACCGGAGGACCTCAACGATGTAATTCCGTTGAGGGCCATTCGTGGCTCTTGGTTGGAGCGTCTGGGGCAGCGCGTCGGCGATCAACAAGTGAACTCTGCAGTCGTGCTGCTTGAAGTGCGCGCGAGCGGTCCAGGTCTGCAGCAAGTGGTTGGGCAGGACGGCGCCAATATGGGTGTGCCGTTAGCGCTGGTTCCGCTCGCCGTCTACAGTTTCGAAAACCGAAACGGCGTCAAGTTCAACTCAGTACAAGACTTCGCGGATCGCGTGGTCGGTCCCCGCGTGCTGATTCGCCAGGATCAGACCATTCGCGTTCGCGTAAAGGTGGCGTTCAGTCACGAGAATCCTGCATCACTCGTTTCCTCTCTGCGCCCGTTCGTGGAGGCAGCGGCCGGCTTCGGAGGGAGTGGTTGGGCCGTGAGCGCAGTGAGGAACGATGGGCTCATGCAAAGCCTCAACAGCATCGAAGGCATGCTTCGTTCTGTCAACGACGTGAACGGCGAAAGCACTTCATGGGTCGATCTGAATTATGAGCGTGGTGCTAACCAGCTTAACTACGCGCTTTCGTTCGACGTGCGGCAAGGGCGCAGGAGCGTCGAGCCGCGGCAGTTAGGAAATATCATGCTCACGCTTGAGCGGCGTCCCTCGCTTTTTACGACCGAATCGCTGCCCGGTGAAGGCCGCGGTCGCGCCAATCCCGATTACGGCACGCGCGGAATGTGGGACGATGTTGCAAGCGGTCGAATATGGAGTGCGATGATTGCGCCTGACGTCAGTGCCGAGCGGTACGTCAATCAGGAACCGCTGGTGGGCGCCGTGTTGCGGCGCTTCCAAAGCGCCTCGACGACATTGCCGGACTTCGAGGAATCTTGCCGGCAGCTGCGTCAAGTGCTGGGCAATTTCAGCTTGTCGGCGGCAGATCGCGAAGCGATTTTGTGGGCGGCTTATGTGCGCGGCGGCACCCGTCAAGCCCATGAGTTCCGGCGCTCGGAATGCATCAGCAATTCGAGCAGACGCTGGCAGATGACTGATTTGCGCCTGCCCGCCGCTGGCGACCCGCCACCGCGGCTCCCCACAGAGCAGGAGGTGGACGAGTGGCTGGTGGTTCTCGCTGCCCCGGCGCTACTTCATCAAAATCCAGTCGAGAGAACCATTATGCTGAACAACTTGTTTAGGCAGATGATCGTTCTCAACGCGGCGCCAGGAACTTTGTTCGATGAACCGATGGTCAACGCTGAAATTGATCGCAGCGTTTTGATCGCTACGCTGAAACCAATGCGAAACGTTGGTTGCCGCTTCAGATTGGGATCTGGCGCTCAGCGCGAAATGCCTCGCTTCAGTGTGTTGGCGCGCATGCCCGATGACAACAAGTTGGTGGTACTGACGATTGATTACGGTGGACGTGCGAGTGGCGCGTCTCGCGTGGAGGTCCAAGGTCTTGGCATCGCCGAGCCGAGCGATGCCGACTGGGCCGCATTGGAGGCCACGCCCGGCCTGCCGTCCCGTTGTCATCGCGCAAATATTGAGTATGCGCCTTCCAATCCGCCCAACGCGAACCAATGAGCCACCGCCTGTGAAGCGTTGTCGACGAGAACGCCTGCGCGATAGCAAAGGCTGAGTTGGATCAATGTGCTCGGAGCGTGAATGCGCGAGCGAGGTTCTGAAGGATCAATCAAGGTCGAGACCACGGTGGAAATTCGCGCCTGAGTAAGATCTTGTTGGTTGGAGAGTGTAGTGAAGCATAAGCTGTTCTTGTTGGGCGCGGTTCTTGCCCTCGTGGCGTGCAGCGCCTCGACGCCGCATGAGCTGGCGGGGCGGTGGAATGTGCAGCAGATTGCCGGCGCCCCCTTGGGCGAGGATGTCGACATTTGGATCGAATTCGATGGGACCAGCGAGGCGGTGCATGGGTTCACCGGCTGCAACGATTTCACAACGACTGCGTCCGTCTTCGGAACAAACGTCGCTTTTGGGCAGCCGGAGGAGGCCGCCGACGCGTGCGCAACCCTGGCCGCTGAGGTCGATGAAGCGCGTTTCCTGCATGTATTGCCAGCTGTGCAGCGCTATGTACGCCACGGCCAGTCACTAGAACTGCTGCAGGCGGTGCAAGGTAGCGAGGCATTGATCCGGTTGCGCCGAGACGAGCCAAACTAGATGGAGCGACCGTGGAGCAGGAACTAATAGTCGCTGAAGAGTTTGCGGCATCTCGGGTCCAGGCAGCCTAAGGCGTCTCAGACGAGTATCAGCTCCAGGAGTGAGCGTGAAAGATCCATACGACATCCTCGGAGTTTCGCGCTCAGCGTCGGCCGATGACATTCGTAAGGCCTACAGGAAGTCGGCCAAACAATCGCATCCAGACCTCAATCCGGGCGATAAGGATGCGGAGAGCCGTTTCAAAGAGGCCTCAGCCGCCTACGATCTATTATCGGATTCTGAAAAGAGAAGGCGCTTTGACGCCGGAGAGATCGACGCGCAAGGCGCTGAACGACAGCGCGAACACTATTATCGCGACTTTGCGGGCGGCGCGAACGCCGATCCACGCTATTACACGGCGTCAGGGTTCGCGGATTTCGGCGATGCTGACGATGTCCTCGCAGAATTGTTTGCGCGCGCCGGACGGCGTCGACGGGGCGGCGATCTGCATTTTCGCCTGCGTGTGAATTTCCTTGATGCTGTGAACGGAGGCAAGGAGCGTGTCACTCTGCCGGATGGGCGAACGGTGGACATTACAATCCCGCCCGGCGCCGAAGAAGGACAAGTTCTGCGGCTCAGCGGCCAAGGAGAGGCAGCTCCTCAACAAGGGGAGGCGGGCGATGCGCTGATTGAATTGTCAGTTGCAGCTCATCCGCTGTTCGAGCGCCGTGGCCATGACATCGTGCTCGAGTTGCCGATCACGCTGACGGAGGCGGTTGCTGGCGCAAAGGTCAAGACCCCGACTATTCACGGCGCGGTAATGCTCGCTGTGCCCAAGAACTCGAGTAGTGGCGCAGTGCTGCGTCTCAGGGGCAAAGGCGTTCGCCGGAGCGATGGCAGTTTCGGCGACCAACTCGTCAAGCTCAAACTGGTTTTGCCACCGACACCTGATGCCGAACTCGAAGCCTTTGCCAACAGCTGGAGCGGCAGGGCCGACTATCAACCGCGCAAGGATTGGCCATGACACTCGCAATCAGCGAATTTCTCGCTCGCGCCGAACTCGACGAAGCGACGCTTGAGGTCTGGGTCGCTGAAGGGTGGCTCATTCCTGATCAAGGTTCCGGCGCCTTTGGTGAAGGTGATCTCGCGCGCGCGCGTCTCATCAATGATTTGATGAAGGACCTTGGTGTAAACGCCGAAGGCGTCGACATTATTCTTCACCTTGTTGATCAGATCCACAGCTTGCGCGGCGCACTGCATGCTGCGTCACGTGCGCATGAGGGTGAGTAGAGCCCGTGTTGGCGGGCGCCGCTCGCAGGTAGTCGAGCCGCCGTGCGCGGGTTGGCCGAAGTAGAAGCGGCGGACGCTGCGCCTGGGCTAGGAGGAGACGTAAGTGACGCTGACATTGAGGAGCCTCGGCGGCGCTGGAACTGTCACTGGGTCAAAACACTTGGTCGAGACGAGCGGTACACGCGTCCTCGTGGATTGTGGTTTGTTTCAGGGCTTGAAACACCTGCGCGAGCGCAACTGGCCCCCGCTGGCCGTGACACCTCAATCAATAGATGGCGTTGTCCTCACGCACGCGCATCTCGATCACAGCGGCTACCTTCCAAAATTGGTGCATGATGGGTTTCGAGGCGTCGCCCATTGTACTGCGGCAACCATGGCTCTGTGTGACGTCCTGCTGAAGGATAGCGCGCACATCGGTGAGAATGACGCCGAATACGCCAATCGGAAGGGGTTCTCAAAACACACGCCCGCTTTGCCGCTCTATACCGTGCGAGACGCCGAGCGCGCCATAGGGCGCCTGAGACCACGGCCTTTTCATACCGAGTTCGAGGTTGGCGCTGATGTTGGTCTTACGTTGGCCCATTTGCGACGTTCGCCCCGCTCCTGCTGCTTGGTATCTGAGGAGCGAAAACTTGTTTAGCGGTCAGGTTTCACTGTCCCCTACAGTTGGCGTCTGCTGCGATGACCCCGCCGTCGGCTCTGCAGGTGGCCGGCGTGCTCCACCAATCGCGGCGACCGCGGGCGCAACAAACACGGTCGAGCTGCGTGTTCTCTTGGGCCGGTTGGCAGGATGCCATATTGGCGACTTGGCCCTGATTGCGCCGACATTGGCGCAAGGTCTCTATCGTATGCGCCCCGTTCGACAGGCAACACACGTTCTCACCGGTCCCTAGTGGCGCGGGACGCGCCGGCGGGCTCTCGTAGCCAGGCGACGACACTCGGCGCCCCTCGCACACCGCTGCGGATACGATGCGCCCGCCTTCGCTGCGGCACGTGCCCGCGTTTAGCCACCAGTCGACGCCGTTCTTGCTGCAGCAAGCAACGCTGTTGGCGGAGCCGCCGTAGTCATCGTTTTGTGCACCCGCGGGTTCGGCGCGCAAGATTGCGGCAGCGGCAATCGTCACGCAGATTACGGCAAGTCCGGCAATGGCGGCGCGCATCAGCTATGTCCTCGGCAAGTTCATGTCGAAACGGAAGCTGAGGGCGCGCCAGCTTAAAGCGCAACAAAATGAGCCTGATGGAGTGCTGATGAAAGCCTGATGGCTGATCAGTGAGCCGAGATTTGCGCCGCGACGGCCCGGCAGTCGTATGGCCAAGAGGGATCTGCACAGAAATCCGGCCACAACCCGCGCTCGCGCCAGAACGCCAGCAGTCCGAGTTCAGATGCAAGCATCATAAAGCGGGGATCGCGGCGCATCGGCTCAAGCGGGGCCAGGAACAGAAAGAAGTGTTCTTGGAACGGACCGGGGTGTGCGCCAGCATATTCGAACGCCCTATCGAATGCCCGATCCACATCTCCAAGCGCCGACAAAATGACAATGGATTGTTGGGCGGGGATGATTCCTTGGTTCTCTGCGTCAATCACAGCCCTGACCGCCAGCGCCGCTGGCTCCCGGCCCTGACGCGCGCGCATGTAATGGCGCCAAAGGTCTCGAGATTCGGGTGCGGAAGGGAACGCCACGTTGCTTAGCATGAAGTCGAACGCGCGTTGGCGGCGTTCCGCATCACCGAAGAACATGGCCGAGTAGAAGTAGTTCAGACGTCCGCCTTGGTAGTCAGGCCAAAGACGCATCGATTCATCCGCAAGCGCGAGCGCTTCGTCTTTATCGCCCGCCGCCGCGAGTATTGCTATGGTGTGGGTCGCGAAACGTCGAGACAGCGGGTCGAGCCAACGCGAGCGACGTGCAAACCGTGCTGCTTCGCTGGTCTGCCCAATCGCCAGCATGTGATACGCGAGTGCGAGATGCAGATCCCCGTTATCAGGGTCAAGGGCCATGGCGCGGTCGAGCAGATCTTTCTGCGCGCGCCAATCCGCTTCCAGCAATGAAAGCGCCATGTACGCTTGACCATTGCGGCGATCTAGTCGGAGCGCGAGTCGTGCAGCTTGCTCCGCCTCTGCACGCAATCTCGGCGCCTGTTCGGATGGTGCAAAGAACGCTTGATTTGCGTTGCCTAGCGCCAAGAGTGACCAAGCTTGGGAAAAATTTGGCTGAAGCTCCGTTGCGCGGAGCGCAAGCGTCCTGAGCGGCTCCCAATCTCCCGGATTGAAACGCTGCGCCTCGCAAGCCCGCAGGAATGCGCCCAAAGCTTCAGCGCTGCTCCTCGCGTCATGGCGCAAGCCTATGGCGGCGCACTTCAGGACGTCAGCAAGACGCGCCGCTGTTTGGTCTATGAGATTCGTTTCGTCAGGCGTGGCCCGATCAAAGACAAGTGACCAGAGAACAGCGCCGGACTGCGGATGCTGTATGCGAGCGCTAATTCGTGTGGTGTCGCCTTGGCGTTGTACGAGGCCGTCGACAATTAGAGCGACATGGTCTTCCGCCGCCCGGTGCTCGCCGTGATCGCCGCGGTAGAGGGCCGCGCGCGCCGGCGATAGGGCCACCATTTCTTGACCGCCAAGGATGCCCGCCACTCTATCCGCGAGTGTGGCCGAAAACGGCGAGAGGGAGTTATCACCCGCAGTGTCGAACGGCAGGGCGGCGATTAGAAAGCTTTGGTTGCGCGGTGTCAGCAGCGCCAGTCCCGCCGCTCCCGCGAGGATCAACGCCAACGCCGCGGCTAGAACTGCAAACGAGCGTTGCCGCCAAATCGGCCTTCCGCCGGCGCCGCTCGCTTCCCCCGCGACCTCTGGTGCAAGCAGCCGATAGCCGAGCTTCGGTACGGTCTCGACCTCGAAGGCGCGCGGCTCGCTTAGGCTGGCGATCTTTCGAACCTGAGCGACGGCGCGATGGATGGCGCTATCGCTGACCACGACTCCGGCCCAGCACGATGCTGTGAGATCGTCCCGGCTGACGATACGTCCACGCTGGCGCCACAAGGCGACCAGCACCTGCATAATCCGAGGCTCAATGTGCTTGGACTCGCCGCCAACTGCGACGTCACAAGATGATGGCCGGATCGACAAGGACCCGATCGTGAAGTCAGGCTCGCGTGAAAGCTCGACGGGCGCCATTTCTGGCGGCTGACCAGCGGGCGACGCCGACATCTTTTTTCCTTTTTGAACAACCCACTCAGCTTTCCATCAGCAATTCATCAGACCTCGATTGTTGTCAACTTGGCCCGTTTTCACGCGTGCTTGCTCGCCGACAATGGCCAGTGGAGGTTTTTCGTTGAAATTTCTGTTGATTGCACTCGGGGCTGCGCTGTCTGCGTTCTCCGGACAAGCGTCTGCGCAGGATTATCAAAGCCCGACGATTGGCGGGCCGGGCGGCGAACCTTTCACCATGCGCTGCGCACAAGGTGATTTTCTCGTTGGCCTTCGCGCCCGTTCGGGAGATTGGGTCGATGCGATCGCGCCTCTGTGCGCACGCTGGGACGAGAGGCGGCAGAGGTTTTTGGCGCCGGGCATTGGTCCCGTGCGGGGCGGAAACGGCGGCGGACTCGTTGAAATTCGTTGCAATGAGATCTCGGCCCTGAAATCGTTGGTGGTTGAGCACGCGCCCAATCGCTACCGCAACGTGGCGCTGATCGTGCCGGCCTGTGCGTCTGGACGTGACCCTACGCGCACAACCGGTCGCCTCGGGGCGGCTCAGTTCGGCACCTCGATCGCGGATCGACGTGATCGCGAAGCTGAACCCGGCATTGGGTCGACGACGAGCACCTTCTACGATGCGGACCGGATGCCGCACTGCAATGGAAGCGACCTTGCGGTCGGCATTTTTGGCGGGGCCGGGAACTATGTCGATCGGATTGGTCTGATCTGCGCTCCACCACCTCGCACTACCGCAGCGGCGACACGTCGTTTGCCGCCACCTTCTGATCTCGCGAACATGGGTCGCGGCGCAACACCCGCTCCATCTCGCCGGCGGGCCGAGGTCAGCGCCACCCCTGGCATTGCACCGGGAGAGCCAAACGGGCGGGATTGCCGCACCGGTTTTGTTTGGCGCGAAGCGCGCCCGGGCGATGTCGTATGCGTGACGCCAGAATCCCGCACGTTGGTTCGGCACGAGAATGCTTCCGCAACAGCACGCGTAAGTCCAGGCGGCGCCTACGGTCCACATACGTGCATCGCGGGGTTTGTGTGGCGCGAGGCCTTCGACGGAGACGTCGTCTGCGTCACGCCTGAACGACGCAGCCAAGTGCGCGAAGAAAACGCCACCGCCGTGACACGCGTTGCAGGATAGCCTGCTGCTCCAAATCCATCGACGAGACCGTTCCATGCAGTCAAAGAAGTGTTTCTCGGACTCCGCCTGCAATCGTGAGGCGAGGTTTGCAAACGCCCAAACGCGCGCAGCGTTCACACATTGGGGATTGAGGTTAGCGGCAGACATTGCTCCGCGAATGCGGATCGTGACTATCGCGCTTGCGCTGTTGTCCTGCATCTCAATTGCGCCACGCGCGGAGGCGCGGCCTGGTACACCGAGGAATCTGATCGTGAGTGACTGCAGCGGCGATTCCTCAATCGGGAGGGGGCCGCGCTTCTCTGGGCCGCCAATCCTCTGTCTCGACTTTGAGAACACGGCGCCCGAGAGCGTCCGCTTCGAATTCATGGCATTTGCGAACGGCGCCGTTATCCCCGTCACAACCTTCGACGCGTTTTGTCGCAATCGCAATGCGGGCGCGTGCACGGCAAGCGGCGCATTCGTTGCCTGGGGATATTCGCATTATACAGAACGAGACTCGTCAAACCCTGTCTGGGAGCGCGAGGCGATCTATCTCGTCGGCGCTGACTTCGACACGCAATATTGCTTCATGGTACGCACGCGAGATGAGAGCGACACCGTTTCGTTGTTGTGGTCCAATCGCGCGTGTCTAGTCACGCGCGGACGACCGCTGCCGCCAACGGAGCCTTCGATTAGCGTTCGAACCTCGCAGCGCGGGGACCGCGTCATGGTCTCATGGGGAGGCGGGGGCCGCGAGGTGGGAAATTATGAACTTGAGGCCCGAACATCGCGTCCCATAGAGTTTGCATTGATTCCAGAAAATGTGCGCCGGGCGAACGAGTTTCATCGATTGGGCGCCGATTCATTCACGCTTGACGTGCCGTGGGCGGTCGCGCTCGACATGCATGATGAGGCGTATCTTTATCGCGTTTGCGCGGTTAACGTCGCCGGCAGAAGTTGCTCGGCGTGGGTGTCCAGTCTCGGCGACGCGCCTCCCCGCAGCGTCACGCAGGCTGCTGTGCGTGAGGTCCAGTCAAATGTTGCGAACGCCGTACCGCCTCCGCTCAGTGCGGAATCACAATCGCATCCGCTTGGCGCACGAAGGGAAGCGGACGGTCCTTCTCGGCCATCGCGCGCTAGCGCCGAAGCGACTGCTGATGTGACGGTGTCTTCGCGGGCTGGGGATCAATCACCACGATGCCGCACTGGCTTTGTTTGGCGCGAAGCGCGCCCGGACGATGTCGTATGTGTGACGCCCGAATCCCGTGCGCAGGTGCGGCAGGAGAACGCGACCGCTGGGTCTCGCGTTAGCCCCGGCGGGCCCTATGGGCCGAACACATGCGTGTCAGGATTTGTTTGGCGTGAGGCGTTCGACGGGGATGTTGTTTGCGTTACGCCGGCGCGGCGAAACAACGTACGCGACGAAAACCGAACCGCCGCATCTCGGACGAACTAAGCGAGCGAAGCTGAGATAGTTAGGGGCTTACAGGAGTCCAATTTCGGGCGATCGTGAGCGGTTCACGCGGGGAGGAGGCGAGAGGCTGGATTTGATCGAGTGAGCCATTGACCTTGGCGGCTCAAAGAAGTGCGGGACGCGCCAGCATCAGCCAAACGATCCCAAGCACGCTGAAGAAGGCGGGGAAGCCGCACAAGAACCATGCCCGGAACAATTGGTAGTAGCGTGCGGGCAGCACTTCATTTCTTGCGACCGCTGATCGGGCGAGGTCGCGCATACGATGTTGCATCCACAAGACCGGCAACCAAAACGCTCCAGTGAGCACATAGAGCCCCAGAGATAGCGCGATCCAACCTTCGGTGAGCGACCAGCCGGTCGCCTGAGCAAGTAGGGCGCCCGTAACCGGCTGGATCACGACGGCGCTCGCCGTGAACAGCCAGTCGGCAATCACCACCACGCCTGCTGTGTGCGCAATGATGCGCGGGTCCTTTGAGCGATGCGCCATCACCATGAAGAAGGCGATGCCGGCGCCGGTGCCAAGCAACACTGCGGCGCCAATGACGTGAAGCCAGCGAAGGAAAAGCGCGTACTCCATCAGCGCTCCTCGATCAGCGCGGCTACCGCGAACGCCAGTGCAATGGCTGGGAGTATTTTCACGTACGGGCCCAATGGATCGGACCAAAGCGTAGGATTGGTCCAGGTTCCAAGTGCGATGTAGCCCAACGAGACGATGATGGCGCTTGAGGCCGCCCGCCGAGCTGTCTTGCGAAAGCAGAGACCGACCCCGATGGCGATATCTAGAAGTGCGCCACCGATCACGAGCATCATCGCTTGGTCCTCAAGTACGGTGCCACGCAGAACTGCCGCGGCTGCAGTCGCTTGGACCAGCGCAATCGCGCCGGAGGCCATCCAAAAGGTCGCCAATGACAGGATGAGGAGCGGAAAGGTGAGTTGCGCTCGGGCGAATACACGTTCCTGCAAAGTCGCCGGCAGCGCGTTTAGCGACTCCGCTAGCGTCTTCAACGGACGCCCGAGCGCCTGCTGGCCTTGATCTGGATCACCTAACACGTTTCCCGCGAGCACCTTGAGCGCGGTCGTTCGCAATGGGGATCGCCATCCGAGCCAGCCCGCTACATCGGCGCAAGATCCCAGCAGCGCGCCGAGCAATAGCGGTGTCGAAAAGATGAAATGAGCCGGGGCGAAGCCCAGCCAACTCCGAAAGGCCGAGATAGTTTCTGCCAAGGTGTGCGTCCTACGCTCCACCAAATCCACCTCACGGCGTACAAGACGGTCGGTTGTGATAGCAATGGCCACCGCATCGGCGACATCTGAGACGGCGACGCTCTGAAGCCGCGCGTCGGGAAGCATCAGTGGTTGAACTGCAGGAAAGGCGGCGAGCATGCGCAATAAGGCGGTGCCGCCATAAGCGTCAGCGCTGATCACGAGGCCAGGTTTCAGGATCGTCCACTCAAGTGAGCTCGCGCGCAGCGCGGCGTCCGCTTTGCCCTTCGTGCGCATGAACGCGGTGCTTGCGTCTGGCGTGGCGCCCGGCGCGGAAATCTGTACGTAGCGGCGCACGCCGGCATTTACGCATGCATTGACGAGCGCCACGATGGCTTCGTGTTGGGATGCCTCCAACCGGTCGATTGCGCCATCTTGCAGAGCGCCCGATGCGTTTACGACCGCGTCCACGCCACGTAGGTAAGGTGTCCAACGCTCAGGCTTAGTTAGGGTGGCGAGATCAGCGCCAACCCAATCGATGTTTGGGGCAAGCCGCTTGCCCTTAGCGTAAGAGCGGCCAAAGCCGACCACGGTCAGTCCGTCGGCCCGAAGCCGCCGTACAACGTCGGACCCGATCAGGCCATATGCGCCGAGGACTAGTACACGCATCGTCCCAGCTAAGGGGCTTTGGCCATCGAAGCAAAGCGACGCAATGACCGACTTCGGCGACAACACGCCATTGCTGCACGGCGCTAAGCCACTCACCGCAATCGATAGAGTAGGTCAGTCGCCCAAATCGTCGCGACGTGCTACGATGGCCCTGAAAAGCCTTACATCGTCTCCGCACGACTTGTGTATCCATGCACTCTGCCGCTCACTGCATCCATGAAATTTGTCCGCTCACTCATTCTGCTTTGCTTAGCCCTGGTAGGTGGTCTGACGCTGAGCGCGCGTGCCGATCAGAACCTGACGGAACGCGTTCGCCCTCCCGCGCTGACGATGCCTGATGACTGCACATGGGAAACTGCGCGCGCTCTCTCGGTTGAGGAAATCTCACGAGACTACCTTGCTTTGTATGGCCAATGTGTGCGGACGCGCGGCATATCAGATGGAAATTCAATTGGACCGGACGAAGCCACGTTTCGCCGAGTGGATTGGGCTGAACTCGGCGTGATGTTTCAGAACGAGCCGTTGCCACCGGGAAGGTTCACAGACGCCGAGTTCCTCGGCGTGGTTGGTGCGTGCGAGTACGTTTGTCCGCCGATTGAAGAGCAGATCGTCCGTCATTCCGATGGCTCTGCGACCATAAGGATATGCATGGCCACAGGCGTTTGCCATTGGTTTGGAGAATATCCGTATCTGTTGGCTAGGGATTTTCGCACCTTTACTCCGCACCCGTGAAACGCCAGCGCCTCTGCGTCCATAAACGACGGCAACACGACGTTGCTGCATGCGCTAAGCGATTGACCGCAACCGATAGAGTAGGTCGCTCACTCGCGGAGTGCGCCTATCCGGCAACGGCCCGCGATATGATGCTTCTGAGTCCGAACTACTCATTGAGAACGGGCTCAGTTCGCGCTTGAGAGGCGTGTGTATTCTTCTTCTATCCGCTCGGCGTAACCGCCTGCTGCGGCGCCGGGGCCGTTGTAAGCGCGTGCGAAGCTTGCCCAGTCCTTGCGCTGAAGGTCGTCGACTAAGCCGCGGTTTCGAATCCATCGTAGCCAAGCCGCGAGTTGATGTTGCGGCGAGCGCGCTAGATCAGAAACGAAAGCTTGTACGGTGGGGTAGCCAGCAGCCTCGTATTGAAAGCCGACCATTTGAAACGCGCCCCAGCTTGTCGAAGCGAGGGCTTCATCGGGCGCAAGAGCGTATGCCTCCGCGAGTTGGCTCCATCTATCGTCTTGCCTGCTTGGGTATGGCCGCTCGCCGTAGCGCGAGTAGGAGATCGTCGGATGGGAGGCGTTGAACCTTCCACCCGTTCTGCGGGCAAAGATGTGTGGTTCAAACAAGATGAGCGGGCGGCCATTTTCGTCGTAGCCCGTCCCTCTGGCGCTTTCCGCCATCGCAACCGCTTGGAGCGCCGCCGGCTCTATTTGCGACGCTGCTGCGGGTTCAACGAAGTCTTCGTTCGTCAGTGGCGTAACCGATGCCGCTCTTAGGCTTGCGAGGAAATCCGGCGATTGACCTGCTGCGGTAACGGGAGTTTGCGCCCATGTTGGCAAGACGAGCAATACGCCAAGGGTCGTTCCGAGCGCCACGAGCGATCGTCGAGTGAAACGGGGCAAAGTGGTCTCCTGCGGAGTTTTCGCTGCACTTGCGACCTTAGCTGATGGCCTTGAGACTTCAAAGCGTCGCGAGCGACACCGGAGGTTGGTTGAGCGGTTGTCGAGGGCGCGGCGCAAAGGCCTTTCCCGATGGACAGAAAGCGACTGGCGAGAATATCTTGGCGTCGGTTTCGCAAGAGGCGAACCTGCATGTTCGTGAGCGGGCCGAGGTCGACATGGTGAAAAGTGGACGTCGCGCGCGTTCTTTGCGCTGGCACCTGCTCGCGGGAGCACTCTTTTGTTCGCCGGCGTTGGCGTTGGTCGCGCATGCCGAGACCGGGTCAAGCACGCGGGTGGACGCCGCCGCCGAAGTGGCGACCGTCGTATTTCAGGCGTCGGCTACCCAGTTGGCGGCGCAACGATTGGCGGACGACAATCTTCGCCGTGCAAACCTAGAAATCGAGCGCTTACGCGCGCAGGGCGAGGCGGCGCGCATTGAATTGGCGTCTGCCGAAGAGAGGTTTGTCGCCGAATTATCGGTGCGAGATGAAGCGTACCGTCAAGAAATTGCTGTCTATCGCGGCGCCGTCGAAGACATCGCGTCGACACCAGAGGGTGTTCGAGCGCTCGCGCGCTACAACGCCGGAGACGTTGATGGCGCGCTGTCGATTGTAGATCGTTTGGCAGACGCTCGAGCTCGAGCGCGACGTGCGGGCGCCGACCTTGCTGAGGCTGTCGACCGGCGAAACATAGCGCGTTTGGCGCTGGATGCGTTGCGCAGGGGGCAGGGCGAGACGCGCAACGTGATTGCGCGCTACGAAGACGTCGTGCGTCTCGATCCCAGCAACGCTGATGACTGGCTTGAATTGGCGCGGCTTGATCGCGATGCTCATAGACTGGCCGAGGCCTCTGGCGCCGTAGAGAGCGGTCTGCGCGTGGCGGAATCGGATCGCGCACGCGGACTGTTGGCCATCGAGCGCGGTCTAATTGCGGGCGACCGCGGTGACACCGCGGGGAGTCGAGCGGCTTTCAGTGATGCGAGAACAGCTTTGGCTGCGCGCGCCGAGCGCGAACGTACCGACGTTGTTGCGCAGCGAGATTACGTGGAGTCGCTTTATCGTTCCGCAGATGTCGCCTCCGATGAGCTAGAAGCGGGGACGCTGCGGGCGGAGGCGCTAGAACGCGCGCGCGCATTGGTCGCCGAAAATCCAGGGGATATCGCCGCCCGGCTTGCGCTCCTGTCAGTTTTTGATTCGCTCGCGGGCGATGCTGCGGCGCGGGAAGACTACCGCACTGCTCTTGCCACGCTGGGTGAGCAGAGCGATGCGCTAGAACGCCTTTCCGAAGCGGGATTGGACGCAGACGGCGGCATCGCGTTGCGCCGAGCACGTGCTCGGATGGCAATCGCGATCGCTGGAGTTTTCTCTAGGCTAAGGCTTAGTGACGACGAACTCGACGCTCGACTCTCTGCGATGCAGATATATAGCGCGATATCGCGTGCAGATCCAACAAGTGCGCTGGCGCGCGAAGACCTTGCCAATGCGCAGATCGACTATGGTGCGGCTGCGCTCGGAAACAACATCACGTTTCAGAGCGACGACGGTGGCGATGCCATAGACGGGGGGGATCTTGTCGAAGGCGGTCTGCAAACTTTGCGCGAATTGGCGCTCGCCGAACCCGATAACCACCTTGTTCAGATTCAACTAGCGTCGCGCCTATTGAACGCTGCGCGTGTGATGTTTGCAGAAGAACGTTACCGCGCGCGTGGCGATGAACTTCTTAACGAAGCGGTGACCCTGGGGGGAAGATTGGACGCGGGGGGCGCCGGCGTTGAGGAGATTGGGCCCTTGCTGACGTTTGGTCTGCTGGCTCGAGCAGCCCCATTCGAGCGCGTGCAGGACTGGCCGAACGCGATTGCCGCGTATGACGAGGCAATCAGGCAACAACAAAGGGTTCTTGCCGCTCGGAACCGCGACGACACAGAAGACTTCAATTTTCTCGAAGTAGCCCTGCTAGGCAAGGCTGAGGCGCAACACGCTTCCGGAGACGCGCGGGCAAGCCGCGCGACCTTTGCAGCGGCAGTTATGGCGGTTCGCGAAGCACAACGTCACGCCAGAAGCAATCCGGCCGAGCAGGCGCTCGTCGCGAACATGTACAAGGGCTTGGGCCTACACCTCTTAAGGGTGGGAGAGGCGGAAAACGCCCAAGACATGTTCGAGCGTGGCTTCGCCATCCAGGCGCGATTGGCGTCGGCCGACCGCGAGGTTGGCGTGTTCACCGACGATTTCCGCGACGATCTTTTGGATGTGGGCGAACGCCTCGGGGCAGTTGCCGGCGACGATGTGCGAGCCCGTTATGTCGAACAAGCGGTAGATCTCTACCGCGAAGCTGTTCGACAGCAACCTGATGAGGTGGGGCAGTGGGAGCGTCTTGAGGAGACGCTTGAGCGGGGAGCGCGTATCTACGCAAACGGCGCGGATGAGGCGCATGCTCTGCGGCTCTACAGGGAACGCGCTGCTGCATTGGAGCGCGTCAACGCGCTTGGACGATCGCGCGCGGTGTCTTTGGTGTTTGCCTATTTCGACGTGGCTGACAGCGAAGCTGACGAGTCGGCTGCATCGCACGCGTTAGACCACGCTGTCGATTTGGCGCGGTCTGTGTTTCAAAATGATCCGTCACAACAAGTATTGTTGGTGACAGCGCTTGGACATCGCGCGGACTGGAAGGAGAGGCACGGCGCCTTCGAAGTTGCACTTGCGGATGTGGATGATGGCGTAACCAACGCGCGAGAGGCTGCCACGGCTCATCGGGACGTACGCTTTGCGGCCTCCAATCTCATCCGACTTGCCTTGATTGGCGCCAAAGCGGCGGAGGGCCTCGCGGATTCCACACGTGCGTGGGGTTATTTGGAGCAAGCGACGGCGGCTTCACGACAATTTTCCGCCGAGTTTGCTCAAGATCAGGAAATGCAGCGACTCGCTGCACGCGCGCTTGCGATGGAAGCGGATCGCGCTGAGGCGCAGGGACGTAGAGCAGCTTTGATGTCGCTTGAAGGCGACATTCTAGCGGTCGATCGCCGATTGGCGGCATTGCAACCCGGCGATAGCGACGCCCAACTTCAAATGGCGCAATCCGCAGCTCGTTTTGCCTCATGCCAAGGACAAGGCTGCGCTCCGATGGAGATGAGGCTGCAAGCGCTCGCGGACGCGAGAGCAGCGTTAGACTCGGTGCGTGAAAATGAAGACGTCCGCACAGATGTGATCGGACGTGTCGTTGGGGCGTTCTTGTTGGAGGCGCAAATTCACCACGGTCTTGGTGACGACCAAGCGGCGAGAGCGGCTTACCAGCAAGCACAGGTGTGGTTGACGACTGCGGTTGCGGCGCACACGGATGATGCTGCAGTTCAAGTGGAATGCGTACGAGGCGTTGATTACATCGCGCAGTCAATGAGCGCAAATCTGAGCCAAGCCGAAGGCTTCGCGGTATACACGACGTTGATCCATTCGCGGCAAAACGCGGTTCGGAGCGCGCCTGGAAATGCAGCTGGAGCCGTCGGTTTGCTGAACGCCTCCGAGGTCTGGGCCGGTGCGCTTGCGCGCGTCAATCGCGAGGGTGATGCGATTGACGCGCTCCGCGATGGACTCGCTCAGGCCATGCCAGTTGTTGTTGTTAATCCTGACAACGAGATGCTTGTTGGTCACGTCGTGATAGCGCAGACGCAGTTGGCAAACCTATTGAAGGAGACTGGAGCGGTCGAGGAGGCCGAACGTGCGGCGCGTAGCGCGCTTGACGCGGCGCGCGCCTTTTCTGGGCGTGCCCCGGAAGAAGCGCGTCACACGGCCATGGTGGCGCGTGCGTCCTACTGGGTATCGAACACCGGTCTTGCGGTCGTCTCTCATGACGATGGTGTTGCCGGTTTGATTCAACTGCGTCAGTTGCATCAGGCACTAGTCCCCGGCAGCAATGTCAGCGATGTGAACGCGATGTTGATGTTTGAGCTGCAGAATCGTGCCCCAACGCGGCGCGCGGCCCACGACTATCGCGGCGCAGTCGATGACCTCTCCCTGTTGAAGGAGATATATGTAGCAACGAATGAGTCGGGCGATCGTATTGAAAGCGCTTATGCCCGGGCAGTGATCGATACTGAGCTTGCGCTTAATCTGAATGACCTTGAGGATTACGCCCACGGTGAGGCTTCGGCGGCCAGTGCGGTCGAGGGACTCACACATGTCGTAGAGACCGTCGGCTCACGCGACAACCAACGGGCCCTGGCGCGCGCGTTGATCGCGCATGCGGATGCACTCATACTATTGGGTCGCAGCCAAGATGCTGGCCCAGAGCTTGATCGCGCCTTGAGCTTATTTCTGGCATTGGCAGCGCCACCCGACGGCGAGGCGGAAGATCGCACTGGGCGCGGGTTGGCTTATTTCCGGTTCGCTGCGATTGGTCGCGCGCCTGCGGCGTGGGCGCCGCCTCCGCCGGAGGTACATCGATATCTGAGCGCCACCGACCTACGCATGTTGGCTTTGGCCGCCGCGGCGAATGTGGCGGCGCCCGCGCAACACTGAAAGACTGGAGGGCGCGGACCATGGCTGAGATATTCATATCTTATAAGCGCGAAGACGAGACGCGCGTCGGCAAGCTCGTCACTGCTTTACAGCAGGCTGGTCAGTCGCTCTGGTGGGATCGTGGCTTGCCTGGCTCGGAAAGCTGGCGCGAAAACATCCAGCGCGAGCTTGATGGGGCCAAAGTTGTTATTGTTTGCTGGACGCGCGCGAGCGTAGGTTCAGCTGGTGATTTTGTGCGCGATGAAGCTGGACGCGCAAAAGAGCGCGGCATTCTCATCCCTGTTCTTCTAGAGCCGGTTCGCCCGCCACTGGGGTTTGGCGAATTGCAGGCGATTGACCTCAGCCATTGGCGGGGCTCGCTGCGCGATCCGTTTTTTGGCGATCTATTGGCTGTTATCGAGTCCAAACGTACCGGCGCTCCAGCGCCCAGCCCGAAGGGGCCGATGCGTCGCCTCATGCGTCGTCTCACAATTGGTTCTATCGCCAGCGCGCTCGCGGCAGGGATATTCGGCTTTTCAATGAACGTACTGCGCATACAGGACCAGGCGTGCACCCTGAGCATAGGGCAGCCTGGTCTTTCTGACGTTTGTGGCGCTCTCGGTTTGGGCGGACGCCCATCGCGAGAAGCGCGCCTCGCCTGGGAGGCTCTGCCGCCAAACGATTGCCAAGCGCTGCGTGGTTTCCGCGAGCGCTTTGAAACAAGTCCACTGCGTGCACTCGCTGACAGCCGCTTAGCCAGCCGACGCATCGTTTCTGCCGAGCAATGGATTGAGAGCGATCGCCAAGATCCGGTGCTATTCGAACCGGCGAGCGGCGCGCCGCTACCTAGTCAGTCCGCAGCGCAAGCCGCGGCGATAACGCGTGCCCAACTTAGCGCTGAGCGTCTGTGCCGGGCGTTCGGCGCGAGCAGTATTTTTCGCTATCGAGGCGCGCGCCCAGTTGCGGAAACTTGGCGATGTGAGCGGAGCGAGGCGGGATATAGTTGCGGATTCGAGGGCCGAGCCGACTGCGATCTTCAAGAAAGGCGCGTGAGCGAGTCCGAAGTCTGCGGAAACTAGATGTTGTCTCTCTCGCTCGTCAGCGACTCGCTTCCAGGACCGCCCGGCGCCTGGACGACTAGGCCGTCGCGTGCGCACCCGGCAACGCCCCCCAGGCCGACCCGACGACGCCGGTTCGGTGAGCCGCAAGGCATGTCAAAGTCTGCAGCTTGGTCTCTGCTGCCATGCGCGCGACCGTCTCGAACGCCCTTGGCGCGGTCGTTCGTAAGAATGTGTAGGGATCGGGCCTAATGCTGACATTCCACTGTTCATTCAAAGGCCATTAGCCGTGCGGCGACAAAGGCGACGGTCAGTTCAATTCGAATACCCGCTGCGCGTTGCGGCCCAGGAAGTCGGCGCGTGCATCAGCGCTCAAGTCTAGTGCGTCCAAACCTTGAAGTGCTTTGGCTGGCGTGATCATCGGGTAAACAATATTTCTTTCGACTGAGTCATTCATGAAGATCAAGTCACCGACCGCAACGTAGTGCTGGAGCGTCAGCGAAGAGCGGGCCAAGATGGGGGCTGAGCAGACGGGAGGCATCGGTTGTATCTGCCTTCGCTACATGCCTTCGGCGCGATCTTACTCGCCGTTGTCGCATTCTGGTATTTTGCGCGCTCGAAGCTGCGTATCGAGATACTGTCGCTTGTCCTGATCGCAGCGGTTGCGCTGCTGCTTTATGTCTTTCCGATTGAAGGTGAGGCGGCGGCTTCCGGCCTTGAAATCGCGTTCGGAGGTTTCGGTCACCAGGCGCTGATTGCGATCTGTTGTTTGATGATCTTGGGTCGCGGCCTTGTGACAACCGGCGCCTTGGAGCCAACTGCTCGGGCGCTCACGCAGCTTTGGCGTTTTAGCCGCGTGATGGGGTTGCTCTTCACGCTCGTTCTTGCGGGGCTCATGAGCATGGTCGTGAATGACACGCCCGTGTTGGTTCTGGTGCTGCCGCTGCTCTTGAACTTGGGTCTGCGCGTCGGTGCGCCTCCGTCGCAGACTTTGATGCCGGTCAATTGCGCCATCCTCATTGGCGGCATGGCGACCACAATTGGCACGTCTACAAATCTGCTCGTGGTTTCTATTGCCGCGGATATGGGGATGCCGCGCCTTGGCGTCTTCGCATTCACTGACATCGCGCTCCTGGCGGCGCTCGTTGCCTTGCCATACCTTTGGCTGATCATGCCGCGGCTGCTGCCCGCCACAGTGACGGACACAGCACACGACGAACGTCTGTTCCAAGCCGCCGTTCATGTCTCCGCTGAATCGATCGTTGCGTACGGCCCTGATCTTTCCGCTTACAGAGAGGTTCTGCAGAAGCATCACGTTGAGTTGGTCGCGGCAGTTGGGCCGCTGGGAGAGGCCAGGGGCGATACGCGCTCGTTGATCGCCGGCGATATCTTGCGCGTGAGGGGCGCGCCCGAACATCTGCGGGAGGCCAGCGAAGCGCTCAAGGCGAGCCTGGCGAATCCCGCTGTCGTGCAACATCTTCGGGCTTTCGTTTGGGAGCGCAACGCAGATCTTGTCATCGCCGAACTCGCCATCGGCGCCGAATCCGCTCTGATCGATCAGAGCATACGCACGGCGCAGATCGGGGATCGCTATGGCGTCGTTGTGATCGGCTTCTACCGCTCGGGTCACGTGTTTCGGGATGACACCCGGCTCCTGCGCGATGAGCCCTTTTCAGTCGGGGACATTCTCTTGGTGCAAGGCCCGCAAGACCGTTTGCGGCGACTGCAGATCGCTGAAGGCGCGTTGGTCTTAGAAGGCGCGGCGGAAATGCCGCGCACGACAAAGGCTCCCCTGGCGCTCGCCATTTTCGCCGGCGTTGTGACGGTCGCCGCATTGCAAATTGTTCCAATAGCCATTGCAGCTCTCGGCGGCGCCATCGCCATGCTGGCGACCGGCTGCGTTCGCTTCGACAAGATTGGACGTGCGTTGAGCGGGGAGGTCATTGTCCTCGTCGCAGCGAGCATCGCGCTCGGTCGGGCACTCTTGGAAACTGGTGCAGCGGCTTGGCTTGGAACGCTGCTTGCGTTTGTCCTTCAGGCGTTCCCTCTGCCCGTCATGGTAGGCGCGATGATGGCTTTTGCCGCGCTGCTGACCAATTTCTCGTCCAACACGGCCGCCGCCGCAGTCGGGACGCCGATCGCGGTTTCTCTCGCGCAGCAGGTGGGAGCGCCAGCGGAGCCGATGGTGCTTGCGGTGCTGTTCGGCTGCAATCTGTGTTTTGCAACGCCGATCGCCTACCAGACCAATATCCTCATCATGAGCGCGGGAGGCTATGAATTTCGCGATTATGTCCGCGCCGGAACGCCGCTCGTCTTATTGATGATTGTAACGCTCTCGGCGCTGTTGGTTTGGAAATATGCTCTCTAAGGGAGACCTGCTCCCCGATGTTTCCTCCGTTGGCCGGCCCGAGCAGGTGTCGACCCGGAAAAACGCCAAGTTACGGGATCTTATGCCGATCGGTCAGGCCATTGATCCAACAGGACTGCTATCACCACCACTATTCTCATGGCTGTTTCCCATCGGCAGAGGCAGGTCTAACTGCTAACACTACACAGCTTGCAGTGAGGGTGAGGTGCTCAAACTTTACGACTACTGGCGCTCTTCAGCCGCCTATCGGGTTCGGATCGGCTTGGCGCTTAAGGGCGTCGAGTATGAGAGCGTGCCGGTCAATATCATGCCGGGCGTCGATGAGCAGATGCGCGAGCCATACCGCTCCAAAAATCCGCAAATGCGTGTGCCGGCGCTGGAGACGGATAGGGGGCTCATCACCCAATCGATGTCGATTTTAGTGTGGCTCGATCAAACCTATCCCGAGCCACGTTTGATGCCCGCCGATCCGTGGCTCGGCGCGCAGATACGTTCGTTCGCACTGACGATCGCGACGGACGTCCATCCGCTCAACAACACCAGCGTCCTGACGCGCATCAAGCTTGAGTTCGGCGCCAACGACGATCACGTCGGCGAATGGTATCGGCACTGGATCAAGCTCGGCTTCAACGCGCTCGAACATCAGGCGCAGCAGCGCGCTGAGACCAAATACTGTTTTGGCGACGAACCTACGCTTGCCGATGTCTGCCTTGTGCCGCAAATGGCCAATGCGCGGCGCTTCAAGACCGATCTCACGCCGTTTCCGCATTTGCTTGCCTGGGATGAAGGTGCCCGCAATCATCCGGCCTTCATCAAAGCGGCCCCAGAAAATCAGAAGGACGCAGCGAAACAATGAAACTTGCCTCCCTGCGTCACGGCCGTGACGGTCGCCTCGTGGTCGTTTCTGACGACCTTGCCTGGTGCGCCTACGAACCAGGCGTATCGACAATGCAAGCCGCGCTGGATGACTGGACGCACGCCGAGCCAAAGCTCCGCGCTCTCAGCAAAGGCGTCAACGCAGGCACGGTGTTGCGTGAGCGCTTTCACGAACGCGAAGCAGCATCGCCATTGCCGCGAGCGTTTCAGTGGGCGGATGGCTCGGCCTATGTGAACCACGTCGCGCTCGTGCGACAGGCGCGCGGTGCAAAGATGCCCGAGAGCTTCTGGACTGATCCGCTCATGTATCAGGGCGGTAGCGACGCTTTTCTCGGCCCGCGTGATCCCATCCCGCTCAAGGACGAGGCCTGGGGCTGCGATTTTGAAGCGGAAGTGGCGGTTGTAGTCGATGATTGTGAAGCGGGGATCGGCGCGGACGAAGCGCGTAAACGCATTCGCCTCGTCATGTTAGTCAATGATGTAAGCCTGCGGAATCTCATTCCTGCTGAGTTGGAGAAGGGGTTCGGCTTCTTCCAATCCAAGCCGTCGTCGGCGTTTTCGCCGGTTGCTGTGACGCCTGACGCGCTTGGCAGCGCTTGGAAGGACGGCAAGCTGAATTTGCCGATGCATGTCAGTTTGAACGGAAAATTCTTTGGCGCCGCCAACGCGGGCGAGGATATGACCTTCGACTTCGGCCAACTTATTGCGCACGCGGCTAAGACGCGTGAGCTTGCTGCAGGGACGATTGTCGGCTCTGGCACTGTCTCCAATCGTGGCGCCGACGGTGGCCCGGGCAAGCCGATCAACGAAGGTGGCCTGGGTTATTCCTGCATCGCCGAACAGCGTATGATCGAGACGATCCAGTCCGGCAAGCCGTCAACGCCGTTCCTCAAGCACGGCGACCGCGTCGAGATTGAGATGTTCGACGCAAAGAAGCACTCGATCTTCGGGCGGATCGATCAACAGGTGGTCAAGGCGTAGTGGCCAGGAATGCCTCCGGAAAATCGCGGCGTATGCGCTCCATCTGCGTGCGCCGCGCAATCAGTGATTGATTGCCCGAAAGCGCGCTCGGCATCGGTAGTGAGTACGCCACGTCATAGAACATGAACGCGCTCGACCATTCGTAATTGGCGCCGTAGCGATCGCCGACGTCGGTCCAATAAGCCGGGTTGTAAGGATAGGCGAGCAGCGCGCGGTTTTGCAACGCTGCGATATCGAGTGGCAAATGCGCTGCGGTCGCTTGCGCGCGTTCGGCGTCGTTGAAACGCAAAGCGGCGAGTGCGAACGCTGCGCCAAGCGCCGGATGATCGCGCAGAGGCGAAGATTGAGCGCGTGTCATCGCCGCGATGGCAGCGGCGTTGTTGTGGCTCTGCTCCGCCATGCCAACTTCCAGAATCGCCATCGGCGCTGGATCGCGGATGGAGCGCAGTCTCTGGGCAATCTCACATATCGCGTATCGCGGACCGCTATTGCACTGAAGCTCGGGAAACATGTTGAACGATGGCGCCATCAGCATGGCTGCTGCTGCTTCGCCTTCGCGACGCGAGATATCTCGCAGGTGCGCGTCCCAGCTCTGCAGCGTCGGCGCGCCGCCCTGCGCACGCCCTGCGACCGCGTCAACGCCGATCTGCCCTGTGCCAGGCACGAGCTGATTGAGCGCGTCGGCGCTTACGTTGCGAAGATTTTCGACCAGCGGATAGGGCGTCGATACGTTTTCGATGGCGATCAACCGCCACGCGCGTTGCGCGGGTTGCGCAGCGCCGGAGCGAAACGAAGTGCTGAGTTGCGCCGGGGCGTGGTCGGTCTCGCGCACGCGGTGATGCAAAGCGGGGTGCGTTCCCATCTCTGCGTACATCGCTGGCCAAAATGCACGCGGCGGCGCAGCGCCTTCGCCCATCGTGAAGCCGCCCATCTCGCGATCGTCGCATGTAAACGTGAACACGCCGCGCTGTTCGCGGAAGGACGTCGCGCCAGCCCGCGCGCCTGGGACGACAACCGAGAGTTCGGTCTCCGCGTCGCAGGCATCAGGGAGTTGGTTGGCCTGCACCCCGGCGCTCTGCGCGATCTGCGTAAGGTACGCGCGGTTCTGCCGCTCCATGATTCTGAACGTCAGGTTGCCCATCGCGTTCTGACCTCGGAAGCTATCGGCGTCGATCGTGAATACGCGATTGAGCTGGAAGTCATAAAGCGTGGTGCGATCACCCTCGCGCACGAGCGCCCAATCATCAGCAACGTCGAATGTGATTTCGCCGACTACGGGCTGGCCGCCGTGTTCCGTGATGGTTGCTTCGTAACGCACGCGATAGCGTGCTTCGTCGAGCGCGCCGCGCGCGCTGCGATAGGTTGCGGCATCGGAGAATGGATTGCCAAAGAACGCCTGTGCAGCCGCGGGCAACGGCGTCAGCGCAAACAACATGGCCGCGAAAAGCGCATTGAACTTCATCTGCCTCTCCCTAATCGGGGAGACTAGTCGCGATTACCGTCTGCGCCAAGGCGCAGTGTCAGGCGCTCGCCTTCGCATAAGAGTCACGCAACTCACGCTTCAAAATCTTGCCGATATGGCTGCGCGGGAGTTCGTCGATGAGGCGGACATCGCTGATCCGCTGTGTTTTTCCGACGCGTTCGTTTGCGAATGCGCGCAGCGTTTCTGCATCTGCGCCGCGCGAGACGATGAACGCGACCGGCGTCTCGCCCCAATCTGCGCTCGGCACACCGACGACCGCGACATCCACCACATCGGGGTGTTGGCGCAGAACCGCTTCGAGGTCGCTCGGGTAGATGTTGAAACCGCCGGAGATGATCATGTCCTTCTTGCGGTCCATGAGCTCGACGAAGCCATCGGCATCGAAGCGCCCCACATCGCCGGTACGAATAAACGCTAGACCTTCGGGTGAAATCCAAGTCGCGGCGTCGGTCTGCTCTTTGCGGTTGTGATAACCGCTCATCACAAGCTCGGAGCGACCCACCAACTCGCCTATCTCGCCGCGCAGCAGCTCGCGGCCATCTTCATCGATGACGCGGATGTCGTGCCCAGGCGCGGGCTGGCCAACGGTGTGCAGCTTGTCCGGATAGACGTGCGCGATCAGCACGCACGTGCCGCCGCCTTCGGTCATGCCGAAATATTCGACGAGGCCACCAGGCCAACGCTTCAGCACATCTGCTTTCAGCGCGGCGGAGAAGGGCGCCGACGTGCAGAACTTCATCACGAAGCTGGAGAGATCGTAAGAGTCGAAATCTTCGCGCGCCATTAGGCGTGAGTACTGCACGGGCACGAGCATCGTGTGCGTTACGCGATGCTTCTGCGCCAGCTGAAGATACTGCGCAGCGTCGAACTTCTTCATCAGCACAGCGGTGCCGCCGAGGCCCATGGTTGGAAAGAAGCTCACCAGAGTTGTGTTGGAATAGAGCGGCGTCGACAGCAGCGTCACCGCACCTGGTCCATAACCCATCGCCACCGCACGCGCGACGTGCCCAAAGCGCATGCCGAAGCTCTGGACAATGCCCTTCGGCGTTCCCGTCGTGCCGGACGAATAGATGATGTTGAACGGCATATCCTCGGTGATCGCCACCGGCGCTGGCTTCGTGCCCGCGGGCGCGATGAACTGATCGTGCGGCGCGCCGGGCGCGCCCTCGTCCAAGCCGACGAGCTTTGCTTTCACCCGGCCTAGTTTGTCTCCGAGTTCGGCCGCGACCGCGCGATCAACAAAGAAAACTTTCGCGCCACAGTCGGCGATCATTTCGACGATACTATCCGCGGTCGAAGAGGGCGCGATCGGTGCGACCGCGACGCCAGCCCGCAGCGCGCCAAGAAACGCGGATACATATTCGATCGACGTTCCCGCGCAGATCGCAACGCTCTCGCGCGGCTTCACGCCCTCGCGCTGTAGCGCCGCCGCGACGCGATCCATCACCTTGTCGAGATCGTTATAAGAGAGTTGACGCTCGTCTTGTACGAGCGCGATCTTGTCCGGCGAGGTTGCGGCGAATGTGCGGATCATGTCCGGCAGCGGCGTGAACGTTTCGGTGCTCAGGCTCAAATCTCCCGTCGCGGCGCGGCCGTTTCTGGATCGCCCGTGTTCGGCGTGCCCCTCGGCTCGATCAGCAGCACGTGCGTCTCTTCTTCAGCAAACGGCGCGTGCTCGACGCCTTGCGGCACAACAAAAACTTCGCCCGGCCCAACGCGAACATCGCCTTCACGCAGCCGCATAATCATCTCGCCTTTGAGAACAAGGAAGAAGTCATCGGTGTCCGCGTGCGAGTGCCAAGGAAATTGACCTTGGAATTTCACCACCATCAGGTCATGCCCGTTGAACGCGCCCACGACGCGCGGCTGCCAATGGCCTTCGAATTGTGAGAGCTTGTCGGCGAGGTTGATCTTGCTCATGCGTGAGCGAAGATATCCGTCTCTTCCCAGCCTGCAAGGTCCAGCGCCGCCCGCGTCGGCAGGAAGTCGAAGCACGATTGTGCAATCTCGGTGCGACCCTCACGCGCCAGCATGGCATCGAGACGCTCCTTCAGCGCATGCAGGTGCAGCACATCCGAGGCAGCGTAAGCGAGCTGCGCGTCCGAAAGCTCCGGCGCGCCCCAATCGCTCGATTGTTGATCCTTGGAAATGTCACGGCCGAGCACTTCCTTGGTAAGATCTTTGAGGCCGTGACGATCCGTGTAGGTGCGCACCAGCTTCGAGGCGATCTTGGTGCAATAGAGCGGCGTCGTGATGATTGAGAGGTCGCGCATGAACATGGCGATGTCGAAGCGCGCGAAGTGGAAGAGTTTAAGGCGCTGCGGATCGGTCAGCACCCGCTTCAGGTTCGGCGCGTCGTAGGTCGCGCGATCAAGTTGGACGAGGTGCGCTTCTGAGCCGCCATCCGAAATCTGCACGAGGCATAGTGGATCGCGGATGAGCGAGAGGCCCATCGTCTCGCTATCGACCGCAACCGGGCCATTGAAGCTGACGCTATCGGGCAGATCGCCCTTGTGCAGATAGACCGCGACGTTCTTGCCATCGACGGTCAGAGAGAGTTTCCGTGTCATGGAGCGCGGACTTAGTGCAATTCCGTTGGCGGCGCCAGTGCGGCGCTACCGCCGCAGCACAAGTCCAACGCGAAGGCTGCGAGGCGGACCGAAGCTTTCGATCCCGTTGCCGCTCTCGGCTGTCTCGATCGCGGTATCCAGCGCGTTGTCCAAAGCCGCATAGACTGAGACACCTGCCCGCAGGCGCTGCTCGGCGCGCAAATCCAGCACCGCCGCCGCACCGAGCTCACGTGAGTTGAGATCATCCTCGAACCGGTCGCTCTCATAGACTAATGCCGCCGAGAGGGTGGTTGCGTCGAGCGCCCGCCAATCGGCGCCGGCGCTGACGCTCCAGACCGGTGATTGAGCCGGGCGAAAACCGACAAGCGGTCCTCCATCGAATTCGGCATGGGTGTAGTTCAGCGCCGCGCGCCAACTAACGCGTGCGTTCCAATCACCGTGAGCTTCCGCTTCGAGGCCAGCCGCTTCAATCGCGCCGGCATTCTGCCGCTGCCGGTAGGCGCCGCCAGTAGGTACGAACACGCCGGGGGGAAACGTACCGGGACCTGCGCCAAGCGTTACATTGACGATCGCGTCTTCCAGCCGCGTTAGAAATACGCCGGCGTCCCAGGACCAGGTCGTGTAGTCGCCGCCGGCGCCGAGATCGGCGCCTATGAGTCGCTCCGGCGCCAATGCAGCGTTTGCCTCGGTAACGTCATTGCCAACACGGAAGGGGCGGTGGAGTTCGTTCAGTGTCGGTGGCCGGAAGCCCGCATAGGCTGCGCTGCGCAGGTAAAGTTCACCGAAGCCGCGGCGTAGGCCGAGTCGCGCCGTCGGCGCGATTGTCTCGGTATCCGCTGGCGCGACCTCCAATATCGGCGCGCCAGTCGCCATCAAGCGCTCAATGCGGTGGCCATCCCACGCGCGATACTGATCCACACGCGCGCCGCCAGTGAAGAGCCAATCACCAAACTCGCGCCAGCCTTCTGCATACGCGCCGGCTGTCAGTGTCCGCCCGCCTGCGACGCGGTTGCGCATGAACTGGCCGCCACTGAACGCGAACCGCTCCCGCGTCTCACCATCAGCGGTACGCAGATCGGCGCCGACTTCAAGGCCGTGGTCTTCGCCCGTCCATCGCAGGGCGGCGTTGCCACCCCAGCCGAACGCCGGTGTAGCGTATTGTTCGTTGGCTGGCGTTGTCGCGCTCCGATCCGGCGCCGTCGCGACCGATGTGTTGAGGAGGTCGGACGCCATCGCCCATGCCTGCACGCGCCACGCAACGTCGCCGGACGGCGCCGCGAGCGTGAGGCTCAGGCTCGATCCGTTTGAGCGCGATTCAGCGCCGACCAGTCCTGCGCCGCGGCTCTCAGAATAGCCGCCAAGCCGTGCCGAAAGCACATGCTCGCCGGCGCGCCATTCAAGTCGGCTGACGCCAGCGGCAGAATTGGACCAAATCTCGGTATCCGCTGCGCCGCGTCCGGCGCGCACCGGGATCCAGCCATCGTCCTGTTGCGCGTTCGCTGCCAGCATGAAGGACCAAGCGTCGTCGCGGGCTTCGCCGATCCCGGCGGCGCGAACCTGTCCGCGTTCGCCGCCTTCGAGCGAAAGCACTGCGCCTTGCCCACGCCGTTCATCCAGCTGCACTGTTCCCGTCAGCGCGCCTGCGCCATACGGACCCGCGCCAGCGCCGCGCAGCACCGTCGCGCTCGCCACCGTCTCCGGCGGAACAGCCCCCCAAATAACCCAGCCGCCAAACGGATCGTTCAGTGGCTGGCCGTCCAGTGTCACCAACGCCCGCCCTGCGCCGGAGGGCGCCGAGGCGCGAATAGAGAGGCCTTGAATTGTTGGATTGGCGGCGGCGCTATCGTTTCGGCGAAACGTCGAAACACCCGGCGCTGAACGCAGCGCTTCGTCGAGCCGCGTCGCCGTCTCGATCGCCGCCGGGTCGATCTCGTAAGCGGAGTAGGCGCCTTCACCCGCGGCCTCGGGCAAGCGCGGCGCGACGATGACAATGTCTTCGTTCGCAACCGCTTGCTCTGTCACGCGCTCCCCCTAAGGCTGCGGGCCGTCCAGGGCTTCATAGGTCACAATGGTAAACCGGTTGCGCTCACTCTCGCGCATCCGCTGCGCAATGACCTCGTGGAGGTCTGGCCGCCACGTTGTCCAGCGCGTGACAAATGCGTTCGCGGCGTCACGATCACCGGCGCGCTGAATCGCCAGAACCTCGCGAAGCAAGCTCGTGACTGCTTCGGGATAACGCCGATAATCGATTCGCAGGCGCCCGTTTTCTAAGCGCAGAGTACCGTGCTCCAGATACCAGTTCCATTGAATGAGCTGCATCGTCTGGTACGGCTGCTCCCGACGTGGCCGGTTTTTTTGCAAAACGCGGCGAATACCGGAGGCATAGATCCCTCGAAGCTGCGCTTCTGTAAGGCGCCCGCGCTGTTGAAGGATGCGCGCCGAGGTTAGCGACACGAGGTCAGCCTTCATCTCTTCCAGCAGGTCTGCGGTGTCCTCCAATGCTGAATCGAGGTCGCGTCCGTCAGCGGTTTGGTCGACGCCGAGATAGTGACCAATTTCATGCCATAGCGTGCGATAGAAACCGCCCTCGGCCGTCAGATCATTCGCCTGGCTCTGGACGACGGCCGCCGCAAACGCGCGCTGCGTCTCCGCAAACAGCTCCTCATTCAAAAGAATGCTGCCGCGCATCAAGATCGTCCGGCCGTATTGGCGCGCGAGATACGCCTCGTTTGGCAGGATCGATGCCGTATTCGTCCCGCGCGCCTGACCAAAATCGGCGATAATGTTGTAAACCCCAACCGGAATGTTCGTCCGCACTTCGCGGTGGTGATCGTAGGGTAGCGCGTTTTCGACGCGCTGGATGTCTCCCAGTGCTTCTTGCAACTCTTCGCTCCGCGCGCGGTCTCGCACCAATAGCGAAAGTGAGAAGAATGTCTTCACGCCGTAGAGCGCGTCATCGTAAGTCTCATACGAACCAATCTGCGCGTTCAAATTGCCGGTGAAATTGCCTGTCACCCAGGCGGCGTCGCCGCCTTCATAATCGTCGGCCAGCAAATCCCGCGCGCGCAGCCTAAGGTAGCGCGCGAACGCTGGATCGCCGCTTTCTACAGCATCCGCCGCCGCGTTCAGCCGATCGACAATGAAGAAAATGTCGTGCGCGTAGGCGACCGAGTAGGGCAGCGCCAAATAGGTCTCTTCATTCTGCAAGCGTGTCCGAAGGCCAGGATGCAAAGTGTCGAGAACCGGATGATGATCCAGCACCATCAAGGCGTGCGCGCGGTTCTCAGGCGTCGCTGCAACGACAACGGTGCGATCGTCCAACAAGGTTGCGCGCCGATCGGGGTGCGCGGCCAAGAAAGCGTCCATGCTCTCTCGCGTCGTGCCGGCGGGATACATGTTGCGCGCCGGCGTTTCCGGCGACACCGTCAGGAACGCTTCGCGCGTGTTATCCAACGTCGATGCGATCGGACCCGCATTCATACGAAATAGATCGTTCTCGCGCCTTAGCTCCGGATGCGCGGCAAGATAGGCCGCCGCGTTCAACGCCTGAGGGTGGCGTTGGCTCATGTAGAGCTGATGTATGCGCTCACCGGCTGCGAGCAGCTCGCGCACCGCGACACGCTCGCCGTCGCTCAACCCCGAAAGATCTGAAGCGAGGTACAGGCGTTGCGTCCGCTGCAGGATCGCGTCGGCGCGCGCCGCATCCCAGCTTGGCGCGATCCCCTCGGTGGAGGGTGGGCCGTGCTGCTCCATCGGTGGCGCGCTCGCGCACGCGATGAGACCAAAAGCAAGTAGGAAAGCCAGATTGCGCATGCGCACCGCCTAGCACGCACTCAGCGCATGCCAAAGCCGACCACGACGGATAAGCGATTTTTCGGCGACGACCTCATCGCCGACCGTTATCATCAAGATGAGCCGGAGCACGCCAGATCTCGCCTGATATCACCGCCTTTCTTGAAGCAAACCTGCCGCTGGCGCCGGTTCCCTCCGTGCCTGAAATCCGGACGCACAAGGCTGGTCCGCACAGCGGCCTTTGGCGCTTGGCGCGCGCCGATGAGAATTTCGGGGCGCCGTATTGGGCGCAGTATTGGGGCGGCGGCCTCGCGCTCGCGCGCCACGTGCTCGATCATCGAAATATTATTGCCGGCCGCGATGTCATCGATCTTGGTTGCGGCTCCGGCCTTGTCGCTATCGCCGCCGCCAAAGCGGACGCGCGCGGCGTCACCGCGATCGACTGTGATCCATATGCAATTGCCGCCGCCCGACTCAATGCGGCCGCGAACAGCGTCGCCGTCGTCTCGATTTGCGAGGATATCCTCGACGGCGATCCACCCGCCGCCGACCTCATCCTCGCCGGCGATCTCTTCTACGATCCTGAACTCGGCGAACGTGTCACCGCCTTCTTCGATCGCTGTCTCTCTGCAAACATCGAGATTCTCATCGGTGATCCGGGGCGCGCGCCGTTGCCGCGGACCCGCCTCAAGCTGCTCGCCGAATATCCCGGCCCTGACTTTGGGGATAGCGCCACCGTGACCCGAATGAACGCCGTGTTCAGCTTCGGCGCCGCGTAGCGGGGGTGGTTTAAGGGCATTCGGGGCGCTATTTGCCCGTCCGAAGTGCCGTCAGCGCGCGAAGTTGACGGCCCCTCGCGGCTCCCTTACACCCCGCCGTCTTCTACCCCTGTGCCCGGATGGCGGAATTGGTAGACGCACCAGCTTCAGGTGCTGGCGCTCGCAAGGGCGTGGAGGTTCGAGTCCTCTTCCGGGCACCATCCTTCCCAAAAATCCAGCTTCGGCGCGCGCATGATTGCCGTCGCGATCGGCGCTATGGTTCGCCTCCATGCAAATAGAGCTTGAGGGTCCCGGAACGTTTGCAATCGATGTTGTCGGCGTGTCTCGCCGGCAGGACGTGCTTGCCAGGGTCGTCGAGCGCGATCGCCGCGGTGGGCGGACGGTGACAATCGACGTCACGCTCGTGCTTGAAGACACAAATCCGCATGACGCCAACGCCGTGCGAGTCGAGATCGAAGGCGACCTTGTCGGCTATCTGAGCCGAGAGAACGCTCGCCGCTATCGCGCCGATCTCGCAGCCGCAGGCCAACCGGCGGCGACCGTCGGATGCAAAGCCCGCATCGTCGGCGGTTTCGAAACATCGAGCGGTGAGCGCGCACATTTGGGCGTCCGTCTCGATTTGCCAGCGTTGTCCGTATGAACGCGTTTCGTAAATACGCGCTCGAAATTGCCGCCTTCGTTTGGGGCGTGGCTGAGGCGACTTTGTTCTTCATCGTGCCGGATGTGCTCTTGAGTTACATCGGCCTCAAGCGCGGCGTGAAAGCGGCAGCGCGCGCGTCCTTCATCGCGGCGATCGGCGCGAGTGTTGGCGGGGTCATCATGTATCTTTGGAGTGCGAACGATGCGGCTGTCGCGCGCCAAGCCGTGCTCGCGGTGCCTGCGATCAGCGATGCGATGGCGCAGCGCGCAGAGCAGGCGATGGCGCAGAACTGGTTCCTAGCCGCCTTCCTTGGCCCGCTCACCTCCACGCCATTCAAAGTCTTCGCTATTGTCGCGCCGCATGTCGGGGCATCGCTGCCCGCGTTCGCGCTTGCCGCCATTGTTGCGCGGCTGCCGCGTTTCCTGATTGTCTCGATTGGCGTGTCGCTCATCGGCCGCGCCTTGAGCCGCTGGCTCAGCGAACGCCAGCTGCTTTGGCTCCTCATTGGTGCATGGCTCTTATTCTATGTCGTATTTTTCTCTCTAATGCCGAACTGACGCAGCCGTGAGCCTTGGCGTTTTGCTCGGGCGCCTATACTTCACGGCCTCAAATGACGCCTCGCGACCGCATACGAAACTTCTCAATCGTGGCCCACATCGACCACGGCAAGAGCACTTTGTCTGACCGGTTGATTCAGGAGACCGGGGCTCTATCGGCGCGTGAGATGACAAGTCAGGTGCTTGATTCGATGGATATCGAAAAAGAGCGCGGCATCACCATCAAAGCTCAGACCGTTCGGCTCGATTATCGGGCGAAAGACGGGGAGCAGTACGTCCTCAATCTCATGGATACGCCAGGGCACGTGGACTTTGCCTATGAGGTCTCGCGGTCGCTGGCGGCGTGTGAAGGGGCGCTACTGATCGTGGACGCGTCGCAGGGTGTGGAAGCGCAGACGCTGGCGAACGTCTACCAGGCGCTCGACCTTGACCTCGAAATCGTGCCGGTGATCAACAAGATCGACTTGCCCGCCGCCGAGCCCGAGCGCGTGAAGCAGCAGATCGAGGACGTGATCGGCCTCGACGCCAGCCAAGCCATCCTCGCCTCCGGCAAGACGGGCGAGGGCGTCACCGATCTGCTCGAAGCCATCGTCACGCGCCTGCCGCCGCCAAAAACCGGCGACGCCAACGCGCCGCTTAAAGCCATGTTGGTCGACGCCTGGTACGACGCCTATCTCGGCGTCGTCGTGCTCTTCCGTGTGATCGATGGCGTTGTCAAAAAGGGCATGCGCGTAAAGTTGATGCAGACAGGCGCAGACTACAATGTCGATACGCTTGGTGTGCTCCGTCCGCGCAGAGAAGATGTCGCGCAACTCGGGCCTGGCGAGATCGGCGTGCTGACTGGCTCGATCAAGGAAGTTGCGGACGCGCGGGTGGGCGACACCATTACAGAGCATCGCCGCGAAACGAGCCGAGCGCTGCCGGGCTTCAAGCCGGCGCAGCCTGTCGTGTTCTGCGGTCTCTTCCCACAAGACGCCGCCGATTTCGAAGATCTGCGCGCTGCCATGTCGAAGCTCCGCCTCAACGACGCGAGCTTCAGCTACGAAATGGAGACCTCAGCCGCGCTCGGCTTCGGCTTCCGCTGCGGTTTCCTTGGGCTTCTGCACTTGGAGATCATCCAAGAGCGCCTCTCGCGCGAGTTCGATCTCAACCTGATCGCGACCGCGCCCAGCGTCGTCTACAAAGTCCACATGAATGACGGCGAAGTGCGCGAACTGCACAATCCCGCCGATCTGCCGGACGTCACCTACATCAAGTCCATCGAAGAACCGTGGATCAAAGCCACGATCCTGACGCCCGACGAATATCTCGGCTCGATCATCAAGCTTTGCCAGGATCGCCGCGGCATTCAGAAAGATCTGAATTATGTCGGCTCGCGCGCGATGCTCGTCTATGAGCTGCCGCTCAACGAAGTCGTGTTCGATTTCTACGATCGCCTGAAGAGCGTCTCAAAGGGCTACGCCAGCTTCGATTATCAGATCATCGATCACCGCGAAGGCGATCTGGTGAAGATGTCGATCCTGGTGAACGACGATCCGGTCGACGCGCTTTCGATGCTGGTGCACGCCGGCCGCGCTGAATCACGCGGCCGCGCCATGGTGGAAAAGCTCAAAGAGCTGATCCCGCAGCACATGTTCAAGATCCCGATCCAAGCCGCCATCGGCGGCCGCATCATCGCGCGCGAGACCATCAGCGCGCTCCGCAAAGACGTGACCGCCAAATGCTACGGCGGCGACGCCAGCCGCAAACGCAAGCTCCTCGACAAGCAGAAAGAGGGCAAGAAGCGGATGAGGCAGTTCGGGAAGGTCGACATTCCGCAGGAAGCGTTCATTGCGGCGTTGAAGATGGATAGCGATTAGGCGGGGGCTAGATTCAATTCCGTCACTCTGTCGGAAATTTAGGTCCGCGGACGTAGCCAGCTTTATTGAGTGGCCTATTGGGAACGCGTTCCAAAACGCCCGCTTTGACCAGCTTCGCAAAGATCCGTTTCACCGTGTTTTCGGAGCCGATGGAACAAAGCTCTCGGGCGATTGAATTGTTGATCTCAGCGTTACTGCGAAGATAATCGACAATCATTTGGTCGGAGCTGCCCAGTTTCTCGTGCTTGAGCGTCACCACGACGCCGTTCTCTTTCTGCTCAATCAGTGGCTGCTTGAGGCGCAGCTTCTTCATTGCCTCGAACGCGGTGTTGAGCCCCTCGCCAACATCCTTATTCGGGGGGTTGCGAAACTTGTTTAGTAGCCGCACGATCTTGGGGTTTCGTGCCGCGCGCTCATCAAGAATGTTCTTAATTGTGATATGCGCAGGCAATGTGCCCGGGCTCTGCACTTCGATGCGATTATCAAATATGCGTACGTGAATGTCGTCGGTGCGACTGTAGTCGCGATGGATCACCGCGTTGGTTATGACTTCGTGGATCGCTTCCGTCGGGTATTCAATTTTTTCCAGTCCGTCCTTGCCTAGGAGGGGGATTTCCTCAGTCAGCTCCTTGATGCGTGCGACAGCGTCATAAACTTGGTTGTACGCGTTACCTTCAATAGCGATCGGATCGAAGGCAAGCGTGTCGCGTGTGCCAGTGGATTGGGTCGTCCTGTAGCGGTAGATCTTAATGCTCGCCTTCGGCAACGTCGCTTGAGGCTCGTCATCGAATAAGATGACGCCAGCGGCAGTCGGGAGATCACCGACGATGAGCTTTTGTTTGCGCAGCCAGACCTCTGGCTCAGCGGTTGGCACTGTCTCGATCATGAATTCAATGATCGCGCTGGAATTCGCAACGTCGCTGATTTCCGCTTTGACGGTCTGATCCTCAAACGTAGTCAGCCCTTTGTTCAGCCGGAGGCGCGCGAGCTTTTCTTCGGTGTCTTGTTTCAGGTTTTGCGCGCCACGTCGAAGGTATGCCGCGCCATCGGAGGCGAGCCGGATGTCGGGCGTCTTCTCGACCTCACAATGCAGCACGTATGTCGCCTCGTCCGGTGCCGCCAAGAAGGTGCATCGAGTCACCCGACCGATCGGAAAGAGATCGTCGATTAGTTTGATGTGGGCGTTTGCCTCTTCTACGTCAGCGAAGCCTGCCCACGAAAACGTCTTGTCATTGCGCTGAGCGACGCCGAGATACACCTCTCCAGCGTCAGCGTTCGCCATCGCGGAAAACGTCTTCGACAGCTTGCTCGGAAGGATCTCTTTGGCCTTCATGTCCAGAAAGTGACCCTCGGACTTGGCCAGGATCGCAGCCTTTTGAACGCTGCTGATTTGGCTGATAGGAATCGTCATCTCTGCTCCCGTCGTTGAGCGTAGGAAACTTTCAGGCAGAAAGGCAATCTGGGTGGGTGGCGCGCGTCTTCAATGAAAGCGACCGGACTGGGAAACGAGGATAAATCCCGCTAATCCCGTATCCACTACTGCCGCTAAATATGCGGTACAACAAAGGAAAGCTCCGTCATTCCGGGGCGGCTGGAGGCCGAACCCGGAAGCTAGGGGCAAACGCACAATTGGTGGCTCCTGGATTCCGGATCGCGCTTCGCGCGTCCGGAATGAAGGAAGGGTGTTGTGCTGGTGATCAGGTGGCTCCGTCATTCCAGGGCGGTCGAAGGGGGAACTCGGAAGCGAGGGGCAACGCACAGTTGGTGGCTCCTGGGTTCCGGATCGCGCTCCGCGCGTCCGGAATGACGGAAGGGTGTTGTGCTGGTGATGTGGCAGGTCCGTCATTCCGGGGCGACCGGAGGCCGAGCCCGGAAGCTAGGGGCAAACGCACAGTTGGTGGCCCCTGGGTTGCGGGTTCTTCACTGCGTGAAGCCCCGGAATGACGGTGCGTTCGTTTTTCGCTAGAAGCATTGCATGGCGCGCTATGAGTTCATTGCGGTCTATCTGATGACGAGTGGGCGCAACGGGACGCTTTATCTTGGCGTCACGAGTGATCTCATGCAGCGCGGGCTTGAGCATCGTGAAGGGCGCTTTCCGGGTTTCTCGCGTGAGCACGGGTGCAAGCTGCTTGTTTGGTGGGAGCAGCATGGCGATCTCGCGACTGCGATCGCGCGCGAGAAAGAAATCAAGAAATGGCGGCGCGCTTGGAAGCTGGCGCTGATCGAGAAGGACAATCCGCAGTGGCGGGATTTGTATGAGGACTTGCTGCTGCCGCAGTATCTTCGGCGTTACGATGATCCTTGGCACGAGGAACGTTAGCTCCGTCACTCCGGGGCTTAGCGGTTACGCGAACAACCCGGAAGCTGGGAGTCAACGGTTGCGCGTTTGCCCCTAGGTTCCGCGTTCTCGGCTATCGCCGAGCCCCGGAATGACGGGGGATTGGGGCGTCGATATCCGCACCCGCTACATGCGTTACATTCAGTAGAGTCAAGGCTTCGCGCGCCGTCGATACTGAATCTATCCGGTGGACTCTTGGGTGGACTTACACTCCACCCATGACTGGACTTGAACGCAACAAATACAAGATTGCCGGCCCACAAACTTGGGAGCTGGTGCGGGCGGCTTATCTGGCCGGAGAGCCGGCGCGGGTGGTGGCGGAGCGCTATGGCGTCACGGTGCCGGCGATCCGGCGGCGGGCGTGCAAGGAGAAGTGGACGAAGCGCCATTTGGCCGAGGCGCTTGAAGCGCGCGGGATTGTGCCGCCTCCGCCGCCCGCTGCGCCGGATTATGTCGAGCCGCACATTGAGCGGGCGCAGCAGCGCATTGCCGACGATGCCGAGCGCGAAGCGGAGATAACTTCGCTCGTCGATCGCATCGCCGCCGAGGAAGATGCTTCCGACATTGCCGCGGCGATTGAGCGGCGGGCGTTGGCGCAGGCGAGTGCGGCGATGGTGCAGGGGCGGTCGAAGGAGGCGCAAGCGTTGGCGTCGATGGCGGAGATGATGCGCAGGCGCGTTGTGGCCGTACCGCCGCCGACGCCGTTGTCGGTGCAGCGTGAAACGTTGACGCCGAGCCCGCATCTGCCGCCGGAACACTTGGAGCAGCGCGCGTTGGCGCAGGCGGATGCGGCGCTGAAGGCGGGGCGTGCATCCGACGCGAAGGCGTTCATGGGTTTGGCCGAACAGATGCGCAAGCGTGTGGAAATGGCCGATGCATCGCGTGCAGCGGAAGCCGAAGAGGTGCGCGCGTCGCAGGAAGAGGCCGAGCAAATGGTCTGCGACATTTTCTGCAAGGCCGCGTTCATCGCCAATTCGATGGTGCATGCGCCGGCACAAGCGCCGCGGGCGTTTCTGGGGCTCGTCAAGCTTTGGCGCGAGCAAAACTTGGGTGAAGGCGAGGCGGACGCCGAACGGGCGGCGGAAAAGTTGGCGGCGTCGCAGGCGGCCTATCTGGAGGGGCGTTTCGAAGACACGCTGCCTGAATATGTGCGTGAACGGTTGCAAGAGCGCTGGACTGCGCGCCGCGAGGCGCTGGAAGGCGAGCCGGTGATACCGCGCTACGATGGCGCGTGAGCGAGGATCGCGTTAGGGGGCGAAGAACGGCGCATGAATCGTGTTTCACCCCAGCCCTTCCCCATTGTGGGGAGGAGAGGCTACGGAGTGTGGATGGCTTTCAATTCGATCACGCGCTTGCGTTTGCGTTCGTTCTTTACGTTGCCGGCGTTCTTGGGTGAGGCGCGAGCGTCGGCCGCGCAGGCGGGGCGGTCAGCGGGATTTATCTCGGGGGCGCTGTTGCTTGAGGGACGGATGGTGTTCTGGACGCGAACGGCGTGGGAGAGCGCAGACGCGATGAAGGCCTATCGCGACGGCGAGGTGCATCGGGCGGCGATGCCGAAGCTGGCCGATTGGTGCGATGAGGCGTCGGTGGCGCACTGGGAGGGCGAGCCGGTGAGCGACTGGGATGCGGTCCATGCGCGGATGGTGGCGGAGGGACGGCTGTCACGCGTGCGTCACCCGACGGCGGCGCATACGGCCAAGCAGTTTTCTCCACTGAAACGCTGGGCCCCGGAGCAGCCGATTGCGCGTTCGGCGTGACGTGCGGCACAGCCCCCGGTTTGGGGGTGGGGCAAACGTGGACAGGTGCGCCCGCTGGGGTTAGGCGGATTGTGCGAACGGAGGAGGGAAGTCCCATGCGTCAGTTTGTGATCGCCGCTGCGGCGGCTTGTATGCTCGCGGCCTGCGGAGCGGGCGCTGACGGGCCGCCGCTGCCGCGCGTGCAAGCGGGCGCGACGCCGCCATCGACGCAGTCGCCGGGCTCGCCGACCGAGCAAACTACCGTGACCGATGACGTGCGCCAGCAGCTGATCGCGCAGATCGGTCAGTTCCTGTCGGCGACGCAGAACCAGTACGCTTCGGGCTCAAGCACGATCGGCAACGATACGATCGTGCCGATGCAGCCTGGGCACGATCACCGCGTCATCGTCGATCTCAATGGCGGCCAGCGATATGGCTTCATCGGCGCTTGCGACGGCGATTGCACGAACGTCGATATCGAGCTGATCAGCATGACGACCGGCGGGGTTGTCGCTAACGACATGCTGCCGGACGACTTCCCGATCGCGACTTACCGCCCCGATGCGAACGGCCAGTACATGGTGCGGTTGCTGATGCAAGCTTGCTCGCGCGCGCCGTGCTATGCGGGCTTCCGCACGATCAGCGACACGCCGCAATCGAGCGCTCCCGCGCCGCAGCAGCAACCGCAGGCGCCGGCGACAACGGGCGGTGGCGGCACGCCCGGCAAACCTTAAGCGTAGGGGTAACAAGCCTCGCGCGGCAGTTCGATATTGAAGTGCTGCGCGAGCGCTTGGATCGCCGGTTCGTGCGCTTCGTATGGATCGGCGTTCTCAGGCCCGACAATAACGATGCGGAAGTTCACCTGATTGCGCCCGCCCGGCGGCAGCATCGCCGTGGCTAAACCTTCACCGTCGCTCGCACGCAGCGTTAGGAAAAGCGGCATTGCCTTGGCGATGTGATCCTTCAGGCCAATAGCTTGTTCGAAGGACGCCGCAGTCTTGGGGGCGCGATAAGTTTCGCGGGCTGCGCCTTCGTGGCGGCGATAATATTTGTCGACGGCATGGCGCATCAGCGCCGCTTCGGCTTCCGCCTCGACCTCCGTCTCAAATCTGAACCAGGTTGCGCCGTCCGGCGCATCGCACACGTACCGCATGGCGCGCAGTGTAACGCACGATGGGGAACAAATTATGGAGAGAGCTGCGGCGAAAGTGCGCGAAGGCGCGCCCTGTGGTCCACAAGGCACGCCTCCGTTTCGTAACTGACGCTCAACTCAGCAGGGGACGTCAACCATGACGTAGCGATTGGCGTAGCGATCCCATTGGCGCTCGGTTCGCGTGCATTGCGGTTCAGGCGGCGGCGGCGGGGCGTACCGCTCATCTTCGGGGCCGCGGTAGCCATATTGATCGCCGTAGCGGTCACCATAGCGGTCGCCATCGTCGTAATAGCCGTCATCGCGGTTGTTGCTGTTAGCGATCGCGGTGGCGACGACGGCGCCGAGGACCAGGCCGATGACGCCCGCGGCAAGAGCGTCGTCATCATCATGGCCATAGCGGCGACGATCTCGATCGCGTTCGCAGCCATAGTGATTGTCGCGGCGACACCCATCGTTCCATTGGCCGCCGCCATGATAGCTACGGTCATGCCCGCCGCGATAATGTTGGGCGGAGGCGCTTGCCGGCGCGAGGGTAGTAAGGCCAAAGGCCAAGGCTGCGAGTACGGTCGCGAACTTACGCATCATTTGAGAAGCTCCAGTGCCGAGTCTGGAATTTCGAGGCTGAATGGCGGCTGAATCACCACGAAGCGACCAAGAGGTAAGCCGGAATCTGCCGATAGCGGCGCCAGCAACAAAAAAGGCGCGGACATTGCTGTCCGCGCCTTTCGGTGATCGCGTATTGGCCTAGTTGCCGCCGCTAGCGTCGCTGGCTTCGCCGGTCGGGAAGCCGCGGGTGCGGAGGAGGGCGTTCACGTCCGGATCGCGGCCGCGGAATTGGCGGTAGGCCTCGGCGCGGTCGGTCATGTTGCCTGGCGCCAGGATGATGTTGCGCATGCCGGCGGCGACCGTCGGATCGAAGACGTTGCCGGTGGCTTCGAACATTTCCCAGGTATCGGCGTCCATCGTCTCGGACCAGAGGTAGGAGTAATAGCCGGCCGAATAGGCGTCGCTTGAGAACAGGTGGCCGAACTGCGGCAGCCGGTGACGCATCTGCACTTCGTGCGGCATGCCGAGCGAGGCGAGCGTCTCGCGCTCGAACGCGTCGATGTCGGTCACCGGCTCGGCGCGATTGTGGAGCGCCATGTCGACGAGGGCGGACGAGAGGTATTCGACCGTGGCGTAGCCTTGGTTAAAGGTTGCGGCGTTGTGGACACGATCGACCAGCGCCTGCGGCATCGGTTGGTTGGTTTGATAGTGACGCGCGAACTGATCGAGGATCGGACGCGACAGCACCCAGTGCTCGTGCACTTGGCTCGGATATTCGACGTAGTCGCGCGGCACGTTGCCGAGACCCGGATAGTCGACTTCTGAAACCAGGTAATGGATGGCGTGGCCGAACTCGTGGAAAAGCGTTTCGGCGTCATCCAGCGAGATCAACACCGGCTGGCCATTGGCGCCGTGCACGAAATTGTTGTTGTTCGAAGCGAGCGTCGTGATCGTCGTGCCGGTGAACGTTTCGTGCGAACGATAGGTGTTCATCCAGGCGCCTGAGCGCTTGCCGGCGCGGGCGAAATAATCGCCGTAGAAGAGCCCGCGGAAGGAGCCGTCACGATCGGTGACTTCCCAGACGCGCACGCTCGGCTCGAACACCGGCACTGTCCCTGTGATTTCGCGGAACGACAGCCCGTAAAGTTCGTGCGCCATGTATTGCGACGCTTCGATCATGTGGTTGAGCTCGAAGTAGGGGCGGAGCTCGTTCTGATCGAGGTTGTAACGGTCGCGGCGGACTTGCTCAGCGTAGTAATTGTAGTCCCACGGCTCGATTGTGATGTTGGCGTGCTGGCGATCGGCGATCGCCTGCATGTCGCGCACTTCTTCGTGCACGCGCGCGACAGCGGCGGGCCACACGCGCATCATCAGATCCTGAGCCCTCTCCGGCGTGCCCGCCATCGTGTCGGCCATGCGCAGGTAGGCGTGGTTTTGGAAGCCCAAAATCTGCGCGCGCTCAGCGCGCAAGCGCAGGATATCGGCGATGACCTGGTTGGTGTCGTTGGCGTCGCCATTGTCGCCGCGGTTCTTGAACGCGGTGTAGACGCGTTCGCGCAGACCCCGGTTTGAGGCGAAGGTCAGGAATGGATCGACGACGGAGCGGGTGTTGACGACGGCCCACTGGCCTGCGTGGCCGCGCTCGGTGGCGGCCGCGGCCAATTGCTCGACAATGTTCGGCGGCAAGCCCGCGAGATCGCGGCGGTTGGTGATGAAGATCGCGGTGTTCTCGTCCGCGAGCAGACGGCGGCCGAAATCGGCGAACTTGGAAGAGAGTTCTTCGTTGATAGCGCCGAGACGGGCTTGTTGCTCCGGCGTGGCGGCGGCGCCGGCGCGAACGAATTGATCGTGCGTACGTTCAAGCAGGCGCAACTGGTGCGGATTGAGGCCGATCGTGTCTCGACGCTGATAGAGATCGTCGATGCGGTTGTAGAGGGCGCGGTTGAAGGTGATGGCGTTGTAGGCGGCGGTGAGCCGCGGCGACCACTCAGCTTCGACGCCTTGAATCTCTTCGTTGCTGATATTGTCTGTCATCACGCCGAAGATCGTTTGAGCGCGATCAAGGTGACGGCCAGCGTCCTGCATGGCGGCGATCGTATTGTCGAACGTCGGACGCGCCGGGTTGTTGGCGATCGCTTGCATTTCGGCTTCTTGCAGGCGGATGCCGAGATCAAGGGCTGGCGCGATGAGTTCCGCGCGCGCCTGATCCCAGGGCGGGACGCCACCATATGGGCCGGTCCATGGTTTCAGCAGCGGATCTTGGTTTGCTTCAGCGGTAAGGCGGGTCACGTCGGCTTGTGCCTGTTGGTAGGCGGCGGCGTCGCCGAAGGTTGCGGATGATTGCGCGCCGGTTGTGGCGCAGGCCGCGAGCATAGGCACGCTCATGGCAAGGCAAACGGCGAGAAGCTGCTTTTTCATGGAACCCCCAAAGGATGCGTCGCGGTCACTTTCAGCGCCGCGGACCGAGTTGGGCGTGAGTTTGGCCGCTTGGGCCGGGTGGTAGCAAGGCCGGTGGATAGGGCCCGGACGAGAGGTCGCGGTTTTGCGACGAATAGCCTATTCGGGGACAAATTCTGCGCGAAATCGGATTTGATCGCCCGGAATAAATCCGAGACTGGCGGGTGGCGCGGGCAGCGAACTCGCGACGCCCAGGACCACCGCTCCAAACCCCCATCCTGCCGGAGATTCCGCTTCGACGGAGCAGGTCAACGCCAGTCCCGCACCGATGTTGCAAAGGACGCTGGCAGTTCCGTTGATCCGCGCAGCAAGTGCTTCCGGCGGAATTGCGTCTTGTGGCGCGCGCATGAGCGGTATGTCGAGCGGTTCTAGGCCGGTGTGGTGGCGAGAAACTGGTGTGACTTCCGGCGCGCCGCCGAAGACGATGGGCAGGAGGAACGGTTCGGTGCGGTGAGCATCGGCAAATTGTTGGCTTGATTGAGCGACGAGGAATTGTGGCGCGAGCCGCATGGCTGCTACGCCAAAGCCGCTATCCGCTGGCATCTCGCGAAAAGGGCGGCAACGCAGACGGCGCTCGCGATTGACGCGGCAAGACAGAATGCCTCGACCCTGCACGTTTGCTTCGCGCGCGGCGTGGGGTGTTGCGACGAGAACGCTTGAGGTTGTTGGAGCTTCTTCCCAGTTCGGGAGGTCAAGGTCGGCGAACGCTTCTTCGATTGCGCGTTGTTCCGGCGAGAGTCCTTCGTAGCTATCTTCGACAGGGGGCAATACGAAACGAATGGTGTTGCGGATGCGTCCGCCCTCAACGGGTTGTCCGTCAACGCGTGCGGGTGCGACGCGGAACGACCGCGCTATGGCGAGGGCTGCGTCGCCGAAGCCCCATGAGGCGGGACTTTCAGCAATCACACTGCAATCGACCGTTGTGTCGAGCCGTACCAGGCACTCGAGGGTCGCTCGTCCCTCAACCGATTGCTCGACCGCTTGCGACGGGTAGTTCTGGCGAAAATCCTCACCATTCGGACGCTCAAGCCATACCGGATTTGGATGTCCGGCGTTTGCGCGCGCGCTTCCACTGCGCCGAGCAAGATGGCGACGATGAGTGCAGCAAATGTGCGCATGTGAGTTCCCCAACCTGCAAGCTGCCGCAGACACCTGGACGCGTCAAACGGGGTTTCGGGGAAAGGTCGCAGCTGCTACCAAGGCTCGCAGTTTTGGGAGGACGCGCCATGCGCCGTACGTTTCTAGCAATATTTTCCGTATGCGCCCTGGCAGCGTGCAGTCCGCAAGCGCCAACAGGCCAAGATACCAACGCCGACGCTGGTGGCAGCGGAGCGTTTCCTAATCTGACCGGAGTTTCCTACCGCGCCGAGGCCACGCTCTCGAACGCCGAAGGGCAGTCGATGCCGATCGTCATGGTGCGCGATGGTGGCAATGTGCGCATGGAATTCAACTCGGGGCACGGTCCTTCGACCTTCATTTCCAATGCGCAGAACGGGGAAAGCTATGTGATCACCAGCCAGGGTGGGCGGATGATGGCGATACGCGCGAGCGGCATGACCGAAGGGATCACTGATCCAACCGCCAACTGGCAGGGTGAACTCGCGGACCAAAATGCAACGCGTACCGGGAATTGCTCGGTCGCCGGCGAGAGCGGTGCGGAATGGACGAAGACGACGCCGGAAGATGGCACCGATTCAGTTTGCGTGACCAACGATGGCATCATCTTGCGGGCGACAGATGACGGCCGGGTTGTCTGGGAAACGACCAGCGTTCAGCGCGGTCCGCAGGACGCCTCTCAGTTCGCACTGCCCGAGGGGGTCCAAGTGATGGATTTGGGCAACATGGGCGCCGCCATGAATCAAGTCCTTGAGGCCGCCAAGCAGCGGGGCCACTAGGGCTCTTATTGCCCCTGCCGCGACCCGGTTTGTGGCGCCACAAGGCGCCGCAAGCCGTTGTGCACCGCCCTGCGGCAGGCTATGGCTCATCCCTTCGGCGCGGGGACTGACGGACGCTAAATGGTTAATTTTGCAGCATCTGCAGCGATTGCGCCCGAGGTGGCTTCGCGCTTGATGCGTCTGCTTCCGCGCGAGTTCCAAGACGCGTTCGTGCACCAGCCCGACGTGTTCATGTTCTTCTCGTCGATCTTCTTGGCCGCCGTACTCGTCGCTGCGTTCTGGATGCTCACTGGCATGGGCAAGGCCAGCACGATGGCGCGGATGGCGCTGCGTGGCCAAGCGCTGAAACGCACCAAGGATCACCGCGCGCTGGTGCTCATTGCTGAAATCGAAGGCGGCGGCGGTCTGCTGCGCCAAGAGATGAAAGAGGCGATCGAAGACAATTTCGGCATGTTCTCGTTTGAGCAGGACGTGCAGGTCGATCTTTTTCCGATCAAACTGAAAACGGTTTCGCCGCGCGCGCACCCAGAGACGCGCCGCCGCATCGCGGTCGAAGCCGGCGAAGCGCTGGAGCGTTCGGCTGCTGACGTCATCGTCTGGGGCAAGCGCACGCTCACCGGCAGGGTCGATCTCCGGATCACGACGCTGCCGGGCTATGGCCGTACGCACGACGTGCAGGATTTCCAACTTGGCTGGAAAGTCGGGCGGCCGGATGAGGCAGTGCAGCGTGCGCTGGCGTTCGCGCTGGCGCGCAAAGCGCGCCCGGTTCTGCACCGGCCGCAGGATTATAAGCCCGAGCGTCTGCAACCGATTGTCGAGGCTTTGGACAAGATGGTCGAAGCGCGTCCGCTGGAGATTAGCGAAAACCTGCAACTCGATATTCTTTCAGACTTCGCGTCCGGCGCGTTGAGCCTCGGTGAACGCGGCGGCCACATCAAATGGCTCTCGAAGGCGCTGGATGCGCGTCAGCGTTATCTCGACGCGGTGGACCGCACCACCGATCCGATCTCTTGGGGCGCAGCCCAGCAGGAAATCGGCCGCGCCCTGACTGCGCTCGGCGAACGCGAAGGCGCGCGCGACAAGCTGGAAGAGGGCGCCTCGCGATTGCGGTTGGCGATGGATGCTCTGCGTTCGACCGACTCGTTGCAGCAAGCGGAAGTCGCTTTGCGTGCGCTGCAGCGCGCCGAACAAACCTTGCAGCAACGCCGCCGCGTCGGCCTGCGTTGGCCGGGCTAAGGCGCGCTAATATTCAGCTGGGCTTGCGCGTGTTGATCACGTGATCGATCAGTGCCGCGAGCTCGCGCGCGCGGAACGGCTTGATGAGCGTCGCATCGGCGCCAAGTTCGCGCGCGATATCGGCGGTGTCGCGTCCGTCGATCACCGCAGCGCCTGAGATCGCAACGATCGGAATATCCGGCCAACGCGCGCGTGCTTCTGGAATGAATTGTGCGCCGCCCGTGCCCGGCATGTTCATATCCGTGACAATGGCGTGCACGAGTTCGCGGCTCGCGATGTCGAAACCGGCAGCCGCGCCCGGTGCGGTTATGACATCAAGACCAGCATCGGTCAGGCCGAGCGCCATGGCGTCGCGCACGAAGATGTCATCGTCGATCAAACAAACGCGCGCGCGTGAAGTCATCGGCCACTGCAGTTTGAATTGCACACTCTGCGACTCTGCTACCACAGCGCCGATGATTACGTCTTCACCTTATTTCTCTTGAGGAAGCGCAGGTATTGTCTCTAGGAGACGCCAACGCCGATGGGACAAGTGACGCCGGTTCCACCGATGCCGCAATACCCGTTGGGGTTCTTGGCCAAGTACTGTTGGTGATAGTCTTCAGCGTAGTAGAATTCCGGCGCCGCACGACTTTCCGTTGTAATCGATCCGTATCCGGCGGCGCGAAGCTTCTCGCCATAGGTCTTGATCGCGGCTTCGGCTGTGCGTTTTTGCACATCGGACGTGGTGTAAATCGCTGAACGATACTGCGTTCCGATGTCGCCGCCTTGACGCATGCCTTGGGTTGGGTCGTGACTTTCGAAGAAGATCTTGAGTAGTTCTTCGTAGCTGATCTGTTGAGGATCGTAGATCACGCGCACGACTTCGGTGTGTCCCGTGCGGCCGGAGCAGACCTCTTCATACGTGGGGTTAGGCGTCGCGCCGCCGGCATAACCGACGGATGTGCTCCATACGCCGGGCGTCTGCCAGAACTTGCGCTCCGCGCCCCAGAAGCAGCCGAGCCCGAACACAGCTTCCTCGAAGCCTTCCGGAAAGGGCGGCTTCAGCGGATTGCCGTTGACGAAGTGTGTGGCTGAAGTGGGGATCGGCGAGGGGCGGCCGGGGAGAATTTGGTCGGCGCTGGGCATGGTGGTGGATCGGGCCATGGAAACCTCGTTTAGGTAGCTTGAATGTAGGGGGCCGCCGCTTCGCGCGCACCCCTTTAGCTGGGGTGCAGCGCGGGTCTCGGTCGAGGGGGCGCGGTCGGCTCGCGGAGTGGACTACGTGGGCGCCCGGCGAACGGTTACGGCGGTTGCGCCGCCGCGCGGCGGCGGTCATAAACCGCGCGCCGGACAGGTGGCCGAGTGGCTGAAGGCGCACGCTTGGAAAGCGTGTTTAGGTGCAAGCCTAACGAGGGTTCGAATCCCTCTCTGTCCGCCAGCTCTCATTCAAGAAACAGAGAAAAAACGCGGGTCGAAGGGCAGGGCGATACGCTCGACCGATCGCGTACCCATCCCTGCACCCATTCGAAGGTGCTCGTAGTTGGTAGTCAGCGGTGTTCGACGTTGGTCAGTCGCAAGGTTCGAGGCGGTGAAACGGCTCGCGGCAAGCGATGTGCAGCTTGGGTACGACGGCTCGATTGCGCTCAGTCCCCAGCCATTCGAAACGTTGTGACTGCGTGGCGCGAATTGACCCAATGCGCACGTTTCCGCACGAACAACTTTCAGCCTTGCGTTAGACAGCGCTTGTCAATGGTCGGCAGCGTTTCAGTTGCGCTAAGGGCTCGCGCGACGCAACGTCTGACCATGATCGGAAGCGGGGCATAGCGTTGTCGTTGCAATCAGAATGGTACCGCGGGACGCCGCGTGCACTGCGTGACCGCCTGGAAGCCTTGAGCCAAGCAGTTGCCGAGAAGCCCTCCAGTGCTGTCGCCGAGCACAACCTCGCCGCGGCGCTTGGCGACGCAGGTCGCTGGCGCGAGGCGCTTCAACACATTCGCACTGCTCAGGCCAAGGGTGGGAACGCGCCCGAAACTGCGCTCGTCTTAGCCAGAGCGTTGGTAGAGACCGGTGAGTTAGAAGGAGCCGAACGCGCCTACACGAAAGCGTTGGCTCTGCGCCCTTCGTACCACGACGCTCACGTTGAGTTGTCCCAATTGATTTGGATGAAAACGGGGGATTCGCAGCGGGCGTTACGATCGCTTGATGTAGCGCTAGCTGCGCACCCCGAAGACAATCGCCTGCAACTCGCCAAGATCAAAGTGCTGGAGAATACTGGGCAGGAAGCGATCGCCTTAGCGTTGGCGCTCGACCTCTGTGCTGCTCAGCCGAATGACTTAGCCTTTGCGACGGCGGCGGCTCAGTTGGCTTTGGGCGGAGGCGACGCCGATCTTGGATTGCGCCTTGCGCGCCGCGCCTTCGCTGTGGCGCCCCATTCCCCGGTCGCGGCGACCACGTACGCCACGAACTGCTTGGCCCTGGGACTTGCCGACGAGGCTCTTTCGGCGATCGAGAGTGTGCGCGCATCCGAGCCAACCAACCAGTTCGCGATCGCTTTGCAGGCTACGGCGTGGCGCTTGCTCGGTGATCCGAGATATCGCGCACTTTTCGACTACGAGCGGTTCGTGAAGAGCTACCGGCTTGCAGCACCAAGTGGCTGGCCGAGCCTGGAGGCTTACTTGACCGATCTTCGGCTGGCGCTCGCCGCCAAACATGCGCTCCGCGCGCACCCCTTCAATCAATCGATCAAGCACGGAACTCAAGCCACGAGCATTCTAGATGCGTCCAGCCCCGCCCTCCGGGCAGTTCCGGAGGCGCTGCAGGCGCCGATACAAGCGTACTTGGATAGCCTTGGTCCTGATCAGGATCCTCTGTGTGCTCGAAAGACTGGCGAGTATGCAATTGAAGGCATCTGGTCCATTCGCATGCGGGCCGGCGGATTTCACATCGACCATGTGCATCCGAAAGGTTGGATCTCATCGGCCTGCTACGTCTCGGTGCCTGAAACCGGTGTTGGAAAGGAAGGATGGCTCCGCCTAGGGCAGCCAGGGACCGGGTCCAATCCAATTTGTCCAGCCGAGTTCTATGTCGAACCCGCGCCTGGCCGGCTTGTACTGTTTCCCTCCTATATGTGGCACGGAACGGAAGTATTTTCCGGTGACGGCGAGCGGATGACCTTTGCTTTCGATATCGTCCCCGACTGACCGACAACGACGAGACCGAGATGCTTCGGACAAAGAAAAGGGCGGGTCCGAAGACCCGCCCTAGTTGGGTTCGAAACAAGGATTCCCTTTAGAACCTTACATTGACGCCAACGAAAGCGCGGCGACCGAGTGTGTCGTAGGTCGACGGGTCCGTATTCGCTTGAATGCTCGGCGAGTAAGTCCGCGGCTGTTGATCCGAAACGTTGTTGACGCCAGCCCGCAACGTTACGTGGTCGTTGAAGTCATAGGAGGCGAGCAGGTCGTAGTAGCTCGTCGCCGCAAGAACTTCCGACGGGTTGCTGGCGTTGGTCATTTCGCCGACATAGCGCCAGCGTGCGCCGATGCGGGCTCCGCCGATCTGATAGTTCGTCGACAAGAGCCACTTCCATTCCGGCGTGGCCGAGCCGAGGCCGGTGCCAATGGTGCCGACTGAGTCGTTGAACGGTTGACCAGGCGACGTTTGGAACGAGCTCTCTTCGATCCAACCGACGATGTAGCTTAGATCAAGGCTGCCTGGCACGAATGCCAGTTCGTCCCAGCGCCAATCTAGTTGGAGATCGATGCCGGACGTACGCAGACCAGCCAGGTTCTGGTTGGTCGATGTTGCGTTGATAATATTGCCTGACAGCGGATCGCGGCTGAACAGGTTGCAGTAAGGGTTGGCGGCGCTGTAGGTCGGGTTCGAGACGCCGTCGCCGTTGTAGCAACGGAAGATCATCGTCGAAGCGCTGATCGTGCTGATGACGTCTTCGATTTCGATATTGTAGTAGTCGACCGACATCGAGAAGTTGCGGAGCAGCACGTTGTCAATATGCGGTGTGAACACTACGCCGGTTGACCACGTGGTCGCGGTTTCCTCCGAGAGATTGGGGTTGCCGCCCGTGAAGCCCGGGACCTGCCCGTTGGTGTAGGTGTAGCTATTGACCACGCCCGCAGCGACGCCCTGAGCGATGCAAAGCGCCCGCACGTCGTTGTTTGTTGAGGCGGCCAAGTTCGCTCCCGAACCGTTGGTGCTGCGATAGGCGCTGCGAATGTCGCAGGGATCGCCGCTGAGCAACGAGGTCGTGCCGGTGTTCGGGTTTCCGATTGCCGGGAAGTTCAGATTCACTGCCGAGAATAGATCGCTGATCGACGGCGCGCGTACCGCATTCTGGTATCCGCCGCGGACCCGAAGGCCATCGACGATCGTCCAGTCAAAATCACCCTTATACGATGAGACGGTGCCGGCCGTGCTGTAGTCGGAAACCCGGCCAGCGAGCGAGACGTTGAATTCTTCGACCAGCGGCGCACCACGGATAATCGGAACGAGCACTTCGCCGAAGATTTCGTAGACGTCGACCTCGCCGCTGAGCGGTTGTTGGGAGTTGAAGCCCGCGATGTCCCCACCCGCGCCCAAGCCAACGAACGAGTTGATATAGGTCGATGGGAACGCTGCGGAGAGCGATGCGTCAGGAATCAGCTGGAACCGCTCGTCGCGATAGCTGGTGCCGACTGCCACGCGAACGTCGCCGGCCGGCAACGAGAACAAGGCCCCTTCGAGCGTAGCTTCGATTGTACGTTGTTCCGAGGTGTTGAGGTTCTTGCTGGTACGGCCAATGTAGGCTTGGCACTCTGCGGACAGCGCTGTTTCACCGTACCAGTCAAAGCCGCCCGCGCACAGCGACGCGCCGCCGTCGATCACGCCAGTCGTCGCGCCGGTGGCCGGATTGATCCCTGCCCACAGCAAGTTCATGACCGCGCCACGCGAAACGTTGCCAGTCTGGGTCGTGGTGCGGTCCATCCGACCATACGATCCGTAGATGTCGAACGACCAGTTGTCATCGATTTCGCCGCGGAAGCCCTGAGTGATTTGATAGACGGTGTAGTCTTCTTGGGCGTGGCGCGGACCGAGCGCCGAGAAGCGTTTGTCAAGGCGGAACGGCGCAGTCGGGTTGGACCGTGTAGCGAGGACCGCGGCGAGCGAAGCCGGTACGAACGGATTGTTGTACGGAACCCGGAAACCAGTCGTCGATCCGGCGGCTGGCGTTGCAGCGAGTTCGTTCGCCGAGGAGTATTGGGTGAACAGCGCTTCGGTGAACGACGTTATATGATCGGTGAGATCGTATTCGACGGTTCCGAAGACGTTGTAGCGCGTCAGCGGCAGCACATTGTAGTTCAAAGCCCCGGTGTTGTAATTGAAGTTCGGGCTGAAGAACGGCCCCGGTTGCGCGAAACCGTCATAGTCAATTCCACCGGGGCTGACGAAGTTGCGGCGTCCTGTGTAATCGAAGAGCGAATTGTTGTTGTTGAAGCCGAACGTGTTGCTGTTCACGGTCAGGGCGCTTCCGGTCGCCGTTTGCACAGAGGCGTTTGTCGGCCGGTTGGTGGCGTCAAAGATCGTGCTGCCGAGGGGGCTCGATGCGGACGCCCCCGAAATCGCGGAAAACTCGCGCGCGCTGTTTTGAATTGGCTCGCGGTTATTGTACGACATCGTCAGGGCCATCCGGCCCCGGTCATCCGCAAACGGCCCGCCGACGGTAATGCCGATGGTTTGGGTTTGACCATCAGTCTCGGCGGTTTCTCCATACTGTGTTTCCAATTCCCAACCGTTGACGTCGCGGCGTGTAATGAAGTTCGCCACGCCGCCGATAGCATCGGAGCCGTAGGCGGCAGAGGCGCCGCCGGTGATGATTTCGACGTTTCCGATCAACGAACTCGGGATCAGGTTGACGTCGACTTGACCGCCGGCGTTTGACGGGATTAGGCGTCGGCCGTTGAGCAGAACTAGCGTTCGGTTCGAGCCCAGACCGCGAAGCTGGATGTTCGCTTGACCGCCATTGGATGGGTTGTTCGACGTGAGGTTCACGCCGGGCGTAAATTGCGGAAGGTCGTTCATCAGCGTGTCGACCGTGGCGGTGCCCGCTATGATGAAGTCATCCTGATCGACAGTGACGATTGGACTGTTGGCGACGTAATCCTGCCGGTGGATGCGCGTTCCGGTAACAACGATCGCTTCGTCTTCGTCGGCGTTTTGCGCCATAGCGTTCGGCGTAAGCGCTGCTGCACCCGCGGCCGCTGCAAGCAGCGAAACGCCCTTGGCGAGCGAGTTGCGGAAGAGCTCTTTCTTTTTGGTCGACATCAATAACCCCCGAATTGCCTGGTCGTGAGCGCGGCGACGGCGATGGCCGTGCCCGAAACGCGGGAGGCCAAGCTCCCCCTTGTCGTCACTGAAGGGCCGTATTTCGAACGTGGTCAAACGCGAACGACGCGCGCGCAGAGCTTCGTTTTTTTGTGATGCGATCAAACGACAACGCATCTTATTGACTTAGGTTAAGTTCAGAGCAGGCGCTGAAATCTGCAACGAACTGCTCGCCAGTTGACCAAGCGTTTTGTTATGACCGGTGACATGAGCGTGGTCTTGCAGGTCAACCGGGATCTTGACTTTGCGGCCTATGGCGTCGCTTACGCGCGCTTCGGCTATGTGCAGATTCATAACTTCCTTGCGCCCGCTGCCGCCGACGCGCTCGCGCAAATTGTGGGCGCGCTACCGTGGCGCCTGCTCGTTCAGGATGAGGAAGAGAAGAACGTGATGCTCTCGCGTGAGCAGCTTGCTGCCATGTCACCAGAGCAGCTTAGGAAGCTGGAGAGTGGCGTGCGCGAGCGAGCGGCGCGCGATGTAGGGTACACCTATTGGACGTATCCGCTGATAGAAGCGCACCTAAACGGGTGGGACGAAGGGCACCCCATCCATGCGTTCACACAGTTCTTGAATTCAGACGAAGTTTTGGAAGTGGCGCGAAGCGTTATTGGCGAACCGAACGTTATCAAAATCGACGGTCACGCCACCAACTTCTCACCCCGTCATTACCTGACCCGTCACATTGACGAGGGACTCTCGGGCGAGCGCCGCGCGGCTTATACAATCGGCCTGTCTAAGGACTGGCGTCCCGATTGGGGTGGGCTATTGCTTTTTTTCGATTCAAACGACGATGTAGCCAGGGGTCTATTGCCCCGCTTCAACACGCTAACGGTGTTTGACGGTCGGGTACCGCACGCGGTTTCGGCTGTGTCGTCGTTCGCTCCCCGAGCACGCGTATCGATCGCGGGCTGGTTCCGCGATGACGCTCCGCGAAAGGGATCCTAGCACTTCGGGGCTGCGCAGAGCTCCTGCACAATAACAATTACATAACAAGATTTTGTGACGACAAAGCAACGATGGTCCTTGACGCTGATGGCGGGGGCGAGACCATGGCTTGCGTAGATACGACTCTGGCTGTCGAATTGAGCACGGCGATAGAACTTCGCCGGGCGACTGTACCGTCGCCGCCATTCAAAGGGCTCATGGAACGTGCGAGCCTGGATGCCGATAGTATTGTGCGATTTCGCGCTAATGACACCATTTGGCGCCCTGAGGACGTTCCTGATCGTATCTTGGTCATCGCGACTGGTTGGGCCTACCGGTTTCACCGCCTGCAGGAAGGGAGCCGACAGGTACTTCGCTTCCTAATACCTGGTGACGTGACGCCGATCACTACGGTCGTTGGTGATGACGAGCCGCTTGGTTTTGGTGTTCGCGCGGTCACAGATCTGACAGCGTATAGTCTCGAGGCCTCGCGGTTTCGCAAGCTGATGTTCAGTTCACCAAAGCAGCGGGACGCCTTGCTCCATGAGCTTTGCGAACAAATCCGAGATCTTGAGAATCGTGTGACGGATCTGGGTTTGCGGAGTTCGCCATCGCGCGTAGCCCGCTTGTTACTCGACATTGAAGCAAGGCTCAGCGCTCGAGGGCTTTCCGTAGGCCACTCGTTTCGCTTTCCTGTGCGTCAGGAAGACTTCGCCCGAGCGCTGGGCCTCACGCCGGTCCACGCAAACCGAACGTTGGTGCAAATGCGCAGAAAGGGCTGCATTGAGTATCGTCGCGGCGTGATGACCCTGCTCGATATGCCTGCCCTGGAACGCTTAGCGTCGGAAGTCACGGTAACGTTTGCGCGTTAGTAGTATCTGATTGCGCAATAGCACCGCGTCGGCAGTACAGCAGGTTTCTGTTCGTCAACCGCTTCCGCCCAGGACGAGACCAACACGCGAAATCCCCGCATGTTCGAGTTCGGCGAGAGTGAGCCGTTCAAGCGAGTAGGGTGCTCGCGAACGCAGACGGGCGAGGATGTCAGTCGCAAAAAATTGGCGCTACGGATTGCGCTGGCCGCGTTTGTGCTTTTCGGCAGCTCGGGTCAGTCCAACTGAGGCAAGGTTTGTTCGCCATGGCCCGTGTTTCGGGTTGGCTACGCCACAGTGGGGTCCTACGGTGTTACTGATCGCCTGGGGAGATACAATATGACCGTCGATCCCGCCAATCTGAGCGCCGCTAGTATCGTTGAGCGCGCAAAGAACATTCTTATTCAGCCCCGTTCCGAGTGGGACCGCATCGCCACTGAGAAAGCCGACATCGGCAAGATCTATGTCGGTTATGTCTTGCCCTTGGCGGTGATCGCCGCAGTAGCGGGCCTTATCGGCATGTCGGTATTCGGCGTGTCGGCGTTCGGGGTGAGCTACCGAGTTCCCATTGTTGCGGGCGCGATTTCGGCTGTCATTCAGGTCGCCGGCTATGTGATCGGAGTCTACGTGATCGCGGTGATCGCCAATGCCCTGGCGCCGAGTTTTGGTTCGACACAGGACCAGGGCCAAGCACACAAACTGATGGCCTATTCGTTTACGGCCGCGCTGCTTTCCGGCGTGTTCGCCATTCTTCCGGCGTTGTCGGTCTTGGGTTTGCTCGGGCTCTATTCGTTTGTACTGCTCTTCATCGGCTTGCCGCGCCTGATGAAAACGCCCCCAGATAAGCGGGTTGGCTATTTGGTCACGCTGATCGTAGTCGGCCTCATTGTCTTCATCGTCATTGGCGTCGTGCTTGGCGCGGTGCGCGGTGCAGTGGGCGGATTTGGCGCTCAAGGCGGATTCACGTTCGGCCAATCGACGCCGCCCCGGAGCGCAAGCCGGGGCGAGATCACGTTGCCAGGCGGTGGATCGGTCGATGTCGGCGCCATGGAGCGCGCGGCCGAAGGATACGCCCAAGGCGGCGGCGGTTCCGTGGACCCGGCCCAGCTTGCCAGTCATCTGCCGCAATCGCTGCCGGGCGGTTTCAGTCTCACCTCGCAATCCTCCGGCGGCGCCATGGGTGCAGCCAGTGCGGAAGGCGTTTACGAAAACGGCAATGCACGTCTCACATTGAGTGTCGTGCATATGGGAGCAATGAGCGGGCTGGCGGCTATCGCCGGCGCCGCGAACGTGCAGCAGAACAGACAGGACGCCAACGGCTATGCGCGTACGCGCACCGTTGAGGGGCGAGTCATCACGGAAGAGGCGAGCAACAGTGCGGGCACGGCGAGCTATAGTGTCGTCGGCCGCGGCGTCGCCATCACGGCGGAAGGCTCAGGCGGCGTTTCCATCGACCAAGCACGTGCGGCGGTGGAAGCAATTGGCATAGAGCGCATGGAGCGTGAGTTCGGTCCCTGATCCTAACCCCGCCGTCGGCATGTTCGCGGGCGAGATTGCTGGTTTGGTCGCAAAATAGCTGCGCTGAGAGGGGGGCGTGCTTTGCTCGTTCGAGCAAAGGAAGACTTGATGTGTAGAGCTTGGGTGATTGCGGTTGTCGTTGCATTGGCGACGGCAACGACGGCGTTTGCACAGGAGCGCGCGTAGCGAGGTTGAGCAGGTCGCGCGCGCTTATATGCAGGCCTATCCGGATGCGAATTGGGATGCGATGGCGCCTTACATGTCAGATGACTATGTGCTTATCGATCGCACCAACCCAATATCGCTACCACATTGTCACCATAGTATCGGTCGAAGGCGATCATGTCGTCGAACATCGCGACTATACGGACTATGCAGGCGCCGCGCAGGTTCCGATCGCGGCGCCATGAAACACTTGAGTTCGCGCCGCAGGTCGATGTTTGGTTTGTCGCGGCGCTCGGCCAACTGCTCGCGAGAGTTCAGGCCTGACCCCCAGTCGACATAAAGCAGGCCGCTTCGGTCGTTGGATTCGGCTCCAGGCGTCAGGTCAAAGATGCTGTCGTGACCCGCAACGATCGCCACGCCGGAATGCAGTGCTGTCCCATCTCCGGGCCGTGCCGGCACGCGCCCGTTCGCAATAGATTGCTTCCGCCGCCAACCAGTCATCTAAACTCGAAGCTGGACCCGTGCTAGATTGGGTTGTTTGTGTTAGCGCGAGATCATTTAGGAGCGCGTCATGAGACGGGTCGCAATCGTTGATCCCATTCGCACGCCCATCGGCAAGTTTGGCGGTGCGCTTTCGTCGATGCCGGCGGGTGAGCTTGGCGCGGTCATCCTGAAGGCTCTGGTGGAGCGCACGGGGATCGATCCGGGCCGCGTTGACGACGTAGTGTTCGCACAAGGCTACGCGAACGGCGAAGCGCCGTGTGTGGCGCGCTGGTCGTTGCTCGCGGCGGATTTTCCCGTGCACGTGCCAGGCGTCCAGCTCGATCGCCGCTGCGGCAGCGGCCTGCAAGCGGTGATTGATGCGGCGATGCGGGTGCAGACCGGCGCGGCTGATATCGTCATCGCTGGCGGCGTCGAAAGCATGAGCAATGTCGAGCACTATTCGACTGAGTTGCGGCGTGGTGCGCGGATGGGTGAAGCCGTGATGTACGATCGTTTGTCGCGCGGCCGGGTCATGTCGCAGCCGATCGCGCGCTTTGGCGTGATCACCGGTATGATTGAAACCGCTGAGAACCTTGCGAAGGACTACAATATCTCGCGCGAGCAGGCGGATGAGTATGCGGTGATGAGCCATCGCCGCGCCACTGCTGCCTGGGCTGAGGACAAGTTCGCCGACGAACTTGTCTCAGTGCCAGTGCCGCAGAAGCGCGGCGAACCAGTGGTGTTCGCCAAGGACGAAGGATTTCGCCCGGATGCGTCGATGGAGACGCTTGGGGCGCTGAAACCGATCGAGAAGGGCGGTATCGTCACCGCAGGCAACGCTAGCCAGCAGAACGACGCGGCCGCGGCGTGTTTGGTTGTCGCCGAAGACAAGCTGAACGAACTCGGACTCGAGCCGCTCGCGTGGTTTCACAGCTGGGCGGCGGCGGGCTGCGAACCGTCGCGAATGGGCATTGGCCCCGTGCCGGCGGTCGAGCGTCTGTTCAAGCGCACCGGGCTTGGATGGCGCGACATCGACCTTGTCGAGCTCAACGAGGCGTTCGCACCGCAGGTGCTGGCGGTGCTGCAGGGGTGGAACTGGGATGATCGCGACAAGCTCAACGTGAACGGCTCGGGGATTTCGCTTGGTCACCCGATCGGCGCCACCGGCGGGCGAATCTTGGCCAACTTGCTGCGTGAGCTGCGCCGTCGTGGCGGTCGCTATGGACTCGAAACCATGTGCATCGGCGGTGGGCAAGGGCTAGCGGCTGTGTTTGAACGCGTGAGCTGAGGTACGCCAAGAAGCCGGAACAGCGGCGCGGTCACTTTCGGTCTGGGTCGTAGACGCCGTCCCAATCAGCAGGCGGCGCGGATCGGGCTTGATCCAGCCGCTCGCGGTAGTGGCGATAGAGGTTCAGCAACTCTGCGGGGGGCGCAGCTTCCAATGAAGCCAAGAGGCCCGACGCTTCGTCAAAGCGCCCGGCGTGAAAGGCGGCGAGGAAGGGCGCGTGATTTTCACTGAGCGCGTCCGGGTCAGGTAGCGCCGTGAAAATGCGCGTAGCGCCGCTGCGGCCTTTCAGTCGCACGAGTGCGACTTCGGCAAGTTGAGCGTCGCGCGCGTGGTTCATCGTGTCTTCGCTTATCAGCAGCGCCAAGCTCCAAACCTTGCTGAGGCCCTCAAGCCTTGAAGCGACATTTACGGCGTCACCAATGGCCGAATAATCGAAGCGGCGCTCGCTGCCCAAATTGCCCACGCAGCACGGGCCGGTATTGAGGCCAATGCCGACGCGGATATCTTCGAACGGGCGCCCTGTTGCCTCCGCGTTGGTTCTCCAAGTGTTGTTCAACGCCTCCATGCGAGTCACGATTGCGCGCGCGGCGCTCAAGGCGCGCGCTGCGTGATCTGTCTGGTCGAGGGGCGCGTTCCAGAAGGCGAGGATCGCGTCACCCATATACTTATCGATGGTGCCGCCGGTTTCGATGATGATGTCGCTGAGCGGTGTGAGGAAGCTATTGATGAAGGTGGTGAGCTCTTCAGCGCTCATACGCTCGGCAATTGTCGAGAAGTTGCGGATATCGCAAACCAAGAGCGTGATCTCACGGACTTCACCGCCGAGCTTCAGGCGCTCTGGATGCGCTGTAAGCTGCCGCACAACGCTCGGCGCGACGTATTGGCTGAAAGCGCGGCGAATGCCGGCGCGCTGGTGTTCTGCTCTTTGATAGAAGTAGGTGGTGGCGCCGCCGCCGAACACGATCGCGGAGAGCGTCGGGAAGACAGGATCGAACAAGTAGCGAGCCTGCGAAAATAGAAGAAAGCCAGCACCCCAGAACAGCACGACGAGGCCGACGCCGATGGCCGCGCCCGCGCCAGGGCGGACGTGCGGGCCGGCGAGCGCGAGGATCACAATGGCGGCTAATGCGGCGATGAGTTCGATGCCTCTTGCGTAATCGGGCCGAGTTAGAAAATCCTGCGACACGATCTGTTCCAGGAGCTGACGATGCACCTCTACGCCCGGAATGCTGACGTCGAGCGGCGTTGCGCGCAGGTCCATCAGGCCCGGCGCGCTCGCTCCGATGAGAACGATCGTGCCTTCAAGCTCGCGTGCGCCGATATCACCGGCCAATATCCTCCAGGCGGGAATGGCCTCATCGGGATCGTAAGGCCGGAACCGCACCCAAACTTGACCACCGGCGTCGGTCGGGATGGTGACGGGTCCGACCTTTATGCTTTCGATTCCAGTGTGCGCGCCAAAAGCGCGCGCACCGTTGGCATTGGACGCACGCAAAATGTAGGTCGACGCGCCGACGGCCACGCGCAGCGCCTCAAGTGACAATGATGGCGTGACCTCGTCGTTGTAGCGAAGCAGTAGCGGGACGCGCCGCATAACCTGATCGCCATCAGGCAACCAGTTGATGAAGCCTGCGCCTGCAGAAGCGTCGGAGAGAAGAGGTAGGTTCGTCGCCAGGCCAGAATAGTTCGGCAGAAATTGTCCAGGCTCGTCGCCAGCTGCGGCCCAGCCAGCGTGCATCGGAAATGGCGTTGTCGTGGCCTGTTCGTGCAGGCTGTTTGCGAGGACGCTGGGGTATTGGCGCAGTGCTTCTGCGAAGACGGCGTCATGATTCGGCAACGTTCCGAGCGCACGCCGGAGCTGGGCGCGGCGGCCCGACGGCGCTGCAGCAATCACTTGCTCGGGCGATGTGCGATCAGGTTCGGCGAACAAGATATCGAAGACGATCGCGGCCGCTCCTGCTTCTCCCACCTTGTGTGTGAGGTCGGCCATCGTCGTTCGCGGCCACGGCCATTGCCCGTACCGCGCGAGCGAAGCTTCATCGATCTGAATGACGCGAATGGGTGAGTCAGCGAGAGGCGGCGCAGGCGCGGTGCGCTGGTAGGCGTCAAAAGCTAGCCCACGCAGTGACGTGAGTATCGGTAGACGCATGTAGAAGACGGACGTCGCGAGGATGGCGAACGCGGCAACTGCCAGCCAGTAGAAGCGCGGCGTGCTTTTTTCAGGCGCAGCCAATGATTATTCTCACGTCTGCGTCAAGATTTGCCGAGCCGCTTCTCAAAAATTCCCGTAGCCCTCGTCGTAACCGTGCTCGAAGTTCAGGTCGTCGGTGCGATTGGTTGGATCGTCGGCATCGATCGCGCCTTCAAACCACGGGAAGTCGGCAAATGGGCTGCCGAACAACGGAAAGGTCGCTGTACTATAGGAGGTCTCGTAGCGGCCGCGCCACGTGAATGGCGTTGAAGTTCCACCGCCAGAAAAGAACTCGATCGCCGTGCCTGGACGGTTGAGCTCAATCTCGCGACCATTCTCAAGCGTGAAGATCACACGTCCTTCATCGAGAATGCCGAACATTCGCCCATCAACAATGATCAGGTCCACAATGGTGCCACGGACGCCGATCGTCGCCACCGGTGTGCTGACTTGGTAATTGCGCGGATCTTGCGAGCCGCTGACAAAGCGCATTGCGCCGCGCGCCATCGACACCGTCGCACCGCCGTTCGTTTGGTTAGGGTCGTAGACATAGCGGTCGAGAGTGACTTGTGACCGCTGCCCGATGCTCAGCGTTGTTTGGTCGGTGAATAAGAGTTGCGCGACGCTATTGGTGCCGGTGCTGATGGTCTGGTTTTGGTAGACCGGGTTGCCGGTCGCAAGCGGTTGACTTTGACCCTGCGCGCGCGTTGCGGTGACCTGGTTGCGCACCGCCGCTGCGGCGCCGATGCGGCTTTCTTGGGCAGAGGCATTCGCCGCCGCGAACACGCAAATAGCGCCAAGAGCGAAAAATAACTGCCGCATCGCCGCAACCCCATGGGAACCTACGCGAAACCTAGGCCTAGTCCGAGGGGCGTGGCAACGTGGAACCCGATATCGGCGTGCAGCGTGACGCGTGTACACGCTTGAACTCGCCGAGCGATGCCATTCTACTGGGGTGAGCGCTTGGGGGCGCTGGGGGAACTTCCATGGCAAGACCGGGGAAATTCGGACGTTTGGCCCAGGCGCTGCTGATTGCGGCGAGTGTCGTTGCTGTGTCCGCCGGGACGGCGCATGCGCAGCACGCCGACGAGCTGGAATCGCTCAACCAACAAATCCTCGACAACCCACAAGACGTCGACCTCAATCTTCGTTATGCGCGCGCCGCTGAAGATGCCGGCAAGTTGCGCCTGGCGCTGGTCGCCTATGAGCGGATCCTGATCAACGATCCGAGTAACGAAACAGCGCGCCGCGGCTACGAACGTATTAGGCGCGAAATCGAGCCTGAGTACACAGTGACTCGTGTGGAAGTTGGCGCGCGGTGGGATTCCAATACGCTCAATGCGCCGGATGATCCGTTCCTGCTATCGACCGACGATCGCGAGGCGACGACCTATTACGGCAGGCTGCTCGTCGCCAACGAGCATGAGTTTTTCGGCCGGCGTTGGCGTTCGACGCTGAATGTAGATTTGGAAGACAACGCCGATATTGATGAGCTGGACTATGCCTACGTTGGCCTGCAGACGGGGCCGATACTCTACGCGGGTCCGCACCTCGCGGCGATCCCGTCAGTTGGTGTCGCCATGTCATGGCTCGATGGCGACGAGTACTACCAAGAAGTGAATGCCTCGCTGACGGTAGAAGGCCGATTGAACGGGGCCTCCTATTGGTGGCGCGCGCGCGCGGGGTATCGTGACTACGAGCCGGACACGAATTTCTTCTTCAGCACGGTGACTGAGAACGGACCATATGTAGAAATCCAAGGCGGCGTGACGAAGCCACACGTCTTGTTGGAGCGCGATTCCGTGCAGGTGGCGCCTTTTGTGCGCTGGAGCGATGTCGATGGCACCGCGTTCAGCTTTTCGCTCTTCGATGACGTTTCACCCGGCAAATTCTTGGAGTACGGCGCGGACGTGAATTACAATTATCAGCTGACCGACCATATCCAGGGATCGGTGGGCGCACTGCTGCGCGAACGTGATTTCCGCAACAGCTCACGCGAAGATACATATTTCTCTCCGCAAGCCAGCGTGACCTTCCAAGATATTCTGCCTTGCGATTGTGATGTACGGCTACAGTATCGCTATCGTCAGAACGACTCGAACGACTACATCGCTGACTACGATGCAGATCAGGTCTCGCTAGCATTGCTGGCGCGCTTTTGAGAGGTCCGCGATAGGCAGCGCCCCGTTTATGCGCGGTCGCCGAACCAAGCCAGGGTGGCTTCTGGCGTGCGACCTAGGTTCAAAGAAGGGTCCGGTTCCCACTCGCTGGGAGCGGCGCTACTGGCTCTGACCCGGCCAAATCTTGGGTCCCAGATGGCGATCCGCAGCGTTTGTCGCCCTCATCGCGCGAACGTGGATTGCGGCTCTCTGTGGAACTCGTAATGTTAGGGGCCAGGCGCCCACGGTCGGGCGGGTAGGGGAGTACCAACATGATCGTACGTTGGATGGCGGTTGGCTTTGCGGTCTGGATCGCAATCCTTCTCGCATTCCGGTTCGTTGGGGAGTGGGCGTTCCGCGAGGGTCCGTGGGGTGTGACGTGGATGCTCTTGATTGTGCCCCTGGCGCTCTGGGCAGTCACTCATCTTCTTCTTTTGGCGATGCGGGTCACACCGGAAGACCGCTCAGAAGCTGCGTCGATCATGGCGGTGCCGGGTCTTCTGGTTGGCATCTACGAAATCAACAGCGTCGGATTTGTCTTTCCGAATCTCGATGCTTCGCTTGCGGGCGAATTCGCAATCTTGATGTTCGCCTCCTATGCCGCCGTGATCCTCGGCGGTCGAACGACGCTCACAGTTCGATGGATGGCCGTTGGATTTGCGTTTTGGATCGGGTTGGCGGCGGCGTTTGGCGCCTTTGGAAACATCGCGCTTCAACCCGGCCCTGGCGGCGTGTCGTATGCATTCCTGACGCTGCCGCTCGCGCTTCTCGTCCTCACCTACATTGTAGTGAAGGTCATGGGCGTGGCCGTGAATGATCGCTCTGAGGCCGCAACCACCATGGCGGTGCCCGGCTTCCTCGTCGGTCTCTATGAAATTGACCGGTTCGCGATGCTTTTCCCGAACATTGATCCCTCGATCAGCGGCGAGTTCGCGGCGCTGATGTTCGCTTGCTATGCCGCTGTGATCATCGCGGGCGTCGTGTCCTCACGCCTTGAGAGCATCTAGGCTCTCTACACTGTTGACGCTTAAGCATCCCTGCGCGCATGTGCGTGCAGGGATGTTGCGTTGATGCAGTGGAAGAATTGGTCAGGTAGCGTTAGCGCCACACCGCAGCAGATCGCGCGGCCGGAGACCGAAACAGAATTGGCCGGACTGGTGGCGCAAGCCCGCAAGGTGCGCGTCGTCGGCGCCGGCCATTCCTTTATGCCGCTCTGCGAAACGGACGGCACGCTGCTCGCGCTCGATCAGCTTGAAGGCGGTTTGTCGTTCAATGCCGATAAGTCGCGCGTGTGGGCCCCCGCTGGTTGGAGCCTAGCAAAGCTGACCGCTGCCCTCTGGGAAGAGGGCGTCTCGCTGATCAACCAGGGCGATGTAAATCCGCAGGCGTTGGCGGGCGCTATAGGCACGGGCACGCATGGCACAGGCGCAGAGCTGGGCTCGCTTTCGACAGCCGCGCGCGGCTTCCGGCTAATGATGCCTGACGGCTCGATTGTCACGTGTAGTGAAAACGAGAAGACCGATCTCTATCAAGCGGCGCGGCTTTCGCTCGGCCTCGTGGGCGTTGCGACACAGATCGAAATTGATGTCCTGCCAGCCTACCACCTTGAGGAAAAGGTTGAGACTTATCCGCTTGAGGATGTCGAGGCGCGCTGGGAAGACTTGGCGGCGGCAAACCGGCACGTCGAATTCTTCGTATTTCCGTATGGCAAGTACGTGGTTCTGAAGACTTTGAACCCAGCGCCCGCGGAGGGGCCGCTAAAGCAAATGAACGATATCGACGATCGCGCCTTCCGCATCGTCTGCGATATTTGTTCGGCTGCCCCTTGGCTCACGCGGCGCCTGCAGCCTTTGATCGTTGGCGCCGGCGTACGCCAACGTCGCGTGGGGCCGGCATATCAGATCTTTCCGTCCGATCGCACGGTGCGCTTCGAAGAGATGGAATACGAACTGCCGCGCGCCCACGGCTGGCCGGCGTTGAAAGAGGCGATCGCTTGGATTCGGAAGCGTAAACTACCTGTGACGTTTCCGTTCGAGTTTCGCCTCGCTGCCGCTGACGACATTTGGCTTTCGCCGTTCAACGCGACGCCAGGTGCGTCGATCTCAGTGCATCAATACTCAAAGATGCCGTGGCGTGAGTTCTTTGCGCAGTCGGAGCCGATCTTCCGCGGGCATGGTGGCCGCCCTCATTGGGCAAAGCGCCACACGCTCGCCGCGCGCGATGTCGACGCGCTCTATCCGGACGCTGGAAAATTTAAGGCGGTGCGCGATCAGGTTGATCCTGGTGCGAAGTTCGCGAACGCGCATTTGATGGATGTCTTCGCAATCGAGGAAAGACCGGCGTGAGCGATATCGATTTGCATAAGCCCCTTATTGGACGGCAGGGCTCGCGATTAGCGCTGAATACACCCGTTCTGGTCGTCGACCGCGATGTGCTTCAGCGCAACATCGAAGCGATGGCCAGGTTCGCCCGCGAAAGCGGAATGGCGCTGCGACCACATGCAAAGACCCACAAGAGCGCGGACATCGCGAGGCTGCAAATGGAGGCCGGCGCCGCCGGTGTGTGCTGTGCGAAGCTCGGCGAAGCCGAGGCGCTGGCCGAAGGCGGTGTCCAAAACATCCTGATCACATCGCCTGTGGTGACGCCTCAGGCAGTAGAGCGTCTGATCGCGCTCAATGCCAAAATCAACCGGCTCCAGGTGGTGGCTGACAATTCCGCAAACGTTGATGCACTCGCCGCCGCAACAAGGGCGGCGGGAACGACGCTTGATGTGCTCGTCGATATTGATCCCGGAATTCGGCGCACAGGCGTGTCATCGCCCGAAGCTGCGCTGGCTCTGGCCCGACAGATCGCCAAGACCGAGATGCTTCGTTTTGCCGGCGTGCAGTATTATTGCGGCGCCCAGCAACATATCGAATCTTACGCCGATCGCCGCGCCGCGATTGCCGATCGCACGGAGTACCTTCGTGGCGTCGTTGAAACTCTATCGAACGCCGGTTACGCGCCCGAAGTTGTGAGTGGCGGCGGCACTGGCACCCATCGCATCGACGCTGAGCTTGGCGTGCTCACTGAGCTTCAAGCCGGGTCTTATGTGTTCATGGACAAGCAGTACAATGACTGCGATCTCGATGGTGGAAGCGGCAAGCCGTTTGAGACCTCGTTGGTCGTCGACGCGCATGTGATCTCGGCCAACTCTACTTCGATGGCGACAATCGATGCAGGTTTTAAGGCGCTCTCTACCGATGGCGGATTGCCCGTTGTCATGGACGGCGCGCCGCCGAGTGCGATGTTTGTCTTCATGGGCGACGAGCACGGTGCGCTGATTGCGCCCGACCACACGTTTCGAATCGGCGATCACGTTAGCCTCGCCGTCCCGCACTGTGATCCGACGGTCAATCTCTACGACGCCTATCACGTTGTGCGTGACGGCACGCTCATTGACATCTGGCCGGTGAGCGCGCGCGGCCGTTCGCGCTGATTATTCGGCCGGCGTCCGTGCCGCGTCTTCATCGCCGTGTGGCGTTGGCTTGGGCAAGAAGCCTTGCACCCAGCGCTCCAGGCGATCGATCAGCACGAACATCGCTGGGACAAACACGAGGCTAAGCAGCGTCGCAACGAGCAGTCCGCCGATCACTGCAACGCCCATGCCCTGGCGCAGCGTACCGTCGACGCTCCAGCCGGCCGCAGCTGGGATCATACCGGCGCACATCGCGAATGTCGTCATCAAGATCGGCCGTGCGCGCTTCATGCCGGCTTCCATCAGGGCCGCGTTGCGGCTCATGCCCTTGTGCATCTGCTCGACCGCGAAATCGACCAGCAGGATCGAGTTCTTGGTGACGATCCCCATCAGCATGATGAGGCCGATGAGCACAAAGAGCGATAGCGGTTGATTGGCGATGAGCAAAGCCGCGAAAGCGCCGCCGATGGAAAGCGGAAGCGCCGTGAGAATCGTGAAGGGATGGAAGAAGTCGCGGAACAGCAGCACCAGCACGGCATAAATCAATAGCACGCCCCACAGCAGCGCTGTGCCGAACGAAGAGAACATGTCCTGCATCTGCTCGGTGTCGCCAGTTGTCGCCAGGCGAACGCCGCTACCAGGATTTCGCGCCTCAGGCAGGGCAAACATGGCGGCTGCGGCGCTGCCGATGTCGCCTTGAGTGACGTTGGCGCCGACCGTCACGGCACGCTCCCTGTCGCGGCGTTCGACGGCGACTTCGCCCAAACCGAAGCTCACATCCGCCACGGCGTCGAGGCGAACCGGCGCGCCAAGAGATGACTGCACCGGCAATGCGCGGATCGCATCGAGATCTGAGCGCGCGTCGGGACGCAGCAGAACACGAATCGGGATTTGCCGATCCGGCAAATCATAGCGCGCGAGATTCTGTTCGATGTCGCCGCTCGTGGCGATCCGCACTGCTGCCGCGAGGCCAGAGGAGGTCACTCCGAGGCGGGCTTGGTCCTCGGGACGTGGGCGTATTTGCAGTTCGGGACGCTGCAGCGCCGAGGAAGAGTGCACATCCGCCAACATCGGTAACTGCCGCGCGGCGTTCACGAGCCGCATAGCGGCGGCGTTCACCGCTTCAGGATCTTGGCCGACAAACTGCACGGTTACATCGGCGCCTTGGCTGCCGCCCTGGTCGTTGATGACGGTGACGCGGTAGTTCGGCACGGTCGACAGAATCGGACGCAGCGCCTGCTGCACGGCGTACGAGCTGCGATGGCGCTCGTGCCGATCGCTCAGAATAATGAAGAGTGTCCCGCTGGTTGCGCCGCCATCCGTTCCATTGAGAAACGTATAGGTGTTTTCGACTTCAGGCACCGTCGCGGCGAGGCGCGCGATTTCACGCATGTTGCGGTCTGCTTCGACAAGCGGTGTGCCGGGTGGGATCTCCACCGTCTCCTGAATGATGCCGTTGTCGAAGCGCGGGATGAAGGTGGATTTCACCAGCATCGCCGGAACAAAGGAGGCGACAAAAAGCGCCATGCCGATGCCGAACGTCGCCCACGGGCGGCGGATGGCGAAGCTCAGGGCGCCGCGATAGATTTCTACGAAATCTCCCGGCGGCGGTTCGTGGTCTTTATCCTTCAGGAAGTGCGCGGCCATCATCGGCGTGATCAGACGCGCCACGACAAGTGAGAAGAATGTCGCCACGGCGACTGTAAGGCCGAACTCCTTGAACCATTGGCCGGTCTGACTGTTCATGAGTCCGACAGGCAAAAACACGGCGATAATCGAGGCGGAAGTTGCAACCACGGCCAGGCCGATTTCGTCGGCCGCTTCCATGGCGGCGTCGTAAGGGCGGACGCCCATGCGGATGTGACGCGTGATGTTCTCGATTTCGACGATGGCGTCGTCGACAAGAACGCCCGCCACCAGCGCGAGCGCGATCAGCGTCATCATGTTGATGGTGAAGCCGAAGACTTCAAGCGCAGCGAATGTTGGAATGACGGCTAGCGGAATCGCCGCCGCCGCAATTAACGTTGCCCGCCAATTGCGTAGGGCGAGGAAGACAACTGCACACGCTAGCAGCGCACCCTCGAGCAGCGCCATCAGTGACGATTCATACATTCCACGGATGAATTCGACGGGCGTGAAAAAGAGGCGGAAGTGGACGCCAGGATTCCGCGCCTCAATCTCGCGCAGGCGCGCCTGTACGCCGTCGAAGACGTTCACTTCGCTGGCCGTCTTCGAGCGTTGCACGGCGAACGAGACAACAGGTTGGCCGTTATAGCGAGAGATGGAGTCGATATCTGTCGCGCCGTCCGTCACCACGCCAAGATCACTCAGACGCACGCTTGCGCCGTTGGCGCCCGTGAGTTCGAGCTGAGAGAGCTGTTCCACCGTTTGGGCGCTGCCAAGTGTGCGGATCGACTGGGCCTGCCCGCTGACAATGGCTTGCCCGCCAGGGAGGTCCGCATTTTGGGCGCGGAGTGCGCGGCTTATGGCGTCGGCGGAGAGGCCGTATGCGCTCAGCCGTTCGGGATCGAGTTCGATGCGGATTTCGCGATCGACGCCGCCTTGACGTCGAACTTGGCTGACGCCGGGCACCGCCAATAATTCACGCGACAGATCGTTGTCGATGAACCACGAGCGTTCGACATCGGTCATGCCGGGGGCTTCAAGCGCATAATAGGCGATAGGCTGCGCCGCGAAATCCAATCGCCGAATAACCGGCTCGGTGATGTCAGCCGGCAAGTCGGGGCGAATCCGCGTAACGGCGTCTCGCCCGTCCTCGATGGCGCGATCAAGATCAGCGCCAATCTGCAGTTCGACCGAAGTCGTGGAAACGCCTGGCGAGATCGACGTGGTGACACGCCGCACGCCTTGTACGCCCGTGAGCGCGGCTTCCACGCGCTGGGCGATTTGCGTTTCCATTTCCGCGGGCGCAGCGCCCGGTTGGGCGACGCTCACCATGAAGACAGGCGGTTGGATGTTCGGGAGCTGGTTGACCGGCAGGCGGAAGAACGCCGTCAGCCCCGCAAACAGAAGCGCGAGGATGAGAAGGATCGGTGGGATCGGGTTTCTGATCGCACCGGCGGAGATGTTCCAAGCCATGGGCGACTAGCCTTCCCGTCCACGGATGCCTTCTGTCGGCGCGTCCTGCTGGCTCGTCGCTGGCTGTTGCGAAGCAGGAGTTGGCGTTTCCAGAACGCGCACAGCGTCTCCGTCTTGGAGGAACGCCGCGCCTGAACCGACGATGCGTTGACCAATCTCAAGGCCCGACACGACTTCGACGTTGTCGCCGTCGCGCCTACCCAACTGCACCGTTTGACGGCTCACGAGATAGGTTGGCTCCGTCTGAGCTTCGTTCGGCGATTGGCGGCGCGCTTCTCGCGCTTCGGCCGTCGTCGGGGCTGGCGCCGGAGACACGACATACACATAAGCTTGGCCGTTCTCGTAGAGCACCGAGCTTTGCGGCACGGCGATCACCTCGCGCGTCGGCAGGTTGGCGTGGCCGCGCAAGTACATGCCGGCGCGTACACGGGTGCCGGTCGGCAATGAGAACAAAGCTTCGCCTGTGCGGGTGCGGCTATCGATCGACGCGGGGAGACGGCTCAGCGTGCCCTCCACGGTGGAGCCGTCGACCAAAGTGAATGTAGCAACTTGGCGCTCCTGTAGCGCCAGCGCGTCCGCTTCCGCGACGCGCGCGGCAACTTCAAGGCGATTGTCGGCGGCGATGCGGAAGAGGACTTGGCCATCGACTGGGCGGCCAAGCTCGGCCATCCGATCGATCACGAGGCCCGATGCCGGCGCGCGAACATAGCCGCCACCCAGTCGCGCGTTGACTTCCGCGAGTTGGGCGCGCGCAGCCGCCAGCCGCGCATCCGCTGCTGTCGCCGCCGCCTGGCGTTGCTCTATCGCTTCGGCGGAGAGGGCGCCGGAGTCGCGAATGGATTCCGCGCGTTGATATTCGCCGCGCGCGCGCACCGCCGCGGACTCTGCTTCTGCAACACTTGCTTGCGCGGCGCGCGTTTGTGCGGTCGCGAGCGCGGTGTCGAGACGCGCCATGGCCTGGCCTTGGCGTACGAAGTCGCCCTCATCGACGAGAATTTGAAGTATGCGCACGCCTGTCGCTGGAGCCGCGACCTGGATGTCGCGTACGGGACGCGCCTCGCCGTTCAACGCGACCTCTGTTTCGAAAGTGTGCGTCGCCACTGGAATCACGCTGACAGCCTGCGCCGTAGCGGGCGGCGCCTCGATGCTGTCGTCACCGCCAATGCGGCTGACGACAAACAGAACGGCAATGGCTGCAGCAACCACGCCGCCCGTTAACCACACGATTTTTGCGCGGCGCTTGTTAGGGTCCGGCGCGTCCGTCGCGCGCTCCCAAACGCGCTTACCCGCGTCGCGCGCCCCGCGCAGTGCGTTTGTGCCAGCCACCCTGGCGCGTTTCAGCAGACCTTCAGGGCGCTCAAGCTGGGGGAGTTCAGGCTTGTTCATTTGTGTGGCTCAAGAAAGCGCTCTGCGAGCGCACGAAATTGGGAGACCGCGGCTTCGGTATTGATGTCACGGCGAAAAGCGCGCCTGAGACCTATGCCTTCGAGGGCGGCAAACAAGGTGTCGGTCACCGCTTCAGGAGCAAGGTTTGCGTCGATTTCGCCGCGCTGTTGCGCAGCCTCCACGGCGCGCATGAAGATTTTGACACTTTGGGCGTCGCTCTTGCGCAGTGGCTCGGCCACTGCGTCGTCGCGAATGGCCTCGGAGAAGATGTCTGCGATGAGCGATCCGTCGCCTTCGGCGAACTTCTCGAAGAAGTCACGCGCCGCAAGGCATATGGCAGGAACGAAGCCTTCCTCCTCGGCGGCCCGCAAGAACGCCTGATCGCTCTCGCCGCGTTTGTCTTCGGCAATCGCGCCGATGATGTCGGCCTTGCTGGAGAAGTAACGGTAAAGCGCGCCGGCGCTAACGCCGGCTTCCGCGCAAATCTCCGCCATCGTGGCTTGGTGAAAGCCGCGGCGGCGGAAGCAAGCCACGGCAGCGTCCATAATCTGACGCCGCCGGCGCTCGGCCAGTTCGGGATCGGCTAGACGGGCCAAATGGTCCCCATGGTCGCTGGTTGCCGGAAACGGCTTGCGCCGCGATGCTGCGACGCATATAAAACGAATGTTCGTTCTCTAAATGTTAAACCTGGACGGCGTCAAGCTGAAATCCCAAATGGCTCGCGTGGGCTGAGTGTCTCAGCCGACGCTTTCCAGACGCCTAAGTGCTTGAGGAGCAATCGGGAATGGCTGCAGCCGGAAACCTTTTCCGAGGCGCGGCGCTGGCTGGCGCGCTGCTCTCGGCGGCCGGTTGCGTGACCATGCCGAGCGAGCGGGCTGAAGCGCCCCCGCTGCCATCGGCTTGGCGCGACGCCCCGCAAGGCGCCGAACTTCCGGTCAGTGACTGGTGGCAAGGCTTCAATGATCCGGCTCTCAACCAGCTCGTGGCGGAGGCGCTATCCGAGGGACCTAACGTACAGCTCGCGGTCTCTCGTGTTCGCGAGGCCCGCGCGCTTTCCTATTCCACGATCACACGATTCTTGCCGCAGCTGACCGCGACGGGAAGCGGCCAGTATCAGCGCTTCGTTGAAGGTCCGGTTCCTGCCGGGGTTGATCGTGAGTCAATGAGTGGCTCGTACGGCGCGCAAGTTTCGTGGGAGCTGCCGCTCTTTTCGATCGGCGCGACGAGCGTCGGCGCGCGTGCGAACACCCAAAGTGCGCTCGCAGACTTACGCGGTGCGCGTGTGGCGCTGGCGGCCGATGTCGCGCAAGCTTATGTTGACCTCCGCGCCGCGCAGGCGAGCCGCGCAGCACTGCAGCATTCTGTTGAGACCTCGGATGAACTCGCGCGGATTTTGGCGACGAGCGCAGGCGCCGGCTTTGCGTCGGAGGCGGATGCTGCTGACGCGCGGCGTCTGGCGGAGAGCACGCGCGCACGTCTGCCTGGTCTGATTATCGAGGAGCGGCGCGCCGAAAATGTGCTCGCTGTGCTGCGGGGGCGCGCGCCGGGCACTGAAGATACGCAGACCCAAAGCGTGTTTGCTGCGGAAGGCGCGCCGGTGCCGCATCTTGATCTGACTTCAGCGCCGGCTGCGCCAGCGGATTTGCTGCGTCTGCGGCCCGATGTTGCGCGTGCGGAAGCGCAAACGTTGATCGCCGCCGCCCAACTGGGCGCCGCGCGCGCCGATCTTTTGCCGCGCATCAATCTCACGGGCGCGATCAACGTAACGGACGCGTTGATCGGCAATCCAAGCGGCGCTGGCTTGACGCTGGCGACCGGCGCGCCGCTCATCTCTATGCCGCTGTTCGACTGGGGGCAGCGTTTCGCTGTTTCTCGCCAACGCGACGCGCAGTTCGATCAATCACTGATTCAGTATCGTCAGACAGTGACGCAAGCGATTGCCGAAGGCTCGAATGCATTGGTTTCGCTGGAGCAGGGGCGCCTGCGGCTAAATTCGGCGCGCGCTGCCGAGGAAGCAGCGGAGACGACCGCGCGCGGATCTAGAGCCGCTTATGAAGCTGGCATCCAGAGCTTGGCTGATCGTTTGCGCTCGGAGCAGCAGCTGATCGATGCGAACCTGACGCGCATCACCGCTGAACAACAAGCGGCGAGTGCGGCGATCGCGACGTATCGCGCGTTTGGCGGCGGCCCGGCGATCGCACCAGAAGTCATCCACCGCCGCTAGCCGAGCAATCGGCGTCATTCGTCGCAGTCGCTCTCGAAAACGCTGGACACGCGCACGTCCGTGCGCTGCCCTATCCGGTAGAGGTCAGGGAGCGTGAAATGAAGCGAGCGTTTGCGGGTGCGTTGATGTTTGCGATGGCGCTGAGCGCCTGCGCGACCTCAAGCTCGATGACCGCCAGCCATGATCAGCCAGCGACCGTCGATGAGCTGCTGCAAGGCGTCGATATCCCATATGAGCGCTTCACGCTCGACAATGGCCTCACGGTCCTGGTGCATGAAGATCGGAAAGCGCCAATCGTTGCAATCGCGGCTTGGTACAATATCGGTTCGAAGGACGAGCCGCCGGGGCAGACGGGGTTCGCGCACCTGTTCGAGCACATCATGTTGTTCAACGGCACTGAGCACATTCCGAATTTGATCGAGCCGTTGCGCGACATGGGCGCTACCAATTGGAATGGAACCACTTGGTTTGATCGCACAAACTATTTTCAGACTGTGCCGACACCGGCGCTTGAGCGCGGCCTCTACATTGAAAGCGAGCGGATGGGCTATTTGCTCGGCGCGCTCACCCAGGAGCGGCTGGATGCGCAACGCGGCATCGTGCAGAACGAAAAGCGCCAGGGCGACAACCAGCCTTACGGCATGACTTTCTATCGCATCCTTGAGCGTCTATTCCCGGAAGGTCATCCATATCGCCATTCGACCATCGGCTCGATGGCGGACCTCGACGATGCATCTCTAGAAGAGGTGCGTCAGTGGTTCCGCGACAATTATGGTCCCAACAACGCCGTCATTGCGCTCGCAGGCGACATCGACGCCTCCGAGGCGCGACCGCTCATGGAGCGGTACTTCGGTCAGATTCCACGCGGACGCGCCAACGTTCCGGCGCAAGCAGATATTCCAACGCTGCCGGCGCGCATCGATGAGACGATGCATGACCGCGTGTCGAACACACGTCTCTATCGGACCTGGGTCGTGCCGGGCTTGGCGGATGACGATACGCTCAAACTCGACGTCGCAGCGCGCGTACTCGGAGGCTTGAACAGTTCGCGGCTCGATCGCATTCTCGTGCGTGACGAGCAGAGTGCTGTGTCAGTGACGTCTAGCGTTCTGCCGTTCCAGCGGATCAGCTTGTTCTTTGTGACCGTTGACGTGAAGCCCGGTGTCGATCCGGCGGCGGTGTCCGAGCGGCTCGATCAGATCGTCAACGAGTTTATCGCGACTGGCCCCACCGAAGACGAAATCCAACGTGTTGCCACCCAACAGGTGTTCGCCAGCGTGCTCGCGATCGAGCAGGTGGGCGGGTTTGGCGGAAAGACGGTCGCGCTTGCAAATAGCGCGGTGATCGCCGGCGATCCGGATTTTTACGAGCGCAACCTGCGCGCCTATGGCGATGTAACACCTGCGGCGGTACGCGATGTGATGGGTCGCTGGCTCACGCGACCGACTTATGCCCTGCGTGTCGATCCGGGCGCACGCGAGCCCTATCAGGAGGCGAGTGCAACCAATCGTCCTGCGCCGGACAATCGCCCGCCGACAGCGCAGCCGCGCGATCCGATGCCGGAGATTGGCGCCATTGCCGATCTGGATTTCCCGGACGTCCAGCGCGCACGACTGCGCAACGGCATCGAGGTGGTTTATGCGCACCGCGACGCGGTGCCGATCACCTATGTCGCGTTTGATTTCGACGCGGGCGTTGCAGCTGATCCTCAAGACGGCTTCGGGACGCAGCGGTTGATGCTTTCGTCTTTGACGTCGGGGGCTGGTGGCCGCGACGCGATGCAGATCGCTGAACAGCAGGAGCGGCTTGGCGCCACCATCGGCGCGTATGGCACGCTGGACCGTTCAGCGCTGACGTTGACGACGATGAGCGCGAATCTTGGGCTCTCGCTTGATCTGTTCGCAGATGTGGTCAGGAGACCGGATTTCGCCGAGGCAGAGGTTGCTCGTGAGCGCAATCAACAGCTGGCTGCTGTCGCAGCCGAAGCCACACAGCCAAACGGTCTGGCGCAGCGGACATTTCCTGCACTGGTGTTCGGCGCCGGCCATCCTTATGGGCGCCCTGCATCGGGGCTCGGTAGTGAGGCCTCGCTCTCACCGCTGACGCGAGATGACCTGATCGCCTTCCATCAGACCTGGATACGTCCCGAGACGGCGCGCGTGTTCGTAGTCTCTGATCGCTCGCTAAATGAGATTACGCGCGCGTTGAATGTTCGCTTCGGAGATTGGCGGGGCGCCGCCGTCCCAGTCGGTCACAAGAATTTCGATGTGCCGATCCCCGCGTCACGTTCGCGTATCGTCATCGTGGACCGTCCGCAGTCGCCGCAATCGGTGATCTATGCCGGGGCAGTGTTGCCGATCCGTGGTTCCGACGACACGCTGACCCTAAACGCCGCGAATGAAGTGCTCGGCAGCAATTTTCTCTCGCGCATAAACACGGAGATTCGGGAGCGTCGCGGCTGGTCGTATGGTCTCAGCGGAAACGTGAGTTTGCGAGAAAATCAGGTGCCATACATCATTTACGCGCCTGTGCAGGCGGATCGCACCGGTGATTCAATCCGCGTGCTGATCGAGCAGATCAGTGCGTTCAATTCTTCGAATGGTGTCTCGGAATCTGAGCATCTGCGCACAATCAATGGCAACATTCGCCAGTTGCCCGGTTCTTTCGAGACAGCTGGCGCGGTGCTTGGAGCGTTGCGCTCCAACCAGCTCTATCGGCGCCCCGACAATTATTGGGAGAGCGTCGCATCGCGCTATCGCGCGATGACCGCCGACGAGATGGATGCGGCCGCGCGCGCGGTCATTGATCCATCACGGTTTGTTTGGGTCGTCGTTGGCGATGCGTCCGTGGTTCGCCCGCAGCTCTCCGGCTTGGGGCTTGATATTGAGGTGATTCCGGCGTCCTGAACTACCAATCAATGCGAACGACGACAGTGTCGGTGTAAACACCTGGCTTCGTCGCGACGGTCGGCGAGACGACGGCGTAGACGGAGCGGTTGACGCTCCAGTGACCGATCGCAAGCAGGCCGCCGCTCACGGTGACTGTCGATCCTGTCGTCCCGTTTCCCCACACGACACTCGCCTGGCTCGTTGTGTAGAGATTGTAATTCAACAGGTCGCCGGCGCCGGATTGCATCTTTCTTGCGTTGATCGAGCCGTATAGTCCGCCTTGCAGGCTAACGAGCATGGTCGGCGCCAGCTCGGCTACCCCTGTGCAGTCCACAGTGATTTCGCCCTGAGAGGATTGCGCCCCGGCCAATGGATTGAGGCTGTTGAATTGAATCTGTGTCGCGCTGACATCGCAGGAGCAGCCGCCTAGCGAACAGATCAAAGCGTCGGCGGGAGGCGCGACAAAGAGTGCGGCGGCTAGCGCGATGCTACAGATCAGGAAGCGTATCATGAGAGCGCCTCGCATTGGAGCATGAGACCGTTCTCGGCGGCAGCGGCATCAGCGGTGGCGACACAGGCAGTGTCGCTCAGGCGAAGGTCATCTCCATCTTCCACGCCTTGCAAGACTACACGACCATTGCTGCCGATTGGGAAACGCCGGCCATCACGATTGCGCACAAGAACGCTTCCGCGTGGCGGCGTTGCGCCGTCAGCGAAGGCGGCGCGTGTTTCCAGGATAGGTTCGCGCGCGTCACTGAAAGAGACGATGGCTCCCGCCCCTTGAGCAGGGACAATGGTGCGAACCGGAGTCTGCGGCGCTCTATCGAGCGGCAGATCGTCTTCGCTGATGCTGATCGTGTTGTGATCGTATGGACGGAGGTTGGTGACCAAGCGGCGTCCATCGCTGCCTGTCGCGCCTGCATCGAGTTGATTGCGCGCCACTGAAACGCCTGGTGCGCCGGCGTCGACAAGCGCGAATGCGCCGTCAATACGCCGGCCGGCAAATCCTGTGCGCTCAATCCACCCCACGCTTCCCGTGTGGCGCAGGCGTAGCCCGGCCCTGTCGTCGGCGAGTGCGGCCTCCGCCATGGTGTCACCTAAGGCATTGTGAGAGAGCGCCGCGGCCTCAGCTCGCTCCACGCTTCCAAGCGAGGCGCGCGCGCGCCATCCAAGGCGCCCGGGCTCGGCGTCGCGCTGCGCGCTTGCGCGATAGGCAATACCGCTATCATCGCTGTCGACGCTCACATGGGCGGAAACATTGTTCGCGAATGAAAAGCTGAAACTGACGCCGGCGACGAGTTCGCGATCCTCATGCTCGATTTGAGCGAACCGGAACGAGAGAGCGCCGTCGGCGAAATCTGGCGTATATGAGAGCGTGTAAGTCCGCGTGTTCGGTTCATCGTCTAATTCGAGGGCCGCTGCAGTCAATGAAACTGAGCCCAAATCTCCCATTTCAATGCCGGCATTGCCGGCGAGACCATGCCGAAAGGCTTCATTGCGCCGTCCAAGCGAGTGGAAATCGCCATATCGCTGTTCGATCTGTGCGCCGAGCGAGAGGATCCGACCGTCGTAATACCAAAGCGCGGAGGCGTAGCCTCCCGCTTCGTTGGCGGCGTAAGAAACTGTGGTTTGACCCCAACTCGAGTTCGACAGAGTGAAGGCGGCTTCCGTCGTAGTTTGACGCTCGCTCGCTTCGATTGCCGCTTCGACCGTGAGCGCGTCGGTGAAGCCGTAGCGATAGCGGCCAGCCACGAAAACGTCGCCGTACTTCGCTGCCTCCCGACCATACTCAAGGCGCTCCGCGCCCGCCGCGGTCGACCAATCGCTGAAACCCCGGCGGAGCATGCTCGTGCTGACGAAGAAGGGGCGCCTAATCGTCTGCTGACGGCCCAGAACGTCCGTTATTACGAGTTCTGCTTCGCCCGCGCCGGAAACGACAGGGGCGTTGTCGATGACGAATGGGCCGGCCTCGACGTGCGACTGCGCTCGCAGCACACCGTCGACATAGAGTTCGACAGTCGATGCCGATTGCGCTTCGCCGGAGAGCGCCGGAGTGGGATAGGTAGTCAAGGACGGCGTCAGACCGAAGTAGCGGCCAAACTGGATACCTCCGAATCGCACCGGAACGCCACCCGCGCCAACTTGAACCGAGTCGCCGAAGCGAACGCGAAGACCCCGGTGCGTGTCATCCACGGTCCAACTTGAGTCCAAGCGAGTGATCCGAGCTTTGCGGCCGGTCTGACCGATCCAGGTGCTCTGTATCAGACCGAAGTGGCCAAACATCGCCGCTTCGGTGATGCCGGAGACAGCAAATCCATTGCGATCTACCCACTGCGCCTCAGCTTCATAGTTGAGATAGCCGCCAGATGCTGAGGCGTCGACCTGCGAGGGCGCAGTTGTCTGTTCGTTGAGGTTCACGCGTTGTTGTTCAAAGCACGCCATCGTGCATGAAAGGACAATCGCGCCTTCGTCGTCTATTTCCTCATACGTTAGTCCAGGGATATCCGCGAGCGGGATGCGGCCGTTGTTGTGGGGGACAGCGACGCCCATTTGAGCGAAGACCGATGGGGCGAGTTCGATGCCGCGACTCGTCCGCCAAGCAAAGACATCCAGCGCCACCCCGCGTGCAGGCATTCTCAACTGAGTCACAAAGGGGCTCGCTTCCTGAGCGGTGGCGTTTGCGGCGAACGCAAAGCTAGCGCAAAGAAGCGTGCTGATCCGTCGGACCGACATGGATCGTGCGCTCGCTGTGTTGGCCGTCGCCTGTCGTCGCGATAAGCCGCAGCGTGCTCGTTTGAGCCGGAATGGCGACTGCCGCCGATGAGCCCGCCAGCAGATATCGAGGTGAGGGAATTCGCTGCTGAGAGGTCTGGAGGATGCTTATCTGCGCAAAACTGCTGCCTGAGTTGGTCAAAACAAGACGTCCACCTTCGGTGCGTGAAATGAGGTTGGCTTGCGCACCGCGCGGCGTGACGAAGACCGGTAACGACATTTCCAGTGTGAAGCCCAACGCGGCGCCGGTCTGTTCTTGGCGGGGAAGTTCACGGAGTAAAATGCGATACGCGCGCTCGCTTTCGCCGCCGTTGGAGTCGCGCACGCCGAGGCGCACGGTCTGCGCGCTGTTTGCGGCGATCTCGAATACGCCGGGCGCGACAATCAATTCGTTTGTTGGGGTCAGTCGATCCTGACCATCGACTTGTGACCAGGCGTAGGCCTCGACTTCAAAAGCGACAGCGCGCGAACGCCCATTGCGAAGGCGTATGGAATCGATTGCATGCTCTGGGCTTAAGCTCACGAGCACCGGTGCAACTTGTATGCCTTGGGATTGCGCCATCGCTACCCCAGGCGCCGCGAAGAGTGTGAGAGCGAGGAAGAGTGAGCGTAACATCACCACGATACAGTCACTGTGATGTTATCGGTGTAGTTTCCGGCGGGCGCTGTCTGTTGGATAGGGATGCGACCGTATAGGTGTAGCGTGTTGGCGGAGCCGTCGCCGGTGCCGGAAAGGCGATCGACGCCCGTGTCGCCCCACAAGACCGAACGCTGTGTGTCCTGGTAGAGCACGTAATCCAAGGTCTGGGCGCCGCCCGACTTGGTCATTCGACGCGTCGCCATCGAAGCGCCTGCGCCGTCACCTAAACTCATGCCTACGTAATAAGGAGTTCCATTTGTGCACGTGACGCTCAGCGTCGTCTCTGCATCGAGCGGAGAAACTGAAACAGGATCGTAATTGCCAAACGCGAGATCTGTCGTGACGATGTCGCAAGACGCGAGCACAGTCGCCGTGACTTCGAACGAATCGGTGTCGCTGCCCGCGTGAGCCACGCAGGGCGACATCGCCGCCGCCAAGAATATTGCTGCGAAGAAGCGCGATATCGTCCGCACTTTGTTATTCGCCAAAGCCGGGTGAACGGCGCATCCCGCAGCGGAGTTTGTCTTTGCACTCGACATCACGCCACCAACGCGGCGCCGCCGCAGCGTACGCCATTCACCCGGACGTCAGCTTCTCCTAGGCGCACACCAAGGAGATCTGACAAGCCGTTGATCAAAGAATCCAGCGGTCCTGCGGCGCTTGAAAGCACGTCGCCGACCGCGGAGGTCAGCGCCGTGGTGTTTAGGCCTAGCCCAGCTGCCCGCACGGTCAGGTTCGTTTGCCCCAACAATGTTGATACCGTCGCGCGCGCAGCATCGCCTGTGCTCACAGTTTTGACTGTGCTCCGTTCGATATCGCTGTTGTTGAATCGCACCGTACTCCATTGCTGGCCTCCGATGTCGATGCGGCCTTCGCCTTCGACACGCGCGATACCGATGCGTGCGAGCTGTGCGGGGTCGGGGGAGAGGTTCGAACGGAAATTGTTGAGTCGCGAAATGCTGACTTCGCCGAGCATAAGCGATCCTATGCCTGGCGAGACCCCTAGGCTCACCGTGCGATTGTTGCTGCCGCCCCAGCCGCAATTTATGTCTTCAAGGCGAGCTTGGCCTGAGGCCAACTCAACCAAGATCGGAATGCGCACATTGGCGAGCGAACCAGCGCCCGCGTTCGCTTCGATATAGAGGCGGGTCTGCGCCGTTCGAATGACGATGTCGTTGTCGTTTGTTACCGTGAGCCAGGGAGAATTGTTGGGCCGTTCGCCGATGGCGAGCCAAACCTTGGTGGATGTCAGGCCGGGGACGCCAGCGCCAAGATCGAGTTGGACCTGACGGCTCCCATTGGCGACTTGCAAGATGGCGGTTGCCAGATCCATTGCGCCGACTTGGATGCCCGTGTCGGCGCTTTGCGTAGCGTGGTCTTGAGCGCCATAGGGCCCAAGATCTAGGACGTTGCTCAACCCTCGCAGCGGTCCGCTTCGCTCCGACGCGCGGGCCATGGCGCGCAGCGCGCGCTCAGCGCGTTCATCAGTTTCTGCGACGACGTCCGCTAGTGCTTCAAGCGCCACCGGCGCATCGGCGCTCGCGTCCAACGTCTCATTGTAACTGGCAGCTTCGATATCGAGGCGCGTCCGAAGAGCTTCCACGTACTCGAGCACGTTCACGTTTGCGCGGAGTAGGGCGTTGTAGTCCATCACCGACAGATTGACGCTGCTTCCCGTAAGGCCGCTCAATACCTGGTTTGCGACACCTCCCTGCAGAGAGAGCAGGCGCGTTCCAATCTGAAAGCTTGCGAGTTGAGTCTCCGCCGCCGTCGCTTCACGGCGGATGGTCATCCGGCCCCGCGGCACAAACAAGCGGCCAAAGTAAAGTGGAGCGCTGGTGGTGAGTTCTACGCGAACGGCATTGCCGCCTCCGGGCATTGGACGGAAGCGCTCAGCCGGCCGAACGGAACGATCCGGCGCATAGGTCCCGTGCACGACGCGGACACGCGTGTCATGCGGCCACTGGTTGGCGGCGACAGTGGCGGTGGCGAGCGCTTCCGCCTGCACCGGATTTTGCATTGCTGCGAGGGCGGCCAGATCGGCGCTGCCCTGTAGGCGGCGCGATTCCAGATAGACGCTGCCAAGATCGACGGCGAAGCCTGAAAATCCTAGCAGCACGAGGAAGCTCATGCCGGTTAGGACGGACACGCCACCCGCTTCTGCTCGAATGAACGCCGACGCGTGCATTCAAAACCCTCCAATGCGAATGCTGGCGCGTCTGGAAATGGCGTGTGGCGGTGAAGGGATGAGCGACTGAAACGCCCAATACACATCTTCGCTAGCGTCGTAGGTCACGACAACTGAGATCGTTGGGCCGTTTCGCGTCAACGCTATCTGCGAGAGTTCTCCGCGCATAAAGCTTTGATTTGCGATGCCGGCTTGCATCGCGTCCCTTGCGAGTGAGAGACGCTCCTCGTCGTCGAGGCCGGCTATGGACGCACGAGCGGCGTCGTTGGTGAGTTGCTGCACTGTGTGCGCGGTCAGGAAGTAGCCGCCGTATGTGAAAATGCCCATCAGCATGAGCAACAAAACGGGACCGACGATCGCAAATTCGACAGCCGCGTTGCCCGCGCGATCCAACCAGAGAGGGATTCTCGCTGGGCCGCCACGCTGGCCAAGCGCTCTAAAACTGCGAGACATTCTCAGCGCGAATCCCATCGCATGCGCCCCCAAATCTGAGCGACGAGCATGGGCGAGAACGATTGCGATATGACGCAGCCGAATTATTCGAAGATTTCGAAAAACACGCGGTGGAGTACCATTATCGTCTGCCGCGTGTGCGAAACTTCACTGGAGAAATTCGCTGGCGCCGCTCCCTCATAAGTTGAGCGTCGTAAATTGTGGTGTCACACTTGTTCGAAGAAGTTGAATCGGGGGAGGCCGTGCCCAATCGCGTTAGCGTGTCGTCCGCGGATTTCATTCGCAACATCGGTTACTGGCAGAATGAAGCGCTTCGCCGACCGATCTCAATTACGCACCATGGCCGAGAGCGGCTAATCCTGGCGGCGCCTGACGCGTTCAGCGCCGGCGCAAATACCGAGGACGCCGCGAGCGGATTGGCGAAGCTGCGCGCGGACGTCGCAGCGGTCCAAGACAATCTCGGCGATGGATATATGAGTTTCGACGCGCAGCTTCAGGTGCGCCACACCAACTCCGTCGCCGAGGCTTTTGTCGGCATGTCGCGCGAGGATCTCCAGGGCACATCAATCGTCAATGCGTTGCCGCAACCTCTGGCGTCGGTCCTTTCTGACCGCGTTCAGCGTGTCATGCGCACGCGTCAGTCGGAGTGCTTTGACGTTGGCGCACCGGGTGATCGCCATCTCACAGTGACCGTGTTTCCGGTTTCCGTTGGCGCAGCCGCGCTCATACGCAACATTACTGAATTGCATGCACTGCGGCAGCGTCTGGAGGATGGAGAGGCCGTCCAGAAGGCGGTGCGCCTGCATTCGCGGGTGGCTGCGATCAAGCTAGACGCTCGGGCTCGCGTAGATGAGGTCGATGAGACCTTCACAAACTGGACAGGCTTTGCCGCCAATGACTTGGTTGGTCACCGTGTTATTGATCTTGTCGCCACTGGTCAGCGACGCGAGGCGGCTGAAGTCATCGAGCGCGCTCTCCGTGATGGGGTTGGGCGTTCCGTCAACGTAGTTCTCTTGAGCAAGCGTGGTGACGAACTGGAAGGCGCGTTGGCGCTCGCACCAATTCTGACGGACTTCACCGCGCACGGAGCGTACGCGTTGTTCATTCGGTCGACTCATTCCGGAGCGTCGCAGCAAGCGGCCTAACGCAGCGCGGAGGCAATCACGCCTAACGCGCTAACGCGGCATTCGTGGCGCCGAAGCCAAACATCGGCCGCATCTCGCAGACGCCTTCCCATTCGGGCCAGTGTTGGCGATGCAACTCCATAAAGCTCTCAAGTGAAGCGAGCGCTTCTTCCCGGGTCGCGAACTCGAAAATGGCGAAGCCGCCGAGGACTTCTTTGGTTTCGGCGAACGGGCCGTCTGTAAGATTGAGTTTGCCGCGGCGCGATTCCATCCGCGCACTCCCCATCGCTGTCGGTAATAGACCGCCGCGCGCGACCATGCGGCCTGCCGCCATCTCCTGCTCTGTCAGTTTTTCGATCTCATCGATCATGCGCTGGGGTGGGACGAGCCCGGTCTCGGCGCCTGAGGTCAAAAACATGTAGAGCATGGTGGTCCTTTCGGGCTTGGCCATAGGCGGCGCTGATCGGAGGACGAAGACCAGTCCTCAAGTCCGACGTTTCGCTTTGGGATTTATCCACAGGAGCTGTGCGGAACAATCCAGAAACCCGAATCGAGCTAGGAAGTCCCATGGCCGAAGCAGAACGCATCGTCACCGCTGACCGCATGCCCGGAGAGGGCGTGGACCGCGCCCTGCGCCCACAGGGGTTCGACGAGTTCGTTGGGCAAACGCACGCCAAGGCCAATCTCAAGGTGTTTGTCGACGCGGCGCGGGCTCGCGGCGAGGCGATGGATCACGTGCTCCTGTTTGGGCCGCCCGGTCTTGGCAAGACGACGCTCTCGCAAATCGTGGCGCGCGAGCTGGGCGTCGGTTTCCGCGCCACAAGCGGCCCGGTGATTGCGCGCGCCGGCGATCTGGCCGCGCTACTGACCAATCTCGAGCCGCGGGACGTGCTTTTCATCGACGAAATTCACCGTCTCGCGCCGGCGGTCGAAGAGATCCTCTATCCCGCGATGGAGGATTATCACCTCGACATCATTATCGGCGAGGGCCCCTCGGCGCGCAGCGTGCGCATCGACCTCGCGCCGTTCACGCTCATTGGTGCGACGACGCGCGCGGGGCTGCTCGGTACGCCGCTGCGTGATCGCTTCGGCATTCCGGTGCGGCTTGAGTTTTATGGGCCGGACGAATTGCTCGGCATCGTCATGCGGGCTTCTGCAAAACTCGGCATGCCGATCAGTCCGGAAGGCGCACTGGAGATTGCGAAGCGCGCGCGCGGCACGCCGCGCGTAGCGGTCCGCCTGCTGCGGCGTGTGCGCGATTTCGCCGACGCCGATGAAGCAACGATTGATGCAAAGCTCGCCGACAAAGCGCTGCGCCGCCTCGATATTGACGGCGACGGCCTCGACATGCTCGACCGGCGCTATTTGCAGGCTCTGGTGGAAACCTATTCCGGCGGGCCGGTCGGCGTCGATACGATGGCCGCTGCACTCGCCGAAGCCCGCGATGCGATCGAGGACGTAATCGAGCCGTATCTGATGCAACAAGGGTTTGTGATGCGTACCCCACGCGGGCGGGTTGCTGCGCCAAAGGCCTATGAGCGGCTAGGGAAGAAGCCGCCGAGCGCGCCGCCGAACAGTGGGAGCTTATTCGGGGAGAAGTAGCGTCGCGACGTCGCGCGCAGGTATCGACCAAGCTTAGGTCGTGCCGATCGCGTCTAGCTCCGCAAGCGTTTCTCTGGAGAGCTTCAGCTCCGCCGCAGCCAAGTTCTCGCGTAAATGCGCCATCGAAGACGTGCCTGGGATCAGCAGAGTGTTCGGCGCGCGGTGAAGAAGCCAGGCAAGCGCGACCTGAAGCGGCGTGGCGCCGAGTTTCTCGGCCAGCGCCGAGAGCGCGCCGGACTGAATCGGCGAAAAGCCGCCCAACGGGAAGAACGGCACATATGCGATGCCGTCGCGCGCTAGCGAGTCGACGAGATCGCCGTCCTCGCGATGGACCAGATTGTAGTGGTTCTGCACGCACACAATTTCCGTCATCGTGCGCGCTTCGGCGAACTGCGCGGCCGTGACGTTGCTTAAGCCGATGTGGCGCAGCAGGCCTTCCTCTTTGAGGCGCACCATCGCTTCGACTTGTTGGGCTATCGATCCCTCGCTTGGCGCGTGAACGGCGCCGATGATGCGCAGATTGACCACCTCCATGACGTCAAGCGCAAGGCGTTTCAGGTTGTCCTCGACGCCGCGCTTCAGTTCGTCTGGCTGCTGCGCCGGCAGCCAGGCGCCTTTTTCATCGCGTTTGCCGCCAACTTTGGTGACGATCACAAGATCGTCCGGATAGGGATGGAGCGCTTCGCGGATAATCTCGTTGGTGACGTAGGGGCCGTAGTAGTCGCTCGTGTCAATGTGATTGACACCCGCGTCGACCGCCGCGCGCAGTACCGCTATGGCCGCGCCGCGATCCTTCGGCGGACCAAACACGCCAGGTCCCGCGAGTTGCATCGCGCCATAGCCCATGCGTCGCACGATGCGATCGCCAAGTTTGAACGTGTCCTGCATCTTGGCCACCTTGTTCCGACAAGCGCAATATGGGCCGTCCTGAGCGTCAGGCTAGCTGCCGCGTCATTTTCAAGTCGCCCTAGGTTCGGCCTCATCGGCCAATTGGCTTGGGCCTTCTTCCGCAATCTCTGCGCCCAGCGAGGGTTCGCCGAGGCCGGTGTTTGGCGCGTCCTCGACTTGACGCGCCGGTTGGGGCGCAGCGCCCATCCGCGCTTTCCGCCATCCGCCCCAGCGATAATAGGCGAAGGCGAGCGCCGCTGACGTCATCATGCTGATTGGAAAGCTCCACCAGATGGCGTCTTGACCCCAGACAGGCTGCAGCAATGCGGCAAAGCTGATGCGCACACCGAAAAGCGAGATGATCAGGATAACGAGCGGCGGCATCACCGCCCCCGTGGCGCGCACGACCCCGAAGAGCACGAACGTCATTCCAAAGAAGACAAAGCTCCAGCCGGCAATATTATTGATGTGTTCGGCGGCGACGACAGCGTGCGCTTGGCCAGGAAGAAAGAGGCCGACCACCAGTGGGTCGATCACATAGAGAACGGCGAGTAGACTGCCTGTGAGCAGCACGTTGATGAGAACGCCAGCATGCGCGCTGCGCTCGACCCGATCCCACTTGCCAGCGCCGACATTCTGCGCCGCCATTGAGGAAACAGCGGCGCCGATCGCCATCGCCGGCATCTGAACGTAAGTCCAGAGCTGCACGGCGACCGCATATGCTGAGGCGGTCTCCGATCCGTAGCCATTGATCATCGACATCATGATCAAGCCGGAAAGCGAAATCACCAGCATCTGCGCGCCCATGGGCAGGCCTTTGATGACGATGGTGCGTAACAACTCGGCGCGCGGGCGCAGGTAGTGGAGGTCGGCCCGCGTGATCCGGAGATCGGCCTTGCGCCAATAGAGGTAGGCCAGCATCGAGAGCATGCCGATACCTTGCGAAAGCAAGAGCGATGTCCCAGCGCCGGCGATGCCCATTTGCGGGAATGGGCCGACGCCGGTGATGAGCAGTGGGTTGAAAATCAGATCGAGCAGCGTCGCCAGTGTGGTGAAGTAGAATGGCACGCGGGCATCGCCGGCGCCGCGTTGCGCCATCACCATAAACGCGAAGAAATACATGAATGGCACCGAGAGGAAGATCACGCGCAGATAATCTTCCGCCATCGCGCGCGCCTCGGGCGGCGTATCCATCCAAGTGAGCAATTGTTCCGCAGCCGCCAAGCCGACGACCGACATCACGATTCCGAGTGCTGTGAAGAACGTCGCCGTTGTGCCTACGACTTCCTTGGCGCGCTCAAGATTTTTGGCCCCCACCGCCTGACCAACAAGGATGGTTGCCGCCATGCCGAGGCCGAAGGTGACCCCCAGCAAGAGCAGCAGAATGAGCGTTGCGTTGGTAGTCGCGGTCAGCGCCTCGGGTCCAAGCAGGCGGCCAACCCAGATCGCGTTGATCGAACCGTTCAGCGACTGCAGCACACTGGTGCCCAGCACCGGCAGCGAAAACATCAGCAGCGTTCGCGAGATCGGCCCCTGGGTCAGATCGATGCGAGCGCGCGGCTGGCGTGGGGTGGCTTGTTCCGGCATGAAGCGCTCCTGCGCAAGTCTGCGCGCGCGCTTCTATAAGAGTCGCGCATCGTTGTGCAGTCTTGTTGTGCCGGTGCGCGCCGCCCATATCTGTAGCGGCATCCCGCGCCAGTTAAGCTGGGAGCATGCGGCCCAGTTTCTTTGGCGCCACTGCGATGTAGCTTTGCGCTAACCAACTACGCAGGGTGTCCATCTCGGCCAGTATGTCGTCGCTAGCGTTGAAGTGCGCCGTCACCCAATGGTGCAGCTTGTACCAGCCCTTCGCAGGGCGAACGAAGGGCAGCACCTCGGCCATCTCGGCCGAGACAGGCAGCTTCAAGATGATCGTCAACGCATTGAGCGGTTGTGCGTTCTCGCCGAACACCGCGAACATCTTCTTGCGAACATAGAGTCCGCGCGTGGTCTGCCACGCCGGTTCCGAGCTTGTTTCCGGGAACGTGAGTCCGAAGGCAGTGAGTTCAGCTTCAGCTCGCTGGTGCGGCGTCTGGCTCATGCCATGAGCATAGCACCGAACGCGCATCCTGCGTTTACAATTTTCGCCAAATTCGTGTGCTGGCTTTCGGCGCGAAGGCCGCCCCTGCAGTGTTTCGTTATAACAGCGTGCACGCGGGTGACGTCCGATTTCGTCGCGAAATCGGCGTGCCATATCTCAAACTCCGGCGCAGCTCGCTTACATCGAATGCGTAGCCCACTTGACGTCGTACAACACCGGCAAGGGGCGAGAGGGAAGAGACGCAAATGTCAGAGGTGCTTGGTGCGTTTTCAGTGATCGGGTCGTCACTGCCGCTTATTGTCGGCGTCGTGCTCGTAGCGAGCGTGATCATATCAGTCTTGCTGCGGATCGTGGTGCCGACCAACATGGTCCACACCGTTCAGTCTCGTCGCAAGACGACGTCCTTCGGTGCAGGTCAGAGGGCAGGCAACGTATATTACAACTGGCCGAGCTGGATGCCGATCATCGGCGTCAGCCGCATTATCCTGCCGGTGAACAATTTCGAACTTTCGCTCTCGGGATACGAGGCGTATGACAAGGACCGCGTGCCGTTTCGGCTCGACCTTACGGCGTTCTTTCGCATAGCCGACACCAACGTGGCCGCCGCGCGCATCGCCAACATGAAAGAACTGGTCTCTCAGCTTCACTACATCGTCCAGGGTGCGGCGCGGAAGATTCTCGCAACACACGACATCCACCAGATCATGGTAGACCGCGCTACGTTCGGCGCCCAGTTCACACAGGAAGTTGCAACGGAGTTGGCGAGCTGGGGCGTCGAACCGGTGAAGAATATGGAGCTGATGGACGTGCGCGACGCCGAAGGGTCGCGCGTCATCGCCGATATCATGGCGATGAAGGCGTCGAACATTCAAATGACGAGCCGCATTGAGGTCGCCAACAACCTCCGTGCTGCGCAAACGGCGGAGATTGCGGCTCGTCAGGAGGTAGAAGTGCGTGAACAGGAGGCGCAGCAGGTTGTGGGCCAGCGCACCGCCGAGAAAGATAAGCAAGTCGGCATAGCGACTGAAAGAGCAGCCCAAGAAGTGCAGGCCGAAGCCGCCGTGACGCGCGAGCGCGAAATGCAAGTCGTGCGCGTTGCGACGATGCGTCAGGCTGAGATCACGAAGGATCAGCAGGTGGTGGCGGCGACGCAAGACAAGGAAACCACAATCCTGCGTGCGGACGGCGATCTGCAAGCAACCAAACTCAGTGCAGAAGGCATCCGTGTGGAAGGCAACGCCAAAGCCGACGCCGAGAAGGCTTTACAGCTCGCGCCGGTTGCGGCGCAGATCGAACTCGCGAAGGAAATCGGCCAAAACGACGGGTATCAGGCTTACCTTATCTCGATCCGCGGCGTCGAAGCCTACACTCAAGTCGGCGTCGAGCAGGCGAAAGCGATCGCGCAGGCGGAGGTGAAGGTCATCGCCAACACCGGCGATGCCGTACAGGGGGTGCATGACGCCATGGCGTTGATTTCGCCGCGCGGCGGCACAGCGCTCGGCGGCATGTTGGAGGCGTTGAAGAACACACCCGAAGGGGCGGCGCTGCTCGAACGCATTCTGCGTCGCGAAGCGACCGCGCCTTCGGCGCCGACTGCTGACGATGCGGATGCCTAGACGTTAGTCGGTCTCGCAATCAGAAGGTCGGTTAGGTCATCGAGTTGGTGATGCCTGACCGGCCTTCGTTGGTGTCGTTTCGATGCAGATCTTACTGAGTACCCGCGACTCGAATCTTGCCTTGCTTGCGCCGGCCCATGGCGCGGGCGACCTTCACAGTGTCAGAGGTCGCGTCAGTGACAAACGTCAGCACAAGGGCTGACACGGCGATGATGGCGGCGAGTTCGAGCATCACGGTCTCCGGTAGCTGAATTCTTCGGGACCGCAACGGCTGTTCCGACAAAAGGTTCCATCCCTGACGCAACGGCACACGCTGTTTGCGTGGCCGTGTTTGCGGCATATCCGGGCGATGTCATCGCTTCGCGCCGTCCTTGATACGCTCGTCCCAGATGGAAACGTCTTCGCCGTCGAGGCGCCGGTGGAGTGGTCGCAGGGACGCACACTTTACGGAGGCATCACTGCCGCGCTCGCTTACGAAGCCGTGCGGCGTTCGCACGACGCGCTGCCGCCGCTTCGATCGGCGCAGTTCACCTTTGTCGGACCGGCATCAGGCCGTCTGCGATTCACAACGGCGCTGCTGCGCCGCGGTCGCTCATCGACGCTGATCGCAGCCGATTGCTTGAGCGAGGAGGGGATAGCGGCAAAGGCGGTGTTCGCATTTGGCGCCGCGCGCGAAAGCAAGGTCGAACACAATCTCTTGCCCATGCCAAATGTCCAAGCGCCGGACGCATGCGCCTCGTTTCGCAAGGAAGGAGCCGCCGCGCGGCCAGGCTTTTGGAATAACTTCGAAACAAGGCTCGGCGCCGGCGGCCGTCTGATTGACGAAACAGCGGACAAGCCGGAGTTTGCCGTTTGGACGCGTTTCCTAGACTCTGGCGGCGCCGACCCCACCACTGCCTTGCTTGCGCTCGCAGACTGCCTACCGCCGGCTGCAATGGTTGTTTTCCCTGCGCCCGCGCCGATTAGCACAATCACCTGGACGGTTGACGTCGCACACGTGCCGCAATCTCTCGATGGGTGGCATTTGCTGTGGTCGGAAAGCGAGCAGGCGGGCGAAGGTTACTCGCTGCAAAACATGGCGATGTGGAGCGAACGCGGTGAATTGATCGCGACCGGCCGTCAGACAATCGCGATTTTTGCTTAGCTGTAACGTTTGCTCGCGCGTTGCGCGCCGATGTCCGGCGGTTCCGGCGGCGCACCTGCGTAGCCGGTGATCCGATCCGCCACGAATGCATTGCTCTGCCGTTCGCGGCCAAATGTCGAAGTCGGCCCGTGGCCGGGTACGAAGGCGATCTCTTCGCCGAGCGGCCAAAGCTTTGAGGTGATCGACTGAATGAGCTGCTCGTGATTGCCGCGTGGAAAATCCGTGCGGCCGATCGAGCCTGCGAACAGCACATCTCCTACGAACGCGATTTTCAACTCGGCATTGTGAATGACGACATGGCCGGGCGTATGACCCGGTGTGTGTGAAACGTCGAAGCGGACGCCCTCGAAGTCGAGGATCTCGCCATCGTCAAAATACCGATCCGGCGTGACATTCCGTAGTCCGCCGACGCCGTAGCGCTGAGCGCCTTCTTCAATCAGATCGAGCCAATACTGATCGTCGCGATGCGGCCCCTCGACAGCGACACCGGTGCGCTCACGCAACTCCGCCGCTGCGCCGGCATGATCGAAGTGGCCGTGCGTGAGCCAGATGCGGGTGAGTGTCAGTCCGAAATGCTCCAGCGCGCCGAACAGGCGATCAATGTCGCCGCCCGGATCGATGAGCGCCGCGTTCTTGGTCGCCTCGTTCCAGATGAGCGAGCAGTTCTGCTGCAGCGGCGTTACCGGAATGACGCGGATCTGCAGCTTCGGTTGTTCGAGACTCACCAGGGCAGCTCCTCGCCTGTGGCTGCATGCGTGAAGCGGCCGCTTGCCTCCAGTTTCAAAGCGTCGATCCGCTGAATGATGCCGCGCACGGATTCGGCTGCGGGAATGCCGCTACGGCCCGTCATTTCTGTTGCGACCATCCCGGGATGGAAGAGGCCAACGGCAATGCCACGGTCTTTCAAATCGCGCGCCAACGATACGCCAGCGGCGTTCACAGCCGCTTTCGACATGCGATAGCCGTAGAAGCCGCCCGAGCCATTGTCGGCGATCGATCCCATGCGGCTGGTGATGATGACGACCTTTGAACCTTCGTGGAGCAGGGGCAGTAGCGCCGTCGTCACCCGCAACGGGCCGAGCGCGTTCACTTCGAGTTGCTGTGTGATCGATGTGAAATCCATGCTGGCAATGCCTTCGACACGAAGGATGCCGGCATTGTTGATGAGAATGTCGAGCGATAGGTCTTTGACGCGTTGCGCAAGGTCAGCCACAGAGGCCGCGTCGCTCACCTCAATGCCGGCTTCGACCCGCACGCCGAGAGCGTCCAGTTCGAGAGATGATTTTCGGCACGCCGCGATCACCGTATCGCCGCGCTCTTTCAGCTGACGCGCGAGCTCCAGCCCAATTCCACGGTTTGCGCCGGTGATGAGGATGGTCGCCATGTCTCGCACTCCTTGTGGTGATACATAGCGCACGGCGCGCAGATGAAAACGGGGCCGTCCGTGCGCTGAGGAGCGCGCTCACGCTGGCGGGTCCATTTTCACGATGAGCGGCTCACCCGTTTCAAGCAGGCTTTTGAGCGAGGAGAGAATGATCGCCCAGCCTTGCGCGCCAGCTTGGATGTACTTGCGCGGGATGGCGCCGGTGGTGTGCTGTGTCATCGTGAGCTTCACGGCGTCGCCCGCTTGCTCAATGTCGTAGGTAATGATCGCGGCTTTTGGCGGATCGGGTTCGTCGCCCCAATCCATGTCCCAGGTGAGCTGCAGCTTGCGCGGCGGATCGCTGACCAGAACTTCGCCGAACACGTCGAGCGTGCCGTCCGCCATCACCATCTTCCATGGCGAACCTTGTTTCCAATCGCTTTCGACGCTGCGGCCAAAGAAGAACTTCGTCGTGAACTCGCTCGAGGTAAGCGCGTCCCAAACTTTCTGCGCGGTGCTCCGAATGAAGAACACGTAGACAAGGTCGGGCGGCACAATCCGCTCGTCGCCGTCATTCATTGTCGTTCTCCAACGCCTTTTTTAGGTCGAACAACGCCTCAAGGCGGGTTCGCTCATATTTGGAGATCCAGCGTTCGCCGATCTCATGGATGGGCGCCGGGTTGAGGTAGTGCAGCTTCTCGCGGCCGCGCTTTACGCTCGCTACGAGATTGGCGTTTTCCAAAATCACCAGGTGCTTGGTCACAGCCTGGCGGCTCATGCCGCGGCCTTCGCAAAGCTCGCTGAGCGTCTGCCCGTTCCGCGCGAAAAGCGTGTCGAGCAGGGCGCGGCGGTTCGTGTCGGCCAGGGCGCGGAAAACGCCGTCGACGGCCTCGTCTTCGGTGTCCACGCATCCTTATAGGCAACCAAAGGGTTGCATGTCAACGCCTGCCTGTCGGGGAAAGGGCTAAGCTATGCCGTATTGGATGGGCAAAATGGCTCCGGTTCGCGTCACACTCGGTGGCCGAGGGGTAGGGTTTGAAGCCTAGAGAAGCCAGTCCGGGGGCACGTAAACGATGACGCGCAAGCACGTCGTCGTAGTTGGCGCTGGCTTTTCGGGTGTGGCGGCAGCGACCGCTATAGCCCGCTCCAAGCGGGCGCGGGTCACCCTGATTGGTCGTGATGGCTTCGGTCGTGGTCTGGCCTACGGCACGAAAGACCCATCGCACTTGCTCAACGTTCGCGCGTCCAACATGAGCGCGCGCGCCGACAAGGCAGACGATTTCGCGCTCTGGCTTCATAGCAAGACCGGCAAGGATCCGGGCGTGTTTGCGACGCGATCGCGCTACGGGGACTACGTACAGTCAACTCTGAAACAGGCGCAGCGCGCCGCCATGCTTAGCGGCGGTCTGAAATGTCTGGAGGGCGACGCCGTGTCGTGCCGCGCTGGCTCCGGTTGGTGGAATATCGAACTCGCGTCTGGCAGAGGTATTGAAGCCAATGGCGTCGTTCTGGCGCTTGGCAATCCGCCGGTTTCGATCCCTGTTGTATTCTCGGATGCCAGCGTGCCTTTGGTTGACCCTTGGGACGCGAAGGCGATGCAGCGGATCGGGAAGGGCGATGTGCTGCTGCTGGGTGCTGGCCTTACGATGATCGACGTTGCGCTTTCGCTCGCCGCGCGCCCGCGTATCCAGACGATTTATGCGCTCTCACGGCGCGGTCAGACGCCGCGTGTCCATCTTGATCCGCCATCCCCGCCTCCGTCCACGCCTTTGGAATTGCCGCCAAATCTTAGTGATGCGCTACACCTTTTTCGGCGCGAAGTGCGCGCGATGTCTGAACGCGGCGAGCCCTGGCAGCTCGCCGTCGATCGCATGCGCGGCGCAACACCCGCGCTTTGGGGCGGGTTGTCGGTTGAACAGCAGCGGCGTTTTTTGCGGCACTTGCGCGTCTGGTGGGATGTTCACCGGCACCGCGCGGCGCCGGAGATATTTTCGCGCGCACAAGATCTGCAGAATTCCGGGAAGCTCCGGGTGCTGGCTGGCGAGGTTGTCTCGGCGCAGAAGGTCGGCCGGCACTACGAAGTCTTTCATCGGCAGCGGGGAGGCCGCGCGCGTCATCGGCTTGAGGTGGCGGCCGTGGTGAACTGCACCGGCGCTAATCTCGATCTTACGCGCTCGCCTGATCCTTTGGTCCAGCAAATGTTGGCCGAAGGCCTGGCGCGCACTCATGCGACCGGCCTTGGCTTTGATCTCGACGAGAATGCTCGCGTCCTCGACGCTCGGGGTCAAACGCAGGGCAGCCTGTATGCTATCGGCCCCATCACCGCCGGCGCGTTCTGGGAGTCGACGGCAGTGCCGGAAATCCGAGCGCGCGCGGCAGCAATTTCCGCTTTGATCTGAGTTCGTGTATCGCAGCCGCCATGAGCGAAGACGCACCAAACGCTGGCCGCTTCGAAGGCCGCATCCATCACTTGCCGGTGCGCGTCTATTACGAAGACACCGACTTCAGCGGCATCGTCTACCATGCCAATTATCTGCGTTTCTTCGAGCGTGGCCGGAGCGACTTTCTTCGCGTTGCGGGCATTCACCATAACGAGCTTGCCGCCGCAGCCGACCCAACGGCGTTTGCGGTGAACAAGATGGAGCTTGAGTTCCTGAAGTCTGCTCGCATCGACGATGCTCTGTTGATCAAAACCGCCTTCGAAACAATGCGTGGGCCACGGATTTTCATCGCACAAAGCCTCGAAAAAGACGGCGAAATCCTGGTCACGGCGAAGGTGCAGGTCTGTTGCATCTCTCTCACGGGACGCGCCAAGAAACCGCCAATTGTGCTTTTGGACCGGCTTAAACCATTTCTAGAGCCCTCCACGTCCAGCTTTTGACAAACTCATACGGCTCTAAACCGTGCGGGGAGCGTGGCTGATAGCGAAAGCCACGATAGCGGGAGCGAGCATGGAATCCGGCACAGAGCAGATCACCATATTGACCCTGTTCCTTCAGGCCGATCCGGTCGTGAAGGGCGTCATGCTGGTCTTGGCGGTGGCCTCGATTTGGTCGTGGGCGATCGCGGTCGAGAAATGGCTACAGTTCGGCGAACTCGAACAGAACGCGCGCAAGTTCGAGCGCGAGTTTTGGTCAGGGCGATCCCTCGATGATATGGAGGATCGCAGCGATCGTCCGCGCGATGCGCTGTCCCGCGTCTACGCCGCTGCTTCGCGTGAGTGGAGGGAGGCGCGCCGGACCGGGACCTCAGGCGAAAACGCGCAGTTCATGCTCGATCGTGTCGATCGCTTGATGCAGGCCCAGGTCGCGCGCGAAATGGGCCGCGCCTCTCGCAACCTGGGTGTGTTGGCCACGGTTGGCGCTTCGGCGCCGTTCATTGGTCTCTTCGGAACGGTGTGGGGCATCATGAACGCCTTCACCAATATCGCCGCCCAGCAGCAAACCAACCTCGCGGTTGTCGCGCCCGGCATCGCCGAAGCATTGTTCGCGACCGCGCTTGGTCTCGTCGCCGCTATTCCCGCGGTTATCTTCTACAACAAGTTCACCGGCGATCTCGATCGTTTCGGCGATCGCCTCGACACCTTTAGCGATGAAGTCGCGGCGCGCTTGTCGCGTCGCCTCAGTGAGCGCGGCTGATGGCGGGCGGGCTTGCCGCTTCCTCACGGCGCGGCGGCCGCGGGCGCAGATCGGCGCGACGCGGACGCCTCAGTGAGATCAACGTCACGCCGTTCGTGGACGTGATGCTGGTGCTGCTTATCGTGTTCATGGTGACGGCGCCGCTCCTGACGGTCAGCATTCCAATCGAGTTGCCGCGCACCGAAGCCAAGCAATCGCCCTCCGAAACCGAGCCGCTGTCGATTACAATCCGCGCGGACGGCGTCGTGTTTCTGCAGGAAACGCAAGTCGATGTTGAGGAATTGGTGCCGCGCCTGCGCGCGATCTCGCGCGAGGGCTATGACCGCAGCATCTATATACGCGGCGATGCAAACACCAATTACGGCGTCATGGCAGACGTGCTGGCGCGTGTGAGCTCCGGCGGCTTCCGCAAGATTCAGCTTGTCACAGATACCCGCGACGGCCCGCGTAGGCCGGATACGAGAGCGCGCGGGCCCTAGCATGCGCACTGGAGTGATCGTTTCCATTATTGGTCACATCGGCTTCGTTCTCATGACGATGCTGGCCTGGGAAGCGCGCTCGACAATAACCATTGGCGGCGGCGCCATCGTGCCCATCGAAATCGTCGACGTCGCCGCAGAGTCGAACGTGCGCGCATTGTCAGTCGATGAGCCGGAAGGCGAGCCTATACCGGCTGAAGAGCCGCCCGCTGAGGAGGAGCCTGCGCCGGCGCCAGCGGAACGCCCAACGCCACAGCGCCGGCAGAACGACGAGTTTAACCTCAGTTCAGTCCAGGATCTGGTGAACCACGACCGCCAAGCAGGGCGCCGTCGGACCGATGGCGAACGCTCGGACCGGGAGCAACAAGGCGCGGGCCTTGGAACTGCGGAAGTGGCCGCACTGCAAGATCGCGTGCGCTCGCTTGCACAGCGCGCGTTGGCGCGATGCTGGCGCATGCCCACGGACCGGCCAGATCCTGAGCGGTTAGTTGTTACGCTCGAATTCGAGCTTGATCGCAATGGCAACCTGCGCGGCCCGCCGCGCGTTACCAGCCCGCGAAACTATACCTTTGACCCCGACATGCAGTACGCCGTGAATAATGCCGTTCGCGCTGTGCAAACTTGCGATCCGTTTCCATACGCCACCGATCCAGTCTTGGCCGATCACTATGAAACCTGGGGCCGGATCGAATTCACGTTTACCCCGCATTCTTGACTGACTTAGAGGCCAGAAGCCCATGCGCTTGATGAAATCATTCCTTGCTTCGCTCGTGGCGTTAGTAGCTGTTGCGATGACTGTTACGCCGAGTTTCGCCCAACAAGGCGATCGCGTGCACGTCGACATCAATCAGGGCAATCTTAATCCGATGCCCATTGCGGTGATCGACTTGCTCGGGGAAAGCGCGGCGGCGCAGCAGATAGGGCGAGATATCTCCGGAGTAGTTCGGGCCGATCTTGACCGCTCGGGTCTCTTTCGCCCGATCGGCACAGATGCGTTTATCGAGCGCATCGAGGCGATGAATATTCCGCCCCGCTTCGCGGACTGGAAAATCATCGACGCTCAGGCGCTAGCTGTTGGTGAGGTGGAGCCACAACCGGATGGCCGCATTCGCGTCGTCGTGCGCCTCTACGACACTTTCGGCGAACGTCAGCTCAACAGCTTGGTCGTGGCGCCGCGCACACCGGACGGCTGGCGCCGCATCGGTCACGTCATTGCCGACTTCATCTACAGCGAGCTGACCGGCGAGTCCGGCTATTTCGATACGCAAATCCTGTTCGTGTCCGAAACCGGGCCGCGCACGCGCCGCATCAAGCGCCTGATGATTATGGATCAAGACGGCGCCAATCCGAGCTTCCTCACCGGCCCGGAGTCGATGGTGCTGACGCCACGCTTCGCGCCGAATACGCGCGTGCTGACCTATATGAGCTTCGAGACCGGCGCCCCGCGTGTGTTCCTCTATAATCTGAGCACCAATCGCCGCGAAGTGCTGGGCGACTTTCCGGGCATGACATTCGCGCCGCGTTTCCGTCCGGACGGCAACGGCATCGTGTTCACGCTCGACATGAACGGCAATTCCGAGATCTACGCGATGGATCTTCAGACCCGTGCGCGCCAGCGCCTCACCAACCATCCTGCGATCGACACCTCGCCGAGCTATTCGCCGGACGGCGGGCAAATCGTCTTCAACTCGGATCGCGGGGGTTCGCCGCAGCTCTACGTGATGAACGCCAACGGCTCGAACCAACACCGTATCAGCTTTGGTGAAGGACGATACTCAACGCCGGTCTGGTCGCCGCGCGGGGATCTCATCGCCTTTACGCGCCAAAGCGGCGGCCGCTTCGCGATTGGCGTCATGCGCCCTGACGGCGGTGGAGAACGCATCTTAACCGAGAGCTATCTCGATGAAGCGCCGACTTGGTCGCCGAATGGCCGCGTAATTATGTTCTTCCGCGAGGGCCGTGGAGAAGGTCCACAACTCTGGTCTGTTGACCTTACCGGGCGAAATTTGCGTAGGATTCCAACGCAAACCGACGCCTCGGACCCCGCATGGTCGCCGATCTTGCCATGACCGGAACATGATTGTCGGCTAGGAACCTGCTCTGTAAGGTTTGCATTTCTGTACAGGGGGTACGGCCGTCGCCGAATGCGCCGCTTCTAGGGGAGAATTGTCCTAATGCGTAACACCGTTCTAGCTCTGGCCGCTGTGGCCACACTGGCCGCCTGCGCCAGCCGTCCCGATCCGACGCCGACTGGCCCGACCGGCCCGACGACGCCGCCAGTAACCACGCCGCAAGGCCCAACGCCCGGCTCGGCTGAAGACTTCCGCGTCTCGGTCGGTGATCGCGTCTTCTTCGGTTACGATCGTTTCGATCTGTCGGCCGAAGCACGCTCTGTGTTGGAGCGTCAAGCCGCTTGGCTCCGCCGCTATCCGAACGTCCGCGTCCTTGTCGCTGGCAATTGCGACGAACGCGGCACGCGCGAATACAACCTCGCGCTCGGCGCCCGCCGTGCAGCAGCTGCACGCGACTTCCTCGTGTCGCTTGGCATCGATGGCGGCCGTATCGAATCCGTGTCGTACGGCAAGGAGCGTCCGCTTGATGCTCGCGCCAACGAAGAAGCGTGGAGTGTGAACAGAAACGCACACACGCAGATCGTTAGCGGCGCCGTCTCGTAAGCGTCAAAATTTGGCCCGAACGCGCGGACAGGAATTCGCCCATGACCAAACGTTCGGCCTCATTTCAGCCCCGGCTCGCGGCGTGCCTCGCCGCGGCCGGGTTTTTCTTTGCAATGCCGGCGCTCGCGCAAACGCGTCTGCCGCCGCCGGCGGAGTACGGTGCAGCTGACGCGCGGCAGGACCGCATCGAAGAGCTGCAGCAGCAACTCACCGAAGCGACCGCCGAAAACGAGCGCCTTCAGTTCGAGATCAATCAGCGGGACCGGGAAATCCAGCGCCTCCGCAACATGGTTGGCGAGCTTGCGGGTGTGAACCAGCAGCTCGGCACGCAGGAGCCCACGGATAGCGCGCCGCCGCCGGGTGGCGCTGCGCCCCCGAATACGCCTCGCGCTGATGCTGGTCCTGCGCCTTCGGGCCTGAACGCCGCGCAGCAAGCCAATACTGGCACGCTAGGTACGATACCTGCGGGGGCTGCCCCGGCCGCTGCACCTCCGCCGACAGCGGACGAACTCTATGCGCGCGCTCAATCCTACCTCGCGGCCGGCCACTATCCTGACGCGGAAACGGCGTTTGCCGATTTTCTCGACCGCTATCCCAACGTGGTGCAGACGCCGAACGCACGCTTCTGGTATGCATTCACTTTGCTGGCGCGGAATAATTACGCTGATGCCGCTTCGAGTTTTGCCGCATATCTGCAGCGCACGCCGCAGGGGCCGCGCGCGCCCGAGGCGCAGGTGCGTCTCGGTATGGCGCTCGCGGGTATGGCCCACGATGGCGAGAACGACGCCGCCGAATTGCGTCAAGCCTGCGGTGCGTTCAGCTCGCTTGCCAGGAGCTATCCCAACGCGCCGCGTAACGTGCGTGATCTCGCCGCCCGCGAGGCTCGCGCCGCGAACTGCCCAACCTGATTTGGCCACATGCTCGATCGTGTAACGATCGAGCGCATGCTGGCTTGGACTGGCGAAAAGCCGGTGCTTGTCGCCCTCTCGGGCGGCGGCGATTCCGTTGCGCTACTGCATTTGCTGCTTTCGGAGCTCGGTGCAGATCACATGCGCGCCGTTGTCGTCGATCACTCGCTGCGGGACGGCTCCGATGTGGACGCAAAACGCGCTGCCGCGTTTGCGTCGGCGCTTGGCGTTTCAGCTGAAGTTCTGACGCTAAGCTGGGCACAAGACGCAAATCGCGCACAGCAATCGGCGCGCGCGGCGCGGTATCGGGCGATTTGCGGTCACGCGCGTGTGCACGGAGTCAACACGATCGCGGTGGCGCACACTGCCGACGATCAAGCCGAAACTGTTCTGATGCGCGCCGCCAACGGCTCGACCTGGCGCGGTTTGGCAGGCATCGCCCCGTTTGCTTTCGCGCCGATCTGGCCGGAAGGGCGCGGTATTGCACTTGCGCGTCCGCTGCTGGGCGTCCGGCGCGCGGCCTTGCGCGCGTATTTGAACGATGTGCGCGCGGCGTGGATTGAAGATCCAGCAAATACCAATCCACAATTCGAGCGCGTGCGCGTGCGTCAGCGTTTGGCCGAGCGTGAAAGCGAAGAATTTGACCCGATGCGTCTTGTCCGCCTTGCCGAGCGTCTTCGCGCGCGAAGTGACGCGTTGGACGAACGCGCGCTCGAACTCATCGCACGTGCAACATCCTTGAGTGAAGGGGTGGTGACCGTCTCCCGCGAAAAGTGGAGCGCGCCGCGGGAGGTGCGTCGCCGCGCCCTTTCCGCGCTGATGGTTGCGGCATCCGGAGCAGGGCGTGAGCCGCCTTGGACCGAGATGGAAGCGCTCGAATGTCGCTCCATGAACCAAGATTACGCCGCATGGACGAACAGCGGTGTGGAATTTCGGTGCGGCGATCACGGCGTCGCGCTTCTGCGGGAACAAGGCGCTGTCCTTGGCCGCGCCGATGGCGTGGCGCCGCTCGCTGCGCTCCCGCTCGCCGTCAATGTTGAGGCCGTTTGGGATGGCCGCATCGCGGTTCGAGCATCAGAGCCCGGCTGGCGTGTTGTTCCAGCGCGAAACAAGGCGCGCACTGCTTTTGAAAACGGCCCGCTTCGACGGAAATTCGAGGACGCTGGCCCACCCCTGTGTGTGCGATCACTTGCCGCCGAGCGCGTCGCGCATGCATTTGCCCCGGATATTAACCGTTCGAAACCATGATTTTCGCCGCATTTTCTGCCCAAGCATTCACCCGCCCTTGACGCGCCTAGTGGCAGTAAGGGGTGTTCAGCACCGGGCGCGGTCCCTATCTTGCTGAAGAATTTGTTGCCGCGCCGACGCCGGATCGCGGCCCAGAAGGGTCGGACCAAAGAATGCCCGTACGCTCACTGCTCGTTTGGGGCGCTATCGCCCTTGTGCTGGTTGTCTTGTTCACCGCTATCAACGGCGGCAACAGCGCACTGCGCGGAGCGACAGAACTTCCATATTCGGACTTGATGAGCCGGGTCGGTTCTGGCGGCATCTCCAGAGTTCAGACGCAATCGGACCTGATCATCTCCGAATCTCAGGATGGTAAGCAGCGTTACGTGACGTACCTGCCGCAAGGCACGATGCCTGATGTCGTTCGCCACATGGTCGCAAACAATGTGAAGGTCGATACCAAGCAACCGAAGCAGGGCCCCGGCATTGGCGACATGCTGCTCGCAATCTTGCCGATGCTTTTGCTGATCGGCGCCTGGTTCTTCTTCATGCGCCAGATGCAAGGTGGCGGCCGCGGCGGCGCCATGGGCTTTGGCCGCTCGAAGGCAAAGCTTCTCACTGAAGCCAAAGGCCGTGTCACCTTTGAGGACGTAGCTGGCATCGATGAAGCTAAGGAAGAACTGAGCGAGATCGTTGAGTTCCTCAAAGACCCAGGCAAATTCCAGCGCCTCGGCGGCAAGATCCCGAAAGGCGCACTGCTTGTCGGTCCCCCGGGCACCGGCAAGACGTTGCTCGCGCGCGCGATCGCCGGTGAGGCCAACGTGCCGTTTTTCTCGATCTCCGGTTCGGACTTTGTCGAAATGTTTGTCGGCGTCGGCGCCAGCCGTGTGCGCGACATGTTCGAGCAAGCCAAGAAGAACGCGCCGTGCATCATCTTCATCGATGAAATCGACGCGGTCGGCCGTCACCGTGGCGCCGGCCTGGGCGGCGGCAATGACGAGCGCGAGCAAACGCTCAACCAGCTGCTTGTCGAGATGGACGGCTTTGAAGCCAACGAAGGCATCATCCTGATTGCGGCCACCAACCGTCCCGACGTTCTCGATCCCGCGCTGCTGCGTCCGGGTCGCTTCGACCGTCAGATCGTTGTTGCTAACCCCGACATCGCTGGCCGCGAGAAGATCCTCCGTGTCCACACCCGTAACGTGCCGGTGGCGCAGGGGGTCGATCTCAAAGCCATCGCGCGCGGCACGCCTGGTTTCTCGGGCGCCGATCTCGCAAACCTGGTCAATGAAGCCGCACTGCTTGCTGCGCGCCGGGGCAAGCGCGTCGTCACCAACAAAGAGTTCGAGGACGCGAAGGATCGCGTCATGATGGGCGCCGAGCGCCGCTCAATGGCGATGACGGAAGACGAAAAGCGCGCCACTGCAGTCCACGAAGCAGGGCATGCGCTGGTCAACATATTCGTGCCTGGCAACGATCCGCTGCACAAAGTCACGATCATTCCGCGCGGCCGCGCGCTTGGGGTGACCTGGTCGCTGCCCGAAGCCGACAAGCTCAGCTACTCAAAGCAATGGTGTGAAGCGAAGATCGCGATGGCATTCGGCGGTCGGGTCGCCGAGCAACTTACCTATGGCGAAGAGCACCTGAACACCGGCGCCTCCAACGACATCATGCAAGCGACCAATATCGCGCGCCGCATGGTGACGGAGTGGGGCATGAGCGATGTCCTTGGGCCACTGCGTTATGCCGCGAATGAACAGGAAGTATTCCTCGGTCACTCCGTGACGCAGCGCCAGAACATGTCCGGCGAAACTGCAAAGCTGGTCGATCAGGAGGTGCGCCGCATCGTGAGCGAAGGCGAACAACTCGCGCGCAAGGTCCTGACCGATCACAACAAGGACTTGGTCGCGCTCGCCGACGCGTTGGTTGAGTACGAGACCCTTTCAGGTGATGAAGTCACCAAGGTGTTGAAGGGCGAAAAATTGGATCGCCCCGACGACACGCCGGCGACGCCGTCTGCGCCAGTCCCGGCGCTCCCGGTTACCGATGAGGATGACGCCACCCCTGCGCCGCATCCGACAGGCTGGGGCGGGGCTGCTCCTCAAGGGGCCTGATCTAGCTTTCAGCGATACAACGAACCGCCGGCCCCTCAAGCCGGCGGTTTTGTTTGAGGCTTTGGTATCGGCGGAATCTTAACGCCGTCGCGCCGCCGTGTTACTGACCGCAAAACGAGGAGGCGCGCATGCTCGGATCGGCCACCGTTACGGCGCTCGTCGGCACCGTAAAGCCAGAGATCGCCAAAACATTCTACGGAGACACGCTCGGGCTGAAATTCATCAGCGACGACGCGTACGCCATGGTGTTCGAAGGCAAGAACGCGCGCGTGCGCGTCTCGCGGGTGCCCGGCGTGACGCCTGCCGCGTATGCTGTGCTGGCGTTCCAGGTCGATGACATCGACAAAACAGTCGATGGCCTGACGGCCAAAGGCGTCGTGTTCGCGCGGTTCGGATTCTTCGTTCAAGACGCCAAGGGGATATGGACCGCGCCCGACGGCACAAAGGTCGCGTGGTTTCACGATCCCGATCTCAACCTATTGTCGGTTGTCCAACACGTATGATCCTGCGCGAAGCGACATTCGCCGATGTCGACTTCATCATGCGTACCGAACGTTTGCCGGGATACGAGCGGTCGGTTGGTCAGTGGAGTGCGGCCGAACACACCGACGAAATGTCAAAGCCAGCGAGCCGCTATCTCATCGCGGAAGAAAACGGCGCGCCCGTTGCGTTCGCGATCCTGCAAACGCTCGATGATCCGGGCGGCAACATCTATTTGAAGCGCTTTGCCGTGGCTCGCCAAGGCGAGGGCATCGGTACGCGGGCGATGCGCCTGCTGCAGGATTGGGTGTTTGCGATACCGGCGGCGCACCGTTTCCACCTGCATTTCTCGGCCCTCAACGAGCCAGCACGTCGCCTGTACGCCGCGGCAGGGTTTCAGCCGGAAGGCATTGAGCGGGAAGTGTTTATGCTGGAGGACGGCGCGCGCGTCGACAGCGTGCGCCTGTCCATCTTAAGGCAGGAATGGGAGAAATTCCGGGGCGTGTGACGGTTAGCCCCTTGGCGGGGCTGTGGCGGATCAGCTACAGCCTGGAAAAGGGTTTCGATTCTGGGGAAGTTCATGGCTGCGCTCATTGCCATCGGCATTTTCATTCTGGCGATTTTCGTCCTGAACACGATCGAGTTCGGCCGCCCGGACTAATCGCGCTTGAGGAGCGCGCCGACATATTGTGCGCCACTGATCAGCGCCAACACCGCCGCCGACCAGATCAACAGGCGCGCGGCCCAATCCAAACCAATCATCACGCTGAGTGGGGCTGATAGCAGCACCGCCGTCTGAAACGCGAGATAGGCGCCAACCCCGGCCATCTCTGCCGCCGCCTTCCATTTGCCGAGCTGGCTCACCGGCAAAGTTTTGCCCTGCGCCGAAATCCCCTCGCGCAATCCTGCGACCGCAACATCGCGCCCCAGAATGATCACGGCCGCCTCCGCAAGCGCCATCGGCAGCGCGGCGTAGGCGAGTGCGACGAGGGCGCATGTGATCAGCACCTTGTCGGCGGCGTGATCGAGCGCCGCGCCGAGCGGAGTCACCGCGTTCCATTTGCGCGCCAGGTAACCGTCGAGCCAGTCAGTCAGCGCGGCGAGTACAAACAAGATCAGCGCTAAGGCATAGATGAGGCCGGCAATCTGCGGATCTAGGTGCAGGAGCGACGCAGCCCAAAGAACCAACGCTGCCACCACCGGTCCCATCGCAATGCGAAACACCGTGAGCAGCGTCGGGATCGCGCTCGGGCGCGCAGGCGCCTCAGCGTTTGTTGTCGTGGAAGAAGTCATAGATGCGCTTCGCCAGTTCCTTGTTGACGCCTTCCACCGCTTCCAGTTCCGCCAGCGCCGCGCGCGAAACGCCGCGCGCTGAGCCGAAGCGATCGAGCAAAGCGCGTTTGCGCGCCGGGCCAATGCCGCCGATTTCATCGAGCGGATTTTTGGTAAGCCCAGCGCTGCGCTTGCCACGATGTGCGCCGATGGCGAAGCGGTGCGCTTCGTCCCGGAGCCGTTGTAGATAGTAGAGAACCGGGCTCTTCTCGTCGAGCCGGAACGCCGGTTTGCCCGGAATGAAGAAGCGCTCGCGGCCCGCGTCGCGGTCGACGCCTTTGGCGATGCCGGCGATAACGATGCGGTTCTTCAGCCCCAGCTCGTCCAACGCCTCGAGCGCCGCATTGAGCTGGCCGTCGCCACCGTCGATCAGCACCAGGTCCGGCCAAGCGCCGAATTTTGAGTCGCGTTCGGATTCGTCGCGCTCTTTAGAAAAATCGACGCCACCATCTGAGACTCTTCCCCCTCTCCCTTGCGGAGAGGGGGGTGGGGGGTGAGGGGCGTTCAGCTGATCAGGCGCCTGCTCGTCGGAGCGCCCCTCATCCGGCTCGCCGTCACTCGCCATCTTCTCCGCAAGGGAGAAGGTTTCGTCTGGCGCATCTTCCTCGCGCTCTTGCAACATCCGCGCGAACCTTCGCCGGATCATCGCCTTCATCATCGCGAAGTCGTCGCCGCCGAACTCTTCCGACTTCATGTTGAATTTGCGGTACTGGTTCTTGGTGAAGCCTTCCGGCCCCGCGACGATCATCGCGCCAAGGGCGTTGGCGCCTTGGATGTGGCTGTTGTCGTAAACTTCGATACGCTCCGGCCGCTGCGAAAGGCCGAACACCTCTGCAACGCCATCTAACAATTTCGCGACGCTGCCCGTTTCCGCCATACGACGTCCCAACGCTTCACGCGCGTTGAGCAAAGCGGCGTCGACAATTTCGCGCTTCTCACCCCGCTCTGGCTTGCGGATTTCGACCTTGCACTCCGCGCGCACGCAAAGCGCTTCTTCAAGCAACGCGCGATCCGCGGGCTCTACATTGCTCAGAATGAGCCTCGGCGGTTCGCGATCGTCGTAGAACTGCGCGATGAAGGCGCCGAGGATTTCCTCCGCCGTTTCTTCGCCGCCGTGACGCGGGAAGTAGGCGCGATTGCCCCAATTCTGGCCGGCGCGGAAGAAAAACACCTGAATGCACGATTGCCCGCCTTCGACATGAAGCGCGAAAACGTCTGCTTCGTCGAACGTATGCGGGTTGATGCCCTGTGAGGCGCGCACGCTGGCCAGCGCGCGTATCCGGTTGCGCAGCCGCGCGGCATGCTCGAACTCAAGATTCTCAGCCGACTCACGCATTTCGACGGCGAGGCGATCTTGCAGTTCAACCGAACGGCCTTCCAGAAAATCGACGCTGTCCTTCACCAGTGCTGCATACTCGGTCTCGTTCACCAGCCCTGTGCACGGCGCCGAACAGCGCTTGATCTGATAGAGCATGCAGGGCCGTGTACGGCCATTGAAGGTCGAGTCAGAGCATGAGCGCAGCAAAAAGGCCTTTTGCAGCGTGTTGAGCGTTCGGTTCACCGCACCGGCGCTGGCAAACGGCCCGTAGAACTTGCCTTTGAAACTCTTCGCGCCGCGATGCTTCTGCAGAACCGGTATCGCGTGATCGGTGCGGATGGCGATGAACGGGAAGCTCTTGTCGTCCCGCATCAACACGTTGTAGCGCGGCCTGAGCCGCTTGATCATGTTCGTCTCAAGCAACAGCGCTTCGGTTTCTGTCGCCGTGACGATCACCTCCATCGACACCGTCTGATGGATCATCCGGTAGATCGCATTGGTATGCCCGCGCCCTTGCGCGTACTGGCCGACGCGGTTCTTCAGGCTCTTGGCTTTGCCGACATAGAGCACCTCGCCATCTGTGCCGATCATCCGGTAGACGCCCGGCTTCATCGGCAGACGCCTCCACGTATCGCGGATTGCCTCGATGCCTTTCAGCGTGGGCGCCGGCGCATCTTCCGCGGGCAGGTGCTCCAGCGGAGGCGTGATGGGTTTGTCGGCGCCGCTCATCGAGTCGTCAGTGTATCGTCACAAATGGGGTCAGGCTCGGCCCTATCCCAGGGAGGTGAGGCGGAACCTATCGTCCTGCGGCCCCGCGCCCCCTGGACGGGGAAGGCGGCTACCGTCACGGTATCCACATGAAAAACCTCAACCGCGTCGAGGCGCTCCAAGCGGAGACCCGCTTTGAAGCTCCCGATCCAGACGACTGCAAGACGATGCTCGACGTCCGCGCTGGCGTGGATGAAATCGACCGGATGCTGGTCGCGCTCATCACTCGCCGCCAGGGCTATATGCACGCTGCAGCCCGGATTAAGCCCAGTCGCGACGTGGTGCGCGACGAGGCCCGGATCAATCAGGTTCTATCCAATGTGAAGGCAGAGGCCGAGCGAACGGGTCTTTCCTGGGCCATTGCCGAGCCGGTCTGGCGCGAAATGATGGAACGCTGCATCGCGCACGAATTTGATGTCTGGGACGCCACACGGGTTTGAGCATCTGCAGCAGTGGGCTGACGGCTAAGCTTTCACTGTGTTAACCCAATCCGGCTGGGAGGGCGTCGTCCAGGTTGGGTGATGGCGCGCAAAATGTATGCGGGGGTTCGCGCTAGGCGCGAGGCTGGCCTGCGCTATGCAAGCGTGCATGGCGCGTCGTGGCGGGTTGATCACTCCAATGCTAGATCCATCAGCTTCCGCGCGAGGGCTGGCGCATGAGATGGTTTCTGGGATTTCTGTTGGTGATTGCGCTCGTCCTGGGCGCGCTTTTCGCTGTCGGCACGTTCTTGTTGCCGAACACGCTGGAAGTGATGCGGACGGTGACGGTGGAACGTCCGCGCGCGGCCGTTTTCGCGATGGTGAACGATCTGCGGATCGCGAAGGAATGGTCGCCCTATTATGCCCGCGATCCGGATGCCGATTACACCTTCTCGGGTGACGCCGGCTCTGGGCAAACCATGCGCTGGTCGTCGGACGTGCGGGAAGTCGGCTCGGGCCGGATGTCGATCGTCAATTCTATCCCGAACGAGGAAGTGCAGAGCATCCTCGAAATGGGGGAACGGGCAACGCTCAATGCCGACATGGTGTTGCGCACGGTTGAAGGTGGGACGGCAGTTTCGTGGACAGTTTCCGCTGAATGCGGCGGCGGCTGGATCACGGTGCCATGCCGCTACATGAACCTCATCTTGCGCGGCGTCGCCGCCAAGGAACTCGACAGCGGCTTGGCGCGTCTGAAGACGCTGGCCGAGCAGCTGCCGAATGTGAATTTCGAAGATCTCAACCCGCAGTTCGATGACATCGCCGCCCAGCCATTTGTTTATTCGGTGGTAGAGACCGCCGCGAACAACCCAGAGGAAATTGAGCGCGCTGAAAGCCTCGGGCTCGATCAGGTGCGCCGCTTCATGAACGAGTATCAGCTCACCGCTGCCGGGCCGTTGACGCGGGTGGTGACAGAGCAAAGCTCCGATCGCATGACCTATCGCGTCGGATATCCCTATGCCGGCGCACGACCGCTTACTGTGGTTGGCGTGCAAGTCGGCGAGACACCGTCCGGCCAAGCCATGCATGTTTTGGTCGAAGGCGATCGCGCCAATGTCGCTGCCGCCTATGCGCAAATGGACGCCTATCTACAGGCGCACCGCATCCCCAGGCGCGAAGACGCTTTGCCTTGGCACACCGTCATCGACGCCGGCGATACAACGCGGCCGTCGCGCATTGAGATTTTCATGCCGCTCCAGTGAGCGGGGGTGAGGGACAGCAAAAGGCCCGCCGGAGTGATCCGGCGGGCCTTCGCATTCTTGAGCCTCAATTGGCTTAGTCGAGAACCTTCAGGTTCACGGCTTTCGGGCCCTTGCCCTTGGTGTCCGGCAAGGTCTGGAAGTTGACCTTCTGACCCTCAACCAATTGCGTGAGGCCGGCGCGCTCAACAGCGCTGACGTGGACGAACACATCCGCGCCGCCGCCGTCCGGCGTGATGAAGCCGAAGCCACGTGCGCCATTGAAGAACTTCACGACGCCATCTTGGGGATCACCCAATGGTGCGCGCGGTGGGCGGTCGCCGCCACCGAAACCGCCGCCGCCTTCACGCGGGCCACGGAAGCCGCCGCCACCGCCGCCGCCGCCGCGGAATCCA
>JAHBYF010000009.1 GCA_019636095.1 Hyphomonadaceae bacterium
GAGCGAGACGCCAAAGCCTCAGACAGAAGACGAATAGCACGCAAAAGAAAGGCCCTCCGCTTCCGCGAAGGGCCCGAGGCTATAGAGTCAGTTTCGGTTAGTGGATCGTCAGCTGATCCGCTTGAGCGCGTGCGTTGGCGTCTTCTTCGCGCATCGCCGCCATGACGCGCTGCATGCGCGGATCGGAGAGAGCCGCGTTCAGACGAACCAGCCCTTCCACGCTCTGCGCTGAGGCGCCGAACAGGTTGCCAAACGCTTCGAACGGATTTTCGGCCGTGGGATAGAAGCGCAATTGCACGCGGGCGTTCTCGTTGATGCCGGCGAGTGCACGCGCACGCGCCAGAGCCACCGAGAAACCACCGAGGTGATCGACCAGGTGACGCTCCAACGCTTGCTGTCCTGTCCACACCCGGCCTTGCGCCACCGTGCGGACTTGCTCGGGCGTCATCCCACGCCCCTCTGCCACGAGGTTGAGGAATTCGCTGTAGGCGCGATCGATGAAGCTCGCGAACGCCGCGCGTTCAGCTTGGTTGAAGCCGCGTTGCGAGGTGAACATTTCCACCATCGGCGAGCCCACAGTGATCGTCTCGGTGTTGGACGAGAGGTAGTAATCCATCGCCGGGCCGATAATGAGCTTGCCGCCGACGACACCGATCGAGCCGGTGATGGTCGAGGGAGAAGCCACGATCTCGTCGGCAAAGGCCGAGACGTAATAACCGCCGGACGCCGCAACATCGCCCATCGAGACGACGATGTGCTTGCCTCGCTCCTTGGCCGTCCGCAGCGCCGCCAGAATCTGATCCGAGGCGACAACCGAACCGCCGGGGCTCGAAACACGGAACACGATGGCCGCAACGTCGTCGTCTTCCGAGGCATCAAGCAGGGCTTGCGCGATGGCATCGCTGTTCATGACCGACTCATCGTTGAAGAGGTCATGTTGCTCGGGTCCGGAGACAATCGCGCCTTCGCCCTGCACCACGGCAATCGTGCGACCGCCGGAATGGGTCGGCGCGCGATAGTCGGCGAAGTCGACCATTTCGGCGTGTTCAGCCCGCGCCAACGCGGCGCGTTCTGCTTCTTCCGGCCGGCCGATGTGATCGATCAGCTGCAGTTCTTGGGCGCGTTGGGCCGTGAACGGCGTCGCTTCAATGGCTGCGCGCGTCGCTTGCGGGGTGATACCCCGGTCGGCGGCAATGTTGGCGACCATGTTGTCGTAGATGCCGTTCATTAGGCTCGTGATCTCTTCACGGTGCGCCGGCGTGAACGTGCGTTGGGTCAGCGAATTCGGATAAGTCTTGTAATCCTCACGCTGCTCAAACTGCGCCTGCATGTGATAGCGCTGCAGCGTTTGACCGAAGAAAGTAACTTCAGCCGAGAGACCCATCGGTTGGAATTCGCTGGTCTCCTGCAGCCAAACCTCATCAGAGTCCGCGATCGCCATGTAGCCCGGCATGCCCATGCGGACGCCGTCATTCTGCAAGTGCGCCACGACGAACTTGCCGGACGCCCGGAACGCCGCGAGCGCCGCACGCAGCTCTTCAGCTTGCGCCGCTTGCATGCCGCCAGTGTTAGCGCGGATGTAAATGCCTTCGACGGCGTTGTCGGTGCGCGCCGCATCGATCTTGCCGAGAACATCGAGCAGCGCATTGCTGCTGCCGCCGAACGAGGCGAACGGATTGGCAGGACGTTGGTCAGTCAGCGGCTCGCGCAGGTCGAGCGCCAAAACCATATGCGACGGCTGCGGCGGCTGGCTGTTGAACGAGGCGCTCAGCATGCCGATCAGAATGATCGGTGCGAGAACCAAGAACAGCACCAGGCCGGTCAGCACGCCCGCCACGGTGATGAGAAATTGCTTCACGACAGGAAACTCCCACCCGGCCCCAATGGCGGGTTTATCGATAAATGATATGGAGTGGGGGCGGAGTGCAAGCTTAATTTTATCGAAAAATGATAAATCTCCGACCAGACACCGCCCGTGACTGCGCCAAAACCTTGCCGCAACGCAACTTTTCCCCAAGCACGGCGTAGAGCATGATGAGCAGTGGAGGGCTGGCTCGGAATGGCCGTGTCACGCGGAAGACCCGCATTTGCGACCGATGACTGGATGCAGGAGCAGCAGCTTCGGGCAGAGGCGGAGGCTGAAGGCTGGCGCCGGATGCGCCAAAAATTCGTTCGACCGGAACCCGCGCTGCCGACGCCGGCCCGCGTCATCGCCGCAGCCGTCGAGGCCGACCCGCACCGCACCGGCAGCGCCATTCTCAAGGCGGTCGTCCGCTTCTTAATAGCGGCCTTCGCCGCCTATTTGGCATGGATTGCCGGCACGGACGCCCGCTTCGGCGAGTTCGACATCTGGATGGCAACCGGCTCGACTTTCGCAGTCATCCTCGCGCTCTCAATGTTTGGCCCGGCCCGCGGTTTTGTTCACGCGGCGGCTGAAACCATGCGCTGGCTCTTGCTGATTGGCATAGGCTTCGGCGCCACTTGGCTCGCCTTCAACTGGGCCGGCTAAGCCGCGTTGCGCCATCCGCAGAACCGTGTAAAAGGCCCGCCTCGCGCAAGCGTCGGAGTATAGCTCAGCCTGGTAGAGCACCACGTTCGGGACGTGGGGGTCGTAAGTTCGAATCTTGCTACTCCGACCACTTGCGGCGCTCTTCCCGATTAAGCGCCGGCCGCCTTCTTAGCCTCAGTGAACGCAGCCACCGCCCGCTCGACTTCCTCGCGCGTGTGCGCAGCCGACATCTGTGTCCGGATCCGCGCTTTGCCCTTCGGCACCACCGGATACGAGAACGCGATCACATAGACGCCGCGCTTCAATAGCTCCTCGGCCAAAGCCACTGCATGCTTCGCATCATAGAGCATCACTGGGATGATCGGGTGCTCGCCGGGCAGCAGATCGAAGCCAGCGGCTTCGAGGCCATTGCGGAAAAGCTCCATGTTCGATCTGAGCTGCTTCCTGAGATCATCGCCCTTCGCCGCAAGCTCAACCGCCTTGCGCGCAGCCGCCACGATCGGCGGCGGCACGGTGTTGGAGAAGAGATACGGCCGCGAACGTTGGCGCAGCAATTCAACGATCGCGCGTTTGCCGCTGGTGAAGCCACCGCTCGCGCCGCCAAGCGCTTTGCCGAGCGTGCTGGTGAGAATGTCAATGCGGTCGATGCAATTGCGATACTCAGCCGTGCCACGCCCGCCCGGGCCGACGATGCCCGTCGAGTGCGAGTCATCGACGTGGACGAGCGCGTTGTAGCGCTCGGCCAGATCGCAGATCTGATCGAGGGAAGCGATCACGCCGTCCATGGAGAAGACGCCGTCGGTTGAGATCAGCTTGAAGCGCGCGCCGGCGGCATCGGCCGCCTTCAGCTGCGCCTCGAGATCGTTCATATCGTTATTCTTGTAGCGATAGCGCTGCGCCTTGCAGAGCCGGACGCCATCGATGATCGAGGCGTGATTTAGCTCGTCCGAGATGATGGCATCTTCCGCGCCGAGCAGAACCTCGAACAAGCCGCCATTCGCGTCGAAGCACGATGGATAAAGGATCGTGTCCTCAAGCTGCAGCCACTTGGAGAGATCGTCCTCCAGCTGCTTGTGCACTGTCTGCGTGCCGCAGATGAAGCGCACCGAGGCCATGCCGTAGCCCCACTGGTCGAGGCCCTCATGTGCGGCGGCCTTGATCCGCGCGTCTTGCGCCAAACCCAGATAATTGTTGGCGCACATGTTGATGACGGATGTACCGCCGGTGACGCCAATCTCGGCGCCCTGCGGCGTCGCGATCACGCGCTCTTCCTTATAGAAGCCCGCCTCACGAATGCCGGCGATCTCTTTTTCGATGTGCTTCTGAAATTCGCCGTACATGCGCAGGCCCCTTCACTCAGTCATTCCAGCGATCTGGAATCCAGCGGCCTGTCACCCTGGATTCCAGATCGGCCTCCGGCCGTCTGAAATGACTTACTGCTCCCAGTTCAGCACGATCTTGCCGGACTTGCCTTCAAGCATCGTCTCAAACCCCTCTTCGAACTTCTGATACGGCAGGCGGTGCGTGATGATCGGCGAGAGGTCGAGACCAGACTGGATCATCACTGACATCTTGTACCAGGTCTCGAAGATTTCGCGGCCATAGATGCCTTTGATGGTCAGCATGTTGAAGACGACCTTGTTCCAGTCGACCTTCATATCGCCCGACGGAATGCCGAGGATCGAAATCTTCGCGCCGTGGCTCATATTATCGATCATGTCTGAAAGCGCATTCGGCGCGCCCGACATCTCAAGCCCCACGTCGAAGCCCTCGGTCATGCCGAGTTCCTTCTGCACGTCGCCCAACGTCTCCTTCGAAACGTTGACCGTACGCGTCGCGCCGAGCTTTTTGGCCAACGCCAAGCGATAGTCGTTGATGTCTGTGATGACGACATGGCGCGCGCCGACGTGCTTGGCGATCGCCGCGGCCATGGCGCCGATCGGACCAGCGCCGGTGATCAGCACGTCTTCGCCGACCATGTCCCATTGCAACGCGGTGTGAGTGGCGTTGCCGTAGGGATCGAAGATCGAAGCGATGTCGAGATCGATGCCGTCATGGTGATGCCAGACGTTGGCGTTCGGGATGACGATGTATTCGGCAAAGCAGCCAGGACGGTTCACGCCGACGCCGCTGGTGTACGGGCAAAGGTGACGGCGCCCGGCCATGCAATTGCGGCAGCGGCCACAGACGATGTGGCCTTCGCCGGAGACGATCATGCCGGGCTTGTAATCGTTCACGTTGTCACCGACCTCGACGATCTCGCCGACAAATTCGTGACCAACGACCATCGGCACCGGGATCGTTTTCTGCGCCCACTCGTCCCATTTGTAGATGTGGATGTCGGTGCCGCAGATGGCGGTGCGTTTTACGCGGATCTTCACATCGTTGGGCCCGGCTTCGGGCTCCGGCACGTCCTCCAGCCAAAGCCCCCGTTTGGCCTCGCGTTTGACCAGCGCTTTCAACGGCCTCTCCTTCGATACGGTAAGCGCGATCTCGAAACTGCGCGCTCAATCCAAGTGTTTGGAAATCAGTCCATTATCTCCTACCTAGCTGGACGACAATCGCCTAACGTCAAGCGGACTTCATGCTTTCGGTTTTGGACCTCTTTCGCATCGGCATCGGCCCTTCGAGCTCGCACACGCTCGGGCCGATCCGCATCGGCAAGCGCTTCCTGGAAGACCTCAAAGGCGCTGTGGAATTGGACACATTGGCGAAGGTCGTCGTGGAACTGCAGGGTTCGCTGGCGCTGACGGGCAAGGGCCACGCGACACCTAAGGCGGTGATCCTTGGTCTAATCGGGCTCGATCCTGAGACGCTCGATCCTGATGTAGCGGAAGCGACGGTCGAGCGAGTGGCGGCGGAGAAGCGGGTGGCGCTGCTGGGAACGCACGAAATCGCGTTCGATCCGGAAAGCGACATCGTATTCGCCTATCACATCATCCCGGAGCTGCACCCAAACGGCATGAAGCTCAGCGCCTTGGATGCAAACGGCGCTTTGCTGTTCGAGCAGACCTATTACTCAACCGGTGGCGGCTTCATCGCGACAGAGAAGCAGCTTCGCACGCCTGCGCCCAAAGACCTCATCGTCACTGGCCGTAAAGTGCCGTTTCCATTCGGCTCCGCCGCCGAACTGCTTGGGCACTGCACGCGCGAAGGAAATTCGATCGAGGAGATCATCTACGCCAACGAGGACGCGATGCGCCCGCGCGACGAGACGGACACGCGACTGGATCGCGTGGCGGAGGTGATGGCGGCATGCATTGAACGTGGGCTGCACAAGGAGGGCGTGCTGCCCGGTGCGCTGCAGGTCACGCGCCGCGCGCCAGCGATCTGGAAGAAGCTCAAGGATCAGCCGGGCGCCAATGAACCAGAACGGCTGTTCGATTGGCTCAACGTCTATGCGATGGCGGTCAACGAGGAGAACGCTGCCGGCGGGCAAGTGGTCACCGCGCCGACCAACGGTGCTGCCGGCATTCTGCCGTCGATCCTCCGCCACTATTGCCTGAACAGCGAGAATCCGGTGCGCGACGCGCGCCGCTTCCTGCTCACAGCTGGCGGCATCGGCCTGCTCTACAAGCAGCGCGCTTCGATCTCGGGCGCCGAGATGGGCTGCCAGGGCGAGGTCGGCGTCGCCTGCTCGATGGCGGCGGCGGGCTTGTCGGCCGTTTGGGGCGGGTCGCCGCAGCAAGTGGCGAACGCTGCTGAGATCGGCATGGAGCACAATCTGGGGCTTACGTGCGATCCGGTCGGCGGGCTGGTGCAAATCCCCTGCATTGAGCGCAACGCCGTCGGCGCGGTGAAGGCCGTGAACGGCGCACGGCTTTCTCTCCACTCAGAAACCCCCAGCAAGGTTTCCCTGGACCAAGTCATAGAGACGATGCGGCAGACTGGGGCGGACATGTCCTCCAAGTACAAAGAGACCAGCCAGGGCGGCCTCGCGGTCAACGTGGTAGAGTGCTGAAACCTACTTTCCGCCAAAGACTTGAGATGCGTCAGCCGGGCGCTGTTGCATCCGGATGCGGGCGCCTCTAAGTACGCGCTTCGCCGGTTTTGGGGTGTCGCCAAGCGGTAAGGCAGCGGTTTTTGGTACCGCCATTCCCAGGTTCGAATCCTGGCACCCCAGCCACCGGTCCACCGATACGGAAGTGACGTAACGAACCGCTTGTCAGCGCGTTGACCAGCGGGAAGAAAGAATGCGTTTCAGAACGGAGCGATGATGGCGCGGAAGAGTTATATCCCAGGTGACTTTGAACTTGTCGTGAAGCGTTCGGCAACGGGCCTCGGGCTATTCGCCGAAAGCGAGATTCCGAAGAACGCCTGCATCATCGAATATACCGGCGTGCAGATTTCCAAAGAGCAGGAAGAAAAGAGCCGTTCGAAATATCTGTTCGAAATCCACGCACGCAAAACCATCGACGGCGCGCCACGCTGGAACACAGCGCGCTACATCAACCATTCATGCCGCCCGAACTGCGAGCCGAACATTCATAAGGGACGCGTGTTCATTCACTCCAAGCGCAAAATCAAACCCGGCGAAGAGCTGAACTACGATTACGGCAAGAACTATTTCAACGAGTACCTGAAAGACATTTGCGCCTGCCCCAAATGCGAAGAGAAACGCGCATCGGTGAAGAAGGCCGCCGCGAAGACAGCGGCACGCAAGCGCGCTGCAACCAAGGTAAAAAAGACAAGTGCGAAGAAGGCGACATCTTCGCGCAAGGAACGCTAACTCCAGTCATTCCAGGCGAGCGCGGCGAGACCTGGAATCCAGCACTTCGAGACCTAGCCTTGGTCCTGGATTCCAGATCGGCCTCCGGTCGTCTGGAATGACTCTAGGAGAGCGTCTTTACTTCGGCGCCTTTGGCTTTGCCGATGATCACGACCTGACTGAGACCGATGAAAAGGCCGTGCTCGACCACGCCTGCGATATCCTTCAGCGCAGCGCCCAGCGTGTCTGGATCGGGGATGCGCTTGGCATGGGCGTCGAGGATGTAATTGCCGCCGTCCGTGATCACCGGCTCGTTGGCCTTGCCGCTCACACGAAGGACGACCTCATCCCCGGCGCAGCCGCTGGCGCGCAGCGCGGCGGTCACGCGCTGCTGCACGAGGGCGAAACCAAAACGTGTGACTTCGACCGGAAGCGGAAACGCACCCAGCGTTTCCACCCATTTCGATTCATCGGCGATCACGACCATCTGCTTTGCGGCCGCGGCGACGATCTTCTCGCGCAGCAATGCGCCGCCGCCGCCTTTGATGAGACGGAACGCAGGATCGACTTCGTCGGCGCCATCGATGTCGAGATCGAGTGCTGTGATCTGGCTAATCTCAAGCAGCGGTACGCCAACTTGCTCGGCGAGGTTGCGTGTGGCTTCCGATGTCGGCACACCCTTCACGCGCAGCCCCTGCCGCACGCGCTCGCCGAGTTGGCGGACGAAATGCGCCGAAGTCGAGCCGGTGCCGAGGCCGACGACCATCCCGTCCTTCACATACTCGAGCGCCGCTTGCGCCGCGTTGAACTTGGCGATGTCTTCGCTCACGAGGCCTTCTCCTGCACATGTGCGCGTCGCCCGAGATTCTCGCGGAGCAGCCGCCTGAGGCCTGCGATGGCTTGAGTCGAGAGATCGCGCTTGGGAAATATCTGAATGGCGCTCTGTTCTTGCTGCAAAATGAACAGCGCTTTGGTTTCGATTGCGCCACGGTAGCCGCTCCACGGCGCGGTCGCGCCGCTGTTTGCGATGCCGCCGTGCGAAATCGCGTACGTCGCCGGCGCCGAGCGACCTGGCGCGCTGGCGCTAAAGCGGGCGGCGAAATAGAAAATCGAGACGACCGCAGCGGCGACGACAACTCCTGTCAGCGCCACCTGCGCGGATATCTCAAGCGCGCGCGCTGTTGCTTCCGCGCCTTCGGTGCGTTTGAAGTAGAGAGCCCCCTGCGCCACCGGCGGGATCAGGACCGCAAGCCAAAACATGCGGCTGCTGAGCCCATCAAAGAGCAGGCCCCAGAAATAATCCGTGCGTCTGCGCATGACCGTGACTTCGACACGATCCGCGCTCGTCACGTCTCGCTCTTCTTCGCCGCCTTGGCGGCGAGTTTCTTTTCTTTGTTCTTTGTCGCCCAGCCGTCGAGGTTCACTTGCCGGCCACGGGCGACGCCGAGCGCGCCGGGGGGCACGTCCTTGGTGATAACGCTGCCAGTTACCGGTGTAGGCGCCGTCGCCGATGGTGACGAGCGACGAGTGCGGTGTCTACGAGCCGATGAGGCGTCGGCGCCGATGGTGGACGATATTTATCGAACCTCATGTTGCAGACGATCGTGCCGGCGCCGATGTTCGCACGTGGGCCGACGTCTGCATCGCCAATGTAAGCAAGGTGGCTGGCCTTCGCGCCTTCGCCGAAGTTCGAGTTCTTCACCTCAACGAAATTACCGATCTTCACCTTCGCCGCGAGCTTCGCCCCCGGGCGAAAGCGCGCAAACGGGCCGATTTCGGATCTCGGGCCGACTTCGGTGCGTTCGAAATGGCAATAGGCGTGGATGGTCGCGCCCGTGCCGATGCGCACGCCTGTCCCGAAAAACACGTGCGGTTCGATGATCGCATCGGGCTCGATCACCGTATCGAAGGAAAAGAAGACACTGGCCGGATCAATGAGCGTAACGCCAGCCTCCATCGCCGCCACGCGCGCGCGTTTCTGGAAGGCGGCCTCGGCGTCGGCGAGTTGAGCGCGTGAATTTACACCAAGCAGTTCTTCCTCTTGCGCCTCAACAATGCCGACTTTCATAGAAGCGGTGCGCGCCATGCCGGGGATGTCGGTCAGGTAGAATTCTTGCTGGGCGTTGTCGTTGCGCAGCTTCGCAAGCAAATCGAACAACGTCTTGGCATCAGCGACGAGAGCGCCAGCGTTGCAAAGGTTGACCGCGAGTTCGTCCGTGTTTGCATCCCGGTGCTCGACGTTCTTCACGAAGGCGCCAGCGGCGTCGGTGATGATGCGTCCGTAACCCGTTGGATCGTCGGCGTGGAAGGCCAACACGACAATGTCCGAGCCAGCGTCACGCGCTGCAAACATGCGCGCCAGCGTCTCAGCACGGATCAGGGGCGTGTCGCCGAAATAAACGACGACATCGCCGTCGAACGCGGCAAGTGTCGTGGCAGCCGATTTGGCAGCGTCGCCGGTGCCGCGCGGAACTTCCTGGACGGCGGTCGAGCCGGCCCCCAGAACCGATGTCACGCGCTCTTCCAGAGCCGGTGCGTTCGGCGGGATGACCACAACCGTGCGCGCGCAACTGAGATCCCGCGCCAGCGCGATGGACCAATCCACCAACGCCCTACCGCCGATTTTGTGCAGCATTTTGGGCGTCTCGGACCTCATCCGCTTGCCCTGTCCCGCCGCCAGAATGATCGCGGCCCGCGCCCGGCTCATGTGTTCCGACCTTGTACGAATCCTGGCTCCGCTATAGCGGAACCCTCTTCCAGAGGCATCCCATGACGAGCGGCGAACTGGCCGACGCGACCATTGTTTTCGACCTCGACGGTACGCTGGTAGACACCGCACCGGATTTGGTGCGCGCCCTCAACGAAACCATGGACCTTGAGGGTCTACCGCGCGTGAAGGCCGAGACGGTGCGCAACCTGATCGGGCACGGGGCGCGGGTGCTGATCGAGCGCGCTTCGGCGCTGCATGGCGTGACATTCTCTGCGACCCGGCTCGACCAGCTGACAAACGAGTTCGTTGCCTTCTACGCCGCCGACATCGCTCGCGAGTCCAAACCCTTCGATGGGGTGGTCGAGCAACTCGATATTCTTGCCAGCCTTGGGGCCAAGCTTGCGGTCTGCACCAACAAGCGCACGGCTCTTTCTATTCAGTTGCTGGACGCGCTAGGGCTCAGCCAGCGCTTCTCGGCGATTGTCGGCGCCGATGCTGTCGCCGATCGCAAGCCGCATCCGGACCATTATCGGGCGGCGGTAACGCGCGCCGGCGGCGTCGTGCGTCGTTCGGTTATGGTTGGTGATGGCGCAGCCGATGTTGGCTCGGCCAAAGCGGCAGGCGCGCCGGTATGTATCGTGAGCTTCGGCTATAGCGACATCGGCGCCGAGAAACTCGGCGCCGATGTGCTGCTCCACAGATTTCCAGAGTTGGCGCCGGCCTGTCGCCGCTTGCTCGCGGCGCGCCCATAAACCAACAGGGTTCGGCGCTTACGCGACTTCCATCAAGCCGCGACGACTAGGGGACACTCGATCGTCGTCGTCAGCGCGTTTGGTCGGAAAACCGTTGACCATATCGCTGCGGACGTCCGTGCGCGCCGAACGCATCGCCGCGACGAAGCCTGCTTCGATAAGCTTCACTTCGACGTTGTAGCCCCGTTCGCGCCAGTATTCTTCAATGCGCATCTTGAGACGCCGTGCGCCGTCCACATTGCAGAAGTCGTGATCCATTCAGCTCCACCACATATGTTGATCGGTCTCGGGTTGGGCTCAATGGCCCGGGACCGGTGCGCGGATTACGCTCCGCACCTTGCGTCAGCCCCCTCTCGCTCCCGCCAGTCTGCAAACGTGACCGACAAGCGAGGCGCCGATATGGCGAGTTCGCGTCACGAGAACAATCGCGATCAAAAAGTCCTGATGCCGCAGGCCTAAAGACGCTGCGTCAGACGGCAGCGGCATACGCAGCTAGGCCATTGGAAATAGGCTAAAACTCTCTCGCCACCCATGAACGCGGAAGGGGCTGGTATCCTTTTGCGCAAGGGCCAAACATCAATGTTCGTCCTCCGCGGCCCATGCCACAGCTTACGTCTGCCCGGGCGACGCCGGACGCAACGATCCCGAATCTGCAAGTCGATTTGAACGAACCGCGAGCCCGCCGGATGGTGGGCCACGACGATAATTGTTTGAACCCCGAATTGGCCGAATTCCGGGCCTGGGACCGGGTGTTTGGCGTGCTTCAGGACTGGAATCGAAGCTTGGTCGCCCAGGAGCCACCTAAGGACGGGCCCTGAAGGCTCAAACGCCTTTCCGGACATTTCCGGCGTGTGGCTGGCGACTGATCGAGATCGCGGGGAGCCCGACCCCTCGGTGCTTCCGAAGACCTCAGACCTCGCGGCACGCGCGCCGGAGGCTTACGAGAAACTGAAGGAGCTCGCCCAGCTGGTGGGCAGGCAGCTGGCGCGCGAGGAGTTTCAGCGCCGCACCGACAAGCAACCGTGAACGGAGTTCAAGTTGGCCTCTTCATGCTCTTACCAGTCGTCGCGCTCCGCAGCCTGCATCCAACGCAGTGTGGCGAATGCCTCGAAGTCCACGTCCAAGATGCGCTCCACGGCGCATGGCTCCAACCACCATGTCGATGCGTCGCGTCGCCGAGGCGATGATTTCCCGCCGTTTCCCGACGTTTCCCGCGCGGAAAACTGCAACGGCTCGTCACGCCTTCGGCTTGCCGTCTCCCTTCCAGGGATCGCCTGGCAAGATTTCGATCAGTCGCGTGCGCACATTGTCGGCGGCCGCATCTATGTCCCACTCGTAGCCCGGCGCCAGGAGCGGGGCGATATCGGCGCGAAACACCGGATCGTCGAGCTTGCCAGCGAAGGTCTTCTCGAACATCGCGCGCGTCGTCGGATGGCCTTCCTCGTCCATGTAACGACGAAACACCTCGACAATGCGCGCAGGATCGGCGGCGTCGCTTTTCAGGGCGAGATGAAGGTCCAGAAGATCGCGTCCCTTCCGGCGTTGGTGCAGTGCGCGCATCTTGGTGCCGAGCAGTTCGTCCAACTCGTACGTGAGAATTGCGCACTTGCCCTTGAACCAGGGCGAGTCTACGGCGAAGGGCTGCGTCGCCAGACCATAGACAGTGAAGTGCTCTCGTGTGTTGATCTCGACCTTGAGCCGGAGCTTGATCGGCGGCTGGCCTTCTGACTCAAAGCGATAGAAGAAGGTGACACGGCCTTCGCTTTGCTTGAAGGTCGGCTTGCCTAGCCATGGATCAAGCACTTCGTGCAGCGCGTCCATTATGGGCCCGGCGGGTGCTGCCTCGACCTGCACCAGATCGATGTCCTCAGAATAACGCGCAGCCGGCTTCAGGAAGAGCTTGTAGAGCGCAGTGCCACCGCGGAACGCAAGCGCCTTCGACAAGAGCGGATGGGAGAAGATGGCGACAAGCGCGCGACAGATGACAAGATCCTGCTCGACCTGGATGTCTTGCACCCATGGCGCGTTCTTGCGCCAAGCTGTGATGTAGTCGCGCGGGATCAAACTTCGGCCTCCACGCGCTCATTGACCAAGAGCTTCCAGTCCGTGTTGCGTTCAGCTTCGACCGAGTCCGCCGACGACAGAAGTGGTGCGTAGTCGTGTGCGAGTGCTTTCACATAGTCGCGCAACGGCCCGGCCCGATCGCCCACGCCGATGTGATCCAGCAAATAGCCCAGACGCTGCGCCCACGGCAGCGGCGCCGTCTGCGCGGCATCGACGAGCTTGGCCGCATCGATCTGTTCTGCAAGTTCGGCAAGGACCGTGGCGACATTTTCGAAGCCGCCGACATGATGATGATACCCCACGAGATCGATCGCCGTCGCCTCAGGCGTTGAGACGGCGATCGTACCGCGGGGCGTATTGAACATGCGCGTCGCGACGGCAGAGAGGTTGCGGCGAGAGTAAAAGGCGACGCGCACGGCGCCGCACGCAATGTTGAGACGCCGCCGCGGCAGCAGCACTTGGAAAACCTGCGGCGCGTGGTGCGCCGCGCCGTAATACTGAGCCGCCGACAAGAGGCCGGCATAATATGAGAGCCCCTGCCATTGCATAAGCGCCGGGATGAATTGGTCGCCTGGTAGGCAACCGAGCGCACGATACTCGGGGGGCACGATCACGTAGAAGCCACGCGCCGGAGAGGCCACGAGCTTCTGCTTGGCGAGGCGGCCCAGCGCGAGCTTTGCTGCCGCCGGCGACACACCTAATGCGTTCTGGGCCTCCGCGGACGTGAAGTGGTGGCGACCAGAGGCTGCCAGGCCGTCCACGTAGGCACGGGCGTGCGGGGGCTGGTGGTCCGACTTCACGTACGCAAGGTATCACAAAGTGATACTTAGAGAACTTAATTTCCGGAACAATGCCAGCCAAACGCTCGTAAAGTATCGAAGTATGATACTTTACAGACAATTCCCCGGAATCCATTACCTATTGTATTTGCTGTGCTTTTTGTTCGGGCCTGACGCGTTACCGAGCCAAAAATCTGGCTTGGAACCTGCGGCTCTTGACCAGTCCGGCTGTCGTTTCTCCGAGAAATCTCCGCCTCTGCCCATATCCCCATCGTCGTGCGCGGATGACGGACCGATATTCCGATCCGAAGCTAAGGTGCTGTCCATGATTCCGAGAAGTTTCGGCGACGTCGACATCTCCGACATCCAACGGCTGATCGACAATCAGGTCGCTGAGCGCCGTACGCTTGAGTTCAAGCGTGATCTTCCGGGTGACACCAGAGACGAGCGAAAGGAATTTCTCGCCGACGTCACTTCGTTTGCGAACGCGCACGGCGGCGACATCATCTATGGATTGGCTGAAGCCCACGGCACCCCTTCAAGCGTGCATGGTCTCGAAGTGTTGGACGCCGACGCCGCGCTGCGCGGCATCGAGGATCGCATTCTGGATGGAGTGGAGCCGCGCCTACCGGGCCTCCGCATGAAGTGGATCATAGCAGCCGACGGCAAGCGCCTCCTGCTCATCAGGATCCCAGCGAGCACGATCGCTCCGCATCGGGTCATCTTCGCCAACAGTAGCAAGTTCCATGGCCGCAAGAGCAACGGCAAATACGAGATGGATACGCAGGAATTGCGTGAGGCCTTCACGGCGACCGAGGCGCTGCCGGCGCGCCTTCGAGCGCTCCACTTGGAGGCCGTGGATGCAGCCGCGCGAGACGAACTGCCGGCCGGCCTCGGCGAAGGTCCAAGAGCCATCGTGTCTGTAGTACCGATGAACTACTTTCGTGAACGGCTCGATCTCGACATCACACCAGAGAACGCACTCGCTCCCTTCAAGCCTGGCGGACACATGGAGGCCGTCGAAATGTTGGAAGGCGTTCTTCTGCACACCGATGGGGGCGGACAGAGTCGAATGGACTCATATGCCGTCACGCATCGTCGCGGACGAACCGACATGGTTTGGACGATGGGCTACCTCATGAATCCGACGCGGGATGATGAGTGTGGCGTCGTCCCCTATGTGCGATTTAAGGAGGGACTCATCGACGGGGCCCTGTCTGGAGTTGGGTGGCTTCAACGATACTCGATCGACGGGCCGTGGGTTGTGCTGACGACAGTCATCGGGATCAAGGACTACATTCTGTTGATCGACAATGATCACTATTCTGAGCCTGCATGGCGAGACCAAGCATCGCTGGGCGAAGTCGTGTCGGAGCGGCTCACCCACGAGGACCTCGTTCCAATCTTGAAGAGTTTCTGGCGCTTGTTCGGAATGCGGCCTCCCAGCAACCTAGCCGGAGCGTGAGGGAACCAGCCGGGCGCCGGCTATGTGTTCTTCCTGGATCGGGCCGCGTGCATTTGGGCGCCGAATCGCGCAAGCGGGTATCCAAGCCGACCTGACAATTTCGGATTCGGTACGAGCCGCGCACGCGGACCCGAAATGGTAGCTCGCGCCCGGCCACCTATGACATAACCGCAACGGTCATAGGTGAGTCGTGAGCGTGGATATTCTTCAGCGGTTCTTGAACCTTCAGCTGTTCTCGGTCCAAGGCGAAGATGCGCGCCTTGAAAAAATTCGCGCGGCGACGACGGCGCTCGAAACGGCGCTGCTCGCCGATAGTACGCAGTTCCTGCGCGCCCTTCTCGCTGCGGCCGATCCAAACGCGCCGATCACGACGCCGGCGCTTCAGGCGGCCGCCAGCGCGCTCGAGACCGAGTGGAATAGCTACATGAACATCTTCGCATCACCGCCCGTTGCATTGTTTCGGGCGATGCTTGCGCAAGCGGCCTTTGGGGCGGCTGAGAAGAACGCGGGTTACGCCGCCGGCGCCACACAACTGCTGCGCAACATCGTGCCACGCCGCGATTTCGGTAGCGAAAACGAACTTTGGCGCGAATTGCTCGATGGTCTCGACGCCAGGTATGAGCAGGCCGCCGCCGAAGCATGGGCCGACAATTTCCGCGGGCCGCCGGCTTCGATGCTGAAGAAGCCCGTCGAGAAGCAAGCCAAGGTCGACCGCAACAAACTTCAATTGGCCATGCTTGGCGCCGCCGGCCAACACGGGCCCGAAAGCAAACCAGGCACCAACCCAAACCCCCATTGGCCGAGCGCAAATGATGCGTGGGCTGGGGACTATGCAAGCCGCGCTGCGGCCGCGATTGGTGACGCCGTAGACGACGCGGTTGGAGTGGCCCTCCAGGGTCGCAACGCCGTCGATAAGGCCGTTTTCGAAACACTAGAACAACGGTTGCCGAACGCGGAGGGCGTGCAGCGCCGGACCCGGCTGCTGTGGTGGAAGGAAGCCGCCTATTCGCCGGTGATCGATCGCGGCTACGATCAGATGTCGCTGCCGGTCATGGCGATCGCCGCAGCCGTCGATGTGCATCGTATGGTACCGACGCTCTCGCCGCGTAGCGTTGAATTTTTCTTACGTTCGGTGGTTGCCTCGCGTGCCGGCGCTTCGGCTCGCACGTCAACGGAGTGGCTCGGCGACCTCGCCGGCGCCGCCGATCGCGCCGCGGCGGCAAGCGCCTTGCCTGCGCTCGTGGAGCCGATGGATTTTCTCACCCACGGCCTCAACCGCGCAGCCGCCAATACGTCCACCACGGCCGCCGGTCTTTACGCGGAAGGCGCAGCACTGACTCTCGGCGATCTTAGCGTCATCATCTTCCGCGAACTTCAAGCATTGGCCGCTATCAACACGGCCGCCGCGTGACAACGCGCTGCACTCAACCCGACTGTTTCGCTCCCGAGGTGATGTGCAGCCTCGGCGAAGAAAACCGCGCCGACTGTTCGTTCTGGAAAGCCGCGCTCGCGGCGGCGGGCGAAACGGACGGCGCAGCGGTAACGGACATTGCGAGCGGTGCCGCCGTACCCTGGTCGGGCAATGCCCTTGGGCTGGTCGATCTTGCGTTCACGAGCGGCCGCGGCGCGCCTCGGGTTGTTGCCGTGATCGGAGCGGCAGGTGCTGGAAAGACCACGTTGCTTGGATCCTGGTATTTGATGTTGAGCCGAGGTGCGCTCGACGTCGCGTCGCATGCTTTCGCCGGCTCGTACACGCTGTCAGGTTGGGAAAACATTGCCCACTCTCTGCGGTGGGCGAATGATGGCGGTCCGGGATTTCCGCCGCATACGCCAAGCGGCGAAGGACGAGCACCGGGCATGTTACATCTCGCGCTGCGCAGGGGCGATCATATCATCGAGGACGTGCTGTTTGCCGATGCCCCCGGCGAATGGTTCCGCGCGTGGTCGGTCAATCGCGATGCTCCAGAAGCCGAAGGAGCACGCTGGCTCGCAACACACGCCAGCGTCATCATTCTCGCTGCGGATTGCGAGGCGCTTGCCGGTCCGGAGAAAGGCAACACTCGCATGACGTTGCAAGCCCTCGCTCAACGTATTGCCAGCGAGCGGCGCGGGCGGCCCGTGGCGCTCGCTTGGACCAAGGCCGATATTGAGGTGCCGGAGGCTGTGCGCACGTCAGTTCTCACGGCCGTGACGACACACCTTGGCGACATTCCCGTGTTCGAAGTCAGTGTCAAAGAACATCACGCGACTGCGCCGGAGGCATCCTTCGTTCGATTGATGAATTGGTCGATCAGTGCACCGCACGCCAAGACGCAACCCGCGTTGGAGCGGATCGCAACCGACGATCCGTTCATGGTGTATGGCCATGCCTGAGTCCGCGAATACCCGCACGGTTATGGTCATCGGCGAATCCAATGCCGGCAAGACGCATTATGGCGCGCAGTTGCTGCAGCGACTGAATTCGCAGAAAAGCGTGCTGCAGATGCGCGCCATGCCAAGCAACATGACCGCCTTCGAGGCTGCGATGCGCCGCATTCACGATGGTTTGGCTGCGGAACACACATCGGCGACTGTCTCAGCCGACAGCGAGTGGCCGATTACGGCCGCCGACGGCCAAATGCTCGACCTGATCTGGCCGGAGTACGGCGGCGAACAACTCAACGACATTTTGGTCAATCGCCAGGTTCCCGCGACATGGCGGGACCGGGCGCGCACGAGCGATGGCTGGTTGGTGTTGGCGCGCGCGAACCATCACGAGGTGGACGGCGATTTCATGTCGCGTCCGCTGTCTCAACTGAAACAGGCCCCTACCGTCCAACCGCCGTACCGGCACACCAGTCAGGCTCGGCTGATCGAACTGTTGCAGATGCTGCTGTTCATGCGGGGCGCCGACGTTGTCGCTGGACGCGGTATTCCTCGCCTTGCTGTCGTGCTCTCCTGTTGGGACGAGCTCCCGGCAGACCTCATTGCGCGCGGTCCTCCTGACGTACTGCGAACGCGCATGCCAATGCTAGCGCAATTCGTCGAGTCAGTCTGGCCCGCCAACTTGCGAAGCACGCTTGGACTGTCGGCGCTTGAACGTGCGTTGGACGACAAAGTCGTCGACGAGGATTTCCGCGACCGTGGGCCCGAGGCATTTGGCTACACTGTACTCGGCCCAAACGCTCGCACGCCGGATTTGTGTATTCCGCTTGAACACATCGCAGGTTGGCGCTGACACATGCCGATCTCCGAGGCGACATTCGGCGCCGTCGACAAGGGCCATGCGATCATTGCGGTCACGTCCGGGGCGGCGAAGGTCGCGCCGCGAATTGTTGGGCGAACTGACCTACCAAATACGGTGCCCTCAGGAACCGAATGGGCGTCGTTCGAAAGCGGCTACTTCGAAGGTGACACCTACGTGCTCGCGCGCACTTGGCCGGATCCCGGCGCGCCGCGCGCGGGGATGGTGTTCACGCACGCCGTCATGGCGCCGTTCGTTGAGATCGACAATCCCGACGGTCTATTGCTGCTATCCGCGAACCTTCCACAGTCGCCCGATCGCGGCGCAGCGCTGAAAGAACGCTCCTGGCAACCGCCAGAGCATCACGCCGTATCGAAGCATGCGCACCAGCTGCTAGATGCGTTGCTTGACGAGAAGCGCCAACCGCCGATCGTTTGGCTCGGCGAAGCCGACTTGCTGCGGACGCTGACGGCGCTCTGGCGCTACCTTCCAAGCGCCGCCCGGCGGTCGGTTACGTTTCGCCTGAGCTTCGGTCCCGAAGATGTCGCAGCAGCCGCACCGTTGGTCGTGATGACGCCTCGCCAATTGGCGCAACGCTGGAAGGGCCGAACGATCATTGATCCGACGCAACCGCCGCCGCCGGCGTCCGAGGTGGCGCGATCAATCCTTACTCCATCGTCGGCCGACGAGATCGCGGCGTACGCCAACGCATACGGCATCATCGTGCGTTCGTTGAGCGAGTTCGGATTGCTGCAGAAGAGCTGGGAAATCGGCAAGAGCGGAAGCAGCGAGTATGGCGTGTTGCTCGCGCAACTGCGCTTTGTCATGACGCTTTCGCCCCAACGCGAACCCGGCGCGGAACAGAAGGCGGTGTTGGTCGCCGACCTCGCACGCGCCGTTGACTCCGCCAACACCACGCAAATCTCCGCGCTCCGCAACATCAATCTCGCGACATGGGGCTGCGGCGATCCACTCTGGGCGGCTGTGCGCGCCTGGGCCACGCGGGCGGCGGCGCTCGAAACGGACGCCGCTGACGATATCGCCATCTGGCGAAATGCGACAGCAGACGGCGCTCAATCTGCATGGGCACTCGCCGTGCGCGAAGGACTCGAAGAGGCTGCCAAGAGCGCAGATGGCGCATTCTGCGTCGCCTGGTGGCGACGCTGGACCGCAGCGCCAGAGCTGATCACGCCTGTTTTTGCGCTACTCCCAACCAAGAAGAAGATGCAAGACGCTTTGGTGCTCACGGCCCCGCAGACGATAGACGAGACGTTGGCCGAGCCGGTGATGGCCGCTGCGGCGGGAAAGAAATGGTGGGCGCTACACGCCACAGTGGCGCGGCGCTCGCTCGCACTCAGCGCGGCGGTGAAGCGTCAGCTCGCTGTGGATACAGATCAGGCCTACACGGCAGGGTTCGCCATTCTCTTTGAAGGCTTGCCCGCGCACGACCTGCTAGCGACAGCCGTCGACGTGGAGGATGCGCGACTGATCGCGATGGCTGGCGACGCCGCCGCCGCGGATCCGACTCTACTTGAGCCATTTGATCCTCGCATCGTGGCGTGGCGGCGAATTTGGGAAATCGCAGTTAGGCGAAACGCAGATGCCTGGCAGGGTGTGGGCGATCAAACGGCGGTCCGCGAGGAAATCGTCCAGCAATTGCGCGGTGGTGCACCGCTTGAGCCGAGCTTCCTTGAGCAAGTCGCGGTCACGCCCATAGCGAATCTGACTGACGTACCCGATCGTGGCGACGTGTGGGACACACTCCCTGAACCCGCTCGCAGCGCATTTCTCGCTGCAACGGCGACCGGATGGTTGACTGACTTCGCCAACCGCAAGCGCGCTCCTGACGACGCGGATGCCACGCTGCGGCGCGCGATTGTCGCGCCGCAAGCGCGTGACGCTTTTTTTTCGGCCCACGGCCGCACGGTGGCAATCGCACTAAGTTATTTTGAAGCGTTTGAAGAAGTACCGGAGCACGTCGCAACGGCATGGCTGCGAAGACTACGTGACCAGCACATTTCGGTTGATCAAGCTGACGCGGAGCGCATTGGCGCGCTCGTGCGCGACCGCCGCTGGCACAGCGCGGCGAGCGTCGTTGCGGCGCTCCTGCATACGGATGGTCGCGGCTCCCTTGCGCCCGCGGCGATCGCTTTACGAGGCTTCTTCCAAATGATGGACCTCGGCATGCTGATGGTGAAAGGATTCCTCGACGTCGGTTCTCAGCAAGATGTGTGGGCGATCTTTGAAGACGTGGCGTGCGAGCTCTATCCGCACGGGCCTAACGAAACCGAACTCTGGAGTCGAGCCGGTGGAAAGAAGGCCGACTTGCCTGACGGTTATACCGGTCGTCAGCGCTGGCATGCGACCGTAAAATTGCTGCGCAACGGAGGCTCGCGCCTGTCAGCCAGTGAATTGCTGACTGAAATGACTGCCGATCATCGCCGCAACGAGAAGCTTGCCTGGCTCGCCAAGCAAGCCGCCTTTCAGGAGGAGTGATGACGGAATTCGCGAAAGCCAAGGCACTTTGCATCGGCATCGCAAAGTACGCCGGCTCCCCGTTGCCTTCATCCGTAACCAACGACGCGCGCGATGTCGCGGCCCTGCTCGCGGATCCGGCATTCTGTGGCTATCCCGCCAATGACGTTCACCTGCTGCTCGACGGCGGTGCAACCAAGGCGACGATCGAGGCCGAGCTGGCCTGGCTAGCGACGTGTGCGGCGCCGGATGAGACCGTAGCAATCTTCTTTTCAGGCCACGGCGCGCAGCTCAGCAACGGCGCGGACGCGGAGGGGTGCCTGTTGCCCGTCGATTTCGATCCCGCCGACGTGCGCGGAAGTTCAATTACAGGCAAACAGCTCACTGCGGCCCTCAACGCGATCAAAGCGCAACGTGTCGCGCTCTTTCTCGATGCGTGCCACGCAGGCGCCACCGGTGAGCCGAAGTCGATCGCGGCGCTGCCAGCCGGCCTCGCAGCCCGCGACTACGAAGCACTCGCGCAAGGAAGCGGCCGCGTGGTCATGGCGTCGTCGCGGCCGAACGAAGTTTCGTGGGCATTAAACGGCATGTCCAACAGCGTGTTCACCGACGCGCTGTTGCGCGCACTTCGCGGCGAAGCCGCTCTCCGTGGCGACGGGTTGGTGCGCGTGTTCGAGGTCTTTCACTATATCGCGGATCGCGTCCCGGCGCTGGAGCCACGCCAGCATCCCATTTTCAAAGCTGCGGACATGGATCAGAATTTCCCTCTCGCGCTTTATCGGGGCGGTACAAAGAGCGCCGCGCAGCCCGCGCGCGTACTGCCGCGCGAAGACCGCTGGTGGCAAGCCCTTGAGGCGGTTGTCTGCAAGATCTATCCAGCGGGACCGAATGATAGCGAGATCTGGAGCCGCGCCGGCGGAGACATCTCCCAACTCAAGAGCAGTCAGAACGCGCGCGGCGCCTGGCACAATGCGCTGAACGCCCTGCGACTGGGCGGCGGCGGGCCTGGGATTAGCGTACAAGGGTTCGTTGAGGCCGTTGCCGCGGATTTTCCGGCCAACAAAGAGATCGAAGAGCTAAAGGCTCTGTGACGCACGGCGACTCGAACCGAGCTATTGATGTACCCGCCCACATACTGCAGGGCCTCATGGTCAGGGACGATCTTCAGCGCATCGGTCGGAAGCACCCTCGCCAGTATCGTCTCGATCTGATCGGGCACCGCGTTGAGCCATTGCAGGCACTCGAACTCGCTGCGCAGGATCACGGGCATCGCCTTCGAGTGAATTGGCTGAACAAGGTCGTTGGCTTCGGTGGTTAGGAAGCTGACGAGCTGGTGCGTGCCCTCGTTCGGCTCTTTCTTAGTGCCGTAGTCGCCTCACCACTCACCGCAAATGCCGGCAAAGAAGAGCATGCCACGGGCGGGTGGTGCGAACCAGCGAATGACCTTCTTGCCTTTCGGCGAAGCATCCTCGTATTCGCTGAAGGCGGTGAAGGGCACGAGGCAGCGGTGCTGTGTCTGTAACAGCGCGCGCCAATGCGGGCTTTTTACGTTGCGGATGTTCGTGACGGGCGCTGAGCCGAATTGCGGTGGCCCCGGCAAGCCCCAACGCTTCTTCATCACTTCAAGCTTGCCGCTCTCGCCGAGCTTGAGAACTGGTCCGAAGCTCTTTGGAAAGACTTCGAGCACGGCGTTGCCGAGGATGGGGTCGATGCGCGTCTCGCTCCATTCGTCGAAGCCGTAGTAGTCGCGCTCTTTGCCGGCCTTGCGGATGTCGGAGGCGTATCGGTTGCACATTATTTAAGGTTAGAACTGTGGACGCCGCCGCGCTAGCGTTCGGGCCGCCGGCGCGAGCACACCCGACCCCGACCGGGCCACGCGCCTTTGCTTATGGTGTCGACCCGGTTCCGACAGCCTTCATGATGTCATCGATGCTGAAGGTGGGGACACGGCCCAGGAACGTCGGGGCCCAGTCATCGATCAATTTTTGCGAAGGCTCAATGCCTGCTTTCGCGGCGAGACGCGCTGCCGCCTCATCGGCGGGAGACAGCGCCGTTGTTTTCTTGATCTCTTCGATGAGCCCGTCAATGCGCGCGTCGGCGCCCGGGCCGACACAGTGATCGTGAATGTAGAGAGTCAAGGCTCGCGCGAACTGCTTCTCCGCGTTGAACATGGTCAGATCGCTCGAAAGGTGCGCTTCATAGCCCGCGACGATGTCGTCGGTCTGAAGCAAGGCTTGGTAGAATTTGAGCGTGTTGTCTTCGAGGAAGCTAATCAGGATGGACTTCTCGGGAGCTATCAGGATCGCGAACGGGCATGGCTTATTGATCGACACTTCGCTGATGACGTGAAGTCCCTCACACGCTGCGGATACGACGCAAAGATTGCGATCAGCGGCGATATTCACCGCGCTCAACAAATCAGCGACTTGCGGCCAAGCGATGCATTTGCCTTCTCCCGCGATCTCGAGACCTGCATCCTTTCCGCCGTGCATGTCGATGTGAATGAGAGGGCGAACGCCCTTGTCGGCAGCCTCCCTCTCCAACGATCGAAGAACGCGCTCGAATTCTGCGATTGTCTGCACATCATGCAGCGAAAACGCCATGCCCTGACGTTTGCATTCGGCTTCCACGTCATCGACAATCTTTTGGTTCCAGCTCTCTTCACCCGCGCGGAGGGAGCGAATCCATTGGACGGAATTGATATCGATGTTGAGGTCGAACGTCTGGGTCATCTGAACAACACCTCAGGTGCGAGCCCTTTCATATATCGGGATTCTATTTGTACCGCGTGCGCGTCTTTCGCGACCGCCAACGATGCGGCAGCGCCATATAGAGCGTCCATTGTTCGCCAATGAGCTTCATGTCGTAGCTGGCATCGCCGCGCTCAAACCCCGCCTCGATGAGACGTCGGGCTTCGTCTTCGCAAGCCTGCGCCGCTGCTTCGAAAGTCGGAAATTCTCCAAGCGAACCGGCGCGCGCACTTGCGTACCAAAAGTCTGGATGCAGACCGTTGGATTTGGGGCCAGCGCGAATATCGAAGCGATACGTGAATCCGAATTCGAGCGTGTGTCGTTCTTCGCCGCCGACGCTCCATTTGCTCCAGCGGCCTTGGCCCATGTCGTATTCCTTCGGCAGCTCTTCGCGCCGGTGGAAAGCGCGTTCAGCCGCCATCCAGTCAGCGCGCGTCATTTCGCTTGCGTTCCATGTTTGTTCTGGTAGTGTCAATGCCAACGCGCGCATGTGCTTGAGAGCAATCAAGCAAGCTGGCGGGTAACGGCTGCAAAGCGCGCGAGATGTCTGACGCACGTTTGGAACGCGTGCGTGAGTTCTATCGGCTGACGGCGCGACTCTCTTGTCGCCGTCACGCCGGGCCCTTTCGTTTTCTCGAGCGAAGGGCCACGCGTGTGGGCTTCTCTTTATTCTTATGCCGTCTCTACCGAAGCCTGTGGCGTGTCGTGAGACGCGAGCGCTGGCCGACGCGCGAAGGGCGTGAAGGCGTTCGCGAGCCCATCGCCGAGCGGGCGGCGTGAGATCCTGGCTGCGCGCCGACCAACCTGAGCCCGATGGCATATGATGAACGACGCCCTTTCAATTCTTCAGCACGCGCTGCTGCTGATCGGCATGTGGGCGATGCTTCGCGTGTGGTTTGCGATCGATCGAGTCGTCCTACGCATCAGCGCAGTCATTCTCCTCCTGGTGGGTTTGTATGCCTGGGCGCTGCTGGCCTTTGTCCTGCTGTGCGTCGCAGAAAGCGCCCATCGCGGGCTGATGGCGCAGCGGCGCGACGCCGATTTCTACAATGGTCTCTGGATTGATTGAGCGGATACAAGCTTACTCGCGAAGATTGGCGGCGACGAGCTTGATGTTGAGGACGCACCTTTGGCCGAACGCCGGCGTGTCGGCTGCGGCGCAGGAATGGACCAATGCCGACGACGGCGGACTTGGAGGCGATGCGGCGCATCATGGGATGGCGCTGATGGCGGCATCGAGGGGAGAGATCGCGGGGCTGATCCACGGCGTCGACGGTGGGCGTCGCCGCGCAGGCGCGGCCGCGCTCTCGTGGCTTCGCCATCGAGCCGCGCTCGCGGCGCGTCTCGCCGCTTCGCGCGTCCATCGCTTACGCGGAACAACGAGTGCCATCGTGCTCGCGCGCGTCAAGCGAAGCCACGCATCGACCGCGCTGCGCGCGGCCCTGCGCTTGACCCGCGCTGCGCGCGATGGCCGGTGCGTTGGCGTCGGGACGCGGAGCGTCCCTTCATGATGTTCAACCTCGCCCTACTCGGGCGGAGGTCGAACACGGAGCAGCCGAGGTGAGACGCAAGCAGCGCGAAAAGCCCCGTCAGCCCGGAACAATGTCCGGGCGTGCGTGGGGTTCATAGGCGGCTAGTCGGCACTTCACCCCAGCGGATTGGTTGCTGAAGCTTTTAGTCGAACAGATCGCGTTGCGGCGCTCGCGGTGGCTTGCGGCTTGCCGCGGCAGGTTTGGTCGCTCGCAGGCGTTTCAGCTTTCGCTCCGCCTCGCGATTGCGCTCGAAGACGCCGCGGCCTTTGAACTTGAGCAAGGCATCTTCCAACTCGTCGAGGTCGGCCTTCCTCCAGAAGACGGCGCCTTGAACGATCACCGGCGGCGGGAAGCCTTCAAGCTTGCTCGATCGCGCACGCCAGAGGGTGGTGATGCTCACGCAGAGTTCGTCAGCCACGACTTTCTGTGGAATGAGGTCCTTCCGCCTCACGGCGTGCGCGGCGCGCTGTAGGGTCTGAGTTCGATGTCGCGTGTCACCAGCACGCGCACGGGTGCGCCGGCGCGGACACGTAAGGTTGGACGTACTTCGAGTTCACGGTCGACGATGCGGGCGCCGGTCTGGGCAGCTTGCTGGGCGGCGGCGTCGCCGACACTTTGCGATAAGGAGTTATTGTTCTCGTCGTCATCCTCGGCTTCGTTGGCCACGACGCTGATGATAGCGGAGAGCCCTATCGCGATGCCGAGCCGGCCGAGATGGTTGTCCGTGCGATCAGTAAGTCCAGAGGCGCCCCCGGGATCGGTGGCGTTCATATCCTGAAGATTGATGGACCAGCCATTCGGCAAGATGAGCCGATTCCAAACCAGCAGCAGACGACGATCGCCATAGCGCGTGCCGTTCGCATACGTGCCGATCAGCCGAGAACCTTGCGGGATGAGCAGATGCTGGCCCGTAACCGTGTCGTACACCGGTGCGGTGACTTGCGCGATGATGCGCCCTGGCAGATCAGAATTGAGTGCGGTGACCAGCGCCGCTGGGATGACATCGCCAGCCTTGATCTCATAGCGTGAGCCAGGTGGCGTGAGACGCGCATTCAACCGCGCGTCCGAGTCTTCGCTGGCGTTATCTCCATCAGCACGCGTGAAAAGGATCGGCGATGTGCGCGCCACGGCTTGAGGATCAGGCGCTGGCGCGGCGGTAGTGGCGCCTGCGCCTCCATTGGCGCTGTTCGCCCAGGCAGGATCACGCGGCGGCTGAAGCTCCGCGGTGTCTTCGGAAGTTAATTCCAAGTCGGGGTCATCCAATTCAAGGTCGGCGCCCGCGAGATCGTGGGCGCCGTACTGGTCGCTGGCGCCCTGGATGGATTCCGGCGGGCCGCCTGCAGCAGCGACCTGCTGGGCTTCCGCCGCGCGGCGATCGGGACGTTCAGACAATCCGTTGACCAGCGCGAACGCAACGACAGCGCCAGCGAGCAACATGCCCGCGAGCAGCACTTTGCGCGATAGCCGTCGCGGTGAAGGCGGCTTCGCACGGATGGCCAGATTGGGCGGCCCTTCAATTGGAGGCGTGATGTGAGCGGTTGCGCTCATGGCCGCGCTCCGTGCCGTGAACGCGTGCGGACGCGATCGACCGGATTGCGCTCGATGCGTACGATCGTCGCCGAGCGCGTGCCCAAGCGGAGTTCAGCGATGTCGAAGATGCGATCGATCATGTAGCGCTGGCCGGAAGGCCCCTGCAGCGTTCGGTAGTTGACGAGTTCGGCGCCCTCGCCGGTGACCGCGAAGAGCGGCGGCAGATCTCCCGCGTCGACATCGGGCGCGAACTCGATCCAGGTGCGGCGTCCATCGTCGAACACGCGCGTGGGCAGCCACGCTGGACGTGCGCCGCGCGTGGTGCGGATCCTGTAATTGAGATTGATGCTGTCGAGCAGCGCAGCCGGCGCTGTCGCTTCGGATCGAGGATAAAACCACGCGATCTGGGCTGAGTAAGCAGGTCCGGACTGCGCTATCGCCTCAATGAGATAGGTGCGCCGATCGGTGATGAGCACAATGTTGGTCCGAAGCCCGCTGGCATTCGGCTTCACAAGCACGACGGTCCGCGGATCTTCTGCCGTCTCACTCTCGGCTTGGGTGACCAGCCAGCGTGAGGTGTCGCCGGCGGCGATGTCAGTGAGCGCCTCGCCGGGCTCAAGGAGGATCGTCGATACGTAACTTGGATGTGCGTACACTTCATATATGGCGCCCGCCTCATAAGCGTACACATGGCGCGCTTGCACGAAACCATCGCGCGTTGGGCTTTGGCGCGCAGCGGAGTTTGCGGCCGCCAGGGTCTCGACCGGCGTTTCTGTGCGGCCGCGTCGCGATTGTGCATCGGCGGGTGAGGCCGCGACCAGCACAAGGCTGGCGGCAACGAGCGCGAAAGCAGAACAGCGCGCGATCATCGTTCACGGCTCCAGGAGAAATCAGAGATCAAGAGGCCCAGCGGGTTGTTGGCGATCTCGTCGGCGTTGCGCGGCGCGCGCGTCGTCAGGGTGAAGACCCCCGAGTAAACCTCTGGATCGGTCGTTCCCGTCGCGTTGGTGGCGCGCTCAACCCACGTCACCTCCCAGGCGTTGTTCGAGCGGGCGATGATGGATCGGATGTGCACAGTGCGACCGACTCTGCCGAGAGAAAGGAACGGATCATCCTGACGCGCGATCTCGGTGAGCTGCGCGGCGGCTTGCGGCGTCAGGAAGCGATAAGCCTCTAGCCAGTTTTCGCGGAGCACGACGCCGTCGGTCGGCAGGGAGCGAACCAGCCTCACGAACTGACCAAGATGGTAGGCCTTTTGCGCCTCGGTGGCGGTCCAGCGTCCGTCGGCGGCGCGCACGTTCATCACCTGCCCTTCGGGACTGACTTCGACGACATGCACAAAGGTGCGCTGTTGCAGCGCGACGACAACAAGCGACATGACACTAACGCCAAGCAGGCCCAGCGCGCCGAATGCGATGGCCCGCCACGACCGTGCCGACAGCACCGCCGAGCCCATGCGCGCGTCCCATTCCTGTTGAGCGCGTTTGTAAGGCGTGTCTGCGGGCGCGGCCGCGTACGAGCGCGCCGGTGAGCGGAAGGAAAAGTTCATGGACCGGCTCCGGAAGATCTGGGCTTGGGCTGCATGGCGCCGTAATTGATTTGCGCGCGTGGTGCGCCGCCGCTTCCGCCACCTCGCCCCCCGCCTCCGCCACTGCTGCGACCGGGGCTGCTCAAGCGGCGCGATGTGCCGATCATGCCGCCTTTGACGGCCTTGTAGACGGCGTGCGCCATGTAGACGCCGCCAGCAGTGGCGAAGGTTGCGCCAACACCGGTGCGGATAGCGTCAGAGCCGGACAGATGCGGCTGGCCTTGCACCACTTCGCTCGCCAGCATGGGGGCGAACCACGCGAGCGCTAGCACCGTGAGGCCAAACAGGAAGATATTGAGCACGCCACCGGCGTTGAGCGTAAACGTTGCTGGCAGCGTGTTGACGAAGGTGATGGCGATCGAGGCGATGAAGGCGAGAACGAACAATCTGATCGCACATCCCGCCACCCATCCGAGCGGACGCTCTGCCACCCAGGAAGTGCCGTTGAACACGCCCCACGGAAGCGCCACGAACGCGGCTAAGCTTCCGAGCTTGAAGGCGATGAGCGACACAAAGAGCTGCATCGCTAGGACGAAGAAGCCGAGCATCACCAACACGGCCGAGACCCAGACCGTCGCCATGGCAAAGGCGTCGGTGAAGATGTTCATGCCTTCTGCCATCGCCGCGGTGCGGCCGAAGAGTTCCACCCCGATCTGGCCGACGCGCCCTGGATTGTGAAGATCGGCCATGCTCATGCCATTGCCGCCGGCATTGAGGCCAAGCTGCGCGCCGGAGCGGACGATGATCGTGGAAAGGCTCGCCCAATTGTTCACGAGGAAGGCGAAGAGACCGACGAACAGAACTTTACGGAAGAACGGCGCCATCGGCGCTTCACCGGCTAGCGCCCATTGCGCGCCAGCGAGCGTAATCGAAATGACGATCAAGGCATTCAGGACATAGGTGACGTCGCCTTGGATCAGGCCGAAGCCTGAATCCGCCAGCGCCAGGAACTGGTCGAGAAACGAATTGAGGGAAGCCGGATCCATGTCAGAACGCCGTGCGCGCCGGTTCGGTTGAACGCGTGGTTTCGGTCGGAAAGGCGCGGCGCTGGATTTCACGGGCGCGTTCTTCGCGCGCGAGACGTTCCATTCGCTCGGTTTCAAGCGCCCGCCCTTGTGCAATCAGCAGCGCGTGGATTTCAGCAAGCTGGCTTGCGGTGACGCCGAGCAATTGGTTGCTGGCCTGGATGGCGCCGGTCTGGCCTTCGGCGCTTGATGACGATTGCAACGCGCGGTCGATGCGGTTGCGCGAGCCCTCGATCGAGCGCGCGGCGCGGGCTTCCGCCTCCATGGCGCGCTGCAGACTGTCGCGGCTCTCCTGCTCCCAACGCTCGGATTGCTGCAGCACGCCTTCAAGATCGAAGTCCTCCCAGGTTTCGGGATAGAGCGTGCGCAGGTTTTCGCCGACCTGATTGACCTCGAAGGCGATGCCTTGGGCGGTGTCGAAGAGTTCGCGCGCTTCAGAGATGGATTGCGTTAGTTCGGGCGAGAGCTGCAACGGGTTTTGCCGCAGCATTTGCGTCGCCTGCTCGATCTGACGAATCTGGTTGTTGATCTGCTCGAGCGCGCGTGTGGCTTGCAGCAGGTTCTGCGCCAGGTTGGTCGGATCAATGACGGCCATCTGCGCGCGTGCCGGCGCCATTGGCGTCACCGCGACGATCGCGGCCAAGCCGAGCATCACGAGAGATCTGAGTGCCTTCTGCATGGTCCCTCTCCTATTCCGCGGCGATCAAGGATTGTTTGGCCGACGTTGCTGGCGATCCGACCTTTTGCTTGAAGCGCCGCACCGCATCGGCCGCGTCGCCGAGGCCGCGTGCTTCAAGCCAGGCGAGCGCGAAGTTTTGGGCGCCACCCTCCGCGATGACGCGATCCATCCACGCGTGATCTTCGGGGCGCGAGGCAGAGACGAAGGCGAGCGCGGCGGGGCCGAGTCCTAGCTCGAACAAGCGGCAGCCTGCGCGTGAGACTAGATAGTAATCGCGTTTCGGCGTCGCCGTGGCGATGAGTGCGATCTGGCGAGCATTGAGCCCCAGCGATTCGTAGAACGCGGCCGAACGTGGCTCGCGGGCGCGGTCGTTGGGCAGGAAGATGCGGGTGAGGCAGGCTTCGATGATGGTCGAGGCAATCGGGCTCGCCTCAACGTCGGCGAGTTCCTGGCTAGCGAAGATAACGGTGACGTTCTTCTTGCGGAGCGTCTTCAGCCAGTCCTGAATTTGGGAAGCGAACGCCGCGTCCTTAAGGAAGAGCCATGCTTCGTCCAGGACGAGCAAAGTGGGCTTGCCGTCGAACCGGCGCTCCAGCGCGTGGAACAGCACGGAGAGAACCGCGCTCGCCGCATGCGGACGACGCATGAGATCGCCCATCTCGAACGCCTGGACGCGGCCATAGCCCAAGTTCGATTGATCGTGGTCGAGCAAGCGCCCGTATGGTCCCGCGCGCGTGAACGGCGTCAGCGCAGCGCGAACAGTCGCGTCCTGGGCCAATGCCGTAAAAAGGGTCAACGTCCGGTCTTCGAGCGGACGCTGAGCCAGCACCTCCAGCGCGCGCCAGAGCTCGGCGCGCAGTTCAGGCGTCACGGTGACATTGGCGCAGGCGACGAGGCTCGCGATCCAGTCGAGCGCCCAGCTCCGTTCGGCGACATCGTCGATCATCGCGAGCGGCTGGAGGCCTAGCGCGTCCTCCTCGCCAAGATCGAAGAAATCGCCGCCCAGACCAAGGATGGTCGCGCGTGAGGACCGGTCCTTGTCGAAGAGGAACACCTGCGCATCAGCGTAACGCAGCCATTGCGCCGCGAGTGTCGCGAGCAGCACCGATTTGCCGGCGCCCGTTGGCCCCACAATCATCGTATGGCCGACATCGCCGACATGAAGGTCGAGCCGGAACGGCGTCGCGCCATCTGTCGCGGTCAGCATCAAGGGCGGCGCATCGAGATGCGTGTTGCGCTCCGGTCCCGCCCACACCGCGCTGGTAGGAAGAAGATGCGCGAGGCTGGGCGACAAGAGTATTGGCCGGCGTACGTCGGCATAAGCTTGGCCTGGCAAGCTGCCCAGCCAAGCCTCGACGGCGTTGACGCTTTCCACTTGCGTAACGAAGCCCAATGCGTCAGCGACCTGCTGGACCTGCCGGACAGCTTCGTTCGCGTCCTCCTCGTCGGCCTCAGCGACCGTAATCGTCAGAGTGGCGTATCCTGCTGAGACAGCGTCTGCGCCGAGGTCTTGCAGCGCGACATCGGCGTCTTCTGTTTGGTTCGCCGCGTCATTGTCGAGGAGCGCCGCCTCTTCGCGGAAGAGCGCCTCGCGCAATAGCGTGAGTAAACCCTTGCGCTTGGAGAACCAGCGCTTGCGGATTTTTTCCAATTCGCGCCGCGCCTCTTCGCGGTCGAGCGGCAGGAAACGCGTGACCCAGCGATACGAGATCGGCAGGCGGTTGAGCTGGTCGAGTAGCCCCGGCTCAGTTTCGGTGATGAAGCTTCGAACCGAAATGACTTTCAGATGCCTAGCGCCAAGTTTCGGCGCGAGTCCGCCGATGAGCGGGGCATCCGTCAGCAATTGGTCGAGATGGAATGGCGTCTCAGGCACGGCGACGCGGTGCGGGCGATCTGAGGTGCAATCATGGAGGTACGTCAGCGTCTCTTCGTCCGAAAGCCAGCGCGCCTCCGGCATGGCGGTTTCAAGCAACGCGATGAACTGGTCGGCTTCTTGCTGGAAGCGTTCGAGATGACGCCGATAGTCGATGATGGCGGCCGTCTCCCCGCCGCCTTCAAAGACGAGGCTTTCAAGTTTTCCTTGCCGTTCGGCTGGCGGTAGCCACGCGAGCGTCAGGAAATATCGGCTCTCGAAGCGCGCGCCGGCCGTCTCGAATACAGCGCGACGTTCTTCATCGATTAGCCACGACACTGCGTCTGGCCACTCGCTATCGGGATAGCCAGGCGCCGGCGATCGGCGCGCTTCGACGTGAAAGCACCAACCCGAACCGAAGCGGCGGAAAGCGTTATTCAATCGGCCGCTCGCGCCCATGAGTTCGGCGGCGACGGCGGAATCAAGATCGGGGCCGCGAAATGCGAGCGTTCGCTGAAACGCGCCGTCCTTGTTCAAGACCACGCCGGGGGCAATCAGCGCCGCCCACGGCAAGAAGTCCGCGAGCCTGGCGCCGGTCGAAGCATAAGCGCGAAGGTCAAGCATCTCGCACCCTACGCCGACAAATAGGTTGGCTTGGCCAAGTGCCGTGGCCAAGTTTCGAGAAACCAGGGATCGCGCGCGGCGGCCCATGCGGCGGCGCCTTGCAGCACGGCCCAGAGTGGAAGGCCGATGAACGGCTGCTGCAGACCAAAGCCAATCGCGGCGCCGATAGTGGCGTTCGAAATCGCGAAAGCGCGCGGGACGCCGCCCAGCAGAATGGGGCGTGTCAAGCTGGTGCGCAAAGGCATGGCGTATCCGTCTGGCTCTTCGTCGTTCACGAAGACCTCCTCTGTCGTTGTCACTCACTCAAAGCGGCTTCAGCCGTGCGCTCTCAGATCAGCGCCCCGCCGGCGAAGCCGAAGAAATCCAAAAAGAACGACACCGCCGCGAACATGATGGCAATGCCGAGGCCTACGAACGCAAGCTTGCGAACGCCGCCGCCGCCTTCAGAAAAGATGATGGTGACGCCGGCGATGACGATAGCGACGACCGCGGCGGCGCGCGCCACTGGTCCCGTAATCGAATCGACAATCTGTTCGAGCGGCCCTTCCCACGGCATGCCGGAGCCGGATGCGTAAGCTGGTCCTACAATCGCAATGATTATGATTGTGAGAGCCGCTACTCGTGCGCTGACCTTACGCATCGTGATATCCCCGCCTCGTAGAGGCCTGTTGAGGACAGTTTCCACGAAGACGCGCGCGACGAAATGGCTTTCAAGCCCTGCGCGCAGCCGCAGACGCGTGCTCTCACAGCGCGCGCAAACACCTCGTCACACCTCGCAGAGTTGCGCGTCAAGAATGCAGCCTGCATCCCGCGGCGCGCATGAAGGCGCTGCGTGTTGCTGCAATGTCGTAGTGCTTAGAGTGAGGGGTTCGAGATCAGAGCCGGTGCTGCACAATCTCGGTGATGATACGGCCGGTCTCGGTGCGGGCGATGAACACAACCATATCCACGGCCGCTTCGATGAGGCGAGTGGGCGGCGCAGCACTTGCCTCCATCGCTAGATCCTCTAGCCGCGGCAGCGCATCTGCGGCTGAATTGGCGTGCAGAGTAAGCAGCCCGCCGGGATGCCCGGTGTTCCACGCTTTGAGCACCTCAAGAGCTGCGCCGTCGCGAACTTCTCCTACGACGATCCGATCGGGACGCAACCGAAGCGTCATCTTCACCAGATCGCGCATCGACATTTGCGGCTCGGTTCGCTTGGTCAGCATCTGCACGCTGTTGGGACTGGCGCAATGAAGTTCGCAGGTGTCTTCTAAAATGATGACGCGTGCGGTGAGAAAGGATGTTTCGGCGAGTAAAGCATTTAGCAGTGTCGTCTTTCCGGAGCCCGCGCCGCCGGCGACAACAATATTTCGCCGGTGCGCCACCGCTGCGCGCAAGACATCAGCCTGCGCCCTTGTTGCGATACCAGCTGTCACATAGTCGTCGAGTTCGAAAATGCGCGACGGTCGTTTGCGGATAGCGATCACCGGCGCCGCGACGAGCGGCGGCAGCAACGCCTGGACCCTGGCCGCACTATCCGGGAGAATGGTCGAGAGCGCCGGGCGTTCGGCGCCCACTGTTTCGCCCGCTTCATGCGCCAGCAAACGAATGGCGGTTTCGCGCTCCGCGATCGAAAGTGTATGCGCAGTCGGTTCAAGGCCCCTTCCCAATCGATCGAGCCACAAGCGACCGTCGGCGTTCACAAGAGCCTCGACAACGTCGGCTTCACCTAATGCATGCGCGACGGCCGGGCCCAGCGCCCGCACCAAAGCTGAGCGGCGGCGGGCCGAAACGAGCGCATATCCATCGCCGCTCATGGCGCCGTTGCTCCGAACTCGCCGCCCGCGCTGGTGGCGTCCTCTCCATTCGGCACATTGCCGCCGCTGATCGAGCGCCCGCCTCGCAGCGCATTGGCGACCATTTGAAGGAAACGCTCGAACCGGGCCTCCGCACTCGCGGCAGCGCTGTCTTCCAGCGCTTCGTCTATCGGAGGATTGTGTTCCAGCCACACGCGGATGAAGAGCAGCAACACTTCTTTGACGATGAGCCCCTCGCCGATGACCTTATCGAGGCGCGCGTCGAGACGGCTTGCGTTCCGCTGTTCGCTGACCGGCGGCAGCGGGTCGCCGTCTCGGCCGGCGTAGCGTGCACGCACCGCCTCGGCGATGACTGAAGATTCCGACCGGTGTTGATCGCGCGCAATCTTCTCGATTTTGACTTCGAGATCGCGCGTCAGATAGACGGTGATGCCCTTGCGCGGCATGGCGCTCAAATCCCTTTCGAGCGCGGCGGCTCGGTTTTTCGCGAGCCATCGGGATTGCGAAAGCTGGCGAGAGCCAGATCGGAGATCTTCGGCCCCGCTTCGGCGGGCGCCGGTGGCGGCGCGGTCGGCGGCGTGGGCGGCGCAACCTTCGCTTCATCCGCTTCGAACAAGTCGGTTTGCGCGCGGGGCGGCGTTGACGGCTCTTGCCGCTTCGCTGGCGTCACCGGCTTTTTCTCCTTCACCAGGCGGCCGAGAGCGTGCACGTCGCGCCACTCACTGTCATGTACGAGCACGGCGAGGCTGGGCGCGGCGGGGCGGAGGCGCTCTGCAAATATCCGCTCCTGATCGAAGGCCAGTTTCTTCGAGCGGATGGGCTTGCAGCCAGAAACGAAAATGAGCTGTTGGTCGTGAGGAAGACCGCGCACGTCTCCAGGCAGCAGCAATGGCCGGCGCTCTTCCCGATAGGTGATGGCGCCTTTCTGCGGACCTAGGATTGAGCGCGGCCGATGTTCGCTTTCCTGCGGACGCATCTCCCAGACTTCGCCGCCCATTTCCGCAATGTGTTTTGCGGTTTCTGGATCGGCTGCAGCGAATGAGGTCACGCAATGACAATTGTCGAGGATGACGTTGTCGCGACCGTAGGCTTTGATCACGTGATTGAGCGACTGGCACACGAGGAAGGCTTTGAGGCCATAGCCGGCCATGGCGCCCATCATCTTCTCGAAGAAGTCGAGGCGGCCGAGTTGAGGAAACTCGTCGAGCATCAGCAGCAGGCGGTGACGCTTCTCGCGGCCATGGCCATCGCGGGTCTGGTCTTCCATCAAAGTGCGCGCGACCTGACCGATGAAGAGACGCATCAGCGGCATGAGGCGGGGGCCATCTGATGGCGGCGGCTGGAGGTAAAGTGTGACCGGCCGCTCCGCGCACATGAGATCGCCAATGCGGAAGTCCGAGCGGCTGGTTTTCTCGACCACAACCGGATCGGCGAAGATGCCGAAAAAGGATTCCGCGGTTGCCTTGATGCCAGAGCGAAGACGCTCCTCGCCGGTAAAATATGAGGTGGAGGCGTGCAGAACTTCAGGGTGCACCTCTGGCATGTTGGTGCGCGGATTAAGGCGATGAAGCGTCGAGCGCATCTCGTCGGCGGCGCGGTCGAGGTCGGCGAGCTTTTCGCGTACGGCCGCAAGCGTTTTGCGCTCCACCGGCTCAGTGTAGAGCACGTGCAAGATGACGCCGGTTAGAATGTTCTTGGCGCTGTCATTCCAAAACCGCTCGCCGCCGCGGGTTTGCCCGTGTGGATCGACGATGATGTCGACCACGTTCTGGACATCGCGAACTTCGTTTTCGCCTTTGCGAATTTCGAGGAGCGGATTGAAGCAATTGGATGAGCTCTGGGTCGGCGCAAAGCGCAAGACTGGTCCCAACAGCGCGCGATACCCAGACGCGCCCGGAAACCCGTGCCGGGGGTCGCCGTGATCGAGTTCTCCTTTAACGTCGAGCACGATTGCCGATCCGCTCCATGACAGAAGCGTCGGCACGATGTGACCACGGCCTTTGCCCGAACGCGAAGCGCCGATCAGAATCTGATGGCCCGGCCCGTCATAAGCCAGGATTTCATTTTGAAACCTGCCGAGGATAACGCCCTGCTCTGCAAAGAGCCCGGCCGACTCTATGTCGGCAAAGTTTGCCCAAGCGTCCTTGCCGAACGGTTTGAGCTGAAGCCGTTGTCGTAACCCGAGCGCCGCGACAAGAATGCTCGCCGCGAAGCCGGCAAGGACGACAAGACGTGCGACCGCGAATGGCTTGGGAAACCGATCTGACCAGCGCTCAGTCCATTCGAAGACCGCCCAAGGTGCATAGAGAGCGCCAGCTTCCGTTCTCATCCACGGTCCACCCAGCGCCGGCTGATACGCGAAAACCTGCGCCAGATATTGCGTGGCGGCCCCTGCTCCGATCAGCGCGATCAAAAGTGAAACGGCAATGGTGATTGCGCTGCGCATGTCCGCTCGCGTTTGGCGTCGCTAGCCATCTTGAGCCCTGGGACGCGCAGCGTCATTGGGCCGAAGGGCCCATTGCCAAGAGTTTGTTTCCCTAGCTACGGGAATTCCGCGAAACGCTTGATCTCCTCACGGCCCGCGTGCTGACTTTCGTCAGGGGACGTGCTCGCATCTTTCAGTTTGATAGGGTGGCGTGAGTAAATAGGCTTCGACCCGATGAAACACGCAACACAGTCCGGAACCGACACGCTCGGTGATGTGGCGCGCCTCTGCGAGGAGCATTTCAGAACACACGGCCTAAATATCTTCGCCCGGGTGCGGGAGTCAGATCGAGCTATGGACCTAGCGCTCAGTTCGACCGCTGGGGATGCTCTAACCGTTGTACGCTGCGTCGTGCGGATTGAACCCGCCGATTATCGCGCTCTGCGGACGATGCTCATCCAAGGGGACTTCAACGGCACCGCTCTGGTCTACACGGCGGAAGAACAGCCACACCTTTCAAGTGAAGTGCCATCCTATCCTCTGGTTCGGGTCGATGAACTTGCCGCTTTCCTCTCCAGGGACGGCGCCAAATAATCAACGCGCTCCAGTTGGCCATCCTCTTTCAAGGAGGCACTCGCGGCTAACTCACACCACTGCCTCATGCGCGCACGGGCAGCCGTCTAGCGCTTCAAACGTACACCTGCGCCACCGTCTTTGTTCGACTTAGGCTCGAGAAAAATCACGCCCGCACCTTCCAGTGCTCGGCGAACGGCTTCCACATTCGCCTCCGTACTACCCGATGGGCCGCGCGTGCCCTCCATCCGCCGTATCGTGAGAACAGACAATTTCGTTTTTTCGGCAAGCTTCGCCTGACTCCAATCGACCAGCGCGCGTGCCGCCCGAAGTTGACCTGCCGTAAGTTCCATTTTCGCACTTATGTTCTATTTACGTTGACGCCAACTCGGCCGCCTGTTAGCTTTTCGATCATTATAGATGAAAAGGGTTAGCAATGTCCCGACGACCGCCTCCAGCGGCGAACGAGAGCGCGCGCCCGGACCCCAGCCGCCGACTAATCTTAAGCGCTGCCGCGTCGCCGCTCCTCCCTGGCGCCGCGCTCGCTGCCGACCCTGCCGCTGAGGCGTGCCAAGCTTGGCTCGCGCGCAACGCTGAACATGAGCGTCTTGCGGTTCAATGGAGCCGGCTGGAGGCCCGCCTACACCGCGAGCACAACTGGATGAGACTAACGCGCGCTCAGCGTCGGCGTTTTCCTGAAAGCCGTGAGTTGGACGATCTCGACGATCGCATTGAGGTGCTTAGCGACGAAAACGGCGCCGTGCTCAAGGCGCTTCCAGCTATCGTCGCCGCGTCGCCGATTGGCATTTGCGGCAAGCTCACCATCGCCGTTAAGGAGACGAAGAACGACTGTGAGAATGTGCATAGACTGATCTTGAGCATCCTGCGCGACTATCGCGCACTGCATGGGGACGCGTGAGGCCATGCCCCGCGCCTCCCGCCGTAACGTGATCGCCGCGATCGGCGCAGCGCCCCTCATGGCGCAAGGCGACTTTGCCAAAGCCGCTCTGGCTGATCCGGTCCTTGTCCTTTGCGCCCATTACGGCGACCTGCTGCGCCGCCGCGAGTCGCTTATCGGCGCTTGGAGCGACCACGAAGCCTGGCTCGCTGACAATCGTGACTGGTTCACGCTGAGCCGCGCGCAGCAGCGCGCCGTCCCCGAGGGCAGATTGCTGCATTCCATCGATGACGAGCTCGATGCTTGCATGGGCGAGTGCGTCCGAGTGATGCGTCGCTTACGCGCCGTGCCCGCCCGCACCATCCCCGGCGCCGTTGCTAAGCTCAGCATCGTCGCAGAATTCATCGAGCCCGGCGATTATCCGGCGGCGCACCGTGTGCTGCTGAGCGCCATCGCCGATTTGAACGGGATCGAACGTAAGGGCTAAGAGTTCCCTTGCCGCCCTCCAACAAGCAGGTGCTTGCCGTGGCGCTGAATGTATCGAACCTTTGCTCTTTGCGATCTGCGCCCTCGACGAATGACGTCGCGCTTGCACCGCCGGCCCGACCTAGCGCGCGACGCCCCGTATCCAGCGCGTTCAAGCAGACAAAGGCGTGACGCGCGAGCGTCGCTGAACTAAACGCATCTTTGTGTCGAAAGTCGTCCCTCTAACCGGCGCCTTCTATGGCTTGGCCTCAGCCGTCCTCTTCGGCGCAAGCACGCCTTTGGCCAAGCTTTTGCTAGGCGCCGTCGATCCATGGCTGCTGGCGGGATTGCTCTATCTTGGTTCGGGGCTAGGGCTCTATGCCTATCGAATCGTCGCCGGAGCTTCGGGGAAGCATCGAGCGGAGGCGTCCCTAAGGAGAGCTGACCTGCTCTGGCTTGCCGCTGCCATTCTCGTGGGCGGCGTGGCGGGGCCCGTTCTCTTGATGATCGGCCTCTCTTCAACCTCGGCCTCTTCCGCGTCGCTCCTTCTCAATCTCGAAGGGCTCGCGACCATGGCTATTGCGTGGGGCGTTTACCGTGAGAACGCCGACCGGCGCATCGTCGTCGGCGCGCTCGCAATTCTTGCGGGTGCAGTGGTAATCTCGTGGCACGGCGGCGCCTCGGGGATTGGAATAGGCGCGCTTGCAATTGCGGCAGCGTGTCTTGCCTGGGGCATCGACAACAATCTCACACGCAAAGTCTCAAACGCCGATCCGGTTCAGATAGCGGCGCTCAAGGGCCTCGTCGCCGGCGCAACCAATCTCGTGTTGGCACTCGCGATGGGCGGCGATTTCCCTTCGTGGACGATTGCCGCCGCAGCTGGCGTTGTCGGGCTGCTGGGCTATGGCGTGAGCTTAGTTTTGTTCGTACTGGCGCTTCGCCATGTGGGCGCGGCGCGCACAGGCGCCTACTTCTCCATCGCGCCTTTCGTGGGCGCACTTCTATCGATCGCGCTCTTTCGCGATCCCATCACCCTGCAACTCGGCTTTGCCGCCCTGCTCATGGGATTTGGCATTTATCTCCACATCAGCGAACGCCACGAACACACCCACGTCCATGAACCGCTGGAACACGACCATGCCCATGTACATGATGCGCATCACCGTCACGAACACGATGAAACCGATCCGTCGGGCGAACCGCACTCTCACCGTCATCGCCATGCACGCTTAGTGCACACCCACCCGCACTTTCCCGACTTGCATCATGCGCACGAGCACGAGTAACGACGCGCTCCGCACGTGATGTCCAACGCCCTCAAACACCTCCCGGATCATTTGGCCCGCGGCGCCGTCCTCCTGGCGCTCGCCGCATGGGGCGGCGCGTTCTCGCCGCTCCTCGATGGCCTCAACCACTTCGCGCCGATCTGGCTGCTGGCAAGTCTTGGCGCGGGGCTCGCATGTTTCCTGATCGGCGCGCGTGGATGGGCCGCTTATTGTCTCCTCGCCGCCTTGGCGCATGGGGCGATCATGGCGCCTGAATTCCTGCGCCCGACGTCTCCTCGGGCAACAGGGGCAAGCGAACGTACAATTCGCGTGGTCTGGCTTAACACCTGGATGGGCTCGCGCCCGACCGAAGAGGTCTTGCACTATCTCGCAACCAGCGGCGCCGATTTCGTGCTGGTGTCGGAGTTGCACGACGAAGGCCAGGAAGGTTTCCGGCGTTTGCGCGAGGCTTATCCCACCATGATCCGCTGTGAGGGCGGCCATGAGTGCAACACCATGGTTTTCGCCAAGCGTCCGGCGCTAGATCAAGAAACCAATCCAGGCCTCCGCGCCAGCGTCGGCGAGTTCGACGTAGACGGCGCGCGCCTTCGCCTCATCGCAGCGCACTTGGCGCGGCCTAATCCGCCGGCGGGACAGCAGCGCGAGTTCCAAGCATTGGCTGAGACGATAGGCGACGCGCCGGAAGACGTCATCCTCGCGGGGGACTTCAATTCGACGCCTTGGTCGTTCGCGCTTAGACGGTTCGACGAAGCGAGCGGACTGGAGCGCCACACCCGAGCTCTCCCGACCTGGCCAGCTCAAGCGTGGACGCGTTTGAGGCTGCCTGCCATCGCCCCATTCTTGCCGATCGATCACGTCTATTCAGGGTCCCGCTGGCGGCTCGTGTCACTCCGGCGAGGACCACGCACATCTTCTGACCATTATCCGATAGAGGCAACTTTCGTCGCCGGTTGAGATTGCGTCGACGACGCGATCAAATCCGTGTGCAGGAATGGAACGCGCCGAACGCCGAAGCGGCTCAGCACGGGCACGGTCAACGACGCAGACTAAACGAGGCGACGTAGTTCAGCCGCTAAATCGTCGCGCTCCCAGCTGAACCCGCCTTCATTGTCAGGTTGGCGGCCAAAGTGGCCGTAGGCGGCTGTTCGGGCGTAGATCGGATTGTTGAGCTTCAGATGGTTGCGGATCGCGCGCGGCGTCGCGCCGCCGATCATTTCCGGCAGCTTGGCTTCGAGGATCGCGGGATCGATCGTGTCGGCGCCATGGAGGTCGACGTAGAAGCTCGTCGGCACTGCAACGCCGATGGCGTAGCTGATCTGGATCGTGCAGCGCTCAGCGAGGCCAGCAGCGACAACGTTTTTTGCGAGATAGCGGCAGGCGTACGCAGCTGAACGGTCAACCTTCGTCGGGTCCTTGCCCGAGAACGCGCCGCCGCCGTGCGGGGCTGCGCCGCCGTAGGTGTCGACGATGATCTTGCGGCCGGTGAGACCGCTATCGCCGTCCGGGCCGCCGATCTCGAACTTGCCGGTCGGGTTGATGTGCCACTTCGTGCGCTTGGTGATCAGCCCTTCGGGGAAGACCGACGCCGCGATCGGCTTCACGATTTCCGCGAAGCGTGACTGGCTGTAATTCTTATCGCCCAGCTTCTTCGCATGCTGGTGGCTGACGACGATGGCGACAACTTCAACCGGCTTGCCGTTTTCGTAGCGCAACGTGACCTGGCTCTTGGCGTCCGGCTCAAGCTCGGGACGCTCGCCTGAGTGGCGCACTTCGGCGAGGCGCTTCAGGATGTTGTGCGAGTATTGCAGCGTCGCCGGCATCATCTCCCGCGTTTCGTTGCAGGCGTAGCCGAACATGATGCCTTGGTCGCCGGCGCCTTCGTCCTTCTTCGCGGACGAGTCGACGCCTTGAGCGATGTGCGCGGATTGGCCGTGCAGGTAGCAAGCGTACTTCGCCTTCTCCCAATGGAAGCCCTTCTGCGCATAGCCGATGTCCTTCACGGCGGCGCGGACCTTCGGTTGCAGCGAGGCGATGATGTCTTTGGTGAAGGCCTTGTTCTGCGCCTTGTCGTTGCCCGGCTTCCCTGCACGGACTTCCCCGGCGAGGATGATGCGATTGGTCGTCACCATGGTCTCGCAGGCGACGCGGGCTTCGGGGTCTGCGGCGATGAACGCATCCACCACGGTGTCAGAGATGCGGTCGGCGACCTTATCTGGATGGCCTTCCGAGACGCTTTCGCTGGTGAAGATATAGTTTTCTCGCGTCATGCGTCCTCGGAATATTCTTGGCAGGGAAAATCGTTCGCAATCTGAACACTGATCCGATCGCCTCCGGTGCCCAGCAGGTTTTGTGCCTGCCCCTGAACAATTCAGCGCTCCTAGGGGGAGGCGAGATTTGTTTCGAAGCTATCGCTCCAAGTCACCACAGGGGCGCACGCTATTGACCAAATACTTCAGCGCCGCTCACTTGCGCGCACGAAGTTCGAGTCCGTTGCCGCCAACTTGAATGTGAACGTCGGAGAGGTCCGCCTCTTTGGCCCAGCGGAGCATCGTGCCGCGGAATTGCGGCTGATCATACTCCGGCGCCAGCATGTCGAAGGTATCGAGGATACTGTATTCGATGAGCTGCTCTTCAGTGAATCCTGGACGCGCCCCGCGATAATCCTTTACTGGGAAAAATAGCTGATTGTACGGATGCATCGGCGGCATGATCTTCATATAAGCGGGCACGATCTTGCGGCACCAGTCGAGGAGCTTCTCCTGCTCCATGCGCTTGGTGAACCAGCGAACGCGGTAGCGCGAGTGAAAGATCCATTTCCACGCGTCATAGACATCCACGGCAAAATAGCCGCCCGGCTTCACCATTTCGACGAGATTAAAGAACGACTTCTTTACATCCGGCGTGTGCTGGATGACGCCATAGCAAAAGACCCGATCGAAACATCCTGGTTTGAACGGCATTTCATAGATGCTGGCTTGCGAAACTCTCGCGCCCTTGCTTGCGAACGCGTCATGGGTGACGTCGGCGGCCACGCTGTAGTCGAAGGAAATGACACGCGCGCCGGTGCCAAGCATAATTTCGGTGAACCGGCCCGATCCGCAGCCCGCTTCGAGAATCGTCTCGCCATCCATCCTCTCCGGCCATCCGGTGCCCCGAAAAAAGCGGTCTCGTGATTCCGTTGCGCCCGTCGCGCTATCCACTTGTGTCTTGCGGAACTCAGCCCACTGCCTGCCGAAGTTGCTCGTGTAACCCTCGTCGGGAACGAAGCGCGGGATAACATCGACTTTGAAATTATGGCCGCGTTTGCACGTCAACGTGCCCCGTAGATCGTCTCCGCCGGCATTGTCAGGCGCGTAGGCGAACGGCTCCCTGCATGTAGGACAACGGTAGATTTCGAACTCTAACGGCAAAGACCCCACCACACATTCCCCCAAAAAGCCACGCCGTGACCGGCGATCAACTGCCCGGCCGGCCCGCCGCGACCCCTGCTGAAACAGGCTGCGATGGTACCTTCGTCTTCCAACTTCACGTCACCGTCATGAACATAACGGCGCCCCCAAATGATGGGAGCAGCGAACGCACTGCCGTCCGATGACAGCAAACCATCATCGGCCGGCGTTGGAACAACACTGATCGCGCAGCTGCTGCAGATGCCGCCTCCCCCAGGACGACAAGCTTGCCCACGAACGCGCGCGTAAGCTCTAGGCTTCATACGCACGCGTTTGGCATTTCCCTCATGCTCGCAAAAATGCACGGCAACGAACGCGGTGCGATTTTGGTTAACCGGCCGCCAGTTGCAGAGTGCATCCTAAGTGAGCGCGCACGGCCTGGCGCCCGTGCGGAGGGAGGGGCTGGGGAAAGTGGCCCAGACTGGCGCGCTCAATCACAATACGCATGCGCGCGACAAACCACTCACGATCGATAAGGTCTGAACATCGTTTACTCCGTGCTCCGTCTGCGCCCACTGCATGCGCTGGCGAGAAACGCTCAAGTCAGCGCATGAGAAATCTTCTCGAGCGTGGCCACGCCCTGCCCAAACCGCCCGATCGCGGCGCGATGGTTTTCAAGCTCGCTGTAAGGAAGATAGCGCACCTAGCACGTTGAGATCGGCGATGCGGCTGAAAGCCGGGCGCGCGACTTGAGCGCGCACATCTACTTCCCGATGATCGGGCGCCACAAGAAAGAGCGCGTGCAAATGGCGGCCTTCTATTCCGAGCGCCAAATCGAGCATCCGCACGATCCCGGAATAAATGGAAGTCGTGTGTTCGACCTCAAACGCGGCGACGATGTCGCCGACTCCGTCCACCCACAGGACATCGATCAAGCGCACCGATTCAGCGCCATGCAAGCCCTCCAAGGTTTCACCCAAGCGCGTCAAGCATCCATCGCCGAGGCGGCCATCTTTATAAGCTCGACCTCTATCGTTCTGCGCGATCCAAACATTGTAGCCCAGCGAAAGCCCAAGATCGCGTAGCCAGCCTTGGATCTGGGTATGCGTCTTGTCTTCAGCTTCGCCTTGACCGGACTTCGCCGCTGCTTCGGCACGCACCCGCGCCAGATCGGCGCGCCAAGCAGTCTTTGCCGCATCATCGTTATCGTCACGCGGCGGCGGCGCGTAGAGGCCAGCGCCTAAATCAAAACAGAAAGCCGCGACTGCGCCCAAATCATTCGACAACAAGTCGCGGAAACGGGCGTTAAAGGAGAGCATTCCCTGACGCATCGCTAAATACTCGTCCCACCGTCCGAGCTTAACCTGAGCGCCGGTAAGTGCGTTGTAGCCGCGCACAATTGCGGTGTTGAACGGCGGCGCGATCGTGGGATGCAGAAAGTAGAGTATGTTCGCGACCGCAGGGCCTAACCCCTTAATCCTCATCGCATCAATGCGGTGAATTTCCGACAGCACGCGTTCTTCTGTGTCGCAGCACACACATGCATCCAGCAAATGCCCGAACGCGCGCTGATTGGCGGTGTTTTCGTAAATGTCGGGGATACGGAGTTTGGGCTTCCAAAGAAAGGCGTGATCGGCGCCCTTGAATAACTGACGCTGCTCGGCGATGGATCGCACCACCGTTTCTAGCGACGAGTTTCGATAGGCGGCGCCGAACCTGCCATCGGCGATTTCGGTTGCGACCTGTTGAACCCCCCGGCGGATGGAGCGGAAATTTTTGAGCCGCTCTTCCCAGAGAAACCAAGTTTGATAAGCGCCGCGATGATCCTGTCGCCACCGTACGAGCAGCTCGCGTGCGAGATCGTCTGTCACAGTGCCTCCGGGCGCGCCGCTAGATGAAGCCCGACGCATGCGGCCGATCATCCGCAACCAGACGCGCAACGCAAGTTGACCCTTCGCACCCAGCGCCGGCCACATCGCCTCGCGGGGTTTGCCTTTGCCGTGCGTAATATATTTGCCAGCATCTAAAGCGGAGTGAGGAGCAACGCGTGAACGCGCAGCGGTTCAGCGGGCGGCGCGAGCCCCCTCGGCTAGCCGAAAAGCCCGCCAGCGTTCAGCGACAACGACCTGCGAAAGGGTATTTGATGTCGAAACTCGCTCTTATTGTCGGCTTTTCAGTCTCCGTTCTTGCGGCGACAATGGCTAGCGCATCTGCGCAAAACACGCCCCAGCCCTACGTTTATTATGTCGTTCCCTGCAACAGCCCCGGGGCCATTCCGGCAGCGCCGGCGGACTGGGATCCCAATGTGTCTGCAGGTCCGCCAACTTGTGTCGTCCCTGTGGATACAATGCGAGCGCGCGCGGTTCGGCGCGAACCGTACTATTCAAGCCCATGGCCCTATTACGGGTCGGTGGGCGTTGCCTATTATGGCGGGCGCCATCACGACTTCTCACATTCGCCGCACGGCGGGCACGGAGGTTATGGTGGCGGCCACGGTGGTCATGGCGGCGGCCACGGTGGGCATGGCGGCGGCCATGGCCGGCATTGAGCCTTTGGTCCCGGCACGCGGCGTAAGAGGGAGCGGAGACAAAAAGCTCCGCCTCCCGCGTCACTCGCGCACTGACGTAAGGCGCAATCAGTTTGCGATGACCGACGCCAAGCGCAATCGCGTGGGCTGCAATCATCGGCGACGCGTGGCGCATGTCATGGGCTCGAACACGCCCGCCGAAATCGGAGCGCCCTCCACATTGTAGCGACTCGTGCTCGCCATCGCCGAGCCGCGTCCTTCCCGCTCCCGTCGCACGACAACGCGGGCTTCAGATGGTTGCGGATCGCGAATCGGCCGGGTGCGTGCGTAGAAATAAAGCGCACGGCGCCTCTGTGCTCAAGCGCTCCGCCGCTGCGCTATAGCGACGCCGGCGACAATGAGCCCCGCGCCAGCGATTTCCGGAAAGCCAACACGCTCGCCGAAGAAGAGACCGCCAAGCGCCAATGCAAACACCGGCACAAGGAAACTGAAAGCGTTGGCTGCGCTCAGAGGCGTCGATTTGAGCGCTTCGAACCAAAGCCAGAATGCGAGCGCTGTGCCAAAGAGCGATAGGACAGCGAGCGCCGCGACGAATTCACTCGACCAGACAATGGCGATGTCTTCGGTTGCGGTCGATGCGATCGCCAGCGGAATTGCTCCAAGTGTAAGACTCCAGCCCACAGCGGTCGCCGCGTCCACGCTCTGACTGATGCGCTTCATGACCACATTGCCGACGGCCGTTCCCGCCGCCGCCGCGATCACGAAGCCCGCACCCGTCAGGTAGAGCGAAGCACTGGGCGAAGTGAGTTGGGGCCAGCTGGCGATGGCGACACCTGTAAAGCCCAGCACCAGCCCCAAAGCGCCCCGAGCGGTCAATTGTTCGCCAAGAAACATGCGCCCGAGCACAGCGGCCACGAGCGGCTGAGTGCTGAAGATGAGCGTGGCGAGGCCGGGCGACAGGAAGGCCGCACCGTGAAACATGCCGAGAAAGCCGAGCGATGTCGCGCCTGAGGCCAAAAGGACAATCATGCCCCAGCCGCCGGCGTCTTTTGGCATCGGCCGGCGCAAGACCAGCGAAACGCCAATGAGCGCGATCCCGCCAGTGGCGGCGCGGAGCGCCGCAAACGCCAGATGTGGCGCAAGTTCAAGCCCTACGGCGATCAGCGGAAAGCACGACGCCCAAAGCGCCATCACTAGGACGAGACGAACTTGAGCGCCGAAGCTCACCGGAGCGATCCCGACAGAAAAACGGCGCGTGGTCGTGCGACGCGGTTGCTGCGCCCTTGGACGGCGCTAAGCCTCCTGAGGTTTGGGCCCCCCAACAACTTCACTGGGTTCCGCGGCGCTCGATCATGAGGGGACCACAGCGTTGGTGCGTATATGAGATGAGCGCGCCGGCCTGGGATCCAACCCTCGCGCCCCTCCCCCCGTAATGGCGCAACCTCGGGCCGCGCGCGCTCACTCGCTCTTGATCCTTTGGTCCGGTGACGTACGCGACGGAACCTTCTCATCCAGCGCGTTCCAGATAACGCCGTGTTCGGGGAACGGCGTCCTGGCGGCGCGCGAGTTGAATCTGAAACACTTCGTGGCCGCCATATCGAAACGCAGCTTCGCTTGCGGCCAGGTAAAAGCGCCACATACGGCAGAAGCGCTCATCGAACATAGCGCGCACATCATCAAGGCGCGCTTCGAAGCGCTCTCGCCATGCGCGGAGGGTGTAAGCGTAGTGAAGCCGCCAGACTTCGATGTCGGTCACATAAAGTCCGGCGCGCTCGACAGCAGGCATGATCTCAGACAGCGCGGGAATGTAGCCGCCAGGAAAAATGTAGCGGTCGATCCAGGGGCTGGTGGCGCCCGCTCCGTCCGCGCGTCCGATCGTATGCAACAGAGCAACGCCATCCTCGGCGAGCAGCGACGCAATTTGCCGGAAGAATTCGTCATAGTGACCGCGCCCGACATGCTCGAACATGCCAACCGATACAATGCGATCGAACGCGCCTTCGGTCTCTCGATAATCTTCGAGTACGAATTCGGCCTGTGCGGCCAGATTCTGCGCCTGGGCGCGCACCCGCGCCACCGGCAATTGCGCCTGCGAGAGCGTGATGCCGCGGACATTGACGCCCCGCGTACGCGCCAAGTGGAGCGCAAGACCGCCCCAGCCGCAACCTATGTCCAGAAGCGAAAGGCCCGGACGCAGGCAAAGTTTCGCCGCGATGAGCTCCTTCTTGGCGTCCTGGGCCTCTTCAAGCGTCTCCGCGCCGGTTTCGTAATAGGCGCAGGAATATTGCAGATCCTCGTCCAGAAAAACCCGATAGAGTTCGTTCGATATGTCGTAGTGATGCGCCACATTGCGTTCGGCGCGCTTTCTGTCGTTGATTTCGCGGCGCGGCGCCTCGAAGAGGCGCATGCCCGGTGGCGTGGCCCCGGTTTTGAAGCCATGGCGCCGAAGGTTTTGTAGAACGAGCGCCAGCAGGCCATCGATATCGTCGCCGTCGATGGCGATAAGGCCATCGACGTAAAGTTCGCCGAAAGCCAGTTCTGCATTGGCCATCAGCCGGCTAAGTGCGCTCGCATCTTTAATTGCGACAATAACGGCCGATCCGGCGTCCTCGCCGAATTGGCGCTGCTCACCGCTGGGAAACGTGACGACAAGGCGCCCGCGCGTAATGAGCTGATCGAGCGCTGCACTAAGGAGTGTCTCGGACGGGCGAAAGTGACGCTGTTGGCGGCGCGCGGCGCCGCTAGGTGGCGAGTCGGTTGATCGTTCAAGCATCGAAGTCGCGCTTTCCTCTCACGTGCGCTTCTGGGGGCGTACGCTCAAACGCACGTTCATATTGATTACGCACGACAGGGTGTTCGCCCTGGGTGAACGCCAACAAAGACTGCTGGTTCAGGGCAAGAGCAATCTGGCGCGTATTCTACTGCTGAGGCGCCGAGCGCCGTTGCGAGGAGATTGTCGATATGCCCGTGTTGAAAATCGTTGTTTCTGTCGTGTCCGCCGGCGTGCTGCTGGCGCTTGGCGCATGTACGACGCCGGCTGATACGCATCGCCATGGCCCCCGTGGCGCGGCTATGCGCGATTCCGCCATGCCAGCAGAGCCGACCGATTGTCCTTACGATACGGCGAGCCACGATATGAATCGGCCCCACGACAACGGTCGCATGCTGACCGCGGCTCACCCTGGCTGCCGTGAACAACAAGCAGAGACTGAGGCCGCGCCGGCCGAGACGCCAGCTCAACCGCAATAATTCTTGCGCACCGGCCCTCCGCTCGCCGACTCATCACCGGCGAGCGGAGCGTAGCTCAGTGCGGGCATGGCCACGCCCTATTGAAGATGGGTGGGCCTTGGGCGGTCGCGCGGCGAGCAGGCGCCGAGAGTTGGATCGAGCGCGCCGATGGTTGCGGTCGCCAAAGATTTCTTAACTCGCACTCTACGGCGCTTATTTTCTGTGGCCTTAAGTGGCGGATCGCTTTGCGCTCGATCCACCTCACGCGATCTAGAGCTTCACCCAGCGCAGCAGCAGCGCGTTGGCCGCCACGATCACCGAGCTTCCTGACATTGACAGCGCCGCGATTTCGGGGCTGAGCAGCAGCGGATAGAGCACGCCTGCCGCCAACGGGAAGGCCAGCACATTGTAGCCTGCGGCCCACCATAGATTTTGATGCATCTTGCGCAGCGTCGCGCGCGACAATTCGATGGCGCGCACGACATCATAGGGATCGCTGCGCATCAACACGACATCGGCGCTCTCCATCGCCACATCAGTGCCCGCACCGATGGCGAAGCCCACGTCGGCCTGCGTCAACGCCGGCGCGTCGTTGACGCCGTCGCCAACCATCCCAACCTTTTTGCCCTGCGCTTGCAGCTCCTTGATCTTTGCGGCCTTCTGGCCGGGCAAGACTTCGGCAAGCACTATATCGACCCCGAGTTCGGCGGCGATGCGCTTGGCCGTCGCCAGATTGTCCCCGGTCATCATCGCGACTTCGACGCCTTGGCGCTTGAGACGCTCGACCGTCGCCGCCGCGGTCGGCCTTGCTGCGTCGGCGATAGCGATGAGGCCGATGAGAGCTCCGTCGCGGGAGATGTGAGCGACGGTGCGCCCGGAACCCAGGAGACGATCGGCTTCGCCGGCGAGCCTGCCGAACGCCACCTTGTTGTCGGCCATGAGCATGCGGTTGCCCGAAAGGATCGTTGCCCCGCCAATGCGGCCGCTGACGCCCTTGCCTTCGAACGAGGCGAAGTCAGAAACCTCTGGCAGCGGCTGATCCTTGGCGCGTTCTTTTAGGGCGACGGCGATATGATGTTCTGAACCGCCCTCGACGGCGGCGGCCAGTGCGACAAGTTCGCTTTCGCTTAGTCCCTCGCCCGCGACCACCTCAACCACCTTCGGCGCGCCTAAGGTGAGCGTGCCTGTCTTGTCGAAGACGACGACATCGAGCTTGGCGGAATCCTCCAGCGCCACTGCATCCTTGATCAGGATGCCGTGACGCGCGCCGATGCCGGTGCCGACCATGATGGCCATGGGCGTGGCGAGCCCCAGTGCGTCAGGGCAAGCGATGACCAGCACTGTGATCGCCAGAGTGAGCGCAAACAGAAGCGGCTGACCGATTGCCAGCCACACCACAAACGTCGCCGCAGCGATGATGATGGCGGCGATCACCAGCCATTGCGAGGCGCGGTCGGCCAGCAATTGCGCCGGCGCCTTTGAGTTCTGCGCCTCCTGCACGAGCTTGACGATCTGCGCCAAAGCCGTGTCGGCGCCGATCTTGGTGGCGCGGTAGCGGATCATCCCGCTCTTATTGATGGTGCCGCCGATGACGGCGTCGCCCACGCTCTTGCTCACGGGCAACGATTCTCCCGTGAGCATGGATTCGTCGATGTCGGAGCGTCCTTCGATGATGACGCCGTCGACTGGGGCTTTGCCGCCGGGCTTCACCACGACAATTTCATCGAGCTTCACGTCCGCTGTTGAGACCGCGACCTCCTGGCCCCCGCGCACGACGATCGCCATCGGCGGCGCTAGATCCATGAGCCGTCGTATGGCTTCCGAAGCGCCTGCCCGCGCGCGCATCTCAAGCCAGTGGCCGAGCAGGATGAAGACGAGCAGGACCGACGACGCTTCGTAGAATTGAGCGCCGCCCCAAATGAAGGTGGCGCCTATGGAAAAGAAGTAGCCAGCGCCGACGCTCAGCAGCACCAGCACCGCCATATTGAAGACGCCGTGCCTCAGCGCGCGCACCGCCGCCACAAAGAATGGCCAGCCTGGGTAGAGGATGGCGCCGCTGGCGAGAAAGAAGAGCGTGACTTCGAGATCCCAGCCGAACGGCGGATCGATCCGCATCGCCTCCATGCCCATCGGCGCCAGGAGAAAGATCGGAATGGAAAAGCCGAGCGCGACCAGAAAGCGATTGCGCATGTCCCTGGCCATGGCAGCCATGTCCATGCCCGCGCCATGGCCCATCTCGTGGCCCACGTCACTCGCGTCTTGATGACCGCGCTCGGAGGGCGCCGGTGCGGCCTTGTGCGCGTGAGCCTCGTGTTCACGCGCACGCGTCAAATGAAGGGGAGCCGACACGCCGCGGCAATGAAAACCGCAAGCGCTCACAGCCTCGCGTACGAGTGCGACGTTGGTCAGCGCCGGATCAAACGTAACCGTGACCGAGCCGGTTGCAAAACTGGCCTTCGCGTCAGCGACGCCCGGCGTGCGTTTCAAATGCCGTTCGAGCACGAGGGGATCGAGCGGCGTGACGAGATCGTCGAACGTCAAGGTTTCGGTTTGCATCGTTTTCTGTTCCCGCTCCCAGCGCCGGCCAAATCGCTCTTACGCCGCAAAGATGGAGAGCGCGCGATTGGTTTTGGCCATTGACACAGCCGCATCTCGATCCGCGCCCATCAAGGCTCGAATGGCGTCGATGGTCTCGGGGATGACAATCGCTTGATTGTCGACCATGTAAGCGCAAAACAATTCACCGTTTTCGACCGTTAGCGTCTCTTCAAGCAGGGCGACTTCATAGAGATCGCCGCGCGGCCGGCCAAGATCGAGCATGCGCTCTTTGACGGCATTGAGAGCGCCAAGCCCCTCACTCGCCTGCACGAACGCCACGCGCGGCGAGGCCGCGAGCACGGAGCGTACGTCCTCCCGGCTTGGGCGACCGACAAGATCGGCCGACCAGAAATGCATATGTCCAAGCGTCTCGGGGACTTTGACCGCCATGGTGACGACATCGAGTTCGGGATCGACTGTTTGTGCATCAGGCCCTTGGTGACTGGGAACGCGCGTTTCCGGCACGAGCGTGTTCATGATGCCGCCGAGATGACTTTCCCAGGGATCGAGCGCGCGCCGCAGCAGTGTGCCGCGCGCGCGCCGTAAGAGGCCTGCGCGCCGCAGGGCGCCGAACACCCGCACGATCGAGGTCGTATTGCAAGATACGACGCGTGTGGACGGCCGATCCAAGGCGCTTGCATAACTTGCTTCAGCCACGAAAGAGTGGCCTGTTACATCGTGTTTCTCGCCACCTTGGACGATGAACTTTCTACCGAGCTTACGATAAAGCGCCGCGTTCTTAGCCGCGACACCTTTGGGCGTACAGTCGACAACAAGGTCTGCGCCGCGGGCCATGTCCTCCAGCGAACCGGCGCCGGCTTCGCCGGTCGCGGAATAGACGGGCGCGCCGCGATCGCGCGCGACAGCGATGCGCCAATCGCCGGCTATGTCGCAAACGCCAGTCAGCACCATGTCGGCTTGTTGTGTGACCGCGTCGGCGACACGTTTGCCGATCACGCCGTAGCCGTTGACAGCCACCTTAATCGTCATGCCTGCCCTCAAGCGCCGCGTCGCCGGCGATGTTGTTTCAGATGATGCGATCGGCGCGCGCGATAAGGTTATAGACCGGCGCGAAGATAAGCGCGGCAAACCAGGCGGCGACTGCGCTGAAGATGCTGCCTTCAATGAGCTGCTCTGTCGACCCGGCTGGTTCAGCGGAGAACAATTGCAGCCACGCATGCGTGAAGGGCGCGGCAAAGGGAGATGCGGCGACAAGCCAACAGGCGCCGTAGCCAGCCAGTAGCGTGACGGCCAAGGCGATGCCTAACGGCAGGACGCCGACGCCCGAGGGCCGTTCGGCATTGGGTGGCTGGCTCATGGAAACCTCCTCGACAAACGGCGAACGCGGGCCCTCTCCCTTCATACGCACCTCGTCGCAATTTCCCTGGGCGAGGTCCCAAGCGATCGATTCAACCCGGCGCCAGGGAACCGGGTTCAGCGTGCGTATAGGATTGAGAGCGCGACAAACTGGGACACCGATCTGCCGCCCTTCCCCGCCTGTCGACCCGGCTTGGCGCGCTCACCCAGATCGCCGCCGAAGGATCAGAGCATGAGCCTCCATCATGAACCCGCTTCGCACGCCCTGCCCGGCGGCCAGCGCCCGCGCACGCCTTGGCTTGTGCGGCTTCTGATGTTCGCCGTACTCGGCGTAGGCGCCTACTACATCATTGCCGAACACGGCGCGCACCTTTTGGCGGCATGGCCGCTGCTTATCCTGCTTGCCTGCCCTTTGATGCACATCTTCATGCATGGCGGTCACGGCGGCCATGGCGGGCACAATCAAACACAACAGCGCAGCGAGGGAGGAGCCAATGACTGAGCACGCCGCCTTCTCTGGCTACGGGCTGTGGCTTTTGGCCCTCGTCAATTCGGTTTTCTTCATCGTGTTTGCGCTGAGCTTTGCTAAGCCGCAGACCGCGCGCGACTGGCGCAGCCTTGGCGCCTTTTCCGCCTTCATCGTCGCGCTCTTCACCGAGATGTACGGCTTTCCGCTGACGCTCTATTTGCTTGCGCCTTGGCTGCAGAGCTTTGCGCCAGGCGCCGACATCCTGACGCACAATGCTGGGCACTTTTGGCCAACGCTTCTGGGCTGGCGCGGCGATCCCCACTTCACCCCGATCCACTGGCTGAGCGACGGCCTCATCATCGCGGGGCTCTGGCTCTTGGTGGAATCGTGGACCGTGCTGCATCGAGCGCAAGCGGCCGGCGCCCTCGCCGTCGAAGGACCGTACAAGGCGATCCGTCATCCGCAATATCTTGCTTTCATCCTGGTGATGATCGGGTTTCTGGTGCAATGGCCGACAATCTTGACCGCGCTCATGTTTCCAGTGCTGGTGTTCATGTATCTACGGCTGGCCAAGAGCGAGGAGCGCGAAGCAGAAGCGCGGTTCGGCGATCAATGGCGCGCCTACGCGGCGCGCACGCCGGCTTTTCTCCCTCGCTTCCTCGGCGGACGCGCAACGCCGCCAGGTAATGTCGCCTCCGCGTCATAGATGCGCGCTCGAACTGGGGAGGCGGCAATCGCGATCTTTGAGACCATCAAGCGCCAGCTTGACGCCCTGCTGGCAAAGACGCCGCTGCGTCCCGCCCAGCGCTGGCCGGCGGCGATCGGGGCGTTCATTGTCCTCATCGGCGCGACGCTCGGCTCGTACGTATGGCTAGTTTCGCCATCAGATCCGCCCCCAGGCTTTGCTAAGGCGAACGGCCGGCTCGAAGCGCGCCAGATCGATATCATCGCTCGCTATCCGGGACGCCTGCTCGAAATCGCGGTGCAGGAAGGCGACGCGGTGACTGCGGGCGAAGTGATCGCGCGCCTCGACACGCGCGAACTTGAGGCCGCTCTACGCGCCGCGGAGGCGCGAATTCAGCGGGCGCGCCAACAGCGCGCCATGAGCGAGGCGTCAATCGCCCAGCAAGGCAGCGCGCTTAGGCTTGCCACGCTTGAGTTCGGCCGCGCCGAGACGTTGCATCACCGCGGCTTTGCCCCCGAACAATTCTTGGATCAGCGGCGCGCCTCACAACAAACTGCGGCGGCTGGATTGCGCGCCGCGCAAAGCGCGCGCTCAGCCGCCGATGCCGATATCGCCGCCGCAGAGGCCGAGGCCGATCGGATCAACGAGCAAATCGGCGAGGCGACATTGGTTGCGCCGCGCCCGGGGCGCATCCTCTATCGCTTGGCCGAACCTGGCGAACTCATCAATGCGGGCGGGCCGATCGCTACCTTGCTTGACACCTCCGACATCTACATGACCGTGTTTTTGCCCACGCGCGAAGCCGGCGCGATCGCCATGGGCGCCCCTGCCCGGATCGTGCTCGACGCCGACGCGAGCGCGCCCTTGCCGGCGCGGGTCTCATTTATTTCGCCCGAAGCCCAATTCACGCCGCGCCAAGTGGAGACACGCGGCGAGCGCGACAATCTCATGTACCGCGTGCGCGTACGCATCCCCGAAGCGCTAGCGCTGAGCCGCACTGAACGGCTCAATGTCGGCGTCACCGGCGTGGCCTACATTCAAATGCGCCCGAACGCGCAATGGCCAGCGCGACTCGAATCCGAGTTGACGCGCCGCTTTCGGGATGCGCCGCGACCATGAGCGAGGCGCCGCCATGGGCCGCGCGGCTCACCGGCGTTCGTCACGCCTACGGAAACACTCCTGCTCTAGATGATGTCAGCCTTGCAGTCGCCGCCGGCGAGGCGCTGGTCGTTATCGGTCCAGACGGGGTCGGCAAGTCGACCTTGCTCGCTTTGATCGCCGGCGCCAAACGCATCCAACACGGCGCGGTGCAAACGCTCGGGCGCGACCTCTCGCAAGAACGCGCGCGCGCCGCCGTGCAGCCGCGCATTGCCTTCATGCCGCAAGGGCTTGGCCGCAATCTCTACGCTTCGCTCAGCGTCCGCGAGAACATCGACTATTTCGCAGCCCTGTTTGGCGGTGCGCCCAGCGCGCGCGTCGAAGCGCTGATGGACGCCTTGGGGCTTGCGCCGTTTGCGGCGCGCGCAGCGGGAAAACTCTCCGGCGGCATGAAGCAGAAGCTCGGGCTCTGTTGCGCGCTGGTGCATGACCCCGACATTCTCATCTTGGACGAACCGACCACGGGCGTTGACCCGCTGTCACGCCGTCAATTCTGGGATCTTGTCAGCGCCATTCGCGCCGCGCGTCCGGCGATGGCGCTGATTGTCGCCACCTCCTATCTCGATGAAGCAGAACGTTTCGGCCGTGTGGTCTTGATGCAGGCGGGCGCCATCATCGCCGATGGCGCGCCCATGGCGCTCAAAGCCGAACATGGCGCGGTCTCGATGGAAGCGCTGTTCATGCGTTTGACCGGCGCTGAGCTTGCCGCTCGCATTGCACGCAACGCGCCCGCTGCCGACGCGCCCATCGCTGTGGAGGCGCACGGGCTCACGCGCCGCTTTGGCGCGTTCGTGGCTGTAGACCAAGTGGAGTTCAGCGTTCGTCGCGGCGAAATCTACGGTTTCTTGGGCTCGAACGGGTGCGGCAAGACCACGACGATGAAGATGCTGACCGGGCTTTTGCCCGCGAGCGAAGGCCAAGCCCGGATGCTCGGGCGCCCCGTCGATGCGCGCGATCTGGCAACACGCCGGCGCGTTGGCTACATGTCGCAGGGCTTTTCGCTCTACGGCGAATTGACCGTGCAGCAGAACCTCGATCTTCACGCCAAGCTCTTCGGCCTGGAAGACGATAAGGGCGCACTGCGCATTGCCGCGCTCAAGGAGCAATTCGGTCTCAACCCCCATGCAAGCGCCATTGCAGGCGCATTGCCGCTCGGCGTGCGCCAACGTCTGTCGCTCGCGATCGCGATTTTGCACGAGCCGGAAGTGCTTATCCTCGACGAGCCGACCTCCGGCGTCGATCCGGCCGCGCGCGAGGCGTTCTGGCAAGAAATAGAGAGGCTCGCCCGCGACAAAGAAGTCACGATCTTTATCTCGACGCATTTCATGAGCGAAGCCGAACGGTGCGACCGCGTCGCCTTCATGCATGCGGGCCGGGTCATCGCCGAAGGCGCGCCCGACGCATTGCGGCAAAACCAGAATGCGGCGACGTTGGAAGACGCCTTCGTCCGCTACATGCAGATCGGCGGCGCCGGCGAGCCGCCGGCGCACGCCCTTTCTGCGCTCATCACCGGGGTCAGCGACAAACCGGCAAAGCAAATGCCGCGCCTCTTGGCCGTGGCGCGGCGCGAAATTCTCGAAATGCTGCGCGAACCGGTGCGCTTTGCGATGGCGCTCGCTGGCACGCTCGTCTTGGCCTTGGCCTTCGGTTATGGCATTTCCTTCAACGTCGAGGACGTTTCGCTTGCGGTCATTGATCGCGACCGCACCCCAGCGAGCCGCGCCTACGTCGAGGAATTTGCCTCCTCCCCTTATTTTGAACTGAGAGCAGCGCTCAACGACGACCGCGCCGTCGAACAGGCGTTGCGCAGCAACAGGGCGACGCTCGTCCTCGACATTCCCCCGGGCTTTGGGCGCGCGCTTGCCTCCGGACGGGCGCCCCCGATTGGCGCCTGGGTCGATGGCGCCATGCCGTTTCGGGCCGAGACTGTGTCCGGCTATGCGCTCGCCCTGCATCAGCGCGCCATCGCGGCGGCGGCCGGCGGCAGAGCGCCTCTCTCCGCCGCCTATGAGTTGGAGCCGCGCTTTCTCTACAATCAGGCGTTCCGCAGCTTCAACGCCGTGGTGCCGATTATGATCGGCATTCTGCTCGCGATGATCCCGTCCATCCTCACTTCACTTGCCGTGGTGCGCGAAAAGGAGTTGGGATCGATCACCAACTTCTATGTGACGCCAATCTCACGCACTGAGTTTTTGCTCGGCAAGCAATTGCCCTATATCGCGCTGGGCTTCGTCAATTTCCTGTTGCTCGTCGCGCTGGCGATCGTGCTCTTCGGCCTCAGCATCAAGGGCAGTCTGATCGCGCTATTGCTCGCCGGACTTTTCTACGTAGCCGCCACCAGCGCCGTCGGCTTTGTCTCCTCGGCGCTGACCCGCTCGCAGACCGCGGCCGTATTCGGCACCGCCATCGTCATCATGGTGCCGGCGGTCGAATTCTCAGGGCTGATGCAGCCTCTCGCCAGTCTAGAGCCGGTGGATCGGGCCATCGGCGCGCTTTTTCCGACCTCGCACTTTAACCAGATCAGCACCGGCGTTTTCGCCAAGGGCCGCGGCTTTTTCGATCTCGCGAGCGAGCTCGCGGTGCTCGCGCTCTTCTGGCTCGTTTTGTTGGCGATTTCCATTGCGCTTCTACGCAAGCAGGAGCGCTGAGATGAATTGGCGCATCGTCCTTGCTCTGGCGCTGAAGGAATTGCGCAGCCTCGCCCGCGACCGTTTCCTGCTCGGGTTTGTCATCTACGCCTTCACCGCTTCGATTTATGTGCAAGCCACCGGCAATGCGCAGGATATCCGCAACGCCAGCATCGTCATCGCCGATGAAGACGGCTCCGAATTGTCGCGCCGCATCGCGGGCATGTTGCCTCAGCAGCACTTTCGCCAACCCGTCATGGTCACGCCCGGCGAACTCAGCGCTCTGCTGGAATCCGGCGAGGCGACATTTGCGCTCGATATCCCGCCCCGGTTCGAGGCCGAATTGCTCGCCGGGCGAAGCCCCAGCATCCAACTCCTGATCGACGCCACCGCCATTTCGCAGGCGGGCCTCGGCGCCTCTCATATCGCCGCCAGCCTCAACCAGGAGGTCGCCGACTTCTTGCGCACGCGCGCGCGCCCGCCGCCCCGCGCCCCGCCTTTTGAATTGCGCGCCGCCTTCAATCAGGGGCTGGTCAGCACCTGGTTCACCGGCGTGGTCGAACTCCTCGACACCACGACAATGCTTGCCATCCTGCTCGCCGGCGCGGCCATTGTGCGCGAGCGCGAGCACGGCACGCTTGAGCACTTGCTGGCCATGCCGGTGCGCCCCGTTGAGATCATGACGGCCAAGACCCTTGCCAACGGCGCCGTTATTTTGGCGCTCGCGGGACTTGCACTCGTATTCGTCGTTGAAGGCCTGCTCGGCCTTGAACCGGCAGGCTCGGTACCGCTCTTTCTCTTGGGCGTTGCAAGCTATCTCTTCTTTGCCGGCAGCTTCGGCATTTTCCTCGGCACAATTTCGCGCTCTATGCCGCAATTGGCGCTGATCTTCATATTGGTGGTGTTGCCGATGAACCTCTTGTCGGGCGGCAACACCCCACTTGAAAGCATGCCTACCTGGCTCCAGACGGTGATGCAGGCCTCGCCATCGACGCACTATGTCGCCATGACGCAGGCAATCCTGATACGCGGCGCTGATCTTTCGATCGTGTGGCCCCACTTTGCGGGCACGCTCGGCATTGGCGCGCTTTTCTTCGCCTTCAGTCTCTTCCGCTTCCGCCGCTTCCTCGCCTCCCAAGGGTAATCGCAGGCGCCTATGCCGGCGCAACCACACGCGGGGGCGTATCGGCGCCTTTGCGGAAGATCATCCACACCAGATAAGACGACATGATCGCCCCGCCCATGCAGAAGACGGAAATGTAGGCGTAGGAGAAGAAGAAGTAGGTGATGGCAAGCACAAGCGTCACCAGGGCGCCGAAGACACGCGCCGCGCGGTCGCTCGAGACAATGAGCGGCATGATGATGAACACGAGATAGAGCAGATAGGTTGCTTCGCGCGTCATCAGCGCGTCGAGTAATTGGGTGTCGCCATAGCTGATGGCGTTCGCGAGGAAGGTCGTCGTCAGCCAGCCCTCATGGGTAAAGTACGGGATATATTGCACCCCACCTAGCATCGCGCCGCCGACGGCGAAGGCGATGTAGAGCGGCCTCCGGCGCGGGGGTTCTAGGAAATAGACCGAGACCGGCACCCAGACCGGCCAAGCAATCCAGGAAAAGAACATGTAGGCGAGCGAGAAACGCTCGACCCAAGCCGCGTCGGGGCCGCCGCCGGCGACCCAAACCATGCCCTCCATCGCCTGCTGAAGTCCAAACAACAATGGAAGCGCACAGAGCGGCGTATATTTGGGCGCGACCTTTGCCGCTCGAACCACTGCGAGCCCGCCCAGCGGAATCAACAGGGCGGCGGCGGTGAAACTTGCTTCGGCTGAAAAGCACATGATGTTCTACCTCGCCAGCATCGAAGCCGCGCGCGCGTCCTTGTCAAGGCGCGGCGCCAAATGCGCGCGTCGGCGCCCACTTCGTGCATATTATTTCGAGGGGCGAAGGCGGCGCGTGCGTATGAGCCTTTAGACCCTCACCACGCGAGAGCCGCCCATGAGCGATACCGCAGCCCCACCCGCCCAAGCGCCTCAAGCTTCACCGCGCCCTGGCGGCCGGCTCATCTTTATGGTCGTCGGCGCATTGATGATCGCCTTCGGCGTCGCCGCCGCCTTCGCGCCAATGCTCGCCACATTCGCCGCGAGCGTATGGTTCGGCGCGGCGATGCTGGCGGCCGGCGTCTCCGGCTTGGCGCTTTTAATCGTCGATTGGCGCGCCAAGGGCTTTGCGTGGCGCTTGCTCTGGTCGGTGGTCGCGATCCTCGGCGGAATCTGTTTGCTTCTACATCCCTGGCCGGGGGCGCTCGCACTCACCGTGATACTGGGCGCGGCGCTTATCGCACAGGGAGCGATCGCGATTGGACACGCCTTGGCGCATCGCACGCACACATCGTGTCCGTGGGGACGCATGGCCTTGGGCGGCGTACTCGCGATCGTTCTGGGCGGCTTGCTTATTTGGGCGCTGCCGCACTCAGGCATGATCGCGCCTGGCGTCTTCTTGGCGATCAATCTTATCAGCTTTGGACTTTCTCTCTTTGCAGCGGCGCCCGCGCGTCCGGCGCCATGAGGCTCGATCAAGTCCCGCGCAACTGCGTGCGCCGCCGGTTCATCGCAGCGCTCGCGTTGATGGCCCTCACGGCCTGCGCGCCCGCGCCGCGGCATGAGACCATGTTCGTCCAGACCACTGATGGGGTCACTGCATATCTGGGGGTTGCCCCCAGCGCGCTGATCGCAACGCACGCGCCAAGTCACGCAGAGCGGCGCATGCATGCGGGCGAGGGCGGCGGCAACGCACATGTCATGATCGCGCTGTTTGACGCAAACACCGGCGCGCGCATCGAAGATGCGGCGGTCGACGCGACCTTGCGCGGCGAACGCCACCGCGGTGCGCGCCGGTTGCGGCTTGAGCCCATGCACATTGAAGGCGCCCTCGCCTATGGCGGCTTCACGACACTTGCGCGCGACCGTTATCATTTGAGCATCGAGGCGCGCCGTCCCGATCAGCCAGTGGCGCGCCTGAACTTTGTCTATGACGCCGCCGCGCTGCCCTTGCCCGACTGATGCACAAAGAACTTGCCGCGGGCGAGCAGGTGAGGAACACGCGCAAAGAGGAGCGACCGTGACGCGGATCTGCGAAGAAGAGAGTGCGCTGGGCGAGACTGCGCATGCCCTCAACCGGTCATGCCTCTGCCAAACGCTTGACGAGACCGCGCTTAGATCGGCGCTAGAGCGCGAGCTTGATGGCGACGCGCTGCTGGGCGATCGTCCCCACCTCTTCTCCAACGTCGCGGTGTTTGTCTCGCGTTCCGAAATCGAGACCATGGGCGAGGTCGTCGCCGCGATCGAAAGTTTGACGCGCCGCCCCGCCTATATCGCCGCGGCTCTGGCCTGGGCGCCTGCCTTAGCGCGCCGCGACTATGGGCCCCGCGGGGTGCTTATGGGTTATGACTTCCATCTCGGTGCGGCCGGCCCCGCGCTCATTGAGGTCAACACCAATGCGGGCGGCGCTTTTCTGAACGCGGCGCTGGCGCGCGCACAGCGCGTCTGTTGTGAGGAAGCGCGAATCGCGCCGGCGCCGGCCGAACAATTCGAGGATACGTTCCTTGCCATGATCGAGGCGGAATGGCGCGCGCAGGGTCGCGCAGGCAGCCCTGCTTCGATCGCGATCGTTGACGATGATCCAAACGCGCAATTTCTTTACCCGGAATTCCTGCTCGCAGCGCGCGCGCTCGAACGCCACGGCGTCGAATGTATCGTGGCTGATGCGCGCGACCTTAAGTTCTCCGACGGGCGTCTCCGTGTCGACGGCCAAGCGATCGATCTTGTTTACAACAGGCTGGTCGATTTTTCTTTGTCGGAAGCCGTGCATGCGCCGTTGCGCGCGGCTTATGAAGCGGGCGCGGCCGTGGTGACGCCCAATCCGCACGCGCATGCGCTCTTTGCCGACAAGCGAAATCTCACACTGATGAGCGATAGTGCTTTGCTCCGCGCGTGGAACGTGCCCGAAGCTGACATCGCAGCGCTCGCAGCGATCCCAGGGACTCGCCGCGTCACGCCCGAAAGCGCGCCCGGGCTCTGGGCCGAGCGCAAGCATTGGTTTTTCAAGCCGGCCCACGGTTATGGCAGCAAGGCGGCTTATCGCGGCGATAAGCTCACGCAGCGCGTCTGGGCCGAGATCATCGCCGGCGACTATGTCGCGCAAACCTTTGCCCCGCCGGGAACACGTGCGATTTTGTTCGACGGCGCGCGCCAGGACCGCAAAGTCGATGTCCGGCTCTATACCTACGACGCCAAGATCGTGCTGGCGGCGGCCCGCCTCTATCAGGGCCAGACCACTAACTTGCGCACGCCTGGCGGGGGTTTTGCGCCCGTCTTTGTGATCTAGGCCGCTACAGCCAAAGCGACGAAGACCAAGCCGCAACGCGGGGCCGCGGCCATCTCTGCCCTGCTTCATTTCGCGTCTCTTTGCCGCGAACGATTTCCACCAGGGCGTGAACGGCCCGCCCGCGTATAGCCAAGTGAGTCCGGCGTCCATTTCGGGCAAGGCCTCACCCCGCGGCCGCCAAGGAGGCGCCTCATGATCAAGTATCACCCGCTCCCCTATCTGCCGACGATGTTCGGCGCGTGCATGCTGTTTATGACCATCTATCTCGCGTGCCTTGCGATCTGGACCTTCATGCCGGAGCTTCCCACGCACGCGCTGCTCTCGACCATCTTCCCCCAATTTGAGCTGCTCACGTTGCCCAGCTTCTTCTACGGGCTCATCGCCAGCGCCCTTTATGGCTGGTTCGTCGCCGTCGTCTTCGTGTTCTTCTATAATCTTTGGGGCGCTATTGCCCGTGTCGTGGTCGGCGGCAAGGACGCGCAGGAGAATGCGAGGGCTGGCGCGCGCTGACACGCCGCGCGAGCGGAGGCTTTGTGCAACGCCAGCTTGCGACGTGCGGTTAGCGGCGGGCGCCGGCCAGATGCAACAGCCGGCCACCTTCCATCCTTCCGACGCGAAGGGACAAAGATGAAGCTCGCTGTGTTCGAAACTGAGCAGTGGGAACATGACGCATGCCTGCGCCTTAGTTCCGCTTATGAAGTGAGTTGCGTGCGAGATATTCTCGACGAAGCGTCCGCTCGCATCCATGCCAAGGCCGACATCATCTCATCGTTCGTCTATTCGCAGCTCGACGCGCGCGTGCTGGCGCATTTTGCGCAGCTCAGGCTCATCGCCACGCGCTCGACCGGTTATGACCATATCGATCTTGGCTATTGTCAAAGCCGCGGGATCATCGTCTGCAACGTACCAGGCTACGGCGACACGAGCGTGGCCGAACACGTGTTTGCGCTGCTACTAGGACTTGCGCGCAAGATCGCCGACGCCGCCGAGCGCACCCGGCGCGGCCGCTTCGATCAGGCCGGTCTTCGTGGCTTCGAACTGAAGGGTAGGACGATCGCCGTCATTGGCGCCGGGCGCATCGGCATGCGCGTAATTGAAATCGCACGGGGCTTTTCCATGAAGGTCATCGCGGTCGATGCCCGCCCCGACGAACTGGCGGCACAGCGTCTTGGCTTTCGGTACGCTTCCCTCGATGCGGCGCTTGGCCAAGCCGACATCGTGACCTTGCATGTTCCGGCAACGCCGGAAACGCGGCGTCTTATCGCCGAGCGGGAATTTGCGCTGATGAAGCCAGGCGCGGTGCTCATCAACACCGCCAGGGGCTCTGTAGTCGATGCAGAGGCGCTGGTGCGCGCGCTCGCCGAGGGGCGCCTCGCGGGCGCTGGCCTCGACGTCATGGCGCAGGAGGCCCAGCTACGCGACGAAGCCCAGGTATTTCGCGCTGGCGCCGCGACCAACGCCGACCTTAGAGCCTTCGCCGCTAATCACGCATTGCTGGGTTTTGCCAACGTGTTGGTGACGCCGCACAATGCCTACAATACGACCGAGGCGCTCGCCCGCATCATCGACACGACGCTGGCCAACATCAAGGCGTTTGCGCGAGGAGCGCCGCAGAACGTCGTCGCCGCGCCTTGACCTCAGACCCGACGCTCGCGAACGCTCGCCCGCTTGCACCCGCGTCTTCTCGAACTATCAACTCCCGGAGGGCGCGGCATAAGCGCAACGCCCGTACCGTCCAGATGCGTCCCACTCCGCATGCGACCAGAGCACTCTCGCCCGGAAGAGCTGCGTCCACGCGCGGGTGCAGGCAAGCAGGGCTGATGAAACGCGGACAAGGCTCCAGGGGCGATCCGATCCGCTGCGTATCAAGAAATAAGGAGCGGCAAGTCCCGCCGCTCTCACAATGAGGTCGGTCATGGATTGGCTAGCCAGCAATTGGGCGTGGATTATCCTGATCATCGCCTTTTTCGCCCTTCACCTGTTTGGACATCGCCATGGCGGGCATCGCCACGGCCGTCGCATCACCCAACGCGCCGACGAGACGCCGGACGCGCACGCTGATCACGGCGGCCAACCGACATCGGACGCCGATCGCAGGCGCGGCTGCTAATCAGGCGCCATCGCTCCATTGCAGCGCGTGGCGGTTACGAAGGACGCCTAACAGAGGAGCAACCCACATGTCGCACTCTCACGACGAGCGCTTCCCCGCTGCGCCAGCGGCACGCGCCGACATGTCGATCGATCTTGGGCTTCGCCGCTTTATGCTGGGCATCTACAACAAGGTGGCGCTCGGACTTACGCTGTCGGGGGCGCTTGCTTACACAACAAGCATGATCGCGCCTGTGCGCGATATCCTGTTTCGGGTGACACCCGAAGGCTCTTTCGCCGGCTACACGCCGATTGGCCTTGCTGTCGTTTTCGCGCCGCTCGTCGTGCTCCTGGGCGCCATGTTCGTCATGCGCCGTCCGAACGTAAGCGGCGCGAGCTTCATCTACTGGACGGTCGCGGCTCTCTTCGGGGCATCGTTAGGGGTGCTCGGACTTGTGTACACCGGCGCCTCGCTGGTCTCGACTTTCCTGATCACGGCTACGGCGTTCGGCGCCCTTTCGCTATTCGGCTACACCACGCGGATGGACATGTCGGGCTTCGGGAGCTTCCTGCTTGTCGGCCTCGTTGGACTGATCATCGCAACTTTCGTCCAGATGTTCTGGAATCCGCCCGGCTTTTCGTTCGTCGTCAGCGCTGCAGGCGTCCTTATCTTCGCGGGCCTCATCGCCTATGACACCCAACGGCTCAAGAACGCCTATTATCAGCTTGGCGGCGATGCGGCCGCCTTGGGCGCGGCCACCTCTTACGGCGCGCTCAGCCTCTATCTCGACTTCATCAATCTTTTCCAATTCCTGCTCGCCTTCTTGGGCGAGCGACGGAGCTAACCTCGCTGAACCAATCGATGCACTACAAGCGAGATCGCGGCGCTCGTAGTCTTCTCGCCCGACAACTCGCGCCGAGCCAGGCCTCACCGCACCGGCGAAAGAGAATGGCTAGCGAACGCCCGTCTTCGGTTCAAACGTCGGCTCCGGGGATCGTCGGGCCTCACGCGTATAGCTTGGTGGGTCCCCGCTTCGTCCCCGGCCGATCAGCGCGTTGTGGGCTCGCCGCCGGGGCTAGGAGTTGACGACAAATGTCATTGCGGGCGCCTCGTCACAACGAACCTCGAAAAGGCGGAGCAGGCTCTCAAACCTCCTGGTTCATGCTCTTTTTCACCTCAGCTGCATTCTGGTTCCTGCGCTATCTCATCGTCGCGCTCCTGATTTTCGCATTGCTCGGCGCGCTTGCTCACTACGCCATCGTCGAACACGGCGTGCATCTGCTGGTGGTGTTGCCGTTGCTGATAGTCGCAGCGCTCCTCTTGGGCGTTTATCCTTTGTGGCGACGCTCGCGATGAGTGCGGTGGCGAGGACGAGCGGGCGCCAAGATCCAACCGCACCCCAGGCTCACCTGCGCCCGGTCTCATCGGCCTCGCGCGCCACGCGGCGTTCTCCTGCAGCACGCGAAGGATGACGGGCATGACAAATCACATCACAGACGCGGCGCACATGCTTGATGGCAATCGCCGTGGCCACAAGGCGAGGCGCGAAGAAAGGATCAACGAAGCGTTGGACCAATCCTTCCCTGCCAGCGATCCGCCCGCTTTTTCGCCAAGTCAACGGCGCGACACGAAGCCTCCAACGAGGCCTGCGGCTGCGGCACGAAGCCGTGAGAACCTGTGGGTCACACTCGACTGCACCGGGGCCACTAGGGCGGCGTGCGTATAATCGGGATCAACATCGCGCCAAGGGAGATGACGGGCATGCATATATTGAGTTCAGGAGCGGTGCTGGCTCTGGCGCTTAGCCTCGGCGGCTGCGCCGGCATGGGCCATGGCATGCATGGCGCCCATCACGATGGCATGATGGGCGCCATGTCGGGAGAGCATGGTCAAGCGAACTGTCCAGGCGCCCAGCAAAGCGAACATGCGCCAGCGCCTGCGCCCTCCGGACAAGCACAGGGCGAGCATCAGCACGCCGATCCGGCGCCAGCGGAATGCCCGCCAGTTGCCGCCGACCCGCATCAACATGGCGAGACGCCGCAGCCGAACTGACGCCTGCGGGTGAGCTCCATGCGACAGCGGACGCGTGCTCATGTGCGCTGAGACGACAAGCGGCGTGTGTGCGCCAAGGCTTGCGTGCAGGCCTCACTCATTCTCGCATCTCGTCGAGAGCATCGCAGTGCTTGCCGAGGACGCCAGCATTGGCGAACCGACAAGCGTGAGCGTTGCCGACATAATGGCGGTGATCGGCCGGCGCTCCTATGGCCCATTGCTCCTGGTGCTCGGACTATTTTCCATCTCTCCGGCCACCATCTTGCCAGGCATGACTTCCGCTGCGGCGCTGGTGACGCTGGCGGTGTCTCTACAACTGGCCTTCGGGTCATCGCATCTTTGGCTGCCAGGCATGCTCTTGCGCCTGCGCATCGCTCGATCGTCCATTAAAGCGGCGACCAGTGACGGCTTGCGCAAGTGGGCGCGTCGGCTCGACCGTGTGCTTCAGCCCCGTCTTGTCTTTCTGTCCGAGACGCCGTTCGCGAACGCAGCGGGGCTCTTGTGCGCGCTCGCGGCGATCGCGACCTTTCCGTTGAGCTTAATTCCTTTGGCGCCGCTGATCCCCGGGCTTGCCATCACCGTGTTGGGTCTTGGGCTTTTTGCGCGCGACGGTTTCCTCCTCATTCTGAGCGGCGTCCTCATCGTGGCGGCAATTGGCGCGGCGCTAGCCGCCGCGTTGCCCGTGTGAGTTCGAGACGTTGCGTCCAAGTAAACTGTGGAGACGCCGGTCACGCGGGCGCCAGCAGCGCCGCTACGCTAATGGCGTTCGAAGCATGCGGCACGGTGTCTGTCGAAACGACGCGCTCGCACAGGCTCAAGAGCTCGGCGTAGGATTGATCGGCAAAGAGCGCATGCACGGCGACACAAACTGGCTTGGCCATGCCAGCTGCGCTCAACTTGCGCGCGGTCTCGATCATGGTGCGCCCCGAGGAGACGATGTCGTCGACAAGAACCGCCCGCCTGGCGCGTAGAGCGGACAGATCCGGGAGGTCAATGCTCACGTCGCGGTCGCCGCGGCGAGTTTTGTTCGAGACGATGTGCGGCGCACCGGCCCGCCCGGCGACCGCAGCAACCCATTGCTCGCTCTCCGCATCTGGCCCCACCACGAGAGGGTCGCTCACATTGTCCTTGATCCAGTCGGCAAGGAGCGGCGCTGCATGCTCTACGCGCGTGGCGATAGTGAATATTTCGCCCAAATCGCGGCGGCGATGCAGATGCGGATCGACAGTGATGAGCCCGTCAAACGACCGCGACAAAAGTCGGGCGAAATGCACCGAGGAAATCGCCTCGCCGTCCTTGAACCTTTTGTCCTGGCGCATGTAGGCTAAATAAGGCGCGATGAGATTGACGCGCGCCGCGCCCATCTCGCGCGCAGTTTCGGCGGCGAAGATAAGGCTCAAAAACTGCTCGTCCGGCCGCGCCAGCGTGCAGACAATCTCAACCTCGCGGCCCTCGACCGCCGAGAGAAGCCGGACATAGGCTTCGCCATCGGGAAAGCGGCGCGTCTCGATCGCGCCGAGTTCGGCGCCGGCGGAGAGAGCAAGCGCACGGGCGATGGTCTCGTTTCCGGGCATGGGGAGGTAAAGGCGCGTCACGTTCAAGCCTCGATTTCGAATATGTCTGGGTTGGCCGCCGCATAGTCGAGCGCATAGGCGAGTTGCCCAGGCGCTTCGGCATGCACAGTCACAAGCGGGGCCCCGGCGACGACGCCATCACCTAACCGGACATGCAACACAATTCCGGCGGCGGGATCGTCGGGCGCGCCCGCGAGCTTAGCGAGGCGCGAGATCTTGCGATTGTTGATGTTGGTGAGAATGCCCGAACGGGCCGCCGCCCACGGACGCGTGAGCGGCGCGCTCGGAGGCGTCCGCATACCGCCCTGCGCTTCGCAGATGGCTTGAAACTTCGCCCAAGCGCGCCCGTCGTCGAGCGCAGCGCGCGCCAACGCATACCCTTGTCCGTCAGGCGCCGTTCCTGAAAGCTCAAGCACCGCGCCCGCGATGGCGAGCGCCCGCTCGCGCAAGTCGGTTGGCGCATCGGCAGCGCCGACAAGCACGGCGAGCACGTCCTTGGCTTCGAGCGCCGGCCCGATGCCGCGACCAACAGGCTGCGCGCCATCGCTCAATACAAAGCGTGTCTTAAGACCAAAAGCCTCGGCGACGGCCGTCATGTGCGCGCTCAGATCGCGCGCCGCCTCCTGCGTGCGGATCTTCGCGGTGAGCCCCACAGGCAGATCGAGCACAACGTGACTGGCGCCCGCGGCGATCTTTTTGGACAGGACCGAGGCGATGAGCTGACCTTCGGTGTCGATATCAAGCGCGCGCTCGATGCGGATGAGCACGTCATCGGCTGGCGAGAGGCGCACGGCGCCGCCCCAGGCGATGCAGCCGCCTTCGGCCTCGACGACGCGGCGCATGGCGGCAATATCGAGATCGACGGGCGCCAACGTCTCCATTGTGTCGGCCGTGCCCGACGGCGAGGTGATCGCGCGCGAAGAGGTCTTGGGCATGATGAGCCCCAGGCTCGCGACAATGGCGACCACGATCGGGGTGGTGCGATTGCCAGGAAGGCCGCCCACGCAATGTTTGTCGACGACCATGGCCGAAGGCCAGGAGAGACGCTCGCCCACTTCCACCATGGCGCGCGTGAGCGAGGTGATTTCATCGACATCGAGCGGAAAGGCCGAGCACGCCGCGATAAACGTGGCGAGATGAATGTCGACATAGCGGCCACCAGCGATGTCGCCGATGATGGCGCGGAACGCCCGCTGATCGAGCCGGCCGCCATACATGCGCCGGCGCACGTCGGCGAGTGATTCAAGCGGCGGCGCATGGCTGACGGCGATGTGTTCGCCGTCCGCCACAGCCAGGCGCTTCCAGGCGGCCTCCGACAATCCGGCCTCATCGACAGTCAGCCAGTCATTCTCGACCTGGTAGAGCGTTGCGATCACGCGCCGATCACCAGCGGTCAAGAGCACGCGAGCGCGCGCGGACAGCCCTTCGGACTTGCAGACGTGACAATCGGTGCGCATCAGAACGATCGCGTCGTCTTGCGAGAGAAGCTTGAGGCGCTTGGCCACAAGATGCGAAGCGTGTTCGCCCTCCCCGGTCGTTGGCGCGGCGCTCATGCGAGTTCGTACCTGCGCTGATCATCGACAACCGCCGCGTCCCAGCCGAGTTCGCGCTCGATGCGCACGCGCAGCGCATCGGAAGCGTCCGGCTCGCCGTGCACTATGAAGGTGCGGCGCGGCGGCTTTTCAAAGCCGCTCAGCCAGCGGATGATCTCGCCGGCGTCGGCGTGGGCTGAGAGTTCAGGCAGATTGGCGATTTCGGCCCGGATTGGAACCCATTGGCCGAACATCTTGATCTCGGTTTCACCAGCAAGCAGACGGGCGCCTCGCGTGCCGACGGCCTGATAGCCGGCAAACAGGATCGTGTTCTTGGCCTCGGGCCCGAACGCCTTGATGTGGTGCAAGACGCGCCCGCCGGTCGCCATGCCGCTGCCTGCAATGACAATCTTGGGCATCGGATTTGACACAATGGCCTTTGAGTCTTCGACATCGCGCACATAGGTGGCGATGGCGCAGGATTGCTCGCAGGTCTCGGCCGAAAAGCGATGGTCGTCTAAATGGCCGCATAGGAGTTCGGTCGCATTGATCGCCATCGGACTGTCGAGAAAGATAGGCACGGACTGGATGCGTCCTGCGCGCTTCAGCATCCACAGGTGATAAAGGAGAACTTGAGTGCGCCCGACGGCGAACGCGGGAATAACGACGGTGCCGCCGCGGCGCACCGTCCGCTCCACGACCGCGCCCAAGGCTTCCATCGGATCGTTTTTGGGATGGATGCGATCGCCATATGTCGATTCAACGACCACATAATCGGCCGCGTTCACCGGGGCGGGATCAGGCATGAACACGTCATCATAACGTCCCAAATCGCCGGAAAATACGATTCCGCGCCCTTGCCAATTGAATTCGACCGTGGCCGCGCCGAGGATGTGGCCTGCACGGCGCAGCTGCATCTTGGCGCCGCCTTCAACGCTTGTTTCCGTCTCGAAGGCGATCGGCTTCAGCTGCTTCAATGCGGCCTCAGCGTCGCGCACGGTGTAAAGTGGAAGCGCGGGCTTATGCTTTGTGTGGCCTCTACGGTTGGCGTATTCGGCATCGTTCTCGGCTATTCTGGCGCTATCCTTCAACAGGATGTCGCAGAGATCGGCCGTCGCGGAGGAGCAATAGACGGGCCCCCTAAAGCCGTCGCGCACGAGCTTCGGAAGATAGCCGCTGTGGTCCAAGTGCGCATGCGTCAGCACCACCGCATCGATCGAATCCGGCGGGATCGCGAGCGGCGCCCAATTGCGCTCGCGCAGGACCTTAAGCCCCTGGAACATGCCGCAATCCACCAAAATGCGCCGGCCGTCCGCCTCCAAGAGGTGCTTTGAACCGGTGACCGTTCCCGCAGCGCCGAGACTCGTTAAGGTCAAACTCATGTCGTTGGCTTCTTTCTACTGAGGTGCAACGCGTAGAACATTGGGGTCGCCGCGTCCGTCGAGTGCGGTCAGTTCGACCTCGGACAAAAACTCCTCGCGACCACAGCCGAGGATGCGAGCTGCGGCCTCAAGCGCATGCGCCCAGGTCGAGTGGTTGGCGAACAGCATGCCGAATACGTCGAGCGTGCCGCCCCGATTGATGAAGCCAAGCGCGCTGGTGCGTGAAGGTCCGGCGTCGAGCCGGCGCAAGGCCCCAAGCATAGGCTCTGGGCGAGTATGGGTGAGAAAAACGCGCGGCGTCTCCTCCGGGAAGAAATGTCTGCGCTGCGCCTCGCTCGCGGCATAGGCCGTTTCGATCTCGTCGCGCCCGGCGCGGAAGCGGCCAGGCTCCAAAAGCGCGGTGACGCATGCCGAACGGCCACGCGCCATCAAGCGTTCGCCCGCACGTAGGGCTTCCGCAGTTTGATAGGCGCCAATCGCGACGAATTGGAGGTCAGCCTCTCTAGGGTCGCCGAGGAGAAGTGCTGCGCCATCCGCAACGGCTTGGTGGGCGCGCGCCCCGCTGAGCAAGCGAGCCACAGCGCGCTTCGGCGTCACGAGGCACGCGATTTGACCATGCGAGGCGTAGACGCTTCGAAGCGAGGCCGCCGCGGAATTGGCGTCGATCGGAAACAGCACGCGCGCGGTGTCCGCCATTTCGCCCAGAAGCGCCTCAGGCAAGGTCGGATCCTGGTGCGATTGTTCGTTCTTGGCGTTTTCCCAGGTGTGCGACGTGGCTATAAGCGCCACCGACAGCCAGCGCGGCGGCGCGCCGATCTCACGTTGACGGCGGGCAAAGATGATGTCTTGGCGCAGCGCCCCCAGCATTTTCATGGCGAAGGCTTCGTAGCTCACGGCGAGATTGAGCCCGCCTTTATTGCCGAGCGCCGCGCCAATGACTGCTTCCTCATTGAGCGCGGTAATGACGGCGCCGTCCACCGCTTCCGGTGCGCCCGGCTCGGGCGCATTCACGCGGTGGCGCAACAAATCGAGCGTTGCACCCATGTGATTGCTTTTCAACTCGTCAGGGTTGCCGACACGCACGCGTCGATCCGGATTGGCTTTGACGATCTCAACGAAAAGTGCGTCGAGCGCCTCCATGGCGCAACTTGCGCCCCCTTCGGGCGCCCAAGACGGCTCAGGCAAAACCGGCGACGGCATAGACCTCATTGCCAGCGGATGGCGGCTTTCGCGCGGCCGCTCTTGCGCATCGTGGACAGCAAACGCCTGCGCCGCCGCATCGAGTTCAGCTTTCGGCACAAAGAGAGCGCGCGCGCCCTCATTAAATTGCCGCCGCGCCTCGGCGTCGGCGCGAGGATTTCCGGCAAGCGGCAGATTGTGCGCGCGATTTGTGCCCGCCCCCGGAAAGCCATAGCCCTTGATGCAGCGCGCGATCACATAGGGAAGCCGCGCTGGATAGGTCCGTTCCGACATAGATGTGAAATGCATGAGCGCGGATTCGGCTTCGATGATGGCCGAGGCGTAGGCAAGCGGATCGTGACCGTCGATGATGATGGGATCAAAACCGCTTAGCCGCAGATGCTGAGCGAGCCACTCAGCGCCTCCCTCCTGGCCGATTTCGGTGCGCTGCTCGATGCGCCTGCCATTGAGGATCATGACGGGCACGACAAAGCCGCTATCTTCGGCGCGCCACCAGCGCGGCGACCAGTCGGAGCCACGCTGTTCTTCGAACGCTCCATCGCTCAAGAACGCAACCAAGCGCTCACCCGGCAAAGGCATATGAACGTATTGGGTTTCGGCAAAACCCAGATAGCCGCCTTCGGAGACGCCGCCTGCGGTGTGCGGATTGACGTGACTGCCGAGCGGCGCCGCTGGGCGCCCTTCTGGCGTCAACGCATAAGAATAAAAGTCGGCCGCGAGCCGCGAGAGACCAGCTTCGCTGCGCCCGTAGCGCCCGTGTTGGGCGGGAGATACATCCTCCAAGAGCGCGTTGACCGCTTCGATCGCAGCCACGCAATGGCCCTGCCCCAACACCCAGGCGCGCGTCTGCCCGGTGAGCGCGTTGGCAAGATGATAGCCGACAAAGGCGATGGCTGCGTTGAGCGAGCCGCCCATATGGCCTTCGGGCGCTGTCTTAAAAGCGTCCGCGGCCAAGTCTGCGCCGCTGAGATCGACGCGCGTGGCGTAACTCATGTGCGCTACGGTCCACAGCGCGGCGCTGGCGAGACGGTCAGCGGCCGCGCACAAGGTAAGCGCCCTGTCGCGATCAGCCAGCGCCCCGTCCATCCAGTGGCGCGCGACAAGGTTTTCGATTTTCGCGACGGTCTCGGGCCGGTGGCGGATGACGCCATACCCCTCCCGCCATGCGTCGCTGGCTGGTGCTGACACGACAAAATATCCGCTTGGGGCCGGCGCGCGCCCTTCTTCTCGCCATCAACCAATACGCACGCCAGCGTCCGCGCCCTGACACATGGGTGTGCGTCCAAATTAGCTCATCGTCGCCAGCGCGGCGCGGGTCTCACGTGCGATGACGGCTTCTTCGTCGGCGACGCGCGCCTCGATGATGACTTGCGCGCCGTCGCGCGAAATCACCCCCGCGCCCGCCTCGTTGCGCGCCTGATCGAGGTCGACCCCCATAAAGATCAGACCTTCACAGATGGCCGCGCGCACGCGGGGCGCGTTCTCGCCAATGCCGCCGGTAAACACCACCCGGTCGACGCCGCCGAGAATGCCCGCGAGGCCCGCAAGCCAGCGCCGGGCCGTCCGGCAGAAGAGTTCCACCGCTTCCGCGGCGCGGGAGTCTGGCGAAACCAACAATTCGGCCATATCTGCGCTCACGCCCGAAAGGCCGAGCAATCCTGATCGGCGATTGAGAAGATCCTCGACGTCCTCAAGAGAGCGGCCGGCGCGCAGCAGGTGCAACACAACGCCCGGGTCGATGTCTCCGCTCCGCGTCGCCATCGGCAAGCCCGAAACAGTTGAGAACCCCATTGATGTCTCGATGCTGCGCCCGCCTTCGATCGCCGTCATCGATGCGCCGGCGCCCAGGTGCGCGACGACGATGCGCTCGCGGCTAATGTCGACACCCTCGCTTTGCAACGCCGCCAAAATCGAAACAATCGACAGTCCATGAAAACCGAAGCGGCGTACGCCAGCGTTGAAGAATTCCCGCGGCAGCGCCATCATCGCCGCCGCCTTGGGTAGATTGGCGTGGAAGGCGGTGTCGAAGCAGGCGACATGCGGGCGGTCGGGCCAGCGCGCCCGGGCCGCAGCGACGCCCGCAAGGTTGGCGCTTTGGTGCAAGGGCGCCATGGCGGTAAAGTCCAAAAGCCTTGCCTCGACCCCGCCCTCAAGCAGAGTGGGCGCCACAAAGTCGGCGCCGCCATGGACCACACGGTGGCCGATGGCGTTAGGCGCAATCGGCGGCAAGGCGTTGAAAAGCGCTTCAAGCGCCTCGCCATGATCGCCGGCGCGCGATGGTTCAATCGTTTTCATTTTGCCCGCGCGCCCGATTGTGAGTTGCGGGTCCTCGCGCCCAATGCCGCTGAAATGGGCGCGCCACACGACATCGGGCGCAAAACACGCAACGCGTACGCTTGATGAGCCACAATTGACCGTTAGTATCGGCATCACCGTTAGGTCGCCTCACTCAACGAACGCGCTCATACAACGACGCAGCGAAGGTCTTGCGCCCGGGAACGCAATCGCGCCGGCCGCATTGCGATCGCCGAAGGCGTGCCCTTTCGCGATGACGCAAATCCAGCAAGCTGCCCCGTGCACATCTCCGACTTATTTGGTTGCGTTGTTGAGCGGCGCTCTCTCCCGCGACCGTTGCTGGTTCAGAGGTAAAACCATCAACCCCGCTCTGCTCGCGCAGGATTCTAGATTGCATCGACAGCTTGACGAAGCAACGTTTGCACTGTCGCCGCGACTTCCGCCAATGTCGGATTTTGCACGGCTTGCATCGACTTAACCGGATCTACGGCAGCCACCTCCACCGATCCTTCCGTCGCCTGCCGGACAATAACGTTGCATGGCAACATGACGCCGATTTTGTCTTCCACTTGCAGTGCACGGCTCGCATGATGCGGATTGCAGGCGCCCAGGATAACGTAGGGTGCAAGGTTCGCACCGACCTTTGCCTTCAGCGTCTGCGCCACATCAATTTCCGAGAGTATCCCAAATCCTCGTTCCGCGAGCGCGGCCTTCGCACGCGCGACGACATCGGGAAAAGGCGCATTTACGATCTTGGCAAAATAGTAACTCATTTGCGTCGCCTCGTCTTGTTCGGGAGCCGCGTGTTGCAATCCTGTGCTGCTTATGTGGATCGCGCCAATCGCATTTCCAGCTATAGCAGCGGCGCTTCACCGCGGCGGGCCGAGGGGGTTCGGGCCGCCGTTAGGAGCGCGGTTCCATGGCGCGACGTTCCATCTCGGTGGAAAGCAAGTCGCGCGCGCGATGCACGCGATATTCAAGCGACTTCACTGAGCAGCCGAGCGTTGCGCTAGCGGCCGCTTGCGATAGACCGTCGACGGCTGTGAGCATCAGCGCCTCGCGCAGATGCTCGGGCAAGGCCGCCAGCGCCTGGCGCAGTATGCGCACTTCTTCGCGGCCTATCGTTTCCGCCTCGGGCGAGGGCGCGTCGTCGGCGACGCGCAGGTCCTCACCTTCGGGACACTGGCCCCAGAAACCTCGGCGGGTCGCGGCGCGGCGCGCCGCGTCCCGGCATTTGTTCAACGCGATCGCGTGGAGCCAGGTCTTGAACGAACGGTCTGGATCGAAGCTCGCCATTGCGCCCCAGGCCGCGACGAAGGCTTCTTGAACGATATCGCTTGCCGCGTCGGCGTCAGCGAAGCGGCGGCGCACAAAGCGATAGAGATCGTCCTTATGGGCGGTCATGAGCGCGCTGAACGCGGTCCGATCACCACGCTGGGCCCGCGCAATCAAATCGTCGAAGCCGCCGATGAAGGCGATCCGGCGCAATGGGGAACGGACCTGCCCCGGCAGCGCTGAAGGCTGAGCCGCAATGGGTTTCATGATCGCCTCGCTGGCCGAGAAGAACGCGGCCCCATGACAAGGTCGCGCCTAACTTGCATCCGTGCTTTGCTTAGGATCAAGTCCCTGCATTTGCGCCTTGGCCGTCTCGTCCTTGCTCTCGCGGAGCCCAATGGGCTAGCTCTACCCAGGGCGCGCGCCGCCGCGCGCGTATAGAAGAATGTGATCGCCCGGAGGCTTCCCTGACCGACCTTGATCGCCAACTCGCCGCTTTGGGCCGGGTGGACATCGACACAGCATTGGACAAACTGGAGAGCGAGGTCTGGGGCCGGATCGATGCGCGCGCGCGGTCCCGCGCGAGCGCCAGCGCCGGCAGCGCTGTCGCGGGCGTTTGCGCCTTTGTCTTTTTGGTCAGCTCGGCCATTGGCGTATCGACCGCCGCAGCATCGGCTACGGTGGCGCTTGGGCCGTTTGCGCTCGATCAGCCCTATGCGCCCGCCACCGCGATCGCCCGGTAAGTCATGTTGAAGGCTTGGAAGCTGCTTGTTCTCGCCGCCCTCGTCGGGTTCGGCGCAGGGTTGGGAGGCGTGTTCGTCGGCGCAAGCCTCACGCGCGCCGATCCTCATCGAGACACGCTCGACGCAGCGGTTCATCGCGAACTTGATCTGACGCCCGAACAGGACCGAAGGTTGGAGGCGATTGAAGCTGGTTACGCCGCGCGCAAGGCAACACTTGACGCAGAGCTGCGCGCGGCCGCGCGCGACATAGCCGCGGCCGTGGCCGAAGACCACGCCCAGAGCGAACGCCTCAGCCAGGCGATTGAGCGGTTTCACAATGCCATGGGCCAGACGCAAAGGGACGCCATCGCGCACGTCTTCGACATGCGCGCCGTGCTCGATCCCGATCAACAGGCGCGGTTCGACATGATCGTGCGCGAAGAATTGCTCCACGGCGTCGAAGAAGAATGAACGGAGGCCACAGCTGTCGCGAGGCGAATGGAACCAAAGCTGGCGACCGACGCGTATGGGCTTTGGCGCAGCGGCTGCAGAAGGATGGCCCGCACCCGTGCGTTCGTAAGACTGCAGCGTCACCGGAAAGCCTGGTTCATTCTTGAAGCGCCCCTTTGAGAGAAAGGACGCTGCCAAGCCGCAATTATTACAGGCAGCTCCTCTGCGACCGATTGCGCGCCCCGCCCGCCGATTTTTCGCCGGCCCGAGAAGAGCCAATCACGGCGCCGTTTGGCGCTTGCTCATCCGTGTTCCGCATGCACGGGGTTGGGCGGGGGACATTCGCAATCGCCAAAGCCGTGGATGACGCACACGGCGCAGAGTCGCAGCACCAGCGCGCGTAGCCGCGCCCGCGCGCGGTGTAAGCGGACGGTCAGCGCGTTGAGGGTGAGGCCCAAATTCGCGGCGACACTCGCTCGATCCCGGTCCTCGAGATCGATAGCTCGAATGAGCGCCGCGTCGTTTTCCGGAAGGGCGTCCAGGAGCGCCAGCAAACATGCGCACGCAGCGCGGTCCGCCTCGGTTTCGGCGGCGAGAGAGCCCAGGCCTTCGGCCGGCGCCTCGCGGGCCCGTTGTCGGGCGAGGCCGCGATAGTGATCGGCAATGGCTGTCGCCAGCACCCGGGACAACCAGGTACGGGCCGCGCCGCCCTGCTTCAGATCGCCGGCGCGCTCCAAGGCGCGGGTGCAAAAGGCCTGCAGCACGTCGTCGGCGTGACTTGCATCGCCGAGCCTGGAGCGGAGGTGCGCGCGGATTTTCTCAAGGCCCGTTTCAAGTGCGCGCCGCACCTCAGTTTCTGGCATTTCGTTTGGGTCACGAGGCATGGGCCAGATCGCTTCTTCCGGAGAGAACTCTTGCGGCTAACCAGGCGGAAGCCAAGCGTCACGGGGCCGATGGGGCCGCTACGCGGCCCAAAGGGCGGCCCCACGGCCGCCCTCCCCACCCACAACGGGCCTCAGACCCGTAACGAGCCCAGACGCAGAGAATTTGCAATCACCGAAACCGAAGATAACGCCATCGCCATGGCCGCAATCATCGGCGAAAGCAGCGCCCCTGTTAGGGGATAGAGGACGCCTGCGGCGATCGGAATGCCAGCGACGTTATAGGCGAAGGCGAAGAATAGATTTTGGCGGATGTTGCGCATCACGGCACGCGAGATGGTGCGCGCGCGGACAATGCCGCCAAGATCGCCGCGCAATAGAGTCACGCCGGCACTCTCGATCGCCACATCCGTACCCCCGCCCATAGCGATGCCGACATCGGCCGCGGCCAGAGCGGGCGCGTCGTTGACGCCGTCGCCCGCCATCGCCACGACGCGCCCCTGCCGCTGCAGCCGCTCAACAATACGAGACTTGTCTTCCGGCAGCACTTCGGCCTCGATCTCATCGATGCCAAGGCCACGCGCCACCGCCTCGGCCGTGGTTCGGTTGTCGCCGGTCAGCATGACGAGACGCATGCCTTGCATGCGTAAGGCTTCAAGCGCCGCCAGCGTCGTCGCTTTCACCGGATCGGCGATCGCGACGAGGCCAGCAAGCTTTCCGTCGATGGCGACATAGATCGCCGTTGCGCCGTCGCGCCGCGCGGCGCCCGCTTCGCTCTTCAAACCCGACGAATCGATGCCCTGTTCGTCTAGAAAGCGCTCCGCGCCGATCACGACTTTGCGCGCCGCAACGACGCCGAGAACGCCCTTACCGGTGGGCGAGTCGAATTCTGTGGGTTCGAGAAGCTCAATGCCGCGCGCCTGAGCCGCCCCGACAATGGCCAAGCCGAGGGGATGTTCGCTGCGGTTCTCAAGGCTTGCGGCAAGGCGCAGCACTTCGTTGAGATCGCCACCATCGGCGACGTGAATCGCCGTCACCGCCGGCTTGCCTTCGGTCAGCGTGCCGGTCTTGTCGAGTACAAGCGTATCAACCTTCTCGAACCGCTCTAACGCTTCGGCGTTCTTGATAAGGACGCCCGCGCGCGCGCCACGTCCCACGCCCTGCATGATCGACATGGGCGTTGCGAGCCCCAGCGCACATGGGCAAGCAATGATCAGCACTGAAACCGCCGCGATCAATCCGTAGGAGAAAGCCGGTGATGGGCCAAACGTCCACCATGTTGAGAAGGCGATCGCGGCGACGACGATGACGGCGGGCACAAACCAGCCCGACACCTTGTCCGCCAGCCGCTGAATCGGCGCACGCGACCGTTGGGCCTCGGCCACCATCTGCACGATGCGCGAGAGCATTGTGTCAGCCCCGACCCGATCAGCTTCGATCACCAATGCGCCCGTTTGATTGAGTGTCCCGCCTGTCACGCGCTCGCCGCCCTCTCGCGTGACAGGCATGGATTCGCCCGTCACCATCGACTCATCGATAGATGAACGACCGTCAATCACGATGGCGTCGACGGGGATTTTCTCTCCCGGACGCACGCGCAGGCGGTCGCCCACGACGATCTGATCGAGCGAGACTTCTTGCTCGGCGCCGTCGCGCAGCCGGCGCGCCGTCTTGGGCGCAAGATCGAGCAACGCTCGAATAGCCCCGCCGGTGCGCTCGCGCGCTTGCAACTCAAGCACCTGACCCAACAAAACCAGCACCGTGATCACGGCGGAAGCCTCGAAGTAGACAGCAACGAGACCGTGCGCGTCGCGGAACTCCGCTGGAAAGAGAGAAGGCGCCGCGAGGGCGATGAGGCTGTAGAGCCACGCCACGCCAGTCCCCAGCGCGATCAAAGTGAACATGTTGAGATTGCGCGTCTTCAAGGACTGGTAGCCGCGCTCGAAGAAAGGCCAGCCAGCCCAGAGCACCACGGGTGTCGCCAGCAGGAATTGCAGCCAGCCATTCCATGCGGGCGGAACAAAACGATCAACACCGAGGAAGTGACGGCCCATCTCAAGGGCAAGCACCGGTAGTGCGAGCGCCGCGCCGATCCAGAAGCGGCGGGTCATGTCGATCAGTTCCGGGTTGGGCCCAGCGTCGGCGCTGGGCATCATCGGCTCAAGCGCCATGCCGCAGATCGGGCATGAGCCCGGCCCATCGCGGATGATTTCGGGGTGCATGGGGCAGGTCCATTTCGAACCGGCCGGAACTGTCATCGGATCGACGGCCGGCGCACCGTGCGGCGCGTGGGCGTGCGCATGGCATGAGCCGCCCTCATCTGCTGCGGCAGGCTTGGCGCAGCAAGCATGCTCGCCGGCGGGCTTGGTATATTTCGCGGAATCAGCCTCGAACTTGGCCTTGCAGCCGGCGCTGCAGAACAACACCTCTTGGTCAGCGTGCATGAGCCTGTGCGGCGTGTCAGGCTTGGGCGTCATGCCGCAGACGGGATCGCGCGGCGTGCGATCGGCGCCTGCTTGGCTCTTATGATCTTGGCTGTGACTGTGGTCGTGAGTGTGCATAGCTGATAACGCGAGCGCTCGCGCTCCTGGTTTGACTTGAAAAGCAGCTTGCACCTTCCCACAATGGGAAGGTCAATAGAAAACATTCGCGAGCGAATTCAGAATGAACATCAGCATGGCCGCCGAGCAATCGGGCGTATCGGCGAAGATGATCCGCTATTATGAGAGCATAGGCCTCATTGAAGCGGCCGACCGTCGCGACAACGGCTATCGCGACTATGGCGACACGGAAGTCGCGATGCTCCAGTTCGTCCGGCGGACCCGGGATATGGGCTTCTCGCTCGAAGAGGTCGCCTCGCTGTTGACGCTTTGGCGCAATCGGCGCCGGTCCTCCCGCGAGGTGCGCCGCCTTGCGGAAAAGCACCTGGCCAACATCGACGCCCGCATAGCGGACATGCGAGCGGTGTCGCGGACGCTGAAGCGGCTCGTCCATGCCTGCCATGGCGACGATCGTCCTGAGTGTCCGATCCTCGACGATCTCGCCGCGTCGAAACCTAAGATCGAGGTCGCGCGCCGGACAAAACGGACTAAGACGGTGAAATGAAGGCTCGCAGTCGCTCATGCAGTCCAGCTTCCAATGTCTTGATCTCGGTTTGGACGACCTTGCCGAAGTGAAAGCGCATATTGATCAGTCGGTCGCATTGAAAAATGAGCGTCCGGTGATCTATGCGCTCGATGTCGTGAAGGAACTCGCCAAGGCCAGCGGCGCGCATCAAGTCATCGTTCATCGGACCGTAACTGATCGAGAGCACGGGACGGCGCATTTTGAGGGCTGCGATCTGCACATGATAACGCGACGCCACGACCACGTCGGTATTGGCCACCGTCCTCAAGATGTCTTGATAGGAGCTGACCTCACGCTCCGCATCGCTCATCAGCGCATAGCCTAAGCGCGCTTCAAGATCGTCGACGGCAATGAGATCGGTTGGCCGCTGACCGATCAGAATGCGAACCTTGTGCCCCTTGAATTTCAGCCATTCGATGAGATGGGCCATGCTTTCGATGTAGGCGCGATAGACCTTTTCGTTGGTGCGCCAGCCTCGATAGTTCATGACCCCGACGCCAACGACGGCTTGTCCGACGCCGCGATCACTTGGCGTCGGGGCGGGCATCAAGAAGGCGATATCGGCGGTGACCAGGCTCTGGCTTTCATCCACCCCCTGCGCGCTCATATAAGTGCGAGAGCTTTCGTCACGGTAGCAGCGCCGAGCCGCGAGCTTTGCCGCCCAGACCATCATCAATCGGCTGACCGGATTGATAACCGGACCCGCACCAACGCAGGCAAACCAAAGCGACGCGCCCTGCAAACGCGCGGCAAGCATCCAGCGCAGAAAGCGGCTGGGCCATCCCCACGGGCGGTCGCGAAAGTCATGAATGGCGCCAGCGCCGGCCACGACCAAGAGATCACAGCGTTTCAAAGCGCGAAGACAGACCAGCCAGTTCAGCCAAAGGCTGGGTTGGCGCAGCAGCAGCGTGTCCAACCAGCGCGGCAGGAATGATGGAAAGACCCTCAAGCTGACTGCCGCAATTCCAAAACGCTCTGATGTGATCACCGGATCGGCGCAAACAGCTACGATCGAGGCGTTGGTGAAGGCCGCGCGCAGCCATTCGAGCGTGGCCTCGAAACACGCATCATTGCCAAAGTTGCCCCCGCCATAGGTTCCAAAAACCAATATCCGCCGCGGCCAGCTCATCGTTGCCGCGTCAGGCTGAAGCTGGATAGCTCGCAAACACGCTCCGTTCGGCGCCGAATGCTACGACATCGAATGCGTCGCGCCGCCCGTCCGGCATTTCCATGCCAGGCGAACCTGCCGGCATGCCAGCGACCGCAAGACCGCGGACGCCGGCGGGACGTTCTTCAATGAGCCGGACGATTTCACGCACGGGCACGTGACCTTCGATCACAAAGCCTTCCACCTCTGCGGTATGACATGAGGCCAGATCGTCGGGCACGCCGAGCCGCCGCTTCAGGGCCCCCATATCCGTCTCGTTGACAAGTGTCGTGTGAAAGCGTCCGCTCGCCCCCATTTGCTGAGTCCATACTTCGCAACAGCCGCATCCGGCGTCGCGTCGCACCTGCATCGGTGTCGCTAGCGCCTCTTGAGCGCAGCCGGGCGTGACGCTGGCGGCGAGCAACACAACGGTGGTGGACAAAAGCCTGCGGCGGTTCACAATAATGGTCCTATCTTTGCTTCAGCGCTTCCGCGCCAGAGCGATGAGCGTCCAGCCCAATCCCGCACGCGCCATCGCGTTTTCGAGACTCCGTCCAAACAACGCGCGCATGGCGCGCTTTGCTTTGCGCCCAAGAATGAGTCTATAAAAACCCTTGTTCGCAGTGGCTGAAATAGATCGAAGCTGACGTATCTCAAAGTGCGGCATCAGCAACGCCATCAATTCATCGCGATCGACCCAATTGCGCAATTGTTCCGGTGCGGGCGGGGGCACGTTGTTGTGGCGTTCAAGCACCGGTCGGTTTTGCGTGGCCAGCATGAGCATCCCGCCTGGGCGCAATAGAGTGGCGAGCTTTGCCATGAAGGCTGGGTGATCGGCCACATGCGACAACACTTCGAGACTGACGATCACGTCGTACTGGCCGGTCCCCAAGTCGAGCTCCATGAAGTCGCCGGCGACGAACTTGACATCCGGCACGCGCGCGGCGGCTTCGCGGAGTACGCCTTCGGAGAGGTCGGTGGCGGTCACATGACCGAATGGTTTTAGCGACGGGCAGAGCCAGCCTGCTCCACATCCGACTTCCAAGATTTTGAGATCGGTGCGTCCGATCCGGGACAACCATTGCACCACCAACTCGCGCTGATCGGCGGAGATATCAGAGAGCGGGCGCTCGTTCTTGGCCGCGTTCCAGTCGTTCCAATACGCCTGCTGAACGGCAATCGGTTGATCCATAAGCTGCGTTCCCTCGCCCGGGGCGGTTTTCCACCCTTCCCTATTGCTACGCAGCACCGGCCCAAAACCCGCAAGCGAAGGCCGCTTGAGGGTTCCGGCCCATTCGTGCGTATTGCTGGTGGAACAAGAGTTGGGAACCATGACCGTCGACCTTGAACGATTGCTTCTTGCACTTCGCGAACGTCCGCTTGACCGCAGGCTCGATCAGTTGGAGCCCAGGGTTTGGGAGCGCATAGAAGCCGCGCGCATAAGCGTGGGGCGGCCCCGCGACTGGCGCTGGCAGGCGGGACTGGCGGCAGTCATGCTGACCTTCGGCGTTCTTGCTGGCGGCGCCTCAGCGGCCCGCCCCGGGAGCGACTTCTCGCCCTTTGCGGTGCACGCCGCTTATGCGCCGTCAACCTTGCTCGGGGATGATCGTTGAGACTTTCGTTTCGGGCCATCTTGGTGACGGCCTTGGTGGCGCTGGCGGCGGGCTTTGGCGGGGTCTGGTTGGGCATGCGGGCGCTAGCGCCTGCGCCCGCCCCCTCCATGCACGATGTTCTACACCACCGGCTGGATCTAAGCGCAGATCAGCTCGCCAGAATTGAATCGCTGGAAGGAGCGTTCGCCGCCCGCAAGCACGCGCTCGAACTTGAAATGCGCTCTGCCAACGCGGAACTGGCCGCAGCGATCCGCGAAGAGCACGAGAACGGACCAAGGGTGGCGGCCGCCGTTGAAAGATTTCATGGCGCGATGGGGCGGCTACAGACCGAAACCATCGCGCATATGTTTGCGATGCGCGAGGTCTTGAACGATGAGCAGAAGGCGATCTTCGACGACACCGTCGTTGAGGCGTTGACCGCCGAGCCGCAATGAGCGCGCCCTCGCCCGAAAGCGATGACGCATCGCTCGTGGCTGGGGCGCTTAGGGGGCAGGAGGCGGCGTTTTCTCAGCTCGTGCGCCGTCACAAGGAAAAGGTGTATCGGTTCGTTCGCTCCTACGTCGCCGACGCTGACGAAGCCTATGATCTTACCCAGGAAGCGTTCGCAGCCGCATGGGTTGCGCTTGCTCGCTATGACAAGGACCGTCCCTTCCCAGCATGGATCAAGCGGATAGCGCTCAATAAGTGCCGCGATTGGGCCCGCCGGCGGGCCGTTCGACGCTTCTTCTTTGGCGCTGAGAGCATCGAGACGTCCCCAGATATCGCCGCCACAACAGATTTAAGCGATGAAGCCCTGCAACGCGACCTTGCCCGGCTCGATGGCGCGATTGCGGCCTTGCCGGCGGGCCTCAAAGAGCCTCTGCTGCTGACGGCCATTAGCGGCATGAGCCATCACGACGCCGCGCGCGTCCTGAATTTAACGCCCAAAGCGGTCGAAACGCGCGTTTACCGCGCCAAGGTCGCTCTCGCACGGGCGCTTCGCGATGAATAAAGTCGCCAAATGGCGGGGCGCGGCCCGCATCGGACCGGGTTGGGCCGCATTCCTGGGTGCGGCGGGCGACAATGGCTTTCACAGCCACCACGCAATTCAGGCATTCGCCGGCCCTCACGCACTGCTGGTGGAGGCAAGCGGCGAACATCATGGCCAGGGCTTCGTGGCGCCCGCCAACAGGTCCCATCGCGCAACAGCGGCCTATCCGAGCAGTTTTCTGTACGTCGATCCCGACGGCGCATCCGGGCAGCGGATCGCGCGTGCGATCGGCGATGCGATCCGCGTGCTTTCCCCGATCCAAGCAGCAGAACTCGCCGCCATTGTCGAAACCTCGATTGGAGGGGGAGACGCTGATCCAGCTGAGCGATTGGCCGCCCTGCTGGGCGCAACCGAAATTGCGCCAGCCCGCGACGCCCGCATTGATGCAGCGCTTGTCGCCTTTCATGAGAGCGACGCTGCCCTCGACGCGCGCGCGCTCGCGCGCGCTGTCGGCCTCTCGCAGTCACGCGCGGCCCATCTTTTCCGCGATGAGATTGGGGCGCCGATCCGATCATTTCTATTGTGGTCGAAGCTGCGGCGCGCCTTTACCGGCATTGCGCAGGGATTGTCGCTCACCGAGGCCGCCCATCATGGCGGCTTTGCCGATTCGGCGCACTTTTCGCGCACCTGCGTGCGCATGTTCGGCGCGAGCCCGCTCATCATCACCGGCGCGGTGAAATTCAACGAAGCGTAGCCGTTTCATTCAAGCATTGGAGGTCTCAGTCCGCCACCTTGGCCCGAGGAGACTCCAATGCGTCTTGCCATTCGCTATCTAGCCTACCCGCTCGTCATGGGCATCGTATTCATCGGCGCCGTAACGCTGGCGGCTTCGCCAGGCGCGGCGGTTGCGCTCCCCATCTTGACGCTCGCGGGCGTTCTCACTGTGGGCGGTCTTGAATGGCTTTCGCCTTATCAGACCGCGTGGACAAAGAGCCAGGGCGATGTGTGGGCCGACCTCCAATACAACGTGCTGGGCGCCGTCCTTATTCAGGCAAGCGTGCATTTCATCTACCCGCTCAGCGCCACGACGGTGTCGTTGGGCGTGTGGCCCATTGCTTGGCCGCTGTGGGCAAGCGTGCTCGGTGTCGGCGTTATCATCGATTTCGGCCTTTATTGGATGCACCGCTGGAGCCACCGTTCGCCGCTCCTGTGGCGTTTTCATCAACCCCATCACAGTCCCGAACGACTTTACTGGCTTAACGGCGAACGCCGGCACGTCGTGAGCGCGCTCATTTTGGCGACGCCTGGTCTCGTTGCTGTGGCGTTGCTCGGCGCCCCGCAAGCAGCTCTTGCCGGCTGGTTTTCAATCCTGCCGGTGCACCTGGCCTTTCAGCACGCCAATATCGACTACAGCTTAGGTCCAGCGCGACGCCTCTTTGGGGTCGCCGAGATGCATCGCTGGCACCATAAACGCGACTACGAAGACGCGCAGGTGAATTTCGGCGAGGTCTTTTTGGTGTGGGATTGGCTGTTCGGGAGCCTTCATGACGCGCGAGAAAACATTGAGGCGGGCGATTTGGGTTTGAGCGACGCGACCTATCCGAAGGGGTTTTTCACCCAACACGCCGCGCCGTTCGACCCGCGGCGGTGAGGACGTTGGTTTCGCCAGCAAGGCTCTGGGCGAGTTTCGCTGCGCCGCCAGCGCTCCATTTTAAATGGCCACGATGAATGAACAAATCCACTTACATCCCCGCGCTCGGCCGCCGCGAATGGACCGGGATATATGATTGGGTCATTTCGGCGATGACGCGCGAGCGCGTCTGGCGATCACTTGTGCTTACGGCGCTCCACCCGCGCACCGGCGAAGTCATCGTCGATCTTGGCGCGGGCACGGGCTCGCTCGGCATCATGATCAAAAAGCACACGCCCGGCGTCCGCCTCGTGGCCGTCGATCCAGACCCTGAGGTCAGACTCATTGGCGAACGAAAAGCCCGCGCCGCGGGCGTGGAGATCGACTACGAAACGGCGATGGGAGACGCGCAGCTTGCCTCCGTTGGCGCCGCTGGCGCGGATGCGGTGACATGCTCGCTCGTGCTGCACCAATGTCCGCTTGAAGCGAAGCAAAGCATCCTGGAGAACGCGTTCCGGCTGTTAAGGCCCGGCGGCCGGCTCGTGCTTGCCGATTACGGCGAACAGCCGACGGCGCTGATGCGAACGGCCTTCCTGCTCGTCCAGATGACCGACGGCTTTGAGCCAACAGAGCACAATCGCCGCGGCGCGATCCCACAATTGCTGCTGACCTGCGGCTTTAAACGCACCAAGATTATAGAGCGCGTGCCCACGGTGACCGGACTGATCACGATTTGGCGCGCCACAAAGGAAATCTAAGCAAGCGAACGCCGCGCCTCACGCGGGGAGGATTTTGCGGCTCATGACGCCCCGTCGACGGCGCGGAAACTGCCCGTGCAAGCACAAAACGTTTAAAGACGACAGATCGGGTGGCCAAGCCGAACTGCCGTGGCCGCGTCAACGCAATTTGGTCCGCGGCATGCGCTTGCGCGCGAGCGCCCAGCCATCAGCGCAGCCGCTAGAGCGGTGAAACGCGGGCGGACCTGTCGGCGCTTGCTAGTTAGCCGGCGGCCGAGGCGCGCGCGCAGACGAGTGGTAAACAATGATGCGCCACTCGCCGGAGCGGCGCTGCAACACGCTGGTGGCGACCCCGCGCCGCAAGATCGGAGCGCGCGCGGCGGCCGCTGGGAACGTGATCTCGTAAGTGTAAACTTCGCTCGCGTAGGCAAAATCACCCGCAACTTCAACATCGGTCTCAAGGCCGTCGAAATGGAAACTGGCGATCTCGTGCAATTCAGGTCCCAAGTGGTGGGCGAGGTAGGTGGCGAAGTCACCTTCGACGCCGCCTTGCTCGAAGATGCGCGAGTCTGGCCAGAAGTAGCGCGCGGCCGCCTCGCCGTCGCGAGCCTCAATTGCTTGCCGGTACCCCGAGAGCACCGCTTCCACGCCCGCCTCGTCAGTGCTGGGCTGGGCTGCCGCCGCGCCCGCCATGGCCCACGCCGCGACAAATACGACGACCAATTTCTTCAGCATCCATGCCTCCCCTTTTAGTGCTGTGTCCATTTTCGTTTACGCGCCGGTTGCTGATTTCCCGCATCCTCGCGCCAATCTCAGGCGTTAGCCCTGAGGGATCGTGCGCAAGCGCGCGTATTCTAGGATACTGTCGGGTTTTTCTCAGAATGGAGCAAACTGGTGCGCAAGGCCCTCGACCGTCGATCGCTACTGAAGGCTGCGGGCGCAGGAGCTGGCTGGCTGGCCTTTGAGAGCATGCTGCCTGCTTGGGCGCAGACCGGTTCGCCCGGCATCGCGCCCGCCATGACGACCCTGGCCGGGCCTGATGTAGCGCTCAGTATTGGTCACTCGCCCTTCACGGTGGGCGGGAGGACTGGTCATGCCGTGACGATCAACGGCACGCTACCCGCGCCGCTGCTGAGGCTACGTGAAGGCCAAAACGTCCGTTTGGCGGTCACCAACACGCTCGACGCAGACACCTCGATCCACTGGCATGGCATTCTACTGCCGTTCCAGATGGACGGCGTGCCGGGCATCAGCTTTCCGGGCATCCGTCCTCGCGAAACCTTCGTTTATGAGTTCCCGATCATCCAGGCAGGCACGTTTTGGTATCACAGCCACTCGGGCTTGCAGGAAGCCTTGGGCCATTACGGGCCGATCATCATCGATCCAGCCTCGCCCGATCCAGTCGACTACGACCGCGAACACGTGCTCGTTTTGTCGGACTGGAGCTTCATGCATCCGCACCAGATTTTGGCGCGCCTGAAGCAAAGCCCCGGCTATTTCAATTATCAGCGCACGACGGTGGCGGGGCTTGTCTCCGGCGAAGATCGCATGAGCGCCGCCGACCGGCGCATGTGGGCTGAAATGCGCATGGACCCGCGCGACGTGCTCGACGTCAGCGGCTCAACCTACACCTATTTGATCAATGGCCATGGGCCTGACGAAAACTGGACGGGTCTCTTCCGTCCCGGCGAGCGCGTGCGGCTGCGCATTATCAACGCCTCGGCGATGTCGATCTTCAACGTGCGCATTCCAGGACTGGCCATGACCGTCGTCCAAGCCGACGGCGAGAACGTTCGCCCGGTGGAAGTCGATGAGTTCCAAATTTCCGTCGCTGAAACCTACGACGTCATCGTCACACCGACCGAAGACCGCGCATACACTATTGTCTCCGAAGCCATAGACCGCTCTGGGATGGGCCGCGCCACCTTGGCGCCGCGGCTTGGCATGAGCGGAGAAATCCCGCCGCTGCGCGAAGTCCCAAATCTAACTATGCGCGACATGGGCATGGACATGGGCGGGATGGGCGCCATGAACCACGACATGTCAGGCGCCATGGCCGGCATGGATCATTCAGGCATGGATATGAGCGGCATGCAGATGGGCGGCATGCAAATGGGCGCCGCCGGTCACAGCGCTAGCGGACACTCCGCCATGAATATGCGCGATCCAGAGAATGCGCCGCCAGACATGGCGGTGGGCGTTGGCGTACAGACGATTTCGCCGATGCCCCAGAACCGGATGGGCGAGCGCCCGCTTGGGCTCGAAAACGTCGACCATCGCGTGCTCGTCTACACTGACCTTGTCGCGCTTGCGCCCAATCGCGATCGCCGGGCGCCGTCGCGCACGATGGAAATCCACCTCACCGGCAATATGGAACGCTTTATGTGGGGCTTTGACGGGCGCCGCTTCAGCGAACTGGTCGAGCCGATCCGGTTTGAACGTAACGAGCGCGTGCGCGTCACTTTAGTCAACGATACGATGATGTCGCATCCCATTCACTTGCACGGGCACTTCTTTGAGCTGGTCAACGGCCATCACGGGCATCAGCCGTTGAAGCACACGGTCAATGTCGCGCCGGGCGGCAAAGTGACGTTTGACCTCACTGCAGACAATCCCGGCGATTGGGCGTTCCATTGTCATCTCTTGCTTCACATGCACGCGGGCATGTTCAATGTCGTGACCATCCGTCCGCTTGACGGAGACGTGTCGTGAAATTTTTCGCCGCCACCTTGACCCCGATTGTGCTCGCCGTCGCCAGCCCCGCGCTCGCCCAAACCAGCGATCATGCGGCCCACCAGCAAACGCCGCCTACGACTGCGCAACCAGCGCAAACCGCCGATCCGCATGCGGGGCATGCGACGCCAGGCGCGAGCGAGCCGCAGACCGTTCAGCCCGATCCGCATGCAGGCCATAACATGCCCGGCATGACCATGCCGCCCGCGACCCAGGTTGATCCGCATGCGCATCATGACATGCAGTCGATGCCGCAACCAACCGCGTCTGATCCCCATGCCGGGCATGACATGTCGACGATGCCAGAGATGGCTTGGCCGCAAACGCCGCCGGGCGATGCCGGTCACGACATGGCGGGGATGACCATGATGCCTAATATGGAGACGAGCGCCGACAATGCGGGCCGTCCTCCAGAGCCGCCCCCTCCGGCTGCGGCAAACGCAGGTCCGGCGCACGCCGCCGATCTTTATTTTGATTCAGAGCAAATGGCCGCGGCGCGCGCCCAATTGCTCGCCGAAAATGGCGACATCCGCACGAGCGTCGTTATCCTTGATCGCCTTGAAGCGACCTTCGGCGAGGGCGCTGACGCTTATGTCTGGGATGCGCAAGGTTGGTATGGCGGGGATATTCATCGCTTCTGGTGGAAGAGCGAAGGCGAAGGCGCGTTCAATGGCGAGACCGAAACCGCTGAGATTGAAGCGCTCTACAGCCGCGCCTTCACGCCCTATTTCGACTTCCAGGCCGGGGTTCGCCAGCGTTATACGCCGGAGGCCGATCGCACTGATCTTGTCGTCGGCGTGCAAGGTCTCGCGCCTTATTGGTTCGAGGTCGATGTAGCGGCCTTTCTTTCCAACGAAGGCGAGCTCAGCGCGCGCGCCGAAGCGGAGTACGATCTGCGCTTGACGCAGCGCCTCATCTTGCAGCCGCGCGCTGAAATCAATCTGTCAGCCGAAGACGTTCCAGAGCTCGCAATCGGCTCGGGACTAACCAGTGCCGAACTTGGCGTGCGCCTGCGCTATGAAATCCGCCGCGAGTTTGCGCCTTATGTCGGCGTTGAATGGACAAGCAGCTTCGGCGACACGCGCGATTTCATAAAGGCGCGCGGCGAAGATCCCGAAGATGCGCGCCTGGTGCTAGGCATTCGCGCCTGGTTTTGATGAGGACAGGTATCGGAGAAGCCAAGATGAGAAAACTCGCAATCATAGCCGTTGCGGCGGCGGCGTTGGCGGCTTGCCAACCAGCCAATCAGGAGAGCGCGGCGCCCGCCGACAGCGCAGCGGTCGAAGAACCGGCGCCAGTTGCGCCAATCCCTGCGCCGGAGTCCGCTCCGCCAGCGCCTGAGGCGAGCGCGCCGGCGCCGCAACGTCCGCGCCCCCAACCGGCGCCCGCGCCAACACCGCCACCCGAACAAACAATGCCCGACCACGATATGTCGGAAATGCCCAACATGGAGCATCCGCCAGGGCATCAATAATGCTCGACCGGCCGCGCCTTGAGCGTGCGACGATGTAGAATGAAAAGAATACGAGGGGGGCATCGTGAATCTCGCACGCTTAGCGTCGTTCGTGCACAAATGGCTGGCGCTGCTGGTCGGGGTGCAGATCGTTTTTTGGGTGGTGAGCGGATTTGTCTTCACGATCATTCCGATCGAACAAATTCGCAGTGAACATCTCATCCGCCCGGCCGAAACAGTGCAAACGCTCGCTGTTTCCAACACCGCCGCCTTGGCGCAGATCCGTGACGCGCAGGGCCGTGCGCCGGTCAAGCTCACGATCGAGACACGCCCGGTCATAGGCGAAGTTATTATCGCCGAGTTCGCCGATGGCGCGCCCGCGCTCTTGGACGCTTCAACGCTGCGGCAAATGTCGCCGCTCGACGCTGACACCGCGACAGCGATCGCGCGGGCGCACGTCACACTTGGCGACGCTCCCGAAGGTGTCGAGCTCATCGAAGCCGAGAGCCCTCAATATCGCGGCGCCCTTCCGGCTTGGCGAGCGCAATTCGCTGACGGCGGGTTGGCGGTCTATGTCGCCGCCAATACCGGCGCGGTCACGGCGCGGCGGTCCGATATGTGGCGGCTCTACGACACGCTGTGGGCGCTCCACATCATGGATTGGCAAAATCATGAGGACTTCAATCACCCGCTCATCATCATCGTGACCGCCATTACGCTTTTGTCGGTCATCGCCGGCATCGTGCTCATCCCCTACCGCATCCGGTTTGGAAACGGGCGCCGGCGCAAGAACGGGCCGACGGCCAGCGCCGCAGCGGACAGCTGAGGGATTGGCCGCAAGCGCGCGTATGAAGGGTGTGAGCGGCCCCAACGCTCATCAACGGAGAATTCGAAATGAAAGCCAAACTTCTGGTCAGTGCAATCGCCGCGGCGATGATGTCGAGCTTTGCGCTGACCGCGCCGGCCCTCGCCCATCCCGGCGAACAGCACCAGGCCGTGCCGCAGACGGCCGAGGGGGAAGGCACAGTCACCGCCATCGACGCCCAAGCCGGCACAGTCACGCTCAATCACGGCCCGATCGCAAGCCTCGGTTGGCCGGCCATGACGATGACCTTCCGCGTTCACTCAGCTGCGGTGCTGCAAGGCGTGAGCGTTGGCCAGCGCGTGCACTTCGAGCTTATGAACGACAATGGCCGCCCGATGGTGACGGAAATCCACGTGCTTTAGGCGGACCAAGGCGCCGCACGCGTGAGCTAACGCTCCCGCGTGCGGCGCGCTTTTGAGGGGAACGAGATGGCGCACAAGAAGTCGACGGTCGGCATTGCGGCGATGCTGGCCGTGGCGTTTTCGCTGCTGCTCTTCACGCCCCAAATCTCCTTCGCCCATAGAGGCGAACAACATCCCCCGCAGGCAGCGCAAACCGACTCATCGCAAACCGCGCCCGAACACGACATGGGCGCCATGGCGCCTGGCGAAATGACTTGGCCGAGCGCCGAGGGCGGGATGATGATGGATCATGATGCGCGCCCGGCGACCTTGTCGGGCCGGATCATCCGCTGGCTCGGCGTGTGGCACCCCGCCGTCATCCATTTTCCCATCGCTTTGTTGCTGACTGTCGCCTTCCTCGAAGCGGCGGCGGCGTTCCGGCGCAAACCCATCTATGCGGCGAGCAACAAGATCCTGCTCGCCGTGGCGACGCTCGGCGCCTTCGTTGCGGCGCCGTTGGGTTGGGCGAACGCCGGCCTGCCTGCGGCTGACGACGAATTCGCTTTGGTGCTCCACCGCTGGATCGGCACCGCCATTCCTTTCCTTATCGCGTTCGTGTGGTGGTTGAAGAAGCCGGTTGACGAGGCCGCTGTGCGGCAGGGTGGGCGCTTCTACGAAACAATTCTGGCGCTCACCGTGCTCGTGATTCTGGCGCAAGCCTATCTCGGCGCAGAAGTGACGCACGGCGCCGGCCATTTGGCGTTCTAGTGTCAGAGTCGGTCTCGCGCGCGCTGTGCGAAGCGTATACGGCCTATCCGGCGTCGTGGCGGCGCAAACGCCGCGCGCCCGAGATCGACATATGGGCAGCTTCGGTGGCGCTCGATTGGCTCGCGGCATTGAAGCCGCGCAGCGTCGACATGCTCGATGTCGGCTGCGGGGCCGAGTGGCTGACTGAGCGACTCTCGCCCTACGGCGCCATCACCGGCATCGATACATCGCTGCTTGAGCGGAGTGAATTGGTCCGCGCGCTGGCGCGCGGAGAATATTGCGCGGACGCCGCGCTCTTGCCGCGTTATCTGACGGCCGGCGGGGCTTTACCCACCAGCGCAGGCGGCTTTGGCGTCGCTCTCGCGCTTGGCGCGCCGGCGCTGCCGGCCGATTTCGCCCGCTTCTGCGGCAAGATCGCCAGTGTCATCATCGATGGCGGCTGGTTCGTTTGGAACCCGCCGACCCACCAAGCCTTCAACATCGCCAATGATTGGCGCGCCTGCTTGGACGCCGACTTTAGCATTCTAAACATCGCGCATTTGACGACCCCGTTCGCTCCGCAGGCAATGCGTGCGGCGGAGGCGATCATCGTGCTCGCCCGGCGGAACGGCCGCTGATTGCGTATTCACGGCGTCGAACGCGCGCAGTCCACGGGGCTTTGCGTCCGTGATCAACGGCTGACCCAGATAGCCTCGGTTGGTGAGATCACATGAGTGGTGGAGATCCGATCTTTGAGGCCAAGCACGAATCGATGCAGACGCACGCTGTCAATGGCGCGCTCGCCATCGCCATCGCGCAATGCGTGAAGCTGCCGTTCCAAGCCGCTTCACTCCTGGTGTTGCCACGCTTGTTGCAGCCGATCGATTACGGCGTTTACGCCATGATCAACCCAATCGTTTCCATTTCGGCGCTCATCCTTAATTTCGGTATTGGCCAGGCTTTGATTCAGGCGCCCTTTCTTCGGCGCGATGAGGTGAGCGGTCTATTCTGGATCACGGCCCCGGGTGCGCGGCGGCTGCGCTTATGCTGGGCGCGTCTCCGCTCATTTCTGCGTTTTACAATGAGCCACGCGCCGGCGCGGTCGCTGTGATCGCTTCGCTCTTTTTGATCATGACTGGCCTCACAAATGTTCATGAGGCGCTGCTTAACCGGCAAATGAAGTTCGGCTGGGTAGCAACGATCGGCGCCCTTGGCATGGCGCTGGGCTTTCTCGCCAGCCTTATAGCAGCGCAATGGGGAGCGGGTTATTGGTCGCTCGTTCTGGGCTTTGGCGTTCAGCAATGCGTCAGTCTGCTCGGCGTGTGGCTGGGCGTCGGCTGGATTCCGCGTGAGAGGCCTTCCTTCAAACGTCTCTTTCATTTCTACAAATTTGGCGCTGCGATCATGGCGGCGGAAGGCGCAACCGTAATGGCGCGCGAGGCCGACAGCGTTTTGATTGGGCGCTATGTCGGGGCTGCGCCGCTTGGCTATTACGATCGCGGCAACAAGCTCGCCATTATCCCGATCCAGCGCATCATACTTTGCTGCAGCAATTGCTGTTGCCGATCCTTTCAAGACTGAACGAGGAAGGCGAGCGCTACCGCTACGCGTATCTCCGCGTCATGCGCCAGCTCATGTTAGTCCTGACGCCGGAGGTCGTTGCAGTTGGCGTCACCGCGCCGGTGCTGACGCCATTTGTGCTGGGCGACCACTGGGCGCCAGCTGCGCCCGTTTTCGCATGGCTCACGCTTGCGGCGCTCCACCGCCCGGTCAGCATGTCAATGGACCTCTTGTTTATCAGCCAAGCACGTATGCGCGATTATTTGGCCTGGAGCGCGTTCAGTACGTTCACCAGCCTCGCCGCTTTTGTTGTTGGGCTGCGCTGGGGCGCCGTTGGCGTTTGCGGCGGCCTTCGCGCTCAGCGATCTTTTCGTGCGCATGCCCGCGCTTTGGTGGTGGGCGACGCGGCGAGGTCCCATCCGGTTGAGCGATCTGTGTCTGACGGCCGCCCCCTTCGCGGCGGGAAGCGCGGCAGCCTTTGGCGTGGTCAACTTGGTGCAGCTGTTTGCGTTCTCCAGTGACTTCATGCTGCTTGCTGTAAGCGCGCTCCTCGCCTACGCGGCGTCATGGTGCACGGTGTGCTTGTTCGAGCGGGGCCGCGCCACATTGAGAGACAGCTTGCGCCTTATCCGCGCCGAACTGCCCCGGCTGCTGGGTCGGCCGGGCAAACCGCCACAGCAGCGGGCGTAACCGGAGCGCGCCATCAACGCTGGCGAGACAAGCGCAAGACCTGCATCTGCACGGAAAAAAGTGAAGTGTGGAGGCCGCCCAGGTGATTCGAACACCCGACCTTCGCATTACAATTGCGCTGCTCTACCGCTGAGCTAGGGCGGCCCCTCAGAATGGAGCATGCATTGCGCCGCCTTCGCCCACAAGTATCGCGGTTCGCCACGCCCAAGCATGAAAGCTTCTCCCGAGATTTTTCGTGTTGAGCGCTGCGGGGTTTTCACGATCGGTGCGTAGACCTTAGTGGGCGATTGTCGCGATTGAACGCGTGCGCGACCGCGCACGCGTTACATTGAAACGGATGACGCCTCGATGGTTAGATACGCCTCCTTAGCCGGCGCCTTCGCCGCCACGGCATTGTCGTTGCTTTTGGTTTGGCTCTTCACCCTTGGGCCCTATCGCTGTGTGCGCCTTGACAGGCGCGCTCTAAGCGAAGGCGCGCCTAATGCGCTCGCGGCAGGAAGTGGCGGATCAATCTCGACAGCCGAAAGCTGGTCCACGAGACGACGCGAGATCTTAGACGCTCTACAGACCGAGGTGTATGGGCCGATGCCGTCCGCGGCTCAGGCGAGGATTGTGCGGCGACAACCAATTCCAGCTTCGGCTGCGGGCGGCATTGAAGGGGTCGAACAGATCGAGGTCGAAGTTGCAGGCCGCGCACGTTTCAATCTCGTCTTGGTGACGCCGCGGCGCGCAACGCCTGCGCCGGTCATCATCATGCAGAATTTCTGCGGCAACCGGGCCGCGTTCCCGGACCGGCCGTCCGCTATTGAGGCGCCGCTCCGTTATTATCCATTCCCTTGCCGCCATGGCGTGTTCGACCCATTTCATCGCGCCGCGTTCGGTGAGTGGATGCTCGGGCCGCCATTTCGAACCCTTGCCGAGCGAGGCTACGCGGTCGCGATGTTCTATGGCGGCGATGTCGTGCCGGACTATCCGCCCGACGCAGGACCCGCGCTTGCCTCGTTAGGGGCCGAGGGCGCGATTGCTGCGTGGGCTTGGGTTCACGCTCGCGTCATCGACGTGCTGGAGACGGACGCGCGCTTAGACCAAGACCGCATCATTGCATGGGGACAATCGCGTTTCGGCAAAGTGGCGCTGCTTGCCGGCGCCACCGACCCCAGGATCGACGCGGTCATAGCGTTTCAATCAGGCCGCGGCGGCGATGCGCTCACTTCGCATCGGGCTGGAGAAAGTGTGGCGGCGATAACGCGCGGCTACCCGCATTGGTTCTCGCCGCGCTTCAGCGCCTACGCCGGGTCTCCCCCGCCCGTGGATCAACACGAACTCTTAGCTCTGATCGCGCCGCGGGCGCTTCTGCTCGGACATGCAAGACGAGATCGTTGGGCCGACCCGGCCGGCGCCTATCAGGCCGCCGCCGGCGCGCGCCCTGTCTTCGACATGTTAGGCGCGCCTGGAGCGCGCTTTGCCCTCCGGGAGGGCGTTCATGGCATCACGGACGAAGATTGGCGGGTGACATTGGCTTTCTTGGAGCAGCGCTTATGAATGGATCAGCGCCGCCGCTCGAGCATCTGTTTCATGGTCTCGATCTCCTGGCGCTGACTGGAGACGATGTCTGCGCACAACCGGCGAATTTCCGCGTCACTTATCGATGCTTGCTGACACATCAGAATGGCGCCTGAATGGTGCGGTATCATGGACCGTAAAAATTCATCATCGCCAATGGCGGCTTGATCTCTTATCGCCCAGAAGGCGCCGAGCAAAACAAAAGCGCTGCCTGCCAGAATGAGCCGGTTTGTTCGCTTGCTGGGATACATAGATGACATCAGCACGATCTCGATCGCGACCATCGGCGCGGCCATCAACGCGGCCATGTAAGCCTGATTGAGGCTGGGATAGACGTTCGATAGCCGGTCAACCATCGCGTACATGAGGACGAACATGGCGACAAAGGAGAGCGCGGCCATGAGCGCCAAACGCGGATAAGGATTGTTGTGGGTGTCCATGACGAACGGTTCCTGTGATGAGCATAGGTTAGTTGCGCGCACTGCAGCGCGGCGCCTGCGAAACCGAAGTACACGCTGAAACGTTCCAAATCGATTATCCCGCCGCGCGGCGTGATTTGCGCGCGTGATGCGTAGAGAGAGAATGAAAGCGACGCGCCCACCGACTTGCGCTCTGTCTTCGAGCTTTTAGACAGCGTCCGCGGAACGCGATGCTCTTCTCCCCGTTGTCAGTCATAGAGGGGAGAGCCCGAATGCGTGTTCAATATTTGTGTGCCGCCGCCGCTTTGTATTCCTAGTTCCAGGTTCGGTCGCCCAGCATGTGGAGTGGCGGGGACCCGGACGGAGCGATGCCCTCTCGCGGTTGCGCATCGATTAGCAAATGAAAGCGGGGGCACACTCAGGAGACCTGACAATGCATGCCCAAGATATGATTTCCAGCCACCCGCAACTTCGCGGTTCGACCAACGATGCTCTCATCCGGTGCATCGAAGAGTGTTTCGATTGTGCGCAGGCGTGTACATCCTGCGCTGATGCATGCCTCGGCGAGGACATGGTGCTGCAATTGCGCCAGTGCATCCGTCTCAATCTCGACTGCGCCGATCTGTGCACCTCAACCGGCCACGTCGCTTCGCGTCGAACCGGATCGAACGAGGCTGTCATCGTAGCCGCCCTCGCCGCGTGCGAGCGGGCGTGCGCGGTCTGCGCTGAGGAATGCGAGCGTCACGCCGAAATGCACGAACATTGCCGCATATGCGCTCAATCGTGCCGTTCGTGCGAAGAGGCTTGCCGGGAAGCGACCACCTCAATTGGCAAGCGTCACTAATATGTGGTGAGCGGCAATATGTGGTGAGCGGCGGCGTTACTGCCGCCGCCCACCACGAGGCGTCTTGGGAGATGACGAAAGCAACCGAAGCAATCGTGCGTTTGCTTATCGCCCTCCTGCACGAGCGCGGCGTTGCGCCGGAACGCGGGCCCAGTTCACGTGCGCCCTCAAGAGCGACTCGCGTCTCAGAAACGCGAAGACCCTGACGAGGAGCGCGTCGAGCGCGGCCCCCGCAGCGACTTTATCCGGACCGGAGCGTCGCTGCGGGGGCTGCGCAATCAGTCGCATGCGCGCCCGCTGAGGGCGCGCGCCGCCTCATCGCAGCGCGCCCGCAGCGCAGCATCGTCGGGCGCGGCGCGAACGGCGTCGCGCAGTTCGCGGCAGTGCTGCGACAAGACGCTCTGGGTGCCGATCTGGCGGTGCCGATGGCGTCTTGCCTGACAGGCGTCGGAGGGCGCCGCGCTCACTTGCGTGCGCGACCTGAAGTCAGAATGGTTTGGTTTGTGATGCGCAAGAGCCGGCGTTGCGATGAGCGCCATAGCCGTCGCAATAACAAAAATACGCATGATAATCTGTCCTCTTGATTGCAGTGATTGAACGAGGCGCCAGACCGATGGCGTGGGCGCGCGCCTTGTGCCTGCAACTCAACGGGGGACGGGAGGATCGCGCGATCGAAGGAGGCTGTTGAGCGGGGCTGCCATTGCAAGCGCAAAGCCCGAATGCAGTGCGATGCGTGGTACGCGTTCCGCTGTGCTGGGCGCTGCGGCCACGGCGCAGTTGGCGGCGCAACAGGGAGCGCATCCCGTCATGCTCCCGTCGCACCCGGCGCTCATTCCACATTCCATTGCGGCGCAAGATCGATCGAAATTGGCGCACGCCAACGCCGTCTGCGGCGACAGCGTCGCCAATAACGCGAGGCTCAGAATTAGGAGCGCAAACATTCGCATCAGGGTTCGTCCACCCTTCACCCTTAATACGCAGCCGGCCCCTGCTTCCCGCGGGGATCCGCGCTATTCTTCGCGCACTGCCGTCACAATTGTGCTCTCGGCGGCGCTCTTCAGTTCAAACTGGACGCGGTCGCCGACGGCGAGGTCTTGAAGGATGGAGGGATCTTCGGCGGTAAACTGCATCTCCATCGCGGGCCAATTGATCGCAGCGATGGCGCCGTGATTGATCGAGATCGTGCCAGCCGAGGCGTTTATAGCCGTCACTGTTCCGGTTGCCGTGATCGGCGCATTCTGCGCGGCAGGCGCCGCCGGATCGGTCTGATCTGCCGCTGTGCTCTGCGCTCCGTTGCCGGAAGGCGGCGAGCAGGCTGCGCTCAATAGGGCGGCTGTCAGAACAAGATTTTTCAACATGGCGATTAGTCTCCTCTCTGCAATGCAATCGGTGAAAGCGCCGCGTCCGGGGCCGCGCGTTTAAGCTCGCTGCGCCGGATCATGAGATAGGCCGCAGGGATCACGAACAAGGACAAAAGCGGCGCCGACAGCATCCCGCCGACCAGGGGCGCAGCGATCCGGCGCATAACCTCCGCCCCCGCCCCTCCAGTCCACAGGATGGGAAAAAGGCCAGCAAGGATCACTGCAACCGTCATAGCCTTGGGTCGCAGCCGCAGCAGCGCGCCTTCGCGCACAGCTTCGGCCACGACCTCAGGCGTGATTGTCTCGCCTCGGTCGGCGCGCTCTTTGAGAGCATTCTTCAGATAGATCAGCATGACCACGCCAAACTCGGCGGCCAGGCCCGCAAGCGCGATGAACCCGACCGCGACAGCCACCGAAAAATCATAGCCCAGAAGATAGACAAGCCAGATGCCGCCAGTGAGCGCGAACGGCAGGCTCGCCATCACGATTGCGGCTTCATCGAAGCGGCGGAACGTCAAGTAAAGCAGAAGGAAGATGATGAGGAGCGTCGCCGGACCCACGACCAAAAGGCGCTGGGCTGCGCGCTCGAGATATTCAAACTGCCCGGAATAAGCGACGCTGACGCCCGCTGGCAGCTCCACCTCGCTTGCAACCGAGCGCCTCAAGTCGGCCACGACGGAGGCAAGGTCGCGCCCGCGCACATCAACATAGATGAACGCCGATAAGCGCCCGTTCTCGCTGCGGATCATGGCGGGACCATCGGCGATTTCGATATTGGCGACTTCGCCAAGCGTGAGACGCAGGCCCGCTTCGGTCACGACCGGCAGCGCGATCAGTCGGTCGAGCGTGTCGCGCACTTCACGCGGATAACGCAGATTGATTGGATAGCGCGCGCGCCCGGCAATCACTTCGCCGATGTTTTCGCCGCCGATGGCCCCGGAGACCACTGCTTGAACCTCGGCGACGTTGAGGCCGTAACGCGCCGCAGCGAAGCGATCGATCTCGACATTGACATAGCGCCCGCCAGAGATGCGCTCAGCAATGGCCGAAGACACGCCCGGCACGTTCCGCGCCGCCGCCTCAATTGCGCGCGCAGCTTGATCGATCGAGGCAAGATCGGGGCCGCTCACCTTGACGCCGATTGGACTTTTGATCCCGGTCGCCAGCATGTCGATGCGATTGCGGATCGGGGGCACCCAGACATTGGTGAGGCCTGGCACACGAACGGTGCGGTCGAGTTCTTCGATCAGACGCTCAGGCGTCATGCCGGGGCGCCACTCGGCGCGTGGCCGCAGGCGAACGGTGGTCTCAAACATTTCAAGCGGCGCAGGGTCGGTGGCCGATTCAGCGCGTCCGGCTTTGCCGAACACGCTCTCTACTTCTGGCACCGTGCGGATGAGCCGGTCGGTCTGCTGCAGCAATTCCGAGGCCTCCGCCGCTGACAAGCCCGGCAAAGCGGTCGGCATATAAAGAAGGTCGCCTTCATCCATCATCGGCATGAACTCGCCGCCGAGGCGCGACAGGGGCCAGGCTGTGGTTGCAAGCGCGAGCGCTGCGATCAGAAGCACGAACTTCGGCGTCGCCAAGGCGAAATCGATCGCCGGCCGATAGAGCGAGGCAAGCCAGCGATTAATGGGGTTCGCGTCCTCCTGCGGAATACGCCCGCGAATCCAATAGCCCATCAGCACCGGCGTCAGCGTCACCGCGAGCGCAGCCGACGCGGCCATGGCGTAGGTCTTGGTGAAAGCAAGCGGCGCAAACAACCTCCCCTCCTGCGCCTGCAGCGTGAACACAGGGAGGAACGAGAGCGTAATGATAAGCAGGCTGAAGAAGAGCGCAGGACCCACCTCAATCGAGGCCTCGGTGATCACGCGCCAGTGATCGGCGCCCTGCGGCATCTCTCCGTCGTGCTCGTCGCGCCATCGTTCGAGTTTCTTGTGCGCATTCTCAATCATGACGATGGCCGCGTCGACCATCGCGCCGATGGCGATGGCGATGCCAGAAAGCGACATGATGTTGGCGTCCACGCCTTGAACGCGCATCACCAGGAAAGCGGCCGCGACGCCAAGCGGCAGAGTAACGATGGCCACGAGCGCCGAGCGCAGGTGAAACAGAAAAAGCGCGCACACGAGCGCAACGACGACGAATTCTTCCGCGAGTTTTCCGGTAAGATTTTCAATCGCACGGTCGATGAGGTTGGAGCGGTCGTAGGTCGTGACGATCTCGACACCTTCGGGCAGGCTGCGCTCAAGTTCAGCAAGCCTTGCGCGCACGGCGCCGATCACCTCGCGCGCGTTCTCGCCGGCGCGGATGATGGCGACCCCGCCGGCGACCTCGCCTTCGCCGTTGAGCTCGGCGATGCCGCGGCGCATCTCCGGTCCCATCTGCACCCAGGCGACATCGGCGAGCCGAACGGGAACGCCCGCAGCGTTGACGCCGAGCGGAATGGCGTCGAAATCCTCAAGTGTCCGCAAATAGCCAGTGGCGCGCACCATGTGCTCGGCCTCGGCCATTTCGACGACTGCGCCGCCGGCCTCGCCGTTGGCGGCGCGAACCGCCTCTGCGATACGTTCTTGGCTGATCCCGTAGGCCGCCATGCGCTCGGGATCCAAGACGATCTGGTATTGGCGCACCATGCCGCCGATCGAGGCCACTTCGGCGACGCCTGGCACACTCTTCAATTCAAACCGGAGCAGCCAGTCCTGGAGACTGCGCAATTGACCGAGATCGTGGCGGCCGCTGCGATCGACCAGCGCATACTGGAACACCCAGCCGACGCCCGTCGCGTCAGGACCAAGAGAGGACCGCGCTTGCGGGGGAAGTCTGCCTTGGACCTGATTAAGATATTCAAGCACGCGCGAGCGCGCCCAATAAAGATCCGTGCCGTCTTCAAAGATGATGTAGACGAAACTGTCGCCGAAGAAGGAATAGCCCCTCACCGTGCGCGCGCCTGGAACCGATAGCATCGTGGTGGTCAAGGGATAGGTGACCTGATCTTCGACGATCTGGGGCGCCTGACCGGGATAGCTCGTGCGAATGACCACTTGCACGTCGGAAAGATCGGGGAGCGCATCGACGGGCGTCGAACGGATTGCGAGCGCGCCCGCAACTGCGAGCGCCAGCGTCGCCAGCACGACCAAAAAGCGATTGGCGACTGACCAGCGGATGACGGCCGCAATCATGGCTGCGCTCCGGCTTTGCTGATCGCGGTGACGATGTAGCGCGAGCCCTCCTGGCGAATGCGGAAGTTGACCTGGTCGCCGACCGCGATCCCGTGCGCGAGATGGGCGGTCTCAAGCGTGAACTGCATCGTCATCGCGGGCCAGTTAAGGTCGGCGATCGGCTCATGCGCGATCGTGACGGTCTCGCCGCCCAAGGCCGTGATGCGTCCGCTTGCTTCATAACCGGCGGGGGCCGCGCTCTGGCGAGCGCTCGACGCTTCGAGCCGATCGAGGGCCCCGGTCAGGCTTGCTTCTGAATCGATCAGGAATTGCCCGGACGCCACGACGCGCTGTCCCTCTTCGAGGCCGCTCGTCACCTCGATGCGATCGCCCGCGCGCCGGCCGAGTTCGACTTCGACGGGCATAAAACGCCCCTCCTCGCCTGCAAGGATGACGACGCTGCGCCGCCCCGTCTGGATTACGGCTTCCGCCGGAACGATGAGTGATGCGCGCGCTTGTGGTTCAGCGATTTCGACATCGGCGGTCATGCCTGGCCGCAAGCGCCCCTGCGGATTGGCGAGGGCAATGCGCACTTCGATCGTGCGCGTCGCTGGATCAGCCGACGGCAGCACGCTTTCGATGCGGCCCGCGAAGGTCTCGCCCGGAAACGCTGGCGTCCTTGCTACGGCGCGCTCACCTGGACGTGCGACGCCAGCATCAGCCTGCGTCAAGGACGCGACGAGCCACACCGGCGACACCGCGTTGATTGTGGCCAAAGGCGCGCCTTGCATGATTGTCATGCCGGCGCGGATGTCGAGCTGGGTGATGGCGCCGGCGATGGGCGCAGTCACAGTCGTGACAGGGTAGGGCCTTCCCTCGCGTTCGACCCGCGCGATGAGCGAGGCCGGCATGCCAAGCATGGCGAGCCGGCGCCGCGCTGCGTCGGCCAGATCGCCGCCTGCACTACGCAGCGCGAGGTACTCGGCCTGCGCCGCCGTCCATTCAGGCACGCGCATGTCGACGATAGGTGCGCCCGCGGCGACGACATCGCCTATGGCGCGACCGTAAGAACGCTCAACAAAGCCAGACGCCCGCGCCTGCACGATTACGAGATTGCGTTCATTGAACCCGATAACGCCAGCCGCGGTCACGGTGCGCGCCAGTTCCCTGCGCTCAACTGTTGCAAGCCGCACACCGAGATTTTGCGACACGCCGGGGTCGATGCGCACGCCAGCCTCGCCCGCGCCCTCGTCGGCGTAGCGAGGAATAAGATCCATGCCCATGGATGATTGGCCCGGACCCGGGTAGCGTTCGTCGGGGAGCATGGGGTCATACCAATAGAGGATGGCCCGCCCGTCCTCGGCCCCGGCGGGCGCGCGACTTGCGCCCAGCCAATAACCTGCCCCGCCAACGCCAACGACGGCGACCAGTGCGGCAGCGCCGATGAACGCAAAGCGCGGCAGCTTGGCCTTCGGGTCATCATTCATGGAAGGCTCTCCCCGTATTGCAGTGTCAATTGCGCGCCGACCAGCGCGCGGCGCTCTTCAAGTTCGATGGCTTCGAGTTCCGCCTCGAGCCGCGCACGGCGCGCCTCGATCAATTCAGCGGCGCTCGCGCGCCCGGCAGCGAAGGCGCCAGCGGCCGCTTCGGCGCGTTGGACCGCGAAGGGCAAACGCACGCTGCGCGCGCGCTCCAGATTGGCCGAAAGCGCATCGTATTCGGCGAGTTGCGTTTCCAGATTTGCACTATATTCGCGCTCAGCGGCATGCGTGTCGGCTTCAGCGCGCGCGACATCAGCGCGGCGCGCATCGACCAGCGGTCCCTGACGCCAGGGTTGGAAAAGCGGTAAACCGACGCGCACTTCAATCGAGGCCATGTCGCCAAAGCTCGGATCACGGCGCCCATAAGTGAGCCCCCAGGACCAGTCCGGACGCCGCTCGGCGCGGGCCATGGCAAGGCCTGCTTGTGCGGCGCCGATTTCGGCGCGGTAAGCGCCAAGCGCTGGATGGCGGCGCAACCGTTCGCGCATTTGTCCTGCGTCGACCGCAAATTCGGGCGCGGCCGCTGCCAATTCCTGATCAGCCGCCGCGCCGATCCACCGCCGCAATTCGCCGCGCGCGCGCACACGCGCCGCTGCAAGCTCGGCAAGCCGGTCAGCCAGGCGCGCAGCTTCGATCTCAGCGGCGATCGTCTCATCCACCGTGCCCGCCCCGGCGGCTAGGCGGCCGCGGGCCGCGCCTGCCGCCGCGACCGCTTCCTCCGCGAGCGCCTGCAGCGCCTCGGCGCGGCGTTCGACGTAATGAAGACTGATCCAAGCCTGTGCGGCGCCTAAACGCGCTTCCAGTTCCGCCAGCGCCAAATCCGCGCCGGCGCGATCGGCTTCGGCTTCAGCCATAGACCGGCGAGCGCCCAAGCCGCTTGGCATTTCCTGCATGATGCCGATGCGCTGCATCGTCATCTCATCGCGGTCGAGGCGATAGCGATCCACGCCCGAGAGCGGGACGTTTTCTAGCCCGAGCACAAGTTCGGGATCAGGCAACTGGCCGGCGGGGCCGATCGCGAGTTGGGCTGCACGCACGGAGGCGCGCCCGGCCTCGACGCGAGGACCATCACTGGCGCGCGCTAGCGCGTCATTGAAGCTGAGATCTTGCGCATGTGCGATCGGCGTCCAGCCGAGTGCGCAGCATGCGAGCCATGCAACACGCATCAAATGACTCCGGAAAAACGTTCGAGCCAGGGCGCAGCCGCGCGCCAAAGCGCGCGCAATGCGCTCAATGTTCTGATGTCAGACGGTTCGCGGAGGGCGCCAAAACGCGTCAGGCGACCGCGAGCCGAACACCGGATCCAACTCAAGCACGAGCTTGGCCCCCAAGCCGGGCGCAATCGCCGGAAGCGGGCCCGCATCGGGCGCAAGAGCGGTCGCGGTCCGGCACGCTTGACCGACAAAGCAGCCGGTCATCTTGGCCGGGGCTTCATCGCCGGGCGTTGCTGGGGCGCGATCTGGACAGCAATTGTGCTGACCATCCAATGCGGAGGCGCCCATTTGGGCCGAACTCACCTGGGCCGACGCCATCGGGCAATCGGCAGCACTCACGGCGCTCGCCACGCCGCTGACGGCGAGCGCGATAACCATAAGCAGCGAGAGCCCGAGCTTGCCCATTGCCCCATCATATTCGACCTTGATCACCAATTGGTCAAAGGCCCTCGCCTGCTATTACGCATCGGGTGGGCCTGCCCCCTCCGCCAAAAACTGCGGCGCGACGACACACCACCGGAGGCGGCTCGCACCGAATTGCCTCATACCCGCCGAGCTGCGGCAGCCCGCTCAAGCGCACAGCCAAAGCGACTCCTCCGATAGCGAGGAAGTATGCCTGGGACGTCCAGGGCTGCTCCGGCGGCGACATCAGCCGCGCAGTCACCCTCTTTCGATCGGCAAGGCGGCGTGACTTATCCACGCCTTCATGTTCGCGAGCGCGCCTTGCAGGCGTGGCGACGACAATGAATGACACGACCGCCGACCCATCAGGGAAAGCCGAAGGGGGACACGTACAACTCGCGAGACTCGCTTTGCCACTGCCTGTACTTGCGGCCATGCAACGTCCGGGCGAACGCCAATAGCTGCGCCACGTCGCCGGCATCTGCGGCCTTCAGCGCCCGGACGTAAGCCTGACGCGTCTGACGCCGCCACGATGGAACCCCGCCTCCAGGTGAAGCGCTCTTGGTTAACTTCGAGGGCGAGCAGATCAGCGGCGAGGCGTGAATGCGGCCATTGCCGTTCGGAAACAGATGGATGGCGACGAGCTTGTGGTGAAAGCGCACGGCGATCTCGTCGGGCGGATGCCGGCAAATGTTCATGAATGACTAGAAAATGCGCTGCGAACGCTTGTCGACACCAAGTCCTACAGGCATTTTTCCCTGCGCTAAACCTGTAAGCCAGATGCCATCGCGCTCGACGGCGTCAAGGCGCGCTTTGCTTTTCACCTTGACGCCGCCTGCGCGCGATGGCGCTCTGTCGGGACGCAGGGCTTCGCTTTCGAACTCCAGCGGTGCGCCTCTGGCGCGGGCCGGACACTGGGCTACCCCGCTCATCGCTTCGCCTCACAGGTTGAAAAAGGACAAGCACGTCGGCAGACGTCAATCCAAATGCGGCGGCGCTTTGTCCTGGAGAGCCTCACCGCCCTGCCCGCTTCGCGCGCTCAGGTTTCTGCCGCGTTCTTGCGCGCGCGGAAGACGGCTCGTGCTCTTGTTCGCAAGCGCCGTGATCGCCCAACGCATCGATGACCCGGCAGTCGCTCGCGACACCGCCAGCGCAGGATTTGACGATCCGCGTCAGCTCCCGCTGCAAGGCCCTCAGTTGGGCGATGCGGGTTTCCACTGCGGCCAGATGCGCACGCGCGATGCGATCGGCCTCGTCGCAGGGCCGATCTGGATCGTCTGAAAGATCAAGCAGCGAGCGAATGTCTTCGAGTTCAAATCCCAGCGCGCGCGCGTGTCGAATGAACGACAGGCGGCGCACGTCACCCTCGGCATACAAGCGCCGCCCGCTCTCGGTCCGCTCCGGGGCAGGCAGCAACCCCTCCTGCTCGTAGAAGCGGATGGTCGGGACTTTCAGTCCGGTACGTTTGGCGACGGCGCCGATCGCAAGCATTTTGGGACTTGATCCTCTAGTTACTAGAGAATGTAGACCATCGGCCGTCGAAGTTCGAGGTCCCCATGCCCCCATTGTCGCCGCCCGCCTGGCTGCCGCTCGCAACTCTCCTCCTGATCATCGCCGTATCGGCGTTGCGGGTGATGGGCGTCGAGCGGGATCACAAGGTCAAGGCGTTCAGTTTCGGCCGTCATGCAGAGCTCCAGAGTGTTGCGAAGCGCAACTGGAAGATCGCCGTAGCGCTGGCGCTGATCTTCGCCGCGTCGGCATGGCTGGCGCCCGGTTGGGAGGCACTGCTTGGGCGGCCGGACTGGGCAGGTCTCGCGCCGCTGCGGTGGACGTCGGCGGTGATGTTTATGGGCTCCGCGCTGCTTATCGCAGCCGCCCAAATTCAGATGGGCGCATCCTGGCGCATCGGCGTGCCGGAAGATGGCCCTGGGCCGTTGGTGGCGCACGGACTGTTTCGCTGGTCCCGCAATCCGATATTTGTCGGCATGATCGGCGCGGTGCTCGCGCTATTCCTGTGCTCGCCGCACATCGGAACCGCCGCAGTGCTTGCCGCAACATGGACTTTGGCGCTTGTTCAGGTCCGCATTGAGGAAGAAGCCCTGCGCGAGAAACACGGTGAAGCTTATGAACGTTATGCTGCGCAGGTAGGTCGCTGGTTCGGTCGACGCAGCGCGATCAGGTCATGAGCGACTTCGCATGACAATCGTTGACATCTCGACTCGCCTTGACGCGAACCACGACGAAGTTTGGGATCACGTAACGCGATCAGCTTTACTGCACTACGTGGCGAAGGGGCTGATTTCGTTCAAACCCGAAGACCCCGCCGGCTTTCCCGAGCGCTGGCGCGCGGGCAGCTACAAGACCTGGATGTCGTGGCTAGGCGTTCTTCCTATCGGGTGGCAAGTTATCAGGATCGAGTATCCTCCCACACACGGTGCAAAGCGGGTGCTGCGCGACAACGGCTTTGGCCCGCTGATAAAGAAATGGGATCACCTCATCGAAGTGTCGCCGGACGCTGGCGGAACACTTTATGTCGATCGCGTCGCAATCGACGCAGGTTTGCTCGCCCCGTTGGTGGCGCTCTTTGCGCATCACTTTTACAAGCATCGCCAACGGCGATGGCGCACCCTGGTGGCGCTGGGCTTCGACTATGCATCCTAGATCCGCTCGGTCATCCTCGGAAAATGGTTTCACGCCGGCGCTTGGCCACGCGGCGCTGACGCCGCTCTACGACGCCGCCATCGCGCTTATGACGCGTGAAGGGCGCTGGCGGCGCGCGCTTCTGCAGCAGGTCGCGCCCCGGGATGGCGACACCATTCTCGACGTCGGCTGCGGCACGGGTACGTTCGCGCTGATGTTGAAGTGCGCCGCGCCCAATGCGCGCATCATCGGTCTTGATCCCGATCCCGTCGTGCTCGCACGCGCCGCAGCAAAGGCGAGCCGCGCCGGCCTCGATGTGGAATTTGTGCAAGGCTTCGCGCGCGACGCGGCGCGCGCTGCAGGAAGCCGCGTCAACAAGATCGTCTCAAGTCTCGTCTTCCACCAAACGCCAATGAACGAAAAGCGCGCTGGCCTTGAAGCCGTCCATGCAGCACTGGCGCATTCTGGGCAATTGCACATCGCCGATTACGGTTTGCAGCGCACGCCGTTGATGCGCGCGCTGTTCAAGCAGATTCAACGCTTGGACGGTTTCGAGAATACGACGCCGAATGCGCGCGGCGTCTTGCCAGCGCTCATGGGCGAAGCGGGCTTCACCGCTGTCGAGGAGCGGGCCGTCATTCCAACGCCAACGGGATCGCTTTCGCTCTATTTCGCGCGGCGGGGGGACATCTGATGTCCGAAGCGTGTTGCGGCAAAGTGAACTCTGCGCACATCGACGCCGAGACGCGGCGCACCCTCTGGATCGTACTGATCGCCAACGCGTCGATGTTTGTGGTGGAAACGATTGGCGGGCACGCGGTCGGATCGCTTGCGCTGCAAGCCGACGCGCTCGATTTCGCCGCCGATGCGGCGACCTATGGTGTGACGCTTTGGGCGATTGGGCGCGCGGCGCATGTGCGCACGAGGGCAGCACTTATTAAGAGCGCGGCGATGCTCGCCATGGGCGCCTTCATCTTCGCCATGGCGGTTGTGAGACTTCTCTCGCCCGCGCCGCCGGAGGCCGCGCCCATGGGACTTATCGGCGCCCTCGCCTTAGCGGTGAATCTTGGCGCCGTTATAATGTTACTTCGTTTCCGGAAGAGCGACGCCAATCTCCGTTCGGTGTGGCTTTGCTCGCGCAACGATGCGTTCGGCAACATTTTAGTCATACTCGCAGCAGGTGCGACGGCTGCGACACGATCACCATGGCCTGACTTTTCTGTTGGCGTGATTATGTGTTTACTGTTCGTCAGTGGGTCATGGGCCGTATATAGGCAGGCTCGCCGCGAATCTGCTGCGGCTATTCAGAGGTGAAGCGCGTGCGGGCTTCGAGCGACATGAACTGGAGGCGCTGGGTGGCGATGCTTTGCATCGCCCTCCTCGGCTTCATCATGCTCGAAGAAGCCTCACCCGCTCACGCCGCCGCCGACAACGCCCAAGCTGGCATCACTTTTCTATTGGCCGACGCTGAAGGCGCGGCTGTCGAATCCGCGGGCGGCGGCGAACAGACGCCCGCAAGCCCTGCGCAACCGCAGCATCATTGCTGCGCCGCCCATTGCAACGGCATGACCCCAGCGCTCGCGAGCAGCGTCGTCACCGCGCAAGTCATGTTGCGTGTCGCCGCTCCGCGCAGCACGCACGGCGCGCCCACAGGCGCGCCAAACGGGCTCGAGCGGCCACCAAAAGCCACAGCGATCGTCTAAAAACGCGCTGCGGAATGATCTGCGGCGCGTGACCCTTCACGCATCGCGGACTTTTCATGCTCGATTCACACCGTTCAAGACGGCGTTCGGCGCGCATTCTGCGCTACGTCGCCACTGCCTCCCTCAGCGCGATCGCCGCGCCTTTGATTGCCACGCCGGCGCTCGCCCAGGAGCGCACGCCGCTAACGATGCAGAGCGCGATCGAACGCGCGCTTCAATCCGATCCGGGCGTAAGCGCTGCGGGCGCTGGCGTCGACGCGGCGCAAGGCGGTCTCCGGCAAGCGCGCGTGCGGCCGAACCCCACGCTCGACGCGGAAGTTGAAAATTTCAACGGCCGCGGCGACCTCCGGGGTTTTAGCGGCGCTGAAACAACCTTTTCGCTTTCGCAAGAGGTCGAGTTAGGTGGCCGCCGCGGCGCACGCATCCGCCTTGCTGACCGGGAATTGCACGGCGCCGAACTGGACCGGATTCTACGCGGGCTAGATCTCGCGCGCGATGTTCAGACCGCTTATTATGATGCTCTCGCCGCCCAAGAGCTCGTCACCATCGCTGAGGAGCGATTGGCCACTGCGCAGGCGCTAAGCGTTTCGGTTGCGCGCCGGGTCGCCGCCGCCCGCGACCCGTTGATGGCGGGCGCCCGGGCCGAAGCGGGTCTCTCGGAAGCACGCATCGCGCTCACCCGCGCACAAGCGGAAGCCGCCACCGCGCGCGCCAGACTGGCGTCTTACTTTGGCGGCGACGATGGCTTCAGCCTGATCGCTGCCGATTTCGCCCTGCCGCAGGCGCGTGATCACGAACACGACGCGTTGGGCGATGCGAGCCCCGATATCGCGCGGCTGGCGGCGGAGCGCGACCGGTCAGGGGCGGCGCTCAGCGTTGAGCGGTCGCTCTCCTGGCAGAATCCCACACTCAGTCTTGGCTATAGAAGGTTCGAGGATCGCGACGGCGAAGGCGCGCTGGTCGCCGGCGTGTCGATCCCGCTTGGCGTGTTCGACCGCAATCAAGGCTCGGTCGCGCGCGCCCGCGCCGAGCAGCGGCGCGCGGAACTGGAGCTGGAAGCGGGACGGCGCACGCTTTCGCGGGAATATGCAGCGCTTGAACGCGCAATCGCGACCGATGCGGCCGCGGTGCAATCGACCGAACAGGATGTCATCCCGCAAGCCGAACGCGCGCTCTCTCTGGCGCAAGACGGCTACAATCGCGGCGCCTTCTCCTATCTCGACGTCCTCGACGCTCAGCGCGCGCTCTCTGACGCGCGCCAAGCGCGCGTCGAAGCCTTGCGTTCTTTCCACAACAACGAGGCAGCACTTGACCGCCTCACGGCGCGCTTCGGGGAAGCGCTGCCCTTCGAGGAGCAACACCAATGAACACCTTCAGAATGAAGTCTGCCGCGCTCGCCCCTATCGCGCTCGTTCTAGCGCTTGGTCTCGCCGGTTGTGGCGCGGGCGAGGCGGAATCCGAACAGCCCGCCGCCGAGGCTGGCCACGAGGAAGGTGAAGAAGCCCATGAAGAAGGCGAAGAAGGTCACGCCCAAGGCGAGGAAGGCAGCGGCGAACGCGTCACTATTCCAGTCGAGGCGGCAGAGACCTCCGGCATTGTCGTCGCGACCGCAGGTCCTGGCGCCATCGAAGAAACACTCAATCTCACCGGACGCATCATGCTCCAGCCTTCGGCGCGCGCTGAAGTGCATGCGCCTTATCCGGGGCCGGTGCGCGCGGTGCTGCGCAATGTCGGCGACAGCGTCCGGCGCGGGGAAACTTTGGCGCGGGTTGAAAGCGCCGAAAGCCTTCAGACTTACGGCGTCGCCACGCCGATCGCGGGCGTGGTGCTCGACCGGCAAACCAATATTGGCGACGTGACCAGCGATCAGCCGCTCTTCGTGGTCGGCGATCTTTCGCGCTTGCAGGCCGAACTCAACGTCGCCACCCGTGACATCGGGCGTATCAGCGCTGGGCAACGCGTCTTCATCACCGGTCTCGATGGAGCCACACGCGTCGAAGCTCAGATTGCGAGCGTGCTGCCAACCGCGGACGCACACAGCCAAACGCTGATCGCGCGCGCGCCGCTGACGGCCGCGCAAGGCTCGTCGCTGCGTCCCGGCATGGCCGTGCGCGGCGCGGTGGTGACGGCCGCACAACAAGCGGCCGTCGCGGTGCCGCGTGACGCGGTGCAGACGGTCGAAGGCAGGAGCGTCATTTTCGTGCGCGTGTCCGCAGACACGTACGAAGCGCGGCCGGTCACGCTTGGACGAACCGGCGCGACGCAAGTTGAGATTCTCTCGGGCCTCGCCGCCGGCGAAGCCTACGTCTCCGAAAACGCCTTCTTGGTGAAGGCCGAGATCGGCAAGGGCTCCGCCTCGCACGACCACTGAGACCGCCCCTCTTCAATCCCGACCGGATCCTGCACACATGATCAGCCGCCTTATCGAACTCGCCGTCAGAGCCCGCTGGGCCGTCATGGCGATCGTCCTCATCGTCGCCGGCATCGGCGTCTACAACATCATGCGTCTGCCGATCGACGCGGTCCCCGACATCACCAACCGGCAGGTGCAGATCAATACGGTCGCGCCGTCGTTCGGTCCCCTCGATGTCGAGCGGCTGGTCACCTATCCGGTCGAAACCGCGATGTCCGGCATCGTGGGATTGCAGAACACGCGCTCGATCTCGCGCAACGGCTTCAGTCAGGTCACCGTCGTTTTCAACGACAATGTCGATATCTATTTTGCCCGCCAGCAAGTGGCTGAGCGGCTGACGCAGGCGCGCGAGAGCTTGCCCGAAGGCGTCGAGCCGCAGATGGGGCCGATCTCAACCGGCCTTGGCGAAGTCCTGATGTGGACGGTGCATTATGCCGATCCCAACGCTGAAGGCGCGCGCGTTGAAGCGGGCCAGCCCGGCTGGCAGCCCGATGGCGCCTATCTCACGGTCGAGGGCGAGCGCCTCACCGATCCGGTGGCGCAGGCGGGATATCTGCGCACGATCCAGGATTGGATGATCCGGCCGCAAATGCGTTCGGTGCCAAGCGTCGCGGGCATCGATTCGATCGGCGGCTACGAAAAGCAATACGTCGTCGAACCGGATGCTGGCGCGCTCTCCGCCTACGGCATCTCCTTTTCCGAACTGGCCGAAGCGCTCGATCGCGCCAATCTTTCCGTCGGCGCAAACTTCATCCAGCAAGGCGGCGAGTCGTTCCTGGTGCGCGCCGATGCGCGCATCCGCACGCTTGAAGAAATTTCCGAGGCCGTCGTCGCCACCCGCGACGGCGTGCCGATCACTGTGCGCGACGTCGCCAATGTGAGCGTCGGCGGCGATCTGCGCACGGGCGCGGCCACCTCCGGCGGACGCGAGGTCGTCGTCGGCACCGTGCTCATGATCACCGGCGGCAACAGCCGCACCGTCGCCGCGGCCGCCGCCGAGCGGCTTGAGCAGATCACGCAGACTTTGCCGCCCGGCATCGTCGCGGAAGTCGTTTATGACCGCTCCAAGCTTGTGAACGCCACCATCGCCACGGTCGAGCGCAATTTGGCCGAAGGCGCGTTGCTTGTCGCGGTGGTGCTATTTCTGCTGCTCGGCAACGTGCGCGCCGCGGTCATCGCCACCCTCATCATCCCGCTCTCGATGCTGATGACATCGATCGGCATGAACTTCTTCGGCGTGTCCGGCAATCTCATGAGCCTCGGCGCGCTCGATTTCGGTCTCATCGTCGATGGGTCCGTCATCATCATCGAGAATTGTCTGAGGCGCTTGTCCGAGAGACAACATCACGAAGGCCGCCTCCTCACGCTGCAAGAGCGCCTTCACGAAACGATGGAAGCGAGCCGCGAGATGATCAAACCGACCATCTTCGGTCAGATGATCATCTTCCTCGTCTTCGCGCCCTTGCTCACTTTCTCGGGCGTCGAAGGCAAGATGTTCTCGCCGATGGCGATCACGTTGATGCTGGCCTTGGCCGCGGCTTTCATCCTGTCGCTGACCTTTGTGCCGGCGATGGTCGCCCTCCTCATTCGCGGCAAAGTCGCCGAAAAGGAAGTCAAGGCGATCGAGATCGCGCGCAACCGCTATGAGCCGGGCCTCGATTATTCGCTCCGGAAGCCCAAGACGGTGATCGCCGCGGGCGTGGCGATCTTCGCTCTCGCGGGCGCGCTCTTCTTCACACTCGGACGCGAGTTCATTCCCCAGCTCGACGAACAGGACATCGCCATTCAAGCGGTGCGCATCCCGTCAACTTCGCTGCAGCAATCGACCGCCATGCAGGCGCGCGTGGAACAGATCATCTCCGAGTTTCCGGAAGTCGCTTTCGTGTTCTCGAAAACAGGCACCGCGGAAGTGGCGTCAGACCCCATGCCGGTCAACATCTCGGATTCGTTCGTGATCCTGAAGCCGCGCTCGGAATGGCCGAACCCGAACGAGCCGAAGGCTGAACTGATCGCGCGCATGGAGGCCCGTCTCTCGCAGCTCATCGGCAATTCCTACGAGTTCACCCAGCCGATCCAAATGCGGTTCAACGAACTCATCGCGGGCGTCCGCGGCGATGTCGCGATTAAGATCTATGGTGAAGATCTGACCGAGATGAGTACGGCTGCTGGGCGCATTGCGACGGTTCTGCAATCGATTGATGGCGCGGCCGACGTCAAAGTCGAACAAACCGGCGGCTTCCCGACGCTCGATGTTCGTTTCGACCGTGACGCCATCGCCCGCTATGGGCTCTCATTGCAGGACGTCACCGACACCGTGGCGACGGCGATGGGCGGACGCGAAGCGGGGCTCGTCTTTGAAGGCGATCGCCGCTTCGACGTGGTGGTTCGCCTGCCGGAAGCAGTGCGCGACGATCTCGACGCCGTCGGGGCATTGCCTGTGATGCTGCCGGAAACCGAGAACGGACCTCGCGCCTCCATTCCATTGCGCGAAGTCGCGACCTTCACATTTTCGGAGGGCCTCAATCAGGTCAGCCGCGAAAACGGCAGCCGCCGCGTCGTCGTGCAAGCAAACGTGCGCGGGCGCGATCTCGGCTCCTTCGTCACCGAAGCGCAGCGGCGGGTCAGCGAGGTGTCGCTGCCGACCGGAGCATATCTGGTCTGGGGCGGCCAGTTTGAGAACTTGCAATCGGCGTCGCAGCGCATGTCACTGATCGTGCCCGCGTGCTTTGTCTTGATCTTCGGCATCCTCTACATGGCGCTTGGAACCTTCCGCGCGGCCGGCGCTGTGTTCACTGCCGTGCCGCTCGCGCTCGCGGGAGGCGTGTTCACGCTTGTTCTGACCGGCATGCCGTTCTCGATCTCGGCCGCGGTTGGCTTCATCTGTCTTGCCGGTGTCGCGGTGCTGAATGGCCTCGTCGTCATGACGAGCATCAACAGCCGCCTCGACCTCGGCATGCCTGTCGACGAGGCCATCCGCGAAGGCATGGTCGAGAAGTTCCGCGCGGTGTTGATGACCGGCATTGTGCCGGCCATCGGCTTTGTGCCGATGGCGATCGCGCACGGCACCGGCGCTGAAGTGCAAAAGCCTCTGGCCACCGTCGTCATCGGCGGCCTCATCACCGCAACGCTGCTCACGCTCTTTGTGCTGCCCGCGATCTGCCGGCTGATGCTAAAGAGCGGCCATCGCGCGCGCGATGGCGAAATGCCCACGGCCTATTCGGGCGCCCCTGCCCCAGCACAGGCCGAGTGAGGGCTTTCGCCCCATCGAAAGGAAGGACTGAGCCATGTCCATCGACGCGCTGCTTGAACACACGGTAGGGTACGCCGCCGACCAGAAGCGCAATCTCGCTGCGTTGATCGCGGCGCCTGGCCTCACCGAACAGCAGAAGTGGGGCTGCTTGCTCGCCTGCGCGTACGCAACGCAGTCTCAACCCCTGATCAAGGCGATGGAGATGGAAACCACGATAAGGCTCGCGCCTGTCGCACGGCTCGCCGCAAAATCCGCCGCCACGGTCATGGCTATGAACACCGTCTACTACACAGCCATAAACTTGCTTTCGAACCACGATTACCGCAGGCAGCCGGCGGGCCTCGACATGACAGCACTAGGCCAGTCAGATGTCGACAAGATCGACTTCGAACTCTGGGCCTTCGCAGTCTCCGCGATTTACCAATGCGGGCCCTGCCTCAATGCGCATGAGGCTGAGCTGCACAAGCGCAACGTTCCGATCGACCACATTCAGACCGCACTGCGCATTGCGGCACTCGTTAACGCCCTCGCGCAGATCCTCAGCATCGAAGAAGCGTTAGCGTGAGCTGCGCCTTAATTAAGAAGGACCGGATTGCCTTTCAGCAATTGTGGTCCGCGCGAGCTGACGATAACGCAAGTGCGCAATCATTTGGCCGCCGCCGCAAACGTGAGGAGCGCGCAAGGCTTTGGAAGGTTTGATTGAAAATCTGACGGTTGGGCATGTTTCGGATGTTAAGGTCGTCCTCACCACCGTCGTGGCCTTGCTCGGCATCTATCAGGTCGGCCTCATCGTCGTCGCCTATGAGAAGGTTCGGCTACCTTTCTTGACATCGGCGGCGGCTGGGGCCGCGCACCGCGCGATTGGCGATGCGATAGTCGCTCTTACGTTGTTCATCTCTTTCGTTTGCGTCGGCTATTTTGGGCTTGAGGCAGAGGAACTAGGCGCCCATGTTCCACTTGCCCTTGGTCTTTTGATCGCGCTTGGCTTGAAGGTTATTGCCGTGCGCTGGGCCCCGCGAGCGCAGTTCCTGCTTCCGTCTCTTGGACTTGCGGTGTTGTCGCTCCTTGTGGCGATCTGGCTAAACGCCGCCGCACATTATCTGGCGTGACTGACATGAATGAAAAGCCCGGCAATCGGTTTAGCGCAATTCAGCTCGCAGGTTCGTTGGCGGGCGCCATCATACTTGCGGCGGCGGCGGTGGCCGCAGTGAGCTGGCGCATCGGCCCTGATGGCCTGGACTCCGATCCCCGGAATGAACGGTTGGAGGAGAGGGATGAAGATGAAGATGAAGATGAGGATCGCGACGAAAGAGGCTAAGGGGATCGCGGCGAACGACGCGAGCGCCGCGGGCACGACTAAAATACAGTGCCGATTGCCCGAAGCCATATGAAAGCTTCGCCGCACGAATCACCGCGCGTGCGCGGCCGCGTGGCCTGGCGTCGCGATCGCTCAGAGACCGCAATGCGGTCGTTTTCAGCCGAACCTACAGGGCCGCCGGCGTACCTAACCGTCCTCACTCGCGGCGCACGAGCACAGCGATTGCGCCGCCGCCTCAGGGACAGTCTGCGGCAAGCGCCGTCCGGCGCGTGTGCCCCTAATATAGAATTGGCGTCCACGCGGACTACATTCATGCCCGGCGGGCCGGCGCGAAGGGCCGCTTGATAGCCCCCGGGCCATCCGCCGACGATCAGCACATCAAATCTCTTGCTCATAGTTCTTCTCTCGGCGGGCGTGCGGGTGCGCGACGCGGCGGCCTGGGTAAAAATCGCAGGAGCGCGATGAGCAGAACAAGCGGCGCTGCCGCCAGCAATCCAAAACGCGAGTACGGCGTTTCGGCGAGCGCGGCGGGAATTGGCGCCTGCGCGAAACCGCCGCCGTGGTTTGAAGCCATGACGCGCCCATGCGCGTCGACAATGGCGGAAACTCCCCCTGATGCGGCTCTCGCCATCGGCAATCCGCTTTCGATAGCCCGGTAGCGCGCGATGGCGAAGTGCTGAGAAGGCCCCACCCCCGCCCCGAACCAAGCATCGTTCGTCACCGAGATGATCCAGCCGGGGCGATCCTCGCCATCGGGCGTGAGGGCCGGAAAGATCGCCTCATAGCAAATGAGGATAGTCGCCGTTGGCGCGCCTGGAAGGACTATTGGGCGCGGAGGTGCCGAGCCTGGCTCGAAGCCTGTGCCGATCCGTTGCAGCGGGGCAATGTTGAAGCCACTGACCAGCCGCCAGAACGGGATGTATTCGCCGAACGGCACGAGCCGATGCTTGTCGTAGATGTCCGCGATTTCCGCGACGCCGTTAGCGCTATTGATGACGACGGCAGAATTGTAATGCACGAAGCCCTCACCGCGCGGCGCCCTGCGCGTCAGCCCAAGCACAAGCGCGCGCTCTCCCAGGGCGGCGGCGAGCGCATCAAGGAGAAGTGGGTTTTCGAGCGCGTAGGAATTCACCGATGGGATGGCGCCTTCGGGCCAGATGACAATGTCGGCCTCGCTCGCCAGGCCACTGGCTTCAAGATAACGCTGCAGTACGCGCCATTCTTGATCAGGCCGTTCAGCCCATTTGTCAGCTTGGCTCATACCCGAATCGGCCACCCGCACGAGGGGCGGGTCCAGAGCATTGGGCGGTGGTTCGGCTAGGCGCCGCCAACCCCATCCCCATGACAGAGCAAGCACCAGCGCGCCGGCGAGAACGGGAGCGAGGCGCCGCAGCGGCTTTATCCCACTATTAAAGAGGACAGCCGGCGAGGCCGCCAGCAGCAACGTGAGAGCCGACAGTCCATAGACGCCAACGAGAGACGCAAGCTGTGAAGTCGGTTCGCCGGCCGGCCAAACATAACCGGGCAGCAGCCACGGAAATCCTGTGAAAGCATTTCCACGCAGCCATTCCGACAACGCGACAGCAGCCGCAAAGATCGGCACACGGCGCATGTCGCTTGTCCACAGCGTCATGGCCAGTGCAGAGCCCAAGCCCCAGAAGCACGCAAGCAGCGCGGCCAGCAGCAGGATGGCGCCGCCGCCGAAAAGCGGTCCCCATACGCCAAAATCATAGAGAAACGCCGAAGAGATCCAATGAAGCCCGGTGGCGAAATGCCCAATGGCGAACCACCATCCGACGCCGAACGCCGACGCGATGCGCCTTGGACGAAGGGCCGCCCTATCGAGCAACCGAACGAGAATAACGATAGCGACTATATACAAGGGGACGATGTGGAATGGCGCATGCCCTAGAGTCGCGATAGCGCCGGCTGACGCGGCAGCGGCGCGCTCAAGCCAAGCCTTATGATCGCTGTCGCGTGCGGCCTTCACACCGCCTCCCGAGCGAGCGGAATGATTTGGCGATATTTTCCCCCGGCCGATTGTTCAGGCGCTTCCTCGCCGCGCTCGACGTGCACGTGCGCAAGGCCATGCTGGCCAAGCACGTTGACGATTTGGGCGCGCACGGCGCGCCAAACGAAATCCGGGTTCTCTTCGGCAATCGTGAGAAGCCTTATACGCAATTCGGCTGGTCCAGTTTGCACGAGCTGAAACCGCTCCACGCCAGGGGTCCGATCAACGATGGCGCCGAAGATGAGCGGCGGCAGCGCTACGCGCTCGCCGCGCTCGGTGGTGAGATTGAGCACGTCGGCGGATCGCCCTTTGACTTGGATGGCGGGCAAGGGATTTCCACAAGGACATGGATCAGGACGCATGACGACGCTGTCGCCAAGATCGTAACGGAGGATTGGCTGTAGGCGATTGGCGAGATTGCTGACAAGAACTGTGTGCGAGTGAACGCCCGGCGCTACCGGCCGGTGATCAGCGTCGACAGGCTCCAAGACGACCCAATCGGCATTCACATGCAGCCAATGATGCCCGCAACTATAGCTCAGATACGGCACCTCGGTGGCCGCGTAGCTGTTGCCGACTTTGCACTTGAATGCTTCTGCGATCCGATCGTATTCGCGCCCGGGTAACCCTTCCGCCGAGAGTGCGAGCAGGGCCGGTTTGATGCGCAATCGGCCAGCCTGTTGCTCATCGGCGAGCAGCGCGGCGATACTTGCGTAAGGAGCAACCAGAACGGGGCGGTGCTGATTGAGGCGCTCGACCAGTTCCGCCATCGGCATGTGCACGGAGAGGACTTGCACGGCCTTGGCCGCGCGCCCCTGTCGCAGACGCGCCGCGGCGACGGCGGAAGCGAAGTGGCCGCCGGTCGCCATCACCATAGCGGTGCGCCCGCCGCCGCGGACGATCTTGATGACGTCGCCGAAGCCAAGCCAAGAACTCAGCATGCGATAGGCCACAGCCTGAGTGACCGCCATAGTGCGATCATCGAGGAGGAAAACGCCGCGTGTTCCGGTAGTGCCGGATGTTGTCGCCAACGTGTAGCGATCGAGAAATTTCTCCCCGATCGCATCTTCGCGCTCCGCGAAGGCGCGGGCTTTCTCGAATGTCGCATCGGGATCGGTCACCCAGTCATCGAACCGCGCCATCAGCGCTTTCTTGTTGGTGACCGGCAAACGAGGGGCGTCCTCGATTTCGTCCGGAAGATCTTTATAGAGCTCGCGATAATAGCGCGAATGCACACGTGCATGTGCGACCGCCTCGCGAAGACGCATGCGCTGGCGCGCGACGATGGCGCCGGCGCCTTGCTTCATCGCTTTGCGTGCGTCCAAGAGCAGCGACAATGTGTTCTCGCTCACGCCTCTTTCCCTGACTGTCGACGCAAGGTCCCGATCGCGGCTTTAACGGTTTAGGCTCGCTCGCGGTTGATGAGACGAAGCCCGTTTAACACGACAAGCAGAGAGGCGCCGAGGTCTGCGGCAATGGCGCCCCACAGCGACGCGGCGCCCAACACCGTCAGCACCGTAAATACGGCTTTGACCCCGATTGAGAAGGAAATGTTCTGGCGGATAACCTGAAGCGTCGCCCTTGAATGTCGGATGACCCACGGCAAACGCGAGAGGTCATCCTGCATAAGAGCGATGTCGGCAGTCTCAATGGCGGCGTCCGAACCGATCGCGCCCATGGCCACGCCCAGGTTCGCACGCGCCATCGCCGGGGCGTCATTGACGCCATCGCCGATCATCGCCACCGCGCCATAACGTGCGACCAACGCTTCCACCGCTGCCACCTTATGTTCGGGCAGCAGTTCGGCTTGCACTTCATCGACGCCGGTTTCGCGCGCGATGCGATCGGCAGTTGCTCTATTGTCGCCGGTGAGCATGACCACGCGCTCGATGCCGGCGGCGTGCAGGTCAGCGACGATCTTTCTTGCTTCAGGCCGCACGGCATCGGCGACCGCGATCAAGCCCCAGACGCTTTCCCCGTCGCCCATGGCGACGACGGTGCGCCCAGCGCCGGCGATGGCGTCCGCGCGAGCCAGCGCCTCGACGCGCTGCGACGACGTCGCGCGCTCTTCGAGGAAGCCGCGGGAGCCAAGCCAGGCTTCGCGATCGCCCACGCGGCCAATCACGCCTTTGCCGCGTATCGCCTGAACACCCTGGCCCGGCGCAAACCGCACGTTTTGCTCACCAGCTTTGGCCAAGATGGCTTTTGCGAGGGGGTGCTCGCTGCGCGCCTCCAACGCCGCGGCCAAGCTCAGCACTGATTCCAGACTGCGCCCCTCGAAGGCGGCGATCTCGACCACGTGCGGACGGCCTTCAGTCAGCGTCCCGGTCTTATCCAAGGCGATGGCGCGAAGCTTTGCCGGTGTTTCCAGGTGCACGCCGCCCTTCACGAGAACGCCCTGTTTGGCCGCGCCAGCCAGCGCGGCGACGACGCTCACGGGCGTCGAGATCACGAGCGCACATGGGCAGGCGATGACGAGCAGCACGAGGGCGCGATAGAACCAGTCGTCCCAGGCGCCATTGAAGAGCAGCGGCGGAATGAGCAGCACGAGGGCCGCGAGCCCCATCACGATCGGGGTGTAGATGCGTGCAAAGCTTTCCACCCATTGTTCAGTGGGCGCACGCCGGCTGTGAGCCGATCCGACCATGCGAATGATGCGCGCGAGGGTGGTGTCGCCCGCCGCCTTCGTCGTCTCGACTTCGAGCGCGCCCTCGCCATTGATTGTGCCCGCATAGACAACAGCGCCGGGCGCCACCTGAACCGGGACGCTTTCGCCGGTGATGGGCGCTTGGTTCACTTCGCTTTCCCCGGCGATCACGCGCCCGTCGAGCGGCATGCGCTCGCCGGGGCGCACAATAACGTGGGCGCCAATGCGCACCTCGCCTGCCGCAACTTCGCGCTCGCCGCCGCTGGTGTCCTTCACCGTGGCGGTATTAGGCGCAAGCTCCATCAGGGCTGACACGGCGCGCCGGGCGCGTCCAAGGCTCCACGCCTCTAGCGCCAAGGCCAACGCGAACAGAAACGACACCGTCGCAGCTTCAAACCATTGGCCGATAGCGACCGCGCCCGCAACGGCCACGACCATTAAGAGGTTCATATCGGGCCGAAGGCGGCGTGCGGCGAGCAGCGCCTTGGGCGCCACGTAGCGCGCGCCGCAGAGAATGGCGCCGGCGTAAGCGATGATGGCGGGGAATGGCGGCGGCGCCGACGCGCCTGGCGTCTCGCTCAATGCTGCGCCGAGATCGCCCGCGACAGCGGCGTGAATGACAAGACCCGCCACCGTCAGGACGCCGCTTGCCGCGGTCAGCCGCGACTGCGTCTTGCGACGAAGCGCTTCGGCAGCTGCGCCATCGCCTAGCGCCCCCTCGCTCCACACTTCGGCGCTCATCCCGGTGCTGGCGACCGCACGCTCAATGCGCGCAACAAGGTCCGCGTCCGCACGCCCAGCAACTGACATGCGCCCGTTGATGAGATCGAAGGAAAGTCTTTCTTCAGGGACGACGCTTGCGAGTTCGCGCTTCAGCGTGGCGACCTCGTCGCCGCAATCCATGCCATGAATTTTGAGGACTAGTGTTCCTGGTGCGCTAGCCGACACGGGCGAGGTCAGCGCCTCGTCGCCAACGCAGCTATTGCACGCGACCGCTTCCTCCCGAGGCCACAAAGCTGCGCTCATGCCGGTGGTCGCCACCGCAGCCTCGATGGCATCGTCGGACGCGCTCACATCAGGTGCGACCTCCATCCATCCGGCTTTAGTGTCGAACGATAGCTTGTGGTCGCCCCCGGCAAGCGGCTCCACCGCCGCCTTGAGCGCGCGCACTTCATTTTGACAGTCGAGGCCCGTGACCTTGAAACGCCGGCCGGCGCCGACATCGTCCCCGGTTAAATTTGTTACCGACATGGGTTGGCGCGTCCTTGCCATTCGTTGGTCCTACATGCTCAAGCCACTCGAGGATCAAGGGTCCCGCTAGCGCCCCAGTGCTACGAGCCACAGCGCTAGTGCGTAGCTGACAATGATGGGCGCGGCCGTTAGCGCCATGCCGAAGGCCCTGCCGGACGCGCCCTTTGCGTATCCTGCAACGAAGGCGACGCGGCCTAGCAGGAATAGTCCGATCAGAACCGGCGTGAGCACCAGTTCTGAACCTCGCAACAACGACGCAAGGATGAGCGTTGCTGCAAAGAACAGCATCGTCTGCTCCAGAGAGTTCTGCAGCACTGCGGCGCGGATGGCGATGGCGGGGCTCGGAGCGCTAAACGCAGAACCCCGGATATCGGCGGGCGAATGAAAGCGTCCATTGCTGACGGCGCCGACGCATCCTGCGAGCCAAAGGAAGAGCACGATATCGGCTTTGAGAACGAACGTCATCCGCTCCCCGAAATCCATGTCCTCGTGCAAGCCAAACGCATCGCGCGGGACCCAATAATTAGCCGCCGCCAAAACCGCGCCGGTCAATGCGAGCGCGAGCATCGAGCCCCTGACGATGCCCGATTGGTCGGAACTGAACTTGCCTGGCCGTTCACTCATAGCTCATCCAAAACTTGGGCGAGGCGCCCACAGCGTTCCGAACTGCCTCAGCCTTCATCATTCGTCCGGCGCGCATCGCCGATGATGCCGACGCCGCCTTTGATCGCGACGAGCGCCACCAACAGCCCCACGACGAGGTCAGGCCACCGCAGCCCTGTCCAAAACACCAATGCGCCAGCGACCAGCACGCCGCCGTTGGAGATGAAATCGTTGAAGCTGAAGGTCTCGGCGGCGCGCAAATGCACCTCCTTCTTTTTCAAGCGGCCGAGCAACCATACGCACAAGAGATTGATGGCGCCCGCAAACATGGCGACGACCATCATCGTCGCGCCGATCGGCTCCGATCCGGTAAGGAAGCGACGGACCGTGTCGGCGACGACGCCAAAACCGAATAGAATCAGTAGCACGCCGGAAGCGCCTGCGGCGCCTCGCTTCCAATTGAGGGAGCGGCCTACGGCGAACAGACTTAACGCATAGACCGCTGCGTCGGACGCGTTGTCGAGAGCGTTGGCGATCAAGGCGCTGGAGTCGGACCAAACGCCCGCGCCGCCCATCACAGCGACAAGCAGCAGGTTGAGGCCAAGCACGATCCACAAGGTTTGCCGCTGCTCTGCCGTCACAGCCTCGTAGCTGTCATCATCGCTCATCGAGTGACCCTTCTGCGTAGGCAGCGGCGCGGCGATCAGTGAGTGCCGTGGCGGCCGGCAAGTCCGGCTTATTTGCAACGGACCATGCGAATTGATGCCAAAGCTGCCGGCTTCCCACCATTTCAAATCCGGTTTCGATCAGCGCTTGGCGGAAGCCCTCATGGGTGAAGCGATCTTCTAGCGGATGAACCAGAACGCGGCGCCATAAAGGATCGAGTATGAACTTTTCCAGCACTTCTTCGGCGTAGAGCCGCCCGCCAGGCTTCAACACACGATGAATTTCGCTCAGCGCATTCCTCCAATCGGGGACGTGATGGATGATGCCGAAGTCGAACACAGCGTCGTACGCGCCATCCTCGGCGTCAATGTGCTCGACGTCGCCGACACTGACCCGCACGCGATCGCCATAGCGGCGCAGGCGCCGGCGCGCGAGAGCCACCATTTCGGGGTCGAGGTCAAAGGCATCGACGCGCTCGGCGCCGCTTCGGGCAAGAATGAGTTCTGTCCCAACGCCGCGACCGCAGCCAACTTCCAGTACCCGCCCGCCACGAAGGTCCCCGCCCAGCTCGAGCAATAGCGGCATCTCGAAATGCCGCTGCAGCGCGGCGCGGACGGGATTGTTCATCATCGCTTTCTCAACCGCATTCATCAGCATAAGACGATCCTCCATGGTGGTGAGAACGTGCGGCTCAAGCCCCTGCGCGACGAGCGCGATAGAGCGAGATCGACCCGGTGACGGTTGCAATGACCTCCGTTTCCTCCACCGACGCGAAACCCACCTCGCGCATCAGCTCCGGTAGAACCCCGCGCGCATTCGGCTCGGTATTGTCGAAGCCGTCGAGCTTTTGGATCTGCCGGAACGCGGCGCGCATCAGCGGCGTGCGCTGAAGTCCGTAATCGGCGATGTGCAGCGTCCCGCCAGGGCGCAGGGCGCGCCCGATCGCAACAAGACCGGCGCGCTTTTCCTCCAAAGGCACTTGGTGGAACACGAGGCTTGAGACGACCTTGGTGAAGCTGGCGGCCTGCGCTCCGGCGTCGCGCGCGAACCCTTGTCGGAAGGTCACCTCCGCTTTCTCTTTTTTGGCCTTGGTGCGCGCCCTTGCGAGCACGTCCGCGTCGGGATCAAGGCCGACGACCTGCGCGCCAGGCTGAGCCAGTTTCAGCATCACAGCGAAGGTGCCGGTCCCGCATCCCACATCCAGGATGCGATCACCCGTTTGAGGCGAGGTCTGGCGCAGCAGCGCCGAGCGCCAACGCCGCTCGCGCGTCAAGAGCGCGATGGCCAAATCATAAAACGGCGTCCACTCGGGACGTCCCGCCGCAGGTGTAAAGGTTGCATCATCGCTCATTGGGTGGGGTGCTCTCTTTGCGAGCGCGCAGCATGTCCAAGACGAGCAGCACCGCGCCGCATGTAATCGCGGCGTCGGCCAGATTGAACGCCGGCCAATGCTGTTCCGACACGTGCAAATCCAAAAAATCGGTGACTTCGCCGCGGGACAGCCGATCGAGGAAGTTGCCGAGCGCGCCGCCTAACACGAATGCCAGTCCTAGTCGGGTGAGTGGTCGCGGCTCGCGCCAAAGCCAGACAGCGAACATGAGGCTGATCGCGGCGGTGACGAGCAAGACAACGAGGCCGCCGGCGTCATTCAGCAGGCCGAACGCGACGCCGCGATTATAGCCCAGCGTCAAATTGAAGAACGGCAAGACCTCGATCGGCTCGCCGTAGCGCAGTTCGGCCCGCGCCCAAGCCTTAGTGGCGAGATCAAGCGCGACTAGCGCAGGGATGATCCAGAGATGGGCGATCCGTCCCGATGTCACCGGCCCGTTCATGGCGCCAATCTCTCATGGCGTGCCACGCCGAAATGACGCCGCCCGAACCAGCGTCCGACGCGCGTCGCATAGCGCTCGTAATCGTCGCCGTGCTTTTCGCGCAGCGCCTCTTCCTCGATGCGCACCTGCACGAGCGTCAGCGTCCAGGTCGCAGCGAGCACCGCTGCGGTCAGAATGTGCGGCGACCACACAAAGAGCGCGAGCGCGGTGCCCAGCATGCCGAGGAAGATCGGATTGCGCGACCAGGCGAAGAGCCCGCGCGCAACGAGGGGGCCTGGTCCCTCCTTCGGCACGCCGATGCGCCAGGAGGCGCCCATCTGGATTTGCGCGATAGCGACGATAAGAACCGACACGACGAAAAGCGCCGCCGCGGCCCAGCGCAGCGCCGGGCCGCCAGCCCAAGCGGGCGCGCCCAGATGGGTCTCGGCGCCGGGCGCGAACCAGGTCAGCGCCGCCGACATGAGGGCCGCCGCCACGGCGAGCTTCCAATGCCGTTCCGCCACAGTTTGGATCGGCGCGTGCCGGCCAAAGCTGAAAGCTTTGACCCCACCTCGCCGGCCGACCTGCCGGACCCGAATGGCGGACAAGATAATGATGGCGAGTAGAGCCGCGAGCGGCAGCCAGGGGAGCGGGCATGAAAAATCCCTCTCGAAATGCAGTGCCGAATGAGCTACATCCTCCAGTGACTAGAGGATCAAGTCAAAATGCTAAGTATCGGAGAAGTTTCACGAAAAACTGGCCTCAAGGTCCCGACCATTCGGTTCTACGAACAGGAGGGACTGGTGCGGGCGCCGCCGCGCACTCAGAGCGGTCGCCGCCTCTATTCCGACAGCGACGTCCGCCGGCTCAGCTTTGTACGCCACGCCCGCTCGTTGGGGTTCGAACTACCCGACATCCGCTCCCTTTTAGATCTCGCAGATCACCCGCTGCGTCCATGCGGCGACGCCGACCGGATCGCATCGAAGAACCTGGAGACAGTGCGTCAGCGCATCGAGCAATTGCGCGCGCTCGAACAGGAGCTTTCGCGCATGATCGTTGCGTGTGAAGGCGGCCCAGCGAGCGAGTGCCGGATTATCGAATCGCTAAGCGATCATGGTCTGTGCTCGCGCGATCATGCCTAAGGCGTGCGCTGGCCAGGACAGTGGAGGTTGAAGGGCTCGCCTTCGGCGCGCCGAGCTCTTGCGCTTCGCGCTGAGTCGGGGCTGCCGTCGCAGCCAATTGGCCTGCGATCCCTGAGGCTACCGCCTCTTCCGCGACTTAGCTGCGGCATCCGGCGTAACGAGATCGACGTGCGAGACGCCGAGGGCCTGCGAGAGCTCATACAAAGTCACGATTGTCGGGTTGCGTTTACCCTGCTCCAGATCGCTGATGTACTGCTGGCTGAAACCGGATCGTTCTTCCACCTGCTCCTGAGTCAGCCTTTTCTCTCGTCTGATGCGTGCAAAGTTGCGCCCCACAAGCGCGCGCATATCCATGCAGCATGCCTCGCGCGCTACGCACTATAATGTTATCGACTATAGTATGTATTCGTGCTCGCTAGGCCGACCGATTACTTGGACTTAAGCTCCCGAACGGCAATCTCGTCCATTGTCACCAAGTCTACAGCTAAGGCTCCCACGGCCTTTGCTAACCCAAACAATGTTTCGAGCTCAGGATTGCACTTTCCGTTCTCGAGCTCACTCACATATTGCTGCGAAAAACCTGCGCGTTCCTGGACATCCTCTTGAGTGAGGCCTGCCTTCTGTCGGAGTCGCCTAAAGTTGCGCCCAACCAGCGCACGCACGTCCATGGCGAAAGCGTGACGCGCCACATACTTTGATGTTATCGTCTATAGTATGTATTCGACGCGAGCCGACGTCTGCGATCAGCTCAAGTTTACAGAGCAACAGGTGAAACTTGTGACGTCGCTTGATGCGTTTGGGTTGCGTCCGCTTGCCTCGGTCTGCTCGGATCGAGGGAAGCACACAGATGTCGCGCTCATAGATGACGGAGGCCGGTCCATCCTCCTGCGGTTCATCGCCAAGGCGCCAAGCGCCTCCTCGGAATTGACTACAATTCTCTGCCAGGGGCCATTCGAAGCGGCGTTCTTTGTGGACGGCGATGGTATCCTATTCGACCACAAGTGTGCACCCATATGCGGGGACGCGGCGAGGGCAATCGCATTGCGGGGCGCTGCTTAACGTGACGCCTCCGCCCGATCTTGTTCGTTTCTTCCGCGCGGAGTCTTTAGGACTTCGGCGCTTTCTACGTTCATTTGGGCGAGTTGTGTCGCCAGACGACATTGCGCAAGACGCCTTCCTGAAGCTCTGCGCGGTGGACGCCAGACAGATCGTTTCGCCACGCGCCTTTTTATTCCAGACGGCCAAAAATATGGCGGTGGATGCGCTTCGAAGGCACAAGGCCGCGCCCTATCGCGCCGTCGCGAGCATTGATCTTGTGCCGGCTGCTGCTAACGCGCCCAGCCCCGAGGATCATTGCATTGCCGCTGAAGAGGCGGCAGCCCTGCGCGCGGCGATCGCCGCGCTGCCAGAACTTGAGCGCAAGGCGCTGCTGATGCGCCGCGTTCAGCTCTTGCCACCTGCCGAGGTCGCTAAGGCGCTCGGCGTGAGCGAGCGTCAGGTGCAGCGGCTCGTCTTGAAGGCCATCGCCTTTTGTCACGCCAGGCTCACCGCCGCTGACGGCGGCGCTTCGGCGCCCTAAGACAGTACGCCCATGGCCCACCGCGAGCCAACCCAGGCCGAATTGGAGGCCGCGCACTGGCTCGTGGTCTTGGACGAGCCCCGCGTCAGCCGCCAAGACATCGACGCGTTCCAGGCTTGGCTTGCCGCTGACGAAACCCACAAGCGCGCCTATGACGCGGTCTCGGCAACCGCCGACAAGATCGATGCCGTCCTGGCGAAAGAACCACTCGGCCAGGTTCGCTATCGGAGGACACGGGTCCCAGTTCGGCCGATCGCGATCGCCGCGGTCTCGGCAGCGGCCGCTCTCGCCTTGTTCGTCATCTCACCGCTCAGCCCGCTTCGGGACGAGCCGGGCGCGCTCTATGCCACGGCGCCGGAACAGGAGCGCCTAGTGCGGTTAAGCGACGGCACCACGATCGAAATGGCGCCTGGCGCGCGGTTGCGGGCCAGTCTTCAGGGCGATGAACGCCGCGTGCGGTTCGAAGAAGGCGTGGCGCTTTTTAATGTTGCGCACGACGCCTCGCGGCCCTTCGTCGTGATAACCAAGTTCGGGGAGATCCGCGTGCTCGGCACCTCGTTCGTCGTGCGGCTGGGGCCGGATGCGGCCATTGCCACGGTGCTGAGCGGACGCGTCGAAGCACGGCGTGAGATGCTGTTCTCACCTGACAACAGCGTGGCGGCTTCGGCAGATCAGGAGATCGAGCTGGCCGGTGGCGCTCCAACCGTTTCAGTTCTGGAGCGGGACGCCCTGGATCGCCGGCTGGTGTGGCGCGAGCGCATGGTGGCGCTGGACGGCCAATCCTTGCGCGAAGCAGCGGCTGAAGTGACGCGCTTTTCGGGCGTTCGCTTCGCGTTCGCGGACACCGCGACCGCGCAAGTGCGTCTCGCGGGATACGTGGCGGGGGACGACGTTGAGGCGTTTCTCGTATTGTTGGAAAACAATGTCGGGATCAGCGCCGATCGCCGGGCCGATGGCGTCATAGTGCTGCGCAGCGACTGAGCGCGAGAAAAACTCCCGGTCGTTGTCGTTTTTGCCAAGGCCGTTCGTCTCCCCTTCTTGAAGACCGAGCATGCGGTCCAAGGGGAGGTGAGCTTGACCAAAACCGTCAAGCGCGCGGAGCGCGTTTCGCACTGGGTCGCCGGGCTGTTGTTGGGCGTGTCGCCGTTGGCGTTTGCGGCTGACGCACGCGCTCAGACCAACGGCGCTTCGGTCTCCGAGGAAACTCGGATTGAATACGACATCCCCGCTCAGCCGCTCTCAAGCGCGTTGGCGTTATACGCGCAACAATCCGGGCTAAGTACGCTTGTCCCAACAGATCGCCTTGCGGGCCAATTCGCGCCCGCCGTACGTGGTCGATTCACGCGTGAAGAAGCGCTGTCGCGATTACTTTACGGGTCGAATTTGCGGGGGGAACTTACACCCGCAAATACGCTTGCGCTGGAGCAAGATCAGAGCCCCCAGCTCGACAGCGCGAACGCTGAGACGCGCGTTCGCGCCGAAGCGACCACCGGCGCCGAGGCGGACGAGGAAATCGTAGTCACCGGGACCCGTATCCGCGGTACGGCCCCTGTCGGATCTAATGTAGTCACGATCGACCGGGCCGAGATTGAACAAAGCGGCCTCTCCACCACTGAAGAACTGATGCGGACTTTACCACAGGTGTTCAACGGTGGATTCGCTCAGCACATCTCTTTCCAGAATGGCAATATCGGCGGGGGTTCTGGTCTCAATCTGCGCGGACTAGGCGCGGATGCGACACTGACTCTGGTCAACGGTCGGCGTCTTCCGGTCATGGGCCTGCGCGGCAACTTCACTGACATATCGAGCATTCCCGCGAGCGCCATCGAACGGATTGAGGTATTGCCCGACGCCGCGTCGGCGATCTACGGCAGCGACGCCGTCGGCGGCGTCGTCAATTTTATTCTACGGCGCGATTTTGAAGGTTTCGAATTGGGCGCCCGGTTAGGGGCAGTCACTGACGGCGACCTGGAAGAGATGCGCATTAGCGCAGCTGCGGGCCGACATTTTGGTCCCTTGCGCCTTTTTGGCGCTTACGAATTTTTCGATCGGACCGCGCTTCAAACCGAAGACCGGGACTACCTAGCTGACAGCGACCTCCGCGCGCTGGGAGGCGCCAATTTTGACTCGCTGCGGGGCAATCCCACGACATTGATCGTAAGCGGGCTCGGCAACTTTGCTGTGCCGTTCGGGCAAGACGGGCGAAATATCCGCCAGACCGACCTGATCGCCGGCCTGGTCAATACAGCCAACACAAATGAAGGCCTCGACGCCCTTCCGGAAATTGAGCAGCACGCCGTCGTGTTGAGCGCCCAACTCGACCTTTCGCCCAACATGCTGATCTTCGCCGATGGCCGCTATGCGTCGCGTAGTTTTCTGTCAGCGAACGCACACACCACACAGCGCATCACCATCCCCGCTAGCAACGCGTTCAGAGCGCGCAACAATCTCTTTCCTGGCCGCACTGTCCAGGCCGACTACGACTTCTATCGCGACCTCGGCCCCCGTCTGGAAGATGGTGAAACAACAACGCTCGACTTGGCCGCCGGACTGCGCTGGGACTTGAGCGAGGCGTGGCGCCTTGAGCCGCAATTGGCCTATGGGCGCATCGCCAGCGATCACACCAGACGCAACTTAATCAACATGCCGGCGCTCACCGCCGCGCTCGCCAGCAACGATCCCAACATCGCCTTTAACCCGTTCGGCGACGGCGCCTTCACCAATCCGGCAACCATCGCGTCGATCCGTGGCTTTGGCCACAGCGACCTTTTGTCGGAAACCTGGAGCGTGTCCCTAAAAGCCGACGGGCCGATCTTTTCCTTGCCCGCGGGCGATGTTCGCTTGGCGTTGGGGGGCGACTATCGCCACGAATTTTTCGAGATCAGCGAAGTCAGCTTCACGACCACCGCCGCGCCGACGCCGTCGACATCGAGCAAGAACGACCGCAACGTCGAGGCCGCGTTCGCTGAAGTGTTGATCCCTCTCTTCGGTCCAGGATTGGCTCCGCCGATCGGCGAGCGCGTCGACCTTTCGCTGGCTGGACGATACGAGCGCTACAGCGACTTCGGCGAGACGTTCAATCCAAAGCTCGGCCTTCGTTGGGACCTTTCGGATGCGCTGAGCTTGCGCGCCTCCTACGGCCAGTCTTTCCGCGCCCCCAACCTCTCTGATCTGGATCCAGATGGCACGCTGGCGCGCCGGCAAGTGCGCGGTCTCAACATCACAGATGCAGGCGCCCCCAGCGGACGCAGCAACATCATCTTGGTGCTTGGCGCTAATCCCGACCTGCAAGAGCAACGCGCTGAAAGCTGGTCGGCGGGCGTAACCTACGCACCGCCCGCCTCGGGCTTTCGCGCCGACCTCAATTACTTCGACGTCCGGTTCTCCGATCGCATCGCCAGCATCACCAATATCGCAGGGGCGCTCAATCCCGCGTCCGAGTTTGCGTCACTGATCGATCGCAGCCCCGATCCATCCGAGATCGCTACGCTTCTTGCCGAAGCCCAGGCGCTTGGCACCAGTGGTGGCTTTAGCGCAAGCGATATCACCGTCATCGTCGATGCGCGTTCCACCAATCTGGCGCGTACAGACGTGCGCGGCTTGGATTTGGCCGTGTCGTATAGATCAGACATCGGTGCTGGTGAACTCACGCTACGGGCGGATGCCACCTACCTGATTGACTTTCTGCGCGCAGCTTCCCCACTCGCAAACGCGGTCAATGTCGTGGACACAGTCGGCAACCCGGTGGACCTCAAGGCGCGCCTGGGCGCGACCTATGACATCGGCCGTTTTAACGCCTCGGCCTTCGTCAACTACACCGACGAGTTTGCCGACAATCTGAGCACGCCCTCCCGCGCGGTCGATGCCTGGACCACGATTGACTTGCACCTGGGATGGCGGTTTGGCCCGTCCGATAGCGACCGCGGTCCTGAACTGTCACTCTCGGTTGTCAACGCGTTCGACGAGGATCCGCCCTTCGTCAACAACGCAGCGGGCGTAGGCTACGATCCGAGCAACGCCGATCCTCTTGGCCGTTTCGTCGCCGTTGAGCTGCGGACCCGCTTCTAGCCATGCTGACTTGGGCGATCGCCGCGGCGCTATCGTGCACGCCGCCGCAAATAGAGCCGGCGGCGACGGTGGGCGTCGCTGAGCTGATCTCCATGCGCGACATTTCGGGTTTGAGTCTGTCCCCAGACGAAACTCGCGCGGTCTTTCAGGTTCAGCAAGCCGATGTCGAACGCGACGACTATCGCTCCGCGTGGTGCTTGGTCGACTTCGCCACTGGCAACATTCGCGAACTTAGTGACGGCGGAACCATCGCGATGCCAGTTCTGGCCGGGCTCGGGCGGCGAACCGGCATGTGGATGACGCTGCAGCCGCGTTGGACTTCTGACGGACGCGCCGTCGCCATGCTGGTGCGCCGCGATGGGCGCACCGCGTTGCAGACCTGCGAATTGCGGCGGATGCGCTGTCGACTGTTTATGACGAGCGGCGACGTTGAAGACTTGGTGTGGAGCGGCGATGGCCGGGGCATCCTCTTCACCAGCACACCGTCAGACGCAGAGCGAGCAGCCGCACGCTCTGACGAAGGCGACCTCGGGTATCGCTTCGACGACCGGTTCGATGTGTTTCACGCTCTCTTTCCGCTCCGCGGTTTCGAGACGAACCGCGACGTGCGTTACATCGACGTGTCTGCGGGACGCGAACGCAGCGCACACGCGCAAGAGATTGAACGCTTTCAAACTTACAGACGCAGTCCCATTTCAACTACAATGGGCGCGGGGCGGAGCGCCACATTGTTCGCATCCGCGCCCGTAACCCGGCCTGCCTTCTTGTCAGGGCGCGATGTGCGCGACTTTATCAGGCTTGAAAACGACTGGGCCGCGTGGACAGAACCATCTTTCCCAGATGCGGCAGGTAGCGCACCACCGCTCACGCTTTTTGCCTCGCATGAAAGTCGTGATGTGCGGTGCGGCGCGCCGGAATGCGAAGGCTACATTGTGGAGCTTGCCGCGCGTAACGAGACGAGCGTCCTCTTTATCCGGCGCGAAGGCTGGGGGCTCAGCCGCCACGGTCTCTATATTTGGGATATCGACACGAACACCGTTCGTTCGCTGCTGGTGACAGATGACGTCATTCGCGTGTGCGCGCCAAGGCGCACGGATGCGATTTGTCTTCACGAGGGGCCGACGCGCCCGCGGCGGATCGTATCCATCGAATACGACAGCGGCGCCGTGCGTACGCTTGTCGACGCCAATCCGGCTTTGCCCGAAGCCGCCTTCGCACCGGCGCAAAAGCTCGAATGGCGCAGCCCCCAGGGCGATGAACTGTTCGGCTACTACCTTACGCCGCCCGATGTACGAGGGCCTCACCCCCTCATAATTGTGCAATATCGCGCGAGCGGCTTTCTGCGCGGGGGCGTCGGGGACGAATACCCCATCCAAGGTTTTGTGCGCGCCGGCTTTGCCGTTCTGGCGCTTGAGCGACCCGACCCAATTGCCTTGCGCGCCGTCGTTCGAGATGGAGATGAGATCGACCGGCGGGAATGGGAAGGACTTTCAGAACGGCGCCGGACGTTGGCGGCGCTCACGTCGGGCATCGATCGTATCGTCGAGATGGGAATCGCCGATCGCGCGCGCGTGGGCGTGACAGGTTTGAGCGACGGCGCCGAGACCGCTGTCTTTGGTCTTATCCATTGCGCCTGCATTGCCGCGGCGGCCATCAGCAGCGGCGTACACGACCCGATGTCGTATTACTTGACCTCTGACCGCCAGCGTGAGGCCATGCGCCTATATGGGCGCGGGCCTGACGATATTCAGTTCTGGGACGAGTTATCACTGTCTCGAAACGCGGACCGCGTAGCCGCGCCTATCCTGGCCCAAGTCGCCGATCGCGAAGCTCTCTTCATGCTCCAGGCGCAACGCACGTTCTTCGACCTCGGCAAACCATTCGACCTCTTTGTGTTTCCTGATGAGTACCATGTAAAATGGCGGCCTCGACATCGGCTCGCCATATACCAAAGGAGCCTCAGATGGTTCGAGTTTTGGCTGATGCAGCGCGAGAACGAGGGGCCGGCGTTTGGTGGTGAGTACGCGCGCTGGCGCGCCTGGAGTGCGCTCCTAGCCCAGAGCGACGCCTCGCGGGAGATTGCGCAGCCAGGCCTCAACACTCAATAAGCCGACGATCCGAGGCAAATTTTCTGAGATGCGCAACACGCTGGCTTCGCCCAACATGACAGACAATACGTCGGGCAAGACAAGTCCGTGCCCTATCAGCGCGCCTTCCAGAAGATACCTGCGCAGAAACGGAAGCTGCCGCAGCAGAATCTGGGCGAGATAGGCGCTGGTCTGCCCTTTTGAGCGGCGCTGCAGGACCGCTGGCGCGATGCGCCCGCCAAACGCATCTCGCGCCAGGCCGCGGTCTCTCCCGCCGGGTGACAGCACAAAGGTCGGAAGGCTGAGACACGTTTCAAGAACCGGTTGGGCGACGAGCGGGTAGATATAATCGGCGTGCGAACGCCAATCGAAATAGTTGAGGCGATCCTCTATCAGCGCGAGATGCAGACGTTTGCCTGGGAGGAGACCTTCGGGCGCTTCCTCGGCCACCGGCAAAAGGCCAATTGCCTTCGACGTGAGGTACGTCGGATGAGTGCTCGGCGCCGCTGCATCGCGGCTCAGCGCCTGACGCCAAGCGCTAAAGGCGCTTCCCCAAAATGGCGCGCCGGTCTCTGCTGCGTGCGACCAGCAGCGTCGCCAAAACCCAGGGCCCGGTCCGCGGGCAATCAAGCGATCGGCCAGCACGTCATTTCGCAATGTGCGGAAAAACACGTTGTCCCCGCCTCGGCCTGAAAAGAACGCCGTAACACCGTGTTGAGCGGCAAAGGCAGCTTCGATCTCATCGGTCTCACCATCAGCCAACCATAAAGGCGGATTGAGCGCCGGCTTCAGCTGGACCGCGGCTTCAAGATTCACGCGCGAAGGATCACGCTGGGCCTCACAAAGAGATGCGCCCGCGAACTCCGCCGCCGCGCGCGCGTAAGCGCGCTCATCTCCTTCAAGATTGGAGGTCGCGAAATTTATAGCGCGCACCCGCGATGGGTCAGGCATGCAAGCAAGCACGATGCTTGAATCCAGCCCACCTGAAAGCCGAAGACCGAACCGGGGAAAGCAATCCGCCCAGGCGCCACATGCCATCGCCACGACGCCCGCAAGCGTAGCTTTGGCCGCCTGCTGCTCGATCGGCGCTCTCGCGAACGCTTCAGGGCGCCAAACCTGCTCGATGGACAGCCGTGATTGGCCGACACGAGCAACCGCGCCAGGCTTCAGTTCTGATACGCCCTCCAGGCCCGTCTTGGTCGTGATGTGGCGGTTGTTCGCCAATCTCAGAGCTACATAGCCCCAGTCGATCGCGGTCGGTCCCAGTCCAAGGGCATCAATGTCTTCACTGTGGGATAAAAAGATGAAGGCGTTGCCGCGCCTCGCAACGAAGCATGGCAGCGCGCCAGACGGGTCGCGAGCAATGAAGACACATGCGTTGGGGACGTCACGAATGAAGCAAACGTATCGGCCCCAAACCCGAGTAAACGCCGAGGCGCCTCGACTCTCGATGAAGGGCGCCTCCTGGAATTGCTCCGACCGAGCGCGAGACCGGCCCGCGAATACAGTCCCCACAAAGCTCACGTGAGCGCCAACGTGCAAGCCGTCCTCTGCGCTGGAACGATGCGGCGCTTCCAATACCAGGAGTCCGGGCGCATCGACACGATGCACCCAGGCTGAATGCGCCGGCGTCATAGCAGCAAGGACATCAGCGGCGTCCTGGGATGCGACTTCGGACTGATAGCTCCAAACGAGCGCTATGAAACGGTTCATGCCTAGACGACCATGATTGGCGTATAACCGCGTGCGTGATCGGCGCTGTCATTCAGCACCTGCTGGCCCAGCTGCGCCCAGCAATGAGCGGCAAACGGCGCGCCCTTCACCGCGAAGACCCAGTCGACCGCTGCCCCGCGCGGACCCAGAAATAGAAGCAGCGCAAGCGTCTCGCGAAGGCACGCGTCACGCGCCGTCCCCAACGGACGGCTCGCAGAAAAGGCGGCCGCCATGCGGACGATCGCTTCCTCAGATCGCTCGTGATTTTTTCGTCGCGCCCGCCGCTCGGAGACTATTGAACTGATATGGCTCCCGCGGAGCAGCTTCGACGCACGCATGCGGCACAACGCTGCGCGCGCTATGGTGAAAATCTGAGGACGACCAGCGGACACCTCGTGTGATGGTGTTGGGGCTTTCGCTAACGCAAGCGGACGCCCGGCGCCGTTCGAGAGCACGCGCGCCGCGCGGAGGCTTTGCACGACCTCCTCTGACAGCGGCGCGCGGCGCCTTAACTCATCGGCAAGGCGCAAGGACATTGCGCGGCTTAGTGCGCAGTAGCGATCGGCCTGGAGATCGAGGAAAACAATTGTCTCGTCGGCGAACGCCATGAACACATCAGCGCGCAATTGTAGTGTGGATCCGCTCACCGGTTCACATCAGCGGGTCGCGGTCCTCCATGAGATGATCTACCCCGCCTTGGGTCTCGACCGACACCGCGCCCAGTTCGATTACTTCTTGAGCCGACATGTTTCACTCCGTCTGCTTTTCGTCTGATAGAGCCAGCGCGCGGGAACACGTCCCGCGCGCCTCCTCGTGCCGCTTAGAACAGCGGCTCACGGTCTTCGATTTCGGTGTCCACGCCACCGTGCGTTTGCTCGGAGACGGCGCCCAGTTCGATCGGGTCTTGTTCGAACGTGTTTTCGTCACGCATTGTCAAAGCTCCTTTGAAGGACCGAGGCTCGGCCCAGGAGCGATGCTGCGTCTACCGGCGTCGATAAGAGAGTTTATAAACGTGAATATTTTGCGGGGTTTTAGCAGCGCGTCAGGCGCCGTTCGACGGCAGCCCTAACAACGCCGCGCAGTCACGGATCGCCTTTGCGGCCGCCACGCGTTTATCATGGTAAAGCCGGAGTGCGATCTTCAAGCGGCTGACGTCGCCCTTATCTATCGCTTCATCTAAGGGAGTAAGTTCTTCCTCAACATCAGCCCAAAGTTCGCGCTCCGCCACGCGCGCCATGTGCAACCTGTCATCGGCGTTGCGAGCTGACGCCACCAGTTCGCCGTGGGTACCACTTTGCAATGCCGTCAACAGCGCAGCCGTACGGTCCGGATAGTCGCGGGCAACGACATTTAGGGGCGGGCTCAATGAGCTTACGCTGTTCAGTGCAAGCTCTGCCAGCTCACCCCGCCATCGATAGAGATCGCGCAATCCGCTTTCGCTCCACATCGCCACGCTGAACCCGTGCGAAGGCCGAAAGCCCACAAGCCGCTCGGCCGTGAGGCGCAGCAGTGCTTCCCGCACGGGCGTTGTCGAAACGGCCAGGTCCGTAGCAATCGCGGTTGCGTCAAGACGCTGACGCAGCCGAAAGCGCCCGGCCATCAGCCTTGCCTTGATCTCCTGGTAAGCCCGCTCCGATGTTGGCGTCTCAGGCGTCCTCGCCATAATGAGCCTTTAGTTGACGAGCGATATCCGGCGTCAGCGCGTCAATGTGCGGTCCAGGCAGGCACTGCCCGTCCTCAAGCGCGCAGATCGGATCGCGCCCCTCCCAGCCGCCCAGGTTGGGGCGATGCATCTGATAGCCGATGAGCCGCTGCAGGGGTTCTGGGAAAGACCGCGCGACCGCGGGCGGGTAAGCCAAGAATTGGTTTTCGTACTGCCTCAGCCAACCCAAACAATAGGAGACAATGATGCCGTCGCGCGGCGCGCTTGACCGGTTCTCGCCGGCGCCGTGCGTCAGCGCGCCGAGGAAGACCAGCGCATCACCGGGCTGCATCTCCGCGGGGATCGACCGCGCTGGATCAATGCTGCGATCGAGCGCGTCCGTGTGACTGCCTGGCCACAGGCGCGTCGCGCCATTCTCTTCGGTGAAAGCAGTCAACGGCCACATCACATTGATGAGCCAGGGGCGAAGCTTCGGTTCCTGGGGCCACATCTCTTCATCGCGGTGCGGCGCCTGAGCTCGCTCTTGTGGGTGCACGCGAATGGCTTGCGTCAGATTGAGCTGGATGCAATCACACGACGGCTGCAGCGCCGCGCGCGTGATCGCGAGCACAGTTGGATGGAGAACAAGGTCTTGTGTTGAAGGCGCCTTGTTGAGGAGACCTCCGACCCGCGTTGTCTTCCATCCGTAAAAATCGCCGACGCACTTCGGCGTGGCGGCCAAATGCGGCGCGACCTCGGCGCAAATCAAACGCGATTTCAGATGACTGATCGCTTCTGGCAAGATGACATAACCGTCCCTCATTAAGTCCTCAAACGCCGGCGTGAAGCGAGCCTCTGAATGAAGCGCCGGTTGAATAGACATGCGCGGGGTGGCGACTTGCATGACGGCCTCCTTAACGTGTTGAGTTGTTTCGCGCGCGCTCAGGCGGCACGCGCCAGCCCGGCATCAGCGAAGCGCGTAACAGGGCCGGTTAGCCGCGCCTGTTGGCGTACGGCGGCAAGGCCGTCGCTGGTGACGTCGGCCAGCATGGCAATGAGGCGCTCCCGCCCCATCCTCTGCTTTGGACCCAAAGCACAGACGTTCCAGCCCGCTTGGGCTGCAAGCGGCGCCAGCGCGGCGCCGGCCACGAAACTCACCTTCTCGATGCCGAAGAGGATCGAAGTCTCCAGGATGCCCGCGATCATCCGCGCCAGCAGTTCGCGGCGCGGCGCGCCTTTCGCAATGGTTGGCGCGGGGCAAAATCGGGATGCCTCCCAAACGCGCGCCGACCGCGGCGGTCCATCGTCGCAGAGCTTGGCGAACACTTCGCTCATAAGATGTGGCGAGAGCGTTGGCAGTAGCCGCGCCGATTGCTGCACGTCGCCGTTTGCATCCACATCAATCAGATACATTGCTTCCTCGCTATCGAACTCGTCGATCTCAAGGCCCATGCTTTCGCTCAGCCGCCAATGCATGCGGTCGATAAAGACCTGCTTGCGCTGCCGATGCATCTCCATCAGCGCGTGATGAAAGAGACGGCGATTGTCGCGCGTGATGATCTGGATCATGAGCCTAAAGTCCTCCGCACCGAACCCCGTGAGATTGAGTGCAGACGCGTGCGCTCTGCTATGGGCCGATCGGCCCATTGACGCGCTTTGCACCAGAAGGAGGTGTGGAGAAGTCAGTCCGCCAGATCGGACAGGGTCAGTGTACCATCGAGATAAGCGAACATGATCGCTTGGATGCGGGAGCTCACCCCATAGCGCGCCCGCGCATGCTCAATTGTATGTTTGGCAGTTGCGGTCTTGATGCCAAGAATGTCCGCGATCAACGGATCGCTCTTGCCGCGGGCTGCGAGCGCCAAGCACTCCTTCTGACGCTTCGTCAACACGACCGGCTTTCGCGTCTCACCCGTCGCGCGCAGCCGCGCTTCCTCGTGGGCGTGAAACGCCATCAACTGTAAGTCAGGGACGATGAGAGGATCGATGCCGTCAGGACCAGGCACAAGCGAACACGACGCCGGCAGCGCCCCGGGCGAATGAATGGGAATAGTCAGTCCCTTCCTCAAGCCGCATTCAGCGGCTTCGTTCAAAATCCGGCGCTGGTCGCGCGCCAGATCGTATTGAACTACGAACTCTTCCCACCAGAACGGCAGCAGTGCGTTGTGCGCGCCGAAGAAGATTGGATCACGGTTGGCGTACTTCTTATCGGAAAACCAGACCAGCCAAGGGTGGGGATAGTTAACGATGGCGACGGCGCCCGTCGGGGGCTTCAGTGGATCGACATGTGAGGCGCAAGCAACATATCTGATCCCGCACGCCTCCATCTCCGCAAAAAGAAAACGCGCGATATCCTCTGCCGACGCCGCCGCCCGGCACTTTTGCACAAAGTCCAACGTGGCCTCACGCCGGCCCATCGATACATCTACTCCGCCCTGCGCGCTCAGGTTGAACCTTAAGCGCGCCCTTTTTCAAGTGAATTGCAAGTTTATAAGCATTGCACGTCGCCCATTCTCGTAGCGCGCGACGTGGGCACCGGCCCCATCCCGGGAGGCGAGTCCCCCTGTTTGCCTGAACCTCATCGCACCTTGTCTGCCCGTTTCAGGTGATCGCGCTCGTGACTAAGTGGAATGGTTTGGCGTCCCGCGCCACCGCGCGTCAAAAACATCTAAATGCGACGCATCAGGTTAGTGGCGCCAACGCGGGCTGTCGCATTGGGCGGCTTCCTCATTTTTGCTCTGTGTCTCGGCATCGGCTTTGTTGCCGTATCGGCGCTTTCGGACGTCGTCATCTACAATGCGAGCCCGTCGATGCCCCAGGGCATCTACGTGCGTATGCACTCGCCAATCGTGGGGCAATCAATCGTTACCGTGCGGGCGCGGGATGTCGCTTTGAACTATGCCACAGCGCGGCACTTTACAGACGCGAACGATCGGTTTCTCAAACGCGTCGCCGCATTGGATGGCGATGTCGTCTGTGCGTTTGGTCCCCTGGTAACAATCAATCACGAGCTTACACTTCAGCGGCGAACAGTGGACAGCGTCGGACGCACATTGCCAACTTGGTCGGGATGCCGGCGCCTCCATGGTCAAGTATTCCTGATCGGCGATACAGCGGACAGTTTTGACGGGCGTTATTGGGGACCTGTTGCCTCGGACCTAATCGAAGGCGTTTGGCGTCGGCGATGACGCCGCGCACCGCGCCGGGCCACTTCTTGTCGCACGCCGCCCTGCTCCGTGCGGTCAAGGGACGCTGCGCTCTTCGCCCTTGACCGCGCATGCCGGCGTGCAGGGCGAGCATCGCCCGGCGCGGCTCCTCGCGTGCGGGCGATGGAGAAATGCAATGACCGACATCACCATGATCGCTTTGTCGAAGCTGGTTCCTGGACAGCGCAATGTCCGCAAGACCAAGCCTGCGATGAGCATTGATGAACTCGCCGCGTCCATCGCGGCGCATGGCCTCTTGCAGAACCTGGTCGTCTCGGAAGCTGACAAGGGACGCTATTCGGTGGAGGCCGGCGGCCGGCGCCTCAAGGCGCTTCGAAAACTCGCCAAGGCGAAGACCATTCCCGGCAACGAGCCGATCCCCTGCCGGGTCGTGCCATTGGACGATGCGACGGAAGCCTCGCTGGCCGAGAACGTCCAACGAGAGCCGATGCATCCGGCCGACGAGATCGAGGCATTCGCTCAGCTTGCTGAATCTGGTCACGGTCCGGAAGCTATTGCCGGCCGCTTTGGCGTAAACGGCACGCACGTCGCACGTCGGCTGCGCCTTGCGCGCGTGTCGCCGAGGCTGATCGAGGCGCTGAAGAAAGACGAGATCGACCTCGATCAATTGGGCGCGCTCGCCTTCACCGACGATCATGCGCTGCAGGACAAAGCTTTCTTCGACACGCCCGAATGGCAACGCACACCCGAACAGCTCAAAGCGCGCGTCACGCAGGCGCATGTCGCCGAGACGGACAAGCTCGCGCGCTTCGTCGGCATCGATGCTTATGTCGAAGCCGGCGGCGCGGTCGCCTCCGACCTTTTCGCTGACGAAGACGAAACCCAATTCCTTGCCGATCGCGATCTCTTGGTTCGGCTGGCCGAGGCCAAGCTCGAACCGATCGTCACTGAAGTTCAGGCGGAAGGCTGGGCATTCGTCGGGATTTCGATCGACGGTGTAGCCTGGAGCCAATTCCCGGAACGCGTTCGTGAACGCCGGCGCGATCTCACCACTGACGAAACGGCCGAGCAAGAACGGCTCTACGCGAAGCTGGACGAAACCGAAGACGAAGCCGAGATCGAAAAGATCGAAGCGGCGATCGATGCTCTTGCGCCGGCGCAATGGGAAGACGACGAAGTCGCCCTCGCCGGCGCGATCGTGACATTGAACCACTCCGGAGACATCAAGGTCGAGCGTGGCCTGGTGCGCGTTGAAGACGTGAAGGCGTTGAGGACGCTGCGCCGAAAGCGCACGACGTCAGCCCACGGCGTCGCTGGCGCGGACGACGAGCACGCCGAGGTCGCAGCGGCGCCGAAGCCGGCCGTTCCTGCTAAGCTGCTAGATGAATTGCTCGCGCACAAGACGCTCGCCCTTCGGGTCGCGATCATCGATAGCCCAGCGCTCGCACTTCGCCTCGTGGCGTTCAGTCTGGCAGCAAGCTTCGTGGGCGGTGCATCCGCATCGTGCCTGGCGATCTCTGTCGATCACGTTGACGTCGGGCGCTCCATTACGCGCACGGAAAGTAAAGCGGCAGGTGAATTTGCCGAGATTGGTTCGGTGTGGCGTTCGCGTCTGCCGGTCAATCCAGAAGAGCTCTGGGGCTACATCTCTTCGATGGACGAGCCGATGCTGCTCGAACTCATCGCGGTGACGATCGCGCCCGGCATCGATCTCCGGCGTGTTGGCCCGCTATCGGGTATGGAAGCACGTCAAGCACTCGGTCAGACGCTCTGCAACCTCGCTGGACTCGACATGGCCAAATATTGGAAGGCGTCGGTCGAGAGCTACTTCGAACACGTCAGGAAAGACGCGGTCGTCGAGGCGCTGATGGAGGTCAATCCGAAGTTGGAGCGTGCAGCGCTTGAGAAAGCGCCGAAGAAAGAAGTGCTGACGCGCGCCAAGCGCACGTTCAAACAAGGCGCGTGGCTCCCTTCGCCTCTTCGCACGACAACTGAGGCAACGCCGCTGGCCGTCGCGGCCGAATAGTCGGCAAACAAAGCGCCGCCCCAGGAATTCAAACCTGTGGCGGCGCAATGTCGTGGACGTGGGGACGTCCTCTTACTTCTTCTTTTTCGCGGCCTTCTTCGGCGCGGCTTTGGCTTTCTTGGCTTTCTTCGCCATGGGTGCTGCTCCAGCGTGTCGAGGCGTTGACCTCAGGCCGTGAGATTGGGACTGAGTCTGGAATCAAACCTTAACGCACGTCTCCAGATGCGCTTGCCCTCAATAGCGGATCATGCGCGGCTGACCGGCGTCGATATCGACGTGGATCGAAGTTTCGCCGTACTCGCCGGGCGGCCCGGCGGCCAGAATGAGCTGAATCTCGCCATTGAACGGATCTGGCTGGGCCGGAATCTCGTGGCGCTCCGGCAGCATTTTGATGTTGTCGGTCTTATAGGCCCAAACGTCGTTGCCCTTGAGAAGGACGAGCAATTCACGGAGCCGTTGGCGAATGGGCAGCTCGCCGTCCGTTTGCAGCAGCGCGCGGTTGCTCCCGCTCCAGCTCAGGCTCGAAGCCAGTTCGTAGAGTTCGGTGATGTAGCCTTGAGTCTCTTCGGTAAGCCGGACCTTGATCTGCAAGAGGACGACCTGAGCCTTTGATGCGGCGTCCATCAACTCGGCCTCATTCTCGACCATTTCGGCGATGCCAGTGTCAAAGCGCGGGAAGAAACGATCCTTCTCAGGAGGTTTTGACGGCATCGCCGAGGCCGGCGCCGGAGCAGAAGCGCAAAGTTGCGTCCGCGGCACGCTCAGAGCTCGTGCTAATCGATCGACAACGTCGACAGCGATCAAGCCCTTTGCGTTCTCAATCTCTCTCAACCGCCGCTCACTAATCCCCACTTCGTGCGCAAACTCCTTCTGCGTTGCGCTGCGCTCACGGCTTGAGCGCAAGCGTTTCACCTCAGCACCATCGACTTCAAGCTTGAGCACGCTTCCCGCCTCCTTGACCTTCGCCACTATAGGCCGTCGACGCGGATTCGGGCGGCGCCAAACCGGCGGATAACCGGCGCCGATGCGGCGCCGCATCAGTTCTCACACTCCGCCTCTGCTGTTGGCCCTCGCAGCGAATGCACGCGCCTCTCCCGCGTCTTCGGTCCGACAACACACCACGAGGCCTCTCGCTCATTGGTCCTCGTCTTCGCATGCGGGCGGTCGCTTGCAAGGGGCAAGCCTCCGGTCGCGGTACCCGCGACCCCTTGCAAGCGCCCTCTTACCCGCATGCAGCCCACGGCCCCATCGCGGGAGAGCCCCGCGGCGCTTCTCGCCGGAGCTTTCCGGCGAACAGGAGAGACACCCATGTTCCGCTTCACCGCTCAGGGCCGCATCGGCAAGATCGAAGAACTGAAAAGCAAGACGCTCCGCATCTCGATCGCCGCAGACCGTTTGGCCGAAGGCCGCGACGGCCAATACACCAAGACTGAATGGCTTCGCTGCGTCTCGTTTGATGCTGACCTGAACGCCGAGATGCTGACCCAGCTCGACAAGGGCGACAGCGTTACCTTCGAAGGCCGCATCGTTCCGACCGTCTGGCTCAAAGGCGAGCAGAAGATCTACGACAACACCTTCGAGATCACCCGCTACCAGCGGCTATCGCGCCCGAAGACCAAGTCTGCGTCCGCCAAGACCAAGGCCGACGAGACCGCGGACGCCGCGGCTTAAACCGCCCTTCTCACTTCGGAGCCGCCCTCGGGCGGCTCCTCTCTTTCATTCGCGCGCACGCGCGCGTGCGCGCCTCATCAGGACACGTCCAATGCCCAATAACGACCGCGCAAGCATCTATGCCCGCATCACCGAACAGATCGTCGCTGCGATTGAACGCGGCGTCGAAGTGGGGCGCATGCCCTGGCATCATGACGGCAGCGCCATCTATCGCCCCGCCAACGTCGGCTCGAAGAAGCCCTATCGCGGCATCAACACGCTCGCCCTTTGGGCCTCGGCAGAGGCGAAGGGATATCCCACCGGCCTCTGGGGCACGTTCAAGCAATGGTTCGAACTGGGCGCAGTCGTGCGCAAGGGCGAGCGCGCCAGCGCGGTCGTGCTTTGGAAACAGGTCGAGAAACCCGATGCGGAAGACACCGAGAAGAAGCGTTTCTTCGCGCGCGGCTACAGCGTTTTCAACGTCGCCCAAGTGGACGGCCACGAACCCGAAGCCATTCCAACGCTTCCCGAGTCTGAGCGGTTGGCCCATGCTGCCCCAACGCTTGCTTCACGGCGCGTCATCGCCCGGTCTGGGCCAAGGCACGCGACGACGCCAAGCTCTTGTTCAAGGAGAAGCGCCTGTCGCGCGCACAGCGCACGGTTCTCAAGGCCGACATCGCCCGCTATCAGCGGGTCATCGACGCCGTGGACGCGCCGCCGACGGCGCCGACATCGCCTCAATAATCGGACACTCAGGCGAGGCGTCACGCGCGCAGCGCGCCGCGGTGTCCGACAGAATGCGCTGAAGCTTGCGCAAATCGGCGATCTTGCGCTTGACCACATCGAGGTGCTGCGTCGTGAGCGCATAGACGTCGGCGCAGCCGCCAGCGCCGTCGGCAATCGCTAGCAGCGCGCGAATCTCCTCGATCGAAAAGCCGAGTTCGCGCCCGCGCAGGATGAAGCGCAGCCGCTTGGCCAGATCCGCGTCATAGAGCCGATGGCGTCCTTCGGAGCGCGGCGGGTGCGGCAAGAGGCCGATGCCCTCGTAATAGCGGATGGTTTCGAGGTTGCAGCCAACCCGGGCCGCAAGCTCCCCGCGCCGCAATAGGGCCATGGGATGGCTTTGCTTCATGGGCCTGCAAAATCCTCTTGATCCTGTAGTCGCTACAGATTGTAGCGTGATCCCATGATGCAGCAAAGCCCCGATCCCGGTCCCCGTCAGGGCTGGCTCGCCGCCGGCGGCGTCGCCGGCGCCGTCCTCGCCTCGTCCTGCTGCATCCTGCCGCTGGTGCTGGTGACGCTCGGCGTATCCGGCGCTTGGATCGGCAATTTCACCGCGCTCGAACCGTATAAGCCGGTCTTCATCGCCATCGCGGCGGTCTTCATCGGGCTCGGCTTCTGGCAGGTTTATTTCCGGCCGAAACCCAAATGCGAGGACGGCTCGTATTGCGCGCGCCCGCAATCGGCGCTGATCACGCAGAGCGCGCTCTGGCTTGCCGCCGCGCTCGTCATATTGGCCGCCACCATCGATTGGTGGGCGCCGTATTTCTACTGAAGGAGAGAATCGATGAAGAAGCTCATGATCATCGGCGCGCTCGCCGCACTCGGGGCGCTCGGCGCTGTTGTTACGCTCGCGCCATTGCAATCGGCGGCACAAGCGCAAGCCCAGATCGCGCAGGCGCAGGTGCGCACCGCGTCGTTTATAGTCGACAACATGACCTGCGCGACCTGCCCGATCACCGTGCGCACGGCGATGTCGCGCGTTGACGGCGTGCGTTCGGTCGAAGTCGACTTCGAATCGAAGCGCGCCACGGTGACCTACGACGCCGGCCGCGCCACGCCCGAAGCGATCGCCGCAGCCTCCACCAACGCTGGCTATCCCGCGCGTCTCGTCACGCCGGCCTCATGAGAGAGTGGCCGGTCCTCTCGATCGGCATCATCGCGGCGGCGCTGTGCTGTCTGCTGACCCCGATCGTGTTGGCGTTCCTCGGCGTCGCCGGCCTCCGGGCGATTGCAGGCGGCCTGTTTCTGCCCTTACTCATAGGCGTCGCCGCGCTAGCCGCCTTGGCGCTGGGGCTCAGAGCGCTCGCCCGCCGCCGGCGCAGCGCCACTGATCGTTCGCACAAGAAAGCCTGATATGTCCGACTGCTGCGCGACTCCAAGAAAAGACGAAGCCTACGACCTCGCCGTCATCGGCGCGGGCTCTGCCGGTTTTTCGGCCGCGATCACCGCCGCCGAGCAAGGCGCGCGCGTGGCGCTGATCGGACATGGCGTGATTGGCGGCACCTGCGTCAATGTCGGCTGCGTGCCGTCCAAGACCATGATCCGCGCCGCCGAGGCGCTGCACGGCGCGCGCGCCGCCAGCCGGTTCGACGGCATTCTCGGCGAAGCGCGCGTGGTCGATTGGCGCCGCGTCATCGCGGCGAAGGATGATTTGGTCGCCGGTCTCCGGCAGAAAAAATACGTCGATTTGCTGCCGCAGTACGAGAGCATCGCCTACATCGAAGGCGAAGCACGCCTTGTCGATGGCGGCGTCGTTATCGGCGACAGCTTCATCCACGCGCCGAAGATCGTCATCACAACCGGCGCGCGGCCCGCGGTTCCGCCAATTCCAGGGATCGACAAGGTCAGCTCTCTCACCAGCACCTCGCTGCTTGAGTTGGACACACTGCCGAAGAGCCTGATCGTCGTGGGCGGCGGCTTCATCGGCGCCGAGCTGGCGCAGATGATGGCGCGCATGGGCGTCGCGGTGACCATGGTGTGCCGCTCGCGCCTGTTGCCGCAGGCCGAGCCAGAAGTGTCCGACGCGCTGATGGAGGTGTTTCGAGACGAGGGCATGCGCCTTCATTGCGGCGTCGCCTACGACGCCTGCCGCGAGGACGCTGCGGGCGTCACGCTGTGCGTCAAGGACGACGGCGAGCTGATCGAGTTGCGCGCCGAAAAGCTCCTCATCGCCACCGGCCGCGCGCCCAACGTCGAAGGGCTGGGCCTCGCCGAGGCGAGCGTCGCTCAAGACGAGCGCGGCGCCATCATCGTCGATGCGTACATGCGCACGAGCAAGGCCGGCGTCTACGCCGCGGGCGATGTGACCAACCGCGACCAGTTCGTCTACATGGCCGCCTACGGGGCCAAGCTGGCCGCGCGCAATGCGCTTAATGGCGATGCGCTCACTTACGACAATGCAGCAATGCCGTGGGTCGTGTTCACCGATCCCCAGGTCGCCGGCGTGGGCCTGACCGAAGCCCAAGCCTTAGCCGCCGGACATGAGGTGAAAGTCTCTGTCGTTCCGCTCGACCAAGTCCCGCGCGCGCTGGCTGCACGCGACACGCGCGGGCTCATCAAGCTTGTCGCCGACGCGCGCAGCGATCGTTTGCTGGGCGGACAGATCCTCGCCCCCGAAGGAGCCGACAGCATCCAGACGCTGGCGCTAGCGCTCAAGCACGCCATGACCGCGCGCGCGCTTGGCGAGACCATCTTTCCCTACCTTACCACCGTCGAGGGTTTGAAGCTTGCCGCGCAAGGCTTCGAGCGCGACGTCGCCAAGCTCTCCTGCTGCGCCGGGTGACGTGATGCGTCAGCCCCGCACAGCCGACGAAGCGTGCGCGCGGCGCGACTTGTCGGCCAACATCGGCAGCTTCCTCGCTGTCTGGGGCGCGCCGGTGCTCGTCGGCGCCGCTGCTAGTCTCTTCTCGCCCTCGGTTGCGTGGGCCGCCGGCGCCTGGTCGCTTGCGCTCGCTTGGATGGGCGCGGCCTGCCTTGTCAACGCGCGCCGCTGCGGGCGGCTGCACTGCTTCTTTTCCGGCCCCGTCCTACTAGCCGGCGCGCTGCTGGCCGGGCTGGTCGCTCTGGATCCCCTCGACGCGGACGCCATGAGCTTGGGCGCGATCGTGACCGGCGCGCTTGTGCTCTTTAGCCTAACTTACGCGATCGAGCTGGCCTGGGGCCGCTATCTGCGTCGCGACGCGTAAGCCGGCGACGCGTCAGCGCTCTCCACACATCGCAAAGCCGATCTCCGGCGAATAGGCGGAGCTGGCGGCGCCCGCGCCGCCGCGCAACGGCTGGCGCCGTCCTCCGCTTCGCTGCGGCCCGTTCGGGTGCGCGCCGGCGCTCACGAGCGCCGCATTCAAAGCTCCGCCGCCGGAGATCGGCTCCGGCTGGGTTCGGAGCTTCACCGATGTCATCTTCTCAACGCGCCAGCATCTATGAGCGCATCACCGCCGACATTCTCGCCGCCATCGAGCGCGGCGCCGACAAATGGCGCATGCCCTGGCATCACGACGGTTCTCCCGCCGCGCGTCCCATCAATGTCGCAACCGGCGTTGCATATCGCGGCCTCAACATTCTCGCTCTGTGGGCCGCGGGCGAGCACGCAGGTTACACCCACGGTCTTTGGGGCACCTATCGCTGCTGGGCCAAGCTCGGCGCACAGGTTCGTAAAGGTGAGCGCGCAACGCTTGCCGTGTTCTGGAAGCGCACGGATGGCGCAGACAGCGACGATGAAGATTGCGCGCGTCGTCCGCGCATGTTCGCGCGCGGCTTCTCTCTCTTTAACATCGCGCAAGTCGACGACTATTCGGCGCCAGAGACCCCGCGCCTTCCCGAGAGCGAGCGCATCACGCATGCAGAGGCTTTCATCGCCGCGCTGAAGGTGCCCGTCGTGATCGGCGGCGACATGGCTTACTATCATCCCTCGACCGACACCGTACACCTGCCGCCGTTCGAGCGCTTCAAGGACGCCGTCTCTGCCATCGGAGTTAGTGTGCATGAGCATGCGCATGCATCGGGAGCAAAGCATCGGCTCGATCGCGATCTCACAGGGCGTTTCGGTTCTTTCTCTTATGCGATGGACGAAGCAATTTCCGAATTGACCGCGAGTTTCATTCTCGCCGATCTCGGACTTGCTTGCGAACCGCGCCCAGATCACGCCGCTTACCTTGCATCGTGGATGGAGGTTTTGAAGTCCGACCCGCGCGCCATCTTCACCGCCGCGTCGAAGGCTCAGCAAGCCGCAGACTGGATGCATTCCATGCAGCCATCACGCAGCCAGGAGGCTGCGT